>CAWKJQ010000018.1:0-108562 GCA_963849935.1 uncultured Actinomycetota bacterium
GACGGTGACGGCCACCGGCGGGGTCATCACCAGCGCCGGGCTGATCTTCTCCGCCTCCATGTTCGGCTTGCTGTTCGGCTCGATTACCGGGATGGTGCAGGCGGGGTTCATCATCGGCGTGGGGTTGCTGGTGGACACCTTCGTGGTGCGCACCATCACCGTCCCGGCGCTGGCCGTCCTGATCGGCCTGGGGCCGACTGGTGGCCGACGCTGTGGGCTCGCCCCCCGGTGATCCTGCCGGAGTTCGACGCACTGCTGGAGGTCATCGACGACCCGGCGGAGCACTTCACCACCGAGGAGGTGGCGTCCTATATCCGGCAGCGCCGCGCCGAGCTGGACCGCGAGCACAGCCGTACCGAGCGCGATCCGCACGCCGACCAGCTGCAGTTCGAGGAGGTCGGGTAGACGCTGGGTTGAGTGACGAGGAGTTCGTCGGCTACGTGGGTGGAGCGCCTGCCGCAGTGGCAGCGACCGCTCGGCGTCGTCGGCGGGCAAGTGCGAAGCGAACAGCGCGTGAAGTCCACGGCGGCGGGTCGGCGCCGCGGAAGGCCACCCGAGCATCGGGCGCCCGCATAAAGCGGTGCTTTGTTTGCTGCTCTGAGCAGCGCGGTTCGGTAAATTGCGACCAATAGCACGGACCCCGCGCATGACCCCCCCAAAATGGGTCTATGACCTGCAGTTATAGGCTTGTGCCCCCGGCAGGATTCGAACCTGCGGCGTTACCAGGCCCTTAGGCACCGGCATGTGGCTTGGGTTGGGCCGCCGCGATACGGCCGCGACATCACACTCGGGGTGGACACGGCGTCAGCGTGCCGGCGTGTGGCTACGGTTACACATAACTCTCGTTGGCTTACGTCGGGATGTTCTTGCAGCTCGGTGACGTCGGAGCAGTAGTGGGAGACTCTTCGGGGCTGGCTTCCGGCCGAGCATCCGATAGTCGGCGTGTCCGGGCTATGCAATATTGGTCTTGACGCCGTCAAGGCCCGAAACAAAACCCGTAGGTAACGACCGGGACTGGACGGGGACCAAACAGGAACGACATGGATCGCAGGCGACCCCCGGCCGAAGAGGGTTCGACTGCCGAGGCGGCTCCGGAGGTCTATGCAGTTCACACAAACCTCGGATGTTTCCCGATCGCTGCGCGCAGCACCTCATAGTGCACGACGATCGCCGCTCGCACCGCTTGCGGGTCGGCCTCCCACCGACGGGTCGAACCCTCGATGTCGGTGAACAGAAACGTCACCACCCCATAAGGAGTAGCCGCCGTCATGGCATCGCCTCGGCCATCGCCATATGCCCTTCGAACCGGACGGATTTCGCCCGGGCGCGGTAGCGGTCCCGGAACTCCCGATAACCGGCCTCGTCGCCGCGTGCCTGGGCGATCAGTGCGTTGAGCCTCAGCAGTGGAAGTTCGTGGTAGAGGAATACCGGCTCGGTGGGCATGGCCGCCAGCCGGTCAATGGCCTCTTGGGCGGCCTCCAGATCGCCGTTCTGGCCGCGCTGCAGCAGTGCTTCGACCAGAACCGTTGTCGCCCAACCACGGTTGATGCCTTCACCACTGCGCAGTTGATACGCCAGTACGCCCCCGGCACAGGTCAATGGCTCCGTCGTAGTCTCCGGTTCGGGTTTTCTCGGCCGCATCGTCGAGGTCAACGCTGACCGCTGCGATTCTGATGTAGCGATGTTGCAGAACGGCATCACGAACCTGATGCAACAACTCGGACCCGTGGCTACGCGCTGGACCATCGCAGCGGACGAGGGCGAGACCCAGTGTGAATCTGGCATTGGCGAGCTGAAAATCGTCTCCGTTCCGCTCGGCGATTCTCAACGCCTCGGTCATTTCGCCAATTGCAGTGTCGTCAGGCAGTAGCGCCCAGTTCAACGTTGTGACGTACTTGATCATCGCGACTGTGCTGTGGGTGAATGGATCCACGTCTCGGGAGATGTTGATTGCCTCGTCGAAGTCTTCGTGCCATCCCTCGACGTTCAGGCAGCAGCGGGTAGATGCACGCAGCGCGAAATGAATCCCAACGGTGATCCGATGATCAGGTTCCCCATCGTGGGGTTCCCGCCGGACAGGTCGATCGCGTCGGCCAGTCGCATGGCCTCTGCCATTTCACCGGCATCCCGCCTTGCGACGTCGGACGGCCAGCAGTCCGACCGTCATTTCCGGCTCGCCGATCGACTCGAGCAGATCGACGTACTCGGAGGCCAGGCGTGCGGCCTCGGAGAACTCGCCGTGCAGATTCAGCATCTGCAGCAGGCCGCACATGCCGATGGCCAGCGACCGCTCGTCACCGGCGGCCATGGTCAGCTCGCGCGATCCGTCGAACCCGATCTCGGCCAGTTCTCCGCCGACCCGCCAGATGGTCGCGCACAGCAAGGTGGGCGGGGCGATTTGCATCGACAACCGGTCCGGGTCGTCGACGTGCATGCGATCGGCGACGACGACCGCGCGCTGCCAGTTCATCCGCGCCGCCGAGATGTCGCGGTGGGTCAACCACGTTGCGGCCCGCATATGCCAGGTGAAGGCCGCGCGCAGATCGCCAGCGGCCTCCAGGTGGCTGGCGATCAGGGTAGCGTTCTCTTCAACCGACCCTGGATCGCGCTGTTCGATGGCGGTCGCAATCTTCTGGTGCAACTGCGCACGGCCGGATTTCAGCTGCGACTCGTAGGCCACCATCCGCACCAGCGGGTGCCGAAAGGCATACTCTACCGGGGCAATCCTTACCTGCTCGACGAGCTCGGCATCCACGAGTTCGGTCACCGCGACCTCGTCGAGCACCGATGTCAACAGATCGTCGTCGAACCGTGATCCGATGATCGCGGCCGCGTTGAGTGTGCGTTTCGCTACGCCACCAACGCGGTCTATATGGGCGGCGACGGTTGCCTGCAAGGTCGCGGGCACGTCGATGTCGGCGACTTCTTCAAGGCATGTGTACGCTCCGCGAGGGCCACTGAGGATGCCGCGTTCGGCCAGTTCGCGCACGATTTCCCCGGCGAAGAACGGATTACCGGCAGCCCTGTCGGCGATCATCTGGCCCAATTCGCCAACAGATGCGTCGACGCCGAGCAGCCCGGTGATCAATGCTGCTGTCTCGGAATCACTCGAGTGGCTTCAGCACTAGGGTCTGCGCGTCTGCGACGCGGGTTAACGCGCCCCGATAGTCCGGGCGATAGGTGACTAGGACCAGCGAGGCCGTCTGCGGAATCACGGTTAGGAACTCGGCCAGCATCGACTCGCTGACCTCATCGGTCCAATGGGCGTCCTCAACGACATAGACCACCGGCGTTTCCCGAGCCAACGAAGCGTCATTCAGCAGCGCTGTCAACCGTCGCCGACGGGCATCGGGACCGATGCCGGTAACCCAGCATCGGGGTCCGCGATGCCGAGCAGGTCATTAAGCAGCAGCAAGTCTTCGGGGTCGGCCTCGGGAATGCGGTCGCGCACTCGATCGCGAGCGGTCTGCCCGTCAAGGCCCTCGACGCCGGTGACCGCGCGCAACAGCCGTACAACGGCATGGAAGGGGACCCCGCTGGTGTGCGATTCACAGAAGGTGGTGAACACCTCCACGCCACGACGACCCGCCATCGCAGAGACTTCACGCACCAAACGGCTCTTACCGATGCCGGTGGCCCTACCACGCCGACCACCGCGCCATCGCCGTCGGTCGCCCGCTCCAATAAGCCCTCGACGGCGGACATCTCCCATCGCCGACCGACCAGGTTCGAGTCAGCGCGCCCGACACCGCGATGCTGGTTTGTCATGCCCAACAGCCGACGGGCGGCCACCGGCTCATCGGCACCCTTGATCTGAACCAATTCAGAATCACCGAGCACCGCGAGACCATCAACCAGTCGCGCGGTGGACGCGCTGAGCATCACCCCACCGGGCGCAGCGACCGACTCCATCCGCTGAGCCATCCCGACCTGCTCACCAACGGCCGTGTATCCAAAAGACCCCGAACCGATGTCACCGGCTATCACCTGACCGGAGTTCAGACCCAAGCGCAGACGGAGGTCCAGACCGTCACGATGTTGGACCTCAGCCGCAACCCAGTTGGCCTCCTCTTGAACGTCTATTGCGGCCATGCAGGCGCGGAAAGCGTGGTCCTCCAACGCCACCGGCGCACCGAATACCGCCATGATCCCGTCACCGGTGAACTTGTCCACCGTGCCGCCGTAGCGCTGAACCACCGCAGCACAACGCTCGACCAACTCGGTCATGATCTCGCGCAACCGCTCCGCACCAACGGCTGCTGCGATGTCCATCGAATGCACCACGTCGGCGAACAAGACGGTGACCTGCTTGTACTCCGCGCGGGTATCAGCGTCCTTGACCGGGGAGCCACACCCGTCACAGAATCGCGCACCCTCACGCAGCTCGGTGCCACACGTACGGCACGCGGTCGCTGCGGTCATCCGACCCTCCGCCGCTTCCGGCCCCCGAGTTTCCCAATTCACCAGCATAAGGCGCGCGACGATGCGAAGAAGGAGTTTGACCACGTCGCCGTCAATAGCGCGTCTCCGCACCTGAAGGGGACGTATCGCTGGTGCGCGCCGCTTTGCCAGCACCGCCATCCATAGTTGCGCTGAGCCCGGTCGCGCTCTTAGCCGCGCGGTCCGGAGGAGACGAAGTTCGATCCGCTCCCCGGCTTACACTTCCGCAATGTTCTCGGAGACGCGCTATGCGATGAACGACCCACGCTCGGCTACGCCTCCAGCGACAACCTCTGTCAGCAATGCCGTCTCGACCGACTGCGGATCGTGGCGGAGCGTCTTGATGAACTCAACCAACCACCAGAAACGCGCCTAACCCGTGATGCCCCTACGGCTTCTCTTGTATTCGACGGTGGGCCGTCATAAGGAGCTGGTCGTACGTAGATCGCGCGGGCATCTGCCCGTCGTCCGGAACGCCGGCGAAGTCAGAAACAACTTGTTTGGCCAGATCGTAGAGCTTGACGTTGGATTGTTGTGAACACCGTTTGAGAAGCTCGAAGGCCGCGTCCGCATCCAAACGGTAGACCATCATCAGCATGCCTTTGGCTTGGTCAATCTCCGATCGCGATTCGGAAATCCTGGCCAGCTCCGCGGTGATCTGATCCTGCCGGGCCTGCTCGACCGGCGTCACGTCGATGTAGAAGCCATGAGTCCCGACAACTCGCACGTCGTCGTCGCGCAGTTCTTCGCCGACGACTACAACATGGTGGATGTTGCCCTGAATGTCACAGATGCGGTGTCTGCTGCTGAACGCCCGCCGAGTCTGCCGAATCAATTCAAGCGTGTCGGCTATCTGCCGATAATCATCGGGGTGCTTGTGCGCCAGAACCAGTCGGGTAGTCGGGGTAACGGTTCCTGGCTCGTAGCCGTGCATCCGTTGGACTTGCTCTGACCAATCCCAACGGTCGTCGTCGAAGAAGTAGCGAAACCAACCGACGCGCTGCGGCGCACCCCCGGCGAGCGCATGACCGACCTCCTGCTCGGTCGTTTCGTTCCGCGGCTCAAACACGTATGGAACGCCATTCTGGGAAACATCCATCGGAATACCCCTCGGTCTGGAATACCCTCTGACCTGCGATTTTGACTTGTATTAACTTTTCAACCGCTCTTTTACCCCTGTTAGTGCCCTCCACGCAAGGTTCTGTAAACCCACGAACGCGCCCTATTGCACCGCGTCCGCCGCTCTCGGCGGCGAACCCCCACCAAGCAGAACCGCTTCGCGGCTTCCGATCTCGTCGAGCACCGCGGTGATGCTGTCGGCCCCTGCGCCACTGCGAATTTGTACAGCCTGACGGCACCATCTTGCAGCCGTTGCGCTCACCGGGCAGATACCGATACCTCACGTTCCGGATGGTGATAGACATCGCGGCTTGCTGCTATCGCCATCGCTGGTACTCGTTTGATCAGCTGAAGACCGTCTTTCATGTGCTTGCTGTCGCTGTATATCACGACGCCGGTGACTACGGGATCCCAGCCGGGATCTTCTCAGGTAGCTCTCGACTTCAATGGCCGCGATTTGCTGCGAAGATGCCTCGGGCACCACGCCAATCGCGGGCCGCAAGTGAGTCGACCGCAAACCGGCCGATCTTCCGATCTGGTCGGCGCGGGCCGACGGTTTGTCTGGACAGAGCGCACCCGGCGTTGCTCTTGACGCCGTCAAGACTTGACGCGAATCCGCAGGTGACGGACGGGACCGATATGGATCGAGCCGGAACAAAGCGCAGATAGATCTACATTTCCCCTGGTCAAGCAGGGGTTCGATTCCCCCAGGCGGCTCCGCATGCGATGTCTCATGCGTTCGTGCAGCGCGTAGAGCCGAACGTTCAGCTGCCCATAAGGTGCTTTTTCCCCGCGCTTTCTATTCTCCTTATTCCTGGCGGCTTTGGACCCGCACACTTGCGGGATCAATGCCCCAAGAAAGGAAGCGCACCACGATGCACTCACCTCGCTGGCGGGCCAAGCCGGCCGTTCCCGTCATGGCCGGCGCGGCCGTGCTTTCCAGCGCTTCGATTGCCAATGCGGATCCCGCCGACGACGCCTATCTTGCTCAATTGCGCGCCATGGGCTTCAGTTGGCCGCCGGATCACGACGATGCGCTCACCGGGATGGGCCGGCTCATCTGTGACGACATCGCGTGGGCATGGACATATGACCAGATCGCGCAGCAGATCCACGCCACCCTGGACCCGCGCAACGTGACGTTCGGCGAGGTCCGATCCATGGTCAGCCTGGCGCATACGGTCTATTGCCCGAATTTCCGGTGCTTTGGGAATTACTGCTGAGCGGACCCTTGAGCGTCGCGTCAGGCCGGCGCGACGAAACCGACCGGTCCCGACGCGAGGCACAGCGACAGCGCGGTGGTGTTGGCCCGCACGGTGATCGCGTCCCCGGCCCCCGGCAGCCGGGCGAAAACCCGGTTGAGCCCCGGGTTGCAGCGGCACCTTGACCTCGAATCCCTGCGTCATCGACAACGTCATCGAGCTTGTTGCTGTTGGCCAGGTAATTCAGTTCGACGGTCCAGTCGGCGGGCAGCAGAGGGCCGTCGAGGACCAGGCGCGCCGGCCTGTCCGGCTGGGCGAAGAAGCGGCACTGCGGCATCGGACACGCGATGCACAACGCCAGCGCGGTGGTGTTGGCCCGCACAGTGATCGCGTCCCCGGCGCCCGGCAGCCGGGCGAAGACCCGGTTGAGTCCCGGATGCACCGGAACCTTGACCTCGGGCCCTCCGTCATCGACAACGTCATCGAGCCGTCGCTGTTGGCCAGGTAGTTGAGTTCGACGGTCCAGTCGGCCGGCAGCAGCGGGCCGTCGAGGACCAGGCGCGCCGGCTTGTCCGGCTGGACGAAGTAGCCGCACTGCGGCATCGGACCGGGCGCGATGGTCCGAACCCAGGTCACCCGCGCCTCGACCAGCCGGCCCGAGCTGTCGAGCATGCGCAATTGCGTTGTCGCGGGGGCGAATTCGGGCCTGTCCCGCAGCAGGGCGAACATGTGGCTGGCCAGGTTCTCCGGCGCGGCCACCCGCTGCAGCACCAACGGGTCGACCTCCTGATCCAGCAGCGGCGCATCCGAGGCCGCGTGCGCCGCGGCCAGACTCGCGCGGGCGTTCTGCAGATAGGGCTGGGCGGGGTTGTCGCGCCAGCTGGTCAAGAACGTCGCCGTCGAGTACAGGCTGCTGGCCACGAACAACACCGCCACCCGCCATGGTCACCGCGGCGCGTTTCGGCGAAGCGTCCAGCCAGCGCGGTCCGGCCGGCCGGTTGGGGGCGCTGAACGCGACCGCGGCCAGCAGCGCCAGCACCACCACCAGATCCGGCAGATAGCGCAGCGTCTGCGCCAGTTCCAGCGCGGTCTGCTTCGACGACCGCATCAGGTAGATCGGCACCTGGCAGGCGACGGCGTAGCCGGCCGCGGTCAGCCACACCGGCCCGATGCGCTGCTTGCGGACCAGCGACACCGCCAGCATTCCGGCCAGCACCAGCCAGCCCAGCGCCATCACCGACGGCGGGGGCGTGGCCCAGGGCGAGGCCGGCGCCCAGCGGTCCCAGTGCCACGGCCCGCCGGCCAGTCCCGGCACGATGCCGTGCGTGATCGAACGCGCCAGCAGCCGACCACGTCATCGCCAGATCGGAACTCCACCGCTGCTGATTGACCACGGCCAGATACAGCGCCACCCAGCCGGCGGTCAGTGCCAGCGCGGCGATCCACAACCGCCGGCCGGCCCGCCACACCGTCGCCAGCGGCGGCCCAGGCCGGAATCGACCGCCGACGTGGCAGAGCAGCGCGGCCACCGCGAAGGCGACGAACGGGATCACCGCGGCCTTCTCGAAGAACAGCAGCCCGCCGAGGTAGACCAGCACGCCGGTCACCGCGTAGCGCTGGTTGCCGGTGCGAACCAGCAGGATGGCGTCGGCGCACACCCAGGCCAGCGCGGCCAGCATCGGCAGCGAGTTCAGCGCCGCCGCCCACCACGCGAACCCCGGCACGGCCAGCGGGGTGAACAGCGCGAACGTCAGCGGGATCAGCAGCACCGGCCGCCAGCCCAGGATGACGTACAGCGCGCGCAACAGCGCCAGCGACGCCAGCAGCTGCAGCACCACCAGGCTGACCGCCGGCCCGGTCCAGTCCAGCGGCGCCAGCCGGATGATGGCGCCCGCGACCAGGAAGGCGCCGGGCATGACGTGCCCGTCGTGGTCGTCGAACAGATACGACGGCGACAGCAGGTCGTGGGTGCCGGCCTTGCCGATGAGGATCAGGTCGTCCCAATAGAAGTAGCCGCCGAACGCCAGCACCGCGCGGACCACCAGCTGCACCACGATGAGCGCGGCGGCCACGGCCGCTATGTATGGTGGGCCGGTGCGCGCACTGGTTACCGGGGCAGCCGGATTCATCGGCTCGACGCTAGTCGACCGTCTGTTGGCCGACGGTCACGCGGTGGTGGGGCTGGACAACTTCGCATCCGGTCGCGCGACCAACCTCGAGCATCTGGCCGACAATCCGGCGCACATCTTCGTCGAGGCCGACATCGTGACCGCCGACCTGGAGGCCATCCTCGACGAGCACCGCCCGGAAGTGGTGTTCCACCTGGCCGCCCAGATCGACGTGCGGCACTCGGTGGCCGACCCGCAATTCGACGCTTCGGTCAACGTCATCGGCACGGTGCGGCTGGCCGAGGCGGCACGCCGAGCGCAGGTCCGCAAGATCGTGCACACCTCGTCGGGCGGATCCATCTACGGCACCCCACCGCGATACCCCACCCCCGAGACCGTGCCCACCGATCCGGCGTCGCCGTATGCCGCGGGCAAGGTGGCGGGGGAGATCTACCTGAACACCTTCCGCCACCTGTACGGCCTGGACTGCTCGCACATCGCCCCGGCCAACGTCTACGGCCCCCGCCAGGACCCGCACGGCGAGGCGGGCGTGGTGGCGATCTTCGCCCAGGCGCTGCTCTCGGGTAAGCCCACCAAGGTGTTCGGCGACGGCACCAACACCCGCGACTACGTCTTCGTCGACGACGTCGTGGACGCCTTCGTCAGGGCATCCGGCGACGCCGGCGGCGGGCAGCGGTTCAACGTCGGCACCGGCATCGAAACCTCGGACCGCCAACTGCATTCGGCGGTGGCGGCCGCCGTCGGGGGGCCCGACGACCCGGAGTTCGCTCCGCCCCGGCTGGGCGACCTCAAGCGGTCCTGCCTCGACATCGGTTCAGCCGCAGAGGTTTTGGGCTGGCGGCCGAAGGTCGAGCTGGACGACGGCGTGCGCCCGCACGGTGGAGTACTTCCGGCGGGCGCAGGCGGGCTAGCCCGTTTCGGGTGCCTGCGCGCCCTCCAGCGCGACCGCCCGGGCCAGGCGCGCGTAGCGCAACTCCAGATCCTTGAACCGCATGTAGGTGCTCAGCGTGGTGAAGCTGAACGCCATGATCAGCGCGTAGAGCATCAGGTCGGTGCCGCGGCGCACCCCGAACCAGTGCGCCACCACGGTGGTGTCGTCCGGTCGCAGCACCGCGTAGATGCCGAGCGAGCACGAACAAGACGTAGCCGACCTTGACCCACGCCCGCGACCGCGCACTCCGGCGCGACCGCAGCAGGTAGACCAGCAGCGCGAAGATCGCGCCGATCAACAGCACCTGAATCCAGTTCATCTTCCACCCTTTTCATCTCGGAATCCTGCCTCGCAGGAACCCGTCGAAAATGATGTTGACGCCGTTGAGCAGGGGCTGCCCCTTCGATCTCGAGTACTCGGTGTAAAGCACCTCGACCGGCTCTTCGGCTACGCGCCAATGGTTTTCGGCGATCAACATGATGAACTCGTTGGCGTGGCTCATGCCGCTCATGGTGATGTTCAGCCCGTCGGCGACCTTCTTGTTGAACACCCGCAGCCCATTGTTGGTGTCGGTCAGGCCAAGCCGGCGGCCGCGCCGGCTCAACCGCGCCGCGGTCTGCAGCACGATCCGTTTCAGCAACGGCGGCCGGGCAACCTGTTGCGTGCCGAACCGGGTGCCGATGACGACGTCGACGTCACCGGCGAGCAACCGGTCGATCATGGCGGCAAGGTCTTTGACGCGGTGCTGGCCGTCGGCGTCGAAGGTGGCGAAAATCTGGGCTCCCGGCTGCCTGCGGGCGTACTCGACGCCGGTCTGGATGGCCGCGCCCTGACCGAGGTTGACCGGATGCCGCACCAGATGAGCCCCGGCCCGCCGGGCGATCTCGCCGGTGCCGTCGGTGCTGCCGTCGTCCACGCAGACGACATGGTCGAAGACCGAGCGCACATCGGCGACCACCTCGCCGATGACGGCGGCTTCGTTGAAGGCGGGGATGACGATCCAGACGACATGCGTTTCAGTACCCATTTAAGCCCACAAGGTACACGCTGATTCAGGTCAGATCAGCCGGTAGAGCGCGCGGCGCGCGCCAGCGCCACCAGATGGACGCCGATGCCCACCAGCGGACCGCACAGCAACCCGACCACGGTGCGGGTCTGCAGGGACAGCGGCAACAACAGCAGCAATCCCGACGCCACCGTCGCGCCGACCCAGCCCAGCGAGTAGGCCCGATGCAGCGCGGCGGCCACCGCCGCCGCACCGGTGAGCGTCAGCATGGCGATCGCCACCGCGGCCGCGGTCAGCCACGCCAGCAGCGCGCTGCTGGCGTGATACTGCGGACCGAAGGCGACCTGCAACAACCACGGGCCGACCACGCCCGCGGCCAGCACCCCGACCGCGCCGATCGCCCCGATGATCGCGGCCGGGGCGAGCAGCGCGCGAATCCGATCGCTGCGCTCGTCGACGAAATGCGCGATCAGGTTGCCCTGCATGGCCGTCAGCGGCACCAGCAGCGGCGCGCGGGTCAACGTCACGGCCAGGATGATCACCCCGCCCTGCGCGCCGAGCTCGGCGCAGGTCAGCTTCAGCAGCACCGGGAACCCCATCACCAGGATCGCGCTGGCGCCGGCCGCGGTGATCGAATGCGCGGCGCCCCGCAGGAACGTCGCGGTGCCGCCCGGGGTCAGCAGGCGGGCCGTGGCGCTGGCCGCCGGCGAGGCCACCAGCATGATCAGCCAGGCCACCGCGCCCGCCACCGTCGCCCACAGGAAACCGACCAGGCCCCACCCGATCACGAAGGTCGCCGCGGCGACCATCACCCGGATGACCGCGTCGGTCACCATCAGCGCGCCGTAGCGCGTCCACTGGTTGGTGCCGGCCAGCATGCCCAGCAGGGTGGCGTGCAGACAGAACCCGGCCAGCCCGACGCACAGCAGAGCCACCGACAGCAGCGCGCCTCGACGAACACCCGCCCGCTCCACAGCGGCGAACTGCCGGCGATCAGTGACGGCCGCGGCCACTCCGACCAGCATGGCGACCCGCATCGGATGGGTACGTGGTTCGCCGGGCACCGGAAACGCGGCCAGGTCACTGATATATGGAGTCGAGCGGACCTCCCGGGTGGTTTCCTGCAGCAGCCCGTTGGCCGCGCCGGTGACCAGTCCGAAAGCCCCCCAGAACACCCCGAATACCGAGAAGCCACTCGGCGCCAGGTCGCGGGCGGCCAGATAGATCACCGCGTAGCCGCACAGCGCGGTCACCGCGGTGGCGGTGCCGACCCGGGCCACGCTGCCGCGCGCCACCGGCCCCTGTGAGGCGCTGAGCTCGGTCACCGGGGCGGCGCTTTCGGCCGACTGTCCCGATGTTTCGCCACAATTTGAAAATTCTATGCGGCCCGCAGCCATCACCCGCCGCGACGATCCGGTTCGCTAGTGTGGGCGGCGGTCGGAAAGGATCCATGTCCGCTTTGCGCATCTTCGGCTTCTCGCTGTTGGTCACCGTGGCGGCCTTGGTCCTCGGATATGCCTACGGCGGCTTCAAGGCTCTCTACCTGCTGCTGGTGCTGGCCGTCCTCGAGGTGTCGCTGTCGTTCGACAACGCCATCATCAACGCCGCGATCCTGAAACCGATGAGCCGGTTCTGGCAGCAGATGTTCCTGACGATCGGGATCCTCGTCGCGGTGTTCGGCATGCGGCTGGTCTTCCCGCTGCTCATCGTGTGGGCGACCGCCGGCCTCGATCCGGTGCGCGCGATGGAGCTGGCGCTGCATCCACCGCCGCACGGCGCGCTGGAATTCCCGGACGGTTCGCCCAGCTACGAAAAGCTCGTCATCGCGGCCCACCCGCAGATCGCGGCATTCGGCGGGATGTTCCTGTTGATGCTGTTCCTGGATTTCGTCTTCCACGACCGAGACATCAAGTGGCTCAAATGGATTGAGATCCCATTCGCGCGCATCGGCCGGCTGGGGCAGGTGACGCTGGTGGTCACGGGTCTGGTGCTGGTCCTGGTGGGCACGCAGTTGACGCACTCGGCCGACGAGGCGGCGACGGTGCTGACGGCCGGACTGCTGGGCATGGTGACCTACTTGGTGGTCAACGGTTTGAGCCGGGCGTTTCGGCCCTCCGAGACCGAAACCCCACACGGCCGGTGCGGCGAGCGGCTGGGCCGGCCTGACGCTGTTCCTCTACCTCGAAGTGCTCGACGCCGCATTTTCGTTCGACGGGGTCACCGGCGCGTTCGCCATCACCTCGGACCCGATCATCATCGCGCTCGGGCTGGGACTGGTGGGTTCGATGTTCGTCCGGTCGATCACCATCTACCTGGTCCACCAGGAAGCGTTGGGCCGCTACGTCTACCTGGAACACGGCGCGCACTGGGCGATCGGGGCGCTGGCCGTGATCATGCTGGTCTCCATCGAGCCGCGATTCCAGGTCCCCGAGGCGGTCACCGCCTCGGTCGGTGTGGTCTTCATCGCCGCGGCGCTGGGCTGGAGCATCCTGCGCAATCGCCGCGACGCCCGCCGCCGGGGCTGACGGTCTAGGCCTCGATCTGCCCGGCGATGCGCTGTTCGATGGCGGCCCGCGCGGGGGCGGGAAGCGCGATCAAACCGTCGAGCTCCTTGGTCGCCCGCGCGTAGGCGTTCTGGCGTTCCTCACGCGTCGCCGCTTCGTCGTTCGCCAGGTGCAGCAGGTTCTGGGCGCGCGCCAGCCGCTGCTGGTCGTCGGCCGAGAAGTCGCTGCGCCGCCGCCGGATCGCCTCGGCCTCGGCGATCTCGAACGCGCTGAGGTACTCGTGGACGGCATCGCGGTAGTCCAGCAGCGCATCCCGGTCGCCCACCAGGGCGTCGGGCGGTTCCGGCCGCAGCAGGTCGGCGCGCCGCTTCGCCTTGTGGAACGCGATGGTGAGCGGGTCGCGCATGTTGGTCATCAGCGGGAAGTCCAACAGCTTTGCGATGTCGACCTCATAGTCGAACCACCGGGCGTCGGTACGGTCATGCGCGGCAACGAGCTTGGCGAGTTCCCGGCGGTCGGTTTCCTCGTGGGTCCGCGCCCCGACCGGATGCCTCCGCCACCGCGATCTTGGCCTGCTGCTTCAACCGGTAGCGCTCCATCCGGCGCTCAGCTCGACGCTCGTTGGCCGCGGCGATGGCCCGAAGCCCGCCGCCGATCACACCGCCCAGCGGGAAAACCAGCCACCAGAAATTCGCGGCGAAATGCAGCACCGGGGTCACATCGCCAGGATGCCACCGAGAATCCCGCAGCGGCGAGGGCGCGATTACGCCGAAAGCATCAACGCGCCGGCGTGGTTCAGTGCCCTTCGGCCTTGAACCGCTCGATCGAGCGCTGGACCTCCGCCTCGGCCTCTTCGCGGCCGACCCAGTCGGCGGCCTTGACGAACTTGCCCGGTTCCAGGTCCTTGTAGTGCACGAAGAAGTGCTTGATCACGTCCAGCTCGAACTCCGGAACGTCCCCGATGTCCTGGATGTGGTCCCAGCGGTGGTCGCCGGCCGGAACGCACAGCACCTTGTCGTCGCCGCCCTCTTCGTCGGTCATCTGGAACATTCCCACCGGGCGGGCCTCCACGATCACGCCGGGAAACACCGACTGCGGCAGCAGCACCATCGCGTCCAGCGGGTCGCCGTCCTCGCCGAGGGTGTCCTCGATGAAGCCGTAGTCGGTCGGGTAGGCCATCGCGGTGTAGAGGTAGCGGTCCAGACGTACTCGGCCAGTCTCGTGGTCGACCTCGTACTTGTTCCGCTGGCCCTTTTGAATCTCGATGGTCACGTCGAATTCCACCGCGTGGGCTCCTTGTCTGTTAGGAAGGCGTCTGTTGGGCAGGCCAATTTTGCTCGGCTACACCCTAGTCGAGCGCATCGGCGCCGATTCGGCAGAATGGGACCAGACAGTCAGGAGAGTCATGGCCCGCACTCGCTGGCAAAAATCCACCCAGTGCTCATCGGGTTGGGCGTGCTGGCGTTCGTCGCCGCCGTCGTGGCGGCGGCAACGTTCTTCACCACGGGCGGCCACGGCGCCAGCAGCGCGCATGCCCCGATCCCGCCCCCGCGCGCACCGGCAGTCAAGCCGGGCATCGTCCCGGTGAGCGACACCGCCGAGACACCCAGCGGACCCGGCGTGGCCGGCCGCGCTGGCACCGGTGGCGGGCGACCCGAACCTGGGCAGGCTGGGCGGCCGGATCACCGACGCCATCACCGGAAAAGAGCTGTGGCAGGTGGCGGGCGACATGCCGCTGGTGCCGGCGTCGACCAACAAGGTGCTCACGGCGGCCGCGGCACTGCTGACGCTGGACCATCAGGCCCGGATCAGTACCCGCGTGGTGGCCGGCAGCCAGAACGCCCAGGGTCCCGTCGTGCTGGTGGGTGCCGGGGATCCGACGCTGTCGGCGGCACCGCCCGGCGTGGACACCTGGTACCGCGGATCGGCGCGGATCAGCGACCTCGTCGAGCAGGTCCGCCGCAGCGGCATGACGCCGACGGCGGTGCAGGTGGACACCTCGGCGTTCAGCGGTCCGACGATGGCGCAGGGCTGGGACCTCGCCGACGTCGACAACGGTGACATCGCGCCGATCGAGTCGGTGATGATCGACGCCGGACGCATCCAGCCCAGCACGGTCAACTCGCGGCGGTCCCGGACCCCGGCGCTGGACGCCGGACGGGAGCTGGCCAAGGCCCTGGGCCTGGATCCCGAACGCGGTGACGATCGCCTCCGCGCCATCGGGTGCCCGGCAGCTGGCGGTCGTGCAGTCGGCGCCGCTGGTCCAGCGGCTGTCCGAGATGATGGACCACTCCGACAACGTGCTGGCCGAGTGCATCGCCCGCGAGGTGGCGGCCGCGATCAACCGGCCGCGGAGCTTCGCCGGCGCCGTCGACGCGGTGACCAACCGGTTGAACACCGCCCACGTCGACACCGGGGGCCTGGCGCTGGTGGATTCCAGTGGGCTGTCGGTCGACGACCGGCTGACGGCCAAGACGCTTGACGGCGCGGTGCAGGCCGCCGCCGGACCGGACCAGCCGTCGTTGCGGGCGCTGCTGGATCTGCTTCCGATCGCCGGCGGCAGCGGGACGCTGGCCGACCGCTTCCTCGACGCCTCCACCGACCAGGGGCCGGCGGGCTGGCTGCGGGCCAAAACCGGCTCGCTGACCGCCATCAACTCCTTGGCCGGGGTGCTCACCGACCGCAGCGGCCGGGTGCTCACCTTCGCGTTCATCTCCAATGACGCCGGCCCGAACGGCCGCAACGTGATGGACGCGCTGGCGAGCCAGGCTCTGGTTCTGCGGGTGCGCATGACGCCGGCGTCGGACCTGACGCTGGGCACCGCCGTCGACTGGCGGTTCGCGGCCACCGTCGGTCGGCGGCTGGCCCGGCCGGGTCCGCCGTCCACCGACTACACCCGCCGCCAGGCGATCGACGAGCTCGCCACGTGCGGCCGTCAAGGCCGAACCGCCGGTGCGCGACGTCACCGGCCTGATCACCGACGGCGCGGTGCCGGCGGCCCGCATCGTCGACCGCCCGGAGTGGGTCGCGGCGGCCACCGAGTCGATGCGGGTGATGACGAACGGCACCGAAAAGCCGCGCGGCTTTCTCACCGGCCGGGTCACCGGCGCGCAGACGGGTGCCGTGCTGGCGTTCGTGTCGTCGGGGATTCTCGGGCAGTACGACCCGTTCGCCACCAACCAGGGGGCCGAATCGGGCTGCCTGCTGCTGGTGTATCCGAACGTCATCGCCGTCGAGCGTCAGCTGCGGGTCGACCCGTCCGATTTCCGGCTGTGGGTGTGCCTGCACGAGGTCACCCATCGAGTGCAGTTCACCGCCAACCCGTGGCTGCCCGGCTACATGTCGCAGGCGCTGGGGCTGTTGACCCGGGACGCCGGCGAGGACATGGGGCAGGTGGTCGGCCGGCTCGCCGAGTTCGCGCGCAACCGCGGCAACGGGGCGTCGGGACCCGACGCGAACTCGTCGGGGATTCTCGGTCTGGTGCGCGCCGTGCAATCCGAGCCGCAGCGGCAGGCCCTGGATCAGTTGCTGGTGCTGGGCACCCTGCTGGAGGGCCACGCCGACCACGTGATGGACGCCGTCGGGCCGATGGTGGTGCCGTCGGTGGCCACCATCCGCCGCCGGTTCGACGAGCGCCGCCACCGCAAGCAACCGCCGCTGCAGCGACTGTTGCGCGCACTGCTGGGGCTCGACGCCAAACTCAGCCAGTACACCCGCGGCAAGGCGTTCGTCGACCACGTGGTCGGCCAGGTGGGAATGGAGCGGTTCAACACCATCTGGACGGGCCCCGAGACGCTGCCGCTGCCCACCGAGATCGAAGAACCCCAGCGATGGATCGACAGGGTGCTGTAGGCCAGCTGCGCGCGGCTGTCGAGGCGTTCACCAAGGCCCACCTCGCCACCGTCGACCAGTGGTGCGTGGCGCTCTCCGGCGGCCCGGATTCGCTGGCGCTGACCGCGGTGGCGGCGCGGCTGCGGCCCACCACGGCGCTGATCGTGGACCATGGCCTGCAGCCCGACTCGGCCGCCGTCGCCGAAACCGCCCGGGCGCAGGCTGTTGCGTTGGGATGCGTTGAGGCCCAAGTGGTTCGGGTGCAGGTGGGCGACGAGGGCGGTCCGGAGGCGGCGGCGCGCGCCGCCCGCTACGCCGCGTTGAGCGCCTACCACAGCGGTCCGGTGCTGCTGGCGCACACGCTCGACGACCAGGCCGAGACGGTGTTGCTGGGGCTGGGCCGGGGTTCCGGGGCGCGCTCGATCGCCGGCATGCGTCCCTACGATCCGCCGTGGTGCCGGCCGTTGCTGGAGGTGCGACGGGCCGTCACACATGCCGCCTGCCGGGAGCTGGGCCTGACCGCGTGGCAGGACCCGCACAACGCCGACCGCCGCTTCACCCGGACCAGGCTGCGCACCGAGGTGCTGCCGTTGCTGGAAGACGTGCTCGGCGGCGGTGTGGCCGAGGCGCTGGCCCGCACCGCGACGGCGTTGCGGGAGGACTCCGAGCTGATCGACACGCCTGGCCGCCCGGGCGCTGCCCGAGGCCAAGGCGGACTCCGGCCTGCGTGTGCAGGCGTTGGCGGCGCTGGCCGGCCCCGGTGCGGCGGCGGGTGATCCGGGGCTGGTTGCTGGCCGGCGGCGCAACGAGCCTGACCGACAAGCAGATCCGGGCGGTGGACGCCCTCGTCACCGCCTGGCACGGGCAGGGCGGGGTGGCGGTCGGGTCGCCGTTGCCGGACGAACGACTGTTCGCGGGGCGGCGCGAGGGCGTGCTGACGCTGTGGCGCGAGCCGGTACGTTAGCCGCAATATGGGGGCTGCCGTTGGTTATTCGCCCGCCGGCGTGGCACTCTGTGGGCGTGGCCCAGATCTCCTCGGCGATCACCCCCGCTCAGCCCGCGGAGCTTTACCCGGGGGATATCAAGTCTGTCTTGCTCACGTCGGAGCAGATTCAGGCGCGCATCGCCGAACTCGGCCGGGAAATCGGGGAGAACTACCGCGACGCCGCGACCGAGACCGGTCAGGATCTGCTGTTGATCACCGTGCTCAAGGGCGCTGTGATCTTCGTCACCGACCTGGCCCGCGCGATTCCGTTGCCGACCCAGTTCGAATTCATGGCCGTCAGCTCCTACGGCTCATCGACGTCCTCGTCGGGCGTGGTGCGGATTCTCAAGGACCTCGACCGCGACATCGAGGGCCGCGACGTGCTGATCGTCGAGGACGTCGTCGACTCGGGCCTCACCCTGTCGTGGCTGTTGCGCAACCTCAAGACGCGGCACCCGCGTTCGCTGCGGGTGTGCACGCTGCTGCGCAAGCCCGACGCGCAGGGGGCCAACGTCGACATCGCCTACGTGGGCTTCGACATTCCCAACGACTTCGTCGTCGGCTACGGCCTCGATTACGACGAGCGCTACCGCGACCTGTCCTACATCGGCACCCTGGACCCCCGGGTCTATCAGCAGTAGACCGGTCGCGCTTAGTCCAACTCCCACACCGCGGTCACCGAGAAGTTCACGGTCTGCTGGCCGGGTTCCAGCGGAACCATGGACGGCATGGCCCGCGGCGCCCCGACCGGCGGCGGCGTGTTGCCGGTGGCCTCGGAGATCGATAGCACCCGGCCCAGCCGAAGCGCGGACAGCTGGGCGTACTGCTCGGCGCGGCTCTTGGCGTCGTTGAAGGCGCGCGCCCGGGCATCCTTCACCAGCTGCGAATCGTCGGCGATGGAGTAGCGGACGGACTTGATCCGGGTGGCGTCGCCGCCGGTGCCGACGATGAGGGCCAGCAGGCGCGACGCGGTGTCGGTCGGGTGGATCCTGACGGCGATGGCGTTGGTGGCGCGGTACGCGGTGATGGCGGCCGTGCCGCTGGGCTCCGGGTTGTTGTATTCCGGCGACAGCGTGACCTCGGTGGTGCTGATGTCTTTGCGGTCGAGGCCCGCGCCGGTCAGCGCGTTGATGACCGCCTGCTGACGGTCGTTGGTTTGGTTCATCGCCGAGGTGACGTCGGGTGCGGTGAACTCGATGCCGACGTCGGCGGTCAGGGTGTCCGGGACGCCTTGCACCTGGCCGGTGCCCACCACCGTGACCTGGCGGGGGTTGGCCCCGGGCTGCGCCGGATTGTGCTTGTCGCACGCCGAGATTGCGGCGATCGCCGAGCAGGCCGCGGCCGCGGCGATCGATCGGCGGACAAGCTCTTCGATGCTGGGTTTCGGCATGACTGGACCCTAGCGTCTACCTTGCTTCGAACGATGGTTCTTGGGCTAAGGAAGCTTCGCCGGGCGAAGGTTGCGTGCATGACCAATGGGACACCGATCAGGATTGCCTTGCGTGAGTTCACGATTGGCGAGCTTCTTGCCATGACCGCGGCAGGCCCGCACTACAGAAGCGGCAGCAGCCTTGCCCCGGGAGACTCGTCGCGTGCTTCGGTCAGTTCGGACTTCCACGCGGTGAATCCGCCGCCCGTCGTCCGTTCTTCCTGGAGCCGGTGCTGCATCTCGGCCGGGAGGCGCTCCCTGCGGTCGGGTGTATCCCACAGTTCGATGGTTTGCACCACCCAGTACGCGGCGAACTCGACGATCACCAGCTGTTTCCATCAGTAAGGACCCAGGGCTCCCAACCGGGATGCCTGAGATGCAGTGCAATAACTGCGATTAAAGTCGCCACCATCACGCCGGCGATCACCCGGTAGCACCACTTGATAGCGGCGCCGATGTGCGGTGACTTCGCAGATATCTTCTTGCCCGACGACGTATGCGGCGCAGAACACGGTGATGATGAAAGACGAGAGCATCGAGACACCGGCTATGCCATGGATATTGCGCGTAGAACCAGCTCGGGAAAAAGACAAGGGCAATAAAGCCGAGCACCATGATCAGCCAGAAAATACACAACGCCAGTATGCCCAGCGGACGTCTGGGCTGCCGGGTGCGCTTGCGCCAGTGCAGCAAGCAGCATTCCCAGCCAGCCCGCGAGGAGGGCGACAACGACCGCCCAGACATTGGGCTGAATCGCGGGCTCGAATTGAGACGGCAGATCACCTCGCCCACAAAGCATCGCGGGTCGACCCTGCGGCACCATCGCGATCATCAGACGCGGAAATCCCGGCCAGAGTCAAGAACACATCTTCGGTGTCGTTGCTGCCCTTGTAGACGATCAGCAACGTGCCCAGAGCCAGGAGCGCGGCGATCATGATGCTGTGCGCGGAGGTGTAATAATAAGCACTGAGCGCGAATTGCCAGCAGGTTGCCGATAATTCTTCGATGACAATCGCCACGAAGAGCATCAGCGTAATGACCACCATGCCGACCCGAAGGTCGCGGTAGATGGTAAGTGTGACGGGAGTTGGTGTCTGGTCGTCCATGCTGCCTACCACTGCCGGATCGCGAGCGCTGTCGCCGTGGACGATACCGGCCGAATATGGCTGACCGCGGGGGATTAGGGAATTTGCGAGGTGTTCTAGAAGGGTGGATCGTCCGGCAAGGACTGCCGCACCGGCTCGTCGGGCGCCCAATCCGGCGGCAATTCTTCCGGTTCCCTCGGATCGTTCACCCAGGTGCAAAACGGACTGGTGCTCGGCGCACCCTTGAACAGGACGAGCATGTCGCGCATATGGTTCCGGAACTTACGTGACGCGATTTCCTCTTTGCGGGCCTGTTCTAGCCGCAGTCGGGCTTCATTGATCGGACGCTGATCGCGATTGTGCTTGCGAGCGTCGGCAATTCGTGCGCTCCGCTGCCGTGACCTGCTTCGCCGATTCGGCGCGGGTGCCGCGCATGCCGGGCGCCCGGCTGTGGGAAGAGGTCGGCACCGGCCGGCGAGGTCCGGTAGGTCCGTCCGCTCGGTGATGTCCACACCACGGTGCCGTCGGCAAGTTGCTTGTCGCGCCAAGCGCCGAAGGTCTTGAGCCGATGATGCTGACGGCAAAGGCATTTGAGATTATCCGCCGTGGTCCGTCCCCCCGCCGCCGGATCCTGATGGTTGAACGGGACCGTGTGGTCGAGGTCGCACACCATCGCCGGCCGGCTGCACCCCGGGAAGCGGCAGGTGAGATCCCGGCACCGGACGGCCCGCTCCAATGCGGCGGAGGGCTGATATCGCAACGCCTCGACCGAACTGGTCAACGGGTCGGCGACCAGTACTGATGCGGCTGAGGCCAATCGGCGCACCTGCTCTGCGTCGATGACGCCGTACCCCTCGAGATAGCCGGGCAAGGAGCCGTCGGCATTGACGGTCTGTTCGGTGGCTACCACGTGGATCGACCACCCGCGCCCCGGCCCGATCACTGTCGGGGCCGGGGTCGTCCGCACGGGCGGGGCACTCCGGTTGGCCGCACGCACAGGCCAATCCACGGCCTTCGGTCAATGCGGACAACGCGTCGGCCCGCCGCTGATCGAACGTCCGGGGGTCGGCCGGACACACCTGCTTGGCGAGCTGCGAGAGCCGGCGGTCAAAGGCCATTGCAGCGGCTGCGGCTACTGAGCCGTAGATCTCCGCCATCCCATCGGTTTTCGCACGGATCGCGACGTGGCGGTCATTCTCGTCGGCAAGGCGGCGCTCACGGGCGGCGTCGGGATCGGAGGAGCGGACCGCGGCGTCGACCGCGTTGACGATCCGCTGCCTCGACCAGCCGTGCCATTCGCCGATGCGGTCGGCCAGGGAACTGGTCGAGTTTGGTAAGGATTTCACCGTCGGTGACCAGATCCATGCGGATGATGATCAATCGCACTGTGCGCCAATCAGTTCGGCCTTCGGCCAGCAGGGCCGCAATCCTGGGCAGCCTGGTGTCGAGCGCCTCCGCGTACGACACCAGGTAGCTGGCTCCCGTGGGCGAGAGGTTCATCGCGGCGGCGACCTCGGCGGCGGTCTGCTCGAAGCCGTCGATCTCCGCGTAGTCCCGGTCGGGCCGCTCGGCGGTGGCAACCCGGTGCCGAAGCAACGCCGCCACCGCCGCCAGCCGACGGGCCACGAGCATCGATTCCTCCCGATGCGTGGACTCGATAACCGCTACCAGCGCGGCGGGATCGGACGGCAGCTCGAACATACGTTCGATTGTAGCGACGTCTACTGACTCAAACTTTTTGGCAGGGTCGCGTTATCGACAGGGCGGCCGTCGCTGAAGAGGATGGGTGGTGTCATGGTTCGATCACGCCGCACGAAGATCGCACCCGAGGACAAGCTTCGGGTGGTGTTGTCGGTGTTGGCTGGGGAGATGAGTGGCCGCGAGGCGGCGCGGCGGTTAGGTGTATCCCCGGATCTGGTCATCAAGTGGAAGCATCAGTTCCTTGAGGCCGGGGCCCAGCGGCTTCAAGAGGTCCCCAGCGGCGCGGCCGGCGCCAAAGGCACGCCCGAGCAACGCCGGCTGCAGATGGAAAACGAGCAGCTCAAGCTGGCGTTGGCCGAGGCCACCGTGCAGTTGCGGATCTGGCAGCGCGGCGCGGCATTTGCCGATCAAGTCCCTTCAAAGACCTCGAAGCCCTAAGAGAGGTAGCGGGTCTGCCGGTTTCGAGGTTTTGCGGTTTGGCCGGTATCCCCGAGCGCACTTACCGGCGCCGCCTGGCCCGACTGGCCCACGGTGAGCCCGGCAAAGGGCCCTGGCCGGCGCCGGTCGTCGATCACCTCGAGGCACTGGCTGCCAAATACGCCGAGAAGTGGCCGGCGTGGGGGTATCGCAAGATCGCGGCGCTGATGCGCGGTGATGGCCATCAGGTCACCAATTCCTCGGTGGCTCGAGCGTTACGGCGCCGCGGATTGCTTTTGCCCCAAGGGTTTCGGGCTGACCGCACGTCCTGGGCCGTGTTGCGCCGCAAAGTGTTCCGCGACCCGCCCACGCAACGCAACCGAGTCTGGCAGACCGACTTCTCCGAATTCGAAACCACCACCGGCGGAATCTGGCGCATCTGCGCCGTGATCGATTACGCCACCAAATACTGCCTGGCCATCACCGTGACCCCCACCGGCCGCGGCGCCGATGCCCTGCACTGTCTGCAGCTGGCCATCGCCGAAGCCCAACAACTGCTCGGCGTGGAGGACCTGCGCGCTGACCGCGGCGTCATGGACATCCTCGATGCCCACGACACCGTCATAGGCCAAGCGCCCGCACCGATCGCCGTGGTCTCAGACAACGGCCCCTGTTTTCGCGGACAAACCTTCCACACCGCCTTCGACGGCGACGACCCGCTACTACGCCACGTACGCACCCGCATCAAATCCCCGCAAACCAACGGCGTCATCGAGCGCTTCTTCGGAACCCTGAAATACGAACACCTCTACCGCGGCTACATCGGCGACGGCGACGCCCTCGACATGGAAGCCCACCGATTCCGCATCGACGGCCTCCGACAACCTCAGGGCGTGACGAGAATCTTGCAGTGCCGCTCGGGATCGGCCAGGTCGTCGAACGCCGCGCCCACCGCATCGAGCCCGACCTCGCCGGTGATCAGTGGCGCCACGTCGATGTCGCCCTCGGCCAAAGCGCGCAGCGAGTCGCCGAATTCATCGGGCGTGTAGGCGAGTACGAATTGCACGTTGATTTCTTTGGCGATCGCGAAGAATGGATGCACCGTGTCGGGTTGCATGCACACACCGGCGACCACCAGGCGGGTGCCGGGCCGCGCCCTGAGCATCACATCGTCGATGATGCCGGGCACCCCGACCGCCTCGAACACCACCGCCGGCTTGACGGTGTCGAAGGGCGAACCCTGCGCCGGATCCAGCGTCTGGTGGGCGCCCATCGCGGTGGCCAGTTCCCGCCGCTTGGGCGAAAAGTCCGACGCCACAATGGTTTCCACACCTTTGGCGCGCAGCGCGGCGATGATGGCGATCCCGATCGGGCCGCACCCGAGCACCAGGGCCGTTTCGCCGGGCGCGATATTGGACTTGTTGACCGCGTGCAGCCCCACCGCCATGGGCTCGGTGAGTGAGGCGTGCTTGAAGTCCAGGCCGTTGGGTATGGGCAGCAGCAGCGGGGCCGACAGCAGCATCCGTTCGGCGTAGCCGCCGACGGTGCTGTTGCTGTAGACGATCGGCTCGACGCCCTTGGCGGACAGCAGCACCGGCAACGAGGTGACCAGCGTGCCCGGCGGATGGGTCTCGGTATCAGGTCCGGCTTCGAGGATCTCGGCGCTGAACTCGTGACCCATGAAGATGTCGTGATTCAGGTCGACGTGCATGCCGCCCGAGCCGCCGGCCACCCGATCGCTCATCTCCAGCACCTGCGCGCCGTGCGCGGCGAAATGCAGGTCGGAGCCGCAGATTCCGCACGCCCGCACCCCCACCAGCACCTGGCCGGCTTCGGGTATCGGGTCGGGCACGTCGTCCCGATAGACCATGCGGCCGTCCCGCAACACTGCCGCGCGCATCAGTGCACCGCGTCTTTCTGCTCGTCGACGTGCTCGGTGATGGCCTTCACCACGGCCTCACCGGCCCGGCCGATCAGCTGGTCGCGCTTGCCCTTCGCCCAGTCATGCGACGATCGGGACGCCTCGAGCTGTCGCTTGAAGTGCGGAATCACCTTGCGCGCCATCAGGTCATAGCTGTGATAGGTCGCCTGCGGGCGAGGCCCAGTCGTGGCCGAGCATCAGCAGCGTCCCGAAGCCACCGGAGCGATCGAGCAGGTCCTCGATGTGAGCGATCGCGTCCTCGGGCGTGCCGATGCAGCAATTGCCCTTGGCCGCATAGTCGGCGACGAACTCGTGCGGCGTCTGGGTGCCCTCGACGCTGTTGGCCAGCGGCACGAAGCCGGCGGCGCCGAAGTAGTTCGCGAAATCCTGTAGCCCGTAGGTGCAGTCGTCGATCGCCTGCTCACGGGTGTCGGCGATGTGCATGATGCTCAACACCCGCCAGTCGGCGCGGTCCGGCTCATCCCGGCCGACCTTCGCGGCCTGTTCGCGGACCACGTCCCAGGTGGTTTCCAGCGCCGCGTAGCCGCCGGGCACCGACATCGACAGCGATAGCAGCGACGTGCCAAGCGCGCCGGCCAATCGCGGCCCCGACGGTGAAATCATTGCCGCCGTGGAGATTTCGGGATAGGGCCAGGTGTATGGCCGGATGTGCAGCTGCGCGTCGCGCAGGGTGAACCAGTCGGAGTGCCGATCGATGCGTTCGGTCGGGTGCGGCGCGGAACAGCGCCAGGATGGCCTCGAGCGACTCCTGCATCATCCGGCGCTGCTCGATCGGGTCGATGCCCATCATGTAGGCGTCCGAGGGCAGCGCGCCGGGACCGGTACCGAACATCACCCGGCCGCGGGTCAGGTGGTCCAGCAGCACCCAGCGATCGGCCACCATGAGCGGGTGGTGGTAGGGCAGCGACACCACGCCGGTGCCCAGCCGGATGTGTTTGGTCCGCTCGGCCGCCGCGGCGATGAACACCTCCGGGACAGGCGATCAGCTCGTAGCCACCGGAGTGGTGTTCGCCGAACCACGCTTCGTCGAATCCCAGCCGGTCCAGTGCGACCACACGTTCCATGTCGTATTCCAATGCCACCGTTGGGGATTGGCCGACGGGGTGGAAACGGCGTGATAAAGACGCCGAAACGCAGGGGCGCGCTCATTGCAGCTCCAATCCGTTGAGGAATTCCAGCAAGGCCGCATTGACCTCGTCGGGGCGCTCCTGCTGCAGCCAGTGTCCGGCGCCGTCGATCATCACCTGCCGGTACGGGCCGGAGATCGCCTCGGAGGCGCGGTCGGTGCGGGTGAACGACAGGACGGGGTCGGCCGTCCCGCCGATGAACAAGCACGGGACCGAGATCTTCGCGCCGTCGAGTTCGGGGGTGGTCTCCCAGTTGCGGTCGAAATTGCGATACCAGTTCAGGCCGCCGGTGAAGCCGGTGCGGGTGAACTCGGCGATGTAGTGGTCGAGCTCGTCCTGGCTTATCCAGTCCGGCAGCCCGTCGGGCTCGGGCAGCCGCTCGATGAAGCCTTCCGGGCCGGGGGCCACCATCCGCAGCGCCGCGGCCTTGTCGCCGGGTGTCGCAGGCTGCCCATCATGCGTCGCATCACCCGGGCGGGATCGGCGTTCAATTCGGCGTCGGCGACGCCGGGCTCCTGGAAGTACAGGATGTAGAAGAAGTTCTCGCCGAATGTCTTGCGCCACGCCGTCGTGGGCGCCACGCGCGGGCGCGGCGTCACCGGCACGCTCATCGCGGCGACGGCCGCGACCCGGTCCGGGTGCAGCAGCGGGGCGTTCCACACCACGGCGGCTCCCCAGTCGTGCCCGACCCACACGGCGCGCTCGCGCGCCGACGTCGTCGAGCAGACCGACCAGGTCGGCGGTCAGCTGATGAATGTCGTAGGCGTCGACGGCATCCGGACGATCCGAGCCGCCGTAGCCGCGCTGATCGGGCGCCAGCACGTGGTAGCCGGCGTCGGCGAGGACGGGAATCTGATGACGCCAGGAGTAGGCCAGTTCGGGGAAGCCGTGCGCCAGGATCACCACGGGTGCGCCGCGGTCGCCCGCTTCGGTCACCCGCAGCCGCACACCGTTGGTCTCTACTAACCGTTCGGTTGGGGGCACCGTCTCACCAAAGCACAACGGTTGCTGGCTGAGAAGGCCCCGAACCGGTTCGGGTCATCCGAATAGCGGTCAGTCGGCGAACAAAGCGTCGTAAGGCGGGGATACTCGAGTCGATGCGGCTGGACCATGTGGTGCTCTGGACGAGAAGTCCCCGGGCCTCGATGGACTTCTACACCCGCGTCGTCGGGCTGGAGCCGGTCCGGTTCGCCGAATTCGAAGCCGGCGATGCGCCGTTCCCGAGTGTGCGGATTTGTGCGGATTCCATCATCGACTTGATGCCCGCCGAAGGCGTTTCGGCCACCGAGACTTTGACCGCCAACCAGGGCAGCGCCGGCCACCCGGTCAATCACGTGTGCCTGGCGCTGTCGAAGGCCGAATACGACGCGCTGGACCGGCGGCTGCAGGCCGAAGGCGTGGACACCAGCGCGCGGCTGAACCGAAGCTTCGGCGCGCGGGGCTGGGCCCCGCAGGGGTACTACTTCGCCGATCCGGACGGCAACGTCATCGAGGCCCGCTACTACGAGTAGTCGGGAACTGCCCTTCGTTAACTGGGAGGACTGCGGCGACCCGCTGCGCCCCGGCTCTGCCGGAGCTGGCGATCGCCGCCGGACACCATGGCGGCGACCCGCTGCGCCCCGGCTCTGCCGGAGCTGGCGATCGCCGCCGGACACCATGGCGGCGACCCGCTGCGCCCCGGCTCTGCCGGAGCTGGCGATCGCCGCTAGCGGTAACCTGGACTTTTCCAGCTGCGTGTATCTCGGGGAAGGACCTGGCCGGCGAGGCCGATGATTGATGAACCGGAAAAACGTTATTCGCACCGTCACGGCGATTGCTGTCGTGGTGCTGCTCGGCTGGTCGTTCTTCTACTTCAGCGACGACACCCGCGGCTATAAGCCCGTCGACACGTCGGTGGCGATGTCCCAGATCAACGGCGACAACGTCAAGAGCGCCCAAATCGACGACCGCGAACAGCAACTGCGATTGACCCTGAAGAAGGGCAATGGTGACACCGACAATTCCGACAAGGTCATCACCAAGTTCCCCAGCGGCTACGCCGTCGACCTGTTCAACGCGCTGAACGCCAAGAACGCGAAGGTCAGCACCGTCGTCAACCAGGGCAGCATCCTGGGCGAGTTGCTGGTGTACGTGCTGCCGCTGCTGCTGCTGGTGGGGCTGTTCGTGATGTTCTCCCGCATGCAGGGCGGCGCCCGCATGGGCTTCGGCTTCGGCAAGTCGCGCGCCAAGCAGCTCAACAAGGACATGCCCAAGACCACCTTCGCCGACGTCGCCGGCGTCGACGAGGCGGTCGAGGAGCTCTACGAGATCAAGGACTTCCTGCAGAATCCCGGCCGGTACCAGGCGCTGGGCGCCAAGATCCCCAAGGGCGTGCTGCTCTACGGGCCGCCGGGGACCGGTAAGACGCTGCTGGCCCGCGCGGTCGCCGGCGAGGCGGGGGTTCCGTTCTTCACGATCTCGGGCTCCGACTTCGTCGAGATGTTCGTCGGCGTCGGCGCCTCCCGCGTACGCGACCTGTTCGAGCAGGCCAAGCAGAACAACCCGTGCATCATCTTCGTCGACGAGATCGACGCGGTGGGCCGCCAGCGCGGCGCCGGGCCTGGGTGGCGGTCACGACGAGCGCGAGCAGACGCTGAACCAGTTGCTGGTCGAGATGGACGGGTTCGACCCGCGGGCCGGCGTCATCCTGATCGCCGCCACCAACCGGCCCGACATCCTGGACCCGGCGCTGCTGCGGCCCGGCCGCTTCGACCGGCAGATCCCGGTTTCCAACCCGGACCTGGCGGGCCGCAAAGCGGTGCTGGAAGTGCACTCCAAGGGCAAGCCGATCGGCCCGGACGCCGACCTCGCCGGCCTGGCCAAGCGGACCGTCGGCATGACCGGCGCCGACCTGGCCAACGTCATCAACGAGGCGGCGCTGCTCACCGCCCGCGAGAACGGCACCGTCATCACCAGCGCCGCGCTGGAGGAAGCGGTGGACCGGGTGATCGGTGGCCCGCGCCGCAAGGGCCGCATCATCAGCGAGCAGGAGAAGAAGATCACCGCCTATCACGAGGGCGGGCACACGCTGGCGGCCTGGGCGATGCCGGATATCGAGCCGATCTACAAGGTGACGATCCTGGCGCGCGGTCGCACCGGCGGCCACGCGGTGGCCGTGCCGGAGGAAGACAAGGGCCTGCGCACCCGCTCGGAGATGATCGCGCAGCTGGTGTTTGCCATGGGCGGTCGCGCCGCCGAGGAGCTGGTGTTCCGGGAGCCGACGACCGGCGCGGTGTCCGACATCGAGCAGGCGACCAAGATTGCGCGCGCGATGGTCACCGAATTCGGCATGAGCTCCAAACTCGGTGCGGTCAAATACGGTTCGGAGCACGGCGACCCGTTCCTGGGCCGCACCATGGGAACTCAGGCGGACTACTCACATGAGGTCGCCCGCGACATCGATGACGAGATCCGCAAGCTGATCGAGGCCGCCCACACCGAGGCGTGGGAGATCCTCACCGAATACCGCGACATTCTCGACATTTTGGCGGGCGAGCTGCTGGAAAAGGAAACCCTGCACCGGGCCGAGCTGGAAGGCATCTTCTCCGGTGTCGAGAAACGGCCCCGGCTCACGATGTTCGACGATTTCGGCGGCCGAATCCCGTCGGACAAGCCGCCGATCAAGACGCCCGGCGAGCTGGCCATCGAGCGCGGCGAGCCCTGGCCGCCGCCGACCCCCGAGCCGGCCTTCAAGGCGGCCATCGCCCGGGCCAGCGAAGCCGCCGCCGCACGCCTGGAAGCCGAGCGAAACGCCAACGGCGGCAACGGTTCTCATGGCGCGCAAGGCGGCGGCAATCGTCGGGGAGAGCCGCACGGGGCCACCCAACCGCAGGGGCCACCCAACCCGACTACGGCGCCCCGGCCGGCTGGCGCGCGCCGGGATGGCCACCGCAGCAACAACAGCCGAATTACTGGCATCCCGCCCGCGCAACCCGGACAGCAGCCCTACTGGCAGCAACCGGCGCGCGGTTACCCGGGCCCGCAGGGTCATCCAGGACAGCAGGGCCATCCCGGGCAGCAAGGTTATCCGGGGCAACAGGGACCGGCGGGTCACCCCGGCCAGGCGCACCCGTCATATCCGCCGTATCCGCCGTATCCGCCGCCCGGCCAGCCCGCCCCGGAAGGTGGGTCGCCAGACCGGCAGGATGACGACGTAAGCCGGTCCAACCCGCCGGCTCACGGCTGAGCAAACGGAGGATTCGATGGCCTTAAACGGATCGGGGCCGGATGCCGCGATGGCCGCGATCGCGAGTGTTCGATCAGGAGCGTGCCGAGGCCGCGGTCCGCGAGTTGCTGCACGCGATCGGCGAAGATCCCGACCGGAACGGCCTGCGGGAGACGCCGGCTCGCGTCGCGCGCGCCTACCGCGAGATGTTCGCCGGGCTCTACACCGATCCCGACAGCGTGCTGAACACGATGTTCGACGAGGAACACGACGAGCTGGTGCTGGTCAAGGAAATTCCCGCTGTACTCGACGTGTGAGCACCATCTGGTGGCGTTCCACGGCGTGGCCCACGTCGGTTACATCCCGGGCAACGACGGCAGGGTCACCGGCCTGTCGAAGATCGCCCGCCTCGTCGACCTGTATTCCAAGCGGCCCCAGGTGCAGGAGCGGCTCACCAGCCAGATCGCCGACGCCCTGGTGAAGAAGCTCAATCCGCGTGGCGTCATCGTCGTCGTGGAGGCCGAGCACCTGTGCATGGCGATGCGCGGTGTCCGTAAGCCCGGAGCGGTCACCACCACCTCGGCGGTGCGCGGGCTGTTCAAGACCAACGCGGCTTCTCGAGCCGAGGCGCTCGACCTGATCCTGCGTAAGTGAGTTTGGCGCCTGTGCAGGTAATGGGAGTCCTGAACGTCACTGACGATTCGTTCTCCGACGGCGGCCGCTATCTAGATCCCGACAGGGCCGTGGCGCAGGGTTTGGCCCTGGTGGCCGACGGCGCCGACATCGTCGACGTCGGGGGAGAGTCGACCCGGCCCGGCGCCACGCGGATCGACCCGCAGGTCGAGACGTCCCGTGTCATCCCCGTCATCAAAGCCCTTGCCGCAGAAGGCATTACCGTCAGCATCGACACCATGCATGCTGATGTCGCGCGCGCGGCCCTGTGCGGCGGTGCGCGGATCGTCAACGACGTTTCCGGCGGTCGCGCCGATCCCGCGATGGCGCCGCTGCTGGCCGATGCGAAAGTGCCCTGGGTGCTGATGCATTGGCGATCGGTGTCCGCCGAGCGTCCGCACGCGGCACCGCACTACACGCGACGTTGTGGGCGAAGTTCGCGCGGAGTTGCTGGCCAGCGTCGACGCCGCGGTGTCGGCCGGTGTCGACCCCGGCCAGCTGATGATCGATCCCGGATTGGGATTCGCCAAGACCGGACAACACAATTGGGCGCTGTTGCATGCTCTGCCGCAGCTGGTCGCCACCGGCATCCCGGTGCTACTGGGCGCATCGCGCAAACGGTTCCTCGGTACGTTGTTGGCCGGAGCCGACGGTTCGCCGCGACCGCCCGACGGGCGTGAGACCGCCACCGCGGTGGTTTCCGCGCTGGCCGCACTGCACGGGGCCTGGGGCGTTCGGGTGCACGACGTGCGGGCCACGACCGATGCCCTCAAGGTTGTGGCGGCCTGGACCGGCGGGTCGCACACGGAACTGGCTGGAGACAATGGCTGATCGAATCGAACTGCGCGGCTTGAAGGTTCGCGGACAACACGGAGTTTTCGACCACGAGCGTGCCAACGGTCAGGACTTCGTCGTCGACATCACGGTGTGGATCGACTTGGCTGCCGCCGCTGCCAGCGACGAACTGGCCGACACCTACGACTACGCCGCGCTGGCACGGTTGGCCGCCGACGTGGTGGCCGGGCCCGCGCGCAACCTGATCGAAACGGTCGGAGCACAGATCGCCGACCAGGTGATGGACGACGAACGCGTGCACGCCGTCGAGGTGGTGGTGCACAAGCCGCAAGCTCCGATCCCGCAGCAGTTCGCCGACGTCGCGGTGGTGGTGCGGCGCTCCCGCCGCGGCGGGCGCGGTTCGGTGATCCCGGCCGGCGGGGCCGCTATGACCCGCGTCGTGCTGTCCATCGGCTCCAATCTGGGTGACCGGCTGGCCCGGTTGCAGTCCGTCGTCGACGGGCTGGGGGAAGCGGTGCTGGCCGTCTCACCGGTTTACGAGACCGACCCCTGGGGCCGGGTGGATCAGGCACCGTTCCTCAACGCGGTGGTTGTCGCCGACGACCCGGCCCGCGACGGGCAGGACTGGCTGCGCCGCGCGCAGGAGTTCGAGCGGGCGGCGGGCCGGGTCCGCGGCGAGCGCTGGGGCCCGCGCACTCTCGATGTCGACTTGATCGCCTGCTACGGCCCAACGGAGGTGGTCTCCCGCGAGAACAACCTGACGCTGCCGCATCCGCTCGCTCACCTACGGGCGTTCGTGCTCATCCCATGGCTCGACGTGGATCCGAACGCGCAGCTGACGCTCGCCGACGGTCCGCAGCCCGTCTCGGGCCTGCTGGCCCAGCTCGAAGCGGCCGACCGGGTCGGCGTCCGGCCGACCGGTCTCACCCTTCGGCCGAACCGAAATCCGCCGGCCGGTCGGGGGCCGACAGCCTGATGGGACCCACCCGCAAGCGTGACCTGACCGCCGCCGTGGTCGGCGCGGCAGTCCTGGGTTATCTGATGGTCACGGGCCTATACCGGTGGTTTCCGCCGATCACGGTGTGGACTGGCCTGTCGCTGCTGGCGGTGGCCGTCGTCGAGGCGCTGTGGGCTCGCTACGTCCGGGCCAAGATCAGCGAGGGCGAAATCGGATCCGGTCCGGGTTGGCTGCATCCACTCGCCGTAGCCCGCAGCCTGGTGGTCGCCAAGGCCTCGGCCTGGGTGGGCGCGCTGGTGCTGGGTTGGTGGGTCGGCGTGCTCGTCTACTTCCTGCCGCGCAAGTCCTGGTTGCGGGTCGCCGCCGAGGACACCTCGGGGACCGTGGTGGCCGCCGTCAGCGCGCTGGCGCTGGTCCTTGCCGCGCTGTGGTTGCAACATTGTTGCAAGTCGCCGCAGGACCCGAGTGAGCACCGGCGAGGGCGCAGAAAGCTAGCCCGGCGCCGTGATTGCCGGCGTCCGTCGGCCGATCAACCCCCGCGGCACCGCAGATAACCCGCGCGAGAATCGCCGGAGGTGCGCGACACGCTGATTGACCTCGCACAGGTACTCTCAGGCCATGACCGTTCTGTCCCGCGGCGCCCGAGTCCGGCGCGGCGGCCGCAGGCCGGGGTGGGTGCTCTTGACCGTGTTGCTGGTCCTCGCGATAGGGGCCAGTTCCGCATTGGTTTTCACCAATCGGGTAGAACTACTCAAGCTCGCTGTAATCCTGGCGCTGTGGGCCGCTGTCGCCGGCGCCTTTGTCTCCGTGCTGTATCGCCGCCAAAGCGACGCCGATCAGTCGCGGGTCCGCGACCTCAAGCTGGTGTACGACCTGCAGCTGGACCGGGAGATCTCGGCCCGGCGTGAATACGAACTGACCGTCGAGTCCCAGTTGCGTCGTGAGCTGGCGTCCGAGCTGCGCGCTCAGGCCGCTGACGATCTGGCGGAGTTGCGCGCCGAACTTTCCGCCTTGCGGACCAGCCTGGAAATCCTGTTCGACACCGACCTGGCGCATCGCCCGGCCCTCGGGGGTACGACGCCCGAGGCCGAGTCGCAGCCGGAGCGCGCGTACAGCGAGTGGGATCGCAACGGCGAGAACCCCCGCGACACCCCGGTCGATTGGGTGTCCAGCGACCGGGTGACAGCGGTGCCGTCGGACAACGCCGGCCGCTCCGACGACGCCATCATCGACGTGCCCGAGGAACCGCTGGTTCCCCCTCGCCAGCAGCCGCTGCCCCGACAGGATCGCGTCCGTCACCAGTACGAAGCGCCGCAGGATCCCGCGTACGCCGAAGAGCCGGCATACGCCGAAGAGCCCGCGTACGCCGAGGAGCCCGCGTACGCCGAAGAGCCCGCATACGCTCAACCGGCCGAGCCGCGGTTCGAGCACAGTCAGCAACAACCGCCACCGGCGCCCGCGGCGCAATTCCAACCCGAACCGCAGCGCGAGCCCGAACCGCAGCCCGCGCCAGAGCCAGCGCCAGAAACCCGACAGCCGCGGGCGCACTGGCCAGGCCAGGGGTGGCAGCCGGCCGCCGCGCAAGGGCAATGGTTGCCGCCCGGGGCTCCGGGGAGCAATTGGGCCGGCAGCGATCACCCCACCGATTCGGTCGGTGGGCGGCGGCGTGCAAGGCATTCGGACGTCGAGGAGGCCTGGGATGGCCAGCCCGTCGAGCCGGGCCCGCCGCCGCCCTACGGAGACGCCGGCCGCCGGGCACGGTCTCGCCACTCAGCGGAGTACCGCGATTACGGGGTGCGCAATTTCTCCCCGGGCAACGAGGCCCAGGCAGCACCCTCACCCGCCGCCGCGGCACCGCCACCAGCACCGCCGGCGCCTCCAGCGCACCCGGCATCGTCCGGCGGCGCGTCCCCACCGCCGCGTCTGGCGCCCCCGCCCGCGCCGGAGCAGGCGCCCCGGCACGGCGGTGACCCGGAGCGAGAGGATCCCGATGGCGCGGGAGAAGGCACGGCGACGGGTGGCCAGTCGGTGGCCGATCTGCTGGCTCGCCTGCAGGTGCAACCCTCCGAAGGCGGCCGGCGGCGTCGCCGCGAAAGCTGAGCTAGGAGCTTCCTCACATTGGGTAATGCCTGGTAATCGACTACAGTCGTAGTGACCGAACGGTACCCACGACGTGGGACCGGAACGAAACAAGATATCTGTGAGGTCGTCTGCGATGGTGCAGTTCGACGGTCTGCGCCCGGCGCGGCTCAAGGTGGGGATCATCTCGGCCGGCCGGGTGGGCACCGCGCTCGGCGTCGCGCTGGAGCGCGCCGACCACGTCGTGGTGGCTTGTAGCGCCATCTCCCATGCGTCACGGCAGCGGGCACAACGCCGGTTGCCCGATACTCCGGTGGCAACGCCCCCGGACGTCGCCGCCGGTGCCGAGCTGTTGCTGCTTGCGGTTCCCGACAGCGAACTCGCCGGCCTGGTCTCCGGGCTGGCGGCGACGTCGGCGGTGCGGCCGGGAACCATCGTGGTCCACACGTCCGGCGCCAACGGGATCGGCATTCTCGAGCCGTTGTCCCGGGACGGCTGCATTCCGCTGGCGATTCACCCGGCGATGACCTTCACCGGCTCCGATGAAGACATCAGCCGGCTGGCGGATTCATGCTTCGGTGTGACCGCGGCCGACGAAGTCGGATACGCGATCGGGCAATCGCTCGTGCTGGAGATGGGCGGGGAACCGTTCTGCGTCGCCGAGGATGCCCGCGTCCTGTACCACGCCGCGCTGGCCCATGCCGGCAACCACATCGTGACCGTGCTCGCCGACGCGCTCGACGCGCTGCGCGCCGCCCTGCGCGGCAGCGAACTGCTCGGCCAACAATCCGTCGACGACCACCCGGGCGGCATCGCCGAACGCATCATCGGACCGCTGGCCAGGGCCGCGCTGGAGAACACCCTGCAGCGCGGGCAGGCCGCGCTCACCGGCCCGGTCGCGCGTGGCGATGCGGCCGCGGTCGCCGGGCATCTGGCCGCGCTGGGTCAGGTCGGGCCGGAATTGGCGCAGGCGTACCGGGTGAATGCGCTGCGCACCGCCCAGCGCGCACACGCCCCCAGGGATGTCGTGGAGGTTCTCGCGCCATGAGACCCAGCAGGCCGCCCGCATTCACGGCGGGCGAACTCAACGTCTATTCCAACCCGCGCGATGTCACCGACGTCAGCAGCGCCCTGCGCCACACCGGGCGCCGGGTGATGTTGGTACCCACCATGGGCGCACTGCACGACGGCCACCTGGCATTGGTGCGCGCGGCCAAGCGGGTGCCCGGCTGCGGTGGTCGTGGTGTCGATCTTCGTCAACCCGTTGCAATTCGGCGCCGGCGAGGACCTCGACGCCTACCCCCGAACCCTGGATGACGACGTCGCCCTGCTGCGCTCCGAAGGGGTCGAAATCGTCTTCGCCCCAACGGCCGCCGCTATGTATCCCGATGGCATGCGCACCAGCGTGCAGCCCGGCCCGCTGGCCGCCGAGCTCGAGGGCGGCGCCCGGCCAACCCATTTCGCCGGTGTGCTCACCGTGGTGTGCAAGCTGCTGCAGATCGTGCGACCGGACCGGATCTTCTTCGGCGAGAAGGACTATCAGCAGCTGGTGATGATCCGGCAGATGGTCGCCGACCTCAACATCGACACGCAGGTCGTCGGGGTGCCGACGGTCCGGGAGTCCGACGGCCTGGCGATGTCGTCGCGCAACCGCTACCTTGACCCCACGCAACGCGAACTCGCCGTTACGCTTTCGGCGGCGCTGACCGCGGGCGCGCACGCCGCGCACCATGGCGGTGCGGCCGCACTCGCCGCCGCGCGCGCGGTGCTCGACGCGGTGCCCGACCTCACCGTCGACTACCTCGAGCTGCGCGACGCCGGCCTCGGCCCGGCGCCCGCTCACGGCTCGGCCCGGCTGCTGGTCGCGGCCCGGCTGGGTGCCACCAGGCTGCTGGACAACATCGAAATGCAGATCGAAACACCCGCCGGCACCGTCTGGGCCGGACGGACAATACGCCCAATCACCTTGGAGGAACTGATGCTACGGACGATGCTGAAGTCGAAGATCCACCGGGCCACCGTCACGCAGGCCGACCTGCACTACGTCGGCTCGGTGACCATCGATGCCGATCTGATGGAGGCCGCGGATCTGCTCGAGGGCGAACAGGTGACCATCGTCGACATCGACAACGGCGCCCGGCTCGTCACTTACGCGATCACCGGCGAACGCGGCAGTGGAGTGATCGGAATCAACGGTGCGGCAGCCCATCTCGTTCACCCCGGCGACCTGGTGATCCTGATCGCCTACGGGACCATGGAAGAGGCAGAGGCGCGTGCCTATAAGCCGCGGATCGTCTTCGTCGACGCCGACAACAAGCCGATCGACCTGGGCAGCGATCCGGCGTTCGTGCCCGACGATGCGGCCGAGCTGCTCAATCCCCGGATCGTTGCGCGGTAGCCATGCTGCTGGCGATCGACGTCCGTAACACCCACACCGTCGTCGGGTTGATATCGGGATCCAAAGAGCACGCAAACGTCGTGCAGCAATGGCGAATTCGCACCGAAGCGGAAATCACCGCCGACGAATTGGCGCTGACCATCGACGGCCTCATCGGCGACGACTCCGAACGGCTCACCGGCGCCGCGGCGCTCTCGACCGTCCCGTCGGTGCTGCACGAGGTGCGGCTCATGCTCGACCAGTACTGGCCCGCCGTGCCCCACGTGCTGATCGAGCCCGGCGTGCGCACCGGCATACCGCTGCTGGTCGACAATCCCAAAGAAGTCGGTGCCGACCGAATCGTCAACTGCCTGGCGGCATTTCACCGTTTCAACAGCCCCGCCATCGTCATCGACTTCGGATCTTCGATCTGCGTGGACGTCGTGTCGGCCAAGGGCGAATTCCTCGGCGGCGCGATCGCGCCCGGCTTGCAGGTGTCCTCCGATGCCGCCGCGGCCCGCTCGGCCGCGCTGCGCCGAGTGGAGTTGACCCGTCCCCGCTCGGTCGTCGGCAAGAACACCGTCGAGTGCATGCAAGCCGGTGCGGTGTTCGGTTTCGCCGGGCTGGTCGACGGTTTGGTCGGACGCATCCGCGACGACGTGGACGGCTTTGCCGGCGACGACGTCGCCATCGTCGCAACCGGCCACACCGCGCCGCTGTTGCTGCCTGAGTTGCAGATTGACGCCCACTACGACCAGCACCTGACCCTGCACGGCCTGCGGCTGATCTTCGAACGCAATCGCGACGCCCAGCGCGGCCGGCTGAAGACGGCACGCTGACACGTCGGCTTTGCGCCGGGGTGCGCACGCAAAGCCGTCGGCGTGCCTTCAAAGTCCAGTCCTTTAAGCTGGCACGTCGTGAGTGCCGACGAGCTGGATATTCCCGAGCAGTACCGAATTCGCCGGGACAAGCGCGCTCGGCTGCTCGCCGAGGGGCACGACCCCTACCCGGTCGCCGTTGAACGCACCCACACGCTGGCCCAGGTCCGGGCCGCCCATCCAGACCTGCCTGTCGACACCGCGACCGATGACGTCGTCGGCGTCGCCGGCCGGGTGATCTTCGCCCGCAACTCCGGCAAACTCTGCTTCGCCACGCTGCAAGAAGGCGACGGCACCAGCCTGCAGGTGATGATCAGCCTCGACAAGGTCGGCCAGCAATCCCTCGACGCGTGGAAGTCCGACGTCGACCTCGGCGACATCGTCTATGTGCACGGAAACGTGATCAGCTCACGGCGCGGCGAATTGTCCGTGCTGGCCGACTCCTGGCAGATGGCATCCAAGTCGTTGCGTCCGCTGCCCGTCGCCCATAAGGAAATGAGCGAAGAGGCGCGGGTCCGGCAGCGCTACGTCGACCTGATCGTGCGCCCGCAGGCGCGTACGGTGGCCCGGCAGCGGATCGCCGTCATCCGCGCAATACGCAACGCATTGGAACGGCGCGGTTTTCTCGAAGTCGAAACCCCGATGTTGCAGACGCTGGCAGGTGGCGCGGCGGCGCGGCCGTTCATCACTCATTCCAATGCACTAGACATCGATCTCTACTTGAGGATCGCGCCGGAACTGTTCCTCAAGCGCTGCGTCGTCGGTGGTTTCGACAGGGTTTTCGAAGTAAATCGAGTGTTCCGAAACGAAGGCGCCGATTCCACGCATTCTCCGGAATTTTCCATGCTGGAGACCTACCAGGCGTACGGAACCTATGACGATTCCGCGGTAGTGACGCGTGAGCTAATTCAAGAGGTAGCCGATGAGGCGATCGGAACCCGACAACTACCGCTGCCCGACGGCAGCGTCTACGACTTAGACGGAGAATGGGCGTGCATACAAATGTACCCGTCACTGTCGACGGCACTCGGTGAAGAGATCACGCCAGCGACGTCGGTCGAACAGCTGCTTGGCATCGCCGATCGGCTCGGTGTCGAGATTCCCGGCGACCGGGGCTACGGGCATGGAAAGATCGTCGAGGAGCTGTGGGAGCACACGGTCGGCAATGCGCTCGTCGCTCCGACGTTCGTGCGGGATTTCCCGGTCGAGACAACGCCATTGACGCGACAGCACCGTAGCATCCCGGGCGTCACGGAGAAGTGGGACCTGTATGTGCGCGGGGTCGAACTGGCCACCGGCTACTCCGAATTGAATGATCCCGTCGTGCAGCGGGAGCGGTTCGCCGCGCAGGCCCGCGCCGCGGCAGCGGGCGACGACGAGGCCATGGTGCTCGACGAAGACTTTCTCGCCGCACTGGAGTATGGGATGCCGCCATGCACCGGAACGGGAATGGGTATAGACCGGTTGTTGATGACTTTGACTGGACTGTCAATTCGAGAGACAGTTTTGTTCCCGATTGTTCGGCCGCAAGCGTAGGTGAAAGTTTGAACTGTGCGGCTTCCGTACAGATTGAGTATGCTGCAGTGTTATGGCACATTGGTGACCGGGGAGGTCCATCCAATCTGCTCAGTAACCGCTCAGGACGAAATGCGAGGGTAAGCCAATGGCAAAAAAAGTGACCGTCACCTTGGTCGATGATTTCGACGGTGCCGGCGCAGCCGACGAAACGGTGGAATTCGGGCTTGACGGGGTGACCTATGAGATTGATCTTTCGTCCAAGAATGCCGCAAAACTGCGCGGGGATCTGAAGCAATGGGTGGAAGCCGGTCGCCGCGTCGGTGGCCGCCGCCGCGGGCGTTCCGGCTCGGGACGCGGCCGTGGCGCGATCGACCGCGAGCAGAGCGCGGCCATCCGCGAGTGGGCTCGCCGCAACGGGCACAACGTGTCCACGCGTGGCCGCATCCCGGCCGACGTGATCGACGCGTTCCACGCGGCCACCTAGCAGCCGTCGAAGCCGGCGCCCGGGCCCCAAGCCTGGGCGCCGGTTTGTCATTTCGCTGGCCGCGAAACAATAGTCGGGCTGCCGCAGGAAACGAATTGGGAGTTTGCAACGTTTCTACAGTTACGGCGCGCAACGCCGCAGGCGGTAGCAGGTGATACAGGCCTTGCTAAGACCACCGGACGGCCGAGCGGGTGCGCAGCGAAGAAGGGTCCGCAAGGTTAGGCCCGCTGCCAGGCCGACCATTACAGTGGAGGCAGGTACGCGATTCCGGCCACACGGGACCGGCACTGGGCCGCTAACAGGTTCGTACCGATGTTGAGGGAGAGCAGGTAACCCGATGTTTGAAAGATTCACCGACCGAGCACGGCGGGTGGTCGTCCTGGCGCAAGAAGAGGCCCGGATGCTCAACCACAACTACATCGGCACCGAGCACATCCTGCTGGGTTTGATTCACGAGGGTGAAGGCGTCGCGGCGAAGTCGCTGGAGTCGCTGGGCATCTCGCTCGAAGGCGTTCGCAGCCAGGTCGAGGAGATCATCGGCCAGGGCCAGCAGGCGCCGTCGGGGCACATTCCGTTCACTCCCCGCGCGAAGAAGGTTCTGGAGCTGAGCCTGCGCGAGGCGCTGCAGCTCGGCCACAACTACATCGGCACCGAGCACATTTTGCTGGGGCTGATCCGCGAGGGTGAGGGCGTGGCCGCGCAGGTGCTGGTGAAGCTCGGCGCCGAGCTGACCCGGGTGCGCCAGCAGGTGATCCAGTTGCTGAGCGGCTACCAGGGCAAGGAATCCGCGGAGGCCGGGACCGGTGGCCGTGGCGGCGAATCCGGCAGCCCGTCGACGTCGCTGGTGCTCGACCAGTTCGGCCGCAACCTGACGGCCGCCGCGATGGAAGGCAAGCTCGACCCCGTCATCGGCCGCGAGAAGGAAATCGAGCGGGTGATGCAGGTGCTGAGCCGGCGCACCAAGAACAACCCGGTGCTGATCGGCGAGCCCGGCGTCGGCAAGACCGCCGTCGTCGAGGGCCTGGCGCAGGCAATCGTGCACGGCCAGGTTCCCGAGACGCTGAAGGACAAGCAGCTTTACACCCTGGACCTGGGTTCGCTGGTGGCCGGCTCGAGGTACCGCGGTGACTTCGAGGAACGCCTGAAGAAGGTGCTCAAGGAGATCAACACCCGCGGCGACATCATCCTGTTCATCGACGAGCTGCACACCCTGGTGGGTGCCGGTGCCGCCGAGGGCGCGATCGACGCCGCGAGCATCCTCAAGCCGAAGCTGGCTCGCGGTGAGCTGCAGACCATCGGCGCCACCACGCTCGACGAGTACCGCAAGTACATCGAGAAGGACGCCGCGTTGGAGCGCCGCTTCCAGCCGGTGCAGGTGGGCGAGCCGACGGTGGAGCACACCATCGAGATCCTCAAGGGGCTGCGCGACCGCTACGAGGCGCACCACCGGGTGTCGATCACCGACGGCGCGATGGTGGCCGCGGCCACCCTGGCCGACCGCTACATCAACGACCGGTTCCTGCCCGACAAGGCGATCGACCTGATCGACGAGGCGGGCGCCCGGATGCGGATCCGCCGGATGACCGCGCCGCCAGACCTGCGCGAGTTCGACGAGAAGATCGCCGAGGCGCGCCGGGAGAAGGAATCGGCGATCGACGCCCAGGACTTCGAGAAGGCGGCCAGCCTGCGCGACCGCGAGAAGCAACTGGTCGGCCCAGCGCGCCGAGCGCGAAAAGCAATGGCGCTCAGGCGATCTCGACGTGGTCGCCGAGGTGGACGACAACGAGATCGCCGAGGTGCTGGGTAACTGGACCGGTATCCCGGTGTTCAAGCTCACCGAGGCCGAGACGACCCGGCTGCTGCGCATGGAGGACGAGCTGCACAAGCGGATCATCGGCCAGGAGGATGCCGTCAAGGCCGTCTCCAAGGCGATCCGCCGCACCCGGGCCGGGCTGAAAGACCCCAAGCGCCCGTCGGGTTCGTTCATCTTCGCCGGCCCGTCCGGTGTCGGTAAGACCGAGCTGTCCAAGGCGCTGGCCAACTTCCTGTTCGGCGACGACGACGCGCTCATCCAGATCGACATGGGCGAGTTCCACGACCGGTTCACCGCGTCGCGGCTGTTCGGCGCGCCGCCGGGATACGTCGGCTACGAGGAGGGCGGCCAGCTCACCGAGAAGGTGCGGCGCAAGCCGTTCTCGGTGGTGCTGTTCGACGAGATCGAGAAGGCCCACCAGGAGATCTACAACAGCCTGTTGCAGGTCCTCGAGGACGGCCGGCTCACCGACGGCCAGGGCCGCACGGTCGACTTCAAGAACACCGTGCTGATCTTCACGTCGAACCTCGGCACCTCCGACATCTCCAAGCCGGTCGGCCTGGGCTTCACCCAGGGCGGCGGTGACAACAACTACGAGCGGATGAAGCAGAAGGTCAACGACGAGCTGAAGAAGCACTTCCGCCCGGAGTTCCTCAACCGCATCGACGACATCATCGTCTTCCACCAGCTGACCCGCGACGAGATCATCCGGATGGTCGACCTGATGATCGAGCGCGTCGGCAAGCAGCTCAAGGCCAAGGACATGGCGATGGAGCTGACCGATAAGGCCAAGGCACTGCTGGCCAAGCGTGGCTTCGACCCGGTGCTCGGTGCCCGTCCGCTGCGGCGCACCATTCAGCGCGAGATCGAGGACCAGCTCTCGGAGAAGATCCTCTTCGACGAGGTCGGTCCGGGCCAGGTCGTCACGGTCGACGTCGACAACTGGGACGGCGAAAGCGCCGGCGAGGACGCGACGTTCACCTTCACCGGAACCCGCAAGCCGCCCGCCGAGCCGGACCTGGCCAAGGCCGGGGCGCACAGCGCCGCCGACCCGGGGCCGGACGGGCAGTAGCGACCAAGAGAAAACGGGCGGTTGGTTCCAGTCGGAGCTACCGCCCGTTTTTCGTGCACTGAACCTTGGACGCCACAGCACTGATCGCCGTTTGCTCAGCTGACAGCGGGGTTTACACTGACCGTTGTCATCGACGTGTAACGGAATCTGGTGAAACTCCAGAACGGTCGCGCCACTGTTAAAGTCAGACCCGAGACTCGTCATAACCCAACGGGGACGCGTTATCCCCAGAAGGAGCCGATTGTGTCCAACCCGCAGCTAACCGGCGGCCGCACCCGATCGGTCGATCTGTCGGCGGCGAGTACCGCGCTTTGGCTGGCGGCGACCGTCTTCCTCGCGCTGCTGGCGCTGTACTTCGTCGGCGTCGACCAGGGGGCGGTGTCGCTGTTCGGCAGCGACTCGCACGTGCACGAGTTCGTGCACGACGCACGGCACCTACTCGGCTTCCCCTGCCACTGACCGCGTCTCGTGGAGAAACGCCTGATCGGGGGCGGTCTTCTGGCGGGTGCCGTCGGCGCGGTGCTGGCGTTCATCTTCGCCCGCCTGTGCGCCGAGCCCGTCATTGGCCGCGCAATCGCTTTTGAAGACGGCCGCACCGACGCCGAGAATGCCCACGGCGTGCACGAGCACGGCGCCGAGTTGTTCACCCGCGGCGTGCAATCGGGCCCCGGGCTGGGATTCGGTGTGCTGATTTTCGGTCTCGCCATGGGCGCGTTGTTCGCCGTGTTGTTCAGCGTCGTCTATGCGCGCGACGGAACCTGTTCGACCGCAAGCGCTTTCGTTGCTTCTGGCGGCCGGCGCGTTCGGCGCGGTGTACGTGGTGCCGTTCGTGAAGTATCCGCCGAACCCGCCTGCGGTCGGCCAGGCCGACACCATCGCGAGCGCGCACCGGCTGGTATCTGGCGATGGTGCTGGCGTCGGTGGTGCTGGCAATCGCTGCGGCGTGGGTGGCGCGGCGCCTCGCCGCACGGCTCGGCGCGTACAACGCGAGCCTGGCGGCGGCCGCGGGATATCTGGTGGCCGTCGTCGTGGTGGCGGTAGCGCTGCCGAGCGTGGACGAGACACCGGAGCCGCTGCGCGATGCCACGGGGACGATCATCTATCCGGGATTTCCCGCCGACGTCCTCTACGAGTTCCGGCTGCTGTCGCTGGCCACCCAGCTGGTGCTGTGGGCGGGCATCGGTCTGGTCTTCGCGGCGATCAGCGGGCGCCTGCTCGCGGCGCGGACACAGCAGGCGTCGAGCATCGGGGCGTGACCGAGGTCGCCCGGCTGATCCTGGTCTCGCACGGCATGACGGATGCCATGGTGGACGGGCGGTTTCCCGCCGACGAACCGCTGAACGCGATCGGCCGTCGCGAGATCGAAGCGGCGGACGGCCTCGCCGGTGCCGTGCCGCGTCAGCTGACCGGACCCGAGCGGCGCACCAGGCAGACCGCGGAATTGCTTGGCCTGCAAGCACGAAACCGAGCCGCGTTTGGCCGATCTCGACTGCGGACGGTGGCGCGGCCAGGCGCTTGCCGCCGTGCCGCCGCGGGATCTCGAGGTGTGGCTGAGCCGACTCACCGCCGCGCCGCACGGCGGTGAGTCGATCGCCGACCTGATCTCCCGGGTGTCGCGGTGGCTGGAGTCGTTGACCGCCAACCCATCACGCACCGTGGCGGTGACGCATCCGGCGGTGATCCGGGCGGCGATCGTGGCGGCGCTCGGCATCGCCCCGGAGACGTTTTGGCGCATCGACATCACGCCGGCCGGGCGCATCGTCATGCACTTCCGAAGCGGCCGTTGGACGTTGCGCTTGTGAGCCTCAGCGTGGGGCGATCAGCGCGAAGGCCTGCTTGGCGATCTTGCAGCATCCAGCTGGTCACGGTCGGCCCGTGATCGCGCGGCCAGTTCAGCTGAAAGCTCACCACCCAGGGCTGCTGTGTCTTGTCGACGGCATACCAGCTGAAGGTCAGATCACCCGGCAGGCCACCGGCTTTCGCGCCGATGTACGGCCAGACGTTGCGGTCGAGCTGGATGCCTGCGACCGCGGACAGGATTTCGCGCACCGGTGCGGCCTCGCCCACCGCGTCGGCCTGCAGCGCCGCGTGCACCCGGCAGATGTCCTCGGCGTTGCCGTACCACTCCGCACCGTAGGAGGACGCCGGCGAGTGGGCCCGCATCGGATCGGGGTCATAAGGCGTCGAATTCGCCTGCTCCAGCAGCCGCCCGCGGACTTGCGGTGACCCGTGCTCCCATTGGCCGCGCAGGTCTGGTCTGCCCCACCCGACGGAGAACAGCTCGTACATGGTGGGGAACGGGCGTCATGCTGGCCGGGTCGTGATGCCCGGCCGTTACGAGGGCTTCCTCGATCGCGTGCGTGCCCAACCTGCCGATCAGCAAGTCGGTGGCCATGTTGTCGCTGGTGGCGATCATCTTCTCAGCGGCGGTGCGCACCGAAACATGCGCTCCGGCAGGCAATGCCAAGCCCGACGAGCCCACCGCGCGGCTCTTGTCGGTGACGGTCAGCTGGTCATCCCAGGACACCGTGCCGTTTTTGATCGCGCCCGCCAGGGCATGCAGTACGTACAGCTTGAAAATGGATGCCAGCGGCAAGGATTCGTGCGTATTGGTGCCCGCCACCGGCTCGCAATGCCCGTCGTCGACCTTCGCGACCTGATAGGAGTAACGCGCCCCGGTCTTGCCCAACACCGAGTCGATGTCATGCCATGAGTTGATCGTGGGCGCCTGGGTGTCGAGGTCGAAATGGTCCACATAACCGTCCGTCGTCGGTGTGAACCCGGATGTCTTGCCGGGCACCGTAGGACGAGGTCAGGTGCAGGGTCGCCACGCTCGCGCCGAGGTCGACGCCGTTGAGGGTGAACGGACGGTCCCACCACAGCGCCTCCATGGTGGTTTGCACCGACTCGACCTTGTCGGGCGCGGCGAGGGTGCCGACACCGACCGGGCCGATGGGCCAATCGGAGTTGAGCATGTCCAACGTCTGCTGGGCCCGGATACCGGGCGGGGTCCGGGTGTCGATCTGCCGTCCCGGATTCGCCGCGTTCGCCTGCGGCGAAGGGTTGGGGGCGCAACCGGGCGCCAGTGTCACTACCAGTGCTGCGGCCGCGCTCAGCGTCAATGCGCGGCGCCGGGCCGATAGCCCGCTAGCCAGCCTGCTTGTTGCCGGCAACGTCCATCACAACCTCGAATTCCAGCAGCGAGGCACCGGTCGCCACCGGCTTCGCCCGCTCACCGGAGTGCGCCTCGATGGCGGGCCCCTGCGCCCAAGCCTGGAATGCCTCCTCGGACTCCCACTGGGTCACCACGAAGTAGCGGTTCTCGCCCTTGACGGGGCGGAGCAGCTGAAAGCCGAGGAAGCCGGGCTGGTTGTCGACGGCGTGCGCCCGGTGGGCGAACCGCTTCTCCAGTTCCGGGCCGGCGTCGGCGGGTACTTCGATTGCGTTGATCTTCACCACTGGCGACATGCCGCTAGGCTACCCCGCCCATCCCGATGCTCAAGCCGAGGGCGGTGCACGCAAGATGGTGCTATGCCCAGCCAGCTGTTGACTTGCCACGGGGGAGATGGCGAGCCGCTGGTGCTGGCGCACGGCCTGATGGGGCGGGGAACCACCTGGCCGCGCCAGCTGCCGTGGCTGACCCGGCTGGGCACCGTCTACACCTACGACGCGTTGTGGCACCGGGGCGCGACGTCGACGATCCGCACCCGATCAGCACCGAACGGTTCGTCGCCGATTTGGCCGACGCGGTAAGCGCGCTGGCGGTGCCGGTCAGGATGGTCGGGCATTCGATGGGCGCCCTGCACTCTTGGTGCCTGGCGGCCGAGCGTCCCGAACTGGTCTCCGCCCTGGTGCTCGAGGACATGGCGCCGGACTTCCGGGGCCGCACCACCGGCCCGTGGGAACCGTGGCTGCACGCGCTTCCAGTCGAATTCGATTCCGCCGAGCAGGTTTTCGCCGAGTTCGGGCCCGTCGCCGGTCAGTATTTCCTGGAGGCCTTCGACCGCACCGAAACCGGTTGGCGGCTGCACGGTCACACAGCGCGGTGGATCGAGATCGCCGCGGAGTGGGGCACGCGGGACTACTGGGCGCAGTGGCGCGCGGTGCGCGCCCCCGCGCTGCTCATCGAGGCGGGCAACTCGGTCACCCCGCCGGGCCAGATGCGGCGAATGGCGGAAATATCAACCTCCGCAACATATTTGAAGGTTCCGCAGGCCGGCCACTTGATCCACGACGAAGCGCCACAGGCGTACCGCGAAGCCGTCGAGTCATTCCTCGCCGGCTAGTGCGAAGCGGCCGTCGCGCGTCTGCGTCACCAGGCCGTCGGCCAGCAGCGAATACAGCGCCCGGTCGCGCTGCGCGGTATCGGCCAGCCACGCCACGTCCAGCTCGGCGCGGGTGACGGGAGAATCGTTGGCGCGCAACACATCCATCAGCCGCCCGCGGACCTGACGGTCGGTTCCGGCATAGGTCTGGACGCGGCGGGCCGGGCCCTGTGCGGGCGGATAACCGGCATGGCGCCACGCGCACGCGGCCGAGTGGGCACAACCCACAGCGCGGCGCGCGCGCGGTACACACCGTCGCGCCCAGCTCCATCAGCGCCACGGAGAACTCCGGTGCCGTTGCGTCGGTGGGCAGCAGGGCCGACACGTCGGCGTGGTCGCGCGTCGCGGACGGTGCGCCGGCGTCGGCCAGGCCGTGCACCGCGCGTGCCACCACCCGGCGAACGTTGGTGTCCACCACCGGAACCGGTTGGCCGTAGGCGAAGCAGGCGATTGCGCGGGCGGTGTAGCTGCCGACACCGGGCAGCGTCAGCAAGGTATCGACGTCTTCGGGAACCTCGTCGCCGTGGTCGCGCGCGATGACGATGGCGCACTCGTGTAACCGCTTGGCCCGCCGCGGATAGCCCAGCTTGCCCCAGGCGCGCAGCACGTCGGCGGCGCTGGCCGCGGCAGTGGCCGACGCGGTGGGCCAGCGCCGCACCCAGTCCGTCCAGATCGGCAGCACCCGCGACACCGGCGTCTGCTGCAGCATGAATTCGCTGACCAGGATCTGCCAGGCGCTTACCCCGGGCTCGCGCCACGGCAGGTCGCGGCGCGATACGTCGTACCAACCCAGAAGTTCATCCGCTGGGATTCGAGGTCGGCTAGGCACGGGCAACCGCGGCACAGCACAATGTGTGCCATGCCCAACACCACTCCGGCAACAGCATGGAAAACACTCAAAGAGGGTAACGAGCGATTCGTCGCCGGCCAGTCCCGAGCATCCCAACCAAAGCGTCGAGCATCGCGCGAGTCTGGCCTCCGGCCAGCAGCCGATCGCCGCGGTGTTCGGCTGTGCGGACAGCCGGGTGGCCGCCGAGCTGCTCTTCGACCAGGGATTGGGCGACATGTTCGTGGTTCGCACCGCCGGGCAGGCGATCGATTCGGCGGTACTGGGCTCCATCGAGTACGCGGTGGCGGTGCTCGACGTTCCGCTCATCGTCGTCGTCGGCCATATCGAGCTGCGGCGCGGTCAAGGCGGCCATGGGCGCGATCGACGACGGCGCGATGCCCGGCGGTTTCGTGCGGGATGTGGTGGAACGGGTTGCCCCGTCGATACTGGTGGGTCGTCGCGACGGCCTGAGCAGCGTCGACGAATTCGAGGAGCGGCACGTCGCGCGAAACGGTCGCGCAGCTCGCGTCGCGTTCGACGATCATCGCGGAGCGGGTGGCCGCGGGGACCCTGGCGATCGCCGGCGTCACCTATCAGCTCGCCGACGGGCGGGCGGAGCTGTTCGACCACGTCGGCGACTTGGGCGAATAGGCAGCGTCGGCTACGGCTCGGCAACCCCGGGCCGTCGGCCGCTACTACACGGCGGTTGGCCAGCAAACCTGGCGACACGCCGAGGCGGGTCAGACGAATCGATGTGACCTGGGCCTACGCTGCGAACGTGCTCGATCTGGAACCGCGTGGCCCGCTACCCACCGAGATCTATTGGCGGCGCAGAGGCCTGGCCATTGGTATCGCGGTCGTCGTGATCGGGATCGTCGCCGCCATCGTCATCGCCTTCATGGGGCACAGCGCGGGAGCCAAGCCCGCCAATGCCGAGAAAGCCACCGCCGCTGCGAACAAGCCGGGATCGCCTGCGCCGCAGGCACCCCCGCCGGCGGGACCAGAGGGCCCCGCTCCGGTGGTGCCGCCCGCGCAGGGACAGAACCCCGAGACCCCCACGCCCACCGCCGCGGTGCAGCCGCCGCCGGTGCTCAAGGAGGGCGACGACTGCCCCGATTCGACGCTGGCCGTCAAGGGTCTGACCAACGCGCCGCAGTACTTCATCGGTGACCAGCCGAAATTCACCATGGTCGTCACCAACATCGGTCTGGTGGCCTGCAAGCGCGACGTCGGCGCCGCGGTGCTGGCGGCCTACGTCTACTCGCTGGACAACAAGCGGCTGTGGTCGAACCTGGACTGCGCGCCGTCCAACGAGACGCTGATCAAAACCTTCACGCCGGGTGAGCAGGTGACCACCGCGGTGACATGGACGGGAATGGGTTCGGCGCCGCACTGCCCGCTGCCACGGCCGGCGATCGGGCCGGGCACCTACAACCTGGTCGTGCAGCTGGGCAATCTGCGCTCGCATGCCGGTTCCGTTCGTCATGAACCAGCCGCCACCGCCGCCGGGCCCGGTGCCCGGGCCGGGTCAGCCGGGCGCAGTGCCGCAGCCCGAGGCGCCGCCGATGGCCCCGCCGCCGGCCGGCTGACGCCACCCGCAGCACAGCTAGCTCAGTGAGTCGGTGATCGTCGACTCCGCCAGCTGCGAAAGTCCTTCCCGCACATGGCGGGCCCACATCGCGCCGATGCCGTCGACCGACTGCAGGTCGTTGGCGCTGGCCGCCAGCACGTTCTGCAGCGTCCCGAACGAGCGGACCAGTAGGTCGGCGTGGGCGAACTGCAGCCGGGGAATGCCGGCCATCGCCTGGTAGCCGCGCGGGCTGACCGCCGAATCCTGCGCCTCGGTGGTCGTCGGATATCCGAAAACCTTTGCCAGAATGGTGAAATCGAGCAGCTCGGTGTCCGACAGCGCGTCCAGCTCGTCGAGCGTGGCCGTCATCTGCGCCTCCGACAACGGCTCCGGGCTGGCGTGATAGTCGCGCACGATCAATTCCCGGGCGTTGTCGTTGCCGCCCAGCAACTCCTCGAGCTGCAGCCGCAGTTGGCGGCCGTCGGTGCCGAGTTCGACCACGTCGTTGTCGATCACCAGGCCGATCCGCCGGACCAACTCCAACCGCTGTACCACCGTCATCACGTCGCGCAGCGTGACGAAGTCCTCGATCTCGGCGCGCGACAGCTGCCTGCTGACCTCGTCGAGCCTGATCTTGTACCGCTCCAGGGTGGCGATGGCCTGGTTGGCCCGCGACAGGATGGTCGCCGAGTCCGCCACCACGTGGCGCTCCCCGCCCACGTAGACGGTCACGATGTTCATCGAGTGGCTGACCGAGATCACCGGGTAGCCCGTCTGGATCGCCGCACGCTCCGCGGAGCGGTGCCGAGTTCCCGACTCGTCGGTGGCGATCGACGGGTCCGGGACCAGCTGCACGTTGGCTCGCACGATACGGCTGCCGTCGGTGGACAGCACGACGGCGCCGTCCATCTTCGCCAGCTCGCGCAGCCGGGTGGGCGCGTACCGGACGTCGAGCGCGAAACCGCCGTCACAGATGGCCTCGACGTCCTCGTCGTTGCCGAGCACGATCAGCGCGCCGGTACGGCCGCGCAGGATGCGTTCCAGGCCGTCACGCAGCCCGGTGCCCGGAGCCAGGCGGGCGACGGTTTCACGCAGGGTCGGACGGGTCACAGCATGTCATTCTGCAGGCCCGAACGGGCGTCGTGCGTCCAGCCGATCGCGGGTTTGCGGGAGCGCCGCCGCGGTGGTCGGCGATGTCGATCATGTGCTCCAGCGCCGCCACGATGGTGGGTGCGCGCAGCGCCCGCATCCCGTCGGCACGATCTCGCGCCGGGGATCGTCGCCGTCCGGGATGAGCGCGATGCTGAATCCCTGCCGCGCGGCTTCGGCCAGGCGCCGCTCCATGCCGCTGACCCGCCGCAGGTCTCCGGCCAGCCCCACCTCGCCGATCATCACCGCCGTGGTGGGCAGCGGCAGGTCCGCGTACGCCGAAGCCAGCGCGACCGCGACCGCCAGGTCCGACGACGGATCGGTCAGCCGCATGCCGCCGACCGTGGACAGGTAGATGTCGTTGACGGCGACTGGCAGCCTGGCGTGCTTTTCCAGCACCGCGGTGATCATCGCGGCCCGGGAGTGGTCGATGCCGCTGACGGCGCGGCGCGGCGAGCCGCCGGCCGGCGTGGCCAGCAGCGCCTGCACCTCGCCGATCAGCGGGCGTTTCCCGTCCAGCGTCACCGTGATCGCGGTGCCCGGGACCGGCGCCGGGCGCTGATCCAGGAACAGGTTCGACGGGTCGGCGACGCCTTCGATCCCGTTGTCGTGCAACAGGAAACACCCGACCTCGTCGGCGGCGCCGAACCGGTTCTTGATCCCGCGGACCATCCGCAGCGAGCCGTTGCGGTCGCCCTCGAAGTGCAGCACCACGTCGACGAGATGCTCGAGCGAGCGCGGCCCGGCGATGGCGCCGTCCTTGGTGACGTGCCCGACCAGGATCAGGGCGACACCGTTGGCCTTGGCGGCGGCGGTCAGCGCGGCCGTCACCGCGCGCACCTGCGTGACGCCGCCGGCGACGCCGTCGGCCTCGGTGGTGGACATGGTCTGCACCGAGTCCACGATGACCAGCGCGGGCCTGACCGTCGCGATGTGGTCGAGCACGGTGTGCAGGTCGGATTCGGCGGCCAGGTAGAGCTCGTCGCTGCCGCAGCCGATCCGGTCGGCGCGCAGCCGGATCTGGCCGGCGGACTCCTCGCCGGAGATGTACAGCGCGCGGCGCCCGGATTGCGCCCAGCGATGCGCGACCTCGAGCAGCAGCGTCGACTTGCCCACGCCCGGATCACCGGCCAGCAGCGTGACCGAGCCGGGCACCACGCCGCCGCCGAGCACCCGGTCGAGTTCGTCTACGCCCGTCGACCGGTGCCGGCTCGACGTTGGGCTCGATGGAGCTGATCGGCACGGCCTGCGCCGCCGGGCCCGAGGCCGCTGCGACGGCCGCGCCGACCGCGCTGAGCACCGGGACCTCGTCAACGGTGCCCCAGGTGCCGCACTCCATGCAGCGGCCCACCCATTTGGCGGTGACATGCCGGCATTCCGAGCAGCGGTATTGAGAGCGCGCAGTTGCCACGCCATGACGGTATCGAGCCGCTACGACAAGCCCGTGGCACGACAGGCGGTTAGCCCGCCTGGTTCTGCTGCGGCGCGCCAGCCCGGCCGAGATCGGCACCGCGCACGGTGGCCTGGCCGGCCTTCTCGAAATTGAAGGTGAAGTTGTAGGTGAGGCCGTTGGTGATGGGCTTGGCCAGGTTGACGGTCGCCTTGGCCGCGAGGTGTTGGAACCGACCGGGCCCGGCGCCACCTTCTCGCCCTCGGGCGTGCCGACGAACAGCGATCCCGCCGGCGGGCAGCCGGGCGTCGCCGCTGACCGTCACCGCACCGATGTCGCTGGTGATGCCGACCAGCCGGTCGGCCTGTCCGGCGATTGGTTGACGGCGACCAGCACCAGGTCCACCGTCCGGCCCGGCTGTACGAAGTCGCCGGTTTGGTCGGCCTGGATGCGGATGTCGCGCAGCGCGACGTTTTTGATGGTGACCTTGTTGCCGTTGACGGCGGGCTCCTGGACCGCCATCTGCGAGATCTGTCCGGCTCCGCAACCGCTGAGCAGAGCGGCCAGCAACGGCCAGCACGCCGGCGACGGCAAGCGCGGGAAGGCCGAGGCGGATCTTGAAGCGGTTCACTCCTCAAGCCTCCTGCTGAGCCGGTTGACTGATGCAACTATGCACAGTAGTAGGAAGGTGCCGCGCGCGATAGCGCGGGGCGCCAGACCAGCGCAGTAGCAGCCGCAATGAGCCGTTTTTCAGGCCGCTGCCGGGCCCTTTCGGAGGCGTTGGTAATGTGCTGCACTGCACGACTTCGTCCGCCTGTCAACCCCTAATCTGCGCGTGTTGTGCCCCTGACCTGCATCGTTGCTTCGCGCAGCGTTAGGCGCGCCGTGTTAGGATGAAGTAACGAAAGGGGCTCGAATCAGATGATCTTCAAGGTCGGCGACACCGTTGTTTACCCGCACCACGGTGCTGCGTTAGTCGAGGCGATCGAAACCCGGACCATCAAAGGGGAACAAAAAGAGTATCTCGTCTTGAAAGTGGCGCAGGGCGACCTGACAGTTCGAGTTCCCGCCGACAACGCTGAGTACGTCGGCGTCCGCGACGTCGTCGGCCAAGAAGGCCTCGACAAGGTTTTCCAGGTGCTGCGCGCCCCGCACACCGAAGAGCCGACCAACTGGTCGCGCCGCTACAAGGCCAACCTCGAAAAGCTCGCCTCCGGCGACGTCAACAAGGTCGCCGAGGTAGTGCGCGACCTGTGGCGTCGCGACCAGGAGCGCGGCCTGTCCGCCGGCGAGAAGCGCATGCTGGCCAAGGCCCGCCAGATTCTGGTCGGTGAATTGGCGTTGGCCGAGAGCACCGACGACGCCAAGGCGGAGACCATCCTCGACGAGGTTCTGGCCGCCGCTTCCTGAAGGTCCTGACGTTTCGGTGGCCCCGGAGACGGGCGCCTCAGGCAACGTAGTCGCAGTCGTCCCCGCCGCAGGGTCGGGCGAGCGGCTGGGTGCCGGAATCCCCAAGGCATTCTGTTAGCTCGACGGCCGCACGCTGCTGCAACGCGCCGTCGCCGGCCTGCTGGAATCCGGGGTGGTCGATCACGTGGTGGTGGCGGTTCCCGCCGACCGGATCGACGAGGCCAAGCGCGTTCTGGCTGGCGGCGTCAACACCGGCCAGGCCACCATCGTCGCCGGCGGGCCGGACCGCACCGAATCCGTCAACCTGGCCCTGGCGGCGCTGCCGACGGCCACGCCCGAGTTCGTGCTGGTGCACGACGCCGCTCGGGCGCTGACGCCGCCGGCGTTGATCGTGCGCGTGGTGGAGGCGCTGCGGGCCGGCCACGACGCCGTGGTGCCCGCGCTGCGCCTGCATGACACCATCAAGGCCGTGGATGCCAACGGGGTGGTTCTGGGCACGCCGGAGCGCGCCGGGCTGCGGGCGGTGCAGACTCCGCAGGGCTTCGCGACCGATCTGCTGTTGCGTGCCTACCGGGCCGGCACCGGCAGGGCCGGCTTCACCGACGACGCGTCGCTGGTCGAGCACGTCGGCGGCCAGGTCCAGGTGGTCGACGGCGACCCGCTGGCATTCAAGATCACCACCCAGCTCGATCTGTTGCTGGCCGAAGCGATCGTGCGCCGGTGACCGCGTCACCCCTGCCAAGGGTCGGACTGGGCGTCGACGTGCACCCGATCGAACCCGGACGGCCGTGCTGGCTGCTGGGCCTGCTTTTCGCCGGCGCCGACGGCTGCGCCGGACATTCCGACGGTGACGTCGGCGCGCACGCGCTGTGCGACGCGGTGCTGTCGGCGGCGGGGCTGGGCGACATCGGCGCGGTATTCGGGGTCGACGATCCGCGCTGGAAAGGCGTCAGCGGCGCCGACATGCTGCGCCATGTCGTCGGACCTGACGTCGCGCCAGGGCTTCCGGGTCGGCAACGCCGCCGTGCAGGTCATCGGGAACCGGCCGAAGATCGGTCCACGCCGCGACGAGGCGCAGCGGGTGCTGTCGGAATCTGCTGGGCGCGCCGGTCTCGGTGTCGGCGACGACGACCGACGGGCTAGGGCTGACCGGACGCGGTGAGGGCCTGGCCGCCATCGCGACGGCGCTGGTGGTCCCCACCGGGTAAGCGCCGCGCAGCGCCGGGTGCCGCGGAAGTAGCCGGTAAGCTGGCACGTCGTGACCGATCACGCCCGCTTGCGGCTACACGACACGGCAGCCGGTGCCGTGCGTGATTTCGTTCCGCTGCGCGAGGGTCACGTCTCCATCTACCTGTGTGGCGCCACCGTCCAGGGCCTGCCGCACATCGGCCACGTCCGCAGCGGGGTGGCCTTCGACATCCTGCGCCGATGGCTGATCGCCCGCGGCTACGACGTCGCGTTCATCCGCAACGTCACCGACATCGAAGACAAGATCCTGGCCAAGGCGGCCGCGGCGGGCCGGCCGTGGTGGGAGTGGGCGGCCACCTACGAGCGCGCATTCAGCGCCGCCTACGACGCCCTGGACGTGCTGCCGCCGTCGGCCGAGCCGCGCGCCACCGGGCACATCACCCAGATGGTCGAATTAATGGAACGCCTGATCGAAACCGACCACGCCTACGCCGCCGGCGGTGACGTCTACTTCGACGTGCTCAGCTATCCCGAATACGGGCAGCTGTCCGGCCACAGGATCGACGACGTCCATCAGGGCGAGGGCGTGGCCACCTGCAAGCGCGATCAGCGCGACTTCACGCTGTGGAAGGGCGAAAAGCCCGGCGAGCCGTCGTGGCCCTCGCCGTGGGGGCGCGGACGCCCGGGCTGGCACCTGGAATGCTCGGCGATGGCCCGCACCTATCTCGGCCCGGAATTCGACATCCATTGCGGTGGAATGGATTTGGTCTTCCCGCACCACGAGAACGAGATCGCCCAGAGCCGCGCCGCCGGCGACGGATTCGCCCGCTACTGGCTGCACAACGGCTGGGTGACGATGGGCGGCGAGAAGATGAGCAAATCGCTGGGCAACGTGTTGGCCATACCGGCGATGCTGCAGCGCGTGCGGCCGGCCGAACTGCGCTACTACCTGGGCAGCGCCCACTACCGGTCGATGCTGGAATTCTCCGAGACCGCCCTGCAGGACGCGGTGAAAGCCTATGTGGGCGTTGAGGAGTTCCTGCACCGCGTGCGGAGTGCGGGTCGGCGGCGTCGAGCCCGGGGCAATGGACTCCGCGCTTCGCCGAGGCCCTCGACGACGATCTGGCGGTGCCGGCCGCGCTGGCCGAAGTGCACCAGGCCCGCGCCGAAGGCAACCGGGCGCTCGACTCCGGCGATCACGAAGGCGCGCTGCGGCATGCCGGCGCGATCCGCGCGATGATGGGCATCTTGGGCTGCGACCCCCTCGACGAACGCTGGGAAACCCGCGACGAGACCTCGGCGGCGCTCGCCGCCGTCGACGTGCTGGTCCAGGCCGAGCTGGAGAACCGGCAGAAGGCGCGCGAGGAACGCAATTGGGCGCTCGCCGACGAGATCCGCGACCGGCTCAAGTACGCCGGCATCGAGGTCACCGACACCGCCGACGGGCCGCAGTGGTCGCTGCAGTCCGGTGACGACAAGTAGATGGCCGGCAACTCGCGTCGCCGTGGGGCGATCCGCAAAGAGGGCACCAAGAAGGGCCCAACCGTAGGTTCGGGCGGCCAGCGCCGCCGCGGCCTGGAAGGCCGTGGCCCCACCCCGCCCGCGCACATGCGTCCCAACCATCCGGCCGCCAAGCGCTCCAAGACCCAGAGCCGTCGGCCGGCCCGGGGTAGGACCGACGAGTCCGAGACGGTGCTGGGCCGCAACCCGGTGCTGGAGTGCCTGCGGGCCGGGGTTCCGGCGACCGCGCTTTACGTGGCGCTGGGCACCGAGGCCGACGAACGGCTCACCGAATCCGTCACCCGCGCAGCCGATTTGGGCATCTCGATCCTCGAGGTGCCGCGCACCGATCTGGACCGGATGACCAGCAACCACCTGCATCAGGGCATCGCGTTGCAGGTGCCGCCGTACAACTACGCCCACCCCGACGATCTGGTCGCGGCCGCGATCGCGTCGCCGCCTGCGCTGCTGGTCGCGCTGGACAACATCTCCGACCCCCGCAACCTGGGCGCCATCGTTCGTTCGGTGGCCGCGTTCGGTGGCCACGGTGTGCTGATCCCGCAGCGGCGGTCGGCCTCGGTGACGGCGGTGGCGTGGCGCACCAGCGCCGGGGCCGCGGCCCGCATCCCGGTGGCGCGCGCCACCAATTTGACCAGGGCACTGACGGATTGGGCCGGCCGCGGGCTGCGGGTGATCGGGCTGGACGCCGGTGGCGACACCGCGCTCGACGACATCGACGGCACCGATCCGCTGGTGGTCGTCGTCGGGTCGGAAGGCAAGGGACTGTCGCGGTTGGTGCGGCAGAACTGCGACGAGGTGGTGTCCATCCCGATGGCCGGGGACACCGAATCGCTGAACGCGTCGGTGGCCGCCGGGGTGGTGCTCGCCGAAATCACGCGCCAGCGACGGCATTAAGTGATCGCCCGCCTCGCCGCCGCGCTGCTGGCGCTGGCGGTGCTGCTCGCCGGCGCCGGCCGCCGCGCAACCGTCCGGATTCGACCTGCAGGCCCATCGCGGCGGGCGCGGGGAGACGACCGAGGAATCGCTGCGGGCGTTCGCCAAGGCGATCGAATTGGGCGTCAGCACACTGGAATTCGACATCGGCATCACCAAGGACGGGCAACCGCTGGTGTGGCACGATCCGACGATCCAGGCCGAGAAGTGCGCCGACACCGCGCCGGCGTTCGCCGGCGACCCAGCGTATCCGTACGTCGGAAAGCTGGTCCATGAGCTCACCCTGGCGCAGATCGGCACGCTGGACTGCGGGAAGCGGCTCGCCGAGTTCCCCGACGCCGAAGTGGTGCGGGGCAACAAGATAGCGACCCTGCCGCAGGTGTTCGCGCTAGCCGACTCGTATCGGGCGGCCGTGCGCTACAACATCGAAACCAAGGTGGAGGCCGACCGGCCCGGGCGCATCCGCCGAGCCGCAGGAGTTCGTCGACGTGATACTGGCCGCGGTCAGGTCCGCGGGCAAGGTCGACCGGGTGGAGATGCAGAGCTTCGACTGGCGCACCCTGCCCATGGTGCGGCGGGCCGAGCCGTCGATTCCGTTGGTGGCCCTGTACGACGAACACACCTGGGCGCCGAACTCGCCGTGGCTGGCCGGCCTGGACCCCGCGCTCATCGGCGATCCGCTGATCGGCGCGCGGACGGTGGGCGCCGACATCGTCTCACCGGACTACCGACTGATCGCCGACGGGCGATATGTCGACCGAGCACATGCGTTGGGGCTCAAGGTCATTCCGTGGACAGTGGACGACGCCGCCGCCATGCGCCAGCAGATCGGCTTTGGCGTCGACGGCATCATCACCGACTATCCGACGCTGGCGCGGGGCGTGCTCGCCGACCTGGCGATGCCGTTGCCGCCCGCCTACCGGCGCGGCTAGCGGATTACGCTGCCGGTCAAGTCGCCGCTCGCGCGAGCCGGCTGCTCGTCGCCGGGGGGCGGTCGGCGGCGGTTGGCCAGGGCGGCCCGCCACATCATCTCCGGGCGCAGCAGCCGGGTAGCGGGATCGATCAGCGCCGTGACTTTGACGAAGCGATCGACCGCGACGGGGTCGTATTCGGTCGCGGTGAGTATGCGATCGATGTACCCGTTGAGCAGCCGGGTGAGCAGCGGTGGCGTTCCCTCGATTTCGGGCAGGCACAGGTCCGGATTGGCCGAAAGCTCCCACGCCTGGCGGATCGGCACCGCGGCGGCCCGGAAGAATCGCCGCGCCAAATTCTTTGTGCCGCCGGACAAACAGTCGCGCAGCGCCACTGCCTCCAGCGCGGCGACCGTCATGCCCTGACCGTAGATCGGGTTGAAGCTGCAGATCGCGTCGCCCAAGACCAGCAGGCCTTCGGGGAAGCGTTGCATCTTGTCGTAGCGGCGCCATTGACTGGACGGCTGACCGTGCCGGGTGGGCTCACCGACGGGTTCGGCGGCCAGGACCGCGGCCAGCAAGCGGGGCGGTGCGCAGTCCTAGACGAACTCGCACATCGATATCAGGTCTGTCGACGGCGGCGCGTGGCCCGCTACGCCGAAGACGGTGAACATCCAGGTGTCGTTCTCCGCGCGCAGCATGCCCAAGCCGCGCGGCCGGCCCGGCACCGTCCCCACGAGGAAACCGAATTCGTGCAGCGCGTCCGGTGCCATGCGCAGGCATTGGCTCGCATACGTCAGATGCACCGGCACGTGCACCTCGGGCGGGCGCTCGTAGCCCAGGGCGGTCAGCCATGCCGGGGTGCGGGCGCCGCGCCCGGTGGCATCGAGCACCAGGTCCGCGCTCAGCGTGATGTCCGCGCGTGTCCGGCGGTTGACGACGCGGGCGCCGGTGACGCGCCGGCGGTCCGGGCGTCGTGGTCAAGTCCACGATGTCGTGCTCGTCGAGCAGGGTGACGTTGGCGATGCGGCGCAGGCGCGCGCGGACGTGTTCCTCGAGGAAGGGCCGGGTGGCGAGATACGCGGCGAACGAGGGGGCGCTGCCGGTGCGCACCATCAGGTGCCCGCCCAAGTCGTAGTACAGCCGGGACAGGTCCCGGCCATCCAGGTGATGCGCACCGTCCGTGACCATCTCGTCGAGGACACCCGGGAACAATTGCTCGAGTACCTGAGCGCCGCGGGGCAGCAGGCCATGGAGATGGCGGCCCTGTGGCACGCCCCGGCGTGCGGCGGCGGTTTGGGAGGGATGTCGGGCAGCGGATCGCGCTCCACCACCGTGACCGTGTCGAAGAACTCGGAGAGCGTTCGCGCGGCCACCAGACCGGCCATGCTCGCTCCCAATACCACCGCGTGATTCCCCATCTTTGCCATAGCCCACCGCCTGTGCTGAGTTCCTGTCTGACGAAAGCCATGCTCATGGCCGGCTACGCGGGCCGATAGCGTAGTCGGCTACGTCATTGCTGGGGCGCCACCACCCATCAGGTCACCGAAACGAAGACAAAGCCCCCCATCCGATGCCTGCGCGCCGTTATAGTCGCCGAGTGATCGGCGCCGAGCCACTGGCCGGGCGCGATAGCGAATTGGGAATCATTCGCCGCGCCCTGAGTCGGGCTGGCAAACACACGGGCGTGGTGATCGCCGGAGCCGCCGGTGTGGGTAAGACCTGGCTGGCCCGCGAAGTGCTGCGGCGCGCCGAGGCGTCGGGGGAGCGCGACCAGGTGGATCGTCGGTACCGACTCGGCGCAGGCGCTGCCCCTGGGGGCGTTCATCGGCGCGATGGGCGAGGCGATGAAGAGGCGGTCGGATCCGCTGACCAACGTGCGCCGCGTGATCAATTCGTTTGTCGCGCAACAGCGTCGGGGCCGCGTGGTGGTCGGGGTCGATGACGCGCACCTGCTGGACGGATTGTCCGCGCTCGTCGTTCATCAGCTGGCGCAGTCCGGCGGCGTCCGGCTGGTGGTCACGATGCGGACCGGCAGCGAGGAACCCGACGCGGTGACGGCGTTGTGGAAGGACGGGTTGCTGGCACGGCTTGACCTCGAACCGCTTTCGGCCGCGGCGACACGCGAGGTCATCGAGAGCACGCTGGGCGGCCCGGTCGATGCGCGCAGCGCGGCGCGGTTCCGGAAGCTGACCGGCGGGAATGCCCTGTTCCTGCGGCAGCTGCTGGCCGATCAGGTGGCCGGCGGGCGGATGCGCAAAATCGGCCGGGGTGTGGATGTGGGACGGCGACGTCGCGGTCTCGGCGAGCCTGTCCGACACGGTGGGTCGTCAGATGGGTCGACTGAGCCCGCGGGTGGCGATGGTGGTCGACACGTTGTCGCAGTGTGAGCCGCTGGCCGTAGAGGTGTTGTGCGATGTGGCGCGCCGCCGCGACCTTGCGGCCGCCGAGCAGATGGGTCTGGTGAGCATCGAACGCACCGGCGCGCGGGTTGACGGCCAGGCTGGCGCACCCGCTGTTCGGCGAGCTGCGCCGCGCCAGCGCCGGCGAGCTGTATCTGTCGGAATCCGTGGCCGGCTGGCGACGCGGCTGGCCGAGGAGGGTGACGCCGACATGCAGGCCACGGTGCGCCGCGCGCTGCTGCGTCTCGAGTCGGACCTCGACCCCGATCCCGAGCTGTATCTGGAATCGGCCCGGCATGCGATGACCCTGCTGGATCTGGATCTGGCCGACCGATTCGCCACCGCCGCAACCCAAGCCGGTGCGCCCGGCGCGGCGGGGGTGCGGGCGATGAACCTGGCGTTGTTGGGGCGGGGAGAGCCGGCCGAGGCGGCGCTGCGCGACATGGCCGACAGCGACATGCCCGACGGCCATCACTGGGCGACCGTGCGGGCGGCCAACCTGATTTGGCATCTCTTCAACCCCCAAGCCGCGGCGGAGGTCCTCGACGGCCTCGCCGCGGCCAGTCCGAGACCCCGGCGCAACGGCGGAGCGGTTGGCGGTGCAGGCATGCCTGGACGCGGTGGCGGCGCGCTGTGCGTCCGCGGCCGAGAATGCCCGGGCCGCATTGGATTTCCCGGAGCTGCCGGGCTTTCACGCGATGATGGCGTCACTGGCGTTGATCATGGCGATGGGGGCGCTGGGGCAGGTCGACGAGCTCGCCGGCGTGGCCGAGCAGGCGCTGCGGCGCGCGACGACGTCGTTTCAGGCGTCGCATATGCGGTTCTGGTTCGGGGCCGTCTACGGGCGCGCCTGCCGGCTGACCGGTCGTATCGATGAATTTGTCCGCACGGCACGAGCAATTGGCCGACTCGTCCCGCGACATTCCGGGTTTGGCGTATGCGAACCTGGCCCTGCTGTCGGGCAACGCCGAGCTGGCACGGGGCGCCGTCGCCGAGGCGGCCCGGCTGGTGCACGAGGCGGTTGCCGGGGTGCAAATACACGACGTCACAACGGGTTTGCGCCCGGCGAGCTATTTCGCGCTGGCCGAGGCGCACGCCAAGCTCGGACAGGCCGGCGATGCGAACGACGCGGTCGCCGCGGCGCGGTCGTGCGTGCCGGCCGATTTCCTGTTCATGCATACCGGTTTGTCGCTGGCCGACGGGTGGGCGATGGCGGCAAGCGGCCGGTTGGGCGAGGCGGTGGCATGCGTGCGGGACGCCGCACGGATTGCCCGCGACCGGGGCCAGCCCACCCACGAGCTGGCCTGCATCCAGGCGGCGGCGCAATGGGGCGATGCCTCGCAGGCGGCGCGGGCGCGGGAGCTGGCCGACGCGCTGTCGCTGCCGCTGGCCGACGCCGTCGCTTCGCATGCCCACGCGCTGTCGGCCGGGGACGGTGAGGGTCTGCTGGCGGCCTCGGCGGCGTACCGGGGGGTCGGTGATCGGGTCGCGGCCGCCGACGCGGCGGCCCAGGCATCGGTGGTCGTTCGACGAAGGCCAGCACCATCGCCGTGGGCTCTACGCCGCGGCGCTGGCCAGGGAACTGGCCGACGAATGCGGCGGCTTGCACACGCCGGCGCTGCACACCCCGACGGGCCTGAAACTGTCTGGGCGCCAGCGCGACGTCGTCGAACTGGTGGTGGCCGGCCTGTCCAACCGGGAGATCGCCGAGAAGCTGGTGATGTCGGTGCGCACCGTGGAGGGCCACGTGTACCGGGCCTGCCAGCGGGTGGGAGCGCAGTCCCGCGAGGAGCTGACGTCGATCATCCGATCGGGCCCCTGCGGCTCGCCCAAACCCTAGAGACCCAGCAGCCGCGCCGACGCCCACAGCGCGACCACCGCCACGGCCAGCGAGGCGGGCACGGTGCACACCCCGAGGCGGGTGTATTCGCCGACCCCGGCGTCGACGTCGTGCTGGCGTAACACGCGCCGCCACAACAGGTTCGACAGCGACCCGACGTAGGTGAGGTTGGGTCCGATGTTGACCCCGATCAGCACCGCGAGCACGGCCACCGGCCCACTGGGCGCAACCAGCGGCAGCAGCACCAGCGTGGCCGGGCAGATTGTTGACGACGTTGGCCAGCACGGCGGCCAGCGCGGCGATGGCGAGCAGTGCGGGCAGGCCTGCGCCCGACGGCAGCACCGCCGACATCGCCCGGTCCATCCCGTTGAGCATGACCGCCTGCACCACGACGCCCAGCGCCAGCACGAAGACCAGGAACGAGACGTTCACCGAGCGCACGATGTCGGACACCGAGGTGTGCCGGTGCCGCAGGCTGCGCACCGCCAGCACCGCGGCGCCACACAGCGCCACCCAGGCCGGAGCGACGCCCACCGACTGGGCGACCGCAAACCCGGCAAGCGTCAGCGCCACGACCACCAACACGAACACCGGCGGGCGCGGCGGCGCGCCCAATTCCTCCGGGTCGGGTTGCACCCGCAGGTCCTTGGCGAAGAACAATCGGAAGATCACGTAAAGGACCGCCACGGCCCCCACCCAGGGCGCCGCCATCACGAGCGTGAACTTGGTGAACGAGATGTTGGCGGTGTGGAAGGCGAGCAGGTTGGTCAGGTTCGACACCGGCAGTAACAACGATGCGCCGTTGGCCAGATGGGCGGTGGCATAGGCGTACGGCCGCACCCGGGTTCGCTGTCGACGGACGGCCGCCAGCACCACCGGCGTCAGCAACACCACGGCGGCGTCCAGGCTCAGCACCGCGGTGATCAGTGACGCGATGACGAACACCCGCAGCAGCAGGCCGCCCGAATTCACCCGCCCGCGCGCGATCGCCGCGCCCGCTGCCTCGAACAGGCCCTCGTCGTCGCACAGCTTGGCCAGCACCAGCACCGCGCCCAGGAACGCGACCACTCCGGACAGATCGGCTATCTGCTTCGCCGCCTGGTGAACCGAGATCGCGCCGATCGCGATCAGGATCAGGGCCGCCGGCACCGCCGCCAGCGCCTCGGGCCAGCCCCCGGGGCGCGCGACGGCGAACGCGAGGACGACAGCAAGCAGCAACAGCGCAAGCGTCAGCGTCAACGTCGGAACCGCTTCACTTCCAAGGGTCTTCGCGCCGCCACACCGTGGGCAGGTGCACCGCGACACCGTCCTGGGCGGCCAGCTCGTCGAGGATGCGGACGGAGACGTTCAAGTCGTCGCCGGCATAGGGCAAGGCCCGCAACGGTTTGGTCAGCGGGCGGAAGAAGTCGTCCCAATGAATGAGGATCACCCGGCGCGCGCCGACCGCGCGCACGGTCTCGGTCCAGTAGTCGACCAGGTAGGACCGCGGCTGCAGCCCGAGTTGCCCGACGGACAGGTACACGGCATCGGCGCGGTGGCCGGCCAGGGCGCCCTTGACGAAGCCGGCACTGCCCTGGATCAGCAGCCGCCGGCCCGTGGGCCGATGGTGCACCAGCGTCGACCAGGATTCCCCGCAGCGATACGCCGACGCCTTCACCGGCGGGGTGACCGGTTCGTCGATGACGCCGGGAAACCGGTCGGGCGGGCAGTGGTGCGACTCGATCAGGGTGACGTCGTAGGCGCCCAACCGAATCGGTTCGCCGCCGGCCGCGACGACGATCCGGTCCTCCGGCAGCCCATAACCGCGCCCGACATTGGCCGCGGACTGCCCGCCGACCAGCTGCGCGCCGGTGCGGTCGGCGACCAGTGCGGAGTCGAGCACGTGGTCGAAGTGGGTGTGCACCGGAATGACCGCCGCCAGGCGCGAAACCTTGGCCCGGGCAAGGCATCCGTCGACGCGCGGCGGCGACGGCGCCACCTTGCCGGCCGCGATCTTGGCCAGGCCCGGCCGGGAGAAGTAGCCGTCGGTCATCAACGCCGACGAGCCGTCGTCGATCAGCAGCGTGGCCACGCCCATCCAGGTCACCGAGAGCCCCTCGGATTCGGCGGCGGGGGCGTCGAACCGGTCCGCGTACTTCGCGATGTCGGGGCGCCCGAGTTTGACCCGCATCAGCAGAAGGCGCCGATCTGGGTGCCGGCCTTTTGCAGGCGGTCGCGCACTGCGGCGGCGATCTGCACTGCTCCCGGCGAATCACCATGCACGCAAACCGATTCCACCTCCAGTTTGAGTTGGGTGCCGTCGATGGCGTGGACCTGCCCCGACTCGACCATGGCCGCCACCCGGTCGGCGATCGCCGCCGGGTCCGTCAGCACCGCACCTTGCTCACGGCGGGGCACCAGCCGGCCGTCGGACCGGTAGGCCCGGTCGGCGAAAGCCTCTGCAACCGTGCGCAACTCACGCCGCGCGGCTTCGTCGAAGAACGCCGATCCCGGCATGCCCAGCACCGGCAACGCGGCGTTCACCAGGCGCACCGCCTCGGCAACGGCGGCAGCCTGTTCGGTGTGGGTGACGATCGTGTTGTACAGCGCGCCATGCGGTTTGACGTACGACACCGCCGAACCGGCCGCGTGCGCGATCGCCTGCAGCGCGCCGATCTGATACACGACGTCGGCGATCAGGTCTTCGGCGGTGACGTCGATGAAGCGCCTGCCGAACCCGGCCAGGTCGCGATAGCTCACCTGCGCTCCGATGCGGACGCCGCGCTGGGCGGCCGACCGGCATACCCGCAACAGTCCGGCGGGGTCGCCGGCGTGGAATCCGCAGGCGACGTTGGCGCTGGTGACGATGTCGAGCATGGCGTCGTCGTCACCCAGGCGCCAGACGCCGAAGCCCTCGCCCAGGTCGGCGTTGAGGTCGATACCGGCCACCCGCCCAGCTTATGGGGGCGGCTGCGATCGGGTTAAGTCGACGCCTCCCGCCGGCGTCCGATCAGCCAGCACACCAGATAGATCAGAAACGAGATGCTCGCGACGAAGACCGACACCGGCACCCCGGGCGCCAGCGAGAGCAACAACCCGCCGACCGCGGACACCTCGGCGAACACCACCGAGGTCGCCATCGCGGCCGCCGGCGAGGCGACCACCCGTGCCGCTGCGGCCGCCGGCGTGATCAGCAACGACATCACCAGCAGCGCGCCGACGATCTGCACCGCCTGGGCCGCCACCACGCCGACCAGGGCGGCGAACACGATGCCCAACGCGTAGACCGGCACCCCGCGGGCCGCGGCGACGTCGGGATCGGCGGTGGCGAACAGCAGCGGGCGGTAACACGTGGCCAGCACTGCGATGACGAGCAGGCAGACCAGGGCCAGCATGGTCAGACCCGTGTAGCTGACCCCGACGATCTGGCCGGTCAGCAGGGCGAAACTGGTGGACGTGCGGCCCGGGTAGAGATGGATGAACAACACCGCCAGGCCCAATCCGAACGCCAGCACCACGCCGATCACCGAATCGCGCTCCCGGTCGCGCCGCCCGAGCACGCCGAACAGCGCCGCGGCCAGGGCGCTGCCGATCAGCGCGCCGAGCCCCACTCCGAACCCGACCAGCAGCGCGAAAGCCGCTCCGGTCAGCGACAATTCGCTGGAACCGTGCACCGCGAACGACATCTGCCGCATGACGATGAACGGCCCGATCAGCCCGGCCACCAGCCCCAGCAGGGCGGCCGCGACCAGCGCCTGCTGCACGAAGTCGTGTCCGAGCAGGCGCGCGGTGATGTCGAAGGAGAACAGATGGTCCAGCAGGCCCGCCAGCCGGTGCTGCATCAGCGGTGCCCGTCGTCGCGAGCGCCGGCCACCACGTAGCCCTCCTTGACCTTCACCACCTGGATGTCGGATTGGTAGAGCGCCGAGAGTGTCTGACTGGTCATCACCTGCTCGACGGTCCCGATCTCGAACCGGCCGTCGACCAGATACAGCAGCCGGTCCACGTACGGCAGGATCGGATTGATCTCGTGGGTGACGACGATGACCGTGGTCGCGGCGTCCTGGCGGCGCCGCTCGATCAGCGCCGACACCAGCTTGGCGTTGGCCGGGTCCAGCGTCAGCAGCGGTTCGTCGCACAACAACAGCAGCGGGTCGCTGACCAACGCCTGGGCGATGCGCACCCGCTGCAACTCGCCGCCCGACATCCTGCCGACCCGGACGTCCGCCAGGTGTTCGCCGTTGACCTGGCGCAGCGCTTGCCGCACCGCCGCGCGGCGGCGGGCTCGATCGGCGGACCGCAGCGGGATGGCGCCCCAGCGCGGTCCATCGATCCCCAGCCGGACCAGGTCGCGCCCGCGCAGCATCACGTCGGCGTCCATCGGACGATGTTGGGGCACATAGCCGATGCGCCCGCTGCCCGAGGTGATCGGCTTTCCGTCCACCAGCCCGATGCCGGCGCTCAGCGCCAACTGCCCGAGCAGCACCTTGAGCAGTGACGTCTTGCCGCTGCCGTTCGGGCCCAGCACCGCGATGAACTCGCCGCGCGACACCGACAGGTCCAGGTGGTCCCACAACACGCGGTCGCCGAATGCCAGCCGGGCGCCGCGCAGCGAAACGGTTTCCGCGGGGTTCTCGATGGCCGCGACGGGCTCGATGCTCATGACGGCACAGGTCGGCCCGCCTGCAGGGCCGCTTGCAGTTGATTGACCGTATTACGTTGCCAGGTCAGGTAATCCGTGCCGTCGGTCAGCGTTTCGGTCACTTCGGTGACCGGCACACCCGCTCGCCGCGCGGCGTCACGCAGGCCGTTGATCGCGGTCGTGGAGGTCTGCGGGTTGACCAGGACCGCCGACACCTGACGACGGTTGACCAGGTCGAGGACCAATGCCATGTCGGCCGGCGCGGGATCCGTCTCGTTCTCGATCGCCGCCTCGAAGGCGGGCGGGGTGCGATTCGTCAGGCCCGACGCCTTCATGAGGTAGAACGCGACCGGTTCGGTCGCGACCACCGAGGCATGGGGGTAAGTCGTTGCGATCGCGCGTTCGGCGGCAGCGATGGAGTCTGCGTCGCGGCCGAACGCGGCGGCGTTGGCCCGGTAGTCGGCGGCGTTGCCCGCGTCGATCGCCGCGAGCCGCTCGGCGATGGTGGTCGCAACCGATTTGGCGACGCCGAGGTCGTAGAAGACGTGCTCGTTGCGGGGTTGCCCGTCGTTTTCCAGGAACGAGAAGGCATTGACCCGCTTGGCGTCGGGGTGGCCGGCCAGCACGTCGTCGACCCATCGGTCATAACCCCCGCCGTTGAAGACGACCAGAGGGGCGTCGGCGATGGCGGCGGCGTCCGCCGGACTGACCTGATAGGAGTGCGGGTCGATATCGGCCCCGCTCAGGATGGATTTGACGGCGACATGGCGGCCGGCGACGGCACGCGCCACGCTGCCCCACACGTCGGTGGAGGCGACGACGGAAATCGCATGTGACTGCGCCGTTTCGCTGCAACCGGGGAGCACCGTGGCGCCGGCCAACGCCAGTGCGGCCGCCAGCCATCGCGTCACATCGGCAGCGGCCCTAGCCATTCGTTGCCGCATCAGCGCCGTGCGCACGTCGATTCCTCCCGCCGGCCAGTCAGCCGCACCATAATACTAATGAAAACCGTTTCCATTACAAAGCCGCAAGCTGAAGCGCTGTACGCACGAGCCCCGATCCGCTGTAGCCTCACCGAACGTGAGTCCCACACCGCGCCGGCGTGCGACTCTGGCGTCGTTGGCGGACGAGCTCAACGTTTCGCGCACGACGATCTCGAATGCCTTCAACCGCCCCGATCAGCTCTCCCCGGACCTGCGTGAGCGCGTGCTTGCGACGGCCAAGCGGCTGGGCTACGCGGGCCCCGATCCGGTGGCGCGATCGTTGCGGACCCGCAAGGCCGGCGCCGTCGGTCTGGTGATGGCCGAACCACTGCCCTACTTCTTCAGCGACCCCGCCGCGCGCGACTTCGTCACCGGGGTGGCGCAGTCCTGTGAAGAGCTGGGGCAGGGGCTGCTGCTGGTGGCCGTCGGACCCAGCCGCAGCCTCAAAGACGGCACGGCCGCCGTGCTTTCGGCGGGCGTGGACGGCTTCGTGGTCTATTCGGTGTGCGACGAGGATCCCTACCTGCAGGTGGTGCTGCAGCGCCGGCTGCCGATCGTGGTGGTCGACCAGCCCAAGGGCCTGGCCGGGGTTTCGCGGGTGGGCATCGACGACCGCGCGGCGATGCGCGAGCTGGCCGATTACGTAGCTGGGCCTGGGGCATCGCGAGATCGGGCTGCTGACCATGCGGCTGGGCCGGGACCGGCGCCAGGGCCTGGTGGACGCCGACCGGTTGCACTCACTCGCGTTCGACGTGCAGCGCGAGCGCATCATCGGCGTGTGGGAGGCGATGGCGGCCGCCGGCGTCGAACCCGATTCGTTGACCGTCGTGGAAAGCTACGAGCACCTGCCCGAATCGGGCGGCGCCGCCGCCAAGGCGGCCCTGGAGGCCAATCCGCGGATCACCGCGCTGATGTGCACCGCGGACATCTTGGCCCTGTCGGCCATGGATTACCTGCGCGCACACGGCATTTACGTGCCCGGTCAGATGACGATCACCGGCTTCGACGGCGTGCCCGAGGCCATCAGCCGCGGGCTGACCACGGTGTCGCAGTCCAGCCTGCAGAAGGGCCGCCGGGCCGGGGAACTGCTGTTGAAGCCGCCACGGTCGGGCTTGCCGGCCGTCGAACTGCTGGACACCGAGCTCATCCGGGGCCGCACGGCCGGTCCGCCGGCGTGAGCCCGGCTACTTGGAGTCCTGGTCGCCGATCAGCAACCGCACGGCCAGGTCCAGTCGCTTGCTGACGTCGGTGGCCGAGGCCCGCCGGGTGAGCCACGCCAGCAGGTTCGACAGCCACACGTCCGAGATCACCCGGGCGATGTGGTACTGGTCCTCGGTCGGTTCGCCGTCGGCCATCGCGCGCGCGAACATCGAATCGATCAGCTTCTCGACCTGGTCGACCTCGCTGGCCGCCGACGCGTCGGCGAACACGTAGGCGCGCGTCATCGCCTCGGTCAGCAGGGGATTGCGCTGCATCGCTCGGTTGAGCTTGCCCACCATGAAGTTGAGCCGCTGGAAAGGGGTGCCCCCGGACATCGCCGAGCGGTCCGTCTTGGCGTCGATGCGGCTGAACTCGCGGCCCAGCGCCGACACCAGCAGGTGCACCTTCGACGGGAAATACCGGTACAGCGTCCCGACCGCGACGTCGGCGCGATCGGCCACGGCACGCATCTGAACTGCCTCGTAGCCTCCCTTGGACGCGATGGCCATGGTGGCGTCGAGGATGCGCTTGCGGCGTTCCCGCTGCGCCTCCGATCCCAGTTCGGACTCCGCCAGTACCGCCACGTTCATGACCTCGCGCGGCTGCGAGTCGGAAACGCGGCTCGGATTTGCGTTGGCTGGCATGTGACGGTTTGCTCCTGTTCCGCGCGGTTCGTTTGCAAACGATACGCATTATGCGTGTGAATTTCCCACCTCCATACCGCCGCGGACAAGCGCATGTGCTGCTGTAATGGCGTTCGACTTGACGGTCGATCGCTGGCACTATTAGAACACGTTCTAGTCTGCGACGAGCGGGTTGCGTGGCGACACGTGGTGGAGTACCCGCTCGGGGCGGATCGGACAATCAGGACAGGGGAGCCAGCCGCCTTGTCACGTCGAGTCAAAGGACGCGGAGGTCCACAGGGTGGTAGCGACCGTCACCGACGAGCAGTATGCCGCGCGCGCCCTGGTGCGCGACTGGGCCCGCAATTCGACGTCGGGACCGGGCGGCACCACAGCGATCCGCGAGGTGGAGCAGGGCAAGGCCGACGCCTGGCGGCCGGTGTTCTCCCGGTTGGCCGAACTGGGCATCTTCGGCGTCGCGATCCCCGAGGAGCTTGGCGGGGCGGAGCGGCAGCATCGAAGACCTGTGCGCGATGGTCGAGGAATCGGCGAAAGCGCTGGTTCCGGGGCCGGTTGCCACCACCGCGCTGGCGACGCTGGTTGTCGCTGATCCCGAGTTGCTGGGCGCCCTGGCCTCCGGCGAGCGCTTCGCGGGGCTGGCGCTGGAAGGTGACATCGAGTTCGACGGCGCAACGTCGAAGGCGTCGGGCTGCCTGCCGTACGCGCTGGGCGTCGCCGACGGCGCGGTGCTGTTGGCGCCGGCCGACGGCAGGTGGCTGCTGATCGACACCGGCGGCGACGGCGTGCAGATCGAACCCCTGCAGGCCACCGACTTCTCCCAGCCGTTGGCCCGGGTGGTGCTGGACTCGGCGCCGGTCACGGTGGTGTCGGACAAGACCGAACGCGTCGAAGAGCTGGCCGCGACCGTGCTGGCGGCCGAGGCGGCCGGCATCACCCGATGGTCGCTGGAGACCGCCGTCGACTACGCCAAGGTCCGCGAGCAGTTCGGCAAGCCGATCGGCAGCTTCCAGGCCATCAAGCATCTCTGCGCCGAGATGCTGTGCCGCGCCGAACAGGCCGAGGTGGCCGCCGCCGATGCCGCGCGCGCCGCCGCCGAGGACGACGAATCCCAGTTCTCCATCGCGGCGGCCCTGGCCGCCGGCACCGGCATTGCCGCGGTGAAGGCCAACGTCAAGGACTGCATCCAGGTGCTCGGCGGTATCGGCTGCACCTGGGAGCACGACGCGCATCTGTACCTGCGCCGTGCACATGCCATCGGCCGCTTCCTGGGTGGCGCCGAACAGTGGTTGCGCCGCATCACCGCGCTGACCCAGGCCGGTGTGCGGCGCCGGCTGGGGATCGACCTTACCGACGTCGAGGACCAGCGGGCGGAGATCGCCGCCGCCGTCGCCCAGATCGCCGAACTGCCCGAGGAGAAGCGGCAGACGGCACTGGCCGAGGCGGGCCTGCAGGCTCCGCACTGGCCGGCGCCCTACGGGCGCGGCGCGGGACCGGCCGAGCAACTGCTGATCGATCAGGAGCTGGCCGCGGCCGGCATGGCCCGGCCCGACCTGGTGATCGGCTGGTGGGCGGCGCCGACCATCCTCGAGCACGGCACGCCGGAACAGGTCGAGCGCTTCGTGCCGGGCACCACGCGCGGCGAATTCCTTTGGTGTCAGCTGTTTTCCGAGCCGGGAGCCGGTTCGGACCTGGCCTCGCTGCGCACCAAAGCGGTACGGACCGACGGCGGCTGGAAGCTGACCGGGCAGAAGGTGTGGACGTCGGCCGCGCACAAGGCGAAGTGGGGCGTGTGCCTGGCCCGCACCGATCCCGACGCGCCGAAACACAAAGGCATCACCTACTTCCTGGTGGAAATGAGATCACCGGGCATCGAGATTCGCCCACTGCGTGAGATCACCGGCGACTCGTTGTTCAACGAGGTGTTCCTGGACAACGTGTTCGTCCCCGACGAGCTGGTGGTCGGCGAGGTGAACGACGGTTGGCGGCTGGCGCGCACCACGCTGGCCAACGAGCGGGTCGCGATGGCCAACGGAACGGCGCTGGGCAACCCGATGGAGGAGCTGCTCGAACTGCTGGCCGAGCTCGACCTCGACGCCGCCGAGCAGGATCGGTTGGGGCGCTTGATCATTGCCGCGCAGACGGGCGCGCTGCTGGATCAGCGGATCGCTCAGCTGGCCGTGGGCGGCCAGGACCCCGGAGCGCAGTCCAGCGTGCGCAAGCTCATCGGCGTGCGCTACCGCCAGGCGCTGGCCGAATTCACGATGGACGTCTCCGAGGGCGGGGGCCTGGTGCCACGAACCGAGGCGGTGTTCGACTTCCTCAACACTCGCTGCCTGACGATCGCCGGCGGCACCGAGCAGATCCTGCTCACGGTTGCCGCCGAGCGGCTTCTCGGCTTGCCCCGCTGACAAGGCTTTCGAGCAAAAGTCGTTGCTCGGGTTCGCCCGCCAACGGCGTTCGCAGGGAACCCTTAGACGAAAAGTGTAGGAAAATCCCCAATTGAGATAAGTCAGCGCGCGGCCTTAACGAGACTGCGGACGCATTTGGATGTCGCCGTGGTTGCGTATTGAAAGAGATGCCATGCCAACGGATTCCGTTCACCACCAGATTAAGGCCGACTCTCAACGCCGAGTTCCGTGCCGGCGAAGCGCCACGATGCTGAGCGGTGCTCGACTCCGTGTCGGAGAACCTGCAGCTTGAAACCCGGTGTATGGCAGTATTGCTCAGATCAACCCGTACCCGAAGACGTCGTCGCTCAGTCTAGATTATTGCTGGCAGTTCTCAACGTTTCGCCGCCGGGCTGGCGGGTAGCCCGTGTGTTAGGCATATGTGTGGCCTCGGGGTTGCCGTGTTGCCTAGCCCCCGGGAGTCATGAAGCGGCTTCCGGGGGCGCTTCAGCGACCTGTCGCCGGCGCCGCAGACGACGACCGCGCCACCATCTGAACCGAAAGATGTTGTGCTCCCCCGTGTCTCGTCACGAGGGTATGAATGGGTGGGTCCGAGGCGGAAGTCTGCGAGTGCGCGATCTTCGGGCTCAGGGTGCGCGTCGGCGTTATCGACCGCTTATTGGTGTATCGTCAAGTAATAGCAAACCCAGCTAATCCGGGATAAGTCAGCCATTTTGAGCTGACCGCGCCGAGCAACCGCTCACGCCGGACACGCCGGTGCCCACCGCAGTTGGGATCGTTTGAGCGCTTTGGCTCCACTTCGTAGACCGACGGATCCCATTGCGGACCCGGTAATTTCCAATGTGCCCAGCTTCGGCATCCTGAGCGCATTTCCACCGACGCGAGGCGGGCCGGCGAGGTTCGGCGCCGCGCTGGCCTCTGGGTTGACCGCTTATGGCGCCGACGTCAGCGTCGTGCGAGTGTCCGACGGGGCGCCGTCGTTGAGCACCCGCGGGTATGGCAGGACCACAACGTCACCAGCTTCGATGTTTGACCACCTGCTGCGGCTAACCGAACGACATGACGCCGCAACGCCATCGTCAAATGACGACCGCCGGCGTTCGCCGGCGACCTTGGAGGTTCAACCATGACAGTTACCGTGACTCTGCGAGACGGAGCAATCGAGAGGTATATGCGATTCGGCGACGCCTACCGTAAGCGCAGCGATGGCACGCTCGACGTCATTCGCAGCGGTTCTAAGCGACCGCACAGGTATGCGCGCGACGAGTGGTCCGACGTTTCAGGCGACGAAAAAGGTGGGAAGCAGTTCCGTTTCTGGGATTGATCCCACGGGGAGTGGTTCTCCGGGTCTCGCCTGCGGCGGGGGAGCACCATCACCGCATCACCGCTCAGCGATCCGCGCCGCGGGGGCAGCTTAGAGTAGACGCCCGGACGTCTACGCCAGGAACAACATCAAGCTCGTTGGCGCCACAGACGGGCCACTGATGCTCCTTGCGCATGGGTTCGGCTGCGATCAGCAGCTGTGGCGTCCGGTCGTCGACCGGCTGCAGCGGGACTTTCGCCTGCTGCTCATCGACCACGTCGGCTGCGGGGAATCGGATCCGGCTTGCTGGGATGCACAGAAGTACTCGTCGCTGACCGGATACGCCGCCGATATCGTCGACATCGCTCGTGAACTCGACCTGCGCGATGTCGTGTTCGTCGGGCATTCCGTGGCGGCCTGCTCCGCATGAGCGGTGAGCTCAACGGTGTCACCGTTGACCTGGTGGCAGCCGACGGTGCACGCCTGCCCATGTTTCTCACCGCCAACGTCAAGACAGGGCCTACAAACGGGAGCTTTTGGCAGAGCGGCGGCGGGCCGAGGCCGAGCACGACCGGGTACGGGCGTTTGCCGACACGCTGCGATGCTCGCTGCTGCCGCCGGTGCTGCCCCCCAACGGATTGGACGCAGCAGACTACTACCACACCGCGTCCGATGACGATGTCGGCGGCGACTTCTACGATCTCTTCCCCTGTCCCGCACGAAGTGGGGCTTCTTCCTCGGTGATGTCGTGGGAAAAGGGGTCGACGCGGCGGTGGTCACCGGACTGACCAGGTATGTGCTGCGCTCCGCGGTTGTATCCGACGACGACCCGGTGCGCGTGCTGCAGAACCTCGACGCCGTCCTTGGGCAGAAGCTCGGCACTCGGAGCGAGAGCTTCTGCACCGTGATCTACGGCAACGTACCAGGCGGGGCAATGGCTTTGACGTCGAGCTGGGCAGCGGCGGCCATCTGCCTCCGTTGCAATTGCACGCCGACCGCGGTGCCCACTACGTGGATAGCATCGGCGGTCACGCCGTCGGCCTCGTCACCCGACCGCGGTTCGTGGCCACCCAGTTCCATCTCGGGCCCGGCGACACCCTCGTGCTCTACACAGACGGACTCACCGAGGCCGGTACCGGTGTCGGCCGCGAACGATTCGACGACCGAGGGGCCCTGCTGTGCTTCGCGGCATCCCATGCGCGGGCGACGGCATCAGCCATCGTCGAAGCTGCCACGTGTTGCTCGACGGCCTCGGTTCGGGAGTCGAGGACGACGTCGCTGTGCTGGCGCTTGGCGTGCCCCTCTCTGCGGGCGAGGCACAGTAACTCACTGCCGGCCGCGAATCTCAATTCGATCACCACAGCGATGCACAGCGCGGGGGATCCGCCGGGTGAGGTAGCGTCGGGGTCGCCCACGCGCCAGCGTGTTGCATGAGTGCGCCCCTAGGGCCTACGGTCAGGGCTCACGGCATGGAGCCGCTAAGGCACGTTTAGCAAGCAGACGGCTCAACGCCCTCCGGATCCCTAAGGTCCGGGCAGGCCGCCGTACGGTCCGACTCCGGTGACGAGGGCAACGACGGTAACTGCAGCAGTAGTGCAGCCGTATTCGCGGCCGACGAGAAGTAGCTTGTCGCCCGATGCCGCAGTTCTACTGACCGAGATTTATCCGGGCTTACCTAACCTTGCGCCTAACGTCGTGTCTCGCGTGCGACTGACCCCATAGATCGGACGAATTAACTCATGCCGCGGTTCGCAAACTGTCCCTGGCTGCGTGTCGTCGCGCATACGCCATCCAGCGCGCCCGAACTTCGTTGATTTTCAATGGCTATTACCGAAGTACCTGAGTACGCTCACCTGAGCGACGAGGACCTCGAGGCGTTCGCGGCCGATCTGGAAGCGATCCGTTGCGATATTGAGGTTTCGCGCGGCGCCAAGGACCGGGCATACATCGTGCGCGCCATCGCTTTTCAGCGCTGCCTTGAGATCGCGGCGCGGCTGGTCATTGCCACGACCAGAGGCAAGCGCGGGTGGGCCGTCGGTACGGCGGCTTTGGCCGCGGCCAAGTGCATCGAGAATATGGAGCTCGGCCATAACATCAGCCACGGCCAATGGGATTGGATGAACGACCCCGAAATCCATTCCAGTACCTGGGAGTGGGACATGGCCGGTCTCTCGTCGCAGTGGCGGCACTCCCATAACTACCGGCACCACGTCTTCGCGAACGTCGTCGGCGTCGACGACGACCTCGGGTTCGGCGTCATGCGCGTCACTCGTGATGAGAATTGGCAACGCGGCGCCTTGGCGCAACCGTTGCGGGCGGTGCTGCTGGCCCTCTTGTTTGAGTGGGGCGTGGCACTGCACTGCTTGTACTCGGTGCAGGAACGCGAGAAGACAGCTGCCGAGAAATCGACCCACGCAAAAGCCCTGCGCCGCAAAATCGCTCGCCAGGTCAGCAAAGACTATGCTCTGTTCCCAGTGCTGAGCCGCCGGCGGTGGCGCCGTACCCTGGGGGCCAACGTGGTGGCCAACGGACTGCGCAATGCCTGGGCGTATCTGGTCATCGTCTGCGGTCACTTCACCGATGGTGCGGAAAAGTTCACCGAGGCCGCACTGGAGGATGAGACGAAGGCCGCGTGGTATCTCAGGCAGATGCTGGGCACCGCAAACTTCAACGCCGGGCCGGTGATGGCGTTCATGAGTGGAAACCTCTGCTACCAAATCGAGCACCACCTGTTCCCCGATCTGCCCAGTAATCGGTACCCCGAGATTGCCGCTCAGGTCCGCGCGTTGTGCGTCGCTTACGACCTTCCTTATACGACCGGCCCGTTGATTCGTCAGTACCTGCTGACCGTGCGTACCATCTGCAAATTAGCGTTGCCGGACCGCTTCTTGTCCGCTTCCTCTGACGACGCGCCAGAAACGGCCTCGGAGAACAGGTTTCGGATTGAGGGGGAACCGGCGCGCCGCTCGGGAGCAGGCAAGGATGCACAGCGGCGGGGATTGTCAACAGCGATACTCGCCCGAAGCAACTCTGGCGGGCGCCGCAGCCGGCAGCCGTTCGTCGCTGACGCCTCCTAATCAGGGTGCACGTAACGGGCTTCAACCTTGTGGTTCGTTATCGCTTCGGTTACTCCCGTACCCTGACGATTGACGAGACCGGCAACGTACCGCGAATCGATCTCTTCGCCGCCGTCGCCGTAGTAGACGCGATGGGGCCTGCTCGCGGGTGTCGTCGGCGGTATGCGTGACCTTGATCCACCTGCCAGACGTCGGAGCATGTCACCCTCCCGGATCTCCGACAGTGGCACCTTCTCTATGGCATGTTCGGAACTCATAACTCTCCCGGGTTGTCGTGGTAACGGGCGGTGTCCACCTTCCGGGGATCATCCCGACGATCACTCGGGGATCATCCTCCTCAGCCGCGCCGGACGACGACGGATTCACCAGGGCGCCAGACTCGCTGACCGCGATAGCGACGTCGCGCTCGTAAAAACGCCCAACTAGTGAAAGGCTGGGGGGATGACGTCCTCGACGAGCCACCTGGGCGCCGATGTGGCCGCCCGGCCCCCGTTCGGCTAAATGTGGCCATCCACGAGCAATTCCGCGCTGCTGTCGACGGCCGGCGCGGGATAGAGGCCGCGGACCGCCTGTGCGAGGCATGTGTGGATTTGCTCGACGTTGACGCCGCCGCGATTTCGATCGTCTTCGACGGCGCGAGCAACGGAACACTGGGAGCCAGCGGCGAGCCCGCCCGTAGGTACGACGAACTTCAGTTCATCCTCGGGGAGGGTCCTTGCCTGGAGTCCGTCGCCCGGCGCATCCCGGTTCTGGTCGTCGACCTCGCCGATCCGGAGGAGGATCGCTGGCCCGTCTACGGCCCCGCCATGCTTGCCAACCAGATCAGGGGCGTTCATGCCATACCACTCGTGGTTGCCGGTGAGTTTGTCGGTGCCCTCGATCTCTTCCGCGCACAGCCGGGTCCGCTGCCGGGCGACGAACTGACCAGTGCTGTCGCCGCCGCAGAGCTCGCGGGGATTCCCCTGCTGGACCTCATGGACTCCGACCTGCAGGCGGCCGTCGCAGACCCGCATAGCAATGCCTGGGCCGAACTCAACGCGCTGAGCCGCGCGGAGGTCAGCCAGGCCACCGGCATGCTGGTCGCCCAACTCGAAGTCGAGCCGACCGAGGCGCTGATCCGGCTGCGAGCACATGCCTACGCCACAGGCCGCAGCGCCACCGACGTCGCCCGCGACATCCTCGACCGCCGTCTGCGGCTCGAGGCGGACTGATGCGCCTTGACATCCACCAAGAGTCGGGAAGGAGGACAACGTGACCGGGGCCCCTCGTGAAACACGTGTGCTGGACGCCGTCGTATCGATCGTCGATAGCCTGCTTGACGACTTCGACGTGGTCGATCTGCTGACTGGGCTGACAGAGAGATGTACCGAGTTGCTCGACGTCGAGGCCGCCGGATTCCTGCTCGCCGACCCGCTGCACCAGCTCCGCCTGTTGGCCGCCACCTCCGAGCAGGCCCGCGAGCTCGAGCTGTTCCAGCTGCAAGCCGAGGAAGGCCCATGTGTGGACTGCTACAGCACCGGCCAACCGGTTTCCGTCGCCGACATCCAAGGGGCGTTGCAGCGGTGGCCACGGTTCGTTCCGGCCGCGCTCGACGCCGGCTTCGCGTCGGTACACGCCGTTCCGATGCGAGCCGCGGGCCTTGTGTTGGGTGCGCTCGGCTTGTTCGGCACCCACCGCGGCGAGCTCAACGAGGCCGATCTTCTCGTCGGCCAAACCCTCACGCACATCGCATGCGTGGCGATCCTCCAGGAACACCCGCCCACGCCGTCGACTGTGATGCCGCAGCTACGGTCGGCACTGACCCACCGCGTCGTCGTCGAGCAGGCCAAGGGCTTACTTCGCCAATTGCTAGATGTGCCAGTAGAGGACGCCTTCAAGCTATTGCGGACCTATGCCCGAGCCAACGGCGAACATCTGACCGACGTCGCGCGCAGACTGATGATCGATCGGTACTCGCGGCTGCTCATCGTGGCGGAGCTAGACGAACTGCGTGCCGGGCCACGGTAATGGCGGACCTCAACCACGCCGCGCCCGCGCGCGCCGCGCGGACTCCTCGACCAGCCGCTCGGCGACGGTGTGCAGCTTGACGTTTTCGGTTTGGCTGATCTGGGCGAGCCGTTCAAACGCCTCCTCCGCACCCGCGCCTGATCGGCTACGGATGATGCCGATCGCCTGATCGATCACCGATCGGCTGTCCAATGCCCGCTGCAATCGCAGTGTCCGGTCATGCGCAATGGCCAGCAACTGGGCGTTGTACACCGACACGGCCGCGGGTCGGGCGAATTGGGCCCCTAACTGCACCGCGTGATCGGCGAACGCGTCGCGGGTGGCTGCGTAGGCATTGATCGAACCGATTATCTGCTCGCCGACAATCAGCGGCAGCGCTAACGCGGAGTGCATGCGCATGCGGGCCACCCGGCCGCCGAAGTGCGGCCAACGGATGTCACTGCCCAGCGATCCGCTCACGGTGGGGCGTTGGGACTCCATACAGGTGATGCAGGGGCCCTCGTGCAGTTCGCTGTATTGCACCGTGTCGATGTCGTGTACGAGCAGCGCTGTTGCCGCCCAGGTTCGGACGCTGGAGATGCCGTGCTGTGGATCAATTAACGCGACGCCGACACCGTCGGCGCCCGGAATCGCCTGCGCAGCGAACTCCGCCACATCCCGGAGCAGGTCGATGACCCCCCGGCCACCCGCCACGATCCCGGCCACTCCGCGTAGCCCCGCATAAAGCTCGGCCTCATCCGCCTCCCGCTGAGTGGGGGAGAGTTCTGGCAATACCGGCAGCATGCGGCTGGGTTGGGCGTCGAACTCGGCCAAAATGCCTCCTCGCCCTTCACCCTCGACCACGAACTTACTCTCTGATGGGTACCCGAAATTCATCCGACGAATGCCAATGTATGGGCGCGCCGCAGCTTGCCGGATGGCGTCTTGGGAATCGTTCCGGGCTCGAGCACCACCACGTTGCGCGGCCGGACATCCACCTCGGCAACCACCTCGTGTGCCACTTGTTGTTCGATGCGGCGCACCTCGGCCGTGTTCTGCCACTCGTTGGATTCCACGGCGATCGCGAACGTCTCTCGCGCATGTCCCGTTTCCAGGCGCACCGCCACGGCGCCACCTGGCCGTACCCCGAAAACGCGCGCGGCGGCGCGTTCGATGTCGGTCGGGTAGATGTTTCGCCCGGCCATATGATCACGTCCTTGACCCGGCCGCAGACGACGACACGACCGGTCTCGGTGAGGTAACCGAGATCGCCGGTGTCGTACCAGCCCTGATCGTCCTGTGCCGTGACGAAACCGGCCATCGTCTCGTAACCCACGGTTACCGGCTCACCGCGCACCTCGATGACGCCGACCGCGCGGGCCGGCGAGACGTTGCCGTCTTCGTCCACGATGCGCACCTCCAGTCCCGGCAGTACGCGCCCGAGAGTGGCCAGTCGCCGGGTTTTGCCCTTCGTCGCCGGGACAGCACGGTGCATTACGGCGAGCAGGTCGGCGTCGACCTCATCGATCAGTAGGCCCGGGAGTCAACCGCACTACACCATACCGGAGTGGTGCACTCGCGCACTCAGAAATCAAAGGCCGCCGGCAAGGGGCACGGCATTTTCGGTTAGTGCGCGCTGGAGGTAGACCACCCCATAGCAGAGGGTCCACGACATGCGCGCAATTGCACAGCCTTCCCGCGAAAGTTCTTTCCCCGCGAGGCAACTCGCTGAATTAGTATTCCGAGCTTCACGACACCTCAGGCCGCTTGGTCATCGTGAAACCCGGATGGGGCCAGCTCTAATCTTGTGCTGCTCGCCAAGGCACCGCTTCCCATGCCTCGTTTCTTGGGCGGTCGGCTCGCGCGCGCACGTGCGGTGTCCGGCCTCAGGCACCCGGTCCGAGTCAGGCGGGCTGGCTTCGCCTTGACTAGGCGCCTACCAGCGTCCGCCGGCGCGGGGGAAGGTCGGTTGTCGACCGTACGGCCGCGGACCGAGGAGACCCCACTTACTCCTCGGTCGGGCCCCGGCCGTTTCCGAGCTCACGGTTGCGCCGTCTGCCACGCCCTGCCGCCGGTCGAAGTTGCGGTCTCTGTTCACGAACTCCGCTTCACGCTGGGACCTTTGCAGTTCATGGCGGGCGTCGCGTCCGCGCGCCGCGGTGCGCCGCGCACCGGCCAGCAATACGCTCATACCCAGCATCGCCAGCGCGCCAATCGCGATCCCGAAGAGGAACAGGGTGCCGGTCGACCCGGTGACGTGATAGCCCAACACGGAGAAGTTCTCGCTCAACGGATGCGTGGCTCCGGCATTGTTGAGGACGCCGGTGAATCCCACGATGACGGCGAAGAGTAAAACAACTAATCCAACGATGACGATCATGTCGAAGTCTCCAATCTGCAGTTATAGAAGTTCATTCCACGCCTCAGCGCGGGCCGTGTGGACGGTGTTGACGTTCAGATTGGGTAATAACGTTGGCTGAATATGCTTCAGTAGCTCGCCCGTTGCGGGCACGTTGTTTCGTTGCTTTGAAAGCAGGTGTGGTCATTCCGATCACTCAAGCTCTCTTACTGCGCCGGGTGTCAGGCTCAATTACCAGGGCTTGGTCATCATCAGGTCCACGGCGTTTACCACCCGAATCTTTAACTCGGCCAGGTGCTTCCACACGATCGACCGTGCGTGGGGACATAGTGGCTTTAGTCTCGGTCCCAGCAATAAGGCGGTTCGCAGGCGGCTCACCGGGTTGCGTTGACGTGCCGGCACCGTTCGCTGTGGTGACGGGATGGGGTGTGGATGCGGCCGCCGCGTTTTCTCTTGCAAGGAACGCGCCCAGTTCACCGATCGCACTCATGAGAGGTGCCGGGAACACAATGGTGGTGTTCTTCTCCACCCCGAGCTCGACCAGCGTCTGCAGGTTGCGCAGTTGCAACGCCAGCGGGTGCGCCATCATCGTATCTGACGCCTCACCCAACGCGGCTGCGGCCATCGATTCGCCCTCTGCCGCAATAATTTTGGCTCGCTTCTCGCGCTCAGCCTCGGCTTGCCGAGCCATCGCGCGTTTCATGCTGTCGGGCAGCTGGATGTCTTTGAGCTCGACCAGTGTCACTTCGACACCCCATTCGAGTGTTGCGATGTCGAGGATCTTTCGGATATCGGCGTTGATGGTGTCTGTCTCCGACAGCGCCTGGTCGAGGGTGTGCTGGCCGACGACCTTACGCAGGGTGGTCTGCGCGATCTGGTTGATCGCGGCGTGGACGTTCTCGATGGCGATCACCGATTTCACCGCATCGATAACCCGAAAGTAAGCGACCGCCGAAATGTCGACGCTGACATTGTCGCGGGTGATGATGCCCTGGGACTGGATCGGCATCGTCACAATTCGCAGCGACACCTTCATCAGCCGGTCGATGATCGGGATGATCATGGCCAGCCCGGGGTCCTTGACAGCCACCACCTTGCCGAGGCGGAACAACACACCCTTCTCGTACTGGGTCACCACTCTGACCGACAACGACAACACGATCAGGGCGACAACGAGCAGCACCACCACCAGGATGATCAGGGCTTTCATGGCATGTCCTTCATGGATATCGAGGAATCTGGCATTCGGGCTTCGCTCGCAAACGAAGCCGTTGTCAGGCGTGAGTAGACCGCGAGGCAGCCGTCGTCGGGATCGGCGTTGCCAGCCGGTGACTGGGTCGGTGCAAAGCAAGCGAAGTTGGCATGGTGACCCGACGCGCATTCGACCAACGGCGTGTGAGGGTTCGGAGCCGATGCTCCTTGAGTTAAGCGGCGGACGGCCGAACTCATCCCGGACCAGCTGAAATTCTCAGCACCCTCGACGCTACACCCGTTTGACTGCTCGTTTTGACCAACAGTTCATCAATGCCGCGCAGTGGGGGCTGACGCTTACACGGCAGGCAGCAGCGTGTTGAAATGCAGTCGGTCTCATGTCTGCCCGCCGACACCGGAACCAAATGACCTGCTTTCGAACACGCACCGGCCCCTCGCTCTCCGAGTCTGCCTCAAAAGGGGCGCTACTATTATTCTGACAACCGCCTTTTGACGGTTGGTCCGCGGCTGGGGCGCCGGGCTTCGGTGTGGATGTGCAGTTCCGGCAAGTTAATTGGGCGCAGCTATGACGGAGTTCACCGAGGAAGCCAGCGGTTTGCCGTTGGGGTCGCTGAGCGTGCAGCAAGCCAGTGCCGATGCGGCCGATTTGCGGGCCGGGATCGATGACTTGGCTGGCTTGGTGGCGGGCAGTCTGGGCTTGCCTGAGTTGCTGGCTGAGGTGTCGACATTCGCCGTGCACGCGATACCGGGTGCCGACGGTGCCGGGGTGACCTTGTTGGAGGTCGACCGGGTGAACAACATGGTGGAAGCGTTGGCGGCCAGCGCTCCGTTTGTCGCCGAGATCGACCAGATTCAGTATGTGACCCTTAAGGAGGGGCCCTGCATCACCGCAGCATTGGAGCGGCGCACGGTGCGGTCTGGGTCATTGGGGGGGGAGAAGATGTGGCCGCGCTTCGGTCCCCGGGTGGGGCGTTTGGGGGTGCACAGTGCGCTGTCGCTCCCACTGCTGCTCTCGGATCAGGTGATCGGAGCTATCAATGTCTACGCCCACGACAAAGACGTCTTCGATGAGCACGCCGCCGAGCTGGGGGAGCTGTTCGCCAAACCCGCGGCGGTGGCGGTGCACAACGCACAGACCCTCGCGCACGCGTTGACGCTGACCACCCAGTTGCGGATGGCGCTGTCGACGCGCCCGGTGATCGATCAGGCGATCGGCCTGATTCGGGGACGCACCGGGCGCAATGCCGAGGAGGCGTTCACTCAGCTGCGGACGATCAGCCAAGTCGAACACCGCAAATTGGGTGAAGTGGCCCAACATATCGTCGATGAAGCCGTGCGCCGCGCTCGCTCGCGCGCCCGGCACAACCCGACCTGAGCCTGAACCGGGAGGCCGGCCTGCGGTCCGGACTGCTGCCGCACGAAGTGGCGCGTGTAGGTTGGAGGGCGGGGAAACAGTCAGTGCGGCGGGTCCTGGCTCGCGTCGCAGGTTCCCCACCCTGCAGGCGACTTGCCTGTTCGGCTCGGCAGATCCGATCGGCGCTCGGGAGCGCCCAGTGGAGCCATATCGGTGATGAATCGGTGCGGTCCTGGCCGCTGATTTGGACATCCTCACCGCCGCCCTGGATCAACCCGGCGCCGACGTGCTGCACACTGTGCATTAATTGGGTGTCGGCGCCCGAGCGGCGGTGCCCACATATCTCGGCCTGCGCGTTACCGTTCACGGCTGTAATCCGCCGTTCACGTTCACGATCCTCGAGGATGGTGCCGTGGCCGACGCTGTTCGCTCATCCCTTCGGCTGAGGCTGCCCGGTGTCGGTGGCGACCGGTCATCGCCATCGGTTTCCCTCAGCCTCTACGCTGCGGTGCCGGGGACATATGTTGACCTCACCGCGGACCTGGCGTGGTTAACCGGCCGCCCGCCCAGCGACTTCGTTCTCGATCGGCACCTGCCCGGCCCAGCCAGGCCGGACGCCGGGACGTATCTGTGGACGGCGTCGGTCATCAATCAGGCCATCGGCGTCCTCATCGGACGCGGCTATACCCCGGAGCAAGCTGATCGAGAACTGGACACTCAGGGCGAACGATCGAGTACCGAGCGGCACGGCATCGCACAGTTCATCCTCAACACCCTCGTCGCTGGGGACCCGGTCAACACGGCGCACGCGGAAAAGCCCAATCGCTAAGCGCATCAACACCGCAATTAAGCTCACCAGCGATATAGCAGCGACAACGGATGACTCGATCGCCGCCACTAACTGCGATTGCTCCCAACGCGCGTCTACCGCGGCGCCGTTGCGCTGGGATTCGACTTGATCGACGGTGGTCCCTTCGCGAGTTGTAGAGGCGCACCAATGAAAACGCCCATGTTGGCGACGGTTTACGAGTTCGAGCTCGAGAAACTCGGTATAGATGATTCCGATCATGCTGGCGGCCAGGCTAACCGGCTTACGGGAGGGCTCTATCAGCGGTGTCTGCGAGTTACTACGCGCATGTCTCGGTCGAGTCCTCGGTGGCGTGTGGCCGCATATGCCCCTTGACGGTCAACTAGCCGCGGGTTCCGCGAGAGGGGTAATGTTGTTGGTGCTGAGTCCTTCAGCCAGTCCGGAGAGAGATTAGCTGTACGCCGCTGAACTTGATGAGCGTCAGCTCGCGCCGGACATTCCGACATCATGACTGAGCGGTCGATACGGCATGCATTTCAGTCATTCCCTTGTTACCCGGACTCGCACGACCACGACCTTCGCGTTCACCCCGGTCCGTGCCTGTCGGCTAGCCGACCAAATTACCGGGGGCTGCCGAACAAAACTGTGTCCGCCCCGATCTGCAGGGCAATTGCAAATCAGCTGTGGGCCAAGCTAAATGACCGCTTTCAGGCACTGATCCCGAAACTCTCGCAAACATCTCTCTAGAAATTAGGTAGACATCATGATCACTCTCGGAATCGTTCTTATCGTCCTCGGGCTCCTCCTGCCTGCCCTCGTCCCCACGTTCGCCTACGCCCATATTTGCCTGGTCATCGGGGTCATCCTCCTTGTCGTCGGACTGTTACTGATGGTCGCGGGACGTATGGGACACGCCGTCGGCGGCCGCCGCCACTACTACTGACCCGGCCAGGTTATAGCTAGTGGCTACCCGGCTCGGTCGGCCGAAGCTGCGGTCCGCAACCAGCGACCGCTCAGCGCCGCGAGCCGGCGGCCTCACGCGCTGAGTCCGCACCAGGAAGGAACCGCAGAACCGTTGACCGTCTGCGGCTGAACGTCGCAGTGCAGCATCTTGTCGAATGAAGCCATCGAGAGTAGTGGCCTCGCTTAGCGCGATCAGGCACTTGTCGGTGGCTTCTGACTTGAAAACCCCACCAGCCCGAAAGGGAGCAGCATTGGCAATTACAGACATTCCAGCCTTCACGCACCTGACTGACGCCGACGTCCAGAACCTGGCCGTCGAGTTGGAAGCGATCCGACTCGACGTCGAGGATTCCCTGGGCGAGCGCGATGCCCGCTACATCCGCCGCACTATCGCGGCGCAACGCACCCTCGATGTCGTCGGCCGGCTCATGCTGACCGGTAGCTCGAAACGCTGGGCCTGGTGGGGAGGCACCGTGACGCTCGGCCTGGCCAAGATCATCGAAAACATGGAAATCGGCCACAATGTCATGCACGGTCAGTGGAACTGGATGAACGATCACGAGATCCATTCCTCGACGTGGGAGTGGGACATGAGTTCGGTGTCAAAACACTGGCGCTTCACGCACAACTTTCAGCACCACAAGTACACCAACATCCTCGGCATGGATGACGACGTCGGCTACACCGTGCTTCGAGTCACCCGTGACCAGCCCTGGGAGCCCTTCAACATCGGAAACCTATTGTTCAACGCCATCCTCGCGCTCGGATTTGAGTGGGGAATCGGCTTGCAGCCCATCGAGTTCGGCAAGGCCTTGAAGGCCGGCCCGGACCGTGCCATCACCGCCGAGCAGGTGCGCGAATTTTCAGCCAAGGCCGGCAGGCAGGCGGTCAAGGACTACGTCGCGTTGCCGGGGCTCACTTCGCTATCGCCGGCGGCGAGCTACAAGTCAACGCTGAAGGCCAATGTGGTGGCCAACGTGATCCGCAACGTCTGGGCCAACGCGGTCATTTTCTGTGGGCATTTCCCTGATGGCGCAGAGAAATTCACCAAAAACGACATGGTCGACGAAACGAAGGGTCAGTGGTATCTGCGCCAGATGCTGGGCAGTGCCAACTTCGAAGCCGGACCGGCGCTGCGGTTTATGAGCGGCAACCTGTGTCACCAAATCGAGCACCACCTTTACCCCGATCTGCCCAGCAACCGGCTGCACGAGATCGCGGTCCGAGTGCGCGAAGTCTGCGATAAGTACGACTTGCCTTACACCACAGGCTCATTCCTGATGCAGTACGGCAAGACATGGCGCACCATCGCAAAACTGTCGCTGCCGGACCGCTACTTGCGCGACACCGCTGACGACGCGCCGGAGACACGCAGCGAGCGGATGTTAGCGAACTGGAACCTGGTTTCGCCGGGACCGACCTTGCGACAGGGCGCCGCCGCGGTCTCAAGAAAGCCATCGCAGCGGTCCGCCAATGGCAGCCGCGGCCCGCGCGTAGGCAAAGGTGTCCGATCAACCGTCCGCGATCCGTCGCATGATCGGGTTTCTTTGTCGGAGTCAACGCCCCCGTCGATTCGGTGTCGACCATGCAGGGTCGAGTGCCTCGCCACGGCCGTTAATCCTTGACAAATGCACGCAGGGGGTGCAACGTCAAGCAGGTTGAGACTCTCAACCAGTTCGGAGTGGGGTCTGCCGTCCGCCGCATTCCTCGCAGAGCAATGGCTCACGCCGAACAAACCGGTGACAACCGCACTGTCGGGAATCACCATGAACACTCGACCCTCGTACATGCCGCCGCTGGGCGGTTTCATCGCGCAGCCGCTGCATAGTCACGCCCTCCAGCTAACCAGTCGTCGGCTGAGATCCTCGGTCGGCATCATAAGCGCTAGTGGCCAGATCGACGCATCCAACGCTGACACTGTGACCGAGTACGCGCTCGGACATCTGATGCGCTGCCGCGGGGTCATCCTCGACCTGCGCAGCCTGGATTTCTTTGGGACGGAGGGTTTCTCGGCGCTACACAGGGTCGCCGTTTGCTGCGCACGCGCCAGCGTAGTCTGGGCAGTGGTGTCCGGAGAGGCAGCCTCCCGGGTGTTGCGGATCGGCGACCCGCAGGGCTTGCTACCCTTCACGAAAACTGTTGAGGCAGCGATAGCAACGATCCAAGGCCGCCCCATTGTCGAAGACAGCCCGGCCGCCGCCCTCAACGGATTAACGCGGTAGCTGCAGCTGACATGCGCTCGTGCCGCCGCCAGGAGGCGTCAACGGCTTCGAGGGCACTTCGATGTTGACCAGGTATCGGACTGCGCCGATCAGCCGCCAATCGTGTAGGCTTACGACGTAGAGCCGGTGTTGACGCAATATCTCTCAAGCGTTTTGGCTGAGTGTCGGCGCGGGAAGCGAATAGAAGCGACGCGCGTGCGCGTTTGCTGGTGCCGTCAATTCGATGCTGCTTCGATCCGAGGGGCTCAGGCCGGTCGCCGCATGACGACACGCGTTGCGGCATGGTTGAATACATCGGCGTACGCCTCTGGTCAACGGCGGACGACCGCCACTTAAAGGTGCCGCCGACGGGATATGTTCGGCGGGAACGTCTTTGGCACCCAGGTAGCGGATGCAGCTTACCAGGAACTTTCCCGTGCTCCTTGGCAAACAAAACGCGTGCTGACCCCATAGATCGAGCACCAGAAGCCGGAGCGAGAATCAAAGGACAACCGCCGCCTCAGGAGCGCAATGTTCCCGTGCATCCGAGTTAAGCCCACGCAGTAAGTGATGCCGGGTTTCAACGTAATCACCAACGCCGCGAAGTGATATCGACGATGCGCGAGCCAGTGACAGCCGGCCGCGCCCCAACCAGCCGGGCTCGCTTTTTGCGGGCCACACAGAAAAGAGATGAGATGACGCAAGTGATCGAAGGACGAGTTATTGCCACCCATCATGGCGTCGGCAGACCGACGACTGCGACCAGCGCCAGGGCGTACCTGACCGTCGGGGATGTGCTTCGTGCGGGGATGCGCCGCACCGCCGAGCGCAGACAAGCTGCTGCGGCGCAGTCGACATGGGATTCGGAGGGCGGCGCGCCCGATTAGCGAACAACCCATAGGGAGCCAGGACCGATGTTCAGGTGTCTACGGCGCTAGAGACGCCGGGTCGGATAGGTCTGTAACCGGCATCGGCGGAACGAGACCGCCACCTTTTGCGCCTGTTATCCGGATGCCACACTGCCGGACTACGGCGCGCTGCGCGCCCGCGCGATGACTTTCAGATTTGACGTGATATACCGACTTATATTGCGGCTCTGGGCCGTCCGCTGCGAGGGCAGCTGGTTCGTTTGACCATCTAAGGGATTCACACGTGAGCGAAATGCGGACCTCGTTATGCCTTGTTCGGCTGGTTCGCATGCCTCCCAATAAAGTCGTGCGAACCGTTCCTCAAAGGCCGGGCGACTGATGAGGCGGGTGCGTCCATGGCCAGGACGATGCCGCAGCCGGTGCCCGGAAAATGTGCTGATCGCTAGATGGGGGTTACTTCCACCGCCTGAGGACCCTTCATGCTTTCGCGCAAATGCAAATTGTGGCGTAGCGTCACCAGCGAGCGGTTTCGTTGTCAACGGTAGCCTCGGTGCCTCGAACGGTATTCCTGTCGAGATCACGGCAAGGTGATTTCGCCGTCGGCCCGTTTCGCGGGTCGGTCGATCGAATTGCGAAGGGTTGCCTCATGAAGCGAGCAGAAGCACCGATCGGTGGCGTTGCGTCCCAAGAGAATTCATCGATAGGTTTGATCGAAGATCTTGTCGAGCAACGGCACGGGTGGACGACTGCTGCGACAACGGATGCTGCGACACGCACGATCAGTACGGCAGGGCCCAGGCGCCCTGCAGGTCCGGTGCGGCTCACTTTGGCATCCAGGCTCGGAAACAAGATCGATGGCGCGTGGTGGCCCCGTACCGGGATGATTGCGCCAGAGCTGACGGAATTGGTGTCTGTATTGGACGCTCGGTTGGGTCGGATCGGGGACATAGACGTCAACTGGTCTTCGTTGCAACGCCAGCACGACCTGAATTGGGATTGGTGGCAGGGGATACACCCACACGTAATGACGGTTGGCGGCTGCGACGCGCGGGCGACCCTGCTGATCGTTCCGCACCGAACTGGTACGGCACTTGCGATGATGGTGTTGCGCCAAGCCGCCGGCCTACCCGTACTCGAGGAGCATCGCGATTCGCGCGCCTTACAGATCGCCGAATCCATTGTCCGCGTGGCCCGAGGCGAGCGAATGTTTGAGCAGCGCGGCGCGCGGCGAGCGAACTCCGCGGTGATAGGCCGTCAGGGCTGAGGCGAGCCCGACTCTGTCCGCGGGATGCCCGCGCGTCAGAGGCCGCACACGACCGCTTCGGAGTGGATTCGTTGACGCCTTAGGGCTTTACGCACGCGATTATGTGCAATTTCCTCCGTCGGCGGCGCTTGTCATGAGGAGGTTATCGACCGTTGAGGCATTTTTTGGGCCGGCTGCGGTCATCATGGCGGCATGTGCCTGGGCCGGGTCAGCGTGCGGGGAGACAACGAGTAAGACGACCTTAGTGGAATTAAGGCCAAGCACTTCGACGGTGCTGGGCGGCTGGAGGCGATATCCGTCGATTCGTACCATTCGCCCACCAGTCACGAACTTTGTTGGCGGCGTTGCCCATTCGTTCACATTGTAGATCACGCGTCCGATCGGCCCGAGCCTGACCGACAGCACCGATAGCAGGTCTGGCAACTCTGCAGCGAGGTCGTCACTGTGCGGCTACCATGCACCGTCGACGTACCCGCTCTGAGGCGCTTTGGATTTTAGTCTCAAGCGCGGTGTGTGTGCCGGCGGGGCGTGCCGTTGCCCGGCACCCATGTGGTCCTTTTTCAGCGTCATAGCGACGCTCCTGTCTTGGCCGCGAACCGGTCAAATCGATCGAATCGGCGACGACATGGCTTTGAATAGTCAGGTGCGAAGTATCGCCGATGATTCGTACGCTACACGCGTCGTCCAGACCGAATGCCGGAAAGGTTGCAGCCGTGATCCGCCGACCGGGCGCGCGTGCTCAGCGGATGGATACCAGTTGGTCGATCGAGTCCGCCGGCAAGTCGCCGCCCACGACGGCGGTGACGACCAGCCGGTTCAGCATGATGGCGCCCCTGTGATTATCGAGGAAGGCGGTGTCGGAGGCGTCCCGACCGGTGGCTATGCGCACCAGGCTTTGGCGCGGCGCAAGTAGCGTCGCATCGACCACCCGCCATTGCCCCTCGACAAAAGCCTCGGCCACCGCGTGAAAGTCCATCGGCTACACGCCCGGCGCATACACCGACAACAGGCGGGCCGGGACGTTAACCGCGCGCAGCAGAGCCACTACCAGGTGGCCGTAATCGCGGCAGACGCCTTCGCCGGAGAGCAACGTTTCCACCGCCCCGTCGATCGGATCGCTTGAGCCGGGCACATAGTTCAGCCTTGTGCCCACCCACGAGCTCACGTTCTCCAACAGCGTCGCGGAGTCGCCGTAAGTGCCGAATTCGGTTGCAGCGAAACCGTAGAATTTATCGGCCTCGGCGTAGCGGCTGGGCCGCAGATACATCGACAGGTCGTATTCGGTCACCGGTGCCGGATCGGTCTGACCGACGATCGTCGCTGCATAGTCGGCTTTCACTGTGCCCACACCGGCGTCGAACTTGTGGATGCGGTTGCCATGCACTCCGCTGACCTCTAAGGGCCGAACAGGCTCTCCGTTCAAGACAAAGCGCAGCGCTTCGAAGACCTCGGTGCCTGGATGCGGCGCCACGGCAATCTGGAATTCCAGCGTCGTGGGAGCGGTGATTTCGACTTCGATCTCGGCGCCCACTTCGCGTCTCATAGCGTGATGATGCGCCAAGCGTCGCGGATCCGCCAGGCGAGCGGTGGCGTCGTCCCGGACGGGCGTGTCCCCGTGAGTTCTGCCGCGGGTTCGTGTTCGAATCTTCTATCTTCACCCCCTTTCGCCTACGCTGGATTACGGTGGCGGACTGAGCAGGTTGCGTTCAAGATGGTCTGCCGCTAGATGGCCGTTGGTTAGGCAGTCAGCACCAGGCCGGCCGCCGTCGAATAATCCGTGTGTACAAACGCGGCACATCTCCCCGATAGAGTCGATAATTCGGCGCGGATAGTCGGACTTGAGGCGGTGGGACGCGGGCGGGCCGCACGCCGCGGTTTCGAGTGAAACCGGCGGCGCATGGCAGCGGGCACCGGACCGACCATCGCCAGGTGGTCAATTTCGCGGTGGTCGTCTTGCCCCCGTGGCGCATGTCGCTTTGGCGTCCGGTATCGCGGTGGTCGAACTCGAGACGCAAACATCGATTTGAAGAAGCTGCGGGCTCGAGGGGACTAGCAGCTCATCACCGACCAAGTCGGGCACCGCTGAAAATGATTCAGTTGGCACCTCGTGGGTGTGTGTTCGTGACTGGCTCTGCGTAAAAGGTTCATTGGAAAAGGGATAGTGCGCTGATGGTTATGCGGTTGTCGAGGATCGATGGGCTGTCGCTGCACACCCAGAGCTCGAAGATGCCAGCCCACACGGTCACGCTGGTCATCATCGACGCGCCCGATCAGTTCAGCCACGATCGGCTACACCAACTGGTGGCCGCGTCGCTGCCGCAGATGGCGCGCTTTCGCAGCCGACTGGTGGCCAAGCCACTAGGTCTAGGGCAGCCCCTGTGGGCCGAGATCGAGGACTATGACCCCTCTCCGCAGATCCATTGCGCAACAGTTCGCGCCCCCGGCGGCAGGCGCGAGTTCGCCGATCTCATCGCCGACCTGAGTATGGCGCGCCAAGAATCCCGTGACCGGCTGTGGGAAGCGTGGAGTATCGACGGTCTGGCGGGTGGCCGCTGGGCATTGGCGGTGAAGACGTCGCCTGTGCTGAATGACGGAGCGGCAGGGATGGCGTCTCTGTGGCCGCGGCTGTTGACTACTTTGCCGCACGCCGACACGATCAATAACCTGCCGGCCGAGCCTAGCCTCGGCTCGGCGCCGTCCGCCGGCGAAGTCGTTACCGATGTGATGAGCGAGATCGCCGAGAACCATCTCACCGGCATGTGGCTGGCTGCCCAGACCATGTCGGGTGTGCCGCGGGCCCTAAGGGATCGGCTGTCCGGCACCGCTGGACGGGACTTGATGGCGCCAGCGGCATCGCCGATGAGCGGCCCGGTGCCGCACACCGTTTTCAACGCGCCACCGACCAAGCGGCGCGCAGTCGCCTTTGCCTCGATGCGGCTGGCAGACGTGAAGACGGTCAGCGACGCGTTCGGCGGCAGCATCCCCAACGTTGTGCTAGCTGCCTGCACGCTGTCACTGCGCGCTTGGCTGCAACAGCACGATAAGTTGCCCGACGATCCGCTGCTCATGCGGATGCCGTTCGAGTTACCGGCCACGGATCCCACAAACATCGGTAAGTCGTTGACTGTCGGGCGACTTCGCATACCGGTACACCTCGACGACCCTGTGCAGGTCCTTGCCAACCTCCATACCGCCACCGAAAGGCTGAACGCCATCCGCAGCGGAAGCATTCAAAAGGGTTCTCCTACAGTTGATGTAGCGACGCTGACTTCGCTTATGCCGCCGAGCGTAGCTCGCTTCGGTACGCAGCTTTACGCTCGATCAGGTCTGCGGCAGCGGTTCGAGCCGATCTGTCACGGCAGTGTCTCCTACATCGCCAATGGGGCGGTGCCGGCGTATTGCGCCGGGGGCAAGGTCGTCGGCATGCATAACGTAGCGCCACTAGCCGAGGGGAGTGGGCTGAACATTGCGCTGACCTCCCACGGTGAGGAGCTGGACGTGAGCGTTTGCGCATGCCCCGACACCGTGCCTGGGGTGGACGATATCGCGACCGGGATCGCACACTCTGTCGACATTTTGCTGTCGGCAGCAAGGGAATCCCCTCGCGGACAAGGCCGTTCCGTCGTGAGTGAGATGACGTCACACTCCGCGAATCGTCCACGCGGCAGAAGCTACGGCACGTTCAGGTAAGTCCCGGTGGGTCCACGAGTGGGGCAGGTTGTCGGGTCGGATGCGCTGTCGCGCCATGCTGCAGGCCGCGCGCGGTCACGTCGCTCGCCCGGATTTCAGGAGAACGTGGTGTGCGCGCAGGTGCTCGGGGACGTGATGTTGACCCCGGAGTAGACCACCTGGATGTGGGTGCAGGCGATGACGTTGTTGTCGGTCTTGGGCTGGCCCGTCTGCCAGTCGGTGGAGTCGATACGCCCGTTCGTCTGGTACTTGTCCGGCGGGCCCTCACCGATGTAGATGGTGGTGATCTCGTCGGATCCCATCGACTTGTGCACCCGCTCGTACTGGCCGGTGGCGTGCGCGTCGAGATAGGCCAGCCGGTTCGACGACCGGATCTCGGTGGTTTGCCGTGCCCACAGGCCGGGCGGGAAGCCGGTCACCCCGTCGGGCGTCAGCATGTCCGCCCCGGCGGTGAAGTCGCAGTGGCCGTCGGCTTTGAAGCAATTGAGGACGGCGCGCGTCTCGCAGCTGGTTGGGTCCGTCCAACGGGAACAGCGTGGTGGCGGTGTTGCTCGCCGCCGCGCACACCCCGGCGGGCAGAAACATGGGCAGCACTGCGACGACCGCGAATCCCGACACCAGCCGCATCATCGATGCTTCCCTTCCCTCTGATCCCAAGGGTGAACTTAACCCCACGACTACTCGTCGTAGGTGACTTCTACCGAATCAGTTTCCGGGTGAGATTGACAGGCCAGAATCAGACCCTCGTCGAGGTCCTGCTGCTCGAGCACGTCGTTGACCTCCATGCTCACGTTGCCGCTGCGCAACGTGCAGGCGCACGCGCCGCAGTGGCCCTCGCGGCAGGAGAAGGGCGCGTCGAGGCCCTTGGCCAGCAGGACGTCGAGCAGCTTGGCGTTGCGCGGCCACGACACGGTGTGGGTCTCGCCGTCCAGCTCCACCACCGCGGTGGCCGGCGGCTCGTCACCTTCGGCGGTGTCCTCGATCTTGACCGCCGCGAACGGATCCGAGTCCAGCGACTTGAACACCTCGATATGTACTTGCGGCGCAGGAACTTTCAGTGTGTCCAGGGCTTCGCTCGCGGAGTCCATGAAGGCGCCCGGACCGCAGATGTACACGGGCCGATCGGTGTAGGGCGCGGCCAGCTTCGCCAGCGCGGCCACGCTCGGCAGGCCCTGCAGCGATTCCAGCCAGTGCAGCACCGTGAGCCGGTCGGGGATATTTGGCGGACAGCTCGCGCAGCGCATCGGAGAAGATCACCGAGCGGTCGTCGCGGTTGGCGTAGACCAGCGTCACCTGTCCGCTGCCTTCGGCCAGCGCCGACTTGCAGATCGACATGATCGGGGTGATTCCGCTGCCGGCGGCCATCAGCAGAAAGTCGTCGCCCAGCGTCTTGGGCACGAAGTTGCCCGACGGGGCGAGCACGTGGATCCGCATGCCCTTGTGCGCGTGGTCGCACAGCCAGTTGGACGCGTAACCGTCCGCGGTCCGTTTGACCGTGACCGTGAGCGCATCGTCGGTGAACGGCGAGCTGCACAACGAATAGCAGCGGGCCACCGAGCCGGTGCGCTCGCTGGGTATGCGCAGCGTCAGGAACTGGCCCGGCGCATACCGCAGCCGCTCGGGCGGGATGTCGGGGTCGCCCGCGTCGTCCGGCACCGCGAACACCAGCGACCGCGCATCGTCGGTCTCGGCGATGACCTCGGCGATCTGCAGTTCAAGGACGTGGTCGCCGAGCGGCTCGTCGGGTGCTTGGTCCAATCCGCCTCGGTCAAGGCCCGTCCCTTCCTTTCGGTGCAACTAGAACATGTTACAGAAAAGCCGATTCGTATCGCTACCAGCCGCAGGAATACCCTGCTCGACACAAATCGGAACGTGTTCTAGTCTCTGGTGTAAGTCCGCTGAGTAAGTCTGGCGCAGGAGGCAAACGTAAGTGACGTCCATTCAACAGCGTGATGCGCAGTCGGTTCTCGCTGGCATCGATGATCTGCTGCCGCGGATCCGGGAACGCGCTCAGGCGACGGAAGACCTGCGGCGGCTGCCCGACGAGACCGTTCAGGAGCTTCAGGACGTCGGCTTCTTCACCCTGTTGCAGCCCGAGCAGTGGGGCGGGTTGCAGTGCGACCCGACGCTGTTCTACGAGGCGGTGCGCCGGCTGGCCAGCGCGTGCGGTTCCACCGGCTGGGTGAGCTCGATCATCGGCGTGCACAACTGGCACCTGGCGTTGTTCGACCAGCAGGCTCAGGTGGAGGTCTGGGGCGAGGACCCCAAGACGCGGATCTCGTCGTCGTATGCCCCGATGGGCGCCGGCGTGGTGATCGACGGCGGCTACCTGGTCAACGGTTCGTGGAACTGGTCGTCGGGCTGCGACCACGCCACATGGGCGTTCCTGGGCGGTCCGGTGATCAAGGACGGCCGTCCGGTCGACTTCGGCAGCTTCCTGATCCCGCGCAGCGAGTACCGCATCGACGACGTGTGGCATGTCGTCGGGTTGCGTGGCACCGGCAGCAACACCGTCGTCGTCAAGGACGTCTTCGTGCCCCGGCACCGCTTCCTGTCCTACCAGGCGATGAACGACGGCACCGCGGGCGGATACGAGACCAACACCGCGCCGGTCTACAAGATGCCTTGGGGCACAATGCATCCCACCACCATCTCGGCGCCGATCGTCGGCATGGCCTACGGCGCCTACGACGCGCACGTCGAGCACCAGGGCAAGCGGGTGCGCGCGGCGTTCGCCGGCGAGAAGGCCAAGGACGACCCGTTCGCCAAGGTCCGCATCGCCGAGGCGGCCAGCGACATCGACGCGGCGTGGCGCCAGCTGAGCGGCAACGTCGCCGACGAGTACGCATTGCTGTCGGCCGGCAAGGAGATCCCGTTCGAGCTGCGTGCCCGCGCCCGCCGCGACCAGGTGCGCGCCACCGGCCGGGCGATCGCCTCGATCGACCGGTTGTTCGAGGCGTCCGGCGCCACGGCTCTGGGCAATGACCAACCGGTGCAGCGCTTCTGGCGCGACGCGCACGCCGGCCGGGTGCACGCCGCCAACGACCCCGAGCGTGCCTACCAGATCTTCGGGAACAACGAGTTCGGGTTGCCGCCCGGCGACACCATGGTCTGATGACCGCGACAACCGAGGAGCTGACGTTCGAGTCCACCTCGCGCTTCGCGGAGGTCGACGTCGACGGTCCGCTGAAGCTGCACTACCACGAGGCGGGTGTCGGCAACGAGCAGACCATGGTGCTGCTGCACGGCGGCGGCCCGGGCGCGGCGAGCTGGACGAACTTCTCGCGCAACATCCCGGTGCTGGCCGAGCAGTTTCACGTGCTGGCCGTCGATCAGCCCGGCTACGGGCACTCCGACAAGCGCGCCGAACACGGCCAGTTCAACCACTATGCCGCCCGCGCGCTCAACGGGCTCTTCGACCAGCTGGGCCTGGGACGCGTTCCGCTGGTGGGCAATTCGCTGGGCGGCGGCACCGCGGTCCGGTTCGCGCTCGACTACCCCGACCAGGCCGGGCGCCTGGTGCTGATGGGTCCCGGCGGGCTGAGCGTCAACCTGTTTGCGCCCGACCCGACCGAGGGCGTCAAGCGGTTGGGCAAGTTCTCCGCCGAGCCCACCCGCGAGAACCTCGAGGCGTTCCTGCGGGTGATGGTCTACGACCAGAAGCTGATCACCCCCGAGTTGGTCGACCAGCGTTTCGAGTTGGCCAGCACGCCGGAATCGCTGACGGCGACCCGGGCGATGGGAATGTCTTTCGCCGGAGCCGATTTCGAGCTCGGCATGATGTGGCGCGAGGTGTATCGGCTGCGCCAGCCGGTGCTGCTGATCTGGGGCCGCGAGGACCGGGTCAACCCGCTGGACGGCGCGCTGGTCGCGCTGAAGACCATTCCGCGTGCACAACTGCACGTTTTCGGGCAGTGTGGGCACTGGGCGCAGGTGGAGAAGTTCGACGAGTTCAACAAGCTCACCATCGATTTCCTGGGAGGTGCGCGATGAGCATCCGCTCGCTGGGCTATCTGCGCATCGAGGCCACCGACATGGCGGCCTGGCGCGACTACGGCCTGAAGGTCCTCGGCATGGTCGAGGGTAAGGGCAGCACCGAAGGTGCGCTGTATTTGCGGATGGACGATTTCCCGGCCCGGCTGGTGATCGTGCCCGGCGAGCAGGACCGGCTCATCGAGGCCGGCTGGGAATGCGCGAATGCCGAAGGCCTGCAGGAGATTCGGAACCGGCTCGACATCGAGGGCACGCCGTACAAGGAGGCCACCGCCGCCGAACTGGCCGACCGCCGGGTCGACGAGATGATCCGGTTCTCCGACCCGTCCGGCAACTGCCTGGAGGTCTTCCACGGCGCCGCGCTGGAGCACCGCCGGGTGGTCAGCCCGTACGGGCACAAGTTCGTCACCGGCGAGCAGGGCCTGGGGCACGTGGTGCTGACCACCCGCGACGACGAAGAGACATTGCACTTCTACCGGGATGTGCTGGGCTTCAAGCTGCGTGACTCGATGCGCCTGCCGCCGCAGGTGGTCGGCCGGCCCGCCGACGGGCCGCCGGCCTGGCTGCGGTTCTTGGGCTGCAACCCGCGTCACCACAGCCTGGCGTTCATGCCCGGGCAGACCCCCAGCGGCATCGTGCACCTGATGGTCGAGGTCGAAGAGGCCGACGACGTGGGCCTGTGCCTGGACCGGGCGCTGCGCCGTAAGGTGCCGATGTCGGCGACGCTGGGCCGCCACGTCAATGACCTGATGCTGTCCTTCTACATGAAGACACCCAGCGGCTTCGACGTCGAATTCGGCTGCGAGGGAAGGCAAGTCGAAGACGACGATTGGATCGCCCGGGAGAGCACCGCGATCAGCCTGTGGGGTCACGACTTCAGCGTCGGCTTCCGGGGCTAGTTTCGAGGCCGACCATGACTGCCGCGCCGATCGACCCGCGCACGTTCCGCAGCGTGCTGGGCCAGTTCTGCACCGGGATCACCATCATCACCACCGTGCACGACGACGTCGCCGGTCGGCTTCGCGTGCCAGTCCTTCGCGGCGCTGTCGCTGGACCCGCCGCTGGTGCTGTTCTGCCCGACCAAGGTGTCGCGGTCCTGGAAGGCCATCGAGGCCAGCGGCCGGTTCTGCGTCAACATGCTCACCGAGCAGCAAAAGCACGTCTCGGCGCGCTTCGGTTCCAAGGAGCCCGACAAGTTCGCCGGAATCGATTGGCACCCTTCCGAACTCGGTTCACCGATCATCGACGGCTCGCTGGCCTACATCGACTGCACGGTGGTCTCCGCGCACGACGGGGGCGATCACTTCGTGGTATTCGGTGCGGTGCAGTCGCTTTCGGAGGCCCCCAAGATCAAGCCACGGCCGCTGCTGTTCTATCGCGGCGAGTACACCGGCATCGAACCGGACAAGACGACGCCGGCGCAGTGGCGCGACGACCTGGAAGCGTTCCTGACCACGACCACCCAGGACACCTGGCTGTAGTTGTTCTCTAAGTGGGCCCGCCGCGATGGCAACCGGCGTCGCGGTCGGTTCGCCGACAGGTTCACCGTGGGGGAGTTGTCCGGGATCGGCTGCTCCTGGCTCCAGGCGGCGTCGCGGTCGTTGCCGGTCTCCGTCGGCACGCGAGTCCTTTTCTGCCTTAACCCTCGGGTCCAGGCTGTCAGCCCGCTGAAACTGCTCATTCAGTTGTTCGCGCGAGGACGCCACTTCGGTCTGGTGCGCTGACGCCCGATCCTGTAGCCGAGCGGCTTCGGCCGCCTTGGCCTCGGCTTCGGCCTGCGCGGCACGGGCCTTCGCGGCCGTCTCCGCCGCCAGTGCCTCGCGGCGCTCGACCTTGGTGCTCTCCAGCTTGGCTTGTTCGCGAATCTCCTCGGCCTCCCGCGCGCGGCGGCGCATGGTGGCTCTGCGGGCGACGAGGACGAGGGCGATGATCACGAGGACCGCCACAACGATGGCGATGACGATCCAGACGGTGTTGTTGCTATTCATGATGGACTCCGTTGTCGGTATGGGAAGCGCAAAAGCCCCGTTCGGCGGGTTGCCGTATTCGACAGGAATGAAACAACCGATGCCGACGCCCGCCGCCGGGGCCCAAGCGCAGGGCCCAGAATGGTGTCATGACGCTGGACCTGAACGGGTACTTCGACCGCATCAACTACGGCGGTCCCGCCGCGCCGAACCTCGAGGTGCTGCAGGCGCTGATGACCGCACACACCAGGTCGATCCCGTTCGAGAACCTCGATCCGCTGATGGGAGTCCCGGTCGACGACCTGAGCCCGCAAGCCCTCTCCGACAAGCTGGTCAGCCGGCGTCGCGGGGGCTACTGCTACGAACAGAACGGCCTGATGGGCTACGTGCTGGCCGAAATCGGTTTTCGGGTGCGCCGCCTGGCCGGCCGGGTGGTCTGGATGCTGCCGCCCGACACCCCGCCGGGCGCTCAGACGCACACGGTGCTGGCGGTGACGTTTCCCGGCTCGCAGGGCTCGTTTCTGGTCGACGTCGGGTTCGGTGGCCAGACGCTGACGTCTCCCATCCGGTTGCAGACCGGCAATGCCCAGCAGACCACACACGAGCCGTACCGGCTGAACGATCGAGGCGACGGTCTGGTCCTGCAGGCCCTGATCCGGGACGAGTGGCAGCCGCTGTACGAATTCGGCACCCATACCGTTCCCCAGATCGATCTGACGGTGGGCAGCTGGTACGTCTCCACGCACCCGTCGTCGAAATTCGTGACCGGCCTGACGGTTGCGCTGGTCACCGAAGACGCCCGCTACAACCTGGCCGGGCGAAACCTCACCATTCACCGCGCCGACGGCAGCGAGAAGATCCGCCTCGACGACGCGGCGGCGGTCGTCGACGTGCTCAGTGAGCGGTTCGGCATCAACGTGGCGGATATCGGCGAGCGGGGCGCGCTCGAGGCACGCATCGCGCAGGTGCTCGACGCCTAGGGCCTGTCGGCTCGGGCTAGCGAGCCGCAAGCCACGGGCCGAGGCGTCGCAGCGCTTCCTCGATGTCTTCGGTGGGCCCGGCGAAGGACAGCCGCACGAACGAATCTCCACGTGCGGTGTCGAAGTCGATACCCGGTGCGATGGCAACGCCGGTCTCTTCCAACAGCTTTGAGCAGAACTCGATGCGAATTGTCGGTGAATTCCGAGACGTCGGCGTACACGTAGAAGGCGCCGTCGGTCGGGGCCAGCCGCTCGATGCCGATGCTGCGCAGCCCGTCGAGCACCAACGAGCGGTTGATCGCGTAGTGCTGCAGGTTGCCGTCGGCTTCGGCGGTCGCCTCCGGGGTGAACGCCGCCACCGCGGCGAGTTGTGACAGCACGGGCGGGCAGATGGTGAAGTTGCCGGTGAGGCAATCCACCGCGCGGCGCAGCTCGGCCGGCACCAGCAGCCAGCCCAGCCGCCAGCCCGTCATCGCGTAATACTTCGAAAAGCTGTTGACCACCACGGCGTTTCGCGAGGTCTGCCACGCGCAGCTGGTTTGCGGCGCGCCCTCGTAGACCAGGCCGTGATAGACCTCGTCGCTGATCAGCCGCGCTCCGGACGCATCACACCACGAGGCGATCGCGGCCAGTTCCGCCGGCGGTATGACCGTTCCGGTGGGGTTGGCGGGGCTGGCGACGATGACGCCCTGCACCGGGGGGTCGAGTTCGGCGAGCATCTGCGCGGTCGGGCTGGAAGCGGGTCTGTGGCCCGCAGGGGATCTCCACCACCTCACATCCCAAGGCGGACAGGATGTTTCGGTAACACGGGTAGCCGGGGCTGGCCAGCGCCACCCGATCGCCCACGTCGAAGCAGGCCAGAAAGGCGAGCAGGAAACCGCCCGAGGAACCGGTGGTGATCACCACCGCCTCGGGCTCGACGTCGATCCCGTGTTGGCGTCGGTAATCCGCCGCGATCGCGGCACGCAGCTCGGGGATGCCCAGTGCCACCGAGTAACCCAGCTCGTTGAGATGCACGGCAGCCGCCGCGGCCGCTCGCACCGGCTCGGGTGCTCCCACGCTGGGCTGGCCCGCCGACAGGTTGACCAGGTCGCCATGGCTGCGCTGGCGTTCCGCGGCCGCCAGCCAGACATCCATCACATAGAACGGCGGGATGCCGGCGCGCAGCGAGACACGGTCGTTCACGGCGTCTTGAGTACCTCGGATTCCAGTCGCGCTAAGCAGCTGTTGCGGCGAGTCCAGCAGGTGCGCGCTGCCGTGAGCGCGCTTGAAATACAGGTGCATGTCGTGTTCCCAGGTGATCGCGATGCCGCCGTGCAGCTGAATGCCCTCGGCGGCCACGATATTCAGCGCCTCGGTGGCGGCCAGGCGTGCGGCTGCGGCGTTGGTGGGGGTGGGGTCGTCGCATGCGTCGGCGACGACGGTCTTGGCCGCGGCGACGGTGACATACAGATCGGCCATCCGATGCTTGAGCGCCTGGAAGCTGCCGATCGGCCGGCCGAATTGCACTCGGTTCTTGGCGTATTCGACGGTCAGTTCCAGACAGCGTTCGGCGGCGCCGATCTGCTCGGCGGCCAGCAGTATGGCCGCCTTGTCGGCCAGGCCCGGGTCGGCGCCGATCGGCTCGGTCTCCTCGGCTTTGACCCGCGCCAGCCGGCGGGTCGGGTCCATGGTGGTGACGGGCTCGGCACTGAACCGCGTCCACCTGCTCAGCTCGCCGTCCGCCGACGGCGACGACGACATCGGCGATATCGCCGTTGACCACATAGTCGGGGTCGAGCACCAGCGCGCCGATCGAGGCACCCTCGGCAAGGCCTTCCAGCGTCGCGGCGTCCGGCTCGGTGCGGCCAGCAGGGCCAGCTCGGCGAGCGTGGTGCCCAGCAGCGGGGAGGGCACCAGGGCGCGACCCAGCTCCTGCAAAACCGTTGCCGCATCGGCTAATTCGCCGCCCGCGCCGCCCAGCTCCTCGGGGATCACCAGCGCGGCGGCGCCGACCTGCTCGCACAGCAGCTGCCACAGCGACTCGTCGTATCCGCGCTCGGATTCCATGGCCGCGCGCACGGCCGCCGGGCCCGCGTGCTTGGCCACCAGGGCGGCGACGGTCTCGCGCAGTAACTCGCGTTCTTCAGTCATGGCACTCACAGAGCCTCCAGCACTCGCCGTCGATGCTCCTCGGGCGTACCCCAGGCCGACCGCAAGGCCTGCACCCGCAGCAGCCACAGCGAAAGGTCGTGTTCCTGGGTGAACCCGATGGCGCCGTGGGTCTGCAACGCCGAGCGCGCCGCCAGCAGGCCCGCCTCGGACGCTGCCGCTTTGGCCGCGCTGACATCGCGCGGCTCCATCGTCAGCGCCGCGCCGTACACCAGCGGACGCGCCAGTTCGATGGCGATATGCACGTCGGCGAGTTTGTGCTTGATCGCCTGATACGAGCCGATCACCCGGCCGAACTGGGTGCGCTGCTTGGCGTAGTCGACGGCCGCCGTCCCGCAGCGCCTCGGCGGCGCCGACGAGCTGTGCCGCGGTGGCCAGCGCGCCGAACTCGAAGGCGCGCTTGACGTCCGCTTGCCAGCGCGCCGGTCGCGGCCACGTCGAAGAGGCGGCGGCTGGGGTCGACGGATTCGTGGACGTCCCCCGGCGTTGCCTCGGTGACACCGGCATCGGTGGCCAGCAGCACCAGCCCGGCGATATCGGCATCCACCGCGCGCGGCGTCCGCGGCGGCAGCGCGACGGTGGCGATCAGCTCGCCGGAAGCCAGTTCGGCGCAGCGGTCGGCCTGATCGCTAGCGGCGAGCAAAACCGGTGCCACGGCGATGGATTCGGCCACCGGGCCGGGCACGCACCAGCGCCCGAGACGTTCGAGGGCGACCACCAGGTCGACCGGGTGGGCCTCGATCCCGTCGAATTTCTCCGGCACGGCCAGCGCGGTGACGCCGAGGTTGGCCAACTGCTCCCACACCTTGCGGCCCGGTGCGACGTCGCCTGCGGACCACGCGCGCACCGCGCCGGGCAGATCGGCCGCGCCGAGCGCCGCGTCGATGCTGGCCGCGAAGTCGCGCTGCTGTTCGTCTAGCGCAAATCTCACTTCTTGCCCCCCGACTTTTCGCGCGGCAGGCCCAGCAACCGCTCGGAGATGATGTTGCGCTGAATTTCGTTGGTACCGGCATAGATCGGGCCGCCCAGCGCGAACAGCAGGCCCTCGGTCCACCGGCCGGCGAGCTCGCCGTCGGCGGCCAGCAGGTCGAGCGCGGTCTGATGCAATTCGACGTCGAGGTCGGACCAGAACACCTTGGTCACCGACGATTCGGCGCCCAGCTCGCCGCCGAGGGCCAGCCGGGTCACCGTGCCGAAGGTCTGCAGCCGGTAGGCCTGCGCCTTGATCCAGCCGTCGGCCACCCGGTCGGCGAACGCCTCGGGCGAGCCAACGTCCTTCCACAGCCGCACCAGCCGCTCCGCGGCGGCCAGGAAGCGGGCCGGGCTGCGCAGTGACATGCCGCGCTCGTTGCTCGACGTGCTCATGGCCGCCCGCCAGCCGTCGTTCGGGGTGCCGATCACATCCTCGTCGGGGACGAAGACGTCGTCGAGGAAGATCTCGCCGAAGCCGGTGTCGCCGCCCAACTGGACGATGGGCCGCACCGTGACGCCCTTGGCCTTCAGGTCGAACATGAAGTATGTCAGCCCGTTGTGTCGTTCGGCTCCGGGGTCGGAACGGAACAGCCCAAAACCGCATCTCGGCGAACGGTGCTCGCGAGCTCCAGATCTTCTGCCCGTTGAGTAGCCAGCCGCCGTCGGTCTGGGTGGCGGTGGAGCGCAGCGATGCCAGGTCGCTGCCGGATTCGGGCTCCGACCATGCCTGCGCCCAGATCTGCTCTCCGCTGGCCATTTTCGGCAGGATCCGGTCGAGTTGCTCGTCGGTGCCGTGCGCGAACAGCGTCGGCGCCAGCATCGAGGTGCCGTTGGCGCTGGCCCGGCCCGGCGCACCGGCGCGGAAGTACTCCTCCTCGAACACCACCCAGTGCAGCAGCGGCGCATCGCGGCCGCCGTACTTCTTCGGCCAGGTGATCACCGAAAGGCCGGCGTCGAACAGCACTCGGTCCCAATGCCGGTGCTGGGCAAAGCCCTCGGCGTTGTCGTAGGACTTGGTCGGAATCGAATCGGCGTTGGCCGACAGGAATTCCCGCACCTCGGCCTGGAAGGCCAAGGTCTCTTCGTCCAGATCCAGATCCATCAGTCCAGCTCTCGCAGTTGTGGTTTGACCACCTTGCCACCGGCATTGCGCGGCAACGCGTCGACGAACCGCACCGAACGCGGTGCCTTGAAGTTCGCCAAATGTTCACGGGTGTAGGCGATCACGGATTTCTCGTCGAGTTCGGCGCCGGGGCGGGTCACCAGGAAGGCCCGGCCGACTTCGCCGAGCCGCTCGTCGGGAACTCCGATCACCGCGGCGTCGGCCACGCCCTCCATCCGGGCCAGCACCTGCTCGACCTCGGCGGGGTAGACGTTGAATCCGCCGCAGATGTACATGTCCTTGAGCCGATCGGTGATGCGCAGGTTGCCGGCCTCGTCGACGGCGCCGATGTCACCGGTGTGCAGCCACCCGTCGGCGTCGATGGCGGCCGCGGTGGCCTCCGGGTCGTCGAGGTAGCCCAGCATCACGTTGGGTCCGCGCAGCAGCACCTCTCCCGCCTCACCGGGAGTCGTTGCGTCGATGCGCAATTCGAAGTCGGCGAACGGGCGGCCGCAGGTCGTGGCGACGGTGACAGCGTCGTCGTCGGCGCGGCACATGGTTCCCATGCCGTTGGCCTCGGTCAGCCCGTAGGCGGTCAGCACGATGTCGATGTCGAGCTCGGATTGCATGCGCTCGACCAGCACGACCGGCACGGTAGCGGCCCCGGTCACGGCGAACCGCAGTGAGCTCAGGTCGTAGTCGTGGCGTGCCGGGTGGTCCAGCAGGGTTTGGTAGATGGTCGGGGGCCCGGGCAACACGGTGATGCGGTGTTGCTCGATCGCCTGCAGCGCGCGCAGCGGGTCGAAGGTCAGGTGCGGGATCAGCGTCGCACCGGTCTGCAGACAGGCCAGGATGCCGGCCTTGTAGCCGAAGTTGTGAAAGAACGGATTGATGCACAGGTAGCGGTCGTCGCTGGTGATCTTGCCGTTGGCCGCCCAGGACGCCGAGGCCGACAGCGACTGCCGGTGCGCGCACAGCACGCCTTTGCTGCGTCCGGTGGTGCCGGAGGTGAACAGGATGTCGCTGACGTCGTCGGGTACGACGGCGGAGGCGCGGGCGGCGACCGCGTCGATGTCGGCGCCGCGGGCGATGAATTCGTCCCAGGTCCCGGGCCGGATTCTGCGGCCTCGATCGGTATCCGCACGACGTGCCGCAGCGCGGGCAGCGCCGCACGGTCCAGGTCGGCGAGGCGATCGTTGCCCAGGAATCGGCCCATCCCGAACAGCACCGGCGCGCCGGTGCGGGCCAGGATGTCGCTGGCCTCGGCGGCGGTGTAGCGGGTGTTCAGCGGCACCATCGCGGCGCCGGCGTGGTGGATCGCCAGGCAGGCGACCACCCAGTGCCAGGTGTTCGGCGACCAGATGGCCACCCGGTCGCCCGCCTGCACGCCGAGGTCGATGAGGGCGGCGGCGGCCCGGTGCACTTCGTCGCGCAAGCCGGCGGCGGTGAAGGACCGTTCGTCGGTGATCAACGCGTCGTGATCGGGAAGCTGGAGCGCGAAACGATCCAGCGCCGCGGGCACCGTGCGCGGATCGTTGGTCATCGAATGCTCCTGTAGCGGCGCTGGCGATTTGATTGCCCGGTTTCTCCTCACGCCGCTCCGCCGCGCGCATCGTCACCGAGCTACAAAGCAAGTGCTTGGTAGGTTAGCCTACAGGGCATGCAGGACGTCGAGGAGTTCCGGGCGGAGGTCCGTCAGTGGCTCGCCGACAATCTGGTCGGCGAATTCGCGGCTCTCAAGGGTCTCGGCGGACCCGGACGCGAGCACGAGGCGTTCGAAGAGCGTCGCGCATGGAATCAGCATCTGGCCAAGGCCGGGCTGACCTGCCTGGGCTGGCCGGTGGAGCACGGCGGCCGGGGGCTGTCCACCGCGCACCGGGTGGCCTTCTACGAGGAGTACGCCAAGGCCGACGCGCCGGACAAGGTCAATCACTTCGGTGAGGAGCTGCTCGGCCCCACGCTGATCGCCTTCGGGACGCTCGAGCAGCAGCGGCGTTTCCTGCCGAAAATCCTCGACGTCACCGAGTTGTGGTGCCAGGGATATTCGGAGCCCGGCGCCGGCAGCGACCTGGCCAACGTGGCGACCACCGCGGAGCTCGACGGCGACGAGTGGGTGATCAACGGCCAGAAGGTGTGGACGTCGCTGGCCCACCTGTCGCAATGGTGCTTCGTGGTCGCGCGCACCGAGAAGGGTTCCAAGCGCCACGCCGGCCTGTCGTATCTGCTGGTTCCGCTGGATCAGCCCGGCGTGGAGGTCCGCCCGATCGTCCAGATCACCGGCACCGCGGAATTCAACGAGGTGTTCTTCGACGACGCGCGCACCGAGGCCGGCCTGGTGGTCGGCGAGCCCGGCGACGGCTGGCGGGTCGCCATGGGCACGCTGACCTTCGAGCGTGGCGTCTCGACACTGGGGCAGCAGATCCGTTATGCGCGTGAGCTTTCCAACCTCGCCGAGCTTGCCCAGCGCACCGGCGCCACCGACGACCCGTTCATCCGCGAGCGGCTGACCCGGGCGTGGACCGGGCTGCGGGCCATGCGCAGCTACGCGCTGGCCACTATGGACGTCGAGCAGCCCGGACAGGACAACGTATCGAAGTTGTTGTGGGCCAACTGGCATCGCGACCTGGGCGAGCTGGCCATGGACGTCATCGGCAAGCCGGGCCTGACGCTGGCCGACGGCGAGTTCGACGAATGGCAGCGGCTGTTCCTGTTCACCCGCGCGGACACCATCTACGGCGGATCCAACGAGATCCAGCGCAACATCATCGCCGAGCGAGTGCTCGGCCTACCCCGAGAGGTGAAGGGATGAGCCTGTCCGAGGCACCGAAAGAGATTGCCGGACACGGACTCCTGCAGGGCAAGGTGGTGGTCGTCACCGCCGCCGCGGGCACCGGCATCGGCGCGTCGACGGCACGGCGGGCGCTGGCCGAGGGAGCCGACGTGCTGATCTCGGACCATCACGAACGACGGCTGGGGGAGACCGCCGAGCAGCTCTCCGCACTCGGACAGGGCAGGGTCGAAAGCGTGCTGTGCGACGTGACGTCCACCGCACAGATCGATGCGCTGTTCGCGTCGGCCACCGCGCGGATGGGACGCGTCGACGTCCTGGTGAACAACGCCGGGCTGGGCGGACAGACGCCGGTTGTCGACATGACCGACGAGGAATGGGACCGCGTCCTGGACGTCACCCTCACGTCGGTGTTTCGCGCCACCCGCGCGGCGCTGCGTTACTTCCGCGAGGCGCCGCACGGCGGGGTGATCGTCAACAACGCGAGCGTTCTGGGCTGGCGGGCCCAGCACTCGCAGGCGCACTATGCCGCCGCCAAGGCGGGGGTGATGGCGCTTGACGCGCTGCAGCGCAATCGAAGCCGCCGAGTACGACGTGCGGATCAACGCGGTGTCGCCGAGCATCGCGCGGCACAAGTTTCTGGAGAAGACTTCGTCGGCCGATCTGCTCGACCGGCTGTCGGCCGGCGAAGCCTTCGGGCGCGCCGCCGAACCGTGGGAGGTGGCGGCCACCATCGCTTTTCTCGCCAGCGACTACTCCAGCTACCTGACCGGCGAGGTCATCTCGGTATCCAGCCAGCACCCGTGAGCTGCCGGTGGCCAAGCAAGCGCTTGGTTGATACTCTGATCGGGTGGATCGAGTGGCCGGTCAGGCGAACAGCCGCCGCGACGAGTTGTTGGACCTCGCCGCGACGATGTTCGCCGAGCGCGGATTGCGGGCCACCACCGTGCGCGACATCGCCGACAGCGCCGGCATCCTGTCCGGCAGCCTGTATCATCACTTCTCCTCCAAAGAGGAGATGGTCGACGAGTTGCTGCGCAGCTTCCTGGACTGGTTGTTCGCCCGCTACCGCGAGATCGTGGACAGCGAGGCCAACCCGCTCGAGCGGCTCAAGGGGCTGTTCATGGCGTCGTTCGAGGCGATCGAGCATCGGCACGCGCAGGTCGTCATCTACCAGGACGAAGCCCAACGGTTGCTGTCGCAGCCGCGGTTCTCCTACATCGAGGACATGAACCGGCAACAACGCAAGATGTGGGTCGAGGTGATCAACCAGGGCATCGACGAGGGCTACTTCCGGCCCGACCTCAACGTCGACCTCGTCTACCGTTTCATCCGTGACACCACCTGGGTGTCGGTGCGCTGGTATCAGCCCGGCGGACCGCTGACGGCCAGCAGGTGGGCCAGCAATATCTCGCCATCGTTCTCGGCGGAATCACTGCGGATTCAAAAAGATCGAAGAAGGAGTCTGAAGATGGCTGAGGCGTACGTCATCGATGCTGTA
>CAWKJQ010000019.1:0-10672 GCA_963849935.1 uncultured Actinomycetota bacterium
ACGCGCACGGGTCGGCCCTGGACCGAATCAGCGCCTTCCAAATGGGTTTCCTCAACGGCGCCTCGGCCTGCGCGGCGATCAACGGCAGGGAAATCGAACAGCGCCGCGGCGATCTGCCGAACGCGTTGCGGGTCGACTCCACCACCGGCACAACCGAGACCGGCGAGGTGCGGATCAACCGGGACACCCTGTCGAATCTGATGGAGGTGCTGGGAAAGGTCTTCGCCCCGACGAACCCACCGGCGCTGTCCTACCAGCCGGCGGCTTGCCCCGACGCCAAGGCCACCCCGCCGGTGTCCTACTGTCCGGGCACGCAACACCATCGCGGTCGACCTGCCCGGCCTGGCGGCCATGGGTGCCATCGCCGACGAGAAGGAACTGACCCTGCCGCAAGGCGACGACACCGCCCTGTCGGTCGTGATGTCCAGATACGCCTTGGCGGTGCAGCATGAACGCGGACTGCCGATGCAGAGCCCGTGGACTGCGCTGCGGACCGCCTGCCTGACCGGTGTGGCGCACCGCAAGATGGCCGAGCCGATCGACTTGCCCTCGCACAACCAATTGCTGCTGACGGCCGGCGATCTCGACGAAGCGGTAGCCGGGCTGCTCACCAACCGCCTGGTCGCCAGTGACGCTGACGGCACCAGCGTGCCCGCCGGCTTCACCCGGATCGCAGCGTTCCGCGGCGGAGTGACCGGCAACGCGGACGCCTGCTACTCGCGCTTTCCGGGCTGACCAATCACCAACTCCGTTAACCTATTTGGGCGAGCCGGGGAATCACTTCGTCGCCGAGGCGGCGCACGAAACCGACCGGGTCCGGATTACCGGGGAACGGCCCGGCATTGACGAGCTCGACGCCGAGTTCGGCGTAGCCCTCCACGGTGGCGAAATACCCGTCGAGGTCCTCGAAGGGATTGACGAAGTAGCCCACCGTCTTGCGGATCTCGCCGGGGTCGCGGCCCACCGCGTCGCAGTGGCGGTTCAGCACCTCGATCTTGTGCTTCAACGCGTCGACATCCGTCACCGTGGAGTTCCAGATGTCAGCGTATTGCGCGACCAGACGTAGCGTCTTCTTCTCGCCGTCCCCGCCGATCAGAATCGGCGGACGCCGAATCGGTTGTGGCGCGCAGATGGTCTCGGCCAGCTGATAGTGCTTGCCTTCGTAGGGGCCGTCGTTGTCGCTCCACATCTGCCGGCAGATCTGCAGAGTTTCTTCGAGCATCTCGAAGCGCCGGCCGACCGGCGGATACGGAAAGCCCAGGGCGGCGTGCTCCCGGTCGTACCAGGCCGCACCGAGCCCCAGCATCGACCGGCCCTGCGATAGGACGTCCAGCGTCGTGACCGCCTTGGCGAGCAGTCCCGGGTACCGGTACGTGACGCCGGTGACCAACAGGCTCAGGTCGATTCTCGTCGTCTGTCCGGCCAGAAAGCCCAATGACGTGTATCCCTCGAGGAACGGGTCCTCCGCTCGTCCCATGGCCTCCATTTGGAAAAAGTGGTCGGCCAGGGTGAACAGCGTGGCGCCGCCCTGCTCGGCCGCCTTGGCCGCGTCCGCCAGGGTGGGGCCCAGGCTGGCCGGGTCACCGGGCAGAAAGTCGATGAAGTGCAGTCCTACTTCCATTGTGGCACTTATCCTTTCATTGTTCGGTCAAGCGCTCGAGCAGCGACAACGCGTCGACGATGACGCGTCGCTCGGACTCGGTGTAGCGCTCCTGGATGGTGCGGGCCAGCCACTCCTCGCGGGCGCGACGGTCGCTTTCCGCACGTTTTTTCCCGGCGGGGGTCAACGAGACCACTTGGCGGCGGCCGTCGTTCGGGTCCGGCGTGCGCTTGATGAGCCCCCGTTGGCCCAGGGCGGCCAGGATGGTGGCCATCGACTGGGGTCGTACCTGTTCTGCGCCGGCCAATGCGCTGGCCGATGACGGCCCGTCCTTCCACAGCCGGGTGAGCACTGCCGTCTGCGACGGTGTCAGACCGTCGACCGCGATATCTTTCAGCCTGCGCCGTAGCCGGCTGAACACGACCCGGATATCGCGTGCCGCCGCTACCGCGGAGTCGCTGACGCCATCCATGCCACCAGCCTAAATTAGACAGCCATAACTGTCCAGTTTTAGCTGTCTAATTTCGCCCGAGCAGTTGCAGCGCGGCATCGACGGCCAACGCGGGCACGTTCAAGGTTTTGGACCGCAGATCGTGGCGGGCACTGGCGATCTCGACGACGGCGGTCGTCCCGGTGATCAACCCGGCGGCCGCCCGCAGTTCGTCGGGCGTCCCGAACGGATCCGACGTCCCGTGCGTGAATACGGTCGGCACGGTGATGTCGGGCAGGTGCTCGGTGCGGGCGCGTTCGGGTTTGCCCGGGGGGTGTACCGGATAGGAGAACAGCGTCAGCACGTCCACCGCGGCCTCCCGGGCGGCGACGACCATGGACGTCTGCCGGCCCCCATAGGAATGTCCACCGGCGATCAGGGGCCCGCCGGCAAGGTCACGGCACACCGCGATGGCCTCGACGATGCCGGCCCGGTCGGTGGCGGCCGAACCGGAGGGCGGGCCAGTGGGCCGGCGGCGACGGTAGGGCAGGTTGTAGCGCACCGCGAGCCAGCCCCGCTGTGCCCATTCATCGCATACCTGTTGCAGCAGAACGGCATCCCGGTTGCCGCCGGCGCCGTGGGTCAAGACCACGACACCTTTCGGGTCGTCGGCGGGTTCGTGGGCGATGCCGGCGATCTGATCGAGATTCATGGCGATCCCGACAGCCGAAACAGTGGCGAGACGGGCCCGTGGCCATGGCCAAGCGGGTAAGCGGCGCGCAGACACTCGGTGACCCATCGCTTGCCGAGCTCGACGGCCTCCGGCACCGCGAAGTCGTGCGCCAGCGCGCACGCGACGGCGCTGGCGAGTGTGTCACCACCGCCGTGGTCGTTGCCGGTTGCGATCCGCTCCGCATCGAACTCGTAGAAGTCGGCGCCTGGTGAAGAGCCACCGTAGAGCAGGTCACAGCTGCGCCCCGATGACCGCAGGTGACCGCCCTTCACCAGAACCCATTGCGTGCCGAGCGCATGCAGCGCCTCGGCCGCCGCCCGCTGCGACTCGGCGTCCACCACGTCGATGTCGACCAGCAGTCGCACCTCGTCGAGGTTAGGTGTGACCAGCGTCGCCAACGGAAACAGTTGAGCGCGAAGCGAATCCAGGGCCGCCGGCGCCATCAGCGCGTCACCGTGCATGGAAGCCGCCACCGGGTCGACGACGAGCGGAACCGTCAACCCGAGCCGGCGCCAGGTGGTGGCCACGGTGTCGATGATGCGCGGGGACGCCAGCATTCCGGTCTTGGCGGACTGGATGCCGATATCGCCGACCACGGCTTCGATCTGACCGGCGACGACAGCACCGGGCACCTCGTGAAAACTCTGCACTCCCAAGGTGTTCTGGACCGTGACGGCGGTGACTGCCACACACGCATGCACACCCAGCAGCGCCATCGTGCGCATGTCGGCTTCGATGCCCGCGCCGCCCCCCGAGTCCGATCCGGCGATGGACAGCACCCGCCGCGGCGTCGTGCCCGGTGCGGGCAGCGGCAGGAACGTCACTGGGCCAGATGGTGGCGACCCGCTGCGCCCGGCTGCGCCGCGCTTGCGATCGCCACGGCCGCGCTTGCGATCACTGCTGGGCCAGCGGCAGATACACCCGGTTGCCCTGCTCCGCGAACTCGCGAGACTTCTCCGCCATGCCCTCGGACATGACGGCCTCGATCGCTTCCTCGCTGTCGAGCCCATGTTGGGCGGCGTAGTCGCGAACGTCCTGGGTGATGCGCATCGAGCAGAACTTCGGCCCGCACATAGAGCAGAAGTGTGCGGTCTTGGCCGGTTCGGCCGGCAGCGTCTCGTCGTGGTACTCCCGCGCGGTGTCCGGGTCCAGCGACAGCGCGAACTGGTCGTTCCACCGGAACTCGAACCGCGCCGTCGACAGCGCGTCGTCGCGCGCCTGCGCGTGGGGATGACCCTTGGCCAGATCGCCTGCGTGTGCGGCGATCTTGTAGGCGATCACACCGTCCTTGACGTCCTTGCGGTCCGGCAGCCCGAGGTGCTCCTTGGGGGTCACGTAACAGAGCATCGCGGTGCCGGCCTGGGCGATGATGGCCGCGCCGATAGCTGACGTGATGTGGTCGTACGCGGGGGCGATGTCGGTAGCCAGCGGGCCCAGCGTGTAGAACGGCGCCTCCTCGCACCACTCCTCTTCGAGCCGCACGTTCTCCACGATCTTGTGCATGGGGACGTGGCCCGGGCCCTCGATCATCACCTGCACGCCATGGGATTTCGCGATCTTGGTCAGCTCGCCCAGGGTGCGCAATTCGGCGAACTGCGCGGCGTCGTTGGCGTCGGCGATCGAGCCCGGCCGCAGGCCGTCACCGAGGGAGAAGGTGACGTCGTAACGGGCGAAGATCTCGCAGAGCTCGTCAAAGTTGGTGTACAGGAACGACTCCCGGTGATGCGCCAGGCACCACGCGGCCATGATCGAGCCGCCGCGCGACACGATGCCGGTGACCCGCTTGGCGGTGAGCGGCACGTAGCGCAAGAGCACGCCGGCGTGCACGGTCATGTAGTCCACGCCTTGCTCGCACTGTTCGATCACGGTGTCGCGGTAGAGCTCCCAAGTCAGTTCGGTCGGATCGCCCTTGGTCTTCTCCAGCGCCTGATAGATGGGCACGGTTCCGACCGGGACCGGCGAGTTACGCAGGATCCACTCGCGGGTTTCGTGAATGTTCTTGCCGGTGGACAGGTCCATGATGGTGTCGGCGCCCCATCGGGTGGCCCATACCATCTTGTCCACCTCCTCGGCGATCGAGGACGTCACCGCCGAGTTGCCGATGTTTGCGTTCACCTTGGTTGCAAACGCCTTGCCGATGATCATCGGCTCGATCTCGGGGTGGTTGTGGTTGGCCGGGATCACCGCGCGTCCGCGGGCGACCTCGTCGCGCACCAGCTCATCCGGCATGCCCTCGCGGGCGGCGATGTAGGCCATCTCGGCGGTGATCTCGCCGGCGCGTGCGCGTTGCAACTGGGTGCCACGATCGCGGATCACGCCTGGCCGCGCCGGCAGTCCGGCCGTCAGATCGATCGTCGCGTCGGGATCGGTGTAGGGACCCGAGGTGTCGTACAGGTCGAAGTTGTCGCCGGTGGACAGGTGCACCCGGCGCACCGGCACCCGCAGGGTGACTCCGTCCGGCCCGTCGATCTCGCGGTAGGCCTTGCTGCTGCCCGCGATCGGACCGGTGGTAACGGCCGGTTCAACCCCGTGCGAAGCGGTGCCCGGCGCGGTTCCGGAAAGGACATCAGTCATTTTTCATCTCCCTACGCCGGCATTACCCGGTCAGGTTCGTACGGTCGACGGCCCCGAGCCGTCCTCTCAGCGCACTCGGCGTGCGCTCCCGCGTCATGGATGGGTCCGCACGCGACGTTACCCCTACGGCCGACCGCATGGCAGGCTGACGGGCATTTCAGCCGGGCGGTGGCCGAGGGCATTCCCGTAGTGGAAAAATGCAAACGTGCAACAGCGCAGGCGGACAGGGGAATCGTCATTTGACGGGGGCGGCATGGGATTTTCCGAGCCGATCGAGCCGGCCCCCGGATACCTGAAAATCGGCGCCTTCCGCTTCTGGTTCGTGGGTCAACGCTGGGAATGGTCCGACGAGGTGGCCAGGATGCACGGCTACGAACCGGGACAGGTCGTGCCCACGACGGAACTCCTGTTGTCACACAAGCATCCCGATGACCGCGCGCATGTCCAGGAGCTGCTCGACTACGCCCTGCAGTCCGAAGAGTCGTTCTCCAGCCGGCACCGATTTATCGACACCGCGGGCACGGTGCACGACGCGATCGTCGTCGCCGACCGCATGCTGGACGAGTCGGGCGCCGTACTGGGCACCGCCGGTTATTACATCGACCTCACGAACACGTTCGACGAGACCCGGCAAGAGGTGCTCGACACGGCCCTGCCCGACCTCTTCGAGAACCGCGCGGCGATCGAGCAGGCCAAGGGCGTGCTGATGTACGTCTACCGGGTCAGCGCCGAGCAGGCGTTCCGGGTGCTGCAATGGCGCTCTCAAGAGACCAACGTGAAACCGCGTGCGCTGGCCAAGCAGCTGCTCGTCGACGTGGCCGCCCTGCCGGTACCCGCGGCCGCGCTGCAAAGCCAGTTCGATCATTTGCTGCTCACGGCACACGAGAGGATTTCGCCAGAGGCAGCCGGGTAACGAGCGAATCGCTAAACTCGCAGTTCGGGTACAGGTTAATCTCGGGTGATCTGCAATGCGCGAGTGCGCATCACCGCCGCATCGTCGGGCTTAGCGGCGCAGATACAACGCAGGCTGCGGCGAAAGGCATGAAAGTTGTTGGCGGTCGAATACGAGGCCCACGACGACGCGGTGATCGTTTGCGTCAAAGGCGATGTCGACTCCAGTACAGTCGGTGAGCTCGCCACTCACCTGAATACCGCTCTCGGGCTCGCCTCGACGCCGCCGGTGCGCCCGGTGGTGATCGACTTGCTCTCCGTTGACTTCTTCGGAAGCGCGGCGCTGAACGCGGTGCTCGACTGTCACGAGGACGCGAAGGCCGGCGGAACGGCGGTTCGACTGGTCGCCGACCATGACCAGGTGCTGAGGCCCATCCAAGTCACCGAATTGGACCGTGTCTTCGACATCTACCCGACGCTGGTCGCGGCGTTGCAACGAAGACGACAGTGATGGACTCGCGACTGCCGGCTGACCTGGCCGCTGCTGTTTCGTTGGGCGGTGCGATGGGCCGGCGGTTCGCCGAATACGACTGGGACACACACCCGCTGGGCCCGCCGCGAGACTGGTCCGACGAGATGCGGGCGGCGGTCGCAACGACGCTGGCGTCGCGGTTCCCGCTCGTGCTCTGGTTGGGCACCGAGGACCTGTTCGTGGTGTACAACGACGCCTATACCGAGATCCTTGGCGACAAGCTTGATTCCTTCGCCCGACCCGGCCGCGAGGTCTGGTGGGACATTTGGGATTCGATCGCCCCCATGCTCGCCGGCGTGGTCGCGACCGGCGAGGCCACCTGGTCGCGAGACCTGATGTTGCCGATGGTGACCGCCGGCCGGCGTGTCGAGCGGTTCTTCACCTTCACCTACAGCCCGCTGATCGGCTCCGACGGCAAGCCCTTCGGCATCTTCTGCCCCTCATACGAGACCACCGAACGGGTGTTGAGCGAGCGCCGCCTGCACCTGCTCAACACGGTCGCCTCGGCGACGGTCGAGAGCCGCAGCATTGATGACGCGGTCGGCGCCACGGTGGGGGTATGCGCCGCCCAGCCCGCCGACCTGTCGTTCATCGCCGTGTACGCCGGGGAGACCGGCGACATCACCCTGCGCGGCGCGACGCCGTCGGTGCTGGCGTTGCTGCCGAGCGAACTGGCGCAACTGACCGAGTGGGACGCGACCACGCGATCCCGGGCCGAGATGCGGGTCATCGACGACGTGGCGACGGCGATCCCCGGGATCGAAGAGGCGCTGGGCGCCGACTGTCCGCGGGAAGCGTTGGTCTTGCCGCTCGGTGAAGCCTCGACCGCGGGGGCGCTGGTGATCGGCGCCAACCCGCTGCGTCCGCTGGACACGCAGTTCCGCGGCTTCTGTCAACTGCTGACCGACCAGTTGGCGTCGACATTCGCCTCGATCGTCTCCTACGAGCAGCAACGGCAGCGTGCCGATGCGCTGACCGAGCTGGACCGGGCGAAGACCGCGTTCTTGACCAATGTCAGCCACGAGTTCCGCACCCCGCTGACACTGCTGCTCGGCCCGCTGGACGACGCGCTATCGGACGCGGCGCCGGAAAGTGTTCTCGCGGAGCGGCTTGCCACCGCGGGACGCAATGCGCGGCGGTTGCAGCGCCTGGTCGACTCGCTGCTCGACTTCTCCCGCATCGAGGCCGGCCGGGCCAACGCGAAGTTGGTGTGCACCGACGTCGGCGCGCTCACGGCGCAGATCGCGTCGTCGTTCTCCGAGCTGTGTCAGCGGGCCGGGCTCGAGCTCGAGCTGGATTGGGCGCCGGCTCTGGCCGATGTCGACCCAGGCATGTGGGAGACGATCGTTCTCAACTTGCTTTCCAATGCGGTGAAATACACGCTGCAGGGCACCATTTCGGTGCAGGTGCGAACCGAGTCCGCGGACTGCGTGATCGCCGTGCGCGACACCGGCGTCGGGATCGCCGCCGAGGAGCTGAACCTCCTTTTCGAGCGCTTCTATCGAGCCGACAACGCGCGGGGCCGCAGCGTGGAAGGCACCGGGATCGGGTTGTCTCTGGTTCGCGGGCTGGTCGACTTGCACCGCGGCACGGTGGCGATCGACAGCGAAGTGGACCATGGCACAACCGTGACGGTCCGGGTGCCGCGATCGGCCTCGGGCGCGGTCGTCGACTCGTCGCCCGCCGGGCCGAACGAGACGAATCCGTATGTTGCCGAGGCCAATCAGTGGGTGACGTCGGTTACCGAATCCGCCGGTGCCGCACGCGAGGCGACCCGCCCGCTGGTGCTGATCGCCGACGACAACGCCGACATGCGGGCCCACCTGGACCGGGTGTTGTCGCCCCACTGGGAGACGGTTTTGGTCGCCGACGGCGAGTCGGCGCTGGCCGCGACCCGCAACCTGCGTCCGGACGCGATCGTGACCGACGTGATGATGCCCGGACTCGACGGCTTCGGATTCGTCGCCGCCGTTCGCTCGGACCCGGACCTGGCGGCGACACCGATCCTGATGCTGTCCGCCCGGGCCGGGACGGAGGCGGTCAACGAGGGCTATGCGGGTGGCGCCGACGACTACCTGCCCAAGCCGTTCCGATCGCAGGAGCTGGTCGACCGGGTCGGGTCGAGGTTGTCCGCGGTGAGCCGGGAGCGTGACCGGCAGCGTCGGGAGGCGCAGTCGCGCCTCGCGTCGGAGCTGGTGCATCTCGACTCGGCGCTGCAGGGCACCAAGTCGGTCGCTGGCATCATGGAGGCCCTGCTGAGTTCGTCATTCGGCTCCGGCGACGCCGGTGCCGTCGCGATCGGCGTCCTCGACGATGAGCACTACCTGAGGTTCGAATACGCCGGTGATCTCCCTGCAGAGTTTCGGGACCGCTATCACGTCGTCGCGCTCGACGCCCCACTGATCGGTGCCGACGTCGCGCGCACCGGCGAGTCGATGATCGTCTCCGACATGTTCGACCTGCCGAGGCGCTACGAGCACGCGGTCCAGGATGCCGCGGCTGTCATCCGCGCCTGCGTGGCCCATCCGCTGCGGGATGGCTCCGATCGCATCTTCGGTGTGCTGGCGCTGATGTGGCCTGCACCGCGACAATTCGACGCCGGTGAGCTCGACACCTTCGGCCGCATGGCCGAGCTGACGTCCTCGGCCCTGGACAGGGTGCGCCTCATGGCCCGCGAACACGAGATCGCCATCGACTTTCAAGAGCACCTGCTCGACCTGGATCGCGGCTCCACCGCCGCGGTCGTGTCGGCCGTCTACCAGCCGGCGGGGGAGGCGATGCGGGTCGGCGGTGACTGGTATTCGGTCACGCCCCTGGACCACCCCGGCAGGATCGCGATATCGGTAGGCGACGTGGTGGGACACGGCCTGGCCGCGGCGATCGTGATGAGCAGATTGCGTGCCGCGGTCGCCGCGTCAGCGCTCACCGCCGGCGAGCCGGACGCCGTGCTGGGTTCGCTGGACCGCTACGGCACCAGCGTCGACGGCGCGCGCTGCGCAACGGTCGCCTATGCGCTGATCGACACCGCGGGCCAGGGTGGTGGGGCCACAGTCAGTTACAGCTGTGCCGGGCACCCGTACCCGCTGCTGGTGCTGCCCGACGGGCGGGCCGTCTATCTGGAATCCGGCCGCCGCGCCCCGGTATCCGTGACGCGAAGGCGCGCCCGCGACGCCGCTGAGAACTCGACCGGTGACACCGCGACGGCGGAGCTGCCACCGGGCGGTTTGATCCTGCTCTACACCGACGGCCTCATCGAACGGCCCGGCGAGACGCTCGACGACGGATTCGACCGCCTGCGGGCGGCCGCGGCGCAGTGCGCAGGCCTGCCGGTGGAATCGGTCTGTGCGGAGCTGCTGGCCAGGATGGCACCGCCGTCCGGCTACCGCGACGACGTCGTGGTGCTCGCACTGCGGCCAAGCCACGTTGCCGCGGGCAGCTTCGCGACGGTGGTCCCGGCCGCACCGGCTCAGATACCCGTCGCCCGTAAACAGCTGCGCGATTGGTTGAACAACCTCGTCGTCGAGCCGCGTCGCGAAACGGACATCCTGCTGGCAGCCGGTGAAGCGGTCACCAACGCGATCGAACACGGCAGCCGCAATGAGCCACGCCGGACGGTGTCGGTCGAGGCGTTCCTGCGTCAGGACACCGTCGTGATCACGGTCAGCGACACCGGGCAGTGGGTCGGCGATTCGTCGGCCAGCCTGCGCAGCCGCCGCCGTGGGCGCGGGCTCACGCTGATGAGCGGATTGGCCGACGACGTCGAAACGCTGCGCACCGCGGCCGGCACTCGGGTCACCCTGCGCTTCGACCACGCGATCGCGGGAAGCTCAACGGCGAGCTGACCGGCTAGGCCTCTTCCATCGCGTCGCCGAGCTCCTCCAGGATCTTGTTGTGGTGATTGCTTGCCAGTAA
>CAWKJQ010000020.1:0-99494 GCA_963849935.1 uncultured Actinomycetota bacterium
TGGCCAGGTGCGCCAGCATGGGTGCTGCCAGGCTGCGGGATCGATCGGCCAGCCAACCGAAGATCCAGCCCGCGATGCCGGTTACCAGCACGGTGGCGGCTACCGGCTCACCCGTCGCGCGCGCATCGGCGATGTGCGAGAGACCAAAAGCGCTGGCCTGCAGCAACCGTCCGCCCCGTGCACCGAAAGCGGCGGAGCCGGCGCTGGCCAGCGCCCCGCGAAAGGCGGACTCCTCCGACCACACCGTGCCCACGGGTATCCGCAGCAGCAGCCAGTCCGGCGGCGCCACCGGGGGCTCGCGATCGGCCATCGATCGGCGCACCGGCGGCAGCCGAGTGGTCGCGGCGACCGTGCCCGCCGCGAGGAAGGCGATCGGCGACCCCAGCCGCAGTCCGGCCCATACGTTGGGTGGACTCAGGCCCAGCGGCGCACGCGTGATCAACACCAACAGTCCGCCCACGCCGGCCTGTAGCACCGCCCGCCACGAGGCGGGCAGCCGAGGACTGACGAAACTCCAGCCGACCAGCGCTGCGGCCAACGACAGCGCACGGGCCTGGCGAAAACTGCTGGCGGACATCAGATTTCGCTGCGGGCAGTCACCCGAAGAGCCGCGGCAGCACCGCCTCGGAGGTCTCGCGTAATTCGGCCAGGGGAACCGTGAACAAGCCCTGGACCTCCACCGCGTCGGAGGCCTGGTCGACGACGCCGATGCGCACCACCGGCAGTCCCCGCGCCTCGCACATCGAACGGAACCGGCTGTCTTCGGTGCGCGGCACCGCCACCAGCACGCGGCCCGCCGACTCGGAGAACAACGTCACGAACGGATCGGCACCCTCGGGAAGCACGATGCGGCAACCGGTTTCACCGGCCAGGGCTGCCTCGACGACGGCCTGCGCGAGGCCGCCTTCGGACAGGTCGTGCGCCGCGCTCACCAGGCCGTCGCGCGATGCCGAGCGCAGCACCTCACCCAGCAGCTTCTCGCGGGACAGGTCCACCCTGGGCGGCACGCCGCCAAGATGGTCGGCGGTCACCTGCGCCCAGATCGAGCCGTCGAACTCGTCGCGCGTATCGCCGAGCAGCAACAGGGTTTCCCCGGGCTCGGTGCCCAGGCCGGTGGGGATGCGCCGGCCGACATCGTCAATGACGCCGAGCACCCCTACCACCGGGGTGGGCAGGATCGCCGCCGAACCCGTTTGGTTATAGAAGCTCACGTTGCCGCCCGTGACCGGAATCCCCAGTGCCACACAGCCGTCGGCCAGGCCGCGCACCGCCTGCGAGAACTGCCACATCACCGCGGGGTCTTCGGGGGAACCGAAATTGAGGCAGTTGGTCACCGCGACGGGCGCCGCTCCGGTGACCGCCACGTTGCGGTAGGCCTCGGCCAGAGCGAGCTGGGCACCGGCGTAGGGATCCAGCTTGGTGTAGCGGCCCGACGCGTCGGTCGACAAGGCGATGCCACGGCCGGTCGATTCGTCGACGCGCAGCACGCCGCCGTCGGCGTGCTCGGCCAGCACGGTGTTGCCCCGCACGTATCGGTCGTACTGCTCGGTGATGAATGCGCGACTGCACAAATGCGGACTTCCCAGCAGGGCAAGCAAAGTGGCGCGTAATTCGTCACCGGTGGCCGGTCGGGGCAACCGCGTCGAACTGTCCGCGTTCAGGGCATCCTGCGTTTCGGGGCGGGCGACCGGACGCTGATATACCGGACCTTCGTGGGCGACGGTGCGCGGCGGGACGTCGACGACAGTCTGGCCGTGCCAGGTGATGCGCAACCGGTCGCCGTCGGTGACCTCGCCGATCACGGTGGCCAGCACGTCCCACTTGCGGCACACCGCCATGAAGGCGTCGACGTTCTCCGGCGTCACCACCGCGCACATCCGCTCCTGGGACTCGCTGCAGAGGATCTCCGCAGGCGTCATCTGGATGGTGCGCAGCGGCACGGCCTCGAGCTGGATCGCCATCCCGCCATCGCCGGCCGAGGCCAATTCCGAGGTGGCACAGGACAATCCGGCACCCCCCAGGTCCTGGATGCCGACCACCAGGTGACCGGCATACAACTCGAGGCAGCACTCGATGAGCACCTTTTCCATGAACGGGTCGCCCACCTGAACCGAGGGCAGTTTCTTGCGCGAGTTCTCGGCGTCGAAGGTGTCCGACGCCAGCACCGACACCCCGCCGATGCCGTCCAACCCGGTGCGGGCACCGAACAGGATGATCTTGTTGCCGGTGCCCGAGGCGAAGGCCAGATGCAGGTCCTCCTGGCGCAAGACGCCGACGCACATGGCATTGACCAACGGGTTCCCGGCGTAGCACGCGTCGAAGACGGTCTCACCGCCGATGTTGGGCAGGCCCAACGAGTTGCCGTAGCCGCCGATGCCGCGGACCACGCCGTCGAGCACGCGACGGGTGTCCGGCGCGTCGGCCGCGCCGAACCGCAGCTGGTCCATCACTGCTACCGGTCGCGCGCCCATCGCCATGATGTCGCGGACGATGCCGCCGACGCCGGTGGCCGCACCCTGGTAGGGCTCGACGTAGGACGGGTGGTTGTGGGACTCCACTTTGAAGGTGACCGCCCAGCCGTCACCGATGTCGACGACGCCGGCGTTCTCCCCGATGCCGGCCAGCATGCCGGTGCGCATCTCGTCGGTGGTCGTCTCGCCGAAATAGCGCAGGTGCACCTTGGATGACTTGTAGGAGCAGTGCTCGCTCCACATCACCGAGTACATCGCCAGCTCGGTGTCGGTGGGGCGGCGGCCCAAGATCTCGCGGACGCGCTGGTATTCGTCGTCTTTGAGGCCCAGCTCGGCGAAGGGTTGCGGCTCGTCGGGAGTGGTGGCGGCATGCTCGACGGTGTCGATGGCCTGGGTACGCGCAGTCGTCCCGGAGACAGTCACGCCAGCCAGTCTAGGGCTGGGCGCCTTGCAGGGCGCCGCTGCGGCCGTCACGCCGTGCCGAACGTTTCCGACCGCGCAACGGCCGGGCCTTACCGCTAGCCGCCGCGGAGCAGGGCAGCGCTTTCCGCGTCGGAGGGGTAGAACAATTCGACGGCCAGCTCGGCGAGGGTGACGTCGAGGGGGGTGCCGAAGGTCGTCAACGTGGTGAACATCGACAGTCGTCGCCCATCGCCGACGTCGAGCACGAACGGGATGAGCAGCGCGTCGTTGTCCGTCGGTGCGGACCCGGCTTTTGCGGCCGCGGCCACTCCTGGATAGCCGCGCACCTCCTCGTCGAGCGCCCGTAATTGCGGGTCGCCGGTGAGCGCAATCGTGCGCCGGAGCTGATGCAGCAGGTATCCCGCCCACTCGGTGAAATTCAGCGTCCGCCCGCCGAGGCCATCGGGGTGCAACGAAAGCCGGTAGACGTTGGCCGGTGGGCCGAGCAGGTCGGCGGGCATACCGGCGGTGAGCGCGGACGCTGCGGCGTTGGCTCCCACGATGTTCCAGCACCGGTCGATGACGAGGCCTGGGTAGGGGTCGTGCGCATCAAGGAGGCGCTGCACCGCGTCTCGCGCCGGAGACAGCGCGGCATCCTCGAGTGGGCGCGATCGATAGCGCGGCGCGAACCCGGCCGCGAGCAGCAGCGCGTTGCGCTCCCGCAGCGGAATGTCGAGCCCGTCGGCCAAGGCGAGCACCATCTCGGGACTGGGATGGGAACGCCCAGTCTCGATGAAGCTCAGGTGCCGCGCCGACACTCCCACGCTCAGCGACAGATCCAGCTGACTGACCCGACGGCGCGACCTCCATTCGCGCAACAGGACACCCACCGCCGCGTTGCTCATCAGGCAACGGTAACCACGTCCGCGCACCCACGGCGATGACCTCCGAGGTAATTGCGCCGCGTCGTGGCGCCGCGACACGCTTGCTGCGACGCGCTCAACCCGAGCGCCACGACCCAAAAGAGGAACGATGACCGACATCCAATCCACCCCGGCCGACACCACCTCCCGGTTCAGCGCCGAACTATTCGCCGCGTATTGGGACGCGCCAACCATGTCACGCGGCTTCGACATCCTCGCCGACGACATCGTCGGCTACTGGCCGGGCGACCCGGAGCCAGTCCGGGGTATCGAGGCATACACCGCAAAGATCGCCGAATTGCTGGACGCCGCACCGGATTTGCGGCTTGAGGTCATCGACAGTGCTACCGTCTCCGGCGCCGACGTCGGCGAGGAATTGGTCTACCTGCACTACGTCGGTCGGGGCACCGGGCCGGATGGACCGTTCCAGATCCGGGGGATCGACCGGGTCCGCACGCGCGACGGAATGGTGGTGGAGAACGTCATCCGCTACGACCCGATGTTCGTCCGCCGGCGCTGAGCAGTTACTGGCGCACGATGCAGAACACGTTGCCCTCGGGGTCGGCCAGCACCACCCAGCGGAAGCTTTCGCCGAACTGGTGCCGGCCGACCTCGGCCGCTCCGGCCGCCGTCAGCCGAGACACCTCGGCGTCGACGTCGGCGGCACTCAAATCGAGGTGCACGCGGTTCTTTCCGGGCGTTGGGTCGGGCACCTTCTGAAACCCGAGCCGCAAGCCCTGCGGGAAGCTGACCGCGGTGAACTCGTCGGCCAGCACCTCGTGCGGTGTCCCGCCGAACTGCTCGGCCCACCAGCCGGCCAGTTTCGCCGGGTCGCTGCAGTCGAAGGTCAACATCTCCACGTTGAGCGCCATACCGGCAGACCCTATGCCGCTAGTCGGCGAAAAGGAACGCGTGCATCGCGGCCGAATAGGCGGCCACGTCGTGCGCGCCCATCAGCTCGCGCGCGGAGTGCATCGCCAACTGCGCGGCGCCGACGTCGACGGTGGGGATGCCCGTCCGCGCGGAGGTCAACGGCCCGATCGTGGATCCGCACGGCAGGTCGGCCCGGTGCTCGTAGCGTTGCAACGGCACGCCGGCCTGCTCGCAGGCCAGCGCGAACGCCGCGGCGGTGCGGCCGTCAGTGGCGTAGCGCAGGTTCGGGTGCACCTTGAGCACCGGCCCGGCGTTGACCGCGATCGGGTGGTTGGGCTCGTGCCGCTCCGGATAGTTGGGGTGCGTGGCGTGCGCCATATCGGCCGAGGCCAGCAGTGAGGCCGGCAGCCGGCGCAGGTAGTCCTCTCGACTACCGCCCGCCGCCAACACAATTCGCTCCAGCACGGTGCCCAGCAAGTTGGATTGCGCGCCGTGGTCCGACGACGAACCGACCTCTTCGTGATCGAAGAGCACCAACACCGGCAGGTAGGCGCCGGTTTCCTCCGAGGCCAGCAGCGCCTCCAACCCCGCATAACAACTGGCCTGGTTGTCCAGCCGAGGCGCACTCAGCAGGCTGGCGTCGCCGCCGGTCACCGCCGAGGGCGTCAGGTCGTGGGTCATCAGGTCGGCGGCCAGCACGTCGGTTGCCGCCACGCCGGCCCGGTCTGCGACGTATTCGACGAATGAGCGCGCCGTCTCGCCGACACCCCACACCGCATTGACGTGTCGCTGCGGGTCCAAAGTCAGCGACTTTCGGTCCTCGGCCAGGTGGATGGCCAGCTGCGGCACTCGCAGAATCGGCTCGTCTATCCGCACCCGCCGGTGCGCGATTCCGCCACGCTCATCGTCCGCTCGCACCGACAGGCGCCCGCTGATTCCCAGATCGCGGTCCAGCCACGAGTTGAGCCACGCTCCCCCGTAGGGTTCCAGCGCCACCACCCGCCAGCCGGCGACCACCCGGTCGGGATGCTGCTTGACCCTGAGGTTGGGACTGTCGGTGTGCGCGCCGACAATCCGGAACGGCCCCTGGGTCCCCTCCGAATTCCAGGCGACCAGCGAACCAGCCCGCACAGTGAAGTAGCGCCCCTGCTCGGACGGCCACTGTTTAGCCTCGTCCAGTTCGGTGTATCCGGCAGCGATCAACTGAGCGGCCACCGTGGCACAAACGTGGAATGGCGACGGAGAGGCGTCGATGAAATCGCCGAGTCCTTGCGCGCTCGCTGAGGACTTCGCCTGGTTTCGAGGCCCGCCGGACATGTTGAACATCATGGCTGTCCGCCGCCGGACGGTTCACGTTAGGGTCGATGCGCGCTCCTTACTCGCGCCGCTTCCGGCGCTCGCCGTCGCCACGCCGCGCCCGATTGCGCGCTCCTTACTCGCGCCGCTTCCGGCGCTCGCCGTCGCCACGCTAGGGTCACCAACGTGCCCTCCGTCCAGCCGCAACCCATCCTCGCGCCGCTGACGCCCGCGGCGATCTTCCTGGTGGTGACCATCGACGACGGCGGAGAGGTGACGGTGCACGAGGCGCTGCCCGCCATTCCCGGACTGGTCCGCGCGATCGGTTTCCGCGAACCGCAGAAGCGGTTGTCGGCGATCGCATCGATCGGCTCCGACGCGTGGGATCGCTTGTTCTCCGGACCGCGCCCCGCCGAACTGCACCGGTTCCGCGCGCTGAACGGACCGCGGCATACCGCTCCGGCCACCCCCGGGGACCTGTTGTTCCACATCAGGGCCGAGAGCTTGGATGTCTGTTTCGAGCTGGCCGACCGGATCCTCAAATCGATGGCGGGCGCGGTCACCGTGGTCGACGAGGTGCATGGCTTCCGGTATTTCGACAACCGCGACTTGCTCGGCTTCGTAGACGGCACCGAGAATCCGGACGGCACGCTGGCCGTCAGTGCCACCGCGATCGGTGACGAGGACCCCGAATTCGCCGGCTCTTGCTATGTGCACGTGCAGAAGTACGTACACGACATGACGTCGTGGAATTCGATCTCGGTCACCGAGCAGGAGCGGGTGATCGGCCGGACCAAACTGGACGACATCGAACTCGACGACGACGTGAAGCCGGCCGACGCCCACATCGCCCTCAACGTGATCACCGACGACGACGGCACGGAGCTGAAAATCGTGCGGCACAACATGCCGTTCGGCGAACTCGGTAAGAGCGAATACGGCACGTACTTCATCGGCTACTCACGGACGCCGCAAGTCACCGAACGAATGCTGCGCAACATGTTTCTCGGCGATCCCCCGGGTAACACCGACCGCATCCTCGACTTCTCCACCGCCGTCACCGGCGGACTGTTCTTCTCCCCCACCCTCGACTTTCTCGATGATCCACCGCCACTGCCCGCAGCCGCGGTGGCGGAAACGCCTGTTGCACAGAACGGCTCACTTTCGATCGGCAGCCTGAAAGGAACCTCCTCATGAACAACCTCTACCGCGACCTGGCACCGGTCACCGACGCCGCTTGGGACGAGATCGAAACGGAGGCGACCCGCACCTTCAAGCGCCACATCGCCGGGCGCCGGGTCGTCGACGTCAGCGAGCCGGGCGGACCGGTCAGGGCCGCCGTCAGCACCGGTCGGCTGGCCAACGTGGCGTCGCCCACCGAGGGCGTGGAGGCTCATCTGCGGGAGAGCAAACCCCTTGTCCGCCTGAGGGTTCCGTTCACCCTGTCGCGTTACGAGATCGACAACGTGGAGCGCGGCGCAAACGACTCCGACTGGGACCCGGTCAAGGAGGCCGCCAAGAAGCTGGCGTTCGTGGAAGACCGGGCCATCTTCGAGGGCTACGCCGCGGCGTCGATCGAAGGCATCCGCTCGGCCAGCTCAAACAAGTCGCTGACCTTGCCGGCCGATCCCCGCGAGATTCCCGACGTCATCACCCAGGCGATCTCCGAACTCCGGCTGGCCGGTGTCGACGGCCCATACTCGGTGCTGCTCTCCGCCGACGTCTACACGCGGGTCAGCGAAACCACCGAACACGGATATCCGATCCTCGAACACATCGACCGACTGGTTCCCGGAGACATCATCTGGGCACCGGCCATCGACGGCGCCTTCGTGCTGACCACCCGCGGCGGCGACTTCGACCTGCAACTCGGCACCGACGTTTCGATCGGATACACCAGCCATGACGCGGACACCGTGCAGCTGTATCTGCAGGAGACGCTGACCTTCCTGTGCTACACCGCCGAGGCGTCCGTCCCGCTGGACCCCGCGGAATAAACGCCGACGGACCACTGCTTACCGGGAGAGCAATTGAACTTCTCTCCTGGAGGCAGGATTTCGATGGGAACATCATTGGCCGGCTCGACCGCATTGGTGACCGGCGCTACATCAGGTATCGGCCGGGAAATCGCACTGCAGCTGGCAAATCGCGGCGCCGAGGTCGTGGTGCAGGGCCGCAACGCCGAACGCGGCGCCAAGACCGTCCGCGATATCGAAAATGCCGGTGGCAAAGCGCGTTTCGTTGCCGCAGATCTCAACGTTGCCGACGATGTGCGGCGATTGGCCACCGAGGTCGGGCCCGTGGACATCCTGATCAACAACGCCGGCATCTATGAGTTCGGCCCCACCGCCGACACCGTCGACGCGACCTTCGACGAACACGTGAACGTCAACCTGCGTGCGCCGTACATCCTGGTACAGCAGTTGGTGCCGGCCATGGCCGCTCGGGGCAGCGGTGCCGTGGTGAACGTGAGCACCCTCGCAGCGTCGGTCGCAACACGCGGGGCGGGGATCTACGGGGCCACCAAAGCCGGCTTGGAGCAGCTGACGCGCGTGTGGGCCGATGAATTCGGCGAGTCGGGCGTGCGGGTGAACGCGGTAGCCGCGGGGCCGACGGAAACGCCCGGTGCCGCGGCGCTTCCGGGTGTCCTCGACACCATCGCGGCGATCACCGCGCTGAAGCGGGTGGCCGATGCGAGCGAAATCGCCAGTGCCGTGGTATTTCTCGCCTCCCCGGAGGCCAGCTATGTCAACGGCGCTGTCTTGCACGCGACCGGAGGCCAGCAAGCTATCGTCGCTTGAGGACTAGAGATCGAGCACCACGTCGGTTTCCGGCGCCGCCGAACAGATGAGAACTGACCCGTCACCCGGCGGCTCCAACGGCGGCTGAACATAAGTGGTCGTGCCGGCGACGATTCCGGTGACGCACACGTGACATACGCCGCTTCGGCAGGAGAAGCGGGTTGGCACGTCGCAGGCTTCCGCGAGATCGAGGATGCTGCGGTACGTGGGTGACCAGTTGACCGTTAATCCGCTGCGCGTGAAGGTGATCGCCGGTCCGATGCCCGGCGCTCCGGCCGGCGGGTGGGGTGGCGTGCGCTCGCCCGTCTCGACAACTCCCGGGTTGATCGCGGGCAGCGCGCCGAACAGCTCGCTGTGAATGCGGGCCGGGTCGAATCCCATGCCGGCCAGGGCGTCGCGCATATCCGTCATGAATTGGGTTGGGCCGCAAAGGTAAACGATGGCGTCGGTGGGCAGCCCTAACGCCGCGATGGACTCCCGGCGCAGGCGGCCCTGCGTTTCGGTGTAAAAGACCCGCTGTCGGGCATGCGGTAACGATTCGATGAGCGTCTCGACTTCGGCTGCAAACACTTGCGTTTCGCGGTTTCGGGTGGTGTGCAACCACCAGATGTCGCGCCGGCTCCCGGCCGCGGACAGTGCGTGCAGCATCGCCAGGACCGGTGTCGCGCCGATTCCGGCGGAGAACAGGATGACCGGACTATCGTCTTCGGTCAGGTAGAAGTCGCCGCGGGGAGCGGCCGCCGCGATCACCGATCCCGGTTGGATGTGGGTGTGCAGCCACCGGCTCACCACGCCGTGGTCCTCGCGCTTGACACTGATGCGGTAATGGCCGGCGGATGAATCATCCGACAGGGAATAGCTGCGCAGCGGTGCGGGCTCGCCGGCGCCGGCGAGCTTGACCGTCAAGTACTGTCCGGGCAGCGCCGGTGGCAGCGGAGCCTGGTCGTCGGCCTCGAGCCGGATCGAGAGTACTTCTGGACTCTCCCAGCATGTTTCGGTGACCCGCAAGCTACGGAAGCCCTTCCACCCCGGTTCGACTCCGATGGGCGGCGCAATCGCGGGTGTGGCGCCGTCGTGGGCGGCCAGCAGCTCGTGAAAGGACTGCTGCCAACCTGGGCTTAGCGCCGGAATGTCGATTGCCTTGCGCAGCGTCTCGACGTCGCGGTCGGGTAGGTAAAGCAGCGCGTCCACGTCGGCGACGCTGAGTTCGTGGCGGCCCCGGCGGGTCCGCACGATGTCGTCGCCGGCCCGCACGTGGCCCTCGGTGATCACGCGGAAGTAAAACCCCGGGCGATGCTGGGACACAAGCAGATTGGGCATGTCGGGCTGGTCGAGGCGAAGGCCGACCCGAAAACAGGTGACACGTGGCTGGGTCACCTCGAACTCGGCGTCACCGATGCGATAGCGGTCGCCGATGCAGACGTCGTCGTCGGCAAGCCCGGTGACCGTGAAGTTTTCACCGAAGTGCCCGGCTCGCAGATCGTCGCGCCCAAGGTAGCTCTTCCAGAAGTCGTAGGACTCGCTCTGGTACACCATCACCGCGCGTTGTTCACCGCCGTGACCGGCGAGGTCGCCCTGGCCGTCACCGTCGACGTTCAGGCGGCGCACCATGACCGGTCCCTCGACCGGGGTCTTCCAGATCCCGGTGTAGACGGTTTTGTCCCGCCATTGCACGTTCTTGGGCATGCCCACGTTCACCGAAACAAGCTTGCCCACCGTGTCACCTCGAACCAGCTCGCGTCCGTACCGAGCCCCAACTGGGATGGTTGGCCCAGAGTATGGCAGCCTGGTCGCGCACGGCAACATATCCGGCTCGGTGGGCTGTTGCGCGTCGCCGACTTGATGCATACTGGGTTATCTAACCCAGAATTGGACTGGGTGCCGCGCTCCAGCATCGTCCGCCGCCGAGGACGGTGAAACGCGTTGAGTCAGGAGGAACGTCATGCCTGCTGTTCATCATCGCTACGCCACCGTCGACGGCCATCGACTCTTCTACCGGGAGGCCGGCGACCCGGCCGCTCCCGCGGTGCTCCTCCTGCACGGGTTTCCCACCAGCTCGTACATGTTCCGTCACCTGATTCCGGCCCTCGCCGACGGTTACCACGTCATCGCGCCGGATCACCTGGGCTTCGGGCTGTCCGACGCCCCACCGGTCGACGAGTTCGACTACACCTTCGACGCGCTGACCGACCTCACCGCAGGCCTGCTGCGGACACTGGGCGTCGACCGGTACGCCATGTACGTCCAGGACTACGGCGCGCCGATCGGCTGGCGACTCGCGCTGCGCGACCCGTCCGCGATCACCGCGATCATCAGCCAGAACGGCAACGGGTATGACGCGGGATTCGTCGAGAGCTTCTGGAAGGTCGTGCAGGCGTACCAACAGGAGCAGACGGCCGACACCGAGGCGGCGGTGCGCCAGTTCCTCACCCTGGATGCCACCCGTTGGCAGTACGTGACCGGCGTGGCCGACGAGACGCTGATCGATCCCGGAGTCGTGGCAGCACGACTACGCGCTGATCTCGCGTCCCGGCAATGATCTGGTGCAGCTCAAGCTGTTTCGCGACTACGCCACCAATGCGCCCCTGTATCCGCGCCTGCACGAATACTTCCGCGCCAGCCGGGTGCCGCTGCTCGCGGTGTGGGGCCGCGGTGACGAGATCTTCGGCCCGGCCGGCGCCGAGGCGTTCGCCGACGACCTGCCCGACGCCGAGATCCACCTGCTCGACGGCGGACACTTTCTGCTGGAGTCCGCGTGCGACGACGTCGCCCGGCTGATCCGGAACTTCCTCGCCAGGCAAGGCCAGGCCTGAGCTGATGTATGGGCTGGAGATCCCATAAATGGGGGCGCTCCCGGGTTAGCCTGGCGCGATGGCCCATCCCGATGTTCACGACGAACAACGGTTGACCGCCAAGGGGCGTGCCACCCGCGACCGGATCGTGCAGGCCGCCGCCCAGCTGATCGTCACCGAGGGGCTATCCGCGTTCAACATGGACAGCGTGCGCCGGGCGGCTTCGGTCAGCGGCTCACAGCTTGCCCACTATTTCGCCGACAAGGCGGCGCTGATTCGCGCGGTGATCCGGCGTCAGATCGGCGTGGTCTTGGACTTTCACCGCCAGCCCACGCTTCGGGGCCTGGGTTCGTTCGACGACTTCGAGCGGTGGATCGACCTCAACATGCGCTACCTGCGGCGCATCGGGTATTTCGGCACCCCCACCTACCACGCGCTTACCGCCCAGTTGGCGAAGTCAGACGGCGCCACGCGCGACGCATTGGCCGCCGGTTACCGACAGTGGATTGACCTGTTGGAACAGGCAATTGCGCGGATGAAAGATGACGGGTTACTGGCTCGCGATGCCGATCCGCACCAGCTGGCGTTGGTGATCGTCACCGCGCACCAGGGCGGTGGCGTGCTGACCTTCACCTATCAAGAGGAGTGGCCGCACGCCGACGCCGTTCGCTTCGCGGTGAACTACCTGCGTCTGTTCGCCACCGACCCCGCCGAACGCGCGCCCCGTCCGGCGCCGCGGTCGCGTCGGCGTCGCCCGGCGCGACGAGCAAGCTGAAGCTGCCAAAGGCGGCGAAGTGACCGAACGCAACCCATCGCGCTTCACCCGCAAGGGATTGGCGACACGCGCGCGCATCATCGATGTCGCCGCCCGGTTGATGTTCGAGCGGGGCGTCGCCAACACCAGCGTCGATCAGGTACGGCGCGCCGCCACGGTAGGCGGATCCCAGATCTCGCACTACTTCAGCGATAAGCGCGACCTGACCCGCCACGTCGTCGATGCGCGCCGTAACGACGTGCGGGCCTTTCACACTCGGCCGCAGTTCGCCGGACTCGACAGCCTCGATGCCCTACGGGCGTGGGCCGATGCCTGCGTGGCCGATATCGACGCCGTGTACCGGGTCGGGGGTTGCGTCTATGGGTCCTTGGCCGGCGAACTGATCGAGGCGGACAAGCGAAATCCACGACGACCTCGCGGCGGGTTACGACCAATGGATCGAGCTGTTTCGGGCCGGCCTCGAGTCGATGCGTGAGCGCGGCGACCTGCGCCCGGAGGCCGACCCGCGGCATCTGGCCGTATCGCTGGTCGCCGCGCACCAGGGCGGCGCGATGCTCACCCACGTCACCGGCGACCCGCAACCGCTGCGGGCCGCCGTCAATGCCGCCGTCGACTACGTGCGCTCCTTTGCGGTGCACCCCACCGCCGCGCAAGGGCCGATCCGCGTCGTCTCGCGGTCGCCGCAAAGCCTGATCGTCGACCTCCGCTGGACATGGTCGGGATGGCTCGCCCATAATAATGGGTCAGTATGGCCCATTATTGTGCGTGCGCGCCGTACCACGGTCGGCTTCGTCGGCATACCCGGCAACAATTTGAGGAGAGGCAGTCGATGTCCGTCACTCGAGTCACCCCAGCTGCCGACCGCGCCGGCGGTCGTACGCGAGCAACCCGGTGGGCCAACCATGCGGGCGATCATCTTGGAAAGGTTCGGCGGTCTGGACAGCCTGGTCTACACCGACATCCCCAAGCCGCTGCCCAAAGACGGCGAAGTCGTCATCGCGGTAAAGGGTTTCGGCATCAATCACGCCGAGATCCACATGCGGCGCGGGGAATGGGCGGAGGCGGCCGAGGTCAGCGGAATCGAATGCGTCGGCATCGTCGACTCTTGCCCGGGCGGCGAATTCCCGGTCGGGGCCAAGGTCGCGGCGCTGATGGGCGGCCTCGGGCGCACCATCAACGGCAGCTACGCCGAATACACCCGCGTTCGCGCGGCCAACGTCGCGCCCATCGAATCCGACCTGCCGTGGTCGCAGCTGGCGGCGCTGCCGGAAACCTATGCGACGGCGTGGACCTGCCTTTACCGCAACCTGAATCTGACCGCGGGACAAACTTTGGTGATCCGCGGCGCGACTTCGGCTTTGGGTCAGGCCGCACTGAAGATGGCGGTGATCACCGGCGCGAATGTCATCGCCACCGCACGCAGCCGGCAACGCTTCGGCATGCTCGAAGAGCTGGGCGCGACCCGGGTGGAGGTGGAGCGCGGTGACCTTGCCGCCCACATCGCGGAAGCCAACCGTATCGACGCCGTCCTCGACCTCGTCGGTAACAGCACCATCCTCGACTCCCTGGACATGCTGCGCCGCGGCGGCACCGCCTGCCTCGCCGGATGGCTGGGTGGTCTGGCACCGATCGGCGATTTCAACCCGCTCGCGCGCATGGCCAGCGGCGTGAACTTCAGCTTCTTCGCCAGCCCTGTGTTCGGGAATCCCGGGTTCCCGGTCTCCGACGTGCCGTTCGGTGAGATCGCGCAGCAGATAGCCGACGGCAAGCTCGACGCGGCACCGGCGCGGGTCTTCTCCTTCGACGAAATCCGCGAAGCGCACCGTGTCGCCGAGGCGGGTGAAGCCGCGGGAAAGCTTGTCGTCGTGATGGAGTGATGCGCGGCGCGAGCACCATCTGCGCGAACGGTTTTCAGGAAAGGACGGGACTTCACATGGGTCTGGCATGGCAGCAAGGCCCGCTGGCGACGGGATCGCTCGGACACTTTCTGACCGAACAGCCGATGCCACCGCGACTGCTGTTCGCCGAGCCGTTGCGTCGCCGGATGCGGGTGCGCTTCGCGGATCGGTGGATCGCCGACAGCGAGGATGTGATCCTGCTACACGAACCGGGTCGCTACCCGGTCGCCTACTTCCCGCGCGGCGAAATCGAAGAGGGAACGCTGCTCGCCGAGGATCGGGTGACGCAGCACCGCGACCTCGGCGCCACACAGTGGTTCACCGTCAAGGCATCAGGACGCGAGACCAACCACAGCGCCTGGGAACACACGGGGCTGCCCGCCCATGCAGCGGTGCTCGATGGCCGGGTGGCATTTGCCTGGCGTGCCATGGACGCCTTCTACGAGGAAGAGGAACGGATCGTCGGGCACGCCGCTGACGCCTATCATCGCATCGACATCCGATCCACCGCACGGCATCTCGTCGTCCGGGACGGCGACCGAGTGATCGCCGATACCCATCGCCCGCTGGCGCTGTATGAGTCCGGCTTCGCGCCCAGATGGTACGTGCCGCGCGAAGATATCGACGAGTCCGCGCTGAAACCCATTGATATCCAGACGTTTTGCCCCTACAAGGGAATCTGCTCCTACTATGACATCGGAACCCGCAAGCGGGCGGCATGGTCTTACGTCGACGCTTGGACGGAGGTCGCGCGGGTCCGCAATCTGGTGTCCTTCGAACCGGACAAGATCGATGTGCACCTCGACGGCAAGCAACTTCAGCTCGAGCCCGGCCAGACCGTCATCCCACACGGCGTCGACCGCGGGCTCGACACGACGAGGTGTTAGTGGCGGCGATGCTTGTTGATTGTGTTGTGCCTCGTGGGGTATCTGCGACCGGATATACCCCAACGCAAAGAATGTTGAGCACTCAGCCATGGCCACACCGCCCGTCCTCGTCTTCGACGTCAACGAGACGTTGCTCGATATCGAATCCATCGCACCGCTTTTCGGTGAGCTGTTCGGCGACGAGCGGGTGCTGCGCGAATGGTTCGCGCAGCTGGTCATGTACTCGATGTCCATCACGCTGGCCGGCAACTACGTGACGTTTCCGGTGCTCGCCCAGGGGGTGCTGCGCATGCTGGGCGACATCTATCAGGTCGACGTCACCGACGAGCGATCTGGACCGCCTGAAGACCGCGCTGCTCACCATGCCGGCACACCCCGATGCCGCCGACGGGCTTGCCGCGCTGCGTGACAACGGTTTTCGGCTGGTTACCCTGAGCAATTCCCCGCCCAATCCGGATGGCCCGACGGCACTGCAGAAGTTCCGGGCTGGCGGGCTTTTTCGAACACCAACTGAGCGTCGATGCCCGCAGCGTCTTCAAGCCCTCGCCCGCCGTATATCGGTACGTGTGCGAGACGCTCGGGGTCGCTCCGGCTGACTGCATGATGGTGGCCGCGCACGTGTGGGACACCATCGGTGCCCAGAATGTCGGATTCAGCGGGGCCCTGATCACCCGGCGCGGCAACGCACCGCTGCCGGTCGACGGCCTGCCGCAGCCGAACATCGTCGCCAGCGATCTGCGCGGGCTCGCCGAGCAACTCGTCACAACTCCGATGAACCCCAGAGCGGGGCTTCGGCGCCGTGGCCACCAAGCGAAAGGATCGCCGACCATGACATCAGCCCGCGAAGGAGAATTCGACGTCGTGGTGCTCGGCGCCGGACCGATCGGCCAGAATGCCGCCGAACGCGCCCGGGCCGCGGGACTGGGCGTTGCTCTGGTCGAGCGTGAGCTCGTCGGCGGCGAATGCTCGTATTGGGCGTGCGTGCCCAGTAAAGCGTTGCTGCGCCCGGTGATTGCGCTCTCCGATACCCGCCAGGTCGACGGCGCGCGGGAGGCGATCACCGGGACGATCAATGCCGACGGTGTGTTCGGCCGCCGCAACCGCTACGTCACCGAACTGGGATGACAGCGACCAGGCCGATTGGGTCGGCGGGATCGGCGCGACCCTCATTCGAGGGCACGGGCGATTGGACGGCCCGCGCCGGGTTGCCGTCACGAAAAGTGATGGCGAACGGGTGACATTGACCGCGCGACATGCGGTGGTCATCTGCACGGGAAGCCGTTCAGCACTACCCGATCTGCCCGGTATGGCCGAGGCGAGGCCATGGACCAACCGGCAAGCCACCGATAGCGATGCGGTCCCGTCGACGGCTGGCCGTCGTGGGCGCCGGCGGCGTGGGCGTCGAAATGGCCACGGCCTGGCAGGGTTTGGGCGCCCAAGTGACGCTGCTGGCGCGCGGATCGGGACTGCTGCCCAGGATGGAGCCCTTCGTGGGTGAGCTGATCCGGCGCGGGCTCACCGAGGCCGGCGTCGACGTGCGGGCCGGGGTATCGGTTCGCGCGCTGCGCCGACCGGACGATTCGCACGTGATACTCGACCTGGACGACGGCACCGAGTTGTCGGTCAGCGAGGTGCTCTTCGCCACCGGCCGCGCACCGCTGACCGACGACATCGGTTTGGAGACAGTCGGATTGAGGCCGGGCAGCTGGCTCGAGGTGGACGACACCTGCCTGGTGCACGGCGCCGTCGAGGACGGGTGGCTCTACGCGGCGGGCGACGTCAATCACCGGGCGCTGCTCACCCATCAGGGCAAGTACCAGGGCCGCATTGCCGGCGCGGCCATCGGCGCCCGCGCCGCGGGAAAGCCGTTGGACACCAGACCTTGGGGCGCCCATGCGACGACCGCCGACCATCACGCGGTGCCGCAAGCCTTCTTCACCGACCCCGAAGCCGCCGCCGTTGGCCTGACGGCTCAACAGGCCGAGCAAGCCGGGCACCGCGTCCGCACGGTCGACATCGAGATCGGCGATGTCGTGATGGGTGCCAAGCTCTATGCCGACGGCTATACGGGCCGCGCGCGGATGGTGGTCGACGTCGACCAGGGCTACCTGCTTGGCGTCACCATGGTCGGCCCGGGCGTCACCGAATTGCTGCACTCGGCAACTATCGCGGTAGCCGGCCAGGTGCCCGTCGAACGGTTGTGGCACGCCGTGCCGTGTTTTCCGACCATCAGCGAGCTGTGGTTGAGACTGCTCGAGGCGTATCGGGACGCCTCGGACGATAATTGACCGATGGCCACATCAGACGGATTCCATCCAGACTTCGACGCCGCGGCAACGACGGTCGCGCGCAACCGCGTACGCCACATCAAGGCCGCGGATATCAGCTCCGACACCGCCCAATCCGAGGGGCTGCGGCGCTTCGCCGCCCTGTCCGGCAGCTCGGTCGGCGCCGAGAAGCTCTGGATGGGCGAGACGCACGCGTCGCCGCGATCGTGCTTCGGACAACCACCATCACGGTGACTCGGAGACCGCCATCTATGTGCGAAGCGGCAACCCGGAGTTCGTCTTTCACGACGGCACCGGCGAGGTCCGCATCACCACCGCACCCGGGCGATTACGTCTTCATCCCGCCGTATCTGCCGCACCGAGAGGAAAACCCCGACCCCGATACCACCGCCGAGGTGGTGATCGCACGCAGCAGCCAAGAGGCCATCGTGATCAACCTTCCGGCGCTGTATCCGCTGACCGACTCTCAGTAGACGGCGATTTCGATCAGATTGCCGTCGATGTCACGGCAGTAGTGCGAGGTCATCGCACCAAGCGCCCCCGCCTTGGTCACCGGCCCGGCGATCACGTCCACTTTGCACGCAGCGAGATGAGCGCGAACGTCATCCGGGCTGGCGCGGGTGACGAAGCAGAGGTCCTCGGAACCGGCCGCTTCGACGGATCCGGTGAACCAGTCGGGGTCGTCGCTCGACGCCCCGACGGGTCGCAGGTTGATCTTCTGATCGCCGAAGCGCAGCGCCGTTCTGCGCGACGGCCCGAACGTCTCGCGCCGCATGCCCAGCACCCGCTCATACCACGCGGCGGTGGCATCGACGTCGCGGCAATTGAGAACAATGTGGTCGAACCGTTCCACGGTGAACGCCACCTTTCGGCCCTCCTGACCCGCGCAACCGCGCACCCGGCTGTTCGTCGGGCCGCGAACACTCGAAAACTGTTCGGCATCAGAGTAATCCGGTCCACAGGCATCGCCCGACAGGGCTTCCAGCCCCCGCGCATCGAACGCTTGATACATCTCGTGGCTTCCGACTAGCGATCTCGACGGTGCCGGCATCGTGCGAAAGGCGCCATTAGCGCACGGTCACTCAGCGAATTCTCAACAGATTCTTCGGTCCCGCTTCGCCTGGCTCCAAGCATCTGCATAGCCATCGGCTGCAACATCTATTCATGACGAATGAGCAGCTCGGCGCGGACCTGGTCGAACGTTACCTGCGCCTCTGCGGGCGGCGCTATTTTCACGGCCACCACGACGGTGAATACTTCTTCGTCACCAATGCGCCGCAGCGCTTGCACGTTCACTTCGAGGTGTCACCCGCACACGACGACGTGTTGATCATCCGGGTCAGCCCCGGGTGCTTATTTCCCGGCAGTCGACCGCCCCTGGCTGACGTACTTCTCCGACCGGTGGAACCGTCTGGACCGCGAGGTCACCGCGATCGTGCACGCTTCCTCGGATCCGCAGCGCATCGGCGTGGTGGCCCGCAAGTCGCAATGGATCCGAGACGACGTCTCCTTCAATGATTTCGCGTCCTTCGTCGATCGGACCATCGCGGACGCCACCAAGCTCTTCGAGGAATTGAGCCCTGCCGTCGAAATGCCTTCCACGAACGGTCGTTGCTGCGTGACGCCGGCTGAAGCGATGACGGTCTACCCACCTGATGGGACATCGGGTCCCGGCTCGCCCAACCTGGCGCGTATCGCGCCCCAGGGGTCGGCGTAGCGACCGGGCGTGTCCCGGTAGGCCGCACGACTTTTGAGAAACTTCCGCGCCAGCGGGGAGACCAACCGCATCGGGTAGCGCCGCCACCCTGCGACAGCTCGCATCTCGGTGAGCATGTCCGGCCACGAGTGGTGCTGGAATCGCAGAACCTCTTGGGAGCGAACGGTGTCCATCCAATCCGTGACAAACCAGTCGTCGTCGCTGTCCGGATCGCCAGGTCGGCCCCCGGGCAAGGCGTCGACCAGACCGCGCGCAGCGGCCAGCGCCTTGCCGACCTCCCCCTGCCGCAGCCGGTGCGACTCGTCACCGGCGATCAGCAGCGTCTCACCGGCAACGTCGGCGGTGACCGCCGCGGCGAACGCGCGCGCGACATCGCGGACGTCAACGGTGTGGATGCGGCCATCGGTCGGCAGGGCGCTTTCGAAGAACAACGCGTCGGCACTGAACGGCATCGCGCCCGGGTCGACGCTGATCACCCCGGCCAGGCGCAAGATGACCCACTCGAGATCCGAGGAGCGGATGTGGCGCTCCGCTTCGGCCTTGTGCGCGCCGTAGAGGTCGGCCGGGTTCATCGGGGACTCCGGGCGTAGCAGCTCGTGATGCCGGTGCGGGTTGCGCGCGCCGTACACGGCGTTGCTCGACGCCTGAATGAACCGCACCGGATGCGGTCGCGACTGCGCCGCGCGCAACAGCGTGACCGTCGCGTCGACGTTGACGCGACGTCCCAGCGTGCGCTGGCGATAAATCACCGGCGGGATCACCGCGGCCAGATGAACGATGGCCGTGGGCGACGTCTTGGCGAGCAGGCTATCGACCTGGCCCGGGTCGGTCAGATCCGCCCAGTGCGCTTCGGCGCCGTCCGGCAGCGAACTCGCGACTTTGCGCTGAGCGGCGGTGCCGAGGTCGGCCGCGACGACCCTGATGCCCCTCGGCAATCAGCCGCCGCACCGTTTGAGATCCGACTAGCCCGAAACCTCCGGTAACCACAACCTTTTCGGACATGCTCCCCCACTATGCGGTTGGCCTCCAGCAAACGGATATGACATTCTCTTAAATGGAGAGTAGCATATGCTATGCAGGAGCTGAGGTTTGAGACCGGCGTCACACCGGCAATAAACAGCAAAGGCAAAGACATAAAGCGGGGAGCCATGAAGGGCAACGGTGTGGATGTGGCGGACAACCACGAAACCGCCAAATGGGATCCGGCCTTGACCGAACAGGTAGCCAAAGTGCTCGGACCGGCCATCAAACGGTATTACCGGGCCGAGGTGCGAAACATCGACAACGTCCCGTCGTCGGGCGGCGCGCTGGTGGTGTCCAACCACTCAGGCGGCATGCTGACTCCTGACGTCTTGATTTCTCCCCCGCCTTCTACGAGAACTTCGGTTACGACCGCCCGGTCTACACGCTGGCCCACTACGGCCTGTTCATCGGACCGTTGGACGGCTGGCTCCGGCGCCTCGGGGTCATCGAGGCCAGTCGCGAAAACGCCGCCACCGCTCTGCATTCCGGCGCTGTGGTGCTGGTGTTCCCCGGCGGCGACTACGACTCCTACCGGCCGACCTTCACTGCGAACACGATCGACTTCAACGGCCGCACCGGGTATGTGCGGACCGCTATCGAAGCCGGGGTGCCGATTGTGCCGACCGTGTCCATCGGCGCCCAGGAGACCCAGCTGTTCCTGACCCGCGGCAACTGGCTGGCGCGCAAGCTGGGGCTCACCAAGGCGCGGATGGACATCCTGCCGATCAGCGTCGGGTTCCCCTTTGGGCTGAGCATGATCTTCCCGCCCAACGTTCCCCTACCGGCAAAGATCGTCACCGAGGTCCTCGAGCCGATCGACGTCACCGCCCGGTTCGGCAACGACCCCGACGTCGACGAGGTCGACGCTCATGTACGCGAGGTCATGGAAGCCGCGCTCAAGCGGCTGGCCGGGCAGCGCCGGTTCCCGATCCTGGGCTGACGGTGTCCGGGCCGCGGGAGGTGGCGTGTGAAAAGACTCAACGGCATGGACGCGATGCTGCTCTACAGCGAGACGCCCAACCTGCATACGCACACCCTGAAGGTTGCCGTGATCGAGCCCGCCGATCACGATGGCGAATTCGGATTCGACGCCTTCCGGCGCCACGTGCGTCGCCGGCTCCATCTGCTGGAACCGTTGCGCTACAAGCTCGTTGACATCCCGTGGCGTTTGCATCACCCGATGTGGCAGGAGAATTGCGAGGTCGACCTCGACTATCACCTGCGCCGAGTCCAGGTACCCGCACCGGGTGGCCGCCGCGAGCTCGACCAGGTGATCGGCGAGGTGGCGTCCACACCCCTGGACCGCAGCCGGCCGCTGTGGGAGTTTCATTTCGCCGAAGGGCTGGCCGGCGGTCGGTTCGCCTTGATCGGCAAGGTTCACCACGCGCTGGCCGACGGTGTGGCCTCCGTCAACCTGCTGGCCCGCGCGATGGACCTGCGCGATGGGCGCACCGACGAGCGCGACAACGACGCAACGGGTGTCACAACGTCCAATGCCGACTTGTTGCGTGCGGCGGCGCGCGACCACGCCCGGCAGATCGGCGAACTGCCCAGCCTGCTCAAGGACGCGGCCGTCGGCATGATGCGGGTGCGCCGACGGTCTCGCGAGCGCGGGGATCACCCGGATCTGGCCGACGCGTTTGACGCACCGCCGACCTTCCTCAACCATGTCGTGTCGCCGCGGCGCTGGTTCGCCAGCGCCTCGTTGTCGCTGCCCGAGGTCAAGGCGACGGCAAAGGCGTTGGGCGTCACGGTGAACGATGTAGTGCTGGCGATGGCCGCCGGCGGGTTGCGAACGCTGTTGCTGGCCTATGACGGCGCCGCCGATCGCCCGATCATCGCCTCGGTGCCGACGGCTACCGACAAGTCGGACCGCATCACCGGCAATGAGATCAGCGGGTTGATGATCTCGCTGCCGGTACATGTCGACGACCCCATCGAACGGGCAAGACTGGTCGCGCTGGCCACCAAGATCGCCAAGGAAGACAGCGAAGTTCTCGGACCGGAGCTCTACGGGAAAATGATGGCCTACCTGCCCGCCGCCTTCGCCCCCGCCGCGTTCCGATGGCTGGGCTGCCGCGACGCGCCGAACAAACTGATGAACGTCGCGGTGTCCAGTGTGGTGGGGCCGCGCGAACGGGGCCACTTCGGCGGCGCGGCCGTCAGCGAGATCTACTCCACCGGCGTGCTGTCTCCCGGCGCACCGGTCAACATCACCGTGTGGAGTTACGTCGACCGACTCGGCGTCGCGGTGCTCACCGACGACCAGACTTTCAACGACCCGCACGAGGCCACCGACGCCATCAGCGCGTCCTTTGCCGAATTACGCGATGCCGCAGGCGTTTCCGCTCAACCGGTGAGCACGCCGTCCAGCACCGAATAAAACAGCCCCAGGCCGTCATCGGAAGGCCCGGTCAACGCTTCGATGGCGTGCTCGGGATGCGGCATCAGACCCACGACGCGGCCGTTGGCGGAACTCACCCCGGCGATGTCGTGCAGCGAGCCGTTGGCATTCTCGTGGTAGCGGAACACGACCCGACCCTCGCCCTCGAGCTCATCGATGACATCGGCGGGCGCCACATAACGTCCCTCGCCGGATTTCAGCGGGACCAGCAGATCGGCCTCGGGCTCGAAGCGCGACGTCCACGCCGTCGAGGTCGAGGCCACCCGCAGCCACACGTCACGACAGATGAAGTGCAGGCCCACATTGCGGGTCAAAGCTCCGGGCAGCAATCCGGCCTCGCAGAGCACCTGAAAACCGTTGCAAATGCCCAACACTGGCATGCCGCGTCGTGCGGCCTCCACCACCTCGGTCATCACCGGGGCGAACCTGGCGATCGCACCCGCCCGCAGGTAATCACCGTAGGAGAACCCGCCGGGTACCACGACCGCGTCGACGCTCTTGAGATCGGCGTCGGCGTGCCAAAGGTTGACCGGCTCGGCTCCGACGCGGCGCGCCGCGCGGGCCGCATCCACGTCATCAAGCGTGCCGGGAAAGGTGATGATCCCGATGCGTGCCGTCACTGCGTCTCCCGGCTGATGGTCCAGTCTTCGATCACGGTGTTCGCCAGCAGCGATTCCGCTATTTCGGCGAGCGCCGAATCATCGACGCTGTCATCGACTTCGAGTTCAAAGCGTTTGCCCTGCCGCACTTCCGAGATTCCCGGATGTCCGAGACGACCCAGCGCGCCGACAATCGCTTGACCCTGCGGGTCGAGAATTTCCGCTTTGGGCATCACGCTCACGATCACCCGGGCCACCGGCGCTCCTCCTCAGTTGGCGTTTCGGCGCCAACTCTACCGGCGAAAGCGCAGCTCGGGGTTACGGGCACGAGGCGATGTACGCCTCGCACAGTGGCGCGCTCATGGCGCTGAGCACCGGATCGTCCGCCATCGCCGGCCAGGAAGTCTGCGGTGGCGCTGCCGACCAGAGCGTGACTTCGCTGATCGTGCTGCTCGCCGGGTGGGCGAACAGATAGGTGTGCATCACCACCGGGCCGCTGATCACCGCGGCCATCCGGTTCGCTTCGTCAATGGTCAGCGACGGTGATTCCAGCGGAGCACGCTGCTGGCAGGCCCGCAGCGCGGCGACGGCATTACCGAACACCGTGGCCGCGGTCGCGCCACCGCGGGCCGTGTCACCCCGCCAGTGCAGGACCTGCGCCTGCAGTTGCCACTGCCCGTCGGGATGCTGAACCGTCGAGCGAGCGGCGACGGCCGAGTCGCGGGGATCCTGCGGTATCGGCGGTGCCGCGCACAGCTCCTCGAACCGGAACCGCGGCCCGGGCGCCGAACCGGTCGTCTGCACCGCCTGGCCGGCCAGCGCAGGCCAGTGATACACCGCGTCCAGCGGCAGCGGCATGCTGATCGATCCAGGCGGTGTTGGGGATCCGGTCGCACAGCCCCGGGCAAGTCTCCGGTTCGGCGTGCGCGGGGAGGGCGATAACCAGGGCAATCGCGAAACTGCCGACGACCAGCATCCTGGCCAGGATCACGCGCATCGGCAGCTTGTCCATCAAGGCACAATCGTAGATATGCAACTGACGCATTTCGGCCATTCGTGCCTACTTGCCGAGTTCGACCACACCCGCGTGCTCTTTGACCCCGGCACCTTCGCGCACGGCTTCGAGGGAATCACCGGCTTGACCGCCATCTTGATCACCCATCAGCATCCCGACCATGTCGACGGCAAACGGCTGCCAGCATTGCTCGAGGGTAACCCGGATGCGGCGCTCTACGCGGACCCGCAGACCACCGCACAGCTGGGTGCTCCCTGCCGGGAGGTCCACGTCGGCGACGAGCTGCAAATCGGTGAACTGACGGTTCGCGCCGTCGGCGGCAAGCACGCGGTCATCCACCCGGAAATCCCTGTGATAGAGAACATTTCATTTCTGGTGGGCGATGGCGACCATCGTGCCCGGCTGATGCATCCCGGTGACGCGCTGTTCGTGCCCGACGAGCCGGTGGACGTCTTGGCCACGCCGGCGGCCGCGCCGTGGATGAAGGTGTCCGAGGCGGTCGACTACCTGCGTGCGGTGGCACCGCAGCGTGCCGTTCCCATCCACCAGGGAATCATCGCCCCGGACGCGCGGGGCATCTACTACGGACGGCTCACCGAGATGACCAGCACCGACTTCCAGGTGCTGCCCGAAGAGGACGCCGTCACCTTCTAAGCGTGGTCACACCCACGCCGGCTAGGTGATGTCATCGGCGGCGCCGCGGCCGGCGGCGCGGCCCGAGAAGATGCAGCCGCCCAAAAACGTGCCCTCCAGGGCGCGGTAGCCGTGCACACCACCGCCACCGAATCCGGCCACCTCGCCGGCCGCGTACAGACCGGTGAGCGGCGTGCCGTCGGCCTTCAGCACCCGTGAGGCGAGGTCGGTTTCGATGCCGCCCAACGTTTTTCGGGTCAGAATATGCAGCTTGACCGCGATCATCGGTCCCGCCTTCGGATCGGTCAGCCGGTGGGGCGCTACCACCCGACCCAGCCGATCGCCCAGATAGCTTCGGGCCGCACGGATCGCCGTGATCTGCCCGTCCTTGCTGAACTTGTTCGCGACCTCGCGATCCCGGGCGGTGACCTCGGCCTCCACCGTGGCGTAGTCCAGCGGCTGCACGTCGGGCAGCTTGTTCATCGCGTTCACCAAGTCGCGCAACGAGTTCGCGCTGACGAAGTCCACACCCCGATCGACAAACGCCTGCACCGGCCCCGGCGGCCCGGAACGGGCCCGGTTTCGCAGCAGCTCTCGAATGCTCTGTCCGGTCAGGTCGGGATTCTGCTCCTGCCCCGAGAGCGCGAACTCCTTCTCAATGATCTTGGCGTTCAACACGAACCAGGTGTAGTCGAACCCCGACTTGGTGATGTACTCCAAGGTTCCCAACGTATCGAACCCGGGATACAGAGGCACCGGTAGCCGTTTGCCGCTCGCATCGAGCCACAGGGACGACGGACCCGGGATGATGCGGATGCCGTGCAGCGGCCAGATCGGGTCGTAATTGGTGATGCCCTCGACGTAGTGCCACATCCGGTCGGGGTTGATCACCCGGGCGCCGGCCTGCTGCGTGATGCCGATCATCCGGCCGTCGACATGGGCCGGCACCCCGCTCAGCAGTTGGTCGGGGACGCGGCCCATGCGCTTCGGCCAGTTCTTTCGCACCAGCTCGTGATTGGCTCCGATGCCACCACTCGTCACGATAACCGCGCCAGCGCGAAATTCAAACTGCCCTACCGCTTTTCGCGAGGACGCAACGCCCCTCGGCGTGGCGGAGGCCTCCAGCACGGTGCCTCGGACGCCGGTCACCGCCTCCCCCTCGACGATCAGCTCATCGACCTGATGGCGGTGCGCAAATCGCACAGATGAGCGGTCACGCAATTGCCGGGCGAAAATCTCGACCAGCGCGGGCCCGGTACCCCACGTGATGTGGAAGCGCGGAACCGAATTGCCGTGCCCCTGCGCGCCATACCCGCCGCGCTCCGCCCAGCCCACCAGCGGGAAGAGCTTGAGCCCGCGCGAACGCAACCAACTGCGCTTCTCCCCCGCGGCGAAATCGACGTAGGCATGGGCCCATTGGCGTGGCCAGTAGTCCTCGGCGCGGTCGAAGGCCGCCGTACCGAGCCAATCCTGCAACGCCAGTTCATGGCTGTCGCGGATACCCAACCGGCGCTGCTCGGGACTGTCGACGAAGAACAGGCCGCCGAAGGACCAGAAGGCCTGCCCGCCGAGGTTCGCGCTGTTCTCCTGGTCGACGATGAGCACCCGCAATCCGCGATCCACCAGTTCGCAGGCGGCAACCAGTCCGGCCAACCCCGCCCCGACGATGATGGCATCAGCGTCGAAACCCGCAACCGAAGAATCGCTCATGTCGGATCAGGGTAGTGCCCCGACGAGCAGGTCAGACAGTCACTTCGTCAGGCTGCGTCGAGCATGGCCCTCGCTTGATCCCAGCGGTACACACTGGGGGTGCAGTCGTGCATCAACGCCAGATCGACCGCGTCCACCATCGCCTGTAGCGGCCCTGGTTTACGCAGGTGGCGAGCCGCGACCGCGACCCGGACGACGCCGCCACGCCGAGCGATCCGTTCGGCGGACAACACCACCATCCGGCACCACCACGGCTCGGTGAGGAAGCCCTCGCCGATGCCGAGTACTCGTGCGCGGACGGTGGTATGGCGGACCAGGTCGGTGATCCCATGAAGATCGGCCAGTAAGCGGAATCCATTGTTCGGCAATGCCTTGACTACGCCAGGTGACACCACCCAGCCGGGCGCCGCGAACAGCCGGGTACGCAGCCCGAGGTGCTCGAGCACCCGGTCGGCGGCCATCAATCTCAGGTTGGCCTCGTGCGCCCGCAGAATCGCGAATTCGCCGCGACGCTTCTTCGTGGCCGCGTCGTCGTATCCGTGCAGCACGATGGCGTCACCGCCGGCGCGACGAGTGGTCAGCCATTCGACGGTTTCCCGGTCGTGGTCGAGCCGGTAGCCACCGGCGAGGCGGGGAGCCACGAGTAACGACACCGGTACCTTGCGGGCATCCATTTGCGCGCAGAACGCCTCGACGTCGGGCAGGCTGCGTTCGCCAATCCCCGAGACCGAGACGATCAATTTTCCAGACACACCCGCAGTTTGCCGATCCCAAGTGTCGGAATGGTGAAGGACACGCAGACAGCAGGCGTATATGCGCGTGTCCTGGCGCGATAACTCATTTCGCCACCCGTCGAACCTGTGCAGATCAGGACCGCCGCGAGCGTCAGGCAAAGCGATCAGTTCGATATGCTAAGCAACGCCATGGATGAGGCCTCGTACGCAGCGGCCAACACGCCGCTGCCGCACTTTCCCGCCGGGCAGCCGGGCGTCGACGAACGGGAATATCCCGACAAGCTCGATGCCGCGCTGTTGCGGATCTCCGGTGTGTGCATCTTGGCCACGGTGATGGCGATTCTGGATGTCACGGTCGTCAGCGTCGCGCAACGCACCTTCATCGATCAGTTCGCGTCCTCGCAAGCCGTCGTGGCCTGGACGATGACCGGCTACACGCTCGCTCTGGCGACAGTGATTCCGATAACCGGGTGGGCAGCCGACCGGTTCGGCACCAAACGGCTCTTCATGGGTTCGGTGGTGGCCTTCATCCTGGGCTCACTGCTGTGTGCGATTGCTTCAAATATTGTGCAGCTCATCGTCTTTCGGATGGTGCAGGGCATCGGCGGTGGCATGCTGCTGCCGCTGGGGTTCATGATCTTGACCCGTGAAGCGGGCCCGCGGCGGCTCGGGCGCCTGATGTCGATCCTGAGCATCCCCATGCTGCTCGCCCCGATCGGCGGGCCGATCCTGGGCGGCTGGCTGATCGACACCTCGAGCTGGCGGTGGATCTTTCTGATCAATGTGCCGATCGGATTCCTCACCATCGCGCTGGCCGCAATCGTGTTCCCCCGGGATCACCCGGCACGCTCGGAAACGTTCGACGCGGTCGGCGTGCTGCTGCTCTCGCCGGGCCTGGCGATGTTCCTGTTCGCCGTGTCTTCCATCCCGGGCCGAGGCACCGTGGCCGACCGCCATGTGGTGATACCGGCGACGATCGGGCTGACATTGATCGCCGGCTTCGTCGCCCACGCGTGGCGTCACGCCGATCATCCCCTGATAGACCTGCGGCTCTTCCGCAATCCCGTGCTCACACACGCCAACGTGACAATGCTGGTCTTTGCAGGCGCATTTTTCGGCGCCGGCCTGCTGCTGCCGAGCTATTTCCAGCAGGTGCTGCACCAAACGCCGATGCAGGCGGGCGTTCACATGATCCCGCAAGGTCTGGGCGCCATGCTGACCATGCGGCTGACCGGTCCGCTGGTGGACAGGCAGGGCCCGGGCAAGATCGTGCTGGTCGGGATTGCGCTGATCACCGCCGGCCTGAGCGCCTTCGCCTTCGGGGTGGCGACCCAGGGCCAACTATCTACCCACGCTGCTGGTCGGGCTGGCGATCATGGGCCTGGGCATGGGCTGCACCATGATGCCACTGTCGGTCGCGTCGGTGCAGGCGCTGGCGCCGCATCAGATCGCCCGGGGAACGACGCTGATGAGCGTCAGCCACCAAGTGGGCGGCTCGATGGGAACGGCGCTGATGTCGATGATCCTGACGAATCAGTTCAATCGGAGCCAAAACATCGTCGCGGCAAACAAGCTCGCCGCCCTACATCAGAAGGCGGCCGTCGACGGGGTGCCGGTCGACCAAACCGCAATACCTCAACAGTCGCTCGCTCCGGGCTTTTGGAGCGATGTGTCACACGATCTGTCACACGCGTATACGACGGTGTTCCTGATTGCCGTCGTGCTGGTGGCTTGCACCTTCATCCCGGCGTGGTTTCTGCCCAAAAAACCCGCAAGCGAAACCGCCGGCGAATAGCGCAATCACACCGTGGCAATCGTGCGCGCACCGGCTCGGACTGCCTACGTCGACAACCGGGCCCCGGCGGCAGCCAGCAGCCACGCGTATTGGAAGGCGGTTTCCTCCCATGCCTTATAGCGGCCACTGACGCCACCGTGGCCGGCGTTCATCTGAGTCTTCAACAGGACCGGGCTGCCGTCGCCGTTGGCGTGCCGCAGCGCCGCGACCCACTTGGCCGGCTCCACGTAATAGACCCTCGTATCGTTCAGCGACGTCATCGCCAAGATCGCCGGATACTGCTTGGCCTCGACATTCTCGTACGGCGAATAGGACTTCATGTAGTCGTATACCTCTTTGTCCGCCAGGGGGTTTCCCCATTCGTCCCACTCGGTGACGGTCAGCGGCAAGGAGGGATCCAAGATGGTGGTCAGCGGGTCGACGAACGGGACCTGCGCCAGGATCCCGGCGAAGAGCTCCGGCGCCAGGTTGGCCACCGCCCCCATCAACAAACCGCCGGCGCTACCCCCCAACGCGACCAGCTGCCGCGGGCGGGTGATTGCGGAGTCCACCAAATGCCGTGCGACGGCGACGAAATCGGTGAAGGTGTTCTTCTTTTCCAGAAGCTTGCCGTGCTCGTACCACAGCCGGCCCATCTCGCCACCGCCACGGACATGGGCGATCGCGAACACCATGCCACGGTCCAACAGCGACAATCGTGCGATGGAAAAGCTCGGGTCGGTGCACAGCTCATAAGCGCCGTAGCCGTAAAGCAATGCGGGTGCCGGGAATTCGATATCGGCGCGATGCACGATGGACACCGGGATGCGGGTGCCGTCGTCGGCGACGGCCCAATCACGCCGTTCCACATAGTCTTCCGGCCGATAGTCGCCGAGTACGGGTTGCTCGCGCAGCAGCGTGCGCTCACCCGTGGCGAAGTCGATGTCGTAGACGCGCACGGGAGTCACCAGGGATCCGGCCCGGATCCGCAGCTTGGGCGCATTCCAGTTGGGATTACCGGCCGCACCGGACGACATCAGCTCCGAGTCGAATGAAATCTCCTCGGGCCGAGCATATGTGCCGTCGGCGTTGATGGGCCACATCTGCAGCCGGGGCAGTGCCTCCCGCCGATAGCTGACGACGAGGTGGCCGGCGAAAGCGTCCACCGCGTCGAGCCGGACGTCGTCGCGGTGCGGGATCAGGGTGCGCTGCTGTGTCGGATCGCTGACCGGCGCCTCGGCGAGGGTGAAGTTGACCGCGCCGTCGTTGTGCAGGAGCAAGAATCGGTCCTGCCCGCCGATGACCGCGTGCTCGACCGCGTACTCGACGCCCTCGCGGCGAGGCAGCACCACCGTGAACGCCGCCTGCGGATCGGCGGCGTCGGCGTAGCGATACTCCGAGGTGATCGAGGATCCCGAGGCGATGAAAACATAGGCCTCGCTGCGCGTCAGACCGACGCCCAGCCAATACTTTTCGTCGGCTTCGTGATATACCAGCTCCGGACTCGGCACCCGAGCCCACCCGATACCGCCACACTTTGTCGGGACGGTGGGCGGCATCCAGCGTCAGGTAGTACACGGTGCGGTTGTCGGCGGCCCAGGTCGCCCCCGCCCCGATGTCGGCGATCTCGTCGGGGTACAACTCGCCGGTACGCAAGTCTTTGAACCGCAACGTGTACCGCTCATCGCCGAGGATGTCGACCGAGTACGCCAGCAGGTTTCCATCCAGGCTCACCGTCGCGGCACCCAGGGAGAAGAATTCGTGGCCCTCGGCTTCGGCATTGGAATCGAGCAGAACCTGCTCGCCGGGGATCTCGGTGTCCTCGTCTAGCGCCGGCGGATCCCAATCATCGGATCCGCTTATCGGGACAACGGCACTGGACTCGGTATTGCTTGCCTTCATAGGTGCGCGCGTAGTACCACCACTGACCCTGCCGGGTCGGCACCGACAGATCCGTCTCCTTGGTGCGCGCCTTGATCTCGGCGAAAATCCGCTGCCGCAGCGGCTCGAGGTGGGCGGTCATCTGATCGGCGTAGGCGTTCTCCGCCTCGAGGTGGGCGATGACTTCGGGGTTGGTCTTCTCGCGCAGCCACTCATACGGGTCGACGAAGACGTCGCCGTGATGCTCGCGCCGACTCTCCACCCGCTTGGCGACAGGGGGCACCGAGCCGTCCAGGTGCGTTTCGGTCATGCGTTGGGGCCGATCCAGTCGCCGAAGCTCAAGCCGGAAATGCGTTCGTAGGCCTCGATATAGCGGCCGCGGGTGGCCTCGATGATGTGGTCCGGCAGTGGCGGCGGGGGTTGCGAGCCGTGGCGGTCCCAGCCGGACTCGGGACCGGTCAGCCAGTTGCGGACGAACTGTTTGTCGAAGCTGTTTTGGACGACGCCCAGCCTGGTACTCGTCGGCCGGCCAGTACCGGGACGAATCCGGGGTGAAGATTTCGTCGGCCAGCAGCAGGTTGCCGTCGCGGTCGGTGCCGAACTCGAACTTGGTGTCCGCGATGATGATTCCCTTGCGCAGCGCGTGGTCGGCGGCCTGCACATAGATTTGCAATGTGCGGTCGCGGAGTTGGTTGGCGGGCACGGGACCGACCATCTCGATCACCCGTGCGAATGAGATGTTCTCGTCGTGGTCGCCCAGTGCGGCTTTCGTCGCGGGGGTGAACAGCGGTTCGGCGAATCTGCTGGCTTCGGCCAATCCGGGCGGCAGGGGGATGCCGCAGACCTTTCCGGTCGCCTGGTAGTCCAGCAATCCCGAGCCGGTCAGGTAGCCGCGCGCCACGCACTCCACCGGAAGCATTTCCAGCTGACGCACCACCAGCGCGCGGCCCAGCACCTCTTCGGGGATGCGTGGATCGTCGGGCGGCCCGGCCAGATGGTTGGGCGCGTCGACGAGGCCGAAGAAGAAGACGCTCATCGCGGTCAGGATGCGGCCCTTGTCCGGGATGGTGCTGTCCAGGACGAAGTCGTACGCCGAGATCCGGTCGGTGGCGACCAGCAGCAGGTGGTCGTCATCGACGCGATACAGCTCGCGGACCTTCCCGCTGGCCAGATGCTGATAGTCGGACAGTGCAGGCATCCGGTCAGCCTATCGGGCACCCGCAAACCGGGCCTTGTGCTGGGATCGAGGCTATGACACCGCGGTTTCTGCCCTACTCCACCAGGCCCGGTCGGTTCGCTGTCCAGCTGTTCAGCGACTTCGCCGTCGTCGTGTGGACGCTGCTCTGGTTGCTCGTCGGGTTGGCCGTCTACGACGCCATCGCCACCATCGCCGACGCCGGGCGGCAGGTCGAAAGCGGCGCGAACGGCATCGCCGGCAACCTCGCGTCCGCCGGCCACGAAGCCCAGCACATTCCGGTGGTGGGCGACACGGTCAGCAAGCCGCTCAACTCCGCCAGCCACGCCGCGCTGGACATCGCTGGCGCCGGCCACGATCTGGACAGCGCGGCGAGCTGGCTCGCGGTACTGCTCGCGATGGCGGTCGTCGCGGTCCCGATCCTCATCGCGGTGCTCCCATGGTCTGTTTCTGCGGCTTCGATTCTTTCGGCGCAAGTTGACGGTGACCGCGCTGGCCGCAACACCGGCCGGTGCGCAATTGCTTGCGCTGCGCGCGCTGACGAACCGCCCGCCCCGGAAATTGATCGCCGTCAGCGCGGACCCGGTCGGTGGGTGGCGCCGCGAGGATCCCGTCACCATCGGGGCCCTGGTCGCGCTCGAGTTACGGTCGGCCGGTGTCGCGATTCGCGGGGCCTAGCAGCAACGCCCGCCCCAAGAGCAGCAGCCCGGCGACGACGACAACGAGCCACGCGGCCAACGCATCCCAGAAGAACACCAGCGAAACGGTGAGCAGCGACCGTTGACCGATCTCGACCGCCATGGCGAAACTGGCCGCGGAGTACATGCCCAGCGGGAACACGAAAGCCCACCACACACCGGCGAACTGGAGCATGCTGGGATGCCGCCTGATGCGGTGCAGCGCGAAGTAGATCAGCGGCGGTATCCACAGGGTGGCCGTCACCCAGGTCACGATCGTGACCGCGCGCACCGGGCCGGCCAGCCAGGCGGGGGCCACGGCCTGGATGTTGTCGCCGGCAAGCGTCGCAATCGCCATGCCGCCCATCAGGATCCAGGTGTCGGGTTCAAAGCCATCCCGGTCCTGGCGTTCGTTCACGACACGCCATAGGGTCAGCGAAGTCATCAGGCCGTAGATGCACAGCGCCGCCACCCATGCGGCCACGGCCACCGCCAGCCACCAGTGGTGGCCGGTCTGCCGGGCCGCCCTGGCGATGACGATCGCCAAACCGGAGGTGCCCACGCTGCCCAATTGCCATGGGCCGTGGACGCGGTCGCGCAGCTCAGTCCACCGGTGCGCCAACATATTTCGCGCGCTGAACAGGATCAGTACCAACCAGGACACCAGGCAGACCACGCCGAGTACCCGCGCCACTGACACGTTGGACGACAAGCGAGTGTCGATCACCGCGCAGGCGGCGACGAAAGTGATCAGTCGCAGCGTGACGTCGGGATCGGTCAGGTCCCAGCGCAAGCTCTGGCCGGGGCTGGCGGCCTTCGCGACGACGAGGGCGACCAGAAACAACAGCCCCGACGGTGGCGATGACACCCATCGTGTCGCTGATCAATCGTGTACCCGTGGTTGTGCGCGCTGATCGACAAGATCCCCGTCGCCATCACTGCGGCGAACGCATCGGGTGAGGGCTCGACATCGGCGAACCGGATCGTCACGGCTCTTCGTTCAGCTCCACGACGAGGTGCCGAATGCCCGTGTGCCGATTGCTGCGGGCCCACTCGACCGGCCGGACGACTTGCACCCCGCCGAATCGAGACAGCAGCTCTTCGAACAGCACCCGCAGCTCCAGCCGGGCCAGATTGGCGCCCAGGCAATAGTGCACACCCTGGCCGAATCCCAGATGAGGGTTGGGCTTTCGGGTGATGTCGAATTCGTCGGCGCGCTCGAATACGCCGGCGTCGCGATTTGCCGAGCCTTCCCAGATCTGAATTTTCTGCCCGGCCTCGACCGACTGGCCGCCGAGCGTGACGTCGCGGGTCGCGGTGCGGCGCTTGGAGGGCGACGGCGAGGTCCACCGCACCATCTCCTCGACGGCCGTGGGCAGCGCGGCGAGATCTTCCCGCAGGGAGACGCAATTGATCCGGATGTTCGGCCAGCGCCAACAACCCGCCCGCGACCGCGTTACGGGTGGTCTCCGCGCCGGCGCTGAACAAGAGACTGAAGAACAGGTACAGCTCGAGGTCGGAAAGGGCCGATCCGTCATCGCCGTCAGAGTCGTCAAGCGTCGCGTTGGCCACGACCGACAACATGTCGTCGGTCGGGTGTTCACGCTTGGACGCGATCAACTGCTGACCGTACTCATACATCCGCGACCCGGCCTCTTCCACCGACAGCTGCGACAGGGACGCTTTGCGCGAACCACCGAAATCGAACTGCGGCTCGATGGCCTCGAACAACCAATGTCGTTCGGATTCAGGGACTCCCAGCAGGATGCAGATCATCTGCATCGGCAGCTCGGCGGCGATGTCGACCAGGAAGTCGAACGGCTCGCCCGGGACCACCTCGTCGAGCAGCCGGCGCGTCCTGGTCCGCAGGTCGTCCTCGACCAGACGGATCATCCGCGGCGTCAGGCCGGAGCTGACCAGCCGCCGAATCTGCGAGTGCCGCGGATCGTCCATCATGTTGAGCACCTGACCGGCGATCGCCAGGTCCTGCAGCAGCGTCCCGCCGTACGCCCGGGTGCCACCGGTGACCGATGAATACGTCACCGGATCCTTGAGCACCTCAAGGGTTTCCGCGTAGGTAGCCACCGACCAGAAGCCTTCACCGTCCGGGGTGTTGTCGGTCGCCGAGTGCCAGTACACCGGAGCCTCTCGCCGATGGATGGCGAACAGGTCGTGCGGAAATCCGTTGGCGAAGTTGTCCAGATCGGTGAAGTCGATCTCCCCGAGCGCGCCGGCCAGCGTCACAGGATCGCACCCGGGGCGTACTTGGCGGCGTCCGGGTATCGGCTCACCAGCGCGTCCACCTGCGCCGCCACCTCGTCCACCTGGTCACCCGCGGCGCCGGTGAACGCCTTCTTGTCGGCCAGCGCGGCATCCAGCGCCGCCCGGTCCAGCGGCAGCCGATCGTCGGCGGCCAGCCGGTCCAGCAGGTCGGGCTCGGCTCCGCGTTCGCGCATGGCCAGCGCGGTCGCCACCGCGTGTTCGCGGATGACGTGGTGCGCGGCCTCGCGGCCCACGCCGGCGCGCACCGCGGCGATCAACACCTTGGTGGTGGCCAGGAACGGCAGGTAGCGGTCGAGCTCGCGACTGATCACCGCCGGATAGGCGCCGAACTCGTCGAGCACCGTCAAGAAGGTCTCGATCTGCCCGTCGATGGCAAAGAAGCTGTCCGGCAACGCCACTCGGCGCACCACCGAGCAGAACACGTCCCCCTCGTTCCACTGCGCACCCGCCAGCTCGGCGGCCATCGACGCATAGCCGCGCAGCACCACCTGCAGCCCGTTGACCCGTTCGCAGCTGCGCGTGTTCATCTTGTGCGGCATCGCCGAGGAACCGACCTGCCCCGGCGCGAATCCCTCGGTGACCAGTTCGTGCCCGGCCATCAGCCGGATGGTGTGGGCCAGCGACGACGGTCCGGCGCCCAGCTGCACCAGCGCGGAGAGCACGTCGTGGTCCAGCGAACGCGGATACACCTGCCCGACACTGGTCAAAACCGTTGCGAATCCCAAGAATTCCGCGACCCGCCGCTCGAGTTCGGCGAGCTTGGCCGCGTCGCCGTCCAGCAGGTCGAGCATGTCCTGCGAGGTGCCCATCGGCCCCTTGATGCCGCGCAGCGGGTAACGATCGATCAGCTCCCGCAGCCTGGTCAACGCGATCAGCGTCTCCTGGGCCGCCGAGGCGAATCTTTTGCCCAACGTCGTCGCCTGCGCGGCGACGTTGTGGCTGCGTCCGGCCATCACCAGGTCGCGATAGGCCACGGCCCGCTCGGCGAGCCGCGCCGCGACCGCCACGCCGTGCGCGAAGACGAGTTCCAGGGACCGCCGGATCTGCAATTGCTCGACGTTCTCGGTCAGATCACGACTGGTCATGCCCTTGTGCACGTGCTCGTGACCGGCCAGCGCATTGAACTCCTCGATGCGCGCCTTGACGTCGTGGCGCAGCACCCGTTCGCGGTCCGCGATCGACGCCAGGTCGACATCCTCGATCACTCGCTCGTAGTCGGCGATCGCCTCGGGAGGCACCGAAACGCCCAGTTCCGCCTGCGCGCGCAGCACCGCCAGCCACAGCCGGCGCTCGCCGACGACCTTGGCCTCCGGCGACCAGATCGCGACCATCTCGGCACTGGCGTACCGAGCGGCCAGCACATTCGGAATGCTCACTTGGTCCTCACGAACACACAGCTTACGGTCGCGGCCATAGCCTGTGCGGATGTACTTCGTCGGCGTCGACCTCGCCTGGGCAGGTCGGAACCCGACCGGCATCGCCGTCGTCGACTCCGGCGGCGCTCTGGTGAGCGTGGGCGCGGTCCGCGACGACGACGAGATTCTGGCCGCGTTACGCCCCTACGTGCAGGGCGATTGCCTGGTCGCCTTCGATGCCCCGCTGGTGGTGAACAACCCGACCGGCCAGCGTCCCGCCGAGACCGCACTCAATCGCGATTTCCGCAGCTACGAGGCCGGCGCGCACCCCTGCAACACCGGAAGACCCGAATTCGCCAACGGCCCGCGCGGGGGCCTCTTGGCCGCGGCGCTGGGCCTGGATCTGGACCCGCGCGCTCCGGCGGCCCGGCGCGCCATCGAGGTCTACCCCCATGCGGCCACCGTCGCGCTGTTCCGCCTGGAGCGGACGCTGAAATACAAGGCAAAGCCCGGCCGCACCGTCGACCGGCTCAAATCCGAGCTGTTGCTGCTGATGGACGGCGTCGAGCGGCTGGCGCAGGCTCCGATACCGCTACGCGTAGGCGGCCACGACGGCTGGGTCGCGCTGCGCCGGGCCGTCGCAGCCGCGCAACGCAAGAGCGAACTGCGCCGCGCGGAAGACCCGGTCGATGCCGTCGTCTGCGCCTACGTGGCGTTATATGCTGCAGCGCAGCCCGGGCGATGTGACGATTTACGGCGACCTCGACACCGGGTACATCGTGACGCCGTCGCTTCCGGCGGACACGATCCGCTCCTAGCGGTCGGTCAGATCCGCACGGGCCGCTGATCGATGGGCGCGAGCACCTCGATGAGATCGACCACCGCACCCTGCGCCGCCGCCCGCGGATCCCGCCCCTCCACCAGGGCCGACACCACCGAACCATCCACCGCGCAGATCAACGTGCACACGAGTTCGATATGCACCGAACGGCCCGAGCGCTCGATCGCCTCGGCCACCGCCTCGGCCCGCTGGCGCAGGCTGCGACGCATGGTCTCGCGCAGCGCGGGCAGCCGGATGCACGCGATGTGCCGCTCGTAGCGCGAGATCAGCTGATCGGTGAGACCCGGGCCGGACACGTCCCCGACGAGCAGATCGGCCAACACCTCGGCCAGTGTCTCCGGTCCCCGGCGCCGGCGCGACAAGGCGCTGACCCGCGATCGCAGCTGCGCCACCTCGATCATCGCGATGTGTTCGACGGCGCGCGCGATCAGATCGTCCAGAGACGAGAAGTAATAAGTGGTGGACGCCAACGGCAGGCCGGCCCGCCGCGCGACCGCCCGGTGCCGCACCGCTTCGAACCCGCCCTCGGCCAGCAGCTCGGCGGCAGCGCTGACAAGCGCATACCGTCGACGTTCTCCTTTTGGAGTAACCGCTGCGGTCACGAGTAGCCATCGTGCCAGCCAAAGTGGTACTGCGATGCCATTTCGGCCAAACGGCCAGGGCATAATGGCCCGCATGCCCGACTTGAGCCGACGCGCCCTGCTCGGCCTCGGCGCCGGCGCGGCCCTTGGGGCGGTTGGCGCTTACGGGCTCGACATTTTGTTAGAGCCCCGCACATCTCGCGCCATGCCGGTGTCGACGGCCGGGACCCAGATGCCGTTGGCCCCGGCGCCCAGCCCACCTCGCGATCCGGCCCCGCCGGCTGCGGCCGCGCCCACCATGGTGACCGGTTCCTTCGCGTCCGCCGCGCGCGGCGGGGTGACGACCAATTGGGCCATCGCGCGTCCGCCGGGTCAGACCAAACCGCTGCGACCGGTGATCGCGCTGCACGGCAAGGGCAGTGACGCGTCCACGGTGATGGCGGGCGGCGTCGAACAGGGTCTGGCACAGGCGGTCGACGCCGGACTACCACCGTTCGCGGTCGTCGCCGTCGACGGCGGCGGCGGCTATTGGCACAAGCGGTCTTCCGGCGAGGACAGCGGCGCCATGGTGCTCGACGAGCTCATCCCGATGCTGGGCAACCAGAATCTGGACACCTCACGCGTGGCGTTCTTGGGCTGGTCGATGGGGGGCTACGGGGCATTGCTGCTGGGCGGCCGGCTGGGACCGGCCCGCACCGCGGCGATCTGCGCGGTGAGCCCCGCATTGTGGATGTCCTCCGGCGCGGCCGCACCGGGAGCCTTCGACGGCGCCGACGATTTCGCCGCCAACTCGGTCTTCGGCATGCCCGCCCTTTCCTCGATCCCCATCCGGATCGATTGCGGTGACAGCGATCCGTTTTACGCCGCGACAAAGCAGTTCATCGCTCAACTGCCCAATCCGCCGGCCGGCGGCTTCTCGCCCGGTGGGCATGACGCGGCGTTTTGGAGCTCGCAGTTGCCTGCCGAGCTGACCTGGATGGCACCGCTGCTGACGGCGTGACGCGTTACGCTCGCGAAGGTGACGGCACCATTCGACTGGACCTTCCCGTACGCCTGGCCACGCAAGCCCGTTTTGGCGGAAAACGTTGTGTGCACGTCGCAACCGCTTGCCGCCCAAGCGGGGCTGCGGATGCTCGCGCAGGGCGGCAGCGCGGTGGACGCGGCCATCGCCACGGCCATCACCCTGACCATCGTGGAGCCGGTATCCAATGGCATCGGTTCGGACGCGTTCGCCATCGTGTGGGATGGCGAGCAACTGCACGGGCTGAACGCCTCGGGCCGCTCGCCCGCCGCATGGACGCCGGAATACTTTGGCGGCAAAGGCGTTCCGGTCTTCGGCTGGAATTCGGTGACCGTGCCCGGCGCGGTATCGGCGTGGACCGAACTGCATGCCAAGTTCGGCAAGCTGCCGTTCGAGCGACTCTTCGAACCCGCAATTTCCTACGGCCGCAACGGCTTTCTGGTCTCCCCGACCGTGGCGGAGCAATGGGCGGCGCAGGTACCGCTGTTTGAGAACCAGCCCGGTTTCGCCCAGGCGTTTCTGCCCGGCGGCCGAGCGCCGAAACCCGGCGAGCGATTCAGCTTGCCCGACCATGCCACCACGCTCGAAACGATCGCCGCGACCCACGGCGAGGCGTTCTACCGTGGGGAACTGGCCGCCAAACTCGAGGCGCACGCGCTGGACAACGACGGCGCCATGCGCGCCAGCGACCTGGCGGCGCACCGTGCCGACTGGGTGGGCACGGTCGACGGCGACTACCGCGGGTACACCGTGCACGAAATCCCACCCAACGGTCAGGGCATCGTCGCACTGATCGCCCTGGGCATCCTGGAGCACTTCGACATGGCCTCGCTGCCGGCCGATTCCGCCGACAGCGTGCATCTGCAGATCGAAGCGGTGAAGCTGGCATTCGCCGACGCACAAGCCTATGTCGCCGACATCGAGCACATGCCGCTTCGGCCCGGAACGCCTGTTGGACAAGGAATACCTGAAGCAACGGGCGGCGTTGATCGACCGCGGGCGAGCGAAGCCGGCATCCGCCGGCGCGCCGATCGGGTGGGACCGTCTATCTGACCGCGGCCGACGCGGCGGGGGTGATGGTGTCGATGATCCAGTCGAACTACATGGGGTTCGGTTCGGGTGTGGTCGTGCCGGGTACCGGCATCTCGCTGCAAAACCGGGGCGCGAATTTCGCTGCGGCCCAGGACCATCCGAATGCCGGTCGGCCCGAACAAGCGCCCCTACCACACCATCATCCCGGCGTTTGTCACCAAGGACGGAGCACCGGTGATGAGCTTCGGGGTGATGGGCGGACTGATGCAGCCCCAGGGCCACGTGCAGGTGATGGTACGCATCGCCGACCACGGGCAGAACCCACAGGCGGCGTGTGACGGCCCGCGGTTTCGTTGGGTGGAGGGCATGCAGGTCAGCTGCGAAAAGGGTTTCCCCGATTCGACATTGGACGAGTTGCGTCGGCGCGGGCACGACCTGGTTGCCGTCGACGACTACAACCAATTCGGCAGCTGTCAGGCGATCTGGCGCCTGGAGGGCGGCTACTTCGCAGCAAGCGATCCACGTCGGGACGGCCAGGCTGCCGCCTTCTAGACGCGGATCTTCCCTTCGGCGGCCAACTGGGCGATGTCGTTGCGGAAATGACTGCCCGGCAATCGAATCGAGCGCACGATGTCGTAGGCACTGGTCCGCGCGGCCGCCAGGTCGGCGCCCGTGCCCACCACCGACAGCACCCGGCCACCGGACGAGACGATCTCGCCGTCGTCGCGCCTCGCCGTCCCGGCGTGCAGCACCCCGTCGGCTTCCGAGCCGACGATGACGTCACCCACGCGGGGACGGCCGGGATAGCTTTCGGCCGCCACCACCACCGTCACGGCGGCGCCGTCGTGCCAGCGCAGCTCGCCGAAGTCCGCCAGCGTGCCACTGCCCGCCGCGTACAACAGCTGACCGAGCGGCGATTCCAGCAGCGCCAGCACCGCCTGCGTCTCGGGATCGCCGAAGCGGCAATTGAATTCGACCACCGCCGGTCCGTTCGCGGTGATCGCGAGTCCGGCGTACAACAACCCGCTGAATGAGCTTCCGCGCGCGACCATCTCGGCCGCAACCGGTTCGACGATATTGCTGACCACGTCCCGATAGACCTCGTCGGGAAGCCACGGAACCGGCGCGTAGGCACCCATACCGCCGGTATTGGGGCCGCTGTCGCCGTCGCCGACACGCTTGAAATCCTGTGCAGGCAGCAGCGGCACCACGGTTTCGCCGTCGACGACGCAGAACAGCGACACCTCCGGGCCGTCCAGGTAGGACTCGAGAAGCACCGGGTGCCCCGCCTCGAGAAGCCCGGCGGCGTGCGCGCGTGCGGCACTGCGATCCGCGGTCACCACTACGCCCTTACCGGCGGCCAAGCGGTCGTCCTTCACCACCCAGGCAGCCTCACCCGTGGACGGCCCGAACCGATCCAGGGCGGCGTCTAAATGCGCGGGGCTATCGACGATTTCGCTGGTTGCGGTGCGCACTCCGGCCGCGGCCATGACCTCCTTGGCGAAAGCCTTGGAGCCTTCGATGCGAGCGGCGTCCTTGCTGGGCCCGAAGCAAACGATGCCGGCGGCTCGCACCGCGTCGGCCACCCCGAGGACCAGCGGCACCTCTGGGCCGATGACCACCAGGTCGGCGCGGACATCGCGGGCCAAGGCGACGACGTCTTCCGCCGAGGTGATATCGACCTCGCGCTGGTCGGCCAGCCGGGCGGTGCCGGCGTTGCCGGGAGCAATCGCCAGCCCCGTGACCTGGGGGTCTTTGCGAAGCGCCAACAGCAACGCATGCTCACGGGCACCGGAACCAATCACCAGGACGCGCACGACACGTCAGACTAGCCCCGTCGAATGGCTCACACCCACAGTCCCCGGCGGAATCAGAGGATTTTCTCCAGCAACCCCTTGAGGTCGTTGCGTTGCGCGACGGTGAGGCGTGCGAGACGCTTGTCGAACTCGCTGGACAGCAGGGTCAGGCCTTTCTTGGCGGCTTGACGCCCGGCCGCGGTGAGGAGCAGGCGGTGGCGGCGCAAATCGGACGGATCGATCTCGCGACGCACGAACCCTGCCGCCTCTAGTCGTTTCAGGTAAAGCGTCACCGTCGCCTTGGGCATGCTCAGCGTCGCGGCTAGTTCTGCCGGATAAGGATGCTCGTCGACCTCGGCGAGCAGGAATAGCTCCTTAGACTCGAGGCCCAAGGCGCAGATGTCGGCCTCCGCGCACGAGATGACCGACAAGCAGCACCCGGTAGTTCAGCGACCAGATCTTGGCCGCGTCGAGTGCGGACGCCGACTTGCCAGGTCGTTCAGTCATGAACTACCTTTGGTATGAACAACCTCATAACCGAACAATCTACCAGGAAGTGGGCCCCATGCCGCTTGATCAATACGTGACACTCGGGCGCTCCGGTTTGCGTGTCAGCCCGCTGTGCCTGGGGGCGATGACGTTCGGTGAAGACCTCGGCTGGGGCACCAGCGTGGAGGAATCACAAAAGATCATCGATCGATACGTCGAACTCGGCGGCAACTTCATCGATACCGCCAACTTCTACACCCGCAGCCACTCCGAGAAGATCATCGGCGACCACGTCGGACGACACCCCGCCCGTCGCGACCGGTTGGCGATCGCGACGAAGTTCAGTGGCAACCTGTATCCGGGAGACCCCAACGGCGGCGGTTCGGGCCGCAAGTCGTTGATCAATGCCTGCGAAAACTCGTTGCGGCGCTTGCAGACCGACTACATCGACCTGTACTGGCTGCACATCTGGGACGCCAACACACCCATCGAGGAGACCATGGCGGCGCTCGAGGACCTCGTTCGTGCCGGCAAGGTGCGCTACATCGGCGTCTCGGACACGCCGGCGTGGAAGATCGCCCAGGCCAACCTGATCGCCGGTTTCCGCGGCTGGTCGGCGTTCGTCGGGCTGCAGGTTGAATACTCGTTGCTGGAGCGCAGCATCGAGCAGGACCTCGTACCGATGGCGTCCGAATTCGGCCTCGGCATCACGCCGTGGTCGCCGTTGAAGGGCGGCGTGCTGAGCGGCAAGTACACCCGGGCGAACGGCGGCCGGCACAACGCCGACCGCGGCGCGATGGTAGACGCCTTTCTGAACGAGAAGACCTACGCCGTCATCGACGAACTCGAGTCCATCGCGAAGGCGCACGAGACCAACGTCGCCAGCGTGGCGCTGGCCTGGGTGCGCGCGCAACGTGGCGTCTCATCCGTCATCATCGGGGCGCGCCGGCTCGGCCAACTCGAGGACAATGTCAAGGCCGTCGACGTGAACCTCGGCGCCGACGAGCTGGCGCGGCTCGACGCGCTGACCAAACCGCGGTTCGGATTCCCGCACAACATGCTGGAGCTGGCGCCTGGCATCACCAACGGTGGAACAACGATCAACGGGGTCACCGCGCCGATCTCCGAATATGTGATGCCCGAAGGGGTTCAGCCGTACTGAGATTGAGCGGTCATCCGAGGGCCTGATAGATCAGTTGAGTGTACTTTTTGGTGCGCTCGGTTCCGGCCGGCGTGACTTGTCCCATCTTGTTCATCACGTACGCGAACGTGGTGCGGCAGTGCGGGTTCATGACCGCCATGGAGCCACCCCACCCGCCCCAGTAGCAGATTCTTCCATCGGGTATGTCCGGCACCGCCTCGGGATGAGGCAACGCGAAACCGATGCCCCACCGGCCAGGCATGGCGAGGACCAGGTCGGTGCCGTTGGCCTGCTCCTGGAATATCAGATCAATGGTCTCAGGACCAAGTAACCGTACGCCATCGACGATGCCGCCCAACGCGATCGGAGACAACGCGCGTACCAGCGAGCGAGCGTTGCCATGTCCATTGGCCGAGCCGATCTCCGCTCGTCGCCACGCGGTTGTCTCCGCCGCTAGCGCGGCTTCCGAGGTGGGCGGCACGGCGGCGAACGTCTTGCGCATCGGATGGTCGTCCGGCACGGCGTCGAGCGGCACATCCAGCCGTGGTGGCGGCACCAGCTCGGCGATGCGGTCGTCGTCTTCGGGCCGAGCGCCGATCTGGAAGTCCGCGCCGAGTGGTTCGGTAACCTGCTCGCGCACAAACTCTTTCAGAGATGTGCCGGTGACCCGCAGGACCATTTCACCAACGAGGTGCCCGATGGTGATCGCGTGGTAACCCGAAGCGGTGCCGGGTTCCCACCACGGCGCCTGGGCGGCGAGTTGCGACGTGGACTTGTCCCAGTCGTAGATGTCCTCGAGGGTGAAAGGCATCTCCCAGCCGGATACCCCCGAGGTGTGACTCAGCACGTGGCGTACCTCGATATCGTGCTTGCCGTTGGCGCCGAACTCGGGCCAGTACTTGGCGACCGGAGCGAACGGGTCGAGCAGGCCGCGGTCGATCGGCATCAGCGCCACCAGGGCGGTCACGTTCTTGGTGCTGGAGAAGACGTTGACGATGGTGTCCTTCGACCATTCGCGTGGTTTTCGCTCGATCGGCATGCCCGCCCCAGATGTCGACGAGGAGCTCGCCGTCGACATCGACAGCGATGGCGGCGCCCAGCTCGCCGCCGGTGGTGACCTCGTCGGCCAGCGCCGCGACGAGATCTTCGAAACGGCTGTCGTAGTGCCCGTGCAGGACGCCCGTCGTGAAATGGGCGTCGATCGCGGCGCGGCTGCCGGCAAGACCGGTTCTGATGCTCATGTGTGACCTCCTAAAGTCGGATCCGCTCGACTATGGGGCTGCCGGAGACGAAGAACATTCGCCAAAAGGCCTAGATCCGAGCGGATGCGACAGAAGGCGCATCTAGGCATTTCGACCGATGTTTGCTGTGTGCGATCACCGCATGCTGGCTAACATGACTGAGACCACCGGCCGACGCGCGGAGACGCCGCCGCTTGAGACTCTGAATTGGAGCGACTTGGGCGTAACCGAGCTCCCGACTGGAACGGTGACGTTGCTGCTCGCAGACGTCGAGGGCTCTACACGGCTATGGCAGACCCAGCCTGATGCAATGAGCGCGGCCATTGCCCGCCTCGACCGTGCCGTGTCGGACCTGGTGGCCCAGTGCAGCGGCGTGCGCCCGGTCGAGCAGGGCGAGGGCGACAGCTTCGTGGTCGCCTTCGCTCGCGCCAGCGACGCCGCCGCGTTTGCGCTGCAGTTGCAGCGCACGCCGCTGTCGCCGATCAGCGTGCGGATCGGCCTGCACACCGGCGAAGTGCAACTGCGTGACGAAGCGAACTACGTCGGGCCGACCATCAACCGCACCGCACGGCTGCGCGATCTGGCGCACGGGGGCCAGACTGTCTTGTCGGCCACGACAAGTGATCTGCTCGCCGACGCGCTTCCCGCCGAAGCGTGGCTGCTTGACCTCGGCACGCACCCGCTGCGGGACTTGCCCCGACCCGAACGGGTCACGCAGCTATGTCACGCCGACCTTCACAATGACTTCCCGCCCCTTCGCGCACCGAAAACCGGTGGCAAGCAAAATCTTCCGCCACACTTCACGAGTTTCGTCGGTCGCGGTATCGAAATGGCAACCGTGCGCCGGTTGGTCGCCAACAACCGGTTGGTCACGCTGACCGGCGCGGGCGGCGTGGGCAAGACGCGGTTGGCAGTGCAGTTAGCAGATCAGATGGACGGCGACTTCGCGGACGGCGTGTGGTACGTGGATTTGGCGCCGATCACCGACCCAGATGGGGTGCCGGTCTCGGTGACACGCGCGCTGGGGCTGCCCGATCAAGCCGGCCGTTCGACGATGGACACGCTGACGCGTGTCATCGGTGATCGGCACCTGCTCGTCCTGTTGGACAACTGTGAGCACCTGATCGACGCGTCCGCATCCCTGACCGTTGTGCTGCTGGCGGCCTGCCCGCAAGTAACCATTTTGGCGACGAGCCGCGAGCCGATCCGGGTGGCGGGCGAGGTCGCCTGGGCGGTGCCGTCTCTGCCACTGGCCGACGAGGCGATGGCGCTGTTCATCGACCGCGCTCGCCGTGTCCGCCCCGATTTCACAGTGGCCGAAGTCAATTCAGAAACGGTGATGGAAATCTGCCAGCGCCTCGACGGCATACCCCTGGCAATAGAGCTTGCGGCCGCGCGGGTTCGCGCGCTGTCGTTGGCGCAAATCCTCGACAGCCTGCACAACCGCTTCCGGCTGTTGACCGGGGGCGCGCGAACGGCCGTGCGCCGCCAGCAGACTCTGCGGGCGTCGGTTGACTGGTCGCACGAGCTGTTGACGGAGCCAGAGCGCGTCCTGTTCCGCCGGGCGGCGGTGTTCATGGGCGGATTCGACCTCGAGGCGGCGCAGACGGTGTGCGCCGACAGCGAGGTCGAGCGTTATCAGACTCTCGATCAGCTCACCCTGCTTATCGAGAAATCCCTTGTCGTAGCTGACGATACGACACTCGGGGGCGCGCGATACCGGATGCTGGAGACCGTCCGCCAGTACGCGCTGGAAAAGCTCGGGGAGTCCGGTGAGGCCGACGCGGTGCGCTCCCGTCACCGCGACCACTACGCCGCGATGGCAACCCTGCTGGACATGCCGGGGCGCACCGGCTATCAGAGCAGGGTCGAACGCGCCGCGATCGAGATGGACAATCTGCGGGCGGCGTTCACGTGGTGCCGTGAAAGTGGCGCGATCTGCGAGGCAATTCACCTCGCATCGGCGTTGCAACCGCTTTGGACCACACGCGGCCGCGTGCGGGAGGGAACGGCCTGGTTCGAAGCGGAGCTCGCCGACGCCACGGCGCACGACGCAGAGGTGCCGCTCCCCGTTCGCGTCCGGGCGCTCGCGGACAGAGCCACACTCGAGGGCGCGCAGACCATTCACCACAACATGGGCGAGGCGCTGGAGGCATTGAGGCTCGCCCGCGAGATTGGCGATCCGGCGTTGCTGGTTCGCGCGCTCGCCGGCTGCGGCATCATCGCCGCCTACGAAGCGGCTGCTGCCAGTTCGTACTTTGATGAAGCGCTTGGAATAGCCCGCGCGGTGGGCGACGACCGCAGCCTAAGCCAAATCCTGGCGTTGCAAGCATTCGCTGCGGTTACCGGCAAAGGTGACGCTTCCGCGGCGCGCGCGGCCGGCGAAGAAGGCCGTGACATCGCCGACGCGATCGGGGATGGTTACACCTCGCGTGGGTGCCGGTGGTGTATTGGCCTGGCGCAGCAATGGGAAGGGGATCTCGCCGGAGCTATAGCGCAATTCCGCGCTCTGGTCACCGAAGCGGAGGTGGCGCACGACGAAACATGGCGTATGTCCAGCCTTGTCAGCTTGGGCCACTATCTGGCCTTCGCGGGCAACCCGGACGAGGCCAGAGCCGCCGCGGATTACAGCGCGTTCAACCAAGGCTTCGCCTATGCCGCGCTGGCGGTTGCGAACCTGGCCGCAGGTGATGTGGAAGCGTCGGCCGCGGCCGGCGAGGCGGCGTGGGAGCGCATGAAAGCCCAACCCGAACTGGCCGCGGTCAACGTCATTCCACTCGCGGACGTTGCCCTCGCACGAGGTGACCTGACGATGGCGCGTCGCTTGGCAGACGATGCCGTCACGATAGCCCCTGGCATGCACCTGCTGCTGGCGCTGGCGAAGCGTGCGCGCGTCGCGATCGCACAAAACGATGTTGAGCAGGCGGCGTGCGACGCACGTGATTCGCTCACCCGCGCCGGGGAACTGAAGGGGTACTACGTTGTCCCCGACGTCCTCGAATGCCTGGCCACACTTGCGGCAAGCGCCGGGGCGAACCGAGAAGCCGGGCGCCTCTTCGGCGCGGCGGATGCGGTTCGCGACCGCACCGGCTACATACGCTTCAAGATCTATGATGCCGACTATGACGCGTCGGTGGCTGCGCTGCGCAAGGCCATGGGCGAAAACGAATTCCGTGAGGCATGGGCCGAAGGTGAGGCGATGTCGATCGACGAAGCGATCGCTTATGCACAACGTGGCCGCGGCGAGCGCAAGCGACCGTCTAACGGCTGGGAATCGCTTACCCCTGCCGAGATCAACGTCGTCAAACTCGTCAGCGAAGGGCTGACGAACAAAGACATCGCCGCGCGCCTCTTCGTCTCTGCGCGAACCGTGCAGGCCCACCTAAGCCACGTCTACTCCAAGCTCGGGCTTAGCTCGAGAGTGCAACTCGCCCAGGAGGCTTCGCGGCACGCCTAGTCGCGAGCGTCGCCCCTGTGCATCTTGACCGCACCCTCGACGTTGGCCTTCTTGTCCTCTCCAGCACCCTTCGCTGCGGCCTTCTTGCGCTTCGCCACAACGGCGTCGACCGCGCCGTTGAGCGCCGATCCCAGCGGGAAGCCGAGGTAATGGGTCAAAAAGACCGCCATCTCCTTTAGTTCGGCCTCGGTGAGCTCACCGTTGAGAAGCGCTGCGTTGATTTGGATTTCGGCCAAGTCGCGATTGCCGATCGCGGTCACCGCCGTCAGCGTCATGATGCGCTTGTCGCGCATCGACAGTCCCGGTCGCGTCCAGATGCTGCCGAACAGGTGGTCGACGGTCAGGTCGAAGTACGCGTCGCCCTCGATGTTGGGCATCTCCCAGCCGTAGACCTCGTTCATCTTCGCGAGACCCTTGCTGCGCAGCTCGTCCATTACGCCTCTTCCTCTGTGTGCGGAACCCCGAGGCCGGCGGCCAGCCGCTGAAAGGCCAACTGGGCAAACGGCAGGTCGACCGAGACCGCCTCGCCGAGAGCCAGCGCCAGGCTCAGGTCCTTCTCCCCCAGGCCGCGGGCGTGCACGAAGGACTGGTACAGGAAATTGTCCGGTTCAATGTCTTTCATGTTGTCGCGGACCATGATCGCCCCCGGGCCGCCGGTAAGAGCGTCGGTGTGACGGACCACCCGGCCCAGGGCCTGCAGATCGAGCCCGGCCGCCTCGGCGAGTTTCATGGCTTCACACGCCACCGCGTACGAGGTGAACGTCAACATGTTGCGGGCCAGCTTCATTCGCGTTCCGGCGCCCGGCTCACCGGCGTGGATGACCATCGCGGCCCAATGTTTGAACGCCGGCCTGATCCGCTCGTACACCTCGCGCTCGGCACCGACCATCGTGGCGAGCTCCCCCTTCGCCGCCGCGGCGGCCCCACCGCTGACCGGCGCGTCGACGATATGGATGCCCTGCGGCTTGTGCTCGGCCGCCAGTTCGACCGCGGTGGTATCGCTGATGGTGGAGTGGATCGCGATGACGGTGCCGGGCTTCGCGTGGGCGGCCAGTTCGCCGATCACGTCACGCACCTGGGCGTCGTTGAGCACGGTGATGTGCACGAGGTCGGCGGCGGCGACGTCGGTGACGCTGTCGGCCAGGTCGGCGCCCTTTTCGGCCAGCGGGGTCATCGCCTCGGTCCGGACGTCGTAAACCGTTATCCCGCCGGGCCATTCGGTCATCTTCGTGGCCATCGGCGCGCCCATGTTGCCCAGGCCTATGTAGCCGAGCTTGAGCTGATCAGTCATATGGCACCGCCTCCCGTCACGACCGAATTATCTGTCCGCCGTCGACATTGAAAATCTGCCCCGTGATCCAGGACGCTTCGTCGGAGAGCAGGAAAAGGCACATGCCGACCAGGTCCTCGGGCGTGCCCATCCGCGACAGCGGCAGGCCCTTGACGATGTCGTCGACAATCTCCTTGGGGGTTGTGGTCCGGTTGGCCTCGGTGTCGATGGGGCCCGGGGCGATGGCGTTGATCCGGATCTTCTGGCCGCCCAGTTCGCGGGAGAGCTGCTGGGTCAGGCCGTTGAGCCCCACCTTGGCCAGAGCGTAGTAGTTCGCGTAAACCCAGGCGGCGGTGGATGATTGGTTGACAATCGCCCCGCCGCCGCGTTTGGCCATCTTCTTGTACACCGCACGCGTGCACCACAGCGCCCCGTCCAGGTTCACGCTCATGAACTTCCGGTAGTACTCCGGGTCGATGGTGAGCAAGAAGTCCAGCTTCATCCCGCCGAAGATCGCGGCGTTGTTGACCAGGTAGTCGATGCCGCCGAATTCGGCCAGCGTGCGGTCGGCCATCTCCTTGGCCGATGCGGGGTCGGACACGTCCACCGGAATGCTGATGGCGGTTCCGCCGTCGGCGACGATCTGCTTGGCGACGGCCTCGGCGGCTTCGGCGTTGATGTCGGCGACCACCACCGCCGCGCCCTCGCGGGCCAGCGCCTCGGCGTACGCCTGCCCGATGCCGCCACCAGACCCGGTGACAATGCCGACTTTATTCTCGAATCGCATGTTTTCCTCTCGGTCGCCTACTAGGCGCGGTCACTGCGCAGCGGTGGCGATGGTCTTGACTTCCAGGTACTCCTCGAAGCCGGCCAGCCCCATCTCGCGCCCATTGCCGGATTGCTTGTATCCGCCGAACGGCGCGTCCGCGGAGTACCAGACGCCGCCGTTGACGTTGACGGTGCCCACCCGCATCCGCGAGGCGAACCTGGCCGCACGTTCGGGGTCGGCGCTGAACACGGTGCCCGACAAGCCATATGGCGAGTCGTTGGCGATGCGCAGCGCGTCGTCTTCGCCGTCGTAGGCGATCACGGTGAGCACTGGCCCAAAGATCTCCTCGCGCGCGGGCCGCGCGTCGTTGGTCAGTCCCGCGATCACGGTGGGCTCGATGAAGAAGCCGCGATCCCTATCCGCCGGGCGGCCACCGCCACAGGCGAACGTTCCGCCCTCAGCGATCGCGAGATCGAGATAGCTCTGCACGCGCTCCCGTTGCCGGGCGGAAATCACCGGCCCGCACACGGTTCCGGGGTCGTCGGGATCACCGGGCTTGATCGACCCCATGGTGCCCGCCGCGATGGCGACGGCCTCGTCGTAGCGGGCTCGCGGCACCACCAGCCGGGTCGTGATGGCGCACCCCTGTCCGGCATGCATGGCCGCGGTGAACGCCGACATCGAACACGCCCCGCCCAGGTCGGCATCGTCGAGAACGACGAACGCCGACTTGCCGCCCAACTCCAGGAACACCCGCTTGATGGTCGCGGCGGCGTCGCCCATCACACTGCGGCCGGTCGCCGTCGAGCCGGTGAACGAAACCATGTCCACCCGAGGGTCTTTCGAGAGCAGCGCCCCCATACGGTGGTCATCCGACGTCACGATGTTGAGGACACCGGGCGGGAACTCGGTGTGTTCGGCGATGATTTCGCCGAGCACCGCGGCACACCAGGGAGTGTCCGGCGCGGGCTTCAACACCACGGTGTTGCCGGCGGCCAGTGCGGGCCCCAGTTTTGCGAGGTTGATCTGATGGGGGAAGTTCCACGGGGTGATGGCGCCGACCACACCGACGGCTTCGCGTGCGATCGTGCGCCGGGTCGGGATGCCCATCGGCGATGCCTGGCCGAGGTCGGAGTTCCACTCGTAGGACTCGGCGGTGTCGGCCGCGAAACTCAGGTCACCGACCGGTCCCTCCAATTGGGCGGCCGAGGTGAGCATCCGCGGGGCGCCGACCTCGGCGATGGTGATGTCGCGCAGTTCCTCGATGTGGTCGCGCATCGCGTCGCGCAGCTGTCGTATGCAGCGCACCCGCAACTCGGTGTCGCGGGACCAGTCGGTCTCGTCGAAGGCGCGCCGCGCGGCGTCGATGGCGCGATCCATGTCGGTGGCGTCGGCGTTGGCGGCAACGCCCAGCACCTCCTCGGTCGCCGGATTCACCGTGGGGAAGTTGCCGGCGCTACCGGGCGACAGCTTGCCGTCGATGAACAGTTCACTCACGCCGTCGGCCAACAAGGCCATGTCCCGCTCCCGTCTGTGCGCAGCAATCCCACATCATCTAGTGGACAGTTGTCCGATATCGCTCGATCGAACCATAGTCGCCCGGCCATCGAAGGTGCAAGAGCCTCTCGCCGATAGCAAGCAAAAGACCGAAACATCAGCCACTCTAGCTGCATATTTGCGGATTGCACTTGCTTCGCGGCGATCCGATCCACTAGCTTGGACATGTGTCCAGCGACGCACTGGTGACGATCACATCCGACAACGACCGCCAGACCGGTCAGCCGTCGCGCAACCGTCGCCAGGAGGAGACCTTCCGCAAGGTGCTCGCGGCCGGCATCGAAACACTGCGCGAGAAGTCCTACGCCGACCTGACGGTGCGCGCGGTGGCGGCGCGCGCCAAGGTCGCCCCGGCCACCGCCTACACCTATTTCTCGTCGAAGAACCATCTGATCGCCGAGGTCTACCTGGACCTGGTACGGCAGGTCCCGTACTTCACCGATGTCAACGAGCCCATGACCACCCGGGTGGAACAGGTGCTACACCACCTCGCCCTGGTGGTCGCCGACGAGCCCGAGGTCGGCGCCGCATGCACGACGGCATTGCTCGGCGGTGGCACGGATCCCGCGGTGGGTGTGGTGCGCGACCGCATCGGCGCGGAGATCCACCGCCGCATCGCCACGGCCATCGGACCCGGTGCTGACGCGAACAGCGTGGCCGCGCTCGAAATGATGTTCTTCGGTGCGTTGGTACAGGCGGCGAGCGGCCAGTTCACCTATCACCAGATCGCCGACCAATTGGCCTACGTAGTGAGTCTGATCTTGCCCGGGCCCGGTGAGACGAACCAGGAGACGAGAACTTAAATGACCGTCCATGTGGGCGACCACGAGCTGGTCCTCGATCCCTACGACTACGACTTCCACGAGGATCCGTATCCCTATTACAAGCGGCTGCGTGACGAGGCCCCGCTGTATCGCAATGACGAGCTGAAGTTCTGGGCGCTGTCGCGCCACCAAGACGTGCTGCAGGGATTTCGCAACAGCACAACGCTTTCCAACAAATACGGCGTCTCGCTGGATCCGGCGTCGCGCGGCCCGCACGCCAGCAAGACGATGTCCTTCCTGGCGATGGACGACCCCGCCCATCTGCGGCTGCGGACACTCGTCTCAAAGGGCTTCACCCCCCGCCGGATTCGCGAACTCGAGCCCCGGGTCACCGAGATCGCGACACAGCATCTCGACACCATGCTGGACAAGGCGAAGGACGGCGCGGTCGACTACATCGACGAGTTCGCCGGCAAGCTGCCCATGGACGTCATCTCCGAGTTGATGGGTGTCCCCGAACCGGATCGGGATCAGGTCCGGGCCTGGGCCGACGGGGTGATGCACCGCGCGGAGGGCGTCACCGACGTGCCGCCGGAGGCGGTCGAGGCGTCCCTCAACCTGATCGTCTACTACCAGGGGATGGTGGCCGAGCGTCGGGAGAAGCCGACCGACGATCTGACCTCCGCGCTGCTGGAGGCCGAGATCGACGGCGACCGGCTCACCGACGACGAGGTGCTCGGTTTCATGTTCCTGATGGTGATCGCCGGCAACGAGACCACCACGAAATTGCTTGCCAATGCCGCGTTTTGGGGGCACAGGACGCCGGATCAACTGGCGCCGGTCTACGAGGATCTGTCGCGGGTGCCGCTATGGGTCGAGGAGACCCTGCGCTACGACACCTCCAGCCAGATCCTGGCTCGTACGGTGTCCGGCGAGCTCACCCTCTACGACACCACCATCCCGGAGGGCGATGTCCTGCTGCTGTTGCCCGGTTCCGGGCATCGTGACGAGCGGGTCTTCGACAACCCCGACGACTACCTGATCGGGCGCGAAATCGGGCCCAAGCTATTGAGTTTCGGTAGCGGCGCACACTTCTGCCTGGGCGCGCATCTGGCGCGAATGGAAGCCAGGGTTGCGCTCACCGAGTTGTTCAAGCGAATCCGCGGGTACGAGGTGGACGAGGCCAACGCCGTCCGCGTCCACTCGAGCAATGTCCGCGGATTCGCTCACCTACCAATGAGCGTGGAGGTCCGCTGAATGCCCCGGTTTGAACCCTTGCCCGAACGCCGGCCCGCCATCGTGGCCGGCGCTTCCTCCGGCATCGGAGAGGCAACCGCCATCGAACTCGCGGCGCACGGCTTCCCGGTCGCCCTGGGTGCGCGCCGGGTCGAGAAGCTCGACGACATCGTCGGCAAGATCAACGCCAACGGCGGGGAGGCGGTCGGATTCCACCTGGACGTCACCGACCCGAACTCGGTGAAATCCTTTGTCGCACAGGCGAGTGACGCACTCGGCGACATCGAGGTGCTGGTGGCCGGCGCCGGCGACACCTACTTCGGCAAGCTCGCCGAGATCACCACCGACGAGTTCGAGTCGCAGCTGCAGATCCACCTCGTCGGCGCCAACCGGCTGGCCGCCGCGGTGCTGCCCGGCATGCTGCAGCGACAGCGAGGCGACCTGATCTTCGTGGGTTCCGACGTGGCGCTGCGTCAGCGCCCGCACATGGGTGCCTACGGCGCGGCAAAGGCCGCGCTCGTCGCGATGGTCACCAACTTCCAGATGGAGCTCGAAGGTACCGGCGTGCGGGCCTCGATCGTGCATCCCGGCCCGACGAAGACGTCGATGGGCTGGAGTCTGCCGGCCGAGAAGATCGGCCCCGCACTGGAGGACTGGGCCAAGTGGGGCCAGGCCCGTCACGACTATTTCCTGCGCGCGGCGGATCTGGGGCGTGCCATCACGTTCGTCGCCGAGACACCGCGCGGTGGCTTCATCGCGAACATGGAGCTTCAGCCCGAAGCCCCGTTAGCCGACAACAAGTCTCGCCAGAAGTTGGCACTCGGCGAAGAGGGGATGCCAGGACAATGACCACGACCGCGACTGTGCCGCGGGTATCCGGCGGCGAAGAAGAACATGGCCACCTCGAGGAATTCCGCACCGACCCCATCGGTTTGATGAAGCGCGTCCGCGAGGAGTGCGGCGACGTCGGCTGGTTTCAGCTGGTCGACAAACACGTCATCCTGCTCTCCGGCGCCGGGGCCAACGAGTTCTTCTTCCGTTCTGCCGATGAGGAGTTGGACCAGGCCGCGGCATACCCGTTCATGGCGCCGATCTTCGGCAAGGGCGTGGTATTCGACGCCAGCCCGGAGCGGCGCAAAGAAATGCTGCACAACTCGGCGCTGCGCGGCGAGCAGATGAAGGGCCACGCCGCGACCATCGAGGCTCAGGTCAAGGGGATGATCGCCGACTGGGGCGACGAGGGCGAGATCGAGCTGCTCGACTTCTTCTCCGAATTGACCATCTACACCTCGACGGCCTGCCTGATCGGCGTGAAATTCCGCAACCAGCTCGACCACCGGTTCGCGGAGTACTACCACGAACTGGAACGTGGCACCGACCCGTTGTGTTACGTCGACCCCTACCTGCCGATCGAGAGCTTTCGGCGCCGCGACGAGGCCCGCGTCAAACTCGTTGCGCTGGTGCAGGAAATCATGAACCAGCGGATGTCCAACCCACCGAAGGACAAGGCCGACCGCGACATGCTCGACGTGCTCGTCTCGATCAAGGACGAGGACGGGAACCCGCGGTTCTCCGCCGACGAGGTGACCGGGATGTTCATCTCGCTGATGTTCGCCGGGCACCACACCAGTTCGGGGACCTCGGCATGGACGCTGATCGAGTTGATCCGCCACCCCGACGTCTACGCCGAGGTGCTGGCCGAGCTCGAGGAGCTCTACGCCGACGGGCAAGAGGTGAGTTTTCATGCGCTACGGTCGATTCCGAAGCTGGACAACGTGGTCAAGGAGACGCTGCGGCTGCACCCGCCGCTGATCATCCTGATGCGCGTCGCCAAGGGCGAGTTCGAGGTCGAGGGCTTCCCGATTCACGACGGCGACTATGTCGCGGCATCCCCGGCCATCTCGAACCGGATTGCCGAGGACTTCCCCGATCCGGACGCGTTCAAGCCGGACCGCTACAACAAGCCCGAGCAGGCCGACATCGTCAACCGGTGGACCTGGATTCCGTTCGGCGCCGGCAGGCACCGCTGCGTCGGCGCCGCGTTCGCCCAGATGCAGATCAAGGCGATCTTCTCGGTTCTGTTGCGCGAGTACGAGTTTGAAATGGCACAGCCGGCGGACAGCTATCACAACGACCACTCCAAGATGGTCGTGCAGCTCGCCCGACCGGCGAAGGTCCGCTACCGCAAGCGCAATGCGTAAGGAGTAAGTCCGATGGGCGGGTTCAGGATCGAAGTGGATTCGGATTTGTGTCAGGGCCACGCCATGTGCGAACTGGAGGCGCCCGACTACTTCCGGGTGCCGAAACGGGGCAAGGTCGAGATCATCGACCCCGAACCGCCCGAAGACGCCCGCGACGAAGTCGAACGCGCGGTCGATATGTGCCCAACGCAAGCACTGTTCATCAAAGAGAAAGAAGACTGACTTATGACAGGCCAAGCGTCACACTCGCGCGCAGACCTCGAGGCATGGGTCGACCGCTGGCTGCAGGCCAACAAGGACTGCGAAAAGGCCGGTGACTGGCGACCATTGGCGGACTTCTACACCCAAGACGCCACCTACGGCTGGAACATCGGCCCCAAGGAAGACGTGATGTGCGTCGGCGTCGACGAGATCCGCGACATCGCCCTCGGTCTGGAAATGGAAGGCCTGGAGAACTGGGTCTACGAGTACCAAAAGGTGCTCATCGACGAGAAGCAGGGCGAGATCGTCGGCTTCTGGAAGCAGATCGTCAACAAGTCCGACGGCACCCAGGACGAGATCTACGGCATCGGCGGCAGCTGGTTCCGCCTCAACGGGGACCAGCAGATCGAATGGCAGCGCGACTTCTTCGACTTCGGCCACGTCGCGTACATGTTCGGCAAGCTCATCGAGTCCGGGGATCTCAGCGACGGCATGCAGAAGCGCATCGAGCGCAGCGTCGCCGGCGAGAAGCTCCCCGGGTACTACCCGCTCGGCGAGGCACCCGTCCCTATTTGGTGACGGGATTTGGTGACGGCGTCTATGGCGGCGACCCGCCGCGCCCGGCTAAGCCGCCCTAGCGATCGCCGCGGGAGCCAACCAAGCATTTGATTCGTTGCACGCGCTATGCTGACGCGACAGGTGCCTGTGGCACTCGTCACCTAGCTGGCCGGCATAAGGGGCCGGTCAGCTCTGATCAATTCCAAAGGCGAAATGGGGTCAGGACCATCGTGAAGACAAAAGGCGCACTGATCTGGGAGTTCAACCAGCCCTGGTCTATCGAGGAAATCGAGATCGGCGACCCGCAAGCGCATGAGGTCAAGATCCAGATGGAAGCGGCGGGCATGTGCCACTCCGACCATCACCTGGTCACCGGGGGCATCCCGATGGCCGGCTTCCCGGTCCTGGGCGGCCACGAGGGCGCGGGCATCGTCACCGAGGTCGGGCCCGGCGTGGAAGACATCCAGCCGGGTGACCACGTGGTGCTGTCGTTCATCCCGTCGTGTGGGCAGTGTCCGACCTGTCAGGCCGGCATGCGCAACCTGTGCGACCTGGGCGCCGGCCTGCTGGGCGGCGCCGCGGTGTCCGATGGCACCTTCCGAATCCAGGCCCGCGGCCAGAACGTCTTCCCCATGACGCTGCTGGGCACGTTCTCCCCCTACATGGTCGTGCACCGCAGCTCCGTGGTGAAGATCGACCCGTCCGTCCCGTTCGAGGTCGCCGCGCTGGTCGGCTGCGGTGTCACCACCGGTTACGGCTCGTCGGTCCGCACCGCCGACATCCGGCCGGGCCAGGATGTCGCCATCGTCGGCGTCGGCGGAGTCGGCATGGCGGCACTGCAGGGAGCCGTCAACGCGGGCGCCCGCTACATCTTCGCGATCGACCCGGTCGAGTGGAAGCGCGACCAAGCGCTCAAGTTCGGCGCCACCCACGTCTACCCCGACATCATGGCCGCGATGGCGGGCATGGCTGAGGTCACCTACGGCCTGATGGCCCACAAGGTCGTGGTCACCGTGGGCGAGCTGCAGGGCGCCGACATCGACAACTACCTGAACCTCACCCAAAAGGGCGGCACCTGCGTGTTGACCGCCATCGGCAGCCTGCTGGACACCAACGTCACGCTGAACCTGGCAATGCTCACGCTGATGCAGAAGAACCTGCAGGGCACCATCTTCGGTGGCGGCAACCCGCAGTACGACATCCCACAGCTGCTGTCGATGTACAAGGCCGGCAAGCTGAACCTGGACGACATGATCACCCGTCAGTACAAGTTGGAGCAGATCAACGACGGCTACCAGGACATGCTGGACGGCAAGAACATTCGCGGCGTCATCCGGTTCACCGACGCCGACCGGTAAACACGGGGCTGCTCAGAGACATGACCCAAACCGAGGAGTCCCAGGCATCGCCGGCCCTGGCCGCGTCGCAGTCGTCGTGGCGGTGCGTGCAGGCGCACGACCGGGAGGGCTGGCTGGCGCTGATGTCCGACGACGTCGTCATCGAGGACCCGATCGGCAAATCCGTCACCAACCCCGACGGCACCGGGGTGCGCGGCAAGGAGGCCGTCGGGGCGTTCTTCGACACCAACATCGCCGCCAACCAGCTGTCGATCACCTGCGAGGAAACCTTCCCGTCGAGTTCGCCCGACGAAATCGCCCACATCTTGGTGCTCAACAGCAAGTTCGAAGGCGGCGTCACCAGTTCGGTTCGTGGCGTGTTCACCTACCAGGTCAACGACGCGGGACTGATCACCAACATGCGCGGCTACTGGAACCTGGACATGATGCAGTTCGGCAAGGAGGACTGACGGGGGACCGTCCGAGCGTCGACCCTATGCTGTGCTCATGGCGTCGATCTTCACCAAGATCATCAACCGTGAACTACCGGGCCGCTTTGTCTATGAGCGCGACGACGTCGTCGCGTTCCTGACGATTGAGCCGATGACGCAGGGGCACACGCTCGTCGTGCCGCGCGACGAGATCGACAATTGGCAGGACGTCGATACCCCGGCCTTCGCCCGGGTCATGGCGGTAAGCCAGCTGATCGGCAAGGCGGTGTGTAAGGCCTTCAGAACCGAGCGGTCCGGCCTGATCATCGCGGGGCTCGAGGTGCCACATCTGCACGTGCACGTCTTCCCGACCCGCAGCCTCAGCGACTTCGGCTTCGCCAACGTCGACCGCAATCCGTCGGCGGAATCGCTGGACGACGCCCAGGCCAGAATCAAGGCGGCGCTAGCTCAGTTGGCGTGAACCGGCTCGTGTGCCGGAATGTCACTGATGCGCGGCAGCGTCACCCGGAAGCGGCAGCCTTCGCCGGGCGCGGTTGTCACGCTGACGACACCGCGGTGCGCGCGCACCAACGAATCGACGATCGATAGGCCCAGTCCGGTACCGCCGCTGGCGCGTGCCCGCGACGAGTCGGTGCGGTAGAACCGCTCGAACACGCGCGACGCATCCTCCTGGTTCATGCCGGGACCTCTGTCCGCCACTTCCAGCACCGCGTCGGCGCCGCAGGTGCCGACCCGCACGGTGACGTCGGCGCTTTCCGGGGTGTGTTGCAACGCGTTGGCGATGAGGTTGCTCAACACCTGCCGGATCCGTGCTTCATCACCGAGCACCTCCGGGGTGCCCGGCCCGTCGAGCACCTCCAGCGTGATGATGCGCTTGGGGTCCATCGCCTGGCCGTCGTGCACGGCATCGCTGGCCACCGCCAACAGATCCACCCGATGGTGTTCGAGCGGCCGTTGCACATCGAGGCGGGCCAGCAGCAGCAAGTCGTCTACCAACAGTCCCATCCGGGACGCCTCGCTTTCGATCCGCGACAACAGCATCGCGACGTCGCGGGCGGCGCCCTGGCGATACAGCTCCGCGAATCCGCGGATGGTCGTCAGCGGGGTGCGCAGTTCGTGGCTGGCGTCGGTGATGAAGCGCCGCATCCGGTCCTCGGAGCCGCGTGCCTTCTCGGCGGAGGACTCCGAGGACGCCAGCGCTTGCTGAATCTGCGCCAGCATTCCGTTGAGCGCCAGCGAGAGCCGGCCCACCTCTGTCCGCGGATCGCGTTCTGGGACACGACGATCCAGCTGGCCCGAGGCGATCGCCGCGGCCGTCTGCTCGACCTCGGCCAGCGGCCGCAGGCTGCGCTGCACCACCGCGAAGCTGGCGATTCCGACCACGGCCAGCACGGCCACCCCGATGCCCATTTGCAGCCAAACCAGGGAGGTGAGGGTGTGTTGCAAATCGGACAGATCGATCGCGACGGTCGTCAGCCCGTGCGGGCCGTGCACCGAGACGGCCCGCCATTGAATGTCCGAGCCGTTCACCGACGGCAACGTCGTCGGGTTGGGGCCGACATCGTTGTTGGGCGGTAAGGCCGGTTCGGCGTTGCGGTCATTGATGGCGGTGAACGGGGCCCCGTCGATGCTGACGCCGCGGACATAGAACTTCGACGGTGGCCGGCCGGGGTCGGGACCTTCGTAGGGCGGCGGCGACTGCCGCCTTGGGGCCTGCGCCCAGCTGCGCGACGCGTCGAGCAATGTGGAGTCGATGCGGCTGACCAGGCTGTGCCGCAGGATCGACGTCACCGCGATGCCGGAGAAGGCGAGGCCACAGGCGACCAGCGCCAGGGTGGCGGCGACGAGGCCTATCCGGAGGGGCAATCCACGTCGAGGCTTGATGACCATTCACCTACTTCTTCGCTACCGCCGCTGACCGCGAGCCGGCTCAGCGCGGTTCCCGCAGCACATAACCGACTCCACGCAGGGTGTGCAGCAGCCGCTTATCGCCGGTGTCGATCTTGCGACGCAGGTACGACACGTAAGACTCGACGACATTGACGTCACCTCCGAAGTCGTAACGCCACACGTGATCGAGGATCTTGGGCTTGCTCAACACCGTGCCCGCGTTGATCACAAAGTAACGCAGCAGCGTGAATTCGGTCGGCGACAGCGACACCGGCTGACCGGCCTTCCACACCTCGTGGGTCTCTTCGTCGAGTTCGATGTCGGCGAAAGACAAGCGCGCGCTGCGTTGGTCGGCCCCGCCCTTGCCTGAGCGGCGAAGGATGACCCGCAGCCGGGCGACGACCTCTTCGAGGCTGAACGGCTTCGTCACGTAGTCGTCGCCGCCCAGCGTCAGCCCGGCGATCTTGTCCTGCAGGGAATCCCGGGCGGTCAAGAACAGCGCGGGTGCATCGATGCCGTCGGCCCGTAACCGCCGCAGCACCCCGAATCCGTCCATGCCCGGCATCATCACGTCGAGGATGACCGCGTCGGGCCGGGCCTCACGCGCCCGATCGAGGGCCTGGGCCCCGTTGGTTGCTGTGTAGACCTCGAATCCCTGGAACTTCAGACTCACCGAGAGCAGTTCGACGATGTTGGCTTCGTCGTCGACCACGAGGACGCGAGCCTCCGGTTTGGTGTCGTTGGGGGTGGCCGCTGTCATGGCTGCTTCCGTCCTTACTTGAACGTTTGCTATGCGAACGTTGTGCACTTCCTGAAAGCCCAGTGCCAACCGTCTGATAATAGTCTGCCAGGAATCATCGCAATGCCTTCCGACTCGGGGCCCCGTCCCTGTCCGCGTCACGAATAGACTCGTGGAATGAATCTCGCGAAAAACATCGTGTCGGCTGCGACCGCACCCGCTCGGGTGGGGCTGGCCGCCGCGGATGCGAGTTTGACCGTCGCGGGCGCGGCCGTTGGCGTGGCGAAGCGAGCTTTGGGTGACGGCGGCACCGGCACCAGCGCCATGACGTCCATGCTGGGCCTCGATGACGCGATCGTCCGGGCCAATCGCTTGGCCAGGCTGCTCGACGACGACGCCCCGTTGGGTCGCGCGGTCGCCCCGGACGGTCCGATCGATCGCTTGCTGCGCCCGGGCGGGGTGGTCGACCTGCTGACGTCGGAGGGTGGCCTGCTTGACCGGCTGACCGCCGAGGGCGGCGGATTGCATCGCACGCTGCAGCCGGGCGGGCTGGCCGATCAACTGGTCGCCGAGGACGGTCTGATCGAGAGGCTGCTGGCCGAGGATGGGCTGGCGGACCGGCTGCTGGCCGAGGGCGGGCTGATCGACAAGTTGACGGCGAAGAACGGACCACTGGATCAGCTCGCCGATGTCGCTGACACCCTGGCGCGGCTGACGCCCGGGATGGAGGCGCTCGAGCCCGCGATCGCCACCCTTCAAGATGCCGTCATCGCGCTCACGATGGTGGTCAACCCGCTGAGCAACATTGCCGATCGGATCCCGCTGCCGGGACGCCGGCGTCCCTCGTCGAGGGCGGTGCGCTCTGCACGCGTGATCGACACCGAGCGGTGACCGATTAGGCTTGGTGCGGTTTTACCCGCCTCCTTAGCTCAGTGGTAGAGCACTCGCCTTGTAAGCGAGCGGTCGTCAGTTCAATCCTGACAGGGGGCTCAATAGCTGTCGCGGCGTTTGCGCTGCTAGACAATGCCTTTCAGCGTTGCTGTGTCGAGCGAAGCGCCGGTTTTGCCCACATTTTGCCCACAAGTTCATCTAACTTTTCGGCAGCTGCGCTCAAGTCGGAGTCGAAAAGTTCGGCGTAAACGTCGAGCGTCATGGCCGCAGATTCGTGCCCGAGCATTCGCTGGACGACCTTCGCGTTCGCGCCTGACGAGATAGCTAGAGACGCCGCGGTGTGCCGCAACGCGTGCGCCGTCACGCGCGGAAATGCCGGGTCCGCTTTCTGGCAGCGGGCCACCGCACCGGAAAGCCAAGACTCGGTTGACGACGGCGGCGCGAGATACCCGCCCGTGGCTGATGGCCAGATCAGGTCGTCACGTTCGCGGCCCTCGCACGTGTGCGCCAGCTCGTCGACCACGCGCGCCGCCAGCACGACAGTGCGCGCCTTGCCTGACTTCAGCGTGCCGAGAAACGTCTGCCGCCCGACCGTTACGGCGTTGCGGTGCAGCTCGATTCGGCGGCGCAAAAAGTCAATGTCTTGTACGCGCAGTGCAGCAGCCTCTCCCCAGCGCAGCCCGGCCGTGCCCAGCAGCAGCACGAGCGAGCGGTAGCGGCCTGACTCGTCGGCGAGGCGCTTGAGCTGATCAGCCGTCAGATATACGTTGCGCCGCTTCGGTTTTGGAGGCAGCTTGATACCGCGCGCCGCGTTGGCCACTATCACCCGGTCACGCACCGCGTCGTCAAGTATGCGCGCCAGCACAGAATGAGCCGTCTGCACGACGACCGCGCCGCGCTTGGCGGCCAACTCGGATACCCACGCCTGCACGTCGGAGTAGACGATCTCCGACACCCGCACATCACGCCAGCGCGGCGCGACGTGCACGCGCCAGGCTGATTCGTAGGACCGGAATCCGCTCGGCTTCATATACCCGCGCTGCCGCAGGAGCCACGCCGGTCCCAGCTCGCCGACCGTGATGCGGCCCAGCGACGGCGCGACGTATTCGCCGCGCATCTTGGTAACCTCGACCGAACTGGCGAAGCGCTCAGCATCACGCTTGGTCGTGAAGCCGCGCTTATCGGTCTGTCGGCGGTCCGGTGTGCGGTATCGCACCCGCCAGCGCTTACCGGCTTTCGTTTGGTACGCCTCAATTTTGGCCATCGCTGACCGCCTCTCTGAGTTCGGCTTTGACCGCCAGCCCGACCCGGCCACGTTTCTGTTTGGTGACTCCCGGTCCGGCTCGCCGGTCGCGTTCGTCGGTGAAGGACCGGCCCCACAGCTTCGCCATCGCTGCGGCGGCCCGATCCGGCTCTAGGCCCAGCTCGGCGGCCGCCCGGTAATCCACGTCGAGAAAGCTGCGGCGCACCGCTTCCGCCGTACTGCCCGCGTCAGCTTCTCTCGGTTTGATTCGCTTGCCCGACAGGGCTTCACGAATGCTGGCCAGCTCGGCGACGGCAGCGGCCCACCCCGCTCCCGAGCCGCACGGCGAATTGTGGCTAAGGCCTGCCCGTCCTTAGTCCAGGGTTGCGATGACTCGACTATTGCCTCATCCGCGTTGAGGACCATCCCTGCTTGACCGTCACCGAACTGGACGTTCATGCAGATACGTCCCGGCCTAACAGCGGTGGCGCTGGCGTTGGCCCGCGTGTTGGACAACCCGGCTGCGAGGAACCAGGCCGCCGCTGCAGCGAAGGTGTTGGTGAACGTGCTGGACAAGTTGGCTTCAGCATCGGCGCGTGGTCGTCGCGGCCATCTGTCATCCGTGCGGACGATGACTCAAAAGGGCGGGACGGTTAAATCCCCTGACTCCTGGTAGCGGCGACGTGCTCGGTGATTCGCCATCCATTAGTTCAGTTGGCAGGGTCGCTAATAACGTCGTGCCCATCGGGAGCGAATCGCCGGAACGAGTCCACTCGGGCGACTCAAGGGGTCTGCGCAAAGTTCACCTTCGGACGGCAATCAGCCGGTCTAGCATCCGAGGGGCGGGCGTTTCCAGAAACGGGCCCTCCCCGCGCGGTGCGGGCGTCCCGTCCTCGACGGCGAAAGGACGTCCTATGAGTGACAAACCGAACATCCTGATTATCTGGGGTGATGACATCGGGGTCAGCAATTTGAGCTGTTACAGCGACGGTGTGATGGGCTACCGAACCCCCAACATCGACCGGTTAGCTCATGAAGGGGTTCGGTTCACCGACTACTACGGGGAACAAAGCTGCACAGCTGGGAGGGCCGCGTTCATCACCGGCCAGAATCCCTACCGCACGGGTATGACGAAGGTTGGTCTGCCAGGAGCGACCCTGGGGTTGCAGGCCGAGGACCCCACCATCGCCAACGCCTTGAAGGCTCACGGTTATGCCACCGGCCAGTTCGGGAAGAACCATCTGGGTGATCGCGACGAGTTTCTGCCGACGGCACATGGTTTCGATGAGTTCTTCGGCAACCTGTATCACCTCAACGCCGAAGAGGAGCCTGAGCGACCGGACTATCCGAAAGATCCTGCGTTTCGGGATAAGTTCGGCCCTCGCGGTGTGCTGCACTGCTGGACGAATCCCGACGGGAGTCAGCGCATCGAGGACACCGGCCCGCTGACCAAGAAGCGGATGGAAACCTGCGATGACGAATTCCGCGACGCCGCAGTCGATTTCATCAGAGCCCAGGATGAGGCACAGACCCCGTTCTTTGTGTGGTTCAACTCAACCCACATGCATTTCCGCACCCATCCCAAGCCGGAAAGCATCGGCCGCGCCGGACGCTGGCAGTCGAAGTATCACGACACAATGCTCGATCACGATGACATCGTCGGAAATCTCCTAGATCTGCTTGACGAACTGGGTATCGCGGAGAACACCATCGTCATGTACTCGACTGACAACGGCCCCCACATGAACAGCTGGCCCGATGCCGGGATGACCCCGTACCGAAACGAGAAGAACTCCAACTGGGAAGGTGCTTATCGGGTTCCGGCCCTGGTGCGCTGGCCGGCGCGCATCCCGGCGGGTCAGGTGCTCAACGGCATCGTCAGCCACGCCGACTGGTTCGTAACCCTGCTGTCGGCTGCCGGGGCGCCCGACATCGCCGAGCAACTCCGTAGCGGCGCTGAACTCGGCGGTACCAGCTACAAGGTGCATCTCGACGGATTCGACCAGCTCCCCTACATCACCGCCCAGACCGACCAAAGCCCGCGCCAGCATTTCTTCTACGTCTCCGACGACGGCGACCTGACCGCGCTCCGCTATGACAATTGGAAGTTCGTCTTCCTCGAGCAGCGCTGCCCGGGCACTCTGCAGATCTGGCTTGAGCCCTACACCGAGCTACGCGCACCGAAGCTGTTCAACCTGCGCACCGACCCCTACGAACGCGCCGACATCACGTCGAACACCTACTACGACTGGGTGCTCGACCACGCGTTCGTGTTTGTTCCGGCGCAGGCGTACGTCGCTCAAATGCTGCAGACATTCGCCGAGTTCCCCCAACGGCAGAAATCAGCGAGCTTCAATCTCGACCAAGTGATAGCCAAACTGCAGGCCGGCGTCCCAAGCACCTAATAATCATCAGGACCACGCTCCCCCCGCGATAGCCGAGCGCTCGTTGACATGAGCCGGGCCGCCCCACGCGCGGGTGTCGAACGCACGGCGGAACAAGACCGTAGACGCCGACGACATCATCTCGGGCTCGCACTCCCGCGCGCTGGGTGCTGCACGCACAGCTCAGTCTTGTACATTTTGCTGCGCTTGCCAGCGCGCCTCTTTGAGCAGGCCAGTGAGAAGGTGCGCGATCGTTTCGCTTAGGTCGCTCTCCGGGAACGCGAGGTGAGCCTTCGACCGGCAAAGCTGTTCGGCGCGCTCAAAACGCGCGATCTGTTCCGGCGTGAGCTGGCCGGCCAGATCTCGCCAAGTGGTTGCCGGGTTGTCTGGTGCGATCATTGCTACATCACTCGAAGCGAGGGTTAGCCCACCCGCAAGAAGATAACCATCACCGCACCGCACAAGTTCTGCGACAGGCTCAGCCCTCGATGGTCCCTGAATGTGAGCTACCGGGGGCGTCCCTTGCGGCGCCGGGCGGCGGATTCGATTATGTTGCCCACCAAGTTGTGTTCGGGATTCGGCTCGTCGGCGCCGCGGTGGTTTGGCGGTCGTGCGCGCAATGACTTGAGGACGGTGCCTGATGGGCGACTCGACGCGATGCCCCTACGTAAACGGAGCACCTCGCGCCTGAATAGGGCTTGCAACAGGGTTCCGTGGCTCCATGCGAGGGATTACCCTGGGAGGTAGCGGCGGATTTAGGGTGGGTTGCATCCGTTTTCGTTGCTAGATGGCCGTTGGTGCAACTGTGGTGTTAAGCAGTCAGCATCAGACTGGCCGCCGTCGAAATTTCTGTGTGCCCAAACGCAGCAACCGCCAAGATCGTCGATCGGCGCAGCGTTGTGGCGGGTTCCGGTCGCTCTAATCACTCACCGGCAAACCGTTCGCAATCTTGATTTGACTGCCTTTGCTTGCTCATCGCGCAGGCCGGGACGAAGGAATAGCTCGTTGTCAGTAGAAAGACGGGCCGCACGGCCCATAAAGCTTGTGCTCGTAGGTAATATGCTGAGCGCCGTTGCCGCGGGCGATCAAACTTGGGTCTCGAAGGCGCTGTGTAGGGGAACAGATCCCGACGCACTATTTGTGCGCGGGGCGAGACAACGTGAGGCTGCGGTTATCTGCCGTCGCTGCCCTGTGATGACAGAGTGCGGGGCGGAGGCGCTGGACAACAAGGTCGAGTTCGGGGTATGGGGCGGCATGACGGAGCGCCAGCGCAGGGCTTTGCTCAAGCAGCATCCCGAGGTCGTGTCGTGGACGGATTTTTCGACGCGCGCGATGCGCGCTCGGTAATTTGTCCCCGCAGCCCACTGCGACACGCACATGGTGTCCGGGGAGAGCAGGCTCGCAACGCGGTGGTCGATGTCAACTACCACCCTGGCCGAGCACAATTTCGGTTTCCTGGCGGAGGACGAATCTAAAATCGGTCTTATCTGGGTCGGCGCTTGACAGGAATTGCATGAGCGTGCGACGTGCGGTGTCCTCATCGTCAAACGGGCCTACCCGCATGGCCTGCGAAGGTCCGCCGTCGCCAAAGTTCTGCTGGTACAAGATGTAGTAGCCGAGAGGAATGTCGCTCATCGTATTGCTCCCCTGTCTGCCGATTCGTAAGCTAAATCTATCTTGAGTCGGTTCGCGCGGACCGTTACGCCGGCCTCCGGCGTAAAGTGGCGTTTCACAAGCCATCTGTGCAAATCGGGTCGCCCCCGGAAAGTAGGGGCGGCCCGATCAGCTATCCAGACGCGGACTACAGGCCCGACGAGCGACGCGTCATCAAAGACCATCACTGTCACGGCGCCGTAGTCACGGGCGACTTGCATTGGTGCGCAACATGTCTGATCGCGCGGCTGCGCTCAAAGTTGAGAAAGTGAACAAAAATGCATTTACGGCAACGCGATTGATGTTTTGGTCACCCGCGTAGGGGTAGGCGGAAGGTAGGTGCGCGGCGGACCCGGGATCGCCTCGATGCTTAGCCCCCGGTGAGTCATGAAGCGGCTGCCGGGGGGCGCACTTAATCGCGTTACGGCGCAGCTACGGTCGATCCGGGCCATCGAGAAAGTTCTTGGGGGTTGCTAATAGCGCACGGTCGAACGCCGTCTTATCTACGGTCCCGCTTGCTGTAACGCCGCGTAAGTCAATACAGAGCCGTTCGCATAGTGACCGGACTCTGACGTTGCTGGCCTGGGACAACCACCTGAGTAAGTCGAAGGCAGCCTCGGCGTCAATGTCGTAGATGACCATCAGCATTCCCTTGGCCCGCTCAATGGTCGCGCGGTGCTGCGTGATCTCACCGAGTCTCGCGGTGATGACTTCTTCGCTTGCCTGCAGGGCCGGAGTCACGTCCAGATAAAAACCGTGTGTACCGATGACTGCACCGTCGTCGTCCAAGAACTGGTCCCCGACGACGAGTACCCAGCGTACCGTCCCGCGCGTGTCCACGATGCGGTGCCTGCCGCTGAATACACCGCGGGTGTGAATGATGCGGTCAATGGTCGCGGCAACTTCGTCGCGGTCCTCGGGGTGCTTGTGTGATAGCACCAACTCCATGGTTGGAGTCACGGTGCCTGGCTGATAGCCGTGCAGCCGCTGCACCTCGTCAGACCACTCCCAGCGTTGGTCATCGAAGTAGAACCGGAACCATCCAGTCTGCTCCGAGGCAACCGCTAAAAGCGCTTCCGCAGCAAGCTCACCCTCATCAGGGGACTCACCAGCGGCTTCAGACACAAGATGGACTTTAGCGCGACCTGGTGTAAAGCAAGCTACCGCCCGGGTTTACCGCACGTTTACCGCGCGCACGCAGCGCGTGCTTGTGGCGTGCATGGCTCGAAGACGCCTATCCAGCAGCGCACTCGCCGCATCCAAGGGGTCATACCGGCTGTCCAGGGTGCGCGCTGGGGTTGCAACAACAATTACGCTCGACGACGCTCAGTCTGCGCGGTCCAAACCCGACCATCGAAATAGCGCATCAAACTCGGATCCTGCTGGTCGGGATACCAGCCAGGCGCCAAACCGCTGGTTACAACCGGCTGTTGCTGGATTACCGGCTGCTCGACGACCGACCGTTCTACGGGGCGTTCGGCCCTTGGCCTTGACAACGCACGGGCGACTGCGATGACCACCGCAACAATCGCGATGAGCACCAAGATCCAGACAAGCGAAATGACAGCCCCAGAAATCATGCCCTGCGCTCCTTGTTCGTTAACTCGAACAGCGAAAACTCTATGCCTCTACGGCTTGTGGCGGGCGTGCGGAACTCGTGGGTCGTAGCCGTCTGCGAGCTCGAAGACGCTCGTCCAGCAACGCATCCACCGCGACTATCGAGGGCAGCGGTTCGCCTCGCTTCCGAGCCGCTCGGCGGAGGGTCGCCAGCAATCGCAGCTCGGTATCAATAGCCTTCGTTCCGCCCACCGAGACGTCCCTTCGTCTCATTGGATTGGATTACCCCACCATTGCCGTACTGAAGCAGACTCCGGGCCCTTCACCGTGGTGAAGGGCCCGGAGCTAGTCTCGGGAGCTGACTAGGCGTCTTCGCGATGGCGGCTGCCCGACTTCGCCAGCCCGCGGCTCACCATGTAGCCGACGCTGAGGATCACTACGTACAGCCATGCCTTATCGGCCTGGAAATAGTCACCATGCCCGTCGGTCGCCTTGACCAAGTAAGACGCAAGCAACACTGCGATGGTGGCGCCAATAAAGACGATGAATTCCGTCGTCTTGTAGAAAGCCTTTGTCTCGCCGCCGCGTCGGGCGGTAACCCGAGCGGGCTGGGCGTCCGCAGCCAGGCCATGGGTGTTCGGTGCGTCGGCCCGACGGTCTGTGGTGGAATTGGTCGTAGTCATTCAAATCTCCTTCTGATGCGGTCGAAGTCATGCGCATATGGCGTGTTTGGGACGCAACCTGAAAAGGGGCGGCGGCAAATCGCATTAGGCATAGACCGCGGTAAGTGGCTGAGTGAAATCCGCTTAGGAGCTGACGCTCAACGGTGTAGTGAAAATCTGAACCGTCCGGAAAGGGTGTTGATACCAACGTCTTTAGAATCAACCCTCGTGACGTATACCCCGCGGGAACAGATCGAAACCTTGCGGGCTTGACGGTATCCCGATTGCAAGCGTTAGTGCAGCACAATGGCCTGACGCGGCGGAGTTCGTCCAGATGCTCGAGCAGTTCCGGTCTGGTCACAGCAGTCATTCAACGCCGGCCGTCCGACAAATCGGGCCGCTCGGCGACGTTCGTCCAGCAGCGCATCCGCCACGCCCATCGACGGCAGAGACCCGCCCCGCTCCCGAGCCGCCAGGCGAAGGCTGCCACCAGTCGCAGCTCGGAGTCCATGATCTAGCCGTGAGAGCGGCAGCTCACGCGGAGCGCCCTTGAGCGCGGCGGATGTTGTCCTGCTCATGGAAATTCGCATCTGGACACCAGATGATCGGCCACTCTAACCAGAGTGTGTCGACCTCGTGGTCACCAAAGAACACACAGTGTTCAGACTGTGACGGCACCAGTTTCCAGCCCAATTTATCGCCGCGGGATTCGCGCACCAACAGGGCGCCCTCAGCGGAGCGTCGCACGGTGCCTCTCGGGGCCTCCATCGGTCAGCCGGTGGTCAGAAGCTGCCCGCACGGCCATCGCTTGACGGTCATCTGAGCGTTACCGCCATCAGTGCCGCAGTACCGCCGCAAACCAGGGACAGCCACCCCAGCCCTTCGAGGAGATCGACCCACATCACGGTTTCTCCTACCATGCCCACCACGAGGCTGCCCTAGCGATGGCTACCGCGATCAGAGTCGCGTGGGACACCATGCTTCCAAACCCCCGTAAGGTGATGTTCTTGTTGGTGACGTGTCCCGAAGCGCCGATGGGAGAGTAACCGAGCCCTCGGTTACTCAATCGCGAATTCTGCAAATCCCGCAGCGGGGTGTAGCCCGCTCGGACCGTTCCCGGCCCTCATCCAGCAGCGCATCCGCCACGTCGATTCGACGGCAGCGGCCCACCCCGCGCGCGAGCCGCATTGCGAAGCGCTGCTACCAATTCAGCTCGGAGTCGATGGTTTCGAGGGTCGCGTTTGCGCCGGAGTATGGGGGCCAACGGCGCGACCAGCACTTCACCTAGTGGCTATCGGGGGCGCGTCTTTCAGCGCACGCGCGCGAGCCTTTCCGGCCGCGGATCGCTCGTGTTCGGCGGTGTGACGGTGCTCGTCGGCCACAGCCCGGTGTGTCGCGCTATCACCATGGCCACCCAAGCGTGCTCGGTCGTGACCGTCGGCAACGCTGTCATGCATCCGCGCCGCCTCGTCGTGAATCTGGGCCGCCGAGATGTGTGCCTGGTACGCGCGCTGCCACGTCGCCATATCGACGTCGGCGCGGGTGGTCGGATGACCATCTGCGCGCTCTGTGCGCCGGCGGTCCAGCTCTTCGACGCGTTTCGCCGCGCTGTCAGCACGCGATTGCGGCATGCATCGAGACTAGTCCAATCGTCTCGATGTCGCGCGCAGTCCGTCAGCCAGAGATTGGGTGAACGGGACGGGACCCCGGCAAACGGCCTACGCTCGCAAGATGGAGCCCTATCCCGAAGAGATACCCGACTTCTCGCCATTCACCAAGATGCGGCGAATACAGCTTGATCCCGAATCCGTTATCGGAAAGGAACTGCTCGACCGGTTCGCCGAGTTCGACCATTCCTTCACCGGGCACAGCCAAATATGGGCCGTGGTAGTGAAACTCATTGGACTGACAGCTATGTGCTCGCAGGCTGTGATCGACCTTGAGAAAGAGGTGATCGATCTCAGGCGGGAGCTACGATCCCGCGATCAGGCGTAATCACCCGCAGCTGTTCAGGGGTATGGCCCTGAAGCGACACTGGCCGGCATGGCCTTCAAGGTGAATCGCGAACCCAAATCGACCATAAGCTTCGGGGACAAAGACAAGTTCGAGATTGTCAACGGCGGCGTGCTGAAGATCCGCCGAGCGAACAGAACAAATCTTTACATCAGCCCTCGGGTCTGGACGAGCATTGAGGAGGCCCCGTCACCTAGTGCTGGCCCTAGCCCGCGGGTACACGACGACCTTGATGCCTAGCCGTGAATAATCGGGCCGCCCCGAGGAGAAGCAGGGGCGGCCCGGGTTATTTACTCAGAGGGACTCCCGCCCGGCTGTCGCCCTTCATCAAACGGCCGTTTGTACTGGCGTGGCGACTGGGTACGCAAGTTTGCTAAGCCCCTCTGTGGTCAAGACGCGGCTACCGACGGCGCCCATCAGTCAGGTTCTGCTGTGCTTGCCAACGCGCCTCTTTGAGCACACCAGTGAGAAGGTGAGCGATCGTTTCGCTTAGGTCGCTCTCCGGGAACGCGAGGTGAGCCTTGGACCGGCAAAGCCGTTCGGCGCGCTCAAAACGCGCGATCTGCTCGGGCGTGAGCTGACCGGCCAGATCTCGCCACGTGGTTGCCGCGTTGTCCCCGGGCGTCGAATAATGCGCCCCCGACGGCTCATCCAGAACCATCGAGGGGTGAGCCTGTCGCGGAAGTTGTGTGCGGTGTAGGGATGATTATCTTTCCAGGGATTCGCGAACAGCGAAAAAGCTACGCCTCTATACCCTGTGGCGCACGCATGGAGCTTATGGGTTGCAGCCGTGCACTAGCTCGAAGACGCTCGTCCAGCAGTGCATCCGCCGCAACTGTCGACGGCAGGGGACTGCCGCCCTTCCGAGCCACACGGCGAATGGCTGCTAGCAATCTCAGCTCGCTATCGATGGCCTGGAGATCGCGTGTGCTGGCCGGCGCGGGCTTGGAATTACCCACGGAGACATCTTTTGGCCTCATTGGGTCGGATTACCCAGCCATTGTCGTGTTAAGCATGGGCCGCCCCGAGGAGAGCAGGGCGGCCCGATCAATCGTCCAGTCGTCGTTGCCTTTCGGTCCGCACGATCCAGCGAGCTTCGCTGTCTGTGCAAATGACGCCGCGGTCTGCGTAGAACCGGAGGACCACCCGCACCGCGGAATCCTCGTCGGTGGAAGTCTTTGACGCGGCGAAGTTCGTCGAGGTGCTCGAGCAGTTCGGGTCTGGTCACGGCAGTCGCCCAAGTCGGCCGTCCGACAAAATCCGTCCGCCCCTTGGGACTGAAGGCTTCTCGGCGTGCCTGGCGTGAACCACTGTTCAAAACAGGGTCCATGCCAGGTATGCCGTGAATGGCATGACTGACTGGGGCGATGTCAGCGGTAGTTTTCCAGCGGCTGCGGAAGCGGATGGCCCCGACCCTGTCGAAGAGGCCGCAGATGAGGACATTGGTGGTTTGGTGCTGGGCAACCCGAGAGCAACAAATCAGCAGCGGGCCGGCGAAAGTGCTGGCATCGTTACTGGATGTGTTGCTTCGTCGGCGGCGCGCGGTCGAGGCGGCAATTTGTCCGGGGTGCGGGCGATGACGGAGAGAAGGGACGCCCTGATACTGGGTTTTGGCAGGAAGCTCGAAGGGCCTAGTGGTGAGACATCCGGATCGCCATCTAACGGCAGAGCACAGCGTGAGCAGTGCGTTTGGTCTCCGTAACAGTGCGGAACAATCCCTCTACCGGCAGCAGGGCGGTGTCACCAAAAGGTCAATGGTGTACGTGAGGGCGAATCAATCAGTTGCGGACGGTATTTTCGTCGGCTCTGTCGTGAGTTGAGTGTGGTGTTGACGTGTCGTACATCGACGGTCCCTGGGTCGCTACCGCGGACACGCAAGATGGCTGTTTCAGTCGGCCAGGTCGGCAGCATCGCTCTGAGTCTGGTCGGTAATTGCTTTCTGATAGCGGTCGGGTTCATGTCGCTTTAGCGCTGCCCTTGCGCGAGATGTCTGCACACGCTAATGGAAGCGGATCGGCCTAGTTTGCGTCCGATTAGCTGATAGGGCCACTGTTGTGCTTTTCGGCGCGTGCGGCCTGCGGCACCCCCACCGAGACCGTCAGGATTCCGTCGCGGTAGCTGATGTCGACGTCTTTTGCAGGATCGATACCGGGCAGTTCGGCCCGGATTTCGTAGCGGCCATCGTTCATCTTGTCTTCGAACCGGATCAGTTGACCGCCGAACTTTGGTTGAAGCGCCGGCCAGGCCGGGAAACCATCTGCCCACTGTGACACTTCGGGCCAGCGCGAGCCGGGTTGCGCCCCAGTGGTACTGACTACACGCTCAGGCGTGACGCGAGCCGCCGAACTCTCCCAGGTTGTTATTGCCCAGATGACGAAGAGGTCCAGTGCGATCTGCACAATCGCCCAAACCGGGTAGTGCGCAAGAAATAGAATCTGGCTCATAATCGACACCAAGGCGACGATGGTGGCGGCGATGCGCGCCCATGCCGCACTCCAGACTAGTCCGAGGGCGACGAGACCGATCACTATGCCCTCGATTATGTTGATCCATCCCCAAGCGGTGCGACTGAACACGTACGAGTAGTCCGGATCGGCGGCGATTCTGCGGTCGTGGGCCAGCGTCGAAACGCCCAGGAAAATGGTCGCCCCCGCAATCTCCAACATCACGACGGCCGACGCGTAGATCCCGAAGCGGGCCACAATTTCTCGAGGCGAATAATACTTCTGCCCACTTGAATGCTGGGTCACGACCGGCCTCCTGGACAGCATCGCCAGTTTCCTAACTCGGCTCACGGATGCCGACCGCAAACCTCACCAACTACTTCATCATCCAACTCCGGCGCGAAGTAATGCAAACACGGTGAACCGCCGAACGCCACTGCTACCGCACCGCTGCCGCACCACCGAGAACGCGGTCAGCGGCGGCACAGGCATCACGCGCTGCCTGGAGTCGCGTTGTGCGCGGTGTGAGCCGAACAAGCTAGGCGACGCGCGCGCGCTTCGCCCTCATTAATTTCCTTGCGGACCACGGGCAATGCTGCTGTGATCCGCTCGAACTGGCAGTCGTGGCAGGACACCACATCAACCCCCGGGAACCGCCGGATTGCTGCAGTTGCTTTGGTGACCACTCGTTGGCAGTGACCGCATTTCAGATATGCGGCAGGTTGTTCGATAATGCGGGCTGGGACGAGATGGGAGGGATTGGGCATCATAGAGCCATCCTTCGCCGCGCCTCTTGTCATCTACTGAGAGGCAAGACTGCTATCTCCGAAGAATCTGTTAGGAATCTGCTGAGTGCGGCGCACCGCTGCGGCACCGTCGACCCGACAACCCACTGTCAGGGGTGGCCCATACACGACGCTGTAGGACGCGGCGCTGTGAATGAGACCCTCGTCGATCACGCGCGACTTGAGCGCATGGAGATGCTCGACGCCCGCGTTCAGGCACCAGCGGGCGGAGTGTGATATGTGGTAGGCTTGGTAAGCGCGTCGTCGTCGGCCAGCTCGGAATTAGCTTGCGGGGCAAAGTCATTGGGATCTTTTATTCGGCGCCGATGGTGAGCGCGATGGCCCCGATGAATTTGGTGGCGAGACGTCGGATGCGATTCATGAATAGATCGATCTATGTGGTTGGTCGCGAAAACCGTAGCGCCGAAGCCCGACGTCAGATGGCGTTTTCACAGGCCAGCTTGTGCGAAACTTGATCATCCGACCCCACTGGGCGTTCATCTGGACGACGTCGAACTCGCCCTCTACCCGGCGTACAGCCTCAACAAACATGACGGCAGCGGATATGCCATCGCGGTAATTGACGTTGGTTCGCTCATCGACAAGCGTCGCATAGCCCTTCACCATCATGGTTCCCAGATAGGCCGTCGGCGTGATCGCGGTCGCTATGCCCTCAATGAAGTCGGCATGTTTTCATGGGTTCGGCGTTCCAGGATTTCTCGGTAAGTGGCGCGGGCAACCTGCTGCACTGGGAAGTGCCGAGCAGTGTGGTGCGGATGAGTCGATGGTCACGCGACCACGTTTGTCGAGCGCGGCGTTGGCGTCGGAAGGGTGCGGAGATCATGGCGTAACTGGTTCCGGCTGCCAGCAGGTCATTGACTTTCGTCCGCGCTCCGTCATTTCTGCTGACGCGGCATCGGAGCTCGATACGGAACTCATTAACGCTTGTGCGCAATTCAATCGAGTCTTCGATGAGGTCGCCGACCAGCTCCACCGCGGACATCGCCATGCCTCCTCCATTCGGGATCCAAGACTTCGGTCTTTCTGCGGTACTTCCTGTACTTTGAGCGCCCTAGCGCCGCCCAATACAGGGTCGAGATCAATAGGTCTGGCCAGCAAATCCCCGAACTTGATCGAGTAGGCTACGGACGCTCACGTCGATATTGATGACGACGAAATTCCTCAGCTGGGCGGCTGCAACGGCCGGGGCGGCTCGTTCAACGCGTCGTTCTCAGCGTGGACGTACGTGCGCATAGTGGCCGCGGGGGCGGCACGTCGCATCGCCCATCACGCTGAAATCGCGAGCAGATGGCTGCGACACACACAAGTTACCTTGTCGGGTTCTCGGTCCTGCCGGGATTCGGAAACGCCGGGTTAGTGTAGGCCGGTGTCTGTGGCTCATCGCCGGAATTCGGATTCACCACGGGTGGTGGTCCGGACTCTGGCTCACCCGGTGGAGTCGGCGGTGCCCGGTGTTCGGGCGGTGGCGGCTTGGGCACCAAGTAGTTCTTCCACGCGCCCGGTGGGTTCGGTGCAGGGCCGACAGTGTTGTCCGGCCAGCGCCATGAACAGTCACCGCTAGCACCTCCAAAATCGCCTGCTGGAATGGTCAACCCAAAACCCGCAATAGCTCCACCGAGGGGGCCGCTGCCACCTGGACCACCCAGGTTCCATCCGCCATATTCGCAGTGCCAATGCGTGCTGTTCTCCTCGGTAGGGAAATCGCAGTAGTACGTCACGGCCCCTGCCTCGAAAGTACTTCCGCCAACACCGGGATAGTCGCATAGGCCAGGGCCTGGAACGCTGCCGCCCGGCGCGGCCGAGGCCACCGGTGAATTGAGGATTACCCAGGACGTAATCCCCAGTGCCACAAGCAATCTACTTCGCTTGCTCAACGACTCTTTCACTCTAAACGCCTTCTTGCTTCGCGATGGCAGCAGCTTGCTCGAGCGGAGACCCACCCCTAGTTCTACACTGCCCGGAACAGTCTCGTAGAGAATCAGGATTTGTCGTTTGGAATGCAATCCCTTGAGGTGGCCCGCCATAGCTGGCGTTGCTCTAGGTCTCCTGATCTCCAAGCGCGGCACCGGCGGCGTCGGCGGAGGGCATATCGACTCGCGCGTCGCGCGGCCGAAAGAGTTCGATTCCCAACGGTGTGGTCAGGCTGTGGATTACCAGGCTTAGCGTCACAACGAAGACCACGGCTTGCTTTATCAAGGCACCCTGATGGATGTCGCCCTGTTCGATCACGAGCAACCCCAATACGATACTTCCGATTCCGCGGGGCCCGAACCATCCCATGAATAGTTTGCTACGGACCGACACGCCGCTGCCTGCCAGCGCAATGCTCACCGCGGCGACACGAACCACCAATAACGCCACGACCGCGAATAACAGCACCGGCCAACGAAACTCCCGCCATGCGGGGATGACCGCGAAACTCCCGAATAAGGCGAACACGAGCAACTCGAGAAGCTCGCCGGCCGCGTCGGAAACCTGCATTGTCGTCGGTTTGGCTTCGCTTCTGGGCAGGACAGTCGCGTAGGTCAGCCCGCCGGCAAAGGCGGTCACGAACCCGCTGGCGTGCAACCGTTCGCCGACCCCGAAACAAGCCAAAGCTAGTGCAAGCGTGGCTAATTGCGCCCAAGTGTCGCTCATCCAACCGCGCGCAGTCGATCGAGAAATAACCGTCGCGCCGATCAAGACGATGGTGACACCGACCCCAACTGAGACCAGCTCGGCGCGGATCGCAAACCAAGCCCAGTGCCCCAGGGCATGATGAGCGTGTTCGGAAGCAAAGGCGAGCGCGGCGAGCAGGGCCGCTAACGCGAAGCCGTCATAGAAGCCGCTTTCGACCGACAGTGCATCCCTCACCCGATCGGGAATGCGGCGGTCTTCGACGAGGGCATCAACCAATGCGACTTCGGTTGGGGCCACGATCACCGCCAGGCAAACGGCCTCCCAAAACGGCAGCAGCGGAAGCAAACCCACGACTGTAGCGGTGCCCAAGGCGACACTCACCGGTATGCCGACCGTGAGCAGGCGAAGTGGCACACGCCGCCCTCGCAGCAATGCCCGAAGCTCAAGCCTGGACGCTTGATTGAACAAAATAACCGTCAGCGCGAGTTGGGCAAGGACCGTAAAGGCTGCGGTGTGCTGGCCCACATTGACTAACCCGACGCCGAATCGACCAACAACGGCCCCTACGGTGACGAATACGAGTGCCGGCGCGAGGTACCACCTACGCAATAGCCTGGAGAACATCGCATAGCAGAGCACCAAAATGGTCAGGACAAATGCGGTCTCGTTATGCATTGCCGCTACCCCCAGGTCGGGTCCAGGCCGGCGATGTCAGGTGAAGAATATTCGCATCGCAACTGCTCCAATGAATCAATCCGCTAAGCGGAAGGCGGATTCTGCGTCGCTGGCTTTTTCGTCACACACTCGGAGTCAGATCTGGAAAGTTCTCCTATCGGCGCTTGTGAACCCACCGCCATCATCTGGTTCGGTTGTTGACGCATTCACTTCATCGTCGCGAGGTTGTGCCAGAAGTTCTTGAGGCTGTCGGTGCCGCCGAACAGTGTCGTGAAGTTCGTGGAATCAATTAGCACGATGTCACCGGCCCGCTCACCGGACGGCGGCATCCAGATCAGCGCGTTGAACTCGGTGTTGCCCGCCTCAGTGAACGGGTGAGGCCGGGTCGGGTCGACCCGCTGCCTTGCGAGGACGCGGAGGGAATCGCTTTCGGGAGCGGTCAATTCATAATGCGGCAGATGTGGGTGAAAGTTGAAAGTCGTGACATTGGTGAGCAGTTCCGGCGCGTCGAGATCGCGCAAACCGGTAAGCGGTGCGATGTCGTTCGTCCCGTCCGCAACTGCGGGACGCAACCCCCATGTGTTGTGGACGGGAACGTCGAGTGCCTTCATCAATGAGCGCGTGTAGGCGGTGAAACGTTGTTGTCGCGGCACCAGAGGATCGCCGTGGTGCAGGTACTCGACCTGCCGCTGGGCGACGTCGTCGGTGAACCCGACGTCGTGGTGGGGAGCCAACAGAAGACAGGTCCCTTCGCGTTTGAGCCACTCGCGGATGGCCGCGACTTCGTCGGTCCCGGCTTGTTCTTCGCCGACCAGATGGTCAAGCCCGAAGACCATCAGGGTGTCGGTGTCGGCCAGTATTCGTTCGTCGATGGGCAGCTTGTACCCGGCTTGGTCGATGCGTTGAAACACCGCGACCGGGTGATTGGTCGCTTCGCCGGCCAACTTCTGGAAGGCCAGGGTGGAGCGGTGAAAAAGCTCCAAGGTGCCGGCGATACCTTGCAAAAAACTCGCCTCGTCCCATTCCGGCGTCTCGTAGGAGGGCCATGCCGCCCTGCGAACTTCAGTCATCGTGGAGAAGCGGTTGTCCAGTGCATGCAGTTCGCGCTGGGACTCCCAGGGATAGCTCCAAGTCCAATAGATGCTGATGCGCCGCCCACCCGTGTGCGGGCGGGCGATGTGGGTTTGGTTGTAGGTGCGAGCGGCGGGCAGGGTGCTCATGGCCTTTCCTCAGCAGTCATCGGAGGTTGGCGAGATAGCGCAGCGCGTTGATGCCAGGCAGGAAAAAGTACGCCCCACCCGACAATGTGGTGAATGCCGGCAGTCCCTTCAGGGTTCGGCGGATTGGCCGCTTCGGTACCTTGAAATCCATTGTGCCGTCTTGCGTTCCGCAGATGGGATCGTGTTCATTGCCCAGCTCGTGAAACGTGCGGTCATTGATCCAGACGTTTTGGGCGAACTCGAACTGCCGGACCAAGCTGGCGCAGATGATGAACGCGGCGATACCACGATCCGCACCGTCGTCGGGTTCACCCTCGGGCAGCGCCGGCCCATAAGTGGCTCCTCGGCGAATCATTCGATGCCGATTCATATTATGCGCGGTGTCTCGCGGATTGAGCCGTCTGGCGTGCGCGCCCAACGGACAGGCATACCCGTGAGGGTCCATCTCCTTGTAGTTGAAATCGTTGTTACGCATCGGATCCGCGCCGAGCTCAGGGTCGTCCTTCTCAGGTGCAAGGACCAACGGAGCCCCACTGCGCCAGCGGCCCATGAACTTCGCGGCCAACAACTCCTCTGCATCAGGCGTAGCGGAGTTGGACCGAATGTAGTCACGAAACAACACCACGTGCTCTTGCAGGCGTCGATACGCGGCAAAGGTCCCATTACGCGAAAGCGCCTCTGGTTGCGGCAAAGTCGCCACTGGGCCGACCTCGTCCGGATACCCGAGGATGAACTCGCCGGCCTTTAGCGGCGCACCGGAGCCCGGCGTCGGCACCTCACCCGATCCCTCGATCACCGGCTGCGACAACCGATCTCGAAACCCGAAATGGTCATGGGCATAGTTGAACGGAGGCGTCGCATTCAAATCCAGATACGACAACCTGCGCACACCCACACACCGGCTGACCAACTCATCGTGCGCTGCGGTGGCGCGCGCATGCTCGTCGTCATCGCGCGCGAACAGGATCGCAATCGCGTGAAGGTCCTCGCCGGCCAATCCGCCCACCCAGTTATCGGGGTGATTACGGCCGGTGTCACCGAGGATATCGGCCCTGGCGGCCATGCCTTGACAGAACTCCTCGGGAAAACTCGCGAGCGAATCCTCGGGCACACCGAGCGCCCGAAGCCCAGTCCACGTAAACCCCAACGTGACCCACCGCTTGGTGCGGTCCATCGTTTCTCGCACCGACGCGGCGGACTCGACAACCTCGACCAGTTCCGAAAGCCACGCCCGGCCACCGGCGGGTTCGTCGAACGACAAAAATTCATAGCGCCCGGTCATCGCCGGAGTGCGGGTCAGCAGTATGTGCTGAATGTCGTCAAGCTCAAGCATTTACCAGCCTCTATTGCCAGTCACTGCATCTGATCCAGCATGGTTTGGAACGCAGCCTTGAGCCGCAATGCCTTCTTGATCTCCAAGGCGGTGACGTAGGGATACTCTCCGTACTCCAAAAAGCTCGGCACCTGATGCTCGCGGACGAAACTGATGAACGCTTCGGGATTTTCTTTCCAGTCGTCGGGGAAGCCCTCCAAGTTCGTGAACACCGTCGTGATGCCGGTCTGACTGAACAGCTGCACCGCATCCTCGGTGTACTTGTCGAAGTCGGTGTCAAAGATGCCTTGGTACTGGAAATGCAGCCCGGACCCCACATCGAAGAGGAGCCAGCGCAAGTAATGCAGTCGCAGCGGCGCCAGCACGTCCGGACTGCCCTTGATCGCCTCTTCGATCTGCTTGCCATACGCCCGCACAGCCTCTTCCCGACCCTCTTTGACTTTGGCGATGATCGAGAAGCCATAACACGCCGGAGTGCGCGGATACACCGGCCCGTAGCGACCACGCTCGAGTTCGAAGTAGCCCTCCTTGGGGATGGCTACCGCAGCGGGTTTGGTCCAGTCTTGATCGTTCGACGGCATCACCGTTCTCCCTCCGCCATTTGCTGAACGCGACGCTACGCCGCCATCCTGACCGCGTCCCCGTTCCGGGGGACGAATTTTGCGGAAATACGTCGTATCGCAGGAAATCGGTATTGACTCTGGTTAGCTGGACATGCCCACCGACCCTCATCGGTTGCGGTCAGATTGATCACCGGACGAAGGAACCAGTTATGTTGCTCTCAGCCCCCATTTGGCGTCGGGTGGTAGTCGGCGCGATCGACGCCGGCGCGGTAACCGGCACCCTGTTCTGTGCATCGGTGGGGACCGCGACTGCCGATGCGCCGCCTCGCCCACCGGACTGCACAGCGGCAAACGTGGCCGGTGTCGCAGCTGGCGTTGCCACAGCCCTCTCGACCTACCTGCTCACTCACCCGGATCTAAACGGGTTCTATACCAGCCTGCAAGACCAGCCGAAGGATCAGATCCAAGAGGCTGTGCAGAACTACTTCAACGCCAACCCACAAGAAGAGGCCGACTTGGAGGGCATCCGTCAACCGATGACCGACATCCGACAGCGTTGCCAGTGGACCCCGTTGCTCGGGCAGGGCGGCGCAACTCCCTAGGGGACCTAGGGCCTTGGTCCGCTCGGAAGGTGAGCATGCCTGACAAGGTGGCCGGGGGCTACGGCCGCAATGGGATGTGTTGATTCAGTACGCATCGCGGACGGGATAGGAATAGACTTCAGCGTTATCCCGCCTCGGGGCCCACAGATTGGCTCAGCGGGAAGGAGATGCCGATGAAACTCCTGATGCGGTCATGGACTGCGGCGGGGATAGCGGCCTTGGCGATTACGGCAGTGCCTGAGCTGTATGCCGTAGTGGAGCCCTCCGGGGTAGCCCACGCCGACGTCTGTGCGGGCGTCGGCAGGCGTGTTTCAGTGAGTGGATGCGCCAACCTCGCCGATACGGTCAACACCTTCGCGCCGCCGCCGGACGCGTACGCGCCACTGCCGCAGGACTTTCCACCCCCACCTCCACCGCCACCGCCGCGGGTAGGTGTGTGTGTCGGAGGCGGCCGGCGAATCCATGTAAGCACGTGCTTCTAACAGCGTGACTTCGCGCATGGGCGTCGGGCGGCGGGTGTGATTTGCCTTCTGGCGGCACCCTCTTCCGAATCGTCGAAAACCTAAGAAGCGGTGAGCGTTGTAGTGATTGCTCGCGCTGAGATCGATGCGACTCTCAGCTGGTGCGCTGGCTCAGTTCCATGATCAAGTTGATCGTCAGACCCACGATCACCACCCCGAGCAGATAGGACAAAAGGGCGTGGCGCAACGCCGTCGCCCGAATTTTGTGAGTTTGTAGATTGGAGTCGGACACTTGAAACGCCATGCCTATCGTGAAAGCAAGGTAAGCGAAATCGACATAGGCCGGCGGTTCGGTCTGGTTGAAGTCGATTCCACCCTGTGTCTCGGCGTAGTAGAGCTTGGCATAGCGCAGAGCGAACACCGTGTGAATGGCGACCCAGCTCACGACGACGCTACCGACCCCCACCGCAGCCCCGTAGATCGCACCGCTCTCGGCAGATGCCGCACGCAGGAGGTAGCCGACACCGGCCAGGCTCACGACACTCGCTGATATCACGACCAAGTCGGTCATCAACCCGGTCGTGTCCACGCGCGCAGCGTGTGCCGCTGTCTGCTCCGGGCTCATTCGGCCCGCTACCATCCAGGTCCAAATCAGATAGACGGCCGCCCCCACGATCCAACCGGCTGCCGGTGCGTATTTCCAACCCGCATGTACTCCGATGATTACCGCGGCGGCCGCGCCGCACGGCGCAGCAACAGCGACCCGAAAAGCCGCGGGCACCTTCCCACCCCGAGGCAGCGATGTTCTCATCGCCCGAGTTAAGCATTCAGCTAGTGGCGCGCCCTGACGAAACGCCCAGCGCGGCCACAACCGCTCTGACAGGATGACGCCGTGTCTACTTCATCGGGGCCATCGTCTGGATCCACCTTTCGTCGGTTGACGACACCGCGGGCGGCGGCGCTTGCTGGAGTTGTGTTCGCGGTTTTGTTTGGCACGACGGTGTTCCTGATTCGGACGAATATTCCGGAGGGAGTGCAGAAGTCGACCAGCTGGCTACACACCCAGCACGGCGGCCTGGTGACCGCGACGACGCTGATGCCGTTCGCTGGGATCAGCTTCCTATGGTTCGTCGGTGTCGTGCGCGACGGGTTCGGTCGCTTCGAGGATCGATTTTTCGCGTCAGTGTTCGTAGGCAGCGGGCTGCTATTTCTCGCGATGACGTTCGTGGCGGCCGCAGTGGTCGCCGGGCTGGTGGCCAGCGATACCGGTGTGATCGAAACGCCTGCGCGCGCAGAAGTGATTGACTTCAGCAGATTTGTTGTGTTGGCGGCTACCAAAACCTACGCGATTCGGATGGCGGCGGTGTTCATGATGTCACTGGCCACCATCTGGCTGAGAACGGGTCTAATGCCCCGCTGGCTCGTGGCAATCAGCTACCTGGTGGCGGTCGGGCTGCTTATCGCCGGCGACACCAGCATGTGGGTCGCGATGGCCTTCCCGGCCTGGGTACTGGTGGTCAGTGGCTTGATACTGGCTCGATCGAGACCGTTCGAGGAACTGCAGAACAGCCAGCACTGAATTGTCAAATGGTTAGCTGCGCTCCCACAGCGTTGCTGAAAAGGCCCAAGTAGCTTCCTGTGCCAACTCCAGGAGGCAGTCAGCTGCGCCGTTCATGACGCTGAGCATCCGCCACGCCTATCGACGGGCGGTCAATCCCGTTCGGGGCAAATATGGCGACCGATGTCCAGCAGCCCGCATTTAGGGCATCGTCTCGGGCTGGTCTGCTGCTCGTGATAGAGGGTGTGGAGCCCTTCGTTCCGGACAATGGCGCCGCACGTCAAGCATTCACGGAAGTACATATCTCCGATGGAACACGGCTTGTAGAAAATCAGCGGGCCGCTCATAGCCCGCACAGTACGCACCTGAGCGCCACCGCCGGAGGGTTCTCGGCGACTTTGATGGAGGGGCGTCGACCGCACGCGAGGGAGAGCCGCGACCGGGTACTCGCGGGTCTTACCCGTCCAGAATCACTGCCGGATCAGGAACCCGTTGGTCGCGAACGTGAACCCGAACTTGTTCTCGCGCTTGCGGTCATGGACGTAGTCGTTCGGGTGCTCGCGCTCGTAGGCCTCGATGGCCTCGTAGGGTCCCGGGCCGTGACCAGGAAGCACTGGATGGCCATTGACGTTGGAGTCTTCCACGATCAGGTAGTCACCGCCGCGCAGTACCGGCCGGAGAAGGTTCATCTCGGCCAGCACGTGTTCCATCGTGTGGTCGCTGTCGAGGATGGCGAACACGGGTCCTGGATTCTCGTTGCGCAGTTCCGTGACTCGCCGGGCTACCGCCTGCACAGTGGAGGAGCTTTCCATTAGCTCGATATCGGCGTCGCCACGAACGACATCGGCCACATCCTTATGGCTGATATCGACACTGAGCACCCGAAACGGCCGGCCCAATTGCCGCAGCACAGAGGCGAAGTACAGCGCTGATCCACCGAACCGCGTGCCGAACTCCACCACCAGCGCCGGTCGCAATTCGGTCAGGATCTCCTGGTAGTTCCACATGTCCGACACCGATTTCCAGCACGTCAGGCCCAGCCAGGAATTCTGATATTGGGTCAGTGTCCCGTAGTACCACTTGTGGTATTCCTCGGCGATGTCATCGCCTGGGCGATAGATCATTCCGGCGACACCGCTGGCGAACTGCCGGGCCAAGCCCATAATTTCCCCTCGTCTCTACTGTCCCCACGCCGCCCCCCAAGGCCACCTGGGCGCGTACGGCACGCGGACCATCGCCCGCGACGCACTGCAACCTTGGTGACAACACCGCAGGGCTACTTTTGGCGCGTCGATACCAACCGTTCAAACACGAGATGCCGGCGCACAGGGGCAGATATCTGCTGGCGTAAGCCCCACCGCGCTGCAGCTGCGCGGTGCCAAATGCACTGGGAATCCCGCTTTTTCGATGGCGCTCCCGTTGCGCCCGATCAAACTATAAGTGACGACGCCGTAAATTACACCGACATTTGTAAAAATTCTCGCGACGGCCTCGCGACGGCCTCACTAGCGGCCGGGGACGCCGTTCAAACCACCCTGAATGTCGTGCAGATTCCCTTGAATGCTTTGCAAATTTCGTTCGATGGCCTGCAAGTCGGACAGTGCAGTCTGATAGGCAGGTTGCATCTCGTCTTGGCCGGTAGGCCGAGACTGTGGGCAGTACGAGACGATGGCGCCCGCGGTGACGTCGGTGCTTTGCTTGGCGTCCCATATCGACGTTCGCTGAACGAACCCGACCGCATCTTCGAAGTTCGGTTGGTGCGCCAGGAAATCGCAGACCGCGTGCCCTTGGGTCATCACGTATTCCTGACTGGGAACCGGGACGCCTTGCTGTTTCAGCGCGGCAATGAACGCCGAATCGACGACACTGATCGCCGGAGCGGACGCCTTCGGCGCAACCGGCGTTGAGGGCCCAACCGGCGTCGAGGGCGCTGCCGCCTTTGCGGGCGCCGCCGACGGCGGCATGTCGTCAGGCTGTGCCGACGAATCCTGGCGGTGGACTACGAACATCACCACCACTGCGGAGACGACAGCGACCAGAGACAGCGGTAAAGCCGCGAAAAGACCCAAGCGCCGCATCGCCGCAATCTTGCTTCGCCGAGACGCCAGGGCGCGGATCTTGGCGGCGCGCGACCGGGCGGCGGTGGCGACCTCGGTTTCCCAGGCTTCAAACGCATCGAAATCAGATACTCCGGCGCCGCTGGCCAAAAGTTCGTCGAGCAGTTCGTCGGCCTCACGCGACGACGGCCGGCCGCCCTGCTCGCGGATCGCTTGACGCCGCAGCGCGATGAGCCGCAATTCTGAGTCGATCTTCTCGCGGTCGCGCATACCAATCAGTTTGAGAGTGCCGGGCATTTGATACAACTCCCTACCAACAAAAGACCGTCACCGCATTGATGTCTGAGGCCGCAATGCGACAGACTCGCGGTGAGCCCACCAACGGATCCGTGGGAATCGAGGCGATGAGAGATCACCGTGAACCGTGACCGGCGCACCGCGCCACTATTCGTCGGCGCGCTCGTGCTCGCGCTCGTCGGTTGTTCGGCGTCGCATACAACGGCCGCGACCGGACCGACCACTGCCACAGGCGTCGCCGCTCCACCGCCGACGTCGACGCGCATGTTGCCCGCCGACGCGGGAACACCGGGCGGCGCCCAGCCTCGTCTGGCGTCGGACCCCGCACAGTTGGCCGACGACCTGGTGGCCGACGAGCACGCGCTGCGTGATCCGGGGACTCCCGACCCGGCGCTGACGGCGGCCGCGCATCGCGAGCAGGCGGCCTACCGCGCCATCGGGCGCCACCCCGAATGGGACGCCACGACGCGCCCGCGCATCCCTGCGGATTTGGTCGACGTCTACGACCGCAACGTCGACGCCCGCCGGCAACTCACCGCCCTGACCGCCGTGCGAGAAACCTTGCCGGCGTGGCGCATCCAACAACCGGCACCGGCCGACGAGCTGATGAACTACTACCACCAGGCGGAATCCGAATCCGGCGTGGGCTGGAACTACCTGGCCGCGATCAACTTCGTCGAATCCCGCTTCGGCAGCATCGTCGGCGCGAGCACCGCCGGTGCGCAGGGACCCATGCAGTTCCTGCCCTCGACGTTCGCCAGTTACGGCCAGGGCGGCGACATCCACTCACCCCACGACAGCATCCTGGCGGCGGGCCGCTATTTGGCCGCCAACGGCTTCGCCACCGACCGCGACCACGCGATCTACGGTTACAACCATGCCAGCGAATATGTGCGCGCGGTCGACCAGTACGCAACGCTGATCGCGGCCGATCCCGCGACGTTCGCCGCCTATTACCGATGGGATGTCTACTGCATGACGTCGGCCGGCGACGTCTTGTTGCCCATCGGGTACGACGCGTCGTCACCAATCCCGGCCGCCGCCTATGTGGCGGACCACCCGCAGTGACGTCGGTGGGCGCACCGAATGACGGCTGCGCCCACCGACGGTTCACGGTGATCGGTAGAGAGGGTCAGTACAGGGGCACCCAGACACCGAAGAACCAGTAACCCCAACCGCCGTACTGCCAGTTGAAGACGGGGACGACGGTGAAGGTGTTGTAGTTGAACGGTCCGAAGTCGCGCCGACCCGCATCCCAATCACGCGGCGGACCGTCCCACGGCCGGTTCCAGCCTCCCGGAGGTGGCGGACCGTCCCAGCCCCCCGGAGGAGGCGGGCCGAACCAGCCGGGCGGCGGGTGGTGGGGAGGGGGACCGTCGTTCCAGCCGTACCCACGCTCCCGCGGCGGCATGGGCGCCCCGCGGCCGGGAAGGCTGAATTGGACGTCCGGCCCGCTCGGGCCGCCGATCTGCGCGTTGGCGGTGACGACGTCATGGCGCGGAACGTACGGCGGGTGCGGAGGCTGCGTGGCCGGCGGATTCAGCGACTCGAACCGTTGCCTGTTCGGCGGCGGGTTCTGCGGGTTCGCCGGCGCATTGGGCTGCCCACCCTGCTGCGGGGGGTATTGGCCGTGCTCGTTGGGCGGGTTGTTCTGCCCACCCTGCTGCGGGTTTTGCCCGTGCTCGTTGGGCGGATTGTTCTGCCAGGTCTGGCCAGGGTTCTGACCATGCTGATTGGGCTCCGGAGCGTTCTGGCCACCCTGCGGCGGGTTGTTCTGGCCACCCTGCGGCGGGTTGTTCTGGCCACCCTGCGGCGGGTTGTTCTCCCCGCCCTGCGGCGGGCTGTTGTGTCCACCCTGCGGCGGATTGTTCTGCCCACCCTGGGCGGGCGGAGTGTTTCCACCGCCCGGCTGGCCGCCCCCACCGCCGGGGTTGCCCCCGCCGCCGCCACCGCCACCGCCGTGACAGTTCGGGCACGGCGGAGGCGGGTCGAGTGGCGCGGAGTAGGCCGAACCGGCGTTCAGCGTCGCCGCGGAGATACTCAGGCCAGCGGCCAGCGCGGCAGCGCTGACGACACGTTTCATAGACATAGTTGCGTCCCCTCTTGAGTGTCGATGGCCTGCACTACGGGCAGGTGAGGTCCAATTCGAATGGCTTGGTTACCTGCTGCGGCTGCTGCGGGTTGCTCATATCGGTACCGGTCGCGGTTCCCTTGATCGCCCAGTCCTTGCCGTTGACCGCGGCCCCGGCGTTGCCGCTCTGGTTGGGCGCGGCGTCGGAGAAGCCGAGTGCGACGTTATTGACGGTGCCCAGCCCGACGGAGTGCACGAGCGGCGGGTTGCCATTGCTGACCACCGCACCGAGGCCGGCGGTCGGGTCGCCGATGCCGATATTGATGTTGTCACCCGCGGCAGTGCAGGTGACCTGGCCGCTGATGTTTTGATTCTGCCCGTCGACGGTGAGCACCGGACCCGCCGCTGCCGCCGCAGATGAAGATGACGATGACGACGGCGAGCTGGAAGATCCGGTACTCGACTTGTTGCTCGAACATCCGGCGCTGGCCGCGACCACCAAGGCCACGCTTGCTGCGCCGACCACGATCCCATGCTTCACTAACTGCTTCCCTTCGTGTCGCTGGTTCCGCTGCCTCTTGACCTCGACCGCGTCAACACAGGATGGACTACCAAGGGCCCCCACCCCGACGCCTTACGGCCGACCCTGTTGATACCCGGTATCCGAGGCGCGCAAACGCCAGGTCACGTGCCATGTCGACCCGCGCGCCTCTCACGGAAGAACGCGCAGGCCCCACTTGCCCAGGAGCGGATTGATGAGCATGAAATCTGTCGTGTTGTCGTCACCGTCGGGCGATGACGTCAGCAGTCCGACTGCGCTGACGGTGCCATCCGGGTTCATCACGAAGCCGGGACTGCCGCTGTCGCCGTCCAGGCTGAACACGCTGGCTTCGACGACGTCACCATTGATGCTTTTTACGACACCACAGGTCTCGCCGGTCACCGCGCCGATCTTGCAGAACGGCATGCCGACCTGAATCTGCTGACGGCTCAACACATCCCGAACCTGATACCTGCCCCCGACGTCGCCCACCGGCATCCCGACGCTCGGCTCGAGACGGATGATCGCCGCGTCTCTCTTGTCGCCCTCATGTTCGCTGGCCGATATCCTGCCCAGCGGAGCGTCGTTGCCATACGTCCATTCGGCGCCGTCGTGCGCGTCGCAGTGCCCACTTGTCATCAGGTAGTAGCTGCCGTCGGAACCCTGTGCCGCGAAACCGGCTGTGCACCTGCCGGATTCATGATCGACTCCGATACCCGGCGAAGGTGGTGGCGACGGCAGAGCCGGAGGCGGCCCTGCCAGAGCGGTTTTCGCCGTCGCCGTCGCGGTCACCAACACAGCCCCCAAGAGCCCCAACCCCCGCCACCACGGTTCGGTCACGCCGTCCCTCTCTGCTTGCGCCCGGCAGATAGTAGCAGCGCTGCCAATCTGAAATTAATTGCCGACCAATCTGATCCGTGCACGTGGTTCACTCGGCGTCGACATGTCGGGCCAGGAAGTCCAGCACAGCACCGGCAAAGATGTCGTTGCGGTCGCCGGCCACCATATGCCCCGCTCCGCGGACATCGGTGAACTCGACTTGCGGGAAACGCGCGAGGAACTCGTCGGCGCGGTCCTGGCTGACCAGGTCGCTCATCTGACCGCGGATCAGCAGGATGGGCACCCCGCTGCGCAGGATCGCCTCGACGGCGGCGTGCATCCGATCGGGGTCGGTGACCTCAAAAGGAGGGAAAGCCGCAGTGCCGCTGATGAATTGCGGATCCCAATGCCAGTACCACCGATCGCCGCGGCGACGCAGGTTGGTGGTCAGGCCGTCCAGATCGGTTGGCCGGGGCCGGTGCGGGTTGTATTCGGCGATCGCATCGGCGACTTCGTCCAGTGTGCTGAAGCCCGACTCGACCCGGTCGGCCATGAAAGCATGTATCCGGTTTGCCCCCGACTGGTCCATGTTCGGCACGATGTCCACCAACACGACCGCACTGGCGATGCCCGGCGACAACTCGCCGGCCAGCAGCATCGACGTGAAACCGCCCAGGGAGGCGCCGACAAGAACCGGTTGCGGGGGCAGTGTGCGCAGCACCTCTTCGACGTCAGCGGCGAAAGTGACGACGCGGTAGTCGCCGTCGCCGGACCAATCCGATTCGCCGTGGCCGCGTAGGTCGACGGTGACGGCTTGCCACCCACGCGCGGCGACGGCGGCGGCCGCCTTGCCCCAGGACCGGCGGGTCTGCCCGCCGCCGTGTAAGAACACCACGGCCCGCGCCTGCGGATCGCCGAGGCGGTCAGCGACGATCTGCACCCCGCCGGGGCCCTGGATCGTGAACGGTTCAGCTGCCGTGGGCATCAGGTGATACTAAGGCGCGTCCACGAAAGGCTCGCGTTGGCTTAACGTCAACAGCATGCGGTGGCGTCAATTTGGAGGATGTCGGGCATTGCCGGTGCCGCGCGGAATCGAACCGGAGCGAAGGAGAAGGCATGCATCTTGACGAATACATGGCGCTGGATGCGACCGCCCTGGCCGAGCTGGTCGCGCGCAAGCAGGTCACCGCGGCGGAGCTTCTCGCGTTGGCGCGGCAACGAGCGGATGCGGTGAATCCACGGCTCAACGCCATCGTCTGCCGCCTCGACGACGTCGCCGACCGGCAAGCCGCCGACCCGAACCTCGGCGGACCGTTCGCCGGTGTGCCGTTCCTGCTCAAAGACCTCGGCCAGGAATACCGGGGATTCGCGACCTCGTGCGGGTCCCGCTCGCTGGCCCATGACGTGGCCGACCGCCACGCTCTAGTCACCCAGCGGTTCCTCGACGCGGGCCTGGTTGTTTTCGGCAAGACCAACACCCCAGAGTTCGGCGCCAAGGGCGTGACCGAACCCGACTATTGGGGACCCGCCCGCAATCCGTGGAACACCGGGCACACGCCCGGCGGCTCGTCCGGTGGATCCGGGGCGGCCGTGGCGGCGGGCATCGTTCCGGCCGCCGGGGCCAACGACGGCGGCGGGTCCATCCGCATTCCCGCCGCCTGCAACGGGCTGGTCGGGCTCAAGCCCAGCCGGGGCTTGGCGCCGTATGGCCCGCAGACCGGTGAACTCGTCTTGGGCATGGCGACCCAGGGAGTGGTGTCGCGCACCGTGCGCGACAGCGCGGCGCTGCTCGACGCGATCATCGGGCCTGACCCGGGCGCCGCCTACCTAGGAGCGTTGCCCGACAAGCCCTTTGGCGAACGGATCAAACTGCGTCCGGCGGCCCTGAAGATCGGATACTCTGCACGCTCGGCCATCAACGCGCGGCCGGACCGCGAGGCGGTGGCCGCGGTGGAAAAAGCCGCAGCGCTCCTTGCCGAATTGGGCCATCAGGTTGAGGAGGTCGCGCCACCCTACGACGACGCCGCGCTGGGCCGCGACTTTCTGACGATCTGGTTCGCCCAGCTGTATCAGCAGGTCGCCGACATCAAGAAGCGAACCGGAGCCCGCGACAACGACTTTGAGGCCGATACCCTGGCCATCGCCGAACTCGGGCGGTCCGGCGGTGTGCTGGCCGTCATGTCCGCGCTGGAGAACAGGAACGACTACATCCAGTCCCTGGCGGCGTTCCACGGCAACTATGACTTCTTTTTGACCCCCACCCTGGCTACGCCTCCCCTTGCGGTCGGTGCCACGACGACGTCGGCCGTGTTGCAGCGGGTGGCCCGTCTGGTCAGCAAGGTCCGTGCCGGAAAGCTCATGGGGCTCAGCGGAATTCTCGACGACCTCATTCAGGAGAGTTTGGGGTGGGTGCCCTATACGCAGCTGGCCAACCTCACCGGCCGCCCAGCGATCAGTGTGCCGCTGCATTGGACGGATGACGGACTTCCGCTGGGTGTGCAATTTGTCGGGAAGCTCGGCTCCGACGGCGAACTGTTACAGCTGGCTGCGCAACTTGAAGAGGCCCTCCCCTGGGCGCACCGCCATCCGGCACCCGTAGCCGTATCGAATTAGCGCTTCCCGGAAGCGTTTAGGCGGCAGGCCCCGGGTCGCCCTGATCCCGTTGGCCTCGCCAGAGGCGGGCGAAGCGCCGCGCGATGGCGTCGAGACGGCCGCCCGCGTGCTGAGAAGCCTTGATACGCCCCAGGGTCTCTTTCCCCTCGGCTGCGTAGTCCTTGACGGATTCGTCGCCTTCCTCGGCGCGCATGTCTGATCTCCAATCCTGTTCGTTACTCGGGCGCCTGACGCTCGGGCGGATCCGCCGGCGTCAAACGCTCGGGCGGTTCTGCCGGCGTAAGCCGTTCGGGTGTTTCCGTCGGCGTGAGCCGCTCCGGCGTCTCACTGGGAGTTCCCGGCTCCGGGGGCTCTGAATTCTTCGGCCGCTCCGCCGAAAACGACCTGAGGCGTGTACTGATCATGCTCAGTCCTTTGCTCGGCTCATGGCGGCGTACCCGTCGTACCCGGGCACCCAAACGCTCACGCCGGTACCCGATCGACGGCGACGGCGATCCCCTAGCCGCGGGCCGAGTCCTTATGCGCCTTGACCGGCGCGGTGCTGGGCGCCACCTTGAGCAGATTGCCGCGCAGGCTGCCCCGCGCCGTACGAACCGTCACCAGCAACCAGGTGAACAGCAGTCCCGCATAGGCGATGCCCGCCGCCACCTTGAATGCGGGCAGGTGGGTATGAGCGGCTAGCTGGGAGGTCCCGGTGACGAACGTTCCGACCGGGAAGGTCAGGCTCCACCACGTCAGCGCGAACGGCATTCCGCGGCGCAGCGTGCGAACCGTCAACGCGGTGGCGAGCGCGATCCACAACACGGCGAATCCCCACACCGGCACCCCGTAGAGGATCGCGAACGCGTTCAGGTCCTCGGCCAGCTCCGGGTCAACGGCCAGTGCCGAGTTGGCTCCCAAAAGGCCTGCGGCCGTGACGGATTGGCCGAGCGGTCCCAACACGATCCACAACGTCGGCACCCGCGCGGAACCCGAAGTGCCGTACAGGGTCAGGCGGCTCCAGATCATCGCGATGATGTTCAGCGAGGCCACCAGCGACAACCCGAACATCGCGTAGCAGCCGTACAGCATGGTCGTGCGTCCACTGCCCGCCGCCATATGAGGAAGCAGCAGCGCCCCCGTCGCCGCGGTCACCATAGGAGGAACGACCGGCATCAACCAGCCGCCGAAGGCCGCGTCGGGCTCGACTTCGTGCTGGGTGAACATCAGGAACGGAATGCTCACGGCGGTGAACAGCCCGCCGAGCGTGCCGGCGGTCCACAGCACCCAGTCCAGATCGACGGCGATGCGCTCACCCAGCAGATCCCTGCCGACCAGCACGGCTCCCCCGCCGACCGTCATCAGCGCCATCGGGGCTGCGCCGTAGAAGTGAGCCATCTGCGGATTGCGGGCGTGGGTGCGCGCCACGGTCGGGTGACGCAACCAGTGGCCACCCACCACCACGATCAGCGCCACAACAGCGCGGCCGCGATCACCCAGACCACCTGCGCGAACGCTCGCAAGCCCACGACGTGGACGGGCAGGGCGGCGCCGGCGGTCGCGACGATCCCGGTGCCCATCACGGAGGCGAACCAGTTGGGTCCGATGTTTCCCAGTACCTCGACCCGGGTGTGCGCCGGGGATGCGTCTAGCCGGTTTACGGTGGTGGCCACAGCTGAAGAACCTACTGCGCCGCGCGGGCAGCCCCGTCGCTTCCGCCGCCTACACTCCAACCGTGGTCAATCCGCCACGACCGAGGTCGTCAGTGAGCAGGGTCCCGCTGATAGTCGGCGTTGCCATCGTCGTGCTGCTTGCCGTCCTCGCGGTACCCATCAAACAGCGATGTGGGGCGCCCGGCTTTTCGTGCGCGTCGACGCTGGATAACAACGGCAACATCCGTTACTACTACGAGGTCGAACCAGTCGGCGTCTACCTCGCGGAAATCGTCGCCGGCACCAATATCCCGCTCTTTTACACCTCGGGTGACGACGTGTTCAAAGCCCAATAGCTGATGGCGGGGTTTGCTGGCCGCCTCGCGCTTGGGGACCTCGGGGCCGTATCCACTCGGTAACAAGTTCGGCTCGATCCGGGCGGCGACGTGGCCGCCCCGAGACCTTCCGGAGACCACCTCTGCCCGGACCCGGCAAAACATGCAGGTAGAGCAGGTGCGACGCGCAAGAATCGCGCCTGATCGGCTACCCCGCCGGGCTCGCGCCCATCGTGTGACGGGTGCTCTCGATTGGGGGCTTCGTAGCAAGCTAACGCATACTTGTCACCATGCTTGAAGCGACATCGCCGCAGGGCACCGTTGCGGTGCCTGGTGATGTGCTGGGCGTGGGCAGAGGTTTGTGATGGCCCGCTCGGGCGGCGCCCATCGCCGTCATCGAGCCGTTCGTCAACCCTCCCGATTCCGCAAGGGGCTGACGCGCACCCTGGCCACGCTGGTCTCCGTGGCGGCCGTGGGGCTCACGGGGGCGGGTTACTACGTGGCGCACGGTGCGCTGGGCGGCATCACCGTGTCGAACGCCCTGCAGCCCGACGACCCGCGGTCCAGCGGCGACGACATGAACATCCTGCTGATCGGGCTCGACTCGCGTAAAGATCAGGACGGCAACGACCTGCCCAACTCGATCCTGAAGAATCTGCACGCCGGCGATTCCGACGACGGTGGCTACAACACCAACACGATGATCCTGGTGCATGTCAGCGCCGACAACAGGGTGGTCGCCTTCTCGATCCCCCGCGACGACTGGGTGCCTTTCACCGGGGTTCCGGGGTACAACCACATCAAGATCAAAGAGGCATACGGGCTGACCAAGCAGTACGTCGCCCAAAAGCTGGCCAAGCAGGGCGACAGCACGCAAAAGGAACTCGAAACCAAGGGTCGCGAGGCCGGCCGGGCGGCAACGCTGCGCGCGGTGCGAAATTTGACCGGCGTCCCCATCGACTACTTCGCCGAGGTCAACCTGGCCGGTTTCTTCGACCTGGCGCAGACCCTCGGGGGCGTCGACGTCTGCCTGAATCATCCCGTCTACGACGAGTATTCGGGCGCCGACTTCCCGGCCGGGCGACAGCGGTTGGATGCGTCCGAGGCGCTGTCATTCGTCAGGCAGCGGCACGGCTTGGAAAACGGCGATCTGGACCGCACCCACCGGCAACAGGCCTTCATCTCGTCGGTCATGCAGGAGTTGCAGGCCGCGGGCACCTTCACCAACATCGACAAACTCAAGAACCTGATGGCCGTGGCGCGCAAGGACGTGGTGCTCTCGGCGGGCTGGAACGAGGACATGATCCAACGGCTCGGCGGGCTGGCCGGCGGCAACGTCGAGTTCCGGACACTGCCGGTGGTGCGCTACGACAACATCGATGGCCAGGACGTCAACATCGTCGACCCGGCGGCGATCAAGGCCGAGGTGGCCTCAGCGCTCGGTGCCGAGACACCGACGACCGCGACGACCACCACCGCCGTCAAACCCGATCCGTCCACGGTCGTCGACGTGGTCAACTCCGGTGCCATGAACGGTCTTGCCAGCGAGGTGTCGCGGGCGCTGAAAAAGAAGGGCTACACCCAGGGCCAGGTGCGCGACCGCGAATCCGGCGACCCGACCACCACCACGGTGGAGTACGGCGCGGGTGCGCAGGACGATGCGTTCAAGTTGGCCAACCTGCTCGGGGTGGACGCGCCCAAGCAGCCCAACCCCGGCGTCACGGCCGGACACATCCGGCTCACGGTGGACACCAATTTCTCGATGCCCACTCCCGACGAGACTCAAATGGACGACACGACAAGCACCAGCTCCAGCACCACGTCGACGAAGGCCAAGACCTACTACTACAACGGCACGACCACGACGTATCCGACGCCCGATCAGGGAAAGCCGATCGATGGCGGCGGCGTCCCCTGCGTCAACTAGCGGGTCGGCGCCATTTCGTACTCGCGCAGGCGACCTCGCTAGGCGTGGGTGCCACCGTCGATGCGAATCTCGGTGCCGGTGATGAACGCCCCGTCGTCGGATACCAGCATCGCGATCACCCCGGCGACGGCGGTGGGCTCGGCCATCCCGGTGCCGCTGGATTCGACCGTGGTGGGCAGCACCGGCATCAGCCTCGAAAAGAGTGACCAGTCAGCGTCTTTGGGGATATATCCGCCGGTGGCGTCGGTGATCCCGGACTTGATGCTGCCGGGAGCCACGCACACCGCGCGCAGGCCGTCGCGGGCGTATTCGAGCGCCAGCGAGTGGGTGAAGGCCTGGATGCCGCCCTTGCTGGCGGCGTAGGCGGCCATATAGGGATGCGCGAACGAGGCCGACGTGGAGCTGAAGTTCACGATCGCGCTGCGTGGATTCTTCAGCAGGGGCGGCAGGGCCTCCCGGACAACCAGGAATGTCCCGGTCAGGTTCACGCCGACGATCTGATTCCAGAGCTCGAGGCTGGTCTCGTGGGTGTGCGCGGCCCGCAGGATGCCGGCGGCATTGACCAGCGAGTCAAGCCCACCAAGCTGCTCGACGGCCAGGCGGACCCCGTCGGTCACCGAATCCTCGCTGCCGACATCCATCGGCACGGTGGTCAGCCGGTCGGCGGTGCCGGCCTGCCGTGCCCTCGCGCCGGTGTTGTCCAGGCCGTCGGCGGCGACGTCGGAGGCCGCGACGGCGGCGCCCTCCTCAAGCAAGCGCAGCGCTGTGGCCTGACCGATGCCCGACGCGGCGCCCGTCACCAGGATCCGTTTGCCCTCGAGTCGCTTCATTGCTTCTCCCGTTCATCAGGCGCGGCGACGGGTCAGGGCGCCACGACCCCGCGCAGCGCGTCCTCGCCGTACATCTGCACCATCATCGAGGAGTAGTCCGGACCGCGACGCAAGATGTGTCCGCCGTCGACGTTGATGCACTGGCCGGTGATCCAGGTGGCCGCGTCGCTGAGCAGGAACATGGCCAGGTTGGCGACGTCCTCGACCTCGCCCACCCGCGGCAGCGGAGTGCACAGTGCGTAGTCGCCGCTGATCTCCGGTGATTGAATGACGCTGGCATCGACGAGGTCCGTGCGGATCAGGCCCGGACGGATGCTGTTGACGCGCACCCATGACGGGCCGAGTTCGTCGGCGGCCAGCATCATCATGTGGTCGATCGCCGACTTGGTGACCCCGTACGGGCCGAACCACCGGTGGGTGTTGCTCGCCGCGATCGACGAGATCCCGATGAACGATCCGCCGCCGCCGCGCACTAGTTCCCGTCCCACGTGCTTGAGCACGTACATGGTGCCGTTGACGTTGAGGTCGACGGTGTTTCGCCACGCCTCGGAGTCGGTGTGGGTGATCGGTCCAACGGTCAGCGAACCGCCCGCGCAATGCACCGCGCCGTGCAGCCGACCGTGCCAGGCCGTAGCGGCGTCGACCGCACGGACCACCTCGTCCTCGTTGGTGACGTCGGCGGGCTCGTAGCGAATTGAGCCGCTGCCGGGCAGGGCTTCGATCTCCTTGACGGCCTCGGCGAGCCGATCGGCGTTGCGGCCGACGATCATCACCGAGGCGCCGCCCGCGACCAGACCGGCGGCCACGCCCTTGCCGATCCCGCTGCCGCCCCCGGTGATCAGATATGTCCGGTCCTCGAACGAAATCTGCACGCCAGCCGCCTCTCAACTGAAACAGGCTCTAGTAATCGAACCATGCGCCGATCCGGGTGGCGACGACTCCCCCGAACACGTGATGAGACGCGCCCCGACTACGGGGTGTCGCGGCGGGCCAGCTTCGTCGGCTTGGCGTTGCGCCAGTCCTCGACGTCGGGCGGCAGGCCGACCGGATACCTGTTCTCGTTGTGCGCCGCCCAGTGCGCGTGACCCAGCTCGTGAATGTGAAACGCGTGGCGCAGCGCCTCGGTGAAGCCCATCGCGTCGGAGGCCGCGTTGACCGAGTCCTTGATCAGCAGGGCGGCCATCGTCGGCCGCTCGGCGATGCGCCGCGCGAATTCCAGTGTCTTGTCGGCTAATTCGTCGACAGGGAACACCTTGGACACCATGCCGAGGCGGTAGGCCTCGTCGGCGTCCAGCGCATCACCGGTCAGCAGAAGCTCTTTGGCCTTGCGGGGGCCGAATTCCCAAGGGTGGGCGTAGTATTCGACGCCCGGCATGCCCATCCGGACGCCGACCACATCGCTGAACTTGGCGTTGTCGGCGGCGACGATCAGATCGCACGCCCAAATCAGCATCAGGCCGGCCGAGATCGCGTTGCCCTGCACCTGGGCGATGGTGATCTTGCGCAGATCGCGCCAGCGGCAGGTGTTTTGGAAGAAGTAGTGCCACTCTTGCAAATAGGTCTTCTCCGCGACCGGGTCGCGGGTGGCGCCGTTGACCCGGAACGTCGGATGCTGTCCCGCCCCGGGCGCTCGCTCGGCCAGCGCCAACTCGGAGCCCAGGTCGTGACCGGCCGAGAAATTCCTGCCGCGCGCGGCGAGGATCACCACTCGCACCGCATCATCGGCTTCGGCGCGCAGGAACGCCTCGTCGAGCTGAACCAGCAGGCCGCGGCTCTGCGCGTTGTGGGCATCGGGCCGGTTGAGCCAGATCCGGGCGATGACACCATCGTCGAGAGTTTCGTAGGTCACCAGGTCCTCGGCGCCGGCGTTGGCCGCCTGCGCACCGGCTTGCTCGGAGAGAGTCATTCCGCCCACCTCGCTTGTTGTCAGCTCCGACTTGTTTACACATTACGGCCAGTGTGTAACCGGGCCCCCGCTGGGGTGATCCGCTGTCCGGCCGCGCTGAACACCGGGGTGCTCACCCGGCTGTCTCGGGCCGCCGGCCCAGCGGCAGCAGCCGATGGTCGCGGGTGAACACCAGCCGCACGATGCCCATCGCGACGACGACGGTGGTGGCCGCGACCGAACCCAGGATCAGAAACATCACCACCGCCTGCACCAACACCGCCTGCAGCGGCGGAACCCCGGCAAGGATGAGGCCGGTCATCGCGCCCGGCAGGAACACCAGGCCGGTGGCTTTGGTCGTTTCGATCTGCGGAGATATCGCCGAGCGCAAAGCGATTCGCAAATACGGCGACGCGGCCTGCCGCGAGGGCTGCCCCAGTGCGAGGCGGGCTTCGACCTCGTCGCGCTTGTCGCGCAGCTCGTCGACCAACCGCCGAGCCACCAGAACCATGGCGGTCATCGAGTTTCCGATCATCATTCCCGCCACCGGCACCAGGGTGCGCCCCTGCAGCGGGAACACCCGCAGGCCGAAGAGCACCCCCAGCGTCACCACCGCCGCGCCGGCGAACGCGGCCACGGCCAGCGGCGCAAACCGCGGCACCTCGGGCGCCCTGCGACGGGCGACATCCCCGGCATAGGCCACCATCCCGGCGACCCACGCCCACGACCACCACAGCGACCGGCCCGGCTCGAACAACAGCGTCAGCGCACCACCCACCAGCAGCAACTGCACCAGCGCGCGGATCGCGGCCCACAGCAGTTGCC
>CAWKJQ010000021.1:0-35712 GCA_963849935.1 uncultured Actinomycetota bacterium
GGCCCCCTGGCAGTGCAGGCGATCCTCAAGACGATCCGCGAGACCGAGGGCATGCACGAGGAAGAGGCCTTCAAGCCCGATACCGCCAACGGGATACCGGTGTTCCTGTCCGAGGACTCCAAGGAAGGCCCCCGCGCGTTCGCCGAGAAGCGCAAGCCCAACTTCAAAAACCGCTAGGCGTCTTCGTCCGGCGACCTCCTCCGCTCTGCACCGAACGTGCATCCACTGCGAATTTCGCCCCGAATATTCGCGGTAAGTGCACGTTCGGCGAGCATGTCAGAACTCTGTTGCACACTCCTGCCATGCGAGAGCCGTTCATCGGTAGCCAGGCCGTCGCAGCAGGCCTCGTAACCCCATATGCCCTGCGCAGCCGGCACGTGGCCATCTATCCCGATGTGTACATCCCGGCCGGCGTCGAGCTCAGCCCGGGATCGCGCGCACAAGCGGCTTGGTTGTGGTCACGTCGCCGCGCAGTCGTCGCGGGTCGATCCGCGTCCGCGCTGTATGGGACCAAATGGATCGATAACCACGCACCCGCTGAATTGCTCTACAACTATCGTCGTCCGCCCAGCGGTATTCACACCTGGTCGGATCGGTTGGCCCAGGACGAGATGCAGACGATTGGCGGCATCCCCGCAACGACGCCTGCGCGAACGGCGCTCGACCTAGCCTGCCGCTATCCCCTCGACAAGGCTGTCGCCGCCATCGACGCGCTGGCGCGCGCAACCGATCTCAAGATAAGCGACATCGAACTCTTAGCCGAGCGTTACCGCGGTCGCCGCGGCATCACGCGTGCGCGCATCGCCCTGCGACTCGTAGATGCCGGTGCCGAGTCTCCCCATAAAACATGGTTGCGACTTCTCCTCATCCGCGCGGGTTTCCCGCCACCGCAAACTCAAATCGCGGTATACGGCGGCTACGGCGAGCTTGTCGCCGTGCTCGATATGGGCTGGGAAGACATCAAATTGGCCATCGAGTACGACGGTGATCACCACCGATCTGACCGACGGCAATTCAACAAAGATATCCGACGTGCGGAATCACTCGCGGAGATGGATTGGATCGTCGTTCGGGTGACCGCGGAGGACACGGCAGGTGGCGTCATCGCTCGGGTGTCGGCGGCCTGGACGCGCCGAACGTGCACTCAGCGCGACAAATAAGCCGAAATCTCGCTGCGAGTGCACGTTCGGCGCGGGGCCCGCGTCAGAGCAAATCAGCCCAGCAGCGGGGCGCTCGGGGTGAACACCATCGGCATCGCTTCCAGGCCGCTGACGAAGTTCGCCGGCCGCAGCGGCAACGTCGAGTCGTCGCGGCCAGCCTGAGATCCGGCAGCCGCTTGAGCACCCGCTCGGTCATCATCGACAACTCCAGCCGGGCCAGCTGGTTCCCCAGGCAGAAATGCGTGCCGAAGCCGAAAGCCATGTGGCTGTTCGGGTTACGGCGGATGTCGAAGTTGTCGGGGTCGTCGAAGACGGACTCGTCGAAGTTGCCCGACTCGAACAGCAGCATGATCTTTTCGCCCTCACGCAGTGCGGTGCCGTGGAATTCGGTGTCGGCGGTCAGGGTTCGGCACATGTTCTTCACCGGCGATGTCCAGCGCAGCATCTCCTCGATGGCGCCGGGGAGCAGCGAGGGGTCGCGCACCAGGGCATCCCACTGGTCGCGGTGGCGCACCAGCTGCTCGGTCCCGCCGCTCAGCGTATGGCGGGTGGTTTCGTCGCCGCCGATGAGAATGAGCAGTGTCTCCATGACGATCTCGTCGTCGGCATCCGCTGACCCTCCACCTCGGCGTTCACCAAAATGGAGAACAGGTCGTCGTTGGGCTCGGCTCGCCGCTTGGTGATGATGGCCGTGGTGAATTCGGTGTAGGCGGCGAACGCGGCCATCACCGCCTGGGCGACTTCCGATTCCGGGTCGATGTGCGAACTCAGCCCACAGACCAGGTCGTCGGACCATTTCAACAGCATGCCGCGTTCCTGGGGCAGCACGCCCAGCATGTCGCCGATCACCGCCATCGGCAGCGGGGCGGCGATGTCGCGGACGAAGTCACACTCGCCGCGCTCACACACCGCGTCGATCAGGGTGTCGCACAGCCTGGCGATGGACGGCTCCTTTTCCTTCACCCGCTTGCGGGTGAAACCGGCGTTGACGAGCTTGCGCCGCAACAGATGTGCGGGATCGTCCATGTCGATCATGTACGGCATGCCGGGCTGGTCGGGACGGATGCCGCCCGTGCTGGAGAACAATTCCGGATTGCGCTCGGCGTCGAGGATGGCCTGATAGGTGGTCGCACCGGCCAGCCCATTGCGATCGCGAAACACCGGCTGGTTGGCCCGCATCCAGCGGTAGACCTCGCGCGAGGTGTGACGGTCGGCGTAGAAATTGCCGTCGGTCAGGTCGATGCTCGAGATTGCCTCCGGGACGGTCCGAAGGTCATGAAATCTCCTGTGCGTCGCCGAATGTCATCTGTACGTGGTCAGCGGAGCTGGACAGCATCGCGCGCTTCGGAAGGCCCAGCGACGCCAGCTCTTTCGCGTAGGGGTGGTCGCCCAGCCGGACGCGGGCCCCGCCGAAGCGAGTGCGCACACCGTCCAGCGTGTATTCGAAGGCGGTCTCGCGGGTGACCCCGTCGCGGTGCGAGTAGCTGCGCTGCGCCTGCGTGCGCGGGGTGAGCCGAAACGGCAGGCCGCGGCGAATTCCATGCCGACCACCAGTTGCCCGTCGACGCTGCATGTCGAAGCCGAACCGGCGGCCCTCACGAATGGTGAAGTCCGCCATAACTTTCGGGTATCCCCAGATCTTGGTTCCCGCTTCCAGGGTGAACGCCTGGTCGACGGGCAGATGGTGAATGAAGGCGCCGGCCGACTGCAGGGCGCGCGGCCCGCTCGCGTTGGACCCCGGCGGGTTGACCATCACGCTGGTGCCGAATTCGTAGTACTGGCCGAGGTCGCCGTCGATGTAGTGCATCAGCATCAGGACCACGATCGTGCGCCCCGGCAGGTATCTGCAGACCTGCAGGCCGCTGTAGTCGATCATCGCTGCGCGGCGTCCGCGTCGACAGAGAACATCGCCATGTGCTGGGTCGCCTTGCGGATCTGCACCGGCATGGTGAGCACCGTGCCCGCGATGGTGTGCTGCGAGGCTGTCATCCGGCCAATCTAGAACGCGTTCTAAAGGCCGCAAGCACCGGCTCAGATCAGGCGCGCCAGCTCGCGGACCTGCTCTGTACTGCGGCCGGACACCACCATCATGGTGACGCCGGCGGCCTCCCAGGCCTCGATCTGCTTACGCACGTAGTCCAGGTCGCCGACGATCATGGCGTCGTCGACGAGCTCGTCCGGGATGATCTCCGCGGCCTTGTCCTTCTGGTTGCTGCGGAACAGCTTGGTCACCTCGTCGACCACCTCGGCGTAGCCCATCCGGCGGTAGACGTCGGCGTGGAAGTTGGTGTCCTCGGCGCCCATGCCGCCCATGTAGAGCGCGATGTACGGCTTGATCGCCGCGAACGCGGCGCTCCGGTCGTCGGTGACGACGATCTTGGCGGTCGCGCAGATCTCGAAGTCCTCACGGCTGCGTCGGGCGCCCGGCCGGGCGAACCCCTCGTCGAGCCATTCGTTGTAGGTGTCGGCCATGCGCGGCGTGTAGAAGATCGGCAGCCAGCCGTCGCAGATCTCGGCGGCCAGCGCGACGTTCTTCGGCCCTTCGGCGCCCAGCATGATCGGGATGTCGGCGCGCAGCGGATGGGTGATGGGCTTGAGCGGCTTGCCCAGACCCGTTGTGCGCTCACCCGTCAGCGGCAGCGGATAGTGCGGTCCGTCGCTGGTCACCGGCGCCTCGCGCGCCCACACCTGGCGGACGATGTCGATGTATTCGCGGGTGCGGGCCAGCGGCTTGGGGAACGGCTGGCCGTACCAGCCCTCGACCACCTGCGGGCCCGGACACGCCGAGCCCGAGGATGTGCCGGCCGCCGCTGAGGTGATCGAGCGTCAGGGCGGCCATCGCGCAGGCCGTCGGGGTGCGCGCGGACAGCTGGACCACCGAGGTGCCCAGCCGCACCCGCTGCGTCGACGAACCCCACCAGGCCAGCGGCGTGTAGGCATCGGATCCCCACGCCTCGGCGGTGAAGACGGCGTCGAATCCGGCCTCCTCGGCCGCGGCGACGAGCTCCGCGGGGTTCTCCGGCGGCTGAGCGCCCCAATATCCCAGCTGCAGTCCGAGCTTCATCTCGCTGCCCTTCTTCGCCGACCCGATGTTGAAACGATTCTTAGAACCTGTTCTACTCGAAGGCGTGACAGCCAGCTCGAGCAGCCCGACCCTGATCGATCACCCTGAGCCGCCCCTCTCCGCGCCACTGACGTTGTCCTTCGACTACACCCGTTCAGTCGGCCCCACGCTGAGCAAGTTCTTCACCGCGCTGCGCGACCGCCACATTCTGGGGGTGCGCGGATCGGATGGCCGGGTGCATGTGCCGCCGGCGGAATATGACCCGGTCACCTACGAACCGCTGGGCGAGATGGTACCGGTGTCCAGCGTCGGCACCGTGGTGTCCTGGACCTGGCAGCCCGAACCGCTCGAGGGCCAGCCACTGGACCGGCCGTTCGCCTGGGCGCTGATCAAGCTCGACGGCGCCGACACCCCGCTGATGCACGCGGTAGACGCGGGCGAGCCCGAGGCCATCAAGACCGGCACCCGGGTACACGTGCACTGGGTCGACGAGCCGGTGGGCGCCATCACCGACATCGCCTACTTCGAGCTCGGCGATGAAGCCGAAACCGTGACCGAGCACTCGGACGGCGACCAAGACCCGGTCACCATGATCGTCACGCCGGTCTCGCTGACGATTCAGCACACCGCCTCGCATGAGGAGAGCGCCTACCTGCGCGCCATCGCCGAGGGCAAACTGCTCGGCGCCAGGACGGGTGAGAACGGCAAGGTTTACTTCCCGCCGCACGGCGCCGACCCGGCCACCGGCCTGCCGACCACCGAGTTCGTCGAACTGCCGGACAAGGGCACCGTGACGACGTTCGCGATCATCAACATCCCGTTCCAGGGCCAGCGCATCAAGCCGCCCTACGTGGCGGCCTACGTGCTGCTCGACGGCGCCGACATCCCGTTCCTGCATCTGGTCGCCGACATCGACGCCCACGAAGTACGGATGGGCATGCGCGTCGAGGCGGTGTGGAAGCCCCGCGAGGAGTGGGGATTCGGCATCGACAACATCGAGTACTTCCGGCCGACCGGTGAACCGGACGCCGACTACGACACCTACAAGCACCACCTGTAAAGGGCTTAACTGCAATGAGCGCTCGCAACGTTGCGGTCGTCGGCTTCGCCCACGCGCCGCATGTCCGCCGCACCGACGGCACCACCAACGGCGTCGAGATGTTGATGCCATGCTTCGCCCAGCTGTACCAGGAACTGGGCATCACCAGGGCCGACATCGGCTTCTGGTGTTCTGGCTCATCGGATTACCTTGCCGGACGGGCATTTTCGTTCATCTCGGCGATCGACTCGATCGGCGCCGTCCCGCCGATCAACGAGTCGCACGTCGAAATGGACGCGGCCTGGGCACTTTACGAGGCCTACATCAAAATCCTCACCGGCGAGGTCGACACCGCGCTGGTGTACGGCTTCGGCAAGTCCTCGGCCGGGATGCTGCGGCAGATCTTGACGCGGCAGACCGACCCCTACACCGTCGCGCCGCTGTGGCCCGACTCGGTGTCGATGGCCGGGCTGCAGGCCCGCATCGGGCTCGACTCCGGCAAGTGGACCGAGGAGCAGATGGCGCGGGTTGCCTTCGACTCCTTCGCCAATGCGCGCCGGGTGGACAACGTGGAGCCGGCGATCAGCATCGACGAATTGCTCGAGCGGCCGTTCTTCGCCGACCCGCTGCGGCGTCACGACATCGCACCGATCACCGACGGCGCCGCGGCGATCGTGCTCGCGGCCGACGACCGGGCGCGCGAGCTGCGCGAAAACCCGGCCTGGATCACCGGGATCGAGCATCGCATCGAGTCCCCGTCGCTGGGCGTGCGCGACCTCACCGAGTCCCCGTCGACGAAGGCCGCGGCCAAGGCGGCCACGGGCGGCGCGGACCGACAACCTCGACGTCGCCGAGATCTGCGCGCCCTTCACCCACCAGCACCTGATCATCGCGGAAGCCATTCGGGTCCCGGGACCGACCAAGGTCAATCCGTCCGGCGGCGCGCTGGCCGCCAATCCCATGTTCGTCGCCGGCCTCGAGCGCATCGGCTTTGCGGCACAACACATCTGGAATGGTTCGGCCAAGCGGGTGCTGGCGCACGCCACCAGTGGGCCTGCGCTGCAACAGAATCTGGTCGCGGTCATGGAAGGAAAGAACTGATGGCCGGTGCAGGGCCAAACGTCGCCGCGGTATTGGGTACCGGGCAGACCAAGTACGTCGCCAAACGCCAAGACGTTTCGATGAACGGCCTGGTGCGCGAGGCGATCGACCGGGCGCTGGCCGACTCCGGCAGCACGTTCGACGACATCGACGCGGTCGTGGTCGGCAAGGCGCCGGACTTCTTCGAGGGCGTGATGATGCCCGAGCTGTTCATGGCCGACGCCATGGGGGCCACGGGCAAGCCGCTGATCCGGGTCCACACCGCGGGATCGGTCGGCGGGTCCACCGGAGTGGTGGCGGCCAGCCTGGTGCAGTCCGGTAAGTACCGGCGGGTGCTCGCGATGGCCTGGGAAAAGCAGTCGGAGTCGAACGCCATGTGGGCGTTGTCGATTCCCATCCCCTTCATCAAGCCGGTCGGTGCCGGTGCGGGTGGCTACTTCGCCCCGCACGTGCGCTCATACATCCGCCGATCCGGCGCGCCGACGAACATCGGCGCCATCGTCGCGGTCAAGGACCGGCTCAACGGCAGCAAGAACCCGCTGGCGCACCTCCACCAACCCGACATCACCGTCGAGAAGGTGATGTCGTCGCCGATGCTGTGGGACCCGATCCGCTATGACGAGACCTGCCCCTCGTCCGACGGTGCCGCCGCCGTCGTGATCGGCAACGAGGAGGCCGCCGAAGCCCGCCTGGCTCAAGGACATCCGGTGGCATGGATCCACGCCACGGCGCTGCGCACCGAGCCGCTGCAATTCTCCGGACGCGACCAGGTCAGCCCGCAGGCGGGCCGCGACGCGGCCGCGGCGCTGTGGAAGGCCGCCGGCATCGAGAGCCCCATCGACGAGATCGACGCCGCGGAAATCTACGTGCCGTTCTCCTGGTTCGAGCCGATGTGGTTGGAAAACCTAGGGTTTGCCGCCGAGGGCGAAGGCTGGAAACTCACCGAAGCCGGCGAAACCAAGATCGGCGGCCGGCTGCCGGTGAACCCGTCGGGCGGCGTGCTGTCGTCGAACCCGATCGGCGCCTCGGGGCTGATTCGCTTCGCCGAGGCCGCGATCCAGGTGATGGGCAAGGGCGGGGACCACCAGGTGCCCAACGCACGAAAGGCCTTGGGTCACGCCTACGGCGGTGGCTCGCAGTACTACTCGATGTGGGTGGTGGGTGCGGACAAGCCTGCGGCCCAGAAAGTGGATGCGTGAACGCGTCGGTGACTGAGCATTCCGCGCACGAGGCCGGCCGGCGCTCCCGCGAAGCGGTTGCGGCCCGGGACAAGGATGCTTGGCTGGCGGTATTCGCCGACGACGCCATCGTCGAGGACCCGATCGGCCCGTCGGCGTTCGACCCCGAAGGGCACGGGCACCGCGGCCGCGACGCGATCTCGGCCTTCTGGGACAAGGCGATCGCCCCCACCACCAAGATCGAGTTCTTCTTCCGCGACACCTACCAGTGCGGCAACGAGGAAGCCAACGTCGGGCACATCCTCATCACGACGGGCGAGTACCAGACGACCGCCGAAGGCGTGTTCACCTACAAGGTCAACGCCGAAGGGCAAGATGGTCGCCCTGCGCGCCTACTGGGAGATGGAGCGCGCGGCGGCCAACACGCGCAAAATCTAAATCGGTTCGAGCCCGGCCAGGTGGCGCTGGGCGAGGTCGCGGTAGGCCTGCGGATTGACCTTGACCCACATCTCGGCGCCGGTTCCGGCGATCGGGCCCTTCACCTGCGCGGGCGACCCGACCGCCAGCATTCCGGCCGGGATCTGGGTCCCGGCCAGCACCAGGGACCCGGCCGCGATCAGGCTGCGCGCGCCGATCACCGCACCGTCCAGCACCGTCGCGTGGTTTGCGATCAGCGCCTCGGGCCCGACATGAACCCCGTGAATGACACACAGGTGCGCCACCGTCGCGCCCGGACCGATGTCGACCGGGATACCGGGCGGCGCGTGCAGTACCGATCCGTCTTGGACGTTGGCGCCCTCGCGCACCACGATGGGCCCGTAGTCGCCGCGCAAGACGGCGTTGAACCAGACCGAGGCCCCCGCCTCCACCACAACGTCGCCGATCAGAGTGGCCGTCGGGGCCACGAAAGCGGTGGGATCGACCCGTGGCGCGCGGCCCTCGAACGCAAACAGCGGCATCGTTTAGATATACCGCAGTGTGCATATGCCGTGGCCAGGCTCGCCGTCGTTGCGCGTCCCCGCCGCAAAACTGTAACGTGTTCTAATTAGAGGCCCAGCCAGTTGGAGGTGACAGGTGAGTACCGACACCAAGGCGGTCGGCATCCGGGAGATCGATCCCGGCGCATTGCCGACCAGGTACGCCCGCGGCTGGCACTGCCTGGGCGTTGCCAAGGACTTCCAGGACGGTAAGCCGCACTCGATCGAGGCTTTCGGCACCAAGCTGGTGGTCTTCGCCGACTCGCAGGGCGACCTGAAGGTCCTCGACGGCTACTGCCGCCACATGGGCGGCGATCTGACCGAGGGCACCATCAAGGGCGACGAGGTGGCCTGCCCCTTCCACGACTGGCGCTGGGGCGGCGACGGCCGCTGCAAGCTGGTGCCTTACGCCAAGCGCACGCCCAAGACGGCGCGCACCCGGTCGTGGACGACCGACGTGCGCGGCGGTTTGTTGTTCGTCTGGCACGACCACGAGAACAATCCGCCGGATCCCGCCGTGCGTATCCCGGACATCCCGGAATCCCACAGCGACGAGTGGACCGAGTGGCGGTGGAACAGCATCCTCATCGAGGGATCGAACTGCCGCGACATCATCGACAACGTCACCGACATGGCGCACTTCTTCTACATCCATTTCGGGTTGCCGACGTACTTCAAGAACGTGTTCGAGGGTCACATCGCGTCGCAGTACCTGCACAACGTGGGCCGGCCCGACGTCAACGATCTCGGTACGTCTTACGGTGAGGCGCACCTGGATTCCGAGGCGTCCTACTTCGGCCCGTCGTTCATGATCAACTGGCTGCACAACAGCTACGGCGGCTACAAGGCCGAGTCGATCCTGATCAACTGCCATTACCCGGTGACCCAGAACTCGTTCATGCTGCAGTGGGGCGTCATCGTCGAAAAGCCCAAGGGCATGGACGAAAAGATGACCGACAAGCTGTCGAAGGTGTTCACCGAGGGCGTCAGCAAGGGATTCCTGCAGGACGTCGAGATCTGGAAGCACAAGACCCGCATCGACAACCCGCTGCTGGTCGAAGAGGACGGCGCGGTCTACCAGCTGCGCCGGTGGTATCAGCAGTTCTACGTCGACGTCGCCGACATCGAACCGGAGATGGTGGAGCGCTTCGAGATCGAGGTGGACACCACCCGCGCCAACGAGTACTGGAATGCCGAGGTCGAGCAGAACCTCAAGGCCAAGGACGCCGAGGCGGACGAGGCGGTTACCGACGACGTGCCGGCCGAGCAACACTAGGAATCATGGGCGACGATCAGCCGGCGGTACCTGACGTCGATCAGCTCGCGCGGTCGATGTTGTTGCTGCACGGCGATCACCATGACCACGACGAGCATCCGGCCGGCCCCGAACGCAAGGGCCGATCCTGGTCGAAGTCAAGGGATTTCACCCACGATCCGCAGCGCGCCGCGGCCGTTGCCGAGGCCAGTCGCGCCGACCGCGAGCGCTACCTCAACTCGGGTCTGCTGCCGGTGGACTGCCGGTTCTGCCACGTGCGGGTCACCGTCCGCAGGCTCGGGCCGGGACACACCGCGGTGCAATGGAACACGGAGGCGTGGCAGCGCTGCGCGCACTTCACCGAGGTGCGCGAGTCCGGGGGCGATACCGCCCGCATCAGGTCGTGCCCGAAACTCGCTGACAGCATCGAGCATGCGGTCGCCGAGGGCTACCTCGACAACGATCCGGACGAAGGCTGAGCGAGCGTCGACACCCGCAATTGGGCCGCGCCTCACGCTCCGCCTGGAGCCATTGGTGTTGTGCGCTCCGGCGAGTCCACGGAAACCATTGTGGCGCAGCGGTTTACAGACCCGCGAATCGCTCCTTGACCGTCTCGGTGCTGAGACCGTAGTCGGCCAGCGAGTAGGTGTGCTTGGGTGCCCGCGCACCGGACTGACTGTCGGCGTGGGCCTTTTCCATGGCGGCCTTCGCGTCTTCGGTGAGCGTCAGGCCGAAATGCCGGTAGATGTCGGCCACGGTGCCCATGGGGTCCGCGATCAATTCCTTGTAGTCGACATCGTAGAACTGGGACGGACTGTATTTGGCCCGCGCGGTGTTGAACCGCTCCAGCCCTCGCGACCAGGTTTCCATTGCGTCGGCACCGATTTGGGCCCCGGTGAACGACGTCGACCAGCCCTCGGCGGTGTGCTGCGCCAGCGAGCACATCGAGGCCATGATCGTTTCGACCGGGCGATGAGTCTGTATCACCAACGCATCGGGATACGTCGCCATCAACGCGTCCAACGCAAACAGGTGGCTGGGATTCTTCAGCACCCACCGCTTGTCGGCGTCGTTGAGCCCGATCAGCTGAAGGTTGCGGCGGTGCCGCTGATATGACGGCGTCCAGTCCTGTTTTGAGAGCCACTGCGGCGTAACTGGGCAGGTGCGCCAGCGTTTCGTAGGACACCGAATGCAGCGACTGGCGCAGCAGCTGCCAGCACTCCTCCAGCTCGTAGGCGGCCATGAAATGCAAACCGGTGTAGCCGGGGTTCTCCTGGTGGTGCTGGGTGAATTGATCGTCGAGCTGGCGATACAGCGGGTGCGACTCCCAGGTCTCGCGCGGCGGACGCGGTTGCGGGAACTCGGCCAGCCACATGTGCAGGCCCTGATGCGCGGGATCGGCGCCCAGGAGCCGGTGTAGCGCCGTGGTGCCGGTGCGCACCAGGCCGGTGACGAAGATGGGCCGTTCGATGGCGACGTCGGCGTACTGCGGGTACTGCTTCCACGCGGACTCGGACAGCAATCGCGCCACCAGCGCTCCGCGCAGGAAGAAGCGATTCATCTTGCTGCCCAACACCGTAAGCCCGGCCTCGGTCCGGTAGGAGTCCAGCAACACTTGCAGCGCTTCGCGATAGTTGTCGTCGTCAGCGCCGAAATCGTCGAGCCCGGTCAGCTTGGTGGCCGAGGCGTGCAGCTCGTCGACGGTCCCGATATCGGTGCGATCGGACATCAGACGTGGTACTCCCCGCAGTTGACGTCCAGGGTCTGCCCGGTGATGCCGCTGGACAGATCACTGGCCAGGAACAGGATGGCCGATGCCACTTCCTCTTCGGTGGGCAGGCGCTTGAGGTCCGAGTTCGCCGCCGTGGCCGCATAGATCTCGTCGACGGTGGTGCCGTACTTGCCCGCCTGATGCTCGAAGTAGGCCTGCAACGTGTCGCCCCAGATGTAGCCCGGCGCAACGGAATTGACGCGGATGCCCTTCTCGCCGAGCTCGGTGGCCAGCGATTGCGACATGGAAAGCAGCGCGGACTTGGCCATCTTGTAGGCGCCGTATTTGGCTTGCGAGTGCCGCAGCACCATGGAGTTGACGTTGACGATCGATCCGTGCGAGGTCTCCAGCGCCGGCGTGAAGGCCTGGATGAGCCGCAGCGCGCCCAGCGCACTGAGCTCGATCGCATCGCGGATGTGCTGAAAACTGGTGCCCGCCAAGGGCTTCATCGACGGCACCCGGAACGCGTTGTTGATCAGCACGTCGACCTTGCCGTAGGTGGCCATGGTCGTCTCGACCAGGTAGGCGACCTCGTCGTCGTCGGTGATATCGGTGCGCACCGCCAAGGCCTTGCGACCGGAGTCGTTGACCTGCTTGGCAACCTCGTCCAGCCGCTCGACGGTACGGGCCGCCAGCACCAGGTCGGCGCCGTTGTCGGCACATCGGTGCGCCAGCGTGGTACCCAGGCCCGGGCCGACGCCACTGATGATCACTACCTTGTCGTTGAGCATCCCTGACATCGTCACCCCAGCATCCTTGCCGCAATCTGCTGTTGGCGCAGCGTGATTCGCGCGCGCCACTCATCGTCGGAAATCTTGTTGTGCTCGAAGTACGGCAGCGTGGTCGGTACAGCGTCGATGTCGACCAGCTCGACGGTGGGACCGTCGGCTTCGGTGAGTTCGCGCGACACCCGTTGCCAACGGAACTGCAGGATGCCCTTGCGATGGCCGAGGGTTTCGACCCAGTTGGTCACGCCGGGGTTCTGGTCGGCGACGACGATGCGCACCTTGCCGTCCGGATCCGCTTGCGCCTGCGTGTTGTTCAGCGACGTCTGGTGGTTGATGTAGTCCAGCGAGATGTACCACAGGCTGCCCAACTGGAAGCCTAGGTAGGGCGCGTCGGTGACCGGAATGGTGATCACCAGCGCCTGGTCGGGCCGTAGCTCGTAATGCCCCACCGACGAGTACTGGGTCGCCAGTCCGCCGGGCGTCAGTCGCGGCGCGACCATCGTGTTCACCGGGATGTTGAAGTAGAACCACTGCGGGAATTGCAGCCACGTCTTCACCCGGTTGACGAGTTGCTTTCCGGCTGTGGCATAACGCTTTTCGATGGTTTCGCGGGTCAGCGGCGGCGGCGCGGTGCCCGCGGTGTCCAGCCGGGAGATGGCCAGGGTGCCGCGCTGCGCGGCCCAGTCGCCGTACACCTCGCGAATGACCAGTTGCCCGGGGCTCGTCGGCCGCACCCGCCACTCGAAGCTGCCGTCCGGTGCGATCTGCAGTTCCCGGTCGTCGAACGCGGCCTGGCTGACCGGGACGTTGTCATCGGTGTACTCGCCGCCGAGCAGCTGGAAGCTCAGGTCGGTCGTGGTGCCGCGACGGCCGGTGACGACGTAATCATGGTTGGCGTGCACCCGAGTGCCGAAGTAGAGCGTGTCCGGATTGTCCAGGCCCATCTTGGTGAACGGCCCGGTGCCCGACTGCAGGAAGGGATGATCGCGCTCGTAGTCGAACGACAGGTGCAGACAGCCGGCGATGCAGCCGGCGAGGTACTGCAGCCCTTCGAGCAGGTCGGCTTCGGTCTCGATGTGGGGTGCCGCGGCCACCAGCTTTTCGGACTCGGCGATGGCTTAGGTGAGCGGACCCGAGATCAGAGAACACGCCTAGACGCTAGAACGTGTTCTACTTTTTCGTCAATGGCGAACATTCCCGCGCGTCGGCGACAGCGTTCAAAGACGACGCCGACTCACTAGGGTGGGCAGGAGTGGGAAAGGTCGATCAGGTGCTGGCGGACGTCGGGATGCCGATTCAGGTAGTCGATGACGTTGCCGTTACCGCCCTCCGCCTGCGACCTGGCCTGCAGCTGCTGGTGGAGGTCCGGGTGCTTCTGCAGGTACGAGTCGATGGATGAACCCACGTCCTGACTGCACTGCGGCTCCGCGTTGGCTATGCCCGCCACGGGCAGCGCGATCAGCGTTGCCGCGGTAGCGGACATCAACCCCCCCGCGATCAGGCCGTACAGCCCACGACGACGAACGCCGACTGTGTTCGATGTGCTCATGCGCGCCAGATTACTCGCGATACCTTTGCGCCGCCTGTGCGTCCGGCGGCCCGCAGCGGCAGGTCAACGCTGGGCCGCGGCGCCGCTTTCCTGCTCCCGCTTGATCTCCAGCGCGATGTCGATGAGCTGGTCTTCCTGGCCACCGATGAGTTTGCGCTGACCTGCGCGGTGCAGCAGCTGGTGGGCCGGCACACCGTAGCGCTCGGACTGGCGGATGGCGTGCTTGAGGAAGCTCGAGTACACCCCCGAATAGCCCATGATCAGGGCGTTGCGGTCGAGCAGGCACTCGGTGGGCATGGCCGGGGCCACCACCTCTTCGGCGGCGTCGGCGATGTCGAAGAAGTCGATCCCCGTCTTCACGCCGATCTTGTCGAACACCCCGATCAGCGCCTCGACGGGCGCGTTGCCCGCACCGGCGCCGAACCGGCGGCAGGAGCCGTCGATCTGCTTGGCGCCCGCCCGGACGGCCTCCACGCTGTTAGCCACCCCTAGTCCGAGGTTTTCGTGGCCGTGGAAGCCGACCTGGGCGTCGTCGCCGAGCTCGGCGACCAGCGCCGCGACCCGGTCGCGCACCCCCTCGAGCACCAGCGCCCCGGCCGAATCCACCACGTAAACGCACTGGCAGCCCGCGTCGGCCATGATGCGGGCCTGCGCGGCCAGCTTCTCGGGCGGGATGGTGTGGCTCATCATCAGGAACCCGACGGTTTCCAGGCCGAGTTCGCGGGCCAGGCCGAAGTGCTGGATCGACACGTCGGCCTCGGTGCAGTGCGTGGCGATCCGGCAGATCGAGCCGCCGTTGTTCTGCGCCTCTTTGATGTCCTCTTTGGTGCCGACGCCGGGCAGCATCAGGAAGGCGATCTTCGCCTCTTTGGCGGTCTCGGCGGCGAGCTTGATCAGCTCCTGTTCGGGGGTCTTGGAGAACCCGTAGTTGAAGCTCGAGCCGCCCAGCCCGTCGCCGTGGGTGACCTCGATGACGGGCACTCCCGCGGCGTCCAGGGCGGCCACGATGGCGCCGACCTCGTCCTTGGTGAACTGATGGCGTTTGTGGTGGGAGCCGTCCCGCAGCGACGTATCCGTCATCCGGACGTCCCAGATCGGGTTGAAGAAAATCTCCTGGATGCTCATGATTGCGCTCCTCCGGCCGTCGCGCTCAAGGACTCCTTGGCGATCTCCTCGCCGACCTTCGTGGCCGCGGCGGTCATGATGTCTAGATTTCCAGCGTAAGGCGGCAGATAGTCGCCCGCACCCTCCACTTCGACGAAGGTGGTGACCAGCGCCTGGCCGCCGGAATTGATCGACGGGTCGTCGAACTGAGGCTCGTTGAGCAGCCGGTATCCCGGCACATAGGTCTGCACCTCGGCCACGACGTCGTGGATGGACTTGGCGATCGCGTCGCGGTCGGCATCCTCCGGGATGGCACAGAAGATGGTGTCGCGCATGATCATCGGCGGGTCGGCCGGGTTCAAGATGATGATCGCCTTGCCGCGCTTGGCGCCGCCGATGGTCTCGACGCCCCTGCTGGTGGTCTTGGTGAATTCGTCGATGTTGGCCCGGGTGCCGGGGCCGGCCGATAGCGAGGCGACGGAGGCGACGATCTCGGCGTAGGGGACACCGCCGATGTCGGCGACGGCACGCGACACCGCATAGACGATCGGGATGGTCGCCTGTCCCCCGCAGGTGATCATGTTGACGTTGGGCGCATCGAGGTGCTGGCGCAGGTTGGCCGGCGGGATCACGGCGGGGCCCACCGCGGCCGGCGTCAGGTCGATGGCCCGGATCCCGGCGGCCTCGTACTTGGGTGCCGCGTCGCGGTGCACGTAGGCGCTGGTCGCCTCGAACACCAGGTCGGGCTTCTCCGACTGTGCCAGCAGCCAGTCGACGCCCTCGTGAGTGGTCTCCAACCCCAGCTTGCGGGCGCGGGCCAGGCCCTCGCTTTCCGGGTCGATGCCCACCATCCAGCGCGGCTCCAGCCAGTCCGAACGCAGGAGCTTGTAGAGCAGGTCAGTGCTGATGTTCCCCGACCCGACAATTGCGACGCTTGCCTTCGACGGCATGATGCTCCCTTTTTCGAAGCTTTAAATCGATTGATTCAAATTAATCCGAGCCTATTCAAACGACAAATGCACCGAGCCCAGCCCGGTGAAATCGGCGACGAACTCGTCACCGGGACGGGCATCGATGGCCTTGGTGCAGGAGCCGGGGAGCACTACGTCGCCTTTGCGCAGCCGCACCCCGAAGCTCTCGACCTTGCGGGCCAGCCAGGCCACGGCGGTCACCGGGTTTCCCAACACCGCGTCGCTGCGGCCCTTGGCTATCACCTCGCCGTTGCGTGTCAGCACCGCGTCGATCGCCTTCACGTCGATGTCGGCGGGCGAAACGCGGGCCTTGCCCAGCACGAAACCCGCCGACGACGCGTTGTCCGCGATGGTGTCGCACAACGCGATGTTCCAGTTGGTGATTCGGGTGTCGATCAACTCGATCGACGGCACCAATGCTTCGGTGCCCGAAAGCACGTCGTCTTCGGTGCAGCCGGCGCCCGGAAGGTCGTCGGCGAGGATGAAGCCCACCTCGACCTCGACCCGTGGGTAGAGGAATCTTCCCGCCTTGACGGGAACATCCTCGAAGACCTCCATCTCGTCGAGCAGATGGCCGTAGTCCGGCTCGTCGACGCCCATCATGTGCTGCATCGCCTTGCTCGACAGACCCACCTTGTGGCCCAGCACCCGGGCACCCTCGGCGACGCGCTGGCGGATGTTGATCAGCTGGATCTCGTATGCGTCGACGACGTCGATGTCCGGATAGGTAGCGGTCAGCGGAGCGATCGGCTCTCCGCTCCGCTCGGCTTGCGCCAGGTCGGCAGCCAGTTCGTCGCGCGTGGCAACACTGAGCATTTTCCAAGTCTCCTCGTCGGGTCGACCGGGCCAGTAGCGGCCGCCCCGGGCAATTCTATAACGTGTTCTACATGTCAGCGCAGGAGTACGACGTCGTCGTGGTCGGGAGCGGCGGAGCCGGCATGGTGGCCGCCCTTACCGCCGCTCACCGGGGCCTTTCCACCATAGTCATCGAGAAGGCCCCACACTTCGGCGGCTCGACCGCACGCTCGGGCGGCGGCGTTTGGATCCCAAATAACGAAGTGCTCAAGCGTGACGGGGTCCGCGATACCGCCGAGGCCGCGCGCACCTATCTGCACGCGATCATCGGCAACGTCGTCGAGCCCGAACGCATCGATACCTACCTCGAGCGCGGGCCCGAGATGCTCTCTTTCGTGCTGAAGCACACTCCGCTGAAGATGTGCTGGGTGCCGCGGTATTCCGACTACTACCCCGAGTCGCCGGGCGGGCGCGCGGAGGGCCGGTCGATCGAGCCGAAGCCGTTCAACGCCCGCAAGCTCGGCGCCGACGAGGCAGGCCTGGAGCCGGCGTACGGCAAGGTCCCGTTGAACGTTGTGGTGATGCAACAGGATTACGTGCGGCTGAACCAGCTCAAGCGCCACCCGCGCGGTGTGCTGCGCAGTCTGAAGGTCGGTGCGCGCACCGCGTGGGCCAAGGCCACCGGCAAGAACCTTGTCGGCATGGGCCGGGCACTGATCGGCCCGCTGCGGATCGGTTTGCAGCGGGCCGGGGTTCCGGTCGTGCTCAACACCGCGCTCACCGACCTCTACGTCGAAGACGGCGTCGTGCGCGGCGTCTACGTGCGGCACGCCGGCGACGCGCAATCGGGTGAGCCGCGAACTGATCCGGGCACGGCGAGGCGTGATCCTCGCGTCGGGCGGCTTCGAGCACAACGAACAGATGCGGGTGAAATACCAGCGCGCTCCGATCACCACCGAGTGGACCGTCGGCGCGGTGGCCAACACCGGCGACGGAATCGTGGCGGGCGAAAAGCTCGGCGCCGCACTGGACCTCATGGAGGACGCCTGGTGGGGTCCGACCGTCCCGCTGGTGGGCGCACCGTGGTTCGCGTTGTCCGAACGCAATTCGCCGGGGTCGATCATCGTCAACATGTCGGGCAAGCGGTTCATGAACGAATCGATGCCCTACGTCGAAGCCTGCCACCACATGTACGGCGGCGAATACGGTCAGGGACCCGGGCCGGGCGAGAACATTCCCGCGTGGCTGGTGTTCGACCAGCAGTACAGAGACCGCTATATCTTCGCGGGATTGCAGCCCGGACAACGAATTCCGCGCAAGTGGCTGGAGTCTGGCGTCATCATCCAGGCCGACACGCTGGCGGAGCTGGCTGAAAAGGCCGGCCTTCCGGTGAGCGAATTCACCGCGACCGTGGAGCGATTCAACGGCTTCGCCCGCTCCGGCGTCGACGAGGACTACCAGCGCGGCGAAAGCGCCTATGACAAGTACTACGGCGACCCGACCAACAAGCCGAACCCCAACCTCGGTGAGATCACCCACGCGCCGTACTACGCGGCGAAGATGGTGCCCGGCGACCTGGGCACCAAGGGCGGCATCCGCACCGATATCCACGGCCGCGCGCTGCGCGACGACGGCAGTATCATCGAAGGCCTTTACGCCGCCGGCAATGTCAGCGCTCCGGTGATGGGCCACACATATCCCGGTCCGGGTGGCACCATCGGTCCGGCCATGACGTTCGGCTACCTGGCGGCGTTGCACATAGCCGGAGGAGCGGGAAATCTGCGATGCCCATCGACGTAGACGTCGCGCTGAATGCCGAGCTGGATCCCATCGAATTCTCCTGGGCCAGCAGTGATGTGCAGCTCTACCACCTCGGACTGGGCGCGGGCGCCGATCCGATGGACCCACGCGAGCTGCGCTATCTGATCGACGACACCCCGCAGGTGCTGCCTACGTTCGGCAACGTGGCCGCCACCTTCCACGCCACGAAACCGCCGACCGTGCGATTCCCCGGGATCGACATCGAACTGGGCAAGGTGCTGCACGCAAGCGAGCGGATCGAGGCGCCGGCGCCGCTGCCGCCGTCGGGCTCGGCCAAGGCCGTCACGCGGTTCACCGACATCTGGGATAAGGGCAAGGCCGCGGTGATCTGGAGCGAGACGACGGTGACCGCGCCCGACGGCACGCTGTTGTGGACACAGCGCCGGTCGATCTTCGCTCGCGGCGAGGGCGGATTCGGCGGCGAGCGCGGGCCGTCGTCGTCGGACGGAGCGCCGGACCGTGCCCCCGATCTCGAGGTCGACATTCCGATCCTGCCGCAGCAGGCGCTGCTCTACCGGCTGTGCGGCGACCGCAACCCGCTGCACTCGGATCCCGAATTCGCCGCTGCCGCAGGCTTTTCCCAGCCCATCCTGCACGGACTGTGCACCTACGGCATGACCTGCAAGGCGATCACCGATGCGCTGCTCGACGGCGACGCCGGCGCGGTGGCGGCCTACGGCGCGCGTTTCGCCGGGGTCGCTTACCCCGGCGAAACGCTCAAGGTCGGCATCTGGAAGGACTCGTTCGGAAGGCCGCTTCTTGGCCAGCGTTGTCGCGCCCTCGCGCGACAACGCGGTGGTCCTCTCCGGCGTCGAACTGGTACCTGCTTAGCGGTTTGCGTCTTGCCTCATGCCGAGCGCCCGGCTAGCCGGGCCTGAGATTCGAGTCGTCCCGATCGTGACCGCGAGCGTCACGCTCGGCACGCAGCGAGCAGCACGCAACCCGGCGAACGATATCGGCCGGGCCGGTCGCCAGCGACGCACTCGCACCACGATCCAGCCCGTGACGCTGCGAGCCTTTCCAGTCGCCTTATATCCCAGGTGAATTGTCGAGCGATCGCTGCGATGCTGATCACCGTCGTACTCCACGGCGACCTTCACGTCTTCCCAGCCCATGTCCAGATACGCGATAGTACTCCCCGAAATCGTCGGCACCGGGATCTGTGTCTGCGGCCGCGGCAGGCCGGCCTCGCATCAGGACCAAGCGCGAAGCCACGATCTCCTTCGGAGACTGCGCGCCGGCATCGAATAGGTCGCAGGCGCCCGGCGTGCCCGTGCGATGCCGCGACGTCCCGCGTATCTGCTGGGCCAGGAGCTCAACATCAGCGGCTTTGAATATCGGTCGCTCGGGCCAGCGAGTCGATAGCCGCGCACCGCGGTCGTCAGTCGGGTACCAGCAGCCGAGATCCAGCGCTGTCCGTGGCCAGCGACGTAACCGGAACGCCGTCGACGCATCGGTGACTCGTCGTTCTCGAGACGGTCCGCCGCGAGACTGTAGCCCGGCCAGCCAAGTGGCGGTTGTCATGAATCAGCTCGACGAGCCGTCGGTCGTCGACCCATCTACTGCCGTGCAGCGCGGCCGCCGAGAACCCCGCAACGACTCCCCGGCGGCCGAGACCACAAGCCACCCGGCTTGCGCGCGCAACGCGGCGGTTAACTCAGCATCGCCGATTGACATAGACATCGCGGAACAGGCGAGTGTAGCGCGTTGCAAGCTGAGCTCTTGGTCAGCGTCACCGCAGCAACGGCTTCGCTGCCGACGAACGGCTCACGCCATCGGCGCGCAGCGTGCGCATGCAACGGAGCCGAGGCGTCACTTCGAGCCTGTCGATGCAGCCTGCAGCTACGCTACGTTCCGCTCGGCCACGAAGCGCCGACGCTCGGCGGACCGCAGCGCTCGGCAGCGAAGCCGCAGCGCGCTAGCCGAGGATCAGGCCCGAGGTCGGGACGCCGGTTCCGGCGGTGACGAGGACGTGCTCGACGTCGGGCACCGGGTTCACCGAGGTGCCCGAAGTTGCCGCACACCCTCGGCGATGCCGTTCATCCCGTGGATGTAGGCCTCACCGAGTTGGCCACCATGGGTGTTGATCGGCAGCCGGCCCCCGACCTCGATCGCGCCGTCGGCGATGAAGTCCTTCGCCTCGCCCTTGCCGCAGAATCCCAACTCTTCCAACTGAATCAGCGTGAACGGGGTGAAGTGGTCGTAGAGCACGGCGGTCTGGATGTCGGTCGGCTTCAGGCCCGACTGCTGCCACAGCTGCTGGCCCACGACCCCCATCTCGGGCAGACCCAGCTCGGGCCGGTAGTAGCTGACCATCGTGTACTGGTCGGGGCTGGAGCCCTGCGCCGCCGCCTCGATGATCGCCGGTCGCTGCTTGAGGTCCTTCGCGCGCTCCGGCGACGTCACCACGATCGCGACCGCTCCGTCGGTCTCCTGGCAGCAGTCCAGCAGCCGCAGCGGCTCGGCGATCCACCGCGAATTCTGGTGATCCTCAATGGTTATCGGCTTCTCGTAGAAATACGCCTTCGGGTTCTTGGCCGCATGCTTGCGGTCGGCCACCGATATCGCGCCGAAGTCCCGACTGGTCGCACCGGACAGATGCATGTAGCGCTGGGCGATCATCGCGACCTGCGCGGCCGGCGTGGAAAGCCCGTGCGGGTACGAGAAGGAGTTGTCCGCCGCCGTCGAATCAGCCTGCACGCCAGCATTTCCCACCAACCGGGTCTGCACCTGACCGAACCGCATGCCCGACCGCTCGTTGAACGCCCGGTATGCGACGACGACGTCGGCCACCCCGGTGGCAACGGCCATCGCCGCCTGCTGAACGGTCGCGCACGCGGCGCCGCCGCCGTACCCGATCTGCGAGAAGAACTTCAGATCGCCGATGCCGGCCGCGCGCGCGACGGCGGTCTCGTTGTTGGTGTCCATCGTGAAGGTGGTCAGCCCGTCGACGTCGGACGGGCTCAACCCGGCGTCGTCCAACGCATCCAGAACCGCCTCGGCCGCCAGCCGCAACTCACTGCGGCCGGAGTCCTTGGAGAAATCGGTGGCGCCGATGCCGACGATCGCGGCCTTACCCGACAACATCAGGCGCCCCCGATCGTCAGCGTCACGGTCGCGATGACGTGGTCGCCAAGGCTGTTGCGACCGAACACCTTCAGCGTGATCAGGCCGTCCTCGATCGCGGTCACCTCACCGGAGAAGGTGACGGTGTCGTAGGCGTACCACGGCACACCCAGCCGCAGGCCGATCGATTTGATCAGCGCCGTCGGGCCCGCCCAGTCGGTGACGTAGCGCTGCACCAGCCCGGTGTCGGTGAGGATGTTGACGAAGATGTCCTTGGACCCCTTGGCCTGCGCGAGATCCCGGTCATGGTGCACATCCTGAAAGTCCCTGGTGGCCAGAGCCGTTGAGATGATGAACGTCGGCGAGCCATGCAGCTTGAGTTCGGGCAGGACGGTGCCCACTTCGACAACGGGTGCGCTCATGCTCGTCTCCCACGGGCTCCCAGGCGTAGAGACTCCACTCCGGGCCGGAATCACCGGCCGGGAAGTCGATATAGGTTGCGCGAACCGGCATTCCGATCTTGATCTCGGCATGGTCGACGTTCCGCAGCTCGCCCAGCATGCGGACGCCCTCTTCCAGTTCGATGAGCGCGATCACGAACGGCAGCGTGCGACCGGGCACCTTGGGCGCGTGGTGGACCACGAAGCTGAACACCGTGCCGCGGCCGCTGGCCACCACGAAGTCGATCGGCTCGGCTTTGTCCTGCCAGACGGCCGGCACCGGCGGATGCTGCAGGGTGCCGTCGGCGAGGCGCTGGATACGCAGCTCGTGCTCCTTGACGCCCTCCCAGAAGAACGCGGTGTCGCGCGAGACCGCCGGACGCATCATGGCGTCGGCGTCCAGGTCTTGCGGGACGGAGCCGGCCGCCCCGGAATCCTCGCGGGGCCTGAACTTCAAGATGCGCCAGGCCATCTCGGCGACGTCCTCGTCGCCGACCCGCCACGTGATGTGCTGGTTGATGAACCAGCCCTCACCGAGTCCGGTCTGCTTGGGGCCGACCACGTCGCGCATCTCCGAGGCGACGGTGACCTGCTCGCCGGGACGCAGATACCGGTGATAGGTCTGCTCGCAGTTGGTCGCGACCACGCCGATGTAGCCGGCCTCGTCGAACAGCTGCATGATCGGGCCCATGGGGTCGTCGGTCGGGCGTTCGCCGCCCAGGCCGAACATCGTCCACACCTGAATCATGGCCGGCGGCGCGACGATTCCGGGGTGACCCGCGGCCTTGGCGGCGGCCTCGTCGACGTAGATCGGGTTGCTGTCGCCGATCGCCTCGACCCAGTTGTTGATCGTCGGCTGGTTCACCGGATCCCGGGCGTCGCGCGGCGCAGCGACCACGGTGGCGGTGATTTCCGCAACCGCTTCCTTGATATCCGTCATCGAGGCACCCTCGGCACCTTGAGCCCGGCCGCCGCGATCATCTCGCGCATCACTTCGTTCACGCCGCCGCCGAACGTGATCACGAGGTTGCGCTTGGTCTGGGAGTCCAGCCACTTGAGCAGGTCGGCGGTGTCGGAATCGGCGGGGTTGCCGTACTTGCCGACGATCTCCTCGGCGAGCCGCCCGATGTACTGGACGCGTTCCGTGCCAAAGACTTTCGTCGAAGCGGCATCGGCCACGTTGATGTCCTCACCGGCGGCCGCCACCTGCCAGTTCAGCAGTTCGTTGATCCGCCACATCGCGTGGATCTCACCGAGTGCCCGCTTGACGTCCTGGTGATCGATCGGCGTGACGCCGTCGCTGCCCGGCTTGGACGCCCAGGCGTGCACCCGGTCGTAGATGCCGGCGGTGCGGCCGGCGGGGCCCAGCATGACCCGCTCGTTGTTGAGCTGGGTGGTGATCAGGCGCCATCCGCCGTTCTCCTCGCCGACCAGCATGTCGGCTGGCACCCGAACGTCGTTGTAGTAGGTGGCGTTGGTGTGGTGGGCGCCGTCGGACAGGATGATCGGCGTCCAGGAGTAGCCGGGATCCTTGGTGTCGACGATCAGGATCGAAATACCCTTGTGTTTCACGGCTTCCGGATCGGTGCGGCAGGCCAGCCAGATGTAGTCCGCGTCGTGGGCACCGGTGGTGAAGATCTTCTGTCCGTTGACGATGTACTCGTCGCCCTGGCGAATTGCAGTCGTTCGCAGGGAGGCCAGGTCGGTGCCCGCCTCGGGCTCGGTGTAGCCGATCGCGAAGTGAACCTCGCCGGCCAGGATGGCAGGCAGGAACCTCTTCTTCTGTTCCTCGCTGCCGAACTGCTGCAACACCGGACCGACCGTCTGCAGTGTCACCGCGGGCAGTGGCACGTCGGCGCGGTGCGCCTCGTTGACGAAGATCGACTGCTCGATGGGCCCGAAGCCCAAGCCGCCGAACTCCTTTGGCCATCCGACGCCGAGCTTGCCGTCCCGGCCCATCCGCCGGATCACCGCGCGGTAGGCCTCGTTGTGACGGTCCTGTTCCATCGCCTTCATCTCGTCGGACGAGATCAGGTTGGAAAAGTATTCCCGCAGTTCCGCCTGCAGCTGACGCTGCTCCGGGGTCAGGTCTATGAACATTGCGCTCCCACCAGATCGAGACGATGAGAAGGACCGCCCAGCAGCCGGGACAGGTCCTTGATCGTGGAGTAATACCGGTGCATCGGGTAGGTGATGTCCATCCCCATCCCGCCGTGCAGATGATGGCAGAGTTGCATCACCGGCGGTGCCTGCGAGGTGATCCAGTAGCCCAGGACATCGAGATCGTCTTGCACTTGAGGGCGTCGACCGCCCTTTCCGACAACCCCCAGGCGACCGACTTCGCCACCAAATCGATGGTGCGCGAGGCGATGTAGACCTCGGCGAGCTGCGCGGCCACGGTCTGAAACGTCGACAGCGGCTTGCCGAACTGCTTGCGGTTGGCCACATAGTCTGCGGTCAGCCGCAGCGCCCCGGCCACCAGCCCGTCCGCGTAGGCGCCGATGGCGGCCAGCACCAACTGGTTGACCCGGGGTGCCCCGGCGCCCGCCAGCACGTCGGAGTCTTGGACCGCCACGTCGGCGAAGGTGACCGTGTACTCCTCGGAGTCGTTCGAGGTCGGCGTCTGGACCACCTCGACGCCGTCGGCCTTCGGCGACACCACAACCACCGCGCTGTCGGCGGTCACGATGATCCAATCCGCTTGTCCGGCATAGCCAACGCCGACCTTGGTGCCCGACAACCGGCCGTTGGCGAACGTGGTGGACGGCCGGTCCGGCAGCGCGGTACCCGGCTCGTTGAGCGCGGCGGTCAGGACGGCGCCTTTGGCGACGCCGGACAAGAACCGGTCCTGCTGTTCGTCGGAGGCGAGGTCAAGCAGCGGCAGCACACCGGAACCCAGCGTGGCCAGGGCCGGCGTGATGGCGCCGTGACGACCGATCTCGATCAGCACGGTGGTGACCTCGGGCAGGCCCACGCCGTCACCACCGAGACGCTCCGGCACCGGCAATGCCGTCACGCCCCCGTTGACCAAAGCGTCCCAGCTCAATTCACGCTCGAACACCGACGTGACGACATCGGCGACGGCCTGTTGCGTCGCGGTGAGGTCGAAGTCCATCAGGACGTCACCGCGGGCTTGCCGGCGTAGTCCACCTGCCAATGCTTGATGCCGTTGAGCCAGCCCGACCGCAACCGCTCGGGCTCACCGATCGGCTTGAGGTCCGGCATGTGATCGGCGACCGCGTTGAAGATCAGGTTGATCGTCATGCGAGCCAGGTTCGCTCCGATGCAGTAGTGGGCGCCGGTGCCGCCGAAGCCGACGTGCGGATTGGGGTCGCGCAGAATGTTGAAGGTGTGTGGGTCTTCGAAGACCTCTTCGTCGAAATTGGCGGACCGGTAGGACATCACCACCCGCTGACCCTTCTTGATCTGCACGCCGCCCAACTCGGTGTCCTCGTTGGCCGTGCGCTGGAAGGCCGAAACCGGAGTGGCCCACCGGATGATCTCGTCGGCCGTGGTCGACGGGCGCTCCTTCTTGAAGAGCTCCCATTGGTCGGGGTTGTCGGCCATCGCGATCATGCCGTGGGTGATCGAGTTGCGGGTGGTCTCGTTGCCGGCAACCGCGAGCATGACCACGAAGAAACCGAACTCGTCATCGGAGAGCTTCTCGCCGTCGATGTCGGCCTCGATCAGCGTGGTGACGATGTCGTCGGTGGGGTTCTTGCCGCGCTCCTCAGCCATGGCCATGGCGTAGGTGATCAGCTCCACCGACGACTGCGCGGGATCGACGTGGGCGTACTCGGGGTCGGTGCCACCGGTCATCTCGTTCGACCAGCGGAACAGCTTGTCGCGATCCTCCTGGGGAACGCCGAGCAGACCCGCGATGGCCTGCAGGGGCAGCTCGCACGAGACCTGCTCGACGAAGTCGCCGCTGCCCTCTTTTGCGGCGGTCTTGGCGATGTTCTGGGCGCGCTGGGCCAGTTCGGCTTCCAGCCGTCCGATGGCCCGCGGCGTGAACCCGCGGGAGATGATCTTGCGCAGCCGGGTGTGGTGCGGCGCGTCCATGTTGAGCATGACGCTGCGCTGCAGCTCGACCTGCTCACGCTTCATCTCCGGCGGCCAGGTCGGGATGGCGCCGTTCATCCAGCTCGAGAAGATGTCGCTGCGCTTCGACACCTCCTTGACGTCGGCGTGCTTGGTGACGAGCCAGTATCCGTGGTCCTCGAACCCACCCGAGCCGTTCGGGATATCGACCCAGTGGATCGGCTCTGCCTTGCGCAGCTGGGCGAGTTCCTCGACGGGCAACCCGGCGAGGTTGACGTCGGGGTCCAGAAAGTCGAAGTCGGCGGGAATGTTGGGGGGTGCCATGTACAGTGCGCTCCTTTTACAACACTAATTGCAACGTGTTCTAGTGCCAGTAAAACACGGCTCCTGCGCAGATAAAAGGCAGGTCACCATCCTCGCTTGTCAGAGTAATGAAACGTGTTCTAGCCTGACGGAATGGGTAACCCTGTCATCGTTGAAGCCACTCGTAGTCCCATCGGCAAGCGGAGCGGATGGCTGTCCGGTCTGCACGCCACCGAGCTGTTGGGCGCGGTCCAGAAGGCGCTGGTCGAGAAGGCCGGCATCGACGCCGGCGACATCGAACAGGTCATCGGCGGCTGCGTGACCCAATACGCGGAGCAATCCAACAACATCAGCCGGACGGCGTGGCTGACGGCTGGTTTGCCGGAGCACGTCGGCGCCACCACGGTGGACTGCCAGTGCGGCAGCGGACAGCAGGCCAATCACCTCGTCGCGGGTCTGATCGCGGGCGGCGCCATCGACATCGGCGTCGCGTGCGGCATCGAGGCGATGAGCCGGGTCGGGCTCGGCGCCAACGCGGGCACGAGCGGCAGCTGGCGGGCGGAGTCGTGGGACATCGACATGCCCAACCAATTCGAGGCTGCCGAGCGGATCGCCAAGCGGCGCGGCATCACCCGCGAAGACATCGACGAGTTCGGTTTGGCCTCCCAGACCAAGGCCAAGCAGGCCTGGGAAGAAGGCCGCTTCGACCGCGAGATCTCCCCGATCGAGGCCCCGGCGCTCGACGAGAACAAGCAACCGACGTCCGAGCGCGTCACCATCAGCCGCGACCAGGGTCTGCGCGACACCACGCTGTCGGGCCTCTCCGCGCTGAAGCCGGTCCTGGAGGGCGGAATCCACACGGCGGGGACGTCGTCGCAGATCTCCGACGGCGCGGCGGCGGTGTTGTGGATGGACGAGGACAAGGCCAAGGCGCTGGGCCTGCGGCCGCGAGCCCGCATCGTCAGCCAGGCGCTGGTGGGCGCCGAGCCGTATTACCACCTGGACGGGCCGGTGCAGTCGACGGCGAAGGTGCTGGAGAAGGCCGGGATGAAGATGGGCGACATCGACATCACCGAGATCAACGAGGCGTTCGCTTCGGTGGTGCTGTCGTGGGCCCGGGTGCACGACCCGGACATGGCCAAGGTCAATGTCAACGGCGGCGCCATCGCGCTGGGCCACCCGGTCGGCTGCACCGGCAGCCGGCTGATCACCACCGCGCTGCACGAACTGGAGCGCTCCGACCAGACCACCGCGCTGATCACGATGTGCGCCGGCGGTGCCCTGTCGACCGGCACCATCATCGAGCGCATCTAACTCGTAGTGCGTCGTCTCGAAGGAGAGCCGCGTCGCCGCGGCGCAGTCGTACATCGACGCGCTCGTCACCCATGACGGCGACTCGGTTCCATTCGCCGCCCGGTGTACCCGCGTCGAACAGGGCATCAAGAACGGGTTCTCCGGAAACCACCTGCGGCGCAGCCTCAATCGGGGTGTCCAGTACCGATTGCTCGCCGACACGACACCGCCGGACTACCGGATCGACGGTGATGAAGTGCACGCCGAGTACGACGTGCGGACCAAGGCGGCGTTCGGTGGGCGGCGCTTGGCCGCGCGCGTCAACGAGACCTTCGTGATCCCTGCCGAAAGCTCAAGCGGGACAGCAGAGATCCACCACATCAAAGTTCGCTTCCAGCCGTATATGCAGCGCTAAGGAGCTCCATGCCGAAACCGAAGCCACGTGCACTGAATTCGCCCTGGGTCAACTTCATCATCAAGTGGATGGCCAAGGGCAACGCGTGGATATACAAGCGCAGCAACGGAAAGTTCGGCAACACCTTCCAGAAGGCTCCGGTCGCGCTGCTCACCACCACGGGTCGCAAGAGCGGTGAGCCGCGGGTGAGCCCGCTGCTCTACTTGCGCGAGGGGAACCGGGTGGTCCTGGTGGCCTCGAGGGGCGGCAGCGACAAACACCCGCAGTGGTATCTCAACCTCAAGGCCAATCCCAAAGTCTCCGTGCAGATCAAGGACGAGGTGCTGCAACTGCAGGCGCGCGACGCCACCGAGGCCGAACGCGCCGAGTACTGGCCGAAGCTGGATGCCATGTATCCCTCGTTCGATGACTACCGGGCCTGGACGGACCGCGTCATCCCGGTCGTGATCTGCGACCCCTGAACGTTTCGCTCGCGCCCGGGCGGGGAATCATCCTGGCACCATGTCCGACCGCCGCTGGATTCGCAATTCACGCCCGATTGTGCTGTTTCTCAAGTACTTCGCGCGCGCCCATATCTGGGTGTACCAACGAACCAGCGGAAAGCTCGGGGCGAAGCTGCTGTGGTTTCCGGCGGCATTGCTGACGACGACAGGGCGCAAGTCCGACCGGCCGCGGACCACCGCCCCAACCCTGTATCTGCGCGACGGCGATCGGGTGATCCTGCCCGCGTCCTTCGGCGGCCGCGACGAAGACCCACTGTGGTATCTCAACCTCAAAGAGAATCCTGACGTGCGGGTGCAGATCCGCGCCCAGCGCCTAGACCTGGTCGCCCGCGACGCCACCGACGCTGAACGACAACGGTATTGGCCACGATTGACGCGGATGTACCCGCCCTACCGTAGGTACCGAGAGGCCGCCGACCGGGCATCCCGCTCGTGGTGTGCGAACCGGCTAGGCGCCGTAGACGGGGACCGGCCGGCGCGCCTTGGCGAGCAGGTCGGCGACGACGCGCCCCAGCTCCGCCGGGTCCCACTTCGCGCCCTTGTCGATCTCCGGTCCGTGGGCCCAGCCCTCGGCGACGCGGATCTTGCCGCCCTCGACCTCGAACACCTTGCCGGTGACATCGCGGGATTCGGCACTGCCCAACCAGACCACCAGCGGCGAAATGTTTTCCGGCGCCATGGCATCGAAATCCTGATCCTGCGTTGCCATCATCTCGGCGAACACGGTCTCGGTCATCCGCGTGCGGGCCGACGGCGCGATGGCGTTGACGGTAACCCCGTAGCGGCCCATCTCGGCGGCGCCGACCAGCGTCAGCGCCGCGATGCCGGCCTTGGCGGCGCTGTAGTTGCCCTGCCCGACGCTGCCCTGCAGGCCCGCGCCCGAACTGGTGTTGATGATCCGGGCGTCAACGGTTTTGCCCTCTTTGGACAGCCCACGCCAGTACGACGCCGCGTGCCGCATCGTGGCGAAGTGTCCCTTGAGGTGCACGGCGATGACGGCATCGAACTCGTCTTCGCTGGTGTTGGCCATCATCCGGTCGCGCACGATGCCGGCGTTGTTGACCAAAACGTCCAAGCCACCGAACGTTTCGACCGCGGTCTGGATCAGGCTCGCCGCCTGGTCCCAGTCCGCGATGTTGGATCCGTTGGCGACGGCTTCGCCACCGGCAGCGGTGATCTCGTCGACCACGCTCTGGGCGGCACTGCCACCGCCGGCCGGCGAACCGTCCAGGCCCACCCCGATGTCGTTGACCACCACGCGCGCGCCTTCTTCGGCGAAGGCCAGCGCATGCGCGCGACCGATGCCGCCGCCCGCTCCGGTGACGATGACGACGCGGCCGTCAACCACTCCCATAGTTCCTGTCTCCTCTACTTGATCGCGCTCGCGTTCGTGGTGGCCAGATAGTGCGGCGGCTCGCCGCCGCCGTGCACCTCCAACGACGCCCCGCTGATGTAGGATGCCGCGTCGGAGGCCAAAAATGCTGCGGCCCAACCGATGTCGGCGGGCTTGGCCAGCCGGCCGAGCGGCACGTTCTTGGAAATCGCGGCGATGGAATCGGCGTCGCCATAGAACAGTTCGGACTGCTCGGTCTCCACCATGCCGACCACACAGGCGTTCACCCGGACCTTCGGCCCCCACTCCACGGCCAGCGTCTGCGTGAGGCTCTCCAGGCCGGCCTTGGCCGCGCCGTAGGCGCCGGTGCCCGGCGATGGCCGGCGGCCGCGACAGCTGCAGATGTTGATGATCGACCCACCGCGTTGCTGACCTTGCATGTGAGCGTTCGCGTGCTGCGAAACCGACAGCGCACCAATAAGATTGAGTTCGATGATCTTGCGGTTGAATTTCGGCGCTGGACTCCGCGGTCAGCACGTAGGGCGAACCCCCGGCGTTGTTGACGACGACGTCGAGCCGCCCGTGCCGGCCACGATGGTGTCGATCAATCGCCTTGACGGCGTCGTCGTCGCGGACATCGCAGGAGTGGAACTCATAGGGCAGCCCCTCGACCTCGCGCCGCGCGCAGGTGACGACGGTGGCGCCCTGCTCGGCGAAAACGGAACTGATGCCGGCACCCACCCCGCGAACACCGCCGGTGACCAGAACCACCCGCCCGGCCAGCCCCAAGTTGATGGCGTCGGATGCTTCGGCGCGAGTCACTGTGCTAGCGTACCAAGCAAGTGCTTGCTTAGGTAGCTGACCCCACAAGGAAGTGGCACCTTGCCCATCACATCCACCACCACCGAACCGGGCATCGTCGCGGTCACCGTCGACTTCCCGCCCGTCAACGCCATCCCGTCGCGCGGCTGGTTCGAACTTGCCGACACCATCACCGCGGCCGGCGACGATCCCGAGACCCACGTGGTGATCCTGCGCGCCGAGGGCCGCGGCTTCAACGCCGGTGTCGACATCAAGGAGATGCAGCGCACGGAGGGATTCACCGCCCTGATCGACGCCAACCGCGGCTGTTTCGCCGCCTTCCGCGCGGTCTACGAGTGTGCGGTGCCCGTCGTCGCGGCGGTGAACGGATTCTGCGTCGGCGGCGGGATCGGGCTGGTGGGCAACGCCGACGTGATCGTGGCCTCCGAAGACGCCACCTTCGGGCTGCCGGAGGTGGAACGGGGCGCGCTCGGCGCGGCCACCCATCTGTCGCGGCTGGTGCCCCAGCACCTGATGCGACGGCTGTTCTTCACCGCCGCCACGGTCGATGCCGCGACCTTGCACCACTTCGGTTCGGTGCACGAGGTGGTGCCGCGCGACGAGCTGGACGAGGCGGCCCTGCGGGTCGCGCGCGACATCGCCGCCAAGGACACCCGCGTCATCCGGGCGGCCAAGGAGGCGCTGAACCTGATCGACGTGCAACGGGTCAACTCGAGTTACCGCATGGAGCAAGGCTTTACGTTCGAACTCAACCTCGCCGGGGTGTCCGACGAGCACCGCGACGCATTCGCCGGTACGAGGAAGGGCGACAAGTCTTGAGCGACAAGAGAACCACCCTCGACGAGGCCGTCGCGCAGTTGCGCAGCGGCATGACGATCGGGATCGGCGGCTGGGGATCGCGGCGCAAGCCCATGGCGTTCGTGCGCGCCCTGCTGCGCACCGACATCACCGACCTGACCGTGGTCACCTACGGCGGGCCGGACCTCGGGCCTGCTGTGCTCGGCCGGCAAGGTCAAGCGTGTCTACTACGGATTCGTCTCGCTGGACTCCCCGCCCTTCTACGACCCCTGGTTCGCCAAAGCCCGGGCCAATGGCGCGATCGAGGCCCGGGAGATGGATGAGGGCATGCTGCGCTGCGGTCTGCAGGCCGCCGCGCAACGCCTGCCGTTCCTGCCGATTCGGGCCGGGCTGGGCAGCTCGGTGCCCGGACTTCTGGGAGGGCGAGCTGCAGACGGTGACGAGCCCGTACCCGGCACCCGGCGGCGGGCACGAGACCCTGATCGCGATGCCGGCGCTTCGCCTGGACGCCGCGTTCGTGCACCTGAATCTCGGTGATGCGCAAGGCAATGCCGCCTACACCGGAATCGACCCCTACTTCGACGACCTCTTCCTGATGGCCGCCGAGAAGCGCTTCCTGTCGGTGGAGCGCGTCGTGTCCACCCAGGAGTTGGTCAAGGCCGTGCCCCCGCAGGCGCTGCTGGTGAACCGCATGATGGTCGACGGCGTGGTCGAGGCGCCCGGCGGCGCCCACTTCACCACCGCCGCACCGGATTACGGCCGCGACGAGAAGTTTCAGCGGCACTACGCCGAGGCGGCCTCGACGGACGAAGGCTGGCAGCAGTTCGTGCAGACTTTCCTGTCGGGTAGCGAAGAGGACTATCAGGCGGCCGTGCGTGCTTTCACAGAGGAGGCCTCTTCATGAGCGGGGAAGCGATCACTCGTGCAGAGGTCTGCGCGGTCGCCTGCGCCGAATTGTTCCGGGATGCCGGCGAGATCATGGTCAGCCCGATGACGAACATGGCCTCGGTCGGCGCTCGGCTGGCCCGGTTGACCTTCTCACCGGACATCCTGTTGACCGACGGTGAGGCGCAGCTGCTGGCCGAGACGCCAGCGCTGGGCGCCTCGGCACCCGTCGAGGGCTGGATGCCGTTCGGCCGGGTGTTCGAAACCCTGGCCTGGGGCCGTCGTCACGTGGTGATGGGCGCCAACCAGGTTGACCGCTTTGGCAATCAGAACATCTCGGCGTTCGGCCCGCTGCAGCAGCCCAAGCGCCAGATGTTCGGTGTTCGCGGTGCGCCCGGCAATGCCATCAACCACGCGACGAGCTACTGGGTCGGCAACCATTCCAAGCGAGTGTTCTGCGAGAAGGTCGACATCGTCTGCGGAATCGGTTGGGACAACGTGGACGCCGACAATCCCGCGTTTCGCTTCGCCAACACGTATCGGGTGGTGTCCAACCTCGGCGTGTTCGACTTCGGCGGGCCCGAGCGCAGCATGCGGGCGGTGTCACTGCACCCCGGCGTTTCGGCCGACGAGGTCGCCGAGAACACCTCGTTCGAGGTCCACGGGCTGGACGGCGCCGAGGAGACCCGGCTGCCGACCGAGGACGAGCTGCGCTTGATCCGCGAGGTCATCGATCCGAAGGCGTTGCGCGACAACGAGAGATACGTTGCATGAAGCTGCGCACGCCGTTGACCGAGTTGGTCGGTGTCGAGCACCCGGTAGTGCAAACGGGGATGGGCTGGGTGGCCGGCGCCAGGCTGGTGTCGGCCACGGCCAACGCCGGCGGGCTGGGCATCCTGGCCTCGGCCACCATGACGCTGGACGAATTGGCGACAGCCATCGCCAAGGTCAAGGCCGCCACGGACAAGCCGTTCGGTGTCAACATCCGCGCCGACGCCGTCCGATGCCGGCGACGCGTCGACCTGATGATCCGCGAGGGCGTGAAGGTGGCCTCCTTCGCGCTGGCGCCCAAGCAGGAGCTGATCGCGCGGCTGAAAGACGCTGGCGCGGTGGTGATTCCGTCGATCGGCGCGGCCAAGCACGCGCGCAAGGTCGCCGGCTGGGGTGCCGACGCGATGATCGTGCAGGGCGGCGAGGGCGGTGGGCACACCGGGCCGGTCGCCACGACGCTGCTGCTGCCCTCGGTGCTGGATGCCGTGAGGGCAGCGGCATTCCGGTGATCGCGGCGGGTGGATTCTTCGACGGGCGCGGCCTGGCGGCCGCGCTGCCTATGGCGCCGCGGGCGTCGCGATGGGCACGCGCTTCCTGCTCACCTCGGATTCGACCGTGCCCGAAGCGGTAAGCGGCGTACCTGGAGGCGGCGCTGGACGGCACGGTCGTCACGACGCGGGTGGACGGAATGCCGCACCGGGTGCTGCGCACCGGCCTGGTCGAGAAGCTGGAAGGCGGTTCGCCGGTGCGGGGCCTCACCGCGGCCGTGCGCAATGCCGCCAAGTTCAAGCACATGTCGGGCATGACCTGGCGGTCGATGATCAGCGACGGCCTGGCGATGCGCCATGGCAAGGAGCTGACCTGGTCGCAAGTGGTGATGGCGGCCAACACACCGATGCTGTTGAAAGCCGGCTTGGTCGACGGCAACACCGATGCCGGCGTGCTGGCCTCCGGACAGGTGGCCGGCATCCTCGAGGACCTGCCGTCATGCGCCGAACTGATCGAGTCGATCGTTCGCGACGCCATCAAGCACCTGCAGGCGGCATCCGGGCTGGTGGAGGGGTCGTAACCGGCCATGTCACGCTAGTGAAGCTTATAGCTAAAGTTTTCTGCTATTAAGCTATAATCTTCAAATGGCTCGGATGAAGCTGGATACTTCACCGCGCGCCACCCTCATCGGTGACGTCGTCGGTTCCCGGCGCGCCGCCGACCGCTCGCGGCTGCACCGGACCCTGGCGAGCGCGCTGCGGCAAGTCGGGGCCGGTGCCATCGACCCGCCGGCGTTTACCGTCGGCGACGAGTTTCAGGGCAGCTATCCGACCGTGGGCGCCGCGATCGATGCCGCCCTGGCGCTGCGGTTGGCCGTCGGGTCCGAAATCGATGTCCGGTTCGGCATCGGCTGGGGCGCGGTCACCGTCCTGGATGCCGACGCGGGAATCCAGGACGGGCCGGGCTGGTGGACCGCGCGAGAGGCCATCCAACAGACCGCAGAGGCGCAGCGGCAGCCCGGCTTCACGCTGGTACGCACGACGTTCCGGGCTGACGGCGACGCACGCAGCGACTCGCCGCGGTCAACGCGGCCCTGATCTGTCGGGACCATCTGCTTGGATCGCTCGATGAGAGATCGTTGCGAATTGTGCGGGGGTTGATGACGGGCCGGACCAAAAAGGAGCTTGCCGCGGACGAGGGCATCAGCCCATCGGCGGTGTCCCAGCGCGCGAGCCGTGATGGCTTGGATCTGATCGTCCTTGCCAGCCAATATCTTCGGGGTGTGCCATGAGCGCCATCGCGGTCCTGCTGATCGCGATCGGGATCGCCGACCTCTGCCGGCGAGCGATCCGCACCCTCTGGCCGTCGCTGTTGATAGGACCGGTCGTGGTAGTGGCCTGCGCGGCGCTGAGTGCCCTGTGGCACGCCGGCGACATCGTGTTGCTCGTGTTCGCGGCCGGGGCGGTCATGGCCTGGGAATGGCTGTGCGCGCGAACCGAGCGCAGCGGCGCTCGGCAGGGCGCGCCGTGGCCGTCCTCGGCGGCGCCTTGGCGATGTTGGCGGTGTTGTCCGGCTGGTCCTCGCCGGCCAACGGCGTGGTTGCGCGGTGGTCGGCCTGGGTTCACCTGCCGCTCGGCCACGTCACGCCCACCCGGCTGCTGATGCTCGCCGGCGTAGTCCTGGTCCAGTTCGCCACCGCAAATCAGCTGGTGCGCTTGGTCCTTGGCTCGGTGGGCGCGGTGCGTCCGGCCGGCGAGCCGCAGCCGTCGGATCGGCTCAAGGGCGGCAGGCTGCTGGGACCGCTGGAACGTCTGCTGATCCTGAGCCTCGGCGTCGGCGGACAGGTGGCCGCCGCCAGCGCCGTCGTCGCCGCCAAGGGCATCATCCGGTTTCCGGAACTGAACGCTCAAACAAACCGCAACGACGACGTCGGCATCGACGAGGTGACCGAGTACTTCCTAGTCGGCAGCTTCACCAGCTGGCTGCTCGCCCTGGGCGGCATCGGTCTGGTTGTGGCAACCCGCTAGCGGCGCACCGAGT
>CAWKJQ010000022.1:0-58381 GCA_963849935.1 uncultured Actinomycetota bacterium
AGCGCGCCGCTCGCCGCGACGCTATGTTGTAAATCACTGTGGCGGGCCTGCGACCCGGTTCGTCACAGCAGCCCGGTTACCGCCTGGCCGCTGCAGGCGGCTCGTACGACGGATCATGGAGCGAGTTGAACGTCTACATACCCATCCTGGTGCTAGGCGCCATCGCCACCGCCTTCGCCGTCGGCTCGGTGGCGATCGCGAGCCTGGCCGGCCCGTCACGTTTCAACAAGTCGAAGATGTCGGCCTACGAGTGTGGGATCGAACCCACCGAAACGTCGGTGAGCGGCCCGCATGCGACGGCCGGGCAGCGCTTTCCGGTGAAGTACTACCTCACCGCGATGCTCTTCATCGTCTTCGACATCGAAATCGTGTTCCTGTATCCCTGGGCGGTCAGCTACGACGCGCTGGGCACGTTCGCTCTGGTCGAAATGGTGGTTTTCATGCTGACGGTTTTCGTGGCCTACGCCTACGTGTGGCGCCGCGGCGGCCTGACGTGGGATTGAGGTAAGACGTGGGTCTTGAAGAACAGCTGCCCGGCGGGATTCTGCTGTCGACAGTCGAGAAGGTTGCGGGCTACGTCCGCAAGAACTCGCTGTGGCCGGCGACATTCGGGTTGGCCTGCTGCGCCATCGAGATGATGGCAACCGCCGGGCCAAGATTCGACCTCGCGAGGTTCGGCATGGAGCGATTCTCGGCCACCCCCCGGCAGGCCGATCTGATGATCGTCGCCGGGCGGGTCAGCCAGAAGATGGCTCCGGTGCTGCGACAGATCTACGACCAGATGGCCGAGCCGAAATGGGTGCTGGCCATGGGCGTGTGCGCGTCATCCGGCGGGATGTTCAACAACTACGCCGATCGTGCAGGGCGTCGATCACGTGGTTCCGGTGGACATCTACCTGCCCGGCTGCCCACCGCGACCGGAGATGCTGCTGTACGCAATCCTCAAGCTGCACGAGAAGATTCAGGAGATGCCGTTGGGCGTCAACCGGGAGACCGCCATCGCCGAAGCCGAGCAGGCGGCGCTGTCGGCCCGGCCCACGATCGAGATGCGCGGACTGCTGCGATGAGCTCACCGGACCAAGATCCCCAAGGAAGCAATCAGCCGCGCCGACGAAGAGGTAATCGACGTGCGCCGCGGCATGTTCGGCGCCAAGGGCTCGGGTGACACGTCCGGATACGGACGGCTGGTGCGCGAAGTCATGCTGCCGGGTAGCAGCCCGCGGCCCTACGGCGGCTACTTCGACGAGGTGGTCGACGGCCTGGCCGCGGCGCTGGACAACGACGACGTCGAATTCAGCGACGCCATCGAGAAAGTCGTGGTGTACCGCGACGAACTCACCCTGCACGTCCGCCGTGACGCGCTGGAGCGGGTCGCCCATCGGCTGCGTGACGACCCGCAGTTGCGCTTCGAAATGTGCTTGGGCGTCAGCGGGGTGCACTACCCGCACGAGACGGGCCGCGAACTGCACGCGGTGTATCCGTTGCAGTCGATCACGCACAATCGCCGCGTCCGCCTGGAAGTGTCTGCGCCCGACGGTGATCCGCACATCCCCTCGCTGTTCGGGATTTATCCGACCACCGACTGGCACGAGCGGGAGACCTACGACTTCTTCGGCATCATCTTCGACGGGCACCCGTCGCTGACCCGCATCGAGATGCCCGACGACTGGCACGGGCACCCCCAGCGCAAGGACTACCCCCTCGGCGGAATTCCCGTCGAATACAAAGGCGCACAGATACCCCCGCCCGACGAGCGGAGAGCGTACAACTGATGAGCACTACCACCGAAGCGACGCAGGACGGCGCCGGCGAGACATTCGTGGTCGCCGGCGGCCAGGACTGGGACAAGGTCGTCGAAGCCGCCCGCGGCGCCGATCCCGGCGAACGCATCATCGTCAACATGGGGCCCCAGCATCCGTCCACGCACGGGGTGCTGCGGCTGATCCTGGAAATCGAGGGCGAGACGGTCACCGACGCCCGGTGCGGCATCGGGTATCTGCACACCGGAATCGAAAAGAACCTCGAATACCGCTACTGGACCCAAGGTGTCACGTTCGTGACCCGAATGGATTACCTCGCACCGTTTTTCAACGAGACGGCGTACTGCCTGGGCGTGGAGAAGCTGCTCGGCATCACCGATCAGATACCGGAGCGGGTCAACGTCATCCGGGTGATGATGATGGAACTCAACCGGATCTCGTCGCATCTGGTGGCATTGGCCACCGGCGGCATGGAACTGGGCGCCATGACTCCGATGTTCGTCGGATTCCGGGGGCGCGAGATCGTGCTCACCCTGTTCGAATCGATCACCGGCCTGCGAATGAACAGCGCCTACGTCCGGCCCGGAGGTGTCGCGCAGGACTTGCCGCCCAACGCGGAGAGCCGAGATCGTCGAAGGCCTCAAGGGGCTCAAGCAGGTGCTGCGCGAAATGGGCGGCCTGCTCAACGAGAACGCCATCTGGAAGGCCCGCACCCAGGACGTCGGCTATCTGGATCTGACCGGTTGCGTGGCGCTGGGCATCACCGGGCCCATCCTGCGTGCCACCGGGTTGCCCCACGATCTGCGCAAGAGCGAACCGTACTGCGGATACGAAAACTACGAATTCGACGTGATCACCGAAGACACGTGTGATGCTTACGGGCGCTACATGATTCGCGTCAACGAGATGTGGGAGTCGATCAAGATCGTCGAGCAGTGTCTGGACAAGCTGAAGCCCGGCCCGATCATGGTCGAGGACCGCAAGATCGCCTGGCCGGCCGACTTGAAGGTGGGCCCCGACGGCATGGGTAACTCGCCGGAACACATCGCCAAGATCATGGGCGGCTCGATGGAGGCGTTGATTCACCACTTCAAACTGGTCACCGAGGGCATCAGGGTTCCCGCGGGCCAGGTTTACACGGCGGTCGAATCGCCGCGCGGGGAGCTGGGCGTGCACATGGTCAGCGATGGCGGCACCAGGCCCTACCGGGTGCACTATCGAGACCCCTCATTCACCAATCTGCAGTCGGTCGCGGCGATGTGCGAAGGCGGACTGGTCGCCGATCTGATCACCGCGGTCGCCAGCATCGACCCGGTCATGGGCGGGGTGGACCGGTGACCGGGCCGCAGGGACAGCCGGTCTTCATCCGGCTCGGCCCACCGCCCGACGAGCCCAACGCGTTCGTCGTCGAGGGTGCGCCCAAGACGTATCCACCCGAGGTGCGGGCACGGCTGGAGGTCGACGCCAAGGAGATCATCGGCCGCTACCCCGACAAGCGCTCGGCGCTGCTGCCGCTGCTGCACCTGGTGCAATCCGAGGATTCCTACCTGACACCGGCGGGCCTGGAGTTCTGCGGTGAGCAGCTGGGGCTCACCGGGGCCGAAGTGTCTGCCGTAGCAAGCTTTTACACCATGTATCGCCGCGGCCCCACCGGCGATTATCTGGTGGGTGTCTGCACAAACACGTTGTGCGCCATCATGGGTGGCGACGCCATCTTCGACGACCTGAAGGAACACCTGGGCGTCGGCAACGACGAGACCACCGCCGACGGGTCGGTCACCTTGCAACACATCGAGTGCAACGCCGCCTGCGATTACGCACCGGTGGTGATGGTGAACTGGGAGTTCTTCGACAACCAGACGCCGGAGTCGGCGCGCGAACTCGTCGACTCGCTGCGTTCCGGCGAGCCGAAGCCGCCCACTCGCGGCGCTCCGCTGTGCGTCTTCCGCGAGACGTCGCGCATCCTGGCCGGCCTGCCCGACGAGCGTCCCGACCAGGGGCAGGGCGGCGCGGGCGCCGCCACCCTGGCCGGCCTCGAGGTAGCCAAGGAACACGGCATGCAGGCGCCCGATGCGCCGGAAGGCCAGTGATGACAACGACTTCCGACACTTCGCAGGCGACGCCGCTGACCCCGGTCATCAGCCGCTTCTGGGACGATCCCGGAGTCCTGGACCCTGCAGACCTATCACCGCCACGGTGGCTATGAGGCGATGAAGAAGGCTCTGGCGATGGAGCCCGACGAGGTGATCGGGATGGTGAAGGACTCCGGGCTGCGCGGGCGCGGCGGCGCGGGCTTCTCGACCGGTACGAAGTGGTCGTTCATCCCGCAGGGCGACACCGGCGCGGCCGCCAAACCGCACTATCTGGTGGTCAACGCCGACGAATCGGAACCCGGTACGTGCAAAGACATTCCGCTGATGCTGGCGACACCGCACTTCCTCGTCGAGGGTGTCATCATCGCCGCCTACGCGATCCGGGCCAGCCACGCGTTCATCTACGTGCGCGGCGAGGTGCTGCCGGTCCTGCGCCGCCTGCAGAACGCGGTGGCCGAGGCCTACGCCGCCGGCTACCTGGGCCGCGACATCAATGGTTCGGGCTTCGACCTCGAGCTGGTGGTGCACGCCGGGGCCGGCGCCTACATCTGCGGCGAGGAAACCGCACTGCTGGACTCCCTGGAAGGCCGTCGCGGCCAGCCGCGGCTGCGCCCGCCCTTCCCCGCCGTGGCCGGGCTGTACGGCTGCCCGACGGTGATCAACAACGTCGAAACCATCGCGAGCGTGCCGCCGATCATCGCCAACGGCGTCGACTGGTTCCGCTCGATGGGCAGCGAGAAGTCCCCGGGCTTCACGCTGTATTCGCTGTCCGGCCACGTCGCCCGCCCCGGCCAGTACGAGGCGCCGCTGGGAATCACGTTGCGGGAGTTGCTCGCCTACGCCGGTGGTGTGCGGGCCGGGCACCGGCTCAAGTTCTGGACACCCGGCGGCTCGTCGACCCCGCTGCTGACCGACGAGCATCTCGACGTGCCGCTGGACTACGAGGGCGTCGGCGGGGTCGGCTCGATGCTGGGCACCAAGGCGCTGGAGATCTTCGACGAGACCACCTGCGTGGTGCGCGCGGTGCGGCGCTGGACGTACTTCTACAAGCACGAGTCCTGCGGAAAATGCACGCCGTGCCGCGAGGGCACCTTCTGGCTGGATCAGATCTACGAGCGGCTGGAAACCGGCAAGGGCACCAGCGAGGACATCGAGAAGCTGCTGGACATCTCCGACACCATTCTCGGAAAGTCGTTCTGCGCGTTGGGCGATGGTGCCGCCAGCCCGGTGATGTCGTCGATCAAGTTCTTCCGCGACGAATACGTCGCGCACGTCGAGGGCGGCGGGTGCCCGTTTGATCCACGAGACTCCATGCTGACGGCGAACGGAAAGGCTTGACACGCCGATGACCGCGACGGTGACGATGCAGAGCAAACAGCGATGCGGGGGATCCGCGCGGGGAGGAGCGGCGCCTGTGACTAGTGCGGCCAAAACCGAGACCGGCGACGAGGTGCGTCCGCCGGAAATGGTGACGCTGACCATCGACGGCAACGAGATCAGCGTTCCCAAGGGAACTCTGGTGATCCGGGCCGCCGAACTGATGGGCATCCAGATCCCGCGGTTCTGCGACCACCCGCTGCTGGAACCCGGTCGGCGCGTGCCGGCAGTGTCTGGTCGAGGTCGAAGGCCAGCGCAAGCCGATGGCCTCGTGCACCACGGTCGCCACCGACGACATGGTGGTGCGCACCCAGCTCACGTCGGAGGCCGCCGACAAGGCCCAGCACGGAGTGATGGAGCTGCTGCTCATCAACCACCCGCTGGACTGCCCGATGTGCGACAAGGGCGGCGAGTGCCCGCTGCAGAACCAGGCAATGTCCAACGGCCGCGCCGATTCTCGCTTCACCGACGTCAAGCGCACCTTCGCCAAGCCGATCAACATCTCCTCGCAGGTGCTGCTGGACCGCGAGCGCTGCATCCTGTGCGCGCGCTGCACCCGGTTCTCCGAGCAGATCGCCGGCGACATCTTCATCGACATGCAGGAACGAGGCGCCCTGCAGCAGGTCGGCATCTACGCCAACGAGCCGTTCGAGTCCTACTTCTCGGGCAACACCGTGCAAATCTGCCCGGTGGGCGCGCTGACCGGAACCTCGTACCGGTTCCGGGCCCGCCCCTTCGACTTGGTCTCCAGCCCCAGCGTGTGCGAGCACTGCGCTTCCGGGTGCGCGCAGCGCACCGACCACCGCCGCGGCAAGGTGCTGCGCCGGCTGGCCGGTGACGATCCCGAAGTCAACGAGGAGTGGAACTGCGACAAGGGCCGCTGGGCGTTCACCTACGCGACCCAGGCCGACGTGCTCACCACTCCCCTGATCCGCGACGCCGACGGCTCGCTGCAGCCGGCGTCGTGGTCGCACGCGATCGCCGTCGCGACAAAGGGGCTCGAAGCGGCGCGCGGTCGCACGGGTGTGCTGGTCGGCGGCCGGGCGACCTTGGAGGACGCCTACGCCTACTCCAAGTTCGCGCGAATCGTGTTGGACACCAACGATATCGACTTCCGCGCCCGCCCGCAGTTCGGCCGAGGAGGCCGACTTCCTGGCCGCCCGGGTCGCCGGCCAACCGATCACCGTCAGCTACGCCGATCTGGAATCGGCTCCGGTCGTCGTGCTGGTCGGATTCGAGCCCGAAGACGAATCGCCCATCGTGTTCCTGCGGTTGCGCAAGGCCGCCCGCAAACACGGGTTGCCGGTGTACGCGATCGCGCCGTTCGCCACCCGCGCGCTGACCAAGATGTCCGGCCGCTTGATCAAAACCGTTCCGGGCGCCGAAGCTTCGGCGCTGGACGGGCTGGCCACCGGCGAGGTGGGCGACCTGCTCTCCACCCCGGGTGCGGTCATCATGGTCGGCGAACGGTTGGCCTCGGTGCCGGGCGGGTTGTCCGCCGCGGCACGGCTTGCCGACACCACCGGCGCCCGCCTGGCCTGGGTGCCGCGACGTGCCGGTGAGCGGGGCGCGCTGGAGGCCGGTGCGCTGCCCGGGCTGCTGCCCGGCGGCCGCCCGATCGACGACGAGACAGCCCGGGCGCAGGTTGCCGCAGGCGTGGAACGTCGTCCGAATTGCCTTCCGGCAGTGGACGCGACGCCGACGGCGATCGTGGCCGCCGCCGCCGACGGCACGCTGGGCGCGCTGCTGGTCGGCGGCGTCGAGCCCGACGACTTCGCCGACCCGGCGGCGGTGCTGGCGGCGCTGGACGGCGCCGGTTTCGTGGTCAGCCTGGAGTTGCGGCACAGCGCCGTCACCGAACGCGCCGACGTCGTCTTCCCGGTCGCGCCGACGACGCAGAAGGCCGGCGCATTCGTCAACTGGGAGGGCCGCTTCCGGCGCGTTCGAAGCCGGCGCTGCGCGGCACTGCAGGACGCCGGCCAGTCCGACCACCAGGTGCTCGACACGCTCGCCGACGAGATGGGCGTCTATCTCGGAATGTCCACCGTCGAGACGGCCCGCGAGGAACTGTGCGGCGCTGGGCACTGGGACGGCAAGCGTGCCGCGAACCCGCACGTCGCGGCCGCCCGAGCCCGCCCAGCCCGCGGCGGGCGAGGCGATATTGACCGGCTGGCGGATGCTGCTGGACAACGGCCGAATGCAGGACGGGGAGCCGCATCTGGCCGGGCACCGCGCGCAAGCCCGTCGCCCGGCTGTCGGCCGATACCGCCGCCGAGATCGGCGCCGCCGACGGTGACGAGGTCACCGTCAGCACGTCGCGCGGATCGATCACCCTGCCGCTGGACATCACCGACATGCCCGACCGGGTGGTGTGGCTTCCGCTGAACTCGCCCGGCTCGGCGGTGCACCGGCAACTCGGGCGTAACGATCGGCAGCACGGTGAAAATCGGAGTTGGCTCATGACACCGTTGACCGCGTTCGGGCACGACACCTGGTGGCTGGTGCTGGGCAAGGCACTGGCCATCTTCGTGTTCCTCATGCTGAACGTGCTGGTGGCGATCCTGCTCGAACGCAAGATCCTCGGCTGGATGCAGCTGCGGCCCGGTCCCAACCGGGCGGGGCCGTGGGGCGCACTGCAGAGCCTGGCCGACGGAATCAAGCTGGCGCTCAAGGAAAGCATCACCCCGGGCGGCGTCGACAAGTTCGTCTACTTTGCGGCGCCGGTCTTCTCGGCGATTCCCGCGTTCACCGCGTTCGCGTTCATCCCGTTCGGTCCCGAGGTGTCGGTGTTCGGCCACCGCACACCGTTGCAGCTGACCGACCTTCCGGTCGCGGTGCTGTTCATCCTGGGGCTGTCGGCGATCGGCGTGTACGGCATCGTGCTGGGCGGTTGGGCGTCGGGGTCCACCTACCCGCTGCTGGGCGGGGTGCGCTCCACCGCCCAGGTCATCTCCTACGAGGTCGCGATGGGGCTGTCGTTCGCGGCGGTGTTCCTCTACGCCGGCACCATGTCGACGTCGCAGATCGTCGCCGCGCAGGACCGGGTCTGGTACGTGTTCCTGCTGCTGCCGTCGTTCGTGATCTACCTGATCTCGATGGTCGGCGAAACCAACCGGGCGCCATTCGATTTGCCCGAGGCCGAGGGCGAGCTGGTCGCGGGATTCCACACCGAGTACTCGTCGCTGAAGTTCGCGATGTTCATGCTGGCCGAGTACGTCAACATGATGACGGTTTCGTCGCTGGCCACGGCCCTGTTCTTCGGCGGCTGGCACGCTCCGTGGCCGCTGAACATGTGGGCGGGAGCCAACACCGGGTGGTGGCCGGTGCTCTGGTTCACCGCCAAGATGTGGGCCTTCCTGTTCATCTACTTCTGGCTGCGGGCCACGCCTGCCCCGGCTGCGCTACGACCAGTTCATGGCGCTGGGCTGGAAGCTGCTGATCCCGGCCTCGCTGGTGTGGGTGATGATCGCCGCGGTCATCCGCACGCTGCGCAACCAGGGCTATCAGCATTGGACCCCGGTGCTGGTGATCAGCAGCATCGTCGTCGCCACGGTGCTGGTGCTGTCGCTGCGAAGGCCGTTCAGCGCCGCCGGCGTATTCGCGCGCTGGCGCGACAGCTGCGCCGGCGAGCGCGAAGAAGCGCCCGGCCGCAGCTGACGACACCGACACCGGCGATTCCCGACACCGCCGCTGCCGGCGCAGAAGTCCCTGGCGGTGCGAGCAAGGAGAAAGCACGTGGCTAAATTCTTGGACGCCGTAGCCGGATTCGGCGTGACGTTCGGGTCGATGTTCAAAAAGAACGTCACCGAGGAGTATCCGGAGAAGCCGGGCCCCGTCGCGCCGCGCTACCACGGCCGTCACCAACTCAACCGGTACCCGGACGGCCTGGAGAAGTGCATCGGGTGCGAGTTGTGCGCCTGGGCGTGCCCGGCCGACGCGATCTACGTCGAGGGCGCGGACAACACCGAGGAACTCAGGTATTCGCCCGGGGAACGCTACGGCCGGGTCTACCAGATCAACTACCTGCGTTGCATCGGTTGCGGCCTGTGCATCGAGGCCTGCCCGACCCGGGCGCTGACGATGACCAATGACTACGAGATGGCCGACGACAACCGCGCCGACCTGATCTACGAGAAGGACCGGCTGCTGGCGCCGCTGCTGCAGGAGATGACTCGCGCCGCCGCACCCCAGGGCCGACGGCGCCACCGACAAGGACTACTACCAGGGCAACGTGACCGCAACGGGTTGCGCGAGACCCAGCAGGCCGGAGACTCCCGGTGACCGGATGACCGGCCACGCCGTCGCCGTGGCGACGAGTTTCGCGCAGGACACCATCGTCCGCACCTCCACCGGCGAAGCGGTGGCGTTCTGGGTGCTGGGCGCGCTGGCCGTGATCGGCGCGATCGGGGTGGTGCTCGCCGTCAACGCCGTGTACTCGGCGATGTTCCTGGCGATGACGATGATCATCCTGGCGGTCTTCTACATGATCCAGGACGCGCTGTTTCTGGGCGTCGTTCAGGTCGTGGTCTACACCGGCGCGGTGATGATGCTGTTCCTGTTCGTGCTGATGCTGATCGGCGTGGACTCCGCGGAATCGCTGAAGGAGACGCTGCGCGGTCAGCGCGTCGCCGCGGTGGTGACCGGTATCGGGTTCGGCATCCTGCTGATCGCCGCCATCGGCAACGTGGCGACCGGGGGTTTCGTCGGGCTGACCACCGCCAACGCCAACGGCAACGTCGAAGGGCTGGCGGCGCTGATCTTTTCGCGTTACCTGTGGGCGTTCGAGCTGACCAGCGCGCTGCTGATCACCGCCGCCGTCGGCGCGATGGTGCTGGCGCACCGGGAGCGGTTCGAGCGCCGCAAGACGCAGCGCGAGCTCTCCCAGGAACGATTCCGGCCCGGCGGGCACCCCACCCCGATGCCCAACCCCGGCGTCTACGCGCGCCACAACGCGGTCGACGTGGCCGCGCTGCTGCCGGACGGCTCGTACTCGAAGTTGTCGGTGTCACCGATGCTGCGAAGCCGCGGCGCCGACGGCAAGAAGACCCCGTCCACCGAGCCGAGCCCGAGCCTTCCCGCAAGGCGGTGCGTCGTGAATCCGGCCAATTACCTTTACCTTTCGGCGCTGCTGTTCACCATCGGGGCCGCCGGTGTGCTGTTGCGCCGCAACGCCATCGTGATGTTCATGTGCGTCGAGCTGATGCTCAACGCCGTCAACCTGGCGTTCGTCACGTTCGCGCGGATGCACGGCCACCTGGACGGCCAGATGATCGCGTTCTTCACGATGGTGGTCGCCGCCTGCGAGGTCGTCATCGGCCTGGCCATCATCATGACGATTTTCCGTGCCCGCAAATCGGCGTCCGTCGACGACGCGAATCTACTCAAAGGCTACGAACGCCAAGATGACTCACTACACCTGGCTGCTGGTGGCGCTGCCACTGGCGGGCGCCGCGATCTTGCTGTTCGGCGGCAGACGCACCGACGCGTGGGGGCATTGGCTGGGCTGCGCTGCGGCCCTCGCGGCGTTCGGGGTGGGCGCCGACGCTGCTCGCCGAGCTGCTCGGCCGCGACGGGGCCGACCGCGTCATCCATCAGAAGGTGTTCAGCTGGATCCCCGTCGGCCAACTGCAGGTCGACTTCGGGCTGCAGATCGACCAGCTGTCGATGTGTTTCGTGCTGCTGATCTCCGGCGTCGGGTCGCTGATCCACATCTATTCGGTCGCCTACATGGCCGAAGACCCGGACCGCCGCCGGTTTTTCGGCTACCTCAACCTGTTCCTGGCCTCGATGCTGCTGCTGGTCGTCGCCGACAACTACGTGGTGCTCTACGTCGGCTGGGAAGGCGTCGGCCTGGCGTCCTACCTGCTGATCGGCTTCTGGTACCACAAGCCGACGGCGGCCACCGCGGCCAAGAAGGCGTTCGTGATGAACCGGGTCGGCGACGCCGGGCTGGCATTGGGAATGTTCTTGATGTTCAGCACTTTCGGCACCCTGTCGTACGCCGGGGTGTTCGCCGGCGCGCCGGCGGCCAGCCAGGGCGCGCTGACCGCGATGGGATTGCTGTTGCTGCTGGGCGCCTGCGCCAAGTCCGCGCAGGTTCCGCTGCAGGCCTGGCTGGGTGACGCGATGGAGGGCCCGACCCCGGTGTCCGCGCTGATCCACGCCGCCACCATGGTGACCGCCGGGGTGTACCTGATCGTGCGGTCCAACCCGCTGTACAACCTGTCGCCCGACGCGCGGCTGGCCGTGGTCATCGTCGGCGCCGTCACGCTGCTGCTCGGAGCGTTCATCGGCTGCGCCAAGGACGACATCAAACGCGCGCTGGCGGCATCGACGATGAGCCAGATCGGCTACATGGTGCTGGCCGCCGGCCTCGGCCCGGCCGGCTACGCCTTCGCGATCATGCATCTGCTCACCCACGGCTTCTTCAAGGCCGGGCTGTTCCTCGGGTCCGGCGCGGTGATTCACGCGATGCACGAAGAGCAGGACATGCGCCGCTACGGCGGCCTGCGCGCGGCCCTGCCGATCACGTTCGCCACGTTCGGGCTGGGATACCTGGCGATCATCGGCGTGCCGCCGTTCGCGGGCTTCTTCTCCAAGGACGCCATCATCGAAGCGGCGCTGGGCGCCGGCGGCACCCAGGGTTACCTGCTGGGCGGCGCCGCGCTGCTGGGCGCCGGCATCACCGCGTTCTACATGACGCGCGTGATGCTGATGACCTTCTTCGGCAAGAAGCGCTGGGCGTCCGGGCGCGCACCCGCACGAGGCGCCCGGCCTGATGACGCTGGCCGATGATCCTGCTGGCCGTCGGCTCGGTGTTCTCCGGCTGGCCTGTTCGCGGTGGGCGGCACCCTGCAGCACTGGCTCGAACCGGTCGTCGGGACGCACGAAGAAGTCGACCCGCGCGTTCCCGGCCTGGGTCAGCTCCGCGCTGGCGCTCGGCGGTCGTCGCCGTCGGCATCGCGGTGGCCTACCGGATGTACGGCGGCAAGGTCGAGATCCCCCGGGTGGCTCCGCTGTCCGGTCTCGGCATTGACGACGGCCGCACGCGCCGACTTCTACGGCGACGCCTTCAACGAGGAGGTGTTCATGCGCCCCGGCGCGCAACTGACTCACGCGCTGGTCGCCGTCGACAACGCGGGTGTGGACGGCTCGGTCAACGCGCTGGCGGCACTGGTGAGCCGGACGTCGAATCGGCTGCGGGGCATGCAGACCGGCTTCGCCCGCAACTACGCATTGTCGATGCTGGCGGGCGCGGTGCTGGTGGTCGCGCGTGATCCTGGCGGTGACACTGTGGTGAACTCGGGAACGTCCCGTGGCTGAGCGTGCTGTGGCTGGTGCCGCTGGCCGGCTCCGTGCTGATCATCCTGCTGCCCCCGGGGCTGCGACAGCTCGCCAAGTGGACCGGCCTGGTCTTCGGCGTCGCTGACGCTGGCGGTGGCGATCGTCGTCACCGTCGGATTCAAATCCGGCGGCGCCCCTTACCAGTTCGTCGAAAAGCATCAGTGGATACCGGCGTTCGGCGCCGGCTACACCCTGGGCGTGGACGGCATCGCGGTGGTGCTGGTGCTGCTGACCGCGGTGCTGATTCCGCTGCTGCAGGTGGCCGGCTGGAACGACGGTGGCGAGCGCACCCCGCGGCGTGCACGCCTACGTCGCCCTGACGCTGGCCATCGAGTCGATGGTGCTGATCTCGGTCGTCGCCCTGGACGTGTTGCTGTTCTACGTGTTCTTCGAGGCCATGCTCATCCCGATGTACTTCCTCATCGGCGGGTTCGGCGGCAGGGCCCGGAACGGTCGCGCGCCGCGGTGAAGTTCTTGCTGTACAACCTGTTCGGCGGGCTGATCATGCTGGCCGCGGTGATCGGGCTGTATGTGGTGACCTCGCAGCACGGCGTCGGGCACCTTCGACTTCCGCGAGATCGTGGCCGGCGTCGCGCTCCGGCCGCTACGGCGCGGATCCCGCGGTGTTCAAGGCGCTGTTCCTGGGCTTCATGTTCGCGTTCGCCATCAAGGCCCCGCTATGGCCGTTCCACCGCTGGCTGCCCGACGCCGCCGTCGAGGCCACCCCGGCGACCGCGGTGCTGATGATGGCGGTGATGGACAAGGTCGGCACCTTCGGCATGCTGCGCTACTGCCTGCAGCTGTTCCCCGGCGCCTCAACGTATTTCCGGCCGCTGATCGTCGTGCTGGCGGTCATCGGGGTGATCTACGGCGCGGTCGTCGCGATCGGCCAGACCGACATCATGCGGCTGATCGCCTACACCTCGATCTCGCACTTCGGGTTCATCATCCTGGGCATCTTCGTGATGACCAGCCAGGGGCAGAGCGGGTCGACGCTGTACATGCTCAACCACGGCCTGTCCACCGCGGCGGTGTTCCTGATCGCGGGGTTCCTGATATCGCGGCACGGCAGCCGCGACGATCGCCGACTACGGCGGCGTGCAGAAGGTGGCGCCCATCCTGGCCGGCACCTTCCTGGTCTCGGCCATGGCCACCCTGTCGCTGCCCGGCTTGGCGCCGTTCATCAGCGAATTCCTGGTCCTGCTGGGAACTTTCAACCGCTACTGGCTGGCGGCCGCATTCGGGGTCACCGCGCTGGTGCTGTCGGCCGATCTACATGCTGTGGCTCTACCAGCGCGTGATGACCGGGCCGGTCGCATCGGCAACGAGAGGATCGGCGATCTGCGCGCGCGCGAATTGATCGTCGTCGCACCGTTGATCGCGCTGCTGCTGGTGCTCGGCATCTATCCCAAACCGGTGCTCGACATCATCAATCCCGCCGTCGAGAACACCATGACCACCATCGGCCAGCATGACCCCAAGCCGACCGTTCCGCGTCAGGACACCGAGACCGGCCGAACCACCCCGGACGCCGAAGGACCGCACCGATGACCCTGCCCACCCCGAGCATCGAGTACTTCCTGCTGTGCCCGATGCTCATCGTGTTCGGCGTCGCGGTGGTGGGTGTCCTGGCAGAGGCGTTCCTGCCCAGGCGAATTCGCTACGCCGCGCAGGTGACGCTGGCCCTTGGCGGCTTGATCGCGGCGTTCGTCGCGGTCATCGTCGTGGCCGCTCGATTCCGGCGCTCCGGGCGCGCCGCGGTGCTGGGCGCCATGGCCATTGACCGCCCGACGCTGTATCCTGCAGGGCACCGTGCTGCTGGTCGCGATGATGGCGGTCATCTTCATCGCCGAACGCACACAAGCCAAGGCGGACAAGCAAGGTCGTCACGTCGGGCGTCGCCTCGGGCGGCCTGGATTCCTTCACCCCACAGGCATCCGCGGTGCCCGACAGCGACGCCGAACGCGAGGCCGAGCGGGCCGGAGCCGCCCAGACGGAGCTCTTCCCGCCTGACCCTGCTGTCCGTCGGCGGCATGATGGTGTTCCCCGCGTCCAACGACCTGTTGACGATGTTCGTTGCGCTGGAAGTCTTGTCGCTGCCGCTGTACCTGATGTGCGGGCTGGCCCGTCATCGCCGCCTGCTGTCGCAGGAAGCGGCGATGAAGTACTTCCTGCTGGGCGCGTTTTCGTCGGCGTTCTTCCTCTACGGCGTGGCGCTGCTGTACGGCGCGACCGGCACGCTGCTGCTGTCCGGTATCCGCGATGCGCTTGCCGCGCACGGCGATACCTCGATGGCGCTGGTCGGCGTGGCACTGCTGTCGGTCGGCCTGCTGTTCAAGGTCGGCGCCGTTCCCTTCCACTCGTGGATTCCCGACGTCTACCAGGGCGCGCCCACCCCGATCACCGGGTTCATGGCGGCCGCCACCAAGGTGGCGGCTTTCGGTGCGCTGCTTCGGGTTGTCTACGTGGCGCTGCCGCCGCTGCACGATCAGTGGCGCCCGGTGCTGTGGGCGATTTCGATCCTGACCATGGCGGTGGGCACCATCACCGCGGTGAACCAGACCGACGTCAAACGCATGCTCGCCTACTCGTCGGTCGCCCACGTCGGTTTCATCCTCACCGGCGTCATCGCCGACAACCACGGCGGGCCTGTCCGCCACGTTGTTCTATCTGGTCGCCTACAGCTTCAGCACCGTCGGCGCGTTCGCCATCGTCGGCCTGATCCGCGACGCCGACGGGGTCGAGGACGCCGACCTGTCCCACTGGGCCGGGCTCGGGCAGCGCTCACCCATTGTGGGCGTGATGCTTTCGATGTTCCTGTTGGCGTTCGCCGGCATCCCGCTGACGAGTGGATTCGTCAGCAAGCTCGCCGTGTTCAAGGCCGCCGCCCAGGGCGGCGCCGTGCCGCTGGTGATCATCGGTGTGGTCGCGAGCGGGGTCGCCGCCTACTTCTACGTGCGGGTGATCGTGTCGATGTTCTTCACCGAAGCGACCGAGGACACGCCGCACGTGGTGGCGCCGGGCATCTTGAGCAAGGCCGCGATCGCGGTGTGCGCCGCGGTGACCGTGGCGTTGGGCATCTTCCCGCAGCCGCTGCTCGATCTGGCCGACCAGGCCGCCCAGCTGCTGCACTGACCCAGCGGTCAGCTCATGAAAGGCCTTATGGCCAGCAGGTAGATCAGCAGCGCCCCCAGCGGCGCGACCAACGGCAGCCACGGCAGTTGCACGGGAAACGACGTCGCGACCAACCCGGCGAACGTAAACCCCACGGCGCCAACGGCGGTCGGCCAGCTGTCCAACACCACTAGAGCGGATGTGCCGACCGCGTGGCGGCACACCAGGTAGGCCGCGGCACACAAGCCGGACAGCGCGGCGAACAGCGGCGGCGGGCTGGACAGCAGGACGGTGACGGCCGCCAGCAGTACGGCAACCGTTGCGGCCGGCGGAATACGATGCCGACCGCGACCGCGATCAACGCCGGCACCCATGCGGCAACCGCGGATCCGTGCCAGCCGACGGCGGCCAGCCCCACCATGAGCAGGCCGAAACCCGTCGCGAACGCGGGCGCCCCCACCCGTGCCAGTGTCCCCGCGCCGTCGTCAGCCACGAAGCCTCCCCCGCACCCGCCGCCGGCGGTCCGGCAGAACACCCATCGACTGCTCCAGACCGCTGTCGCCCGGCCACGACACGATGTCCACACCGATGGTGGCCATGTCGCGATACATCGCAGAGCGCTGCAGCGCCCACATCCGATCCACCAAGGGATCCTGTTCGTCCTCGAACGGCGAGCTGTCGAGAATGTCGACGGCCACGACGACATGGCCGCGCTTGCGCAGATCGATCAACGCCAGCGCGAATTCGGTGTCGAGCAGGGTGGAGAACGCGATGACGATCGCCCCGGCGGGAACCGCCGCGCGCGGCGCCAACGTGCCGGTGGTGCGTTCGAATCGGTCGCCGGCGTCGAGCACGGTATCGAGCACCCGATAGAACTGGCGCTGCCCGATGTCGGCGCCAAGCCAGCGCGGGCGGTTGCCGCCCGAGCGCGACGATGCCGGCGCGGTCACCGTGTCGCAGCGCGGTCTGCACCACCTGCGCGGCGCCGCGAACGACGCGTTCGGTGGCCTCCGTCGCCGGGACCCGCGCGGCTGCCGATAGGCGTCGATCAGCACCACCACATCGGCGGCGCGATCGGTCAACCGCTGCGTCACATGCAGCTGGCCGCGGCGCGCGCTCACCGGCCAATTCACCGCGCGCAGTTGGTCGCCGGGCACGTAGGGCCGGATGTCGGCGTATTCCACGCCCGGGCCGATATGGCGGGTGAGGTGGGCGCCCAACCGGTCGAGCAGCTCGGTCTGCGGGATCGGCGTCGACTGCGGCGGCGTCAGCGGAAACACGATGACCTCGGCCGCCTCGACGGTGGCCGTTCCGGTGAGCAGCCCGCCGCGGGCAACGACATCGACGCGGGCCCGATCGGAGTAGCGGCCCCAGCGCTGCGCGGTGGCCGCAACGGTTTTCGCTCGATCCGGCGTCGGATTCGGCGATTTCGAGCTCCATGCCCGCGACGGGCGGAACCGTGAGCTCGACGGCCGAAGCCCCGTGCTCTGGTCTGCCGTCTACCCACACCCTGATGTCGCGCCTGCTCGTTTTCGAAGCAACGCTGGGTGTCGGGCTCGCCGTGCACCCGGATCGTCGGGACCGGCCGCTGCCAGCTGATCGAGCACAACACGCCGAGCAGCGGCGCCGCGAAAGCGATCAGCTGCCACCGGGCGCCGATCACGGCGGCGGCCAAGGCAAAACCCGCGCAGGTGGCGATCGCCCGCGTCAGTTCCGATGCGCGCCAGCGGAACTCGACTCCACGGTCTGGATCACGCCGGGCTCATCCGGTCTCGCCGGCGCTGGCGCCGGTGCGCGGCACCGGCAGGCGGTGCAACAGCTCGCCGATCACATCGGCGCCCTGAATCTTGCGCACCCACATCTCCGGGCGCAGGGTGATGCGGTGTGAGACCGCCGCGATGGCCAGCGCCTTCACATCCTCGGGGATGACGTAGTCGCGGCCGAGCAGCAGCGCACGGGCGCGGGCGAGTTGCACCAGATCGAGTTCGGCGCGGGGGCTGGCCCCGACGGCGACCTGCGGATGGTGTCGCGTCGCGTTGGCCAGCGACACCACGTAATGCAAAACGTCTTCGTGCACGGTCACCTGCTCGACCGATTCGCGCATGGCCAGCAGGTCGTGCGCGTCCACCACCTGGTTGACCGTCGGCTCGGCCGAACCGCGTTCGAGGCGGCGGCGCAACATCGAGGTCTCGTCCCGCTCGCTGAGAGTACCGCAGTTCCAGCCGGATCGCGAACCGGTCGAGTTGCGCCTCGGGCAGCGGATACGTGCCCTCGTACTCGATCGGGTTGTCGGTGGCCAGAACGATGAAAGGCTTTGGCAGCTGGTGGGTTTCACCGTCGATGCTGACTTGGCCTTCGGCCATCGCCTCCAGCAGCGCCGCCTGGGTTTTCGGCGGCGTGCGGTTGATCTCGTCGGCCAGCAACAGGTTGGTGAAGATGGGCCCGGCGCCGGAAAGCGAAGCGGCCGGACTGCATGTCGTAGATCGTCGAGCCGAGCAGGTCCGCGGGCAACAGATCGGGCGTGAACTGTACCCGGGTGAATTGCAGACCCAGTGCGGCGGCGAAAGATCTCGCGATCAGCGTCTTGCCCAGGCCGGGCAGGTCTTCGATGAGGATGTGGCCGCGCGCGAGCACCGTGGTGAGGATGAGCCGCAGCGCGGAGCGCTTCCCCACCACCACGCGTTCGATTTCGTCGAGAATCGCCTCGCAGTGGGCGGTCGTGGTTGCGCGCCGGCAGCGTCATGTTCGGATCGCGCCTCCTGTCATACCTGCTCCAGCCTTTGCAGAATCTCCTGCAGCGCCGCACGGCCCGGGCCGGGTTGGCGGTCACCGCTGCGCGTGACGTTGTTGGGATTGACCCAATCCCACAGTTCCACACCGAAGAGCATGCGCCCGGTCGCGTGGTAACGCCGCAGGGTCTTTGGATTGCCTTTGGCCCGTTGTCATCTCGTAACGACGGGCAAGCATGGGGCGCAGATGCCGGTCCCAGTCCGCCCGGGTGGACTCCGACCACCGGATCGTCGTCTCGGTGGTGGAAAGCCAGCGGCGCAACGAATCTCCGAGATCGTCGGCGTCCGGCTCGGCGGCGGCATCGAGCCCGTGCGCCAGGGCACGGCGAAGAGTGAGCAGCACCAGAGCCAGCCCAACGCCCGAGGCCGCCAATACCAACCGTCGGTCATGCTGCGTCAGCGCCAGCAGTTCTATGCCGATGATGAGGCAAACGCCCAGAGTCGTAAGTCTTCTTCATGCGGAACTCCACGAGCCCAGCTCGTCGAGGACCAATTGAAGCACCCGTACCGCCATGTCGCGGTGGCCCTCGTTCATCACATGGGGGCTGAACCGCGCCTCGGCGAACAGGTTCACCAATTGGACAGCGTTGTCGGCCTGCAGGGCATGGTGCTCGACGGCGCGGGCCAGCACCTCGGTCGGGGTGTCGAACTCCTGTGGGACGGCGCCGGGAACATGGGCGAGTTCACGTTCCATCGCCGCATAGCAGGCGATGATCGCCTCGCGCGGTTCGCGGCTCAGGTCTGTCATCTCGGCCAGCCCGCGTTCGGCCGCCCGCGCCAGCGACTCCGAGCGCGCGGCCGGCGCCGGGGATTCCGCCGGCTCGTCGGCGACGGCGGGAGCCACCGGACGCCAGCGTCGCCGCGCCGTGGCGACCGTCCCGGCGACGAATATCACCAACATCGCGACCGTGCAGGCAAGCAGGATCTCCAGCATGTTCTGCGAGCCGTCGCGGGGGCGGTGTGGACTGCTGCTGCGGCGGCGGTGCGGGCGGGGGCGTCGACGGCGCCGCGTCGCCGGCAGGTGGCGACGGAGGCGGGAGCGAGCCCGTGGCCCAAGAACCGGGCCAGCAGCGTCACGATCAGCAGCCAGGCCACGATCACGGCGAGTCCGATCAACAACACGCGCCAGCTCGGTCGCCCCCTACCGGTGCCCAGCATGTCGGACAGCGCGCCGGCGCTCGGCGCGGGAGCGCGGGGGTCGCGCAACCGCGCGACGACGGCGATCGCGATCAGAGCGAGACGTCACGGCCAGAGCCGCTACCACGAAACCCAGCGCCGCCCGGCCGCCCGACTCGCTGCGCACCGCATCGTGGCGAGCGGGAAGGTAGCCGCGCAGGGCGGCGGCGACCAGGAGCAGCAGCACGATAAGGGCAACGACTCGCCCTGTCGGCTTGTCCATACCAGGCATTGGCACCACTCGATTGGTTGCCTGCCGCCGTCGCGGCACTGACTTTCCTCATCCTGGCACGTCGAACAGCGGTGCGGCTAGGAAGCAGCCGGCGCACCCGGCGGTCCACACGCGAAGTCATCGAGCGAGCAGTCGACAACGCGCGACAACACGATGTCGAGCCTCGTGCGCCGCTCTAATACGGCCAAGTCCCGAAGACGAACGGGCGCGCTGACATATCGTGGACCACAGGTAGCGCCACGGCCAATAGTTGGCAGACACCTCGTAGACGTGGAAGCCGCGATCGAGGAAGGGCCGCAGCACGTCGATTGGACGCAGCTGCGGATCGCTCCACGATCTTGCCTCCACTTCGACGAAAATCTCCGCTTCGGGGGCGAGCGCATCGATGGATGCCAGCATGCCGGCGAGCACGCGGTCTTCGGCGCCCTCCACGTCAATCTTGATCAGACGCGCGGTCGCCAGCTCCTCGCGAGTCACGAGTGATCCGAGCGGTGCCGCCTGCACCCGGTCATGTTCACGCAGCAGCGGATGACCGTGCGCCGCTCGGGGGACCGTCGTGGATCTGCCCAGGGACAGAAAGCTGGGGCCGACGAACAACGGGAGCTCATCTTCGCGATCCGACACGGCGGCCGCGACCAAGCGGGTGTTGGCGAAATCGTTCATCGTAAAGGTTTCCTGCAGCGCGGCCCGCGCGATGGGAGCCGGTTCTATCGCCACAACGGCCCCGCGTGGACCGACGAGTGTGCTGGCCAACGCGCTCATGTACCCGACGTTCGCACCGATGTCGATAAAGGTGTCCCCAGGCCGCAGCCGGCGCCGCAGGAAGGCCGTCAGATCGGGCTCCCACACTCCGAACAGATACACGAAAGTCTGCACACCATCGGGGAGCTGGGCCCGGAAGCGGAGGCCGTCGTCGGTCGTGTGCTCGACGGTCAGCGGCCGCCACAACGTTGCGCGGATCAAAGCGCAACGCAATTGCGTAGTACGGCACCACTACCAGAAGTCCCCGCAGCCAGCGCTCGCCGTAGGTGCCGACACGTTCCCTTATCGGTGCCGGAGAAAGCGTATGTAGCCTCGCCACAACGCTACGATGCGCGTCTGGATCACCCTATGACGCGCGTGACCCGACGTCTCGAGCCGACGACCGGCTGCGCTGCACAGGGGAGTGCCATGCAGCGACGAAGGATTACGCCGGCGAACCAAAGACATACGTGAATACTCCTCAACCAACCCCGGGCACATCCGGCTCAGTTGGCTCTGCGCGGTCCCGGGTAACGAACGTCATTACAAGCACAGCGGCCCTGGCGTCGTGCCGATGTTGGAATGTTCGCGGAGAAGGTCGGCGTGAGCGGCTAGAAGATGCGGCTCCACAACAGGTTCGGCGACCTAATCCGCGAGAGGCCGGATCGGCAGGTTCGGCGCTAATGCCGGCTCGGTATCCACCCGGTCCGATTGACTGCGATCGGCGGACGCGGCTAACCCAGCGCGAAGGGACGAAAGCTGCCGTCAAGAACCTGGAGGTGACCAATGGTGCGGCCGGTGACCTCGCCGGGATCGACCAGCGCCAATTCTACTGCGGCGCGGGCGAATTCGTCCTCCGACGCGGTGTCCCGAAGCCGCGGGCATAATAGGAGAGCCCCGGAGTGAGGATGGGTTTGGACGGCGACAACGCATTGACCGCGATGTTGTGGTCGGTGAGATCGAATGCGGCGCACTGGGTCAGGTGCTCGAGCGCGGCCTTGGATCCGCCATACCCGGGCAGTACCCCGCCGCTGCGGTCCGGGTACGGGCCGTCTCCGGGTAGTCGCGAAGCGACCGAGGTGATGTTGATGATCGAGCCGCCACCCGCCTCGATCATGTCGGGGCACACCATCTGCATCAGCTCGTAAGCCGCGAACACCGCGATGTCGAAATGCCGGCGGTACGCATGAAGGGGCGTGCTGACGAACCCCGGCCAGCCGGGTTTGGCGGCGTTGGCACCCGGTGCTTGGCGGCTTTGTCACGCGGTTGCGCGCCCGGCGCCGGTGGCCGCCCGGGCGCGGTGAAGGCGGCATTGTTGACCAGAATCCCGATGGGGCCCAATGCCTCTCGCGCCGATTCCACCAACCGGGCGATCTGATCGCGGTCCGTGAGGTCCGCCCGTACCGGGACGGCGCGGCCGCCCGCGGCCTCGATGTCGGCGACGGTCTCGCCGATCGTTCCCGGCAACCGGTCATCCCATACTTCTTCGGTGCGCCCGGCAACCGCCACCGCCGCACCCTCGGCGGCCAGGGCCAACGCGATCGCCCGACCCAGACCGCGGCTACCGCCGGTGACGATCGCGGCGCGGCCCGCAAGCCGCCCCGTCATCGCCGCACCCCGTGCACGACGATCGCCGTGGTTTGCTCCACCCACGCTTCGTCGAGGTCTTCTTCCGGACGCAGCAGCATCCGCAGCATCGTCGCTCCCCCGATCAACTCGATCAAACGGTCGGGATCCACATCGGGATGGGCTTCGCCCCGGTCAACCGCCTCCCGCAGCCGCACTCGCACCGCGGTGAACAGGTCCACGAATCGCGACATGACCCGCGCGTTGAGCGCGGGGTCGGCCGTCATGTCGGCAACCAGACCGGGCAGCGCGGCGCGCACCACCGGGGTGGTGAACACGTCGCGGGTGGCTTCGATCATCATCCGCATGTCGGCGGCGATGTCCCCGGCCGGCGACTCCAGCGCGGTCGGGGTCGTCGGGAAGGCGGCCTCGTGCACCAGTTCGGCCTTGCTCGACCAGCGCCGGTAGAGCGCGGATTTCGTGGTGCCGGCGCGCTCGGCGACCGCGGCGAGACTGATGTTGGAATAGCCCGTCTGGACAAGCAGTTCCGCGGTCGCCGATAGGATCGCGGAGTCGATACGCGGATCGCGCGGGCGGCCGGCGCCGGAGGCCTTGTCAAGGCCGGACGGGTCTGCTTTCATAACGCTACCTACCGTATCGTAATTGCCTCAACGAAGGAGGCACCTTATGGCAACAGAACCGGCGGTCGACAACATCGACCGGCTCCAGCGCTCCAGCCGCGACGTCACGACGTTGCCGACGGTCATGTCACGCTGGCTCTCCACCGTACTGCCGGACGGCGCGAATCCCGAGGTGACCGTGGAAAGCGGCGTGGACTCGACGGGCATGTCGTCCGAGACGATCATCCTGACGACCCGCTGGCAGCAGGACGGCCAGCCGACCGAACAGAAGCTGGTGGCGCGGGTGGCGCCCACGGCCGAGGACGTGCAGGTCTTCCCCACCTATCGGCTCGACCACCAATTCGACGTCATCCGGAAGGTGGGCGAGCTGACCGACGTGCCCGTGCCCCGGGTGCGCTGGCTGGAGAACACCGGCGAAATCCTCGGCACACCGTTCTTCGTGATGGATTACGTCGATGGTGAGGTGCCACCCGATGTCATGCCGTACACGTTCGGCGGCAATTGGTTTGCCGACGCGCCCGCCGAGCGGCAGCGCGAACTGCAGGACGCCACCGTCGGCGTCCTTGCCACGTTGCACTCGATTCCGAACGCGCAGAGCACATTTGGCTTCCTCGCCGAGGGACAATCCGGGGACACCGCGATGCGCAGACACTTCAACTGGGTGCGGTCCTGGTATGACTTCGCGGTACCCGACATCGGGCGATCGCCGTTGCTGGAGCGGACGTTCGACTGGCTGGAAGCCCACTGGCCGGCCGAGGCGGCCGCCGCCGAGCCGGTGCTGCTGTGGGGCGACGCCCGGGTCGGCAACGTGTTGTACAACGACTTCCGGCCGGTGGCGGTGCTGGACTGGGAGATGGTGACGTTGGGACCGCGCGAGCTGGACGTGGCGTGGATGATCTTCGCGCACATGGTCTTTCAAGAACTCGCCGGCCTGGCGACGCTGCCGGGGCTGCCCGGGGTGATGCGCGAGGAGGACGTTCGCGCCACGTACGCGCGGCTGGCCGGCGTCGAAGTCGGGGACCTGCATTGGTTTTACGTGTACTCCGGCGTGATGTGGGCGTGTGTGTTCATGCGCACCGGCGCCCGGCGGGTGCACTTCGGCGAAACCGAGAGGCCCGACGACGTCGAATCGCTGTTCTACCACGCCGGACTGATGCGTCGCCTTATCGGAGAGAGTCTATGAGCCAGTAATGCTCGGACCGCTCGACGAGTTCCCGGTACATCAGATTCCCCAGCCGATCGCGTGGCCGGGCTCCTCGGACCGCAACTTCTACGACCGCTCGTACTTCAACGCCCATGACCGCACCGGGAACATCTTCGTGATCAGCGGTATCGGCTATTACCCCAATCTCGGGGTGAAGGATGCGTTCCTGCTCATCCGGCGCGGGGATACTCAGACCGCCGTTCATGTTTCGGACGCCATCGATCAAGACCGGCTCAACCAGCACGTCAACGGCTATCGCGTCGAGGTCATCGAACCGCTGCACCAGCTACGGATCGTCCTCGACGAAACCGAAGGCATCGCAGCCGATCTCACCTGGAAAGGGCTGTTCGATGTCGTCCAGGAACAGCCGCACGTGCTGCGCTCGGGCAATCGGGTCACCCTGGACGCGCAGCGCTTCGCGCAGCTCGGCAGCTGGAGTGGGCACATCGTCATCGACGGTGAGCACATCGCCGTCAACCCCGATGTCTGGCTGGGCAGCCGCGACCGGTCCTGGGGCATCCGGCCGATCGGCGAGGCCGAGCCCGCGGGCCGGCCCGCCGACCCGCCCTTCGAGGGCATGTGGTGGCTCTACGTGCCCATGGCCTTCGACGATTTCGCCATCGTGCTGATCATCCAGGAGGAGCCCAACGGGTTCCGCTCGCTCAACGACTGCACCCGAATCTGGCGCGATGGCCGCGTCGAGCAACTGGGTTGGCCGCGAGTCAAGATCCACTACCGCTCCGGCACCCGCATCCCGACCGGCGCGACGATCGATGCCACCACCCCCGACGGGACTCCGGTCCACTTCGACGTCGAGTCCAAGCTGCCGGTGCCCATCCATGTCGGCGGCGGCTACGGCGGCGACTCCGACTGGATACACGGCACCTGGAAGGGCGAGAAATTCGCCGAGCGCCTGACTTACGACATGACCGACCCGGCCATCGTCGGCCGGGCCGGTTTCGGCGTGATCGACCATGTCGGCCGTGCGGTCTGCCGCGACGGGGACGGCGAGCCGGTCGAGGGCTGGGGCCTGTACGAGCACGGCGCGCTGGGCCGGCACGACCCGTCGGGGTTCGCCGACTGGTTGACGGTCGCGCCGTAGCCGCGGCGTCGGATCGCGGCCGCCGGCCGGGCTTGCGCCCCGACGACGCTCCGTCAGCTTGGAAGAATTTGCGGTGAAAACCGCAGAAATGCGGTTCACTAGACCGCGTGCCGATTCCGCCACGCATTGTCGATGTTGTCGTGGTCGGTGCGGGGTTCGCCGGGCTCGCCGCGGCGCGCGAGCTGACACAGCAAGGCCATGACGTCGTCGTGTTCGAGGGTCGCGACCGGGTCGGCGGACGGTCGCTGACGGGCAGCGTCGCCGGGTTACCGGCCGATCTGGGCGGCACTTTCGTCGGGCCGACCCAAGACGCCGTGTTGGCGATGGCCGCCGAACTCGAGGTCCCGACCACACCGACACACCACGACGGCAAAAACTTGATCCATTGGCGCGGGTGGACGCACGCGTATCACGGCACCATTCCCAAACTTTCGCTGACCGGCCTGCTGGACATCGGCCGGCTGCGCTGGCAGTTCGACAGGATTGCGCGCAGCATCCCGCTGGCGGCGCCGTGGGATGCCCGCCGTGCGCGTGAACTCGACGGCCTGTCGCTCGGCGGCTGGTTGCGCTCGGTGCGTGCGACCGCTTCCTCGCAGGACCTGCTGGCGATCGTGGCGCGGGTGACCTGGGGGTGTGAACCCGATGACGTGTCGATGCTGCACGCCGCCCGCTACGCGCACGCTGCCGGCGGCCTGGATCGGCTGCTCGACGTCGAGGACGGTGCCCAACAGGACCGCTTCCCCGGCGGCACCCAACAGATCGCCGAGGCCGCGGCCGCCGAACTGGGCACCCGGGTGATCCTCAGCGCCCCGGTGCGGCGGATCGAACGCCACGGCGCGGGCGTCACCGTCACGACCGACCTCGGCGAGACCGAGGCCGGATTCGTCATCGTCGCCATCCCGCCGGCCCATCGCGCTTCGATCGAGTTCACTCCCCGCTCCCCGCCGAGTACGAGCAACTCGCGCGGCATGGGCCGCGGGCGGCTCAGCAAGGCGTATGCGGCCTATTCCCGCCGTTCTGGCGGACCAACGGATTCTCCGGGCAGGCGCTGTCCGACGAGGGCCCCGTTTTCATCGCCTTCGACGTCAGTCCGCACCCCGGACGGCCCGGCATCTTGATGGGGTTTGTCGATGCCCGCGCGTTCGACTCGCTACCCAGCGATCAACGCCGCCGCGACGCATTGCGTTGTTTTGCAACGCTTTCGGCGATGACGCCCTCAAACCCCTGGACTATGTCGATCACCGTTGGGGGGTGGAGGAGTTCGCGCCCGGCGGCCCCACCGCTGCGGTGCCGCCCGGGTCGTGGACGCGGTTCGGGCCGTGGTTGCGGGAACCGGTCGGGCCGATTCATTGGGCCGGCACGGAAACAGCCGACGAGTGGACCGGCTTCCTCGACGGGGCGATCCGCTCCGGGCAGCGCGCGGCCACCGAAATCGCGCGCTGCTATGAGCTGATCCGGCGGGGGCCGCGTTGCGGATCGCCATTTCGGCGAGCGCGCGCAACTGGCGGTTCACCTCGCGCGGGTGCTCCAGCATCGAGCGATGCCCGCCAGGCAATTCGACCAGCTCGATCAGGTTGGGCGCGCTGCGTGCGATCCTGCGGGACTGGCTCATCGGCGTCAGCCGGTCGCGTTCACTGCCGATGACCAATGTCGGCACGGTCAAACCGTCCAGGTTGAGATACCTGCGACCCCAGCGACGTCGACCAGGGCCCTCGCGCAGCCGGCCCGTCCCACCGGTGAGGTGTTTCTCGAACAGCTCGTAGACGAGCCTGGCGACGCTGGGGTCGGCGTCTGGTCCGGTGGCCAGCATCGCCACCACATAGCGGCTCGGGATGCGGGCGGCCCCGGCACCGCGAAACCACCGAACGCGTTGATCAGGGCGCGCCCGGCAGAACCCGGGCCGGCGACAATCCGTAGGGCACCGGCAACAGCTGCGCCTCCGCGGATCAGATCGCCGGTGGTGGTGATGTCGGCGCGATCCGCGTCCGCGCGCCGGGGAACCTTGTGGCGGTATTCGCTCCGACCACGCCGCGATGGTGATGCCACCCATCGAGTGACCCTGCTACCACGGCCCGCTCGTGCGGCGCCAACGTAGCATCCAAGACCGAATCCAGGTCGGAGGCGAGGTGTTTGAGGGTGTAGTCCTTGGACCGCGGCACGCCACTGCGGCCGTGGCCGCGATGATCGAAGGCGATCACCCGGTAGTCGTGGGACAGGTCGGCGATCTGATATGTCCAGGCCCGGATGGCGCAGGTGATGCCGTGCGTCAAGACGATCGGATAGCCATCGGGCGGCCCGAACACCTCCGCGTGCAACCGGGTGCCGTCGGCCGCCCGGACCGTCACGGTCTCACTCGGCGGCAGCTGGTCGGGGAACGGGTCGACTGAGCGAGCCGATCGTCGAGCACCCGTTGCCGCTCCCCCTCGAACGCGGCCCCATTGCCGCAGCTAAGGATCAGACGATCCTATCCCTAAGTACGGGTTCGCTTTTTAGGCCAATTACGGCAAACGTTTCCCTTATCAGACGCTAGAACCGTGTCTGAGCTGTCGCGTCGGGCAGTTCTTCGATGCCGCGGCCGGCGTGGCCGCTGGTGGCCTGGCGGCCACCTGCGGCGTCGAACCAACGCGCCACCGCCCGCCGGCCGGCTCGATCACCACCGGACACCGCGTCGATCCTGGTGGTCGGCGCCGGGATGGCGGGTTTGTCCGGGCCCGCAGCCTTGCCGACGCCGGACGGCCGGTCCGCGTCATCGAAGCCCGCGACCGCATCGGCGGCCGCGTCTGTACCGACCGCGCTTGGGCACGCCCCTGGAGCTGGGCGCCTCGTGGATCCACGGCACGACGGACAACCCGCTGACCGGGGTTGGCCCAGCGGGCGCGGGCGAGCTGGTCAGCACCGACTACTACGGCTGGGCCAAGCTCGCGGTCGATCCGCGCCGTGAGCCGCTGAATTACCACAGCTCAGACCTGGCGATCGTTTGTCGAACGGGCGCGGAAGTCGGGGCGGCTGCGGGAGATCTGGGCGCCGGGGGGGAATGCCGCCGCCCACGGCGCAAGCCTGTCCGCGTCCGAACGCGCCGAGTTGGCTTTCTACCTCACCACCGAGATCGAGGAAGAATACGCCGCCGGTGCGAGATCAGCTGTCGGCCAGCAGCTTTGACAAAGGTGACTACGCCGGCGGCGATCAAAACGTCATCGCCAACGGCTATGACGCCCTGCCCAGAATTGCTTGCCAACGGGCTGCCCATCGAACTCAACACGGCGGTGACCGCGGTCGCGCAACGCGGCGACGCCGTCATCGTGCGGACGAAGGACAAGTCGTTTCAGGGTCCGGCCGCGATCGTCACCGTTCCCCTGGGCGTGCTGAAATCCGATGCGATCGCCTTTGATCCGCCGCTGCCCGGTGCGGCATGCCCGGGCCGTGACGGCCCTGGGTTTCGGGGCGTTGTCCTAGAGCTTGTTTCGCGTCGATCAGCGAACATGGAAGGTGGACAACGCTTTCTACCAGTACATCGGGCCCGAAGGCGGGCTGTGGTCGCAGTGGTTCACCTTGCCGGGCGATGGGGGCCCCATCGTGTTGGCGTTCAACGGCGGCGACCGCGGGCGATTCGTGGAATCGGCGCACACCAACGGACCTGCTGACCAGCGCGCTGCCTGTCGCCCGCCGGCTCTTCGGTGACAAGATCTCGCTGACGGATGTGCGGACCTCGAACTGGACCGTGACCCATATGCGCTCGGCGCCTATTCCTTTCACCCGCCGGGCTGCGGCCTGGACGATCGGCGCGGCTGCAGCAACCGATCGGCGAGCGGCTGTATCTGGCGGGTGAGGCTGTGGGCGTTGACAATCCGGGCACGGTGACCGGCGCCCTCGCCAGTGGACGCCATGCCGCGAACCAGCTGCTGCATCGACTGAGTGGTTGAACCACCGGTCGGCGATCAGGACGGTGAAATCTGTTGCCTGAGAGTGGTGTGCGGGCTTTGGCCGTAAGTCTGCCGATAGAGGACCGCGAACCGGCCGGTGTGCGCGAACTTCCACCGCTGCGCGATTTCGGTGACAGTCGACGGCGGGGCTTGTCGCGGTCATCAGCTCGTGATGTGCGCGGCTGGGCCGGACACGACGCATGTATTCGGTCGGTGTCGTGTCGAGTTGTCGGCGGAAAAGGTACTGGACCGCTCTCGGCGTCAGGTGCACCGCGGCGGCGACCTGAGTTTGGATCCCGATGTCTTCGGCGATATGGCGGTGGATGAAGAGCACCGCTTCCTTGACGGTTTCGGGCAGCGGCGAGGTCACTGGCCGGGTCCTGCTCGGTGATGTTGGACAGGTAGCGCTCGAGCAGCGCACCGGCCAGCAGGCTGGCCATACCCGCGGCGATGAGCGGCTGCTGAGCGGTGTCGGCCGAGGCCAACGCCGCAACCACATAATCGAGCGCTCGGTGCCACGCCCGCACGGCGGCCCAGGGAGCGTGGACGCCAATTCACGAACTGGGTCTGCTGCCCCGGCGACGTGTGCCATTCCGCGGCAACCTTCTGCAACACGTCAGCCTCGACAGTGACCACATCGAAACGTGCGCCGTTGCAGTGCAATACGCAAGACATGCCGTGGGCGACGAGGATCGGGAAGTCCGGCGTCGCCAGCGGAGCGCCCGCGACACTCAACGATCCCGCCCGTGGCTTAATCACGACGATGGTGTCCGACGCCGGGATCTCGAGGGTCAGACGGCCCTGGACCGTCACCTCGTCGAGGGTCACCGAACCTGCGATCACTGCGCCGATGTGACATCGCGGCGTGGCTGGTGAGCCCAGAGGTTCGCCAGCCCGGTTGATAGACGCCGGCGAAGAATCTCCTCGCGGCTTGTGCGTCGGCGGTACGAAACTGCTTGTATTGCACCGCGACTGGACGGCAATACCTGCGCCGAATCACGGCCGAGGGGGGGCGGGCGGGGCAATCGTCGGACCCGGTCCCGTCGGTCGGTTCGCCGGGCGAGCCCCACGGCCGGGGGCTTGCCGGCGGTCGCGCTCGTCACGGTGGTCATGGTTGACCCGGCTGAAAAGCTCTCATTGCCCGCATCATCGCATCACTGCGCCGTCGACGGTGGACCGATTTGGCGCTTGTGACCCGACGCTTCCATAAATATTCAGAGCGTCGAGCGCAATCCGCTGCCATGAAAAGCGTGACATGGCGCGGCTGCGGCCCGCCGAACCCATGCTCTTCGGATTGAAAACGCGTGGCCCAGAAGTCTTCTCGACGCCGCGGGCGAGGCCGAGGGGATTCTCCGGCGGCACTACCAGGCGGGTGATGCGTCGAGTACGACGTCGGCCAGGACTCCCACGGAGGCAGCTATTACCGGCGGCCCCGCTGGCCATGGCCTGTAACACGGTGGTGGCGCGGGGTGGCTGTCGGGGAGTGCACGCCACGACGTCGGCGGAGCGGATGAGTTTCGGGAGTTCGTCACCGGCGGCACGGCCGGCGAAACGTACCCGATCACCCACGCCGAGGTCGGGACGCGAGACGTTCCAGCAGCGTCCGCGCATCGTCGTGACCGGCGTTCGTAGCTTCGATTTCCGCGATCACCAGTTCCGCGCCGGGCACCTTGGGCAACGCGCGGATCGTGATATCGAGGCCGTTGTGCCACAGCGGATTCGGGACCATGCACAGAATGCGTTGCAGACCATTGCGCGAGGCCGCCGGACCGGTCGGCGTGTAGCGCTCGGCGTCCACGCCGCAGGTCAAGGCGGATACTCGTAGCCGCCCTCGACACAGCCGGGCCAGCGCATCCACGTCGTCGCAGCTCTCGCCCATTACCAGCCCAGCACTGCGTGCCAGAAGGGGCTCGATGCGCTCGCGTTCGTTTCGTTCCGTCCCGACATGGCCACGCGATGTCGCGGCCAATCCCAAAAACGTTTGCACGGTCGGGATACGGCGACGGCGTGCGGCCAATTGGGCGGCCAGCCCCGCCCAGCCAGCCGTATGCGTGCACGAGGTCGGGCGGCTCCCTCGACCAGGTCCGATGGAGCGTTGGCCGCCCACTCCCCGGCATAGGGCAGCACCTCAACCGGTGGTGCCGCTTTGCGTGGACCGACGGGGAACCGAAAAGCGGCGGTAGTTCCCCTTGCAGGTGGCCGCCTGTGCGGAACGCCGATCGGCTCGCCGCAGGCAGACCGTCGCGTCGTGTCCCTGGGCCGCCAGCGCGGCGCACAACTGCTCCGGGTCGTCCCCGACGACGTCATCACCGCTGACAATTGCAATTCTCAACTGCAATACCTCCGCGTGCCATCGTCCCATCTGCCAACGTCAAATGGCATACCCTGCGCTGTACCAGTGAAACGGGCAGGTCGGCCCCTTCGCCTCGAGTGGCCCGGGCTTCGTCCAGTGGACGGTCGGTGCTCGGTAATCCGGCTTTGTCTGGGATCGCCTGCGGCGGCCGTTTGGCAGCGGGTCGGACAAGGTAGAGACTTGAAAGGTGGCGGAGCTGAGCGGGCATGGCCCCGGCGTTGCGGTGGTGGCACTGCTGTGCGTCGGCGGGCGGCCTGGAAGCCCTGTCGGACCGTTCTGAGTGATCTGCCTCAGGACTTTCCGGCCGCCCTCGTCGTGCAGCAGCATCTGGGCGGTCACACCAGTGTGCTGCCCACCATTCTGGGCCGGCTGACGGGGCGTTCGGTCGGCTGGGCGCGGGAGGGACAGGCCCTCACACCGGGGCAGGTGGTCGTGTGCCCGCCCGAAATGTTGCTGGAACTGACCCAGATGGCCGGTGCCAGCTACACAGCGGGCTGAACCATGGGACGCAGGGCTCCGACGTGCTGCTGGCGTCCGTGGCCAGTTCGTACGGACCGAGAGGCGCCGCGGTGGTGCTGTCGGGTTCTGGGCATGACGGCGCGGCGGGCACCGTCGCGATGAAGCGGGCCGGCGCCACGGTGATCGCCGAGAGCCCGTCCACGGCCCGGTACCCGTCGATGCCGATCGCTGTCCGCGCGCGCCGGCGCCGACCTGGTGCTGGACATCGATGAGATCGGTCAAGTTTTGAGCAGCATCGTCGAGGGCGCACCACTTCCCAAACCGCGAGAATCGCCGGCGCAAGCTCCGGTGGACGACGATGCCGGCGTCGCCACGTACGACGTGCTCGACCGGCTGGCCCCGAAGTTCAGCACCAACACTGCGGCGGCCCGGGGCAAGCTCACCCGCCTGCGCCCGGCCGAGCTGCAACGCAGGCGCCAGGAGCTGACGGTGGGGATCGTCGCTACACCGAGGAGACGGTGGCCATGGCGCGTCGCGGGGCCCGGGAATCACGTTCCCGCGCGCAACTGGCTCATCAGGCCGCCGAGGAAGCATCCACTCGCGACGTCAGACCGCGACATCGCGGGTAACTAACCCACCACTTCCATGAGTAGCAGCGCCCCGCCAATGCTCTGCCCTGTGGTGCGAAACGTTGCGCAGGTAACGCGTACGCGAGTCGGTCGACCGCGCCGGTTGATCGCGTCTACGACCATCTCGCCGAAGCTGTCGGGATCAACGAAGGCGGTACCGATCATTGGCCGCACGGTCTCGACGGGCAGCCCGATGTCCAGTGCGGTCAACGGCGAGCCCGTCACCTCGTCGGCGCGCAGCCCCCACAGCTCTTCGCAGCCCGGTTCCATACCACCACCCGCATTTCACGGTCCACCACAGCCATGCCCAGGTGAACGGACTGATCAGCGAGTCGAGGAAATTTCTCGCGTCGTCCAGTTCCACGCTTCGTTCCCCAAGCGCTTCGTTGATGGTGTGCAGTTCGTCGTTCGTCGACTGCAACTCCTCGTTCATCGTCTCGAGTTCCTCGTTGGTCGACTGCAATTCCTCGTTGGTGGTTTCGAGTTCTTCGACCGTCGATTGCAACTCTTCGTTCGTGGTCTCGAGTTCTTCGTTAGTGGATTGCAGTTCCTCGTAGGCCACCTCGAGCTGCCGATTGGTCTGGACGACTTTGTCGAGCAGCGCGCGTGTCGAGGTGACATCGAAAAACACGATCGACACGCCGAGCAGGCCGTTCTCGGTATCCGAAAGCGGATTGACGTGGATGTCGAACCACATCGCGTCACCGCCTGGACGTTGCCATCTGACGTCCTGAATCCTGGCCGACCGCCGCTCCACCTTTGCCTGATCGAGGTACGTCCGCAGCTCCAGAGGTCGGTAGGACACCTCGAGATCGCGCAGTAATCGGCCGATGTCGCGAGCCGAGAGGCCGAATATGGTCTCGGCCTGCTGATTGATCATCGCGACCGTGTCGTCTTCTGTGACCACGATCTGGGCAACCGGGCTGACCCGAAACGCCGACTCGCGCACGTGCGTCAAGCCAGCCAGTTCGCCACGCCGGTCGAAGAACGCTGCCGCCGGGTCGTAGCGGTCCACACCACCGGCAGGGCTGGCGATCTTGCGGAATATTCGGTTCTTCAGGTCCAGCGAAGTGAACCGGTCGCTGTGGCTCAATAACATCTCGGCGTGCCCGAGGAATAGTGTGCCTTGGGGTACGAGCGCAAAATGCAATCGATTCAGCACATTTCGCTGCGTCTCCGCATTGAGGTAAATCAGCGTGTTGCGGCAGACCAGCAGATCTACTCGAGAAATCGGCGCGTCCTTGACCAGGTCATTGCGACCGAAGATGAGTGCGCGGCGCAGCTCTTTCTGGAATAGGTAGCGCCCGTTGAACAGCTCAAAATAGCGTTCCAGCAGATCCGTTGGCACCGATTCGACGGCCCTGGCGTCGAACCAGCCGGCGCGCGCCTCGGCTAGTGCCTCCTCGTCAATGTCGGTGGCGTAGATCTTCACGCGCTGTTGCAACGCGTCGGCTCCCATCGCCTCCGTCAACAGCATGGCCAGGGTGTAGGCCTCCTGCCCTGAGGCGCATCCCGCGCTCCACACCCGGATCGGATCGTTTGGGCCACGCTCGGCCAGCAACCGTGGGATGACGTCACTGGCGATGAATTGCCAGGCCTCGGGGTCACGGAAAAACGCTGTCGCGTTTATCAAGATCGTGTTGAACAATGCTGCGAATTCGTCCGCGCTGGCCTGCAGAAGATCCAGATAGTCCTCGTAATTCGGGGATTTGGCCTGATCCATCCGACGGCGGACGCGACGCATCAACGACGCGCGCTTGTATCCGGTGAAGTCGAACCCGCGGGAATCCCGCAGATAACGCAACAGCGCCTCGAAGGACTCGTCGGTGGTGTCGCTCATGAAGGTGCCGTTCGCTTGGCGCTGTCGGGAGAGTTGAACACTACCGGTTCTGTCAGAGTCGATTCTCGGAGCCGACGAGCGCCCATACGGTCTTGCCGAAGGAGGTCGGTGTGCTGCCCCAGGTCCGGCTGAGGGCAGAAACGATGGACAGGCCGGACACGATGTCGATGCCGCGACCGCCATCCTCGTGCCGGCTTGCCGGTTGCAGATTGCAATCCTCGACCGCCACGGTGAGCGTGCGTTGGCAGTTCTCCACGATCAACACCGGCGCGCTGTCGGTGTGCTCGAGGACGTTCTCGATGAATACGGTTGCCACGGTTGCTGCGACCGGAATCAACGGGACCTCTGACCATGCGGTCAGCCATTCATCGATCATGGCCCGGCCAAGGCGGATGCTGATGCTGGAGCGGGGGAGTTCGGAACGCGCGCGGAGGCGGCCGTTCAACGCCGATTTGGCTGTCGCGTCCAACGCGGCGCCTCGGGACGCGTGGACTGGCACGTACCTGGTTACACCGCTCGCCGCGATAGCACGCCGCACTTCAATATTCTTGCTTACCAATAGAATTGGAATGTTCGGCCAAATACTGACATGCCAGCGCGCACTGGTGAATACCGACCAGGCCGTAGCTGAGGGCACGGACAGGCGGTTGACGTCCACGATGACCGCGCTGGGCTCGTCGAGTGCGGCCTTGATTACGGTGTCCCGGAGACTTCGATACGTGGAGGTGTCCAACAAGCCGTCGGCGGTCACGATCGCAGCCCCGTGGTGGCGTTGGACGCTCAACGAAATGGCTGAGCGGGGTTCAGCCACCAACTTCTCCAAGTCTTGGATCGGCGGCGGCAAGCCGCTCGCCGAGGACCGCAAGTGCACGTTCGGTTTCGTCCGCCAACGCGGTGTAGCGCTTGAACAGCAAGCCTTTACCAGCCTTGTTGGCCAGTTGCCTGGCCAATTTGGACTTTTCCTGCAGACTGCGCAGTGCAATCCACAGCGCATTTTGGACTTCGTCGTCGCGCGCGACGAGTAGCGAGTCCGGTGACCACGCGTGACCGACGTGGCACCGGAAGTTGTCCATGGCTATCTTTGTCAGCGAACCGTTGCAGTCCGGACACGTGTATCCCGAAGCAGGACCCAGTTCCTGGGTTTCGAAGTTCGTGGCGAAGCGAGTTGACATCGCTATCCGGTTTTCCAATTCCATTGCAATATCGCGGCCCAAGACCGGCTCCTCGATCTCGCGCCGCGCCAGTTCCTCCAGTGCGGCGCCGACGTCTGCCGCGCGGACCTGGCGATCCAGCACTCCGGCGGTCGCGGCGTTGGTGGGCATCGCGGGGAACAGGGCGTCGTCCGGTGTCTGCCCGATCGTGACTCCGCCACGGGAGCGGATTGCTTCCAGCCCCAGCACCCCGTCGTCGAGCACACCTGAGAGTAGAATCCCGATGGCCCGCGGTCCGAATTGCAAAGCCACCGAACGAAACAACGCGTTGATCGCCGGCCGGTGTCCGTTCTCTGTTGGTCCTTGAGAGAGCACCACCTGATGGTCGGTGACCAACAGATGGTGATCCGGCCGTGCAACGTAGATGTGTCCCGGTTCGAGTTTCGTGCCATGTTCGGCGGTGACCGCCGCCAGCGGTCCGCTGCGGTCGATGATGCGGGCCAGGATGCTCGGTGCGCCGGCGGGAACATGCATGGTGACCAGAAAGGCGTACGGCAGGTCCAAAGAGAGACTCGGCACTAAATTCGACAGCGCTTCCACTCCGCCAGCGGACGCGCCGATTGCCACTACCCCGCGAAGGTCGCCGACTTCAGCCGTCTCGATCACCACTTTCGACTACCCCTATCAATCGTAGGCAACCCTCCTCGCGGTGGATAGAGCCACATTCGCGCTGTTTGTACCGGTTGGGCAGTGGTACCCCTTTCCGTTGGAAGGAGACGAGTGATGGCGACCGACCAGAATCCGAAGCAGCGCGATCTGGAGCCGGCCCGGGTCCGTCGCGACACCGGATACCTGACCACCCAACAGGGGGTCCGGGTCGACCACACCGACGATTCGCTGACGGTCGGTGAGCGGGGCCCACGCTGCTGGAGGACTTCCACGCCCGGGAGAAGATCACCCACTTCGACCACGAGCGCATCCCCGAGCGCGTGGTGCACGCCCGCGGCGCCGGCGCCTACGGGTACTTCGAACCGTACGACGATTGGCTGGCCGAATACACCGCGGCGAAATTCCTGACCACACCGGGCACTCGGACTCCGGTGTTCGTCCGGTTTTCCACGGTGGCCGGGTCGCGCGGCTCCGCCGACACCGTGCGGGACGTGCGCGGGTTCGCCACCAAGTTCTACACCGAACAAGGCAATTACGACTTGGTGGGCAACAACTTTCCGGTGTTCTTCATCCAGGACGGCATCAAGTTCCCCGACTTCGTGCACGCCGTGAAGCCCGAGCCGCACAACGAGATTCCGCAGGCGCAATCGGCGCACGACACGCTGTGGGACTTCGTGTCGCTGCAGCCGGAGACGCTGCACACCATCATGTGGCTGATGTCGGACCGGGCGTTGCCGCGCAGCTACCGGATGATGCAGGGCTTCGGTGTGCATACGTTCCGGCTCGTCAACGACCGCGGTGAGGGCACTTTCGTGAAGTTCCATTGGAAGCCGCGGCTGGGTGTGCACTCGCTGATCTGGGACGAGTGCAAAAGATCGCCGGCAAGGACCCCGACTTACAACCGCCGCGACCTGTGGGAGGCCATCGAGTCCGGCCAGTACCCGGAATGGGAGCTCGGCGTGCAACTGGTGGCCGAGAGCCGACGAGTTCAACTTCGACTTCGACCTGCTCGACGCGACGAAAATCATTCCCGAGGAACAGGTTCCGGTCCGGCCCGTGGGCAAGATGGTGCTGAACCGCAACCCGGATAACTTCTTCGCCGAGACCGAGCAGGTGGCGTTCCACACCGCGAACGTGGTCCCCGGGATCGACTTCACCAACGACCCGCTGTTGCAGTTCCGCAACTTCTCCTACCTCGACACCCAGTTGATCCGCCTGGGCGGCCCGAATTTTGCGCAATTGCCGGTCAACCGGCCCGTCGCCGAGGTCCGCACCAACCAGCAGGACGGCTACGGGCAGCACGCGATTCCGCAGGGGCGGTCCAGCTACTTCAAGAACACCATCGGTGGCGGCTGTCCGGCGCTGGCCGACGAGAACGTGTTTCGTCATTACACCCAGCGGGTCGACGGGCAGCGATGCGAAGCGCGCCAAGTCTTCGAAAATCACTACAGCCAGGCGCGGATGTTCTGGAAGAGCATGTCGGCGGTCGAGGCCGAGCACATCGTCGCCGCGTTCGCCTTCGAACTCGGCAAGGTCGAGGTGCCCGATATCCGTTCGGCCGTGGTGGCACAACTCGTCGGGTCGACCATGGGCTGGCGAGCGCAGGTGGCGGCAAAGCTGGGCTTCCCGAGCCGCCCGAGGAGCCGGTCGACGACGCGGTGGCCGCGTCGCCGGCGTTGTCCCAGATCGGTGTCAGCGACACGAATCGAGTCGCGCAAGATCGCCGTACTGGCCGCCGATGGCGTGGATGTCGTGGGGACGCAGCGCTTCAAAGAGTTGATGGATCAGCGCGGTGCGGTGGTCGAGGTGCTGGCCCCCGTTGCCGGTGGCAAGTTGAGGGCGGATCGGGCGGCGAGTTGCCGGTGGACCGGGCGTTCACGACGATGGCTTCGGTGCTCTACGACGCGGTCGTGGTGGCGTGCGGACCGCGATCGGTGTCGACGCTGTGGCAACGATGGCTATGCCGTGCACTTCGTGACCGAGGCCTACAAGCATCTCAAGCCGATCGGTGCGTTCGGCGCCGGGATCGACCTGTTGCGCGACGCGCAATCGATCAACCGCCTCGCCGAGGACGCCGAGGTGGTCAGCGACCAATCGGTCGTCACCACCACGGCTGCGGCCGACAACTTGCCAGACGAGTTCGTCGACGAATTCGCCGCCGCCCTGGCCGACACCGGTGCTGGGAGCGGCGCACGGACCCGGTACCCGCCTAAGACGTGGGTTTGTCGCGCGGCCGGGGCGGGGCACCCTGGAGCGGCGTCTCATCCAGCCACAGGAGGTGACGTGCCGAGCTCGTCGATCAAGAACGAAAAGATGTACCAGGATTTGCGCAAGAAGGGTGATTCCAAAGAAAAGGCCGCGCGGATTTCCAACGCGGCCGCTTCCCGGGGCAAGTCTTCGGTTGGCCGCAAGGGCGGCAAGTCCGGGTCTATGCGGACTGGACGGTTCCGGAACTCAAGAAGCGGGCCAAAGAGCTTGGCATGTCGGCTATTCATGGCTGACTAAAGACAAGCTGGTCACCAAGCTTCGTAATCACTGAGCCGTGCAGTCCGAGCGCTGCGCCAGCACCAGAAATGCGACCGCGTAGTCGTTGTCGGCGGTCTGGGCGCTGACCGCATCCCAGTCCACTAGTTCGCGGATCGCCCGCACGGCCGGCAGTAGCTTGGCGAAGTCGCAGTGATGCTCGCCCAGCGAACGCAGCTTTTGGATCAGCACCATGGTCGGCGGCAGCACCGGCATACTGATCGCCAGCACGTCGTGTTGCTCGGCGCGGTCCAGGTGGCCGATCAACGGGCACGCCATTGACCCGGTGCAGCACGTCGACCAGGGTGTCCGCCGGTGCGCGCCTTGAAAAGCCAGTCTTCCGGCGGATGTTCGATGGAAATCCCGCATCGCCCAGCGCGTTTTCGGCGTCGGCCACGTCGGACTCCGCGATCACCAAATCGACATCGTGACAGGGTTCAGGTGCCCCGTCGCCCATAAGGCGTAACTGCCGGCCAACGCGAAGCGCGGTCCGTGCTCCTTCAACGCCGACGCCGCACTCACGTAACGCCTCTCGCAACGCGGAGCAGTAGTGGGCGCATCGGGCGTCGATGGTTGCCATCGTGGATAGGTCATACCCGGCGGGGGCGGGGCAACCTGCGCGGTTGCTAAAGCTGTTTAACTTGCGGCTAATTGGGAAATCTCGGGGTTATGTCAACCGTCGGTGCCAGACGCATACGAGGCAGCAGCCGTCGTCATCCCCGCGCACAACGAGCGGGCCAAGCTACCCGGTAGCCTGCGCGCGGTGTTGACTGCTGCCCTGTGCGCGCCGTTACCGGTCACCATCGTGGTGGTACTCGATGACACTGATGACGGCAGCGACGAGCTGGCCGGAGAATACGGGCCCGATGTGCACTTCATCAGCGTCGACGTGCACAACGTGGGCACGGCCCGCGCCGTCGGCTTCGGTTATGCCGCGCTCACTGTTGAGCGACGACGACCGAGTGCTGGTTTACCACCACCGACGCCGATAGCCGAGTCGACCCGGACTGGCTGGTACATCAATTGGGGCAAGGCGCAGACATGGTTTTGGGCGTGGTACGCGTCAACGACTGGCGCCACCACGCTGCCGACGTCGCCGACCGCTACCTGCGCGAGCTACCGAAGAGGCGGCAGGATCGACGGCGACCACGACCACATTCACGGCGCGAACATGGGTTTCAGCGCCCGGGCTTATTGGCGGGTCGGCGGCTTTCGCACTCTGGCCTCCGGCGAGGATGTCGATCTGGTCGAGCGGTTCGAGGCCGCCGGATACCGCATCCACCGAGACACCGAATTGTCGGTCATCACGTCGGCGCGAACCCAGGCCCGGGCCCCGCACGGATTCGCCCACCACCTCAGGCAACTGGGGAGAACAGCGGCGGGAGATTGCGCGTGACCGCGGGTTTGGTTAAGCACTGGCTGGAGTCGGGGCGACTCGAGCTGCCCCTGCCCGCATCGGGGCGCACGGCCGAACGCTGGCAACGCCTGGCGCGGCTGGCCGAGGAGGACATCGTGGCGGCCAGGATCGCCGAGGCCCATGTCGATGCCGTCGCGATACTCCACGAGTTGGGCGGCAAGCCACCCGAACCGGGTCAGCTGTGGGGCGTGTGGGCGGCCGAGGCCCCGACGCGGTGCTGACGGCCACCAAGTCGGCGGGGCGCGTTCACGCTGAACGGCACCAAGGTGTGGTGCTCGGGCGCGGGGTTCTGCACCCATGCGCTGGTGACCGCGCGGATCGACGACGGAAGCGCGGCCTGTTCGCGGTCGCCGTCACCGATCCTGCCGTCAAAGCATTGCCGAGCACCTGGTGGAACGCCGGAATGGCCGGCAGTGACACCCGGCCGGTCCAGTTCACCAACGCCCACGCCGTCGCGGTGGGCGACCCCGGCGAGTACTTGAGCCGCCCCGGCTTCTGGCACGGCGCGATCGGCGTGGCCGCCTGCTGGCTCGGGGGTGCGCGACGGGTTGCCGACCCGCTATATCGTTGCGCCAGCAAGCGAATCGGCCGACGCGTACTCGCTTGCCCACCTGGGTGCCGTGGACGCCGCACTTGCCGCCGGCGACGCGATCCTGGCCGCGGCCGCCGCGCAGATCGACGCCGACCCGTTCGACCGGGTCGGCACCGCGCAACTGCTGGCCCGTCGCGCCCGCACGGTGGTGGAACACGCGGTCGACGAAGCCATCACCCGCACCGGACGCGCGCTGGGGCCCGGCCCGCTGTGTCAGGATGGCCGGCACGCCCAGCGGGTCGCCGACCTGAGCATCTACATCCGGCAGAGCCACGCCGAGCGGGATCTGGCCGAGCTCGGGCGGCTGGCGGGCCAACAGGCGATGGGGGCGCCATGAAAACGCTGCCGGCGGGCAACTGCGCCAGATTCGCGGTCAAGCCGCTGACCACGGCGGCACGCCGGCGCCGTTGTGGCTAGCGGCTTTTGGCGGACAGACCATTGCCGGCTTTGGATCTGACGCGATTGCCCACAGCTGATCGTGGTGGCTCCTCACCCCGATGACGAAACTCTGGGACTCGGCACAATGATCGCACAACTGGCCGCAAGCGGCGTCCCGGTCCAGGTAATCTCGGTCAGCGATGGCGGCGCCGCGCACCCGGCGCGTCGCCTCGGACCGGCTGCGCATGGAAACCACTCGACGATACGAATTGCGCAGAGCGACAGGTTTTTGGGGAGTGCCGCCCCCGATATCGTTGGGCTTGCCCGACGGTAAACTGACCGATCACGAAGATAAGCTCACCGGCATGCTGACCGAGATCCTCGAGGGCGCCGCTCCCGCAACCTGGTGCGCGGCGACTTGGCGCGGCGACGGTCATCCCGATCACGAGGCCGTGGGCGCGCGGCCGCCGCCAGCATGTGCACGCACCGGCGCGGTGCTACTGGAATATCCGGTGTGGATGTGGCACTGGGCACTGCCGGCCGATCCCGCGGTGCCGTGGGACCGGCCTACTCGGTACCGGCGCCCGGTGGGCGCACCGAACGCAAGCGGCGTGCCGCGCAATGCTATCGAAGTCAATTCGAGCTCAGCGGAAGTCGACTCGGCACCCATCCTGCCAAGCTTCGTCTTGCCCCGACTGCTAGCCGTGGGCGAGGTCGTATTTCGGTGACCGCCCGGCTGCCGGACGCCTACTTCGACCGAATGTATGCCGGCACGGAAGATCCGTGGCAGCTGTCGACGCGGTGGTACGAACAACGCAAGTACGCGATCACTCTTGGGCTGCTGCCACAACGCCACTATCGGCACGGATTCGAGCCGGGCTGCTCGATCGGGACGCTGACCGCGCTACTGGCACAGCGGTGTGCCACGTGACCGCGGTAGATGTCGCAGCGGCGGCGCTGCGCAGCGCCGATGCCCGGCTGCTCGAAGCCGGCTGCCGCGAACAAGTCACGCTGATCCGCTCGTCACTGGATGCGGCGTGGCCCGCCGGGCCGTTCGACCTGCTGGTGCTCAGCGAGGTCGCCTACTACCTGGAAGCCGAGACCCTCGCGCAGGTGATGCGTCGAGAGTGTCCGAGACTGCAGCCCGGCGCGCAATGTCGTTGCCGCGCACTGGCGTCACCCCGTGTCCGACTACCCGCTCACCGGGGACGAGGCCCACGAGATCATCGCGCAAACACCCGGGCTGACGTCGATGGGCCGATACCGCGACAGCGATGTCGTGATCGAGGTGTTCGACACCGGCGACGGCCGGTCGGTGGCCGCTCGCGAGGGTCCCGGCGCGCACTGACACCTGGCGGCATACCGGCGACTGCGACGGCAAAAGTGGGTAGGTGAAAGCCTATGCGCGTGGCGACATTCAACATCCTGCACGGCCGCACCGTCGGCGACGGCGTCGTGGTCGACCGCCTGCGTGACTGCGTGCGCCGCCTTGATCCGGACGTACTCAGCCTGCAAGAGGTGGACTGCGATCAGCCGCGGTCCGAGCGCGCCGACCTGACCGCCGCGGCGGCCGAAGCCATGGGGGCGGTCGAACACCGGTTCGTGGCGGCCATTTCCGGGCACACCGGGGGCGACCTGGATGGCCGCGACCGGTCGCGAACAGCCCGGCACCGCGGCCTACGGGATCGCGCTGCTGTCGCGGTATCCCGTTGACAGTTGGCAAGTGCTCCGATTACCCCGAATTCCGATGCGGTTTCCCATGTATCTGCCCGGTCCCAATCGGGTGATGATCGTCGACGAGGAGCCCCGAGCGGCGGTCGTCGCGCAGCTGTGCACCCCGATGGGCGCGCTGACGGTGGCCAACACGCACTTGTCATTCGTTCCGGGCTGGAATCGGCGCCAGCTGCGCCGCTTGATCCAAGACCTACGCGGCTTCCCGGGGCCGCGGCTGTTGACCGGCGACCTCAACATGACCCCGAAAACGGTGCGCCGCTGGTCGGGCATGCGGGCGCTGGCCGCGGCGCAAACATTTCCCGCGGACACCCCAACCGTCAGCTCGACCACATCTTGACCGACGATCCCCGACTACGCGGCGGTGCCGTCGAGGCGGAGCCGATGACCATTTCCGACCACCGTCCGCTGGTGGTGGACCTGCAACGGGACTGAATCACTTCAGTCCCGTTGGCCGTCAGCGGATCTCATCGCCTCCAGCACACGCCCCACATCTGCGTGCCGGCATCGCGTCGGTGACCGCGATAATCGCCACTCCGACATTGGCGTTGTCGATCCTGCCGACCGCCAGCAGTTTGCGGGCGATGGCGGTGACTTCGTCGTCGGTCACTCGTCGTGGCAACAACGCGAGGAGCGGACCGTAGCCGACGTCCGGTGCGCCCTTGGCATAGCTCGCGCGCAAAAACGCGACCACGCCCGACACAGATGTGTGAAGCTCATCTGCGCACCTCGCTCTCCCCGCAGCCACACGCGTCAAAGCGTTATCTGGAATATCCCGGTCGGGCGGCTTGAAACCTTCGATAAGCCGGTCGGCGTCGCTGGCATGCCGGCGTGGGAAGGGGCCCGCTCCGAAATCGGACGGGGCCCCTCGCGGGTGGCTATTGGTTCTTCTTCTGACGCTCTTCGGCGGCGTCGGCGCCGGCCCGCGCCGACTCAGCTTCGGCTTCCTTCTTGCCAGCATCGCGTTGGGCGTCGGCTTTGTCCTGCTGGGCCTTGCCCTCTCTGTCAGGTCGTCTCGGCCGAGCACGGCCCCGCCGGCCTCTTTGACTTTTCCCTTCACGCCCTCGACGGTGCCCTTGACGGCTTCCTCCGGCCCGCTCTTGTCATCTCCCATGGGTTCGACCTCCCCTCGGCGATTTCTGAGCTTGCGCTCGATGGCACTTAGGGCGTTCCCGCCGCGGGTCCGTCAAACGCGCCCCTCCGCGATACGCCTGGACAGCGGACCAGATGATGTGGGCGCCCCCACGTCGCCTGTGGACACGGCCGAACCTCACCTTCCCCCGGCCGAATAGTCCGTTTAAACGAAGTTTCGCGGGTAAGTGGCAGGCACGAAGGAGGTGAGGGCCGTGACCACTATCGCCGTGATCGGGGCGACCGGTACCGCCGGATCCGCATCGTCGCGCGGCTGAAGTCGCGCGACGTCGCGGTAGTCGAGATTTCGCGCGAGACACGGGGTCGACCTGTCTCGATGCGCCAAGCCTTTCGTGGGCGCTCAAGGGCGTAGACGTCGCGATCGACGTGTCCAACCCGGTGCCTCCCGATGGCCGCTCCGACATCGGCCAGACCCTTGGCGGCCGCCTCCCGCAACATCGTGGGCGCGTGTGCCACGCAGGAAGTGCAGCGCTTGGTGGCGTCGACGATCGCCGGAATCGAAGACCCGGGGTTCGACGGCTTCGCCTACTACGAAGCCAAGCGCCAGGCCAAGGACATCCTGCTCGACGGTCCGGTCCCAACGACGATCGTCAAGTCGACGCAATGGTACGAATTCGCCACCAACCACGACGCCGTGACCTTCAACGCCGACGAGGTGATCGTCGAGGACTGGCTGATTCAACCGATCGCCGCCGACACGGTTGCCGACGTGTTGGTCGAGGCGGCCCTGGGGCAGACACACACACCGCGCACCATCACAGGTCCGGACGCCATCCGGCTGCCCGAATTGACGTCCAAACTGCTTACCCAGCAGGGTGATAGCCGGCAGGTGGGAACTGTTGAGCCCGCGCTCCCCGCGTTGGCCGCGGAGCACTGCTGGCTTCCGGTCAGGCAATCGTCGTCGGCCCCGACGTCGACACGTGGCTGCACACCCTGGCTCCGCCCAGCACCGACGGCCACCACGCAGCGGACGGCGACGGAAAGCCAAGCTTCACATAACGATTGCGTCACGATCCCGGTTACGAATCCCTAAGAACAGGCCCCTTTTTCTTAAGAATTCGTTGATTGTTTGATCGTTCGCTTAGCGAAAGACCCCTAAAGGGGGCGCGACGGCCGCAGGCGTTCGTTGTCGGCGAACGACCCGATGTTCGCCTCCGCTACTTTGGATTTCGAGGATCGGGAGCCTCTGAGAGAAAACATTTCGCTTTCGAAGGACATCACACAATCATGAAAATCAGCAGTATTGTCGCGCGCCGGAAAGTGGCCGGAATCAGTGCCGGCTGTCTGCTCGGGGGAATGGCCATGGGCATCGCCGGCGCGCCATCGGCGGCCGCGGCACCCGACTGCAGTCCAGGCGGCGTGAACAACACCGTGTCCTCAGTGCAGGGCTCGGCGGAGCAGTATCTGGCAGCACACCCGGGCGCCAACCAGGTGGTGACGGCCGCCTACGGGCAGCCGCGGCCGCAGGCTGAGTCGAGTTTGCGCGGCTACTTCACCAGCCACCCGCAGGAATACAACGACCTGCGCGGCATCCTGGCACCGATCGGCGACACCGAACGGCAGTGCAATGTCACCGCCCTGCCGCCGAACCTGGAGTCGGCCTACCAAGAGTTCATGGCCGGCTGATATCAGTCCGACGCGACCCGCCACAGCGCTGTGGCGGGTCGTGTCGACGTAGGTCGGGCTTGTCTACCGTGTGAACAACTTCTCCGGCGGGTAAATCTGCAGACAGCCAAGCGAACTGGAGGACTGAAATGCGGTTGCGCCGTAGCGTGCTGAGCAAGCCGGGAATCGCGCGCAAGCGTCGCGGTAAAGGCTTCGCCTATTACCAGCCGGACGGAACGCCGCTGTCCGACCCGGAAACCCTGCAGCGCATCAAGGATCTGGTCATTCCCCCGGCCTGGAAGAACGTATGGATCTCTCCATACCCAAACGGACACATACAGGCCGTCGGCGTCGACGCCGCCGGGCGTCGGCAATACCTGTATCACACCGCCTGGCAGCAGGAACGTGCCGAAGAGAAGTTCGACCGCGTGCTCGAACTGTCCACGCGACTGCCCGCGTGGCGCGCTGAGATCGCCAAAGATCTGACGCGGCAAGGCCTGACCCGCAAGCGGGTGTTGGCGCTCGCGCTGCGACTGCTGGATCGCGGGTACTTTCGCGCCGGCGGAGAACAGTACGCCGAGGAAAACGAGTCCTACGGCTTGTCCACCCTGTTGTGCTCGCATGTGACGGTCCGGCGCGACGCGGTCGAGTTCGACTTTCCCGCGAAGAGCGGCGTCCGGCGCACCGTGGAAATCGAGGATCCCGAAGTGGTCCGTGCGGTGCGCGCCCTGATGCGCCGCCCGGACCGCACCGAACGATTGATGGTCTGCCGCACGTCATCCGGGTGGCTCGATGTGCGGGCCGATGACCTCAACGCCCGGTTCAAGGAGCTGGTCGGTAACGAGTACACCGTCAAGGACCTCCGAACGTGGCACGGGACGGTGCTCGCGGCCGCGGCGTTCGCCGACGCCGACCCGGCCAGTCTCGCAGCGGGTCGCCAAGCGTGTCGAATCCGCGGTGATGAAAGAGGTGGCCGAGGAGCTGGGCAATACCCCGGCCGTGGCCCGCGGTTCCTACGTCGACCCCCGTGTCGTCACCGGTTACGAGCAAGGACTGACTATCGCCGCGGCGGCTCGCCGTGCCGAACGCACCCGTAAGCCGGATGTGGCGCAGGAAATCCTGGACAAGGCGACCCGCATGCTGATCCGGCGAGTCGCCAAGGGCAGCAGCACTTCGGGATCGTCGCTGCCGAAAAGCGCGTGAGCAAAGAACCGGGGCCCGGCCGTCTCAGACGATGGATGCGGGCAAACCGGTTCTCGACTCATCGGTGTTCGTCCAATGTCTATGGGCTTTCGCATCCCGGACTGTAGACCCGACCTCGGCGCCGCCAGGGAGAAACCACATGTGCGCCAAATAGATTGTGCGATTGTACTTTCCGCTTCTTCATCAGCATGCGGGGACCGTGCTGCTGCTGAAATCGGCCATAGCAACGCTTTTTAACAAGAAGTCATGGGGTATCTGGCTCGCCATGTTCGATCCCGGCCGAGCAAAGCGCATATTGGTGTGGCACGTGCTTGGGTCGCGGGCGCAGGCTTTCGTCGCGGGCAGGCACCGTATTTGATTCCGGTGGCCGCAGATCGCGGTGCCGCCGGCATCGGGCTGGCCGGGCGGTCGTGGCCCACCGCTTGCCGTCGTGCTCGATACCAGAAACTCGCTAGATCCGGCCGCCGTGCGCCAAGCCGGGCTCAGGTATCTGGGAAACGGTGTGCCCCAGGGGTTTTAATGCAGAGGTGGATAGTGCCGGGCGTACCGCTGGTCGCAATTGCATAAGTGCCAGCTGAAAACTGGCTGAGAGTCGGCCGGGCTGGGCCCGTTGCGCGCATAACGCGGGCCATTCCGGGTAATCCGGCTCGTGTGGGAAGTGCCGAAGCCGCCCGCGCGGTGGCAGCCTGCATAGGTCAAGCCCCGTCAGCTAGAGCCGCGGCCAGTTGGTCTGCGGGTCTGCGACGGTGTCATGCAGGTGGTTCAAACAATAGCCACACACGCCCATCCGCAAGCACATTAGAACCGTCCGCCGAGGAGGGAAAGCATGTCCAAAAAAGAGGTTTCCGACTATTTGCTAGAGCGGCTGCGGGCATGGGGTGTCGAGCATGTATTCGGGTTCCCCGGCGACGGCATCAACGGGTTGCTCGCCGCATGGGGACGCGCGGACAACAAGCCCAAGTTCATCCAATCGCGCCATGAGGAAATGAGTGCCTTCGAGGCGGTCGGCTACGCAAAATTCACCGGGCGGGTAGGCGTCTGCGCGGCCACCTCCGGACCGGGCGCGATCCACCTGCTCAACGGCCTCTACGACGCCAAACTCGACCATGTTCCGGTGGTGGCCATCGTCGGACAGACCAACCGCAGCGCGATGGGCGGGAATTACCAGCAGGAGGTCGACCTGCTGACCCTCTTCAAGGACGTTGCCAGCGACTACGTCCAAATGGTCACGGTCCCTGAACAATTGCCCAATGTCCTGGATCGGGCGATCCGGATCGCGATGACCCAGCGAGCCCCGACAGCGTTGATCATTCCGAGTGATGTTCAGGAGCTGCCGTACTCGCCGCCCGAGCATGCGTTCAAAATGGTTCCCTCCAGCCTGGGCATCGAGTATCCGTCCATCGCGCCCGACGACACGGCCCTCGCCCGTGCGGCCGACGTCCTCAACGCCGGGAAGAAGGTCGCAATCCTGGTGGGAACCGGCGCTCGCGGAGCGCACGAAGAGCTGGCCGAAGTCGCCGATCTGCTTGGCGCCGGGGCGGCCAAGGCGCTGCTGGGCAAGGATGTGTTGTCGGACGAATTGCCTTGGGTCACCGGCTCGATCGGGCTGCTGGGGACGCGGCCGAGTTATGAGATGATGCGCGACTGCGACACGCTGCTGACGGTGGGGTCCAGCTTCCCGTACACGCAGTTCCTGCCAGAATTCGATCAGGCCCGCGCGGTGCAGATCGACGTCGACGGCCGGATGATCGGGATGCGCTACCCATACGAGGTCAACCTGGTGGCCGACGCTAAGACCGCCTTGCGGGCCCTGATCCCCCACCTACGCCGCAAGGAGGACCGGTCGTGGCGCGAAGGCATCGAGAAGACGGTGGCCCGTTGGTGGGAGACCATGGAGAAGGAAGCGATGGTCGCCGCCGAACCGGTCAACCCGCTGCGGTTGTTCTCTGAGCTATCCCCGCAGCTGCCCGACAATGCCATCGTCACAGCCGATTCCGGCTCGTCGGCCAACTGGTATGCGCGCGAACTGAAGTTCCGCGGCAACATGCGAGGCTCGCTGTCGGGCAACCTGGCCACAATGGGTCCCGGGGTCCCGTACGGAATCGGCGCCAAGTTCGGCCATCCGGACCGGCCCGTGATCGTGTTCAGCGGTGATGGCGCCATGCAGATGAACGGCATGGCCGAGCTCATCACGATCAAGCGGTACTGGCAGGAGTGGAAGGATCCCCGCCTGATCGTCGCGATCCTGCACAACAACGACCTGAACCAGGTGACCTGGGAAATGCGCGCCATGGCCGGGGCGCCGAAATTCGCGGAGTCACAAAACCTTCCGGACGTCGACTTCGCCGCATTCGCGGCGAGCCTGGGGCTGAATGCGATGGCCATCAAGGACCCGGAGGAATTATCCGACGCTTGGCGCAATGCGCTGTCGGCGGATCGTCCCACGGTGCTGGACGTCTACACCGACCCCGATATGCCACCGATCCCGCCGCATGCGACGTGGGAGCAGTTCAAGTCGGCGACGACCGCGGTGCTCTCCGGTGACGAGGATCGAGTGGGCTTCGTCAAGGTCGGCCTGAAGACCAAGGCTCAGGAGTTCCTGCCGCACAAGAAGAATTGACCCGCAGCGGGTGCGGGACTCACGCGCGCTTTGCGAGTCCTGCACCCGCACTGCGCAGGTCGTCGACGAACGACTTGTAAACCTCGTCGTGCCGGTCGCTGCGGTCGCGCAACACCGACGACGGATGAACCGTCGCCACGACCGTCGGCTCCGGTGTCACGCGCACCTCGACCGAGGACGGTAGCCGCAATTCCTGACCGCGCTGAGCGGACACTCGAAAAGTGCTGCCCAGCAACGACTGTGCAGCCGTGGCCCCGAGGCACACGATGATTTGCGGGCGGACCGCTTCGATCTCGGCGATCAGCCAGGGGCGACAAGCGACAACCTCGGTGCGGCCAGGTTTCTGGTGTATGCGGCGTTTGCCGCCCTTCCGCGTGAACTTGAAATGCTTGACGGCGTTGGTCTCATAGACCAGGCTCGGATCGATACCGGCGTCCTCTAGAGCGCGGGCGAGCAACCGCCCGGCCGGGCCGACGAAGGGTTCACCGGCACGGTCCTCCTGGTCGCCGGGTTGCTCGCCCACCAGCATGATCGACGCACCGGAATGCCCGCTGCCGAAGACAGTTTGGGTAGCGTCCTCGAAAAGCGCACAGCCATGACAGCTTTCGGCCGCGGTTCGCAGCGCGCCGAGACTGCGCTCCTCGGGGAGGTAGCGGTCGGCGCCGGGGGCATTCGCTGTTGCGGCCATTGGACTTTGACGAAGGGGCGTGGCACCCCCGCTCCCCCCACCGAGCGGGGGTACCACGCCGGGGGTGGCTGGGTCAGCCCTTGCCGGTGATCGCGTCGCGGGCTCGGTCGAGCATCGCGGCAAACGGCCCCGCGGCCAAGTTGGCTGTCTGGGATTCCACGCCGGCGTGCGGGCGGGTGGGAGCAATCGCTTCGGCGAGCTTGGCGGCGCGGCCCATCCGCTCTAGCTCGTCGCCGCTCAATTCCTCACCTAACTTTGAGAATTCGTCGTGCTCCTCGTGTTCGGCGTGTTCGATGACCGCGTCGCGCAGCTTCGTCAATTCGCGAGTGAACTCCTCGCTGTCGACGTCGAGCTTTTCCAGCTTCTGCAGAAGGGTCTTGGCCTCATGCTCTTCGTGGAGCCGTTCGTCGACGACGGCCGCACCGTTCGAGATCTTGCGCTTGGCGCGCGGATGAACGATCTCTTCCTCAGCGGTTTCGTGCACGGCGAGCAGTCGCCGAAGCTCGACAAAGGCCTTCTCCCGGGCCTTCCCGGATGCCGCCAGCGTCTCGGCGAACATCGCCTTGATCTGTTGATGTTGATTAACAAGAAAGTCGACCACGTCGGTGGGCGACTGCATGGCGTTCGGTGCCACAGTGTCCCTCCCATCTACTTGGCGCGCGGGCTGTGCGCGCTCCCGAACCGGCTACCCGACGAATCCGACCGTCAAACGGGGTGTGGCCGTGCCCGCGTGGGGTATGTCCTGGACAAACGTTGGAAGGGAGCGGCCGATCGATGGGCGCCGAAACGGGTTCGCGAACCGCCCGGCGCATCCGGGCGGTGCTGCGCTGCGCAGTCGTAGGCGCAGTGGCGGCGGCCTCGATGACCACAGCCTGTTCCCGGCCGGGAGCATCGCTGGAAAGCGCACCCGATGTCGCGGTCTGGCGGACCGCTGCCCCTCTGCACGAACCGGTGTGGTTGTATCACGCCCACGCGTTGGTCGCGCTCACCGACGATCACCGGTTGGCCGAGGTGACCGCCGGTGATCAGGGCAACGATGCCAAGACGCGGTTCTCCGCACCCCTGGCCTCCGGGCGCAACCTGCAGATCAGCCAGAAAGACGAGCGAGTGGTGTTCGTGCCACAGCCCGACCGCGGCAAAGTGGCCGCGGTCGATCTGGAAAGCCTGCGCCAGGTCAACGATTTCGACGCCGGACCGGCGCCGGCCTACCTGGCCGAAGACGCGGGATTGCGCATGCTGCTAGCCCTGTCTGCCGACGGGACGGCGGTGACACCGGTGGATCAGTACGGCTACCGCAAGCTTCCCACGGCGACCACCGCTGAAAGCGCGGACAGCATCGACGGCGCGAACCGGGGCCGCGACCTCGATTACCACCTGTATGGATCGTCGGGCATCCGCTACTTTCACGGCACGTCGTCACCTCCCGCGCAGCGCGGCTCACTGAACATCGACATCGCGGTCTCGGCCGGTGACGGGACCGCGGTGACCCGCAGCTATGTCGCCGGTCACGACGACAGCACCTTGCGTGCCGTCGACTCGCGGCGGGGCGGTGAAGGAATGGAGGTGCTGGCCAGCGCGCAGTTACCACGGCCGATCCGCGAACTCGGTACCGACGACACCAGGATCTACGCCGCCACCGACCGCGAACTGGTAACGCTCGAAACCGCAAGCTTCACCGGCTTTCCAGACGGGCGGATTCCGGTGCTGCGCACCATCGACTACAGGTCGGGACTGCCTGCCGCCGCACAGAGCGCCCACGTGTCGGGCATGGCCGTCGGGCCGGATCGGGTGTACCTCACCCTCGCCGGGGAGCCCTACGTCGTCAGCATCGCAAAACCACGCCTATGACGGCCCGGTTTAGGCGACGGCCCTTGTCGGCTACATTTCGGGCAGGTTCGGCCCGCTAAGGAGGTGCTGCGTGACCAATCCGCAGGACCCGTACTGGCAGAACCCGCTGAGCTACGACCCGCTCGGCCGCGTCCCGCCGCCCGACGTGGAACCGCTTGCGGTGCCACCGCCGGCGTTCACACCCCCACCCGCGGCCCCGCCCTACCGCCCGCCCGTCAACACCTTGGCGACGCTCTCGCTGGTCTTCGCTTTCCTGTTCGCGCCCGCGGGCGCGATTCTGGGGCACCTTGGGCTGGCGCAGATCCGGCGCACCGGAGAACTCGGTCGCGACCGCGCGCTGGTGGGGGTGACGCTGTCGTACATCTTCATCACGTTGACGGTCGTCGTCCTGGCCGGATGGGCCACGCTGGCTGGTTCCACGTCGTCGCACCGCACAGCGACCGGATCCAGCACGTCCGCCGGACCCCCTCCGCCGACTGTCCCGTCGGAGACCATTGCGACGCTGTTGCCGGGGCTGGACGCCCTGCGAAACATCACCGGCGACGCGAACCTGGATGCGGGGCCCACTCGCAACAGCCCGGGCCGCTCCGCGGAAAACGGCAGCATCAATCGTCCGGAATGCTGGGGAAGCATCGCCGCGGGGAGCCCGGACGCCTACACCTCCGGTCCATTGGCCGGGTATCACGCCGGTGAATTCACCGACTCGCGCAGCATGCTGAAGTCGATGCAGGTCACTCAGGGCGTCGCGGCGTTCCGCGATCCGGGCGCGGCTCAGTCCCAGCTGGGCTCGTTGCTGTCCGGATGGCACCAGTGCGGCGGCTCGATCGTCACCGTGACCGCGCCCGGCGGCCAGCCGATTCCGATGTCAATCAGCGCCCCCGCCGACGCCGGCAACGGCATCACCACTCTTGACCTGACGCCAAAGGGCATCCAGGTGCGCTCGGCGCGGGCGATCGGGGCCAAGGCCAACGTCGTCATCGACCTGAACGTGTCGGCCAGCGGGACCACGGACAGCGAGCCGCCCCGTGCGGCCGCGGTGAGCATCGCCAACTACATCCTCGGCAAGATCCCCGGCTGAGCGGCCCCCGCGGATCGGCGCCCGGCTCTAGCCTCATGCGTGGTGACCCGTCCCCCGCAAGCGGGTGGTGCCCCCGGCGCCCGGCTCGCCGCGCTTTGCGATCGCCACTAGGCTGTTCACATGAAATTCGTCGACGTCGACGGGGTCGGACGGGTCAGCCGGATCGGCTTGGGCACCTGGCAGTTCGGCTCACGCGAGTGGGGTTACGGGGATAGCTACGCCGCCGGCGCCGCGGGCGACATCGTGCGACGCGCCCGTGCCCTGGGGGTGACGCTGTTCGACACGGCCGAGGTGTACGGCCTGGGCAAAAGCGAGCGGATCCTGGGCGAGGCGCTCGGCGACGAGCGTGCCGAGGTCGCGGTGGCCAGCAAGATCATGCCGGTCGCGCCCTTCCCCGCCGTGGTCAAGCAGCGTGCCCACGCCAGCGCCCAGCGGCTGGGGCTGGATCGCATCCCGCTGTACCAGATCCACCAGCCCAACCCGGTGTTCCCCGATTCGGTGATCATGCCGGGCATGCGCGACCTGCTCGACAGCGGCAAGATCGGCGCCGCCGGCGTCTCGAACTATTCGCTGCAGCGGTGGCAGAAGGCGGATGCCGCGCTCGGCCGGCCGGTGATCAGCAATCAGGTGCATTTCTCGCTCGCGTATCCGAAGGCGCTCAAGAACCTGGTGCCGTTCGCCGAGCGGGAGAACCGCATCGTGATCGCCTACAGCCCGCTGGAACAGGGTCTGCTGGGCGGCAAATACGGCGTCGACAACCGTCCGGGTGGCGTGCGCGCGGTGAATTCGCTGTTCGGCACCGAGAACCTGCGCCGCATCGAGCCGCTGCTGCAGCTGTTGCGCGACGTCGCCAAGGACGTCGACGCCAAGCCCGCGCAGGTGGCACTGGCCTGGCTGATCAGCTATCCGGGCGTCGTCGCCATTCCCGGCGCCTCATCCGTCGAGCAGCTCGAGTTCAACGTCGCCGCCGCCGACATCGAATTGCCCACCGCCTCCCGTGACGCGCTCACCGAGGCGGCCCTGGCCTTCCGGCCGACGTCGACCGCGCGCTTTCTGACCGACCTGGCGAAGGAGAAGCTCGGCCGCCCCTAAGACTGGTTGGCCTCGGCGAACGCGGCGGGGCTGGCCGGCGCGCCGCGGGCCACCACGAGCGGCATCGATGTCGAGGCGTTGGTCCGCAGGATCGTGTGAACCACGTCGATCAGGTCCTCGACCGGCATCAACTTGCCGGGCATGCAGCCGCGCGACGACCACAGCGGGACCGCTTTCATCGCGAGGTCCATGTCCCAGCCTTCATTCATCCCGGTTTGCCCGTCGCCTTCACCGCCCGCGCACTCGCCGACGATCAGGTTGGTGAAGCCGATGTCGGGGTGTTCGGCCCGCCACGCCTCCACGAGCCGCTCCAGGGCCGCCTTGCTGACGCCGTACGCGCCGAGACCCGGCCACGGCGGCCCGAACGTGCCGGCGTCGGACGACAGGTAGACCGCCTTGCCGCCGGACGCGGTCAAGTGCGGCACCGCCGCGGCCGTCACCAGCGACGCGCCGATGACGTTGGTGTCGAAGATGCGCCGCCACGTTTCGGCATCGGTGTCCACCATGCGGACCAGCGGCCCGACGGCGGGTGTGTAGACGAGGTTGTCGATGCCGCCGAGGGCGTCGGCGGCACGGTCGATGGCCGAGCGGCACGACGCCTGGTCGGTGACATCGCATTCGATGGCGATCGCGTTCGGGCCGGCGTCCTTCGCCGCGGCCTCGATGCGCTCACGACGCCGGGCAAGCAGCGCCACTTGATCGCCGCGCTGCGCAAGGCCGACACCTATGCAACGCCCCAGCCCACTCGAGGCGCCGACCACCACTGTCCTTGACATATTCGCCCTCTCTTGTAACGAGCCCGCTGCAGGCACAGCGTATCGGCAGGCGGCGCGCTACGTAACGTTCGGGCGGTTTGTGTCAAGGCGGTGAGCCGCCGTCGGGAGCCTGCAGCACCACGGCGGTGTGCGCGTCCACGGTGAACTTGCCTCCGCCGGGCACTTCGTCGGCGGGCGTCGTCTCTTCGGGCCCGGTGTACACCACGACCCGCCAGGCGGCGCCGAATTCCTTTGGCGGAAAGGTGAATTCGATCGGCTCGTAGTGGGCGTTGAAGCACAGCAGGAACGAGTCATCGAGCACCCGCTGACCTCGCGCATCGCGGTCGGGAATGCCGTGGCCGTTGAGGAACACCGCGACGGACTTCGCGAAGCTCGCGCCCCAGTCCTCGTCGGTCATCTCGGCGCCGTCGGGGGTGAACCAGGCGATGTCCGGCAGGCCGTCCTGCCCGCGCCGGCCCACCGGCTTGCCGTAGAAGAACCGGCGCCTGCGGAACACCGGGTGGTCGGCCCGCAGCGCCGACACCGTCCGGGTGAACTCCAGCAATCCGGCGTCGGCGCTGGCCCAGTCGATCCAGGTGAGCTCGTTGTCCTGGCAGTAGCCGTTGTTGTTGCCGTTCTGCGTGCGCCCGAGCTCGTCGCCGTGGCAGATCATCGGCACGCCCTGGGACAACAGCAAGCGTGGTGATGAAGTTGCGCTGCTGGCGGGCGCGCAGCTCGTTGACCTGCTCGTCGTCGGTGGGCCCCTCCACGCCGCAGTTCCACGACCGGTTGTGGCTTTCGCCGTCGTTGTTGTCCTCGCCGTTGGCCTCGTTGTGCTTCTCGTTGTAGGACACCAGGTCGCGCAGCGTGAACCCGTCATGGGCGATGACGAAGTTGATCGACGCAACCGGCCTGCGCGCGGTGTGCTCGTAGAGGTCGGCCGACCCGGACAGCCGGTAGGCGAACTCGTCGAGCGTGGCGGGCTCGCCGCGCCAGAAGTCGCGGACGGTGTCGCGGTACTTCCCGTTCCACTCCGTCCACTGCGGCGGGAAGTTGCCCACCTGGTAGCCGCCCGGCCCGACGTCCCACGGTTCGGCGATGAGCTTGACCTGGCTGACCGTCGGATCCTGTTGCACGAGTTCGAAAAACGTCGCCAGCCGGTCGACGTCGTAGAACTCGCGGGCCAGCGTCGAGGCCAGATCGAACCGGAAGCCGTCGACGTGCATCTCGGTCACCCAATAGCGCAGCGAATCCATGATCAGCTGCAGCGCATGCGGATGCCCGACGTTGAGGCTGTTGCCGGTGCCGGTGTAGTCCATGTAGTAGCGCTTGTCGTCGTCGACCAGCCGGTAGTAGGCGGCGTTGTCGATGCCGCGCATCGACAGGGTCGGGCCCAGGTGGTTGCCCTCCGCGGTGTGGTTGTAGACCACGTCGAGGATGACCTCGATGCCGGCTTCATGCAGCGCGCGCACCATCGCCTTGAACTCCTGCACCTGCCCGCCCGGGGAGGTGGCGCTGGAGTACTTGGTGTCGGGCGCAAAGAAGCCGATCGTGTTGTAGCCCCAGTAGTTGGACAGCCCCTTCTCGATCAGGGTGGAGTCGTTGGCGAAGTGGTGCACCGGCATCAGCTCGATCGCGGTGACGCCGATGCTCTTGAGGTGCTCGATGATCACCGGGTGCGCCACCGCGGCATAGGTCCCGCGTAGCTGCTCGGGGATGTCCGGATGCGTCTGGGTCAGACCCTTGACGTGCGCCTCGTAGATGACGGTGTCGGCATACTCGTGGTCCGGCGGGCGGTCGTTGCCCCAGTCGAAGAAGGGGTTGATCACCACCGACTTGGGCATGCTGGCCGCCGAGTCGTCGTCGTTGCGGCTATCGGGGTCACCGAAGTTGTAGCTGAACAGCGACTGGTTCCACTCGAACGTGCCGTCGATGGCCTTCGAATACGGGTCCAGCAGCAGCTTGTTCGGATTGCACCGCAGCCCGGCCTGCGGGTCGTACGGGCCGTGCACGCGGTAGCCGTAGCGCTGGCCCGGTTCGATGCTCGGCATGTAGCCGTGCCAGACGAAGCCGTCGACCTCGGGCAGCGTGATCGCGGCTCTCGGTGCCGTCGGCGTCGAACAGGCACAACTCGACCCGCTCAGCCACCTCGCTGAACACCGCGAAGTTGGTGCCCGCACCGTCGTACGTCGCGCCCAGCGGGTAGGCCTTGCCCGGCCACACTTCTCCGGTGGGCGTGGGAGCGAGGGCGTCTGCGGTGGTCATGGCGCACTTGATACCCTGCCGTCATGGCCGTCAAACTGACGATCACGCCTCGCGTTCGGCCAGCGCTGAGCGGAAAGCCTTGCGGCGTAGGCGATCACGGCTTGAGTATGACCTTCACCGCTCCGTCCTGCTTCTTCTGGAAGATGTCGTAGGCGTGCGGGGCCTGGTCCAGGGGCAGCACGTGGGTGGCGAAGTTGTCGACGCCGAGCGGGTCGTCATCGGTCAGCAGCGGCATGATGTCGTCGACCCAGCGTCTTGACGTTGGCCTGCCCCATCCGCAGCGTCACTTGCTTGTCGAAAAGGGTAAGCATCGGTAAGGGATCGGCCATCCCGCCGTACACGCCGATCAGCGAGATCGTTCCACCGCGCCGCACGATGTCGATGGCGGAGTACAGCGCGTTGAGCCGGTCCACCCCGGCGGTTTGCATCAGCCGCTTGCCCAGCGCATCCGGCAACACCGCGGCGGCCTGCTGCGCCAGTCTGGCGGCCGGGGACCCGTGCGCCTCCATGCCGACCGCGTCGATGACCGAGTCGGTCCCCGTCCGTCGGTCAGGTCGCGGATCGCGTCTCCGAGGGGGGAGTCGAGCCGCCCCAGATCGATGGTGTGGATGCCGCGTTGCGCGGCGCGGGCCAGCCGTTCGGGCACCAGGTCGACGGCGATGACCCGGTAGCCCAGGTGATCGGCGATGCGCGCGGCCATGTCGCCGATGGGACCCAGGCCGAGCACGGCCACCGAGCCACCGTCGGGGATGTCGGCGTAGGCGACCGCCTGCCACGCGGTGGGCAACACATCCGACAGATAGACGAATCGCGAATCCGGTGGTCCGACAGGGACTTTGATGTGGGTGAATTGGGCCTGCGGGACGCGCAGCAGCTCGGCTTGGCCGCCGGGGATTTCCCCGTAGAGCTCCGAATAGCCGAACAGCGCCGCTCCCATGCCCTGATCGCGCACCTGGGTGGTTTCACATTGCGTGTAGAGCCGCTTGTCGCACATGTGACACCTGCCGCAGGAGATCTGGAACGGGATCGACGACCCGGTCCCCGACCCGCAGGTCACCCGTTTCCTCGCCGACCTCGCGGACAATGCCCATGGGTTCGTGACCGAGGATGTCCCCGGGATTCATGAAAGCCCCGAGGATTTCGTAGAGGTGCAGGTCGGACCCGCAGATGTTCGTCGATGTGACTTCGATGATGGCATCGGTGGGCTGCTCGATCTTCGGGTCGGGAACCGATATCCACCCGCACATCGCGCTTGCCGTGCCAAGTAACAGCCT
>CAWKJQ010000023.1:0-17096 GCA_963849935.1 uncultured Actinomycetota bacterium
CGGTCGGGATGCCGTCGTTGTCCCAATCGGTGCGCGCATGCTCGCGGCGCTGGTCGAAGTACTGCATGTTCTCGCGTTCCAGCGGCTTGATCTCGGTCTCGATGAACTCGTCCATCTCGGCGAGCAGCCCCGGAAGATGTTCTGGCAGAGTGAAATCCACGTTTTCTCCTAACCTGGCGTGAGGCCGCCGTACAGGGTCTTCTTCCAGATCGTCGACAAGGTGGCGATGGCGTCTTCGTCGCTGATGTTCACGCCGAGGCCCGACTGGGCCGCGACCGAAGGCGACGAAACGGTGGTGAAATTCTCGAACAGCAGCGCGATGGCCGCCGCGGTGTGTTGCGGATGAGCTCGGCGCCATAACCCTGCTCCTGGGCGCGGCGCACCGAAGCGGCCACGAGTCCATGCCGAACCGCCGAAATTCGTTCTGCACGGCCGCGAAGCGTTGCTGGGTGGCGGCCAGCTGGGCCACGGCGATCATGATGCCGATGTTCTGCTTGAACATGTTCCAGTAGCCGGTGACCACCGCGGTGAAGAAGGCGTCGTCGGCGGCGGGGGCACCTCGGCTTGCGGGGGAGAGTCCGGCAGATGGACGCTCAGTCCCGACGGCGTGACGACCTCGTGCAGGAACGACTCCGCGAGGGCGGCCAGCAGATCTTCCTTATCGGTGAAGTATCGGTAGAACACCGCCGGTGACTTTCCGGCGGCCGACGTGATGTCGGCAAGGGTGGTGCCGTGAAAGCCCCGTTCGGCGAACAACTTCCGGGCGGCCTGCTCGATGGCCTGCCTGGTCTGGCGGCCCTTGGCGGTCAGCTCGCGGTTGGCCTCGGGGCAGACATCAGTTCCGCATCCGGTCGCCGGCGCGCAACAGGGCGCTCGGCAGGTCATGGCCTACAAGTGATTTCGCCACATCGGCCGCGGCGATCGCGGCCCGCAGGTCGACGTCCACATCGAAGCCGCTGTCGCCGAGGAGGTACACCAGGTCCTCGGTGGCGATGTTGCCGGTCGCGCCCGGGGCGAAGGGGCAGCCGCCCAGGCCGCCGACCGAGGCGTCCAGCCGGGTGACCCCGGAGCTGACCGCCGCATACGCGCTGGCCAAGCCGGAGCCGCGGGTGTTGTGGAAATGCCCGCCCAGCGGCAGGTCGCCGATCACCGGACGCAATTGCGCGATCAGCGAACTCACCCGCCCCGGGGTGGTGGTACCGATGGTGTCGGCGATCGACAGGCGGTCGGCGCCGCGGTCACGGGCGGCCGCCGCGATCTCGAGCACCCGCTCGGGCGGGGTGGGGCCTTCGAACGGTGAGTCCCAGGCGGTGGCGATGACGACTTCGACGCTGACGTCGCCGTCGTGCGCGATCTCGACGATCTCGTCGATCTGGCTTGGTGGCCTCGGTGCTGGTGCGCCCGACGTTCGCCTTGCTGAAGGTGTCGTCGGCGGCCACCACGTACTCGATCGAGCGCAACCCCGCGGCGACGGCCCGCTTGGCGCCGTTGGGACTGGCCACCAGGGCCGAGAATTCGATGTCGGGGTAGTCGTGCAGGTGGGCGGCCAGTTCGGCGGCATCGGCCATCGACGGCACTTTGGTCGGGGAGACGAACGCGGTGGCCTCCACCTCGCGAACCCCCGTGGCCGCCACCGCGGCCAGCAGTTCAAGCTTGGCCGACAACGGAATTGGCGTTTCGATCTGCAGACCGTCGCGCAGGGACACCTCGCGAACGTGGTCATTGGCGCCGCTCCTCCTCATCGCTGCGCTCTGCATCGTCGCCGGCGCTGTCACAGCACCTCCTCGGCCCGCAGCTCCTCGAGCTCCTCGGCCGTCATGCCCAGCAGCCCGATGTAAACGTCGTCGTTGTGTTGTCCCGGGCGTGCCGGGCCGGCGTTGCGGACGCGCCCGGCGATTCCGACAGCACCGGCACGATGCCCGGCCCCAACACGTTGCGCTCGCACACGTTCGTCGAAGTGCTCGACCAGCATGCCGCGGGCCCGCAGCTGCGGGTCGTTGACCACCTCGGCGACGGTGTTGATCGGTCCCGCGATCACGCCTGCGGCGGAGAGGGTTTCGATGATGTCGCCGGGCTGGCGTTCCGCCGCCCAGGCGCCGATGATGTTGTCGAGTTCGTCCTGGTTGCGGCCTCGGGCGACGTGTGTGGCGAACCGGTCGTCGGTGGCCAGTTCCGGGCGGCCCATCGCCTTGCACAGCCGGGCGAAGACGGTGTCCTGGTTGGCGGCGATCACCACCCACGAGCCGTCGGCGCTGCGGTAGATGTTGGACGGCGCGATGCCCTCCAGCCGGGTGCCCGACGGTCCGCGCACCACCCCACCGGCGTCGTAGTCGGGGATCGTGGATTCCTGTACGGCCAAACATGATTCGGTCAGCGCGACGTCGACCACCTGTCCACGTCCGGTGACGCTGCGTCGGTACAGTGCGGCCAGCGCGCCCTGGGCGCCGAACATGCCGGCCAGGCTGTCGCCGAGCGAGAGCGCCAGCCGCGGCGGCGGCCCGCCGGGGAATCCGTTGAGGTGGCGCAAGCCGCTGGCCGCTTCGGCCACCGAGGCGTAGCCGGCCTTGGTGGCGTCGGGCCCGGTCTGCCCGTAGCCGGACACCCGGACCAGGATGATGCCCGGATTGCGTTCGCTGAGGACGTCGTAGCCCAGGTTCCACTTTTCCAGGGTGCCCGGACGGAAGTTCTCCACCACGATGTCGGACTTCTCGACGAGGTCGCAGGAACAAATCGCGGCCGCGGGGGTGGCGCAGGTCCAGGGTGATCGCCTTCTTGTTGCGCGCGTGCACCGTCCAGAAGACGCGCTGCCCGTCGAGCTCGGCCTGACCCCAGGTGCGCAGCGGGTCCGGCGCGTTGGGCAGTTCCACCTTGATGACGTCGGCGCCCATGTCGCCGAGCAGCCGGCCGGCGAAGGGTCCGGCGATCAGCGTGCCCAGCTCGAGCACCCGAACGCCATCCAGCGGTCCGGCGGTGTCACCGGTGTCATGCGCCGCTTCTCCTCATCGCTTCGCTCTGCATCGCCGCAGGCGGCTGCTCATCCTTCGCTCGCGAAGTCGTGCCGCACCAGCCAATCGGTGACGATCGTGACGGCGGCCCGCAGCGCTTCGCGCTGGTCGGGTCCCGCGTAATAGTGTGTCGCGCCAGGGATTTCGTGCATTTCCTTGTCCTCGTGTCCGATCGCCTGGAACAGCCGTCGGGTATGGCTGGGCGTGCAGGCGTCATCCGCCAGGTTACCGATCACCAGCGCCGGGATCGCGATGTCGGGCCCGCAGGCCACCGCGTCGCCGCGCGCGTCGTCGTAGCTCCACTGCGACAGCCAGCCGCGCAGCGTGGAGAAGCGGGCCAGCCCGACGGGGCTCATGTTCACCACCTGAGGATCCCCCAGGTAGCAGGTGCCCGGGGTGCGTTCGTTGGGGTCGACGGTCGGGTCCAGCCAGCGCGGGTCGGCCATGGTGCCGTGCACGACGAAGCCGAACTCGTCGTCGGGGCGGCCGGCGGCCGCCAGCTCGGCCAGCTTTTCCCTGACCCATGCGGTGATGCGACGGTTGCGGTCGATCTGCGCCTGTCGGTAGCGATCCAGGAATTCTTGGCTGTAGGGCGGCTGATTGGGGTTGTCGGGGTTGTACAGGTCCAGCTCGGGATCGCGCTTGGTGGGGTCGGATTCGTCGAGGATCGACGCGTCCAGCCATTCGGTCAGCGTGCCGTGCCGGCTGATGTGTGCGGCCAGCAGCATGATCCCGTCGGCGGCGGGCAGATCGAGTTTGGTCAGGTCGGGGCCGTCACCGGTCGGGCTGGCCGTAATGGTCGGATTCTGCGCCTGCTGCTGGTAGAACACCGACAGCGAACCGCCGCCGCTCCATCCGGCCAGCACCACCTTGGAGTAGCCCAGTCGCTTTTTGGCGTCCTTGATGCACTCGCCGAGATCCTCGACCACCTTCTCCATCAGCAGCGCCGAGTCGGTGCCGCGGAAGCGGCTGTTGCAGTAGATGACGTGATGGCCGGCCCGGGCCAGCGCGTTGATCATCGGCAGGTAGGCGCCGCCGCCGATGGGATGCATGAACACCAGGACCGTGTCCGACGGCTTGTCCTTCGGCTTGAGCAGGTAGCTCTCCAGCACGGTGATCTCGGCCAGGCCGCCGTAGACATCGCGGACCCCGGAATTGTTCTGGAAGGCAACGAGATAGGGGATCCGGTCGTACTCGAACTTCTTGGGCTTCACCGCTTGTGTCGTCATCAATGCTGTCCTAGGTCGTGGGCCAGTACTTCGGCCGAAGGGGTCAGTCGCCGGCGTGTGTCGATGGCGATCACTTGCCAGTCGACACGGGAGTAGTCGTCGAATTTGCGGCGCGCCCGTTCGCGGGCCTTTTCGGGTGCGCCGTGGTGAACCCCTTGTGGCGCATGCGAAATCAAACCCGGTGGCATCGGAATGCCGTACAGCGAGCCGCCGTGGAAGAAGGCGATCTCGTCGTAGTCGACGTTGCGGTGATACCACGGTGTGCGTTCGGTGCCCGGTGTCCCTTCGGCGGGTTTGGGCAGAAAGTTCATCACGTAGACGCCGGTGGCCTGCATGAACAGATGCACCGTCGGGGGCAGGTGGACGCTGTCGGAGGTGACCACGTTGTAGTCGGCGATGTTGAAGGTGAACGCGAAGTTGTCCCCGCGCCAGCCCTCGACATCCAGCGGATTGTGTTGATAGAACAGCGTTGTCGGGCCGCCCTCATGGATGAGCCGGACCTCGAATTCGCCGTCGGGCTCGTCGGCCTTGCCGGCCTCGTCAGCCGGCACCGGCTCGGGGATGACGACCTGCGACGGGTCGAAGGGGAAGTGGCGGCCCAGCGCACCAGGCGGCGGCACTCGGAACTCGTCGGTGGCCTCGATCATCAGCATCGTCGTCGCGCTGTCGGGTAACTGGCGCCAGGTGCATGCCTTCGGGATGTAGAGCCAGTCGCCCTCCCGATAGCGCAGCGGCCCGAATTCCGTCTCGGCCAGACCGCTGCCCTGGTGGACGAAGCAGAGCAGGTCGCCGTCGACGTGACGGACCAGGAACGGCATCGGATCGTGACGACGGCTCAACAGAATGCGGCAGTCGTCGTTGCTGAACATCAGCAGCGGCCCGCCTTCGGCGTCGGTGGCATCGCTGGGCTTGAGCTCGCTGGACAGCACGTCGATCGGCCGCAGCGGGCCGACCGACCGATAGGCGGTGGGGTCATGGCGCCGGTACAGATTGGCGGTACGGCCGGTGAATCCGCCCCGGCCCAGCTCGTCGTCCTTGAGGCCGTCGAGATCGGCATGCAGGCGGCGCGGCGTTCGGCCTTTTCGCAGGTGCACAAAGGATTCCATGGATGGCTCCTCCGAGGGGGCCGGTAGCGGCCGGGAGTACAAAACTGAAAGTGAGATTACTTTCTCTTTTTAGCCCGCACAAGAGTCGACGTGAGCTCGTCCTTACCGCCGTCCTTGACGCCGTCCCTTGGTCGTCACAAACGTTGCAGGGGCCTCCGCGGGGGGCGACCTTTTTTGCCCGCCTCTTAGCGACAGCACGGTGACGCCCGAAACCGGTTAACGAATGTCGCTATGAGGCGGGCAAACAACCAACCACCTCACCGCGAAACCACTGGGGCAGACGTGACCAAGTGCGGCGCCTAACCGCGGACGCGCAGCACGACCTTTCCCTTGGCGCTGCGATTCTCCAGGGATGCGACTGCGGTCGCGGCTTGCTCGAGCGGGTAGGTCACCGGCTCGGGCGGGGCCAGCTCCCCGGAGGTGAGCAGTCGTTCGAGTCCGGCCCACTGCTCGTCCAGCGCGCCCGGATGCGTCCCCGCCCACGCGCCCCAACCCACACCGACCACGTCAACGTTGTTGAGCAGCAACCGGTTTACCTTGACGGTGGGAATCTCACCGCCGGTGAACCCGACGACCAGGAGCCGCCCGCCGGGTCTCAGCGAACGCAGGGAATCGGTGAACCGGTCGCCGCCGACCGGGTCGACGACGATGTCGACGCCGCTTCCATGGGTCAACTCCTGCACCGCGTCCTTGAAACCGTCGGCCAGCACGACATCCGTCGCGCCGGCCGCCGTGGCGATGTCCGCCTTGTCCTGCGTGCTGACCACGGCGATCGTGCGGGATGCGCCCAGCGCCGGCGCCAGCCGCAGCGCCGAGGTCCCGATGCCGCCGGCCGCACCGTGCACCAGAACCGTCTCGCCACGCTGCAGCCGGCCCCGGACGGTCAGCGCGAAGTACACCGTCAGGTCGTTGAACAGCAGGCCGGCACCCGCCTCGAAGCTCACGTTGTCGGGCAGCTTGAAACCCGGTCCGGCGCCAGCACCGCGACCTCGGCCATGCCGCCGGACAGCATCGTCAGGCCGACGACCCGATCGCCGGCGCTGACGTGCGCGCCCTCGGGTGCCGACCGGACCACGCCGGCGATCTCGGCGCCGAGCACGAACGGCAACTCCGGGCGGTACTGATAGAGGCCCCGAGTGAGCAGCGCGTCCGGGAAGGCCACCCCGGCGGCGTGCACGTCGACGACCACCCCGTCGCCCGACGGTTCGTCGATATCGGTCAACTCCACCGCGTCTGGACCATCGAGCCGAGTCACCTGTACCGCGCGCATGCCAGCAGAGCCTACTGTCCGATCAGAACCCGCCGGCGACCCGCACCACGGCCCGGCCGGAGTACTTGCCGGCGCGCACCTGATCGATCACGCCGACGACGTCTTTCACGTCGACCTCGCTGACCAGCGCGTCCAGGTGACGCGGCCGCAGCGAATCGCCGAGCCGGGCCCACAATTCCCGGCGCGGGCCGATCGGCATCAGCACCGAGTCCATGCCCAGCAGCGCGACGCCGCGCAGGATGAAGGGCAGCACCGTGGTGTGCAGGGCCGGACCGCCGGTGAGGCCGCTGGCCGCCACCGCGCCGCCGTATTCGACGGTGCTGAGCACGTCGGCCAGCGTCGCGCCGCCCACGCAGTCCACTCCGCCCGCCCAGCGCGCCTTGCCGAGCGGCCGCGGCTTGGCGTCGGGGTCGGCGGGCAACCGGCCGATAACCTCCGCGGCGCCAAGGTTTTTGAGTCGGTCGGCGGCCTCGGCTTTGCCGGTCGACGCGACCACCCGGTAGCCGGCGGCCGCCAGCAGGTCGACGCTGACCGAGCCGACGCCGCCGGTGGCTCCGGTGACGACGATGGGACCGGCGTCGGGCGCGATGCCCCAGTCGATCAGCGCCTGCACGCTCATCGCTGCGGTGAAGCCCGCGGTCCCGATCGCGGCGCCCTCACGCGGACTCAACGCGCCGAGCGCCACCACCTGGTCGGCCGGCAACCGGGCGTACTCGGCGTAGCCGCCGTGGTGGCCGGTGCCGATCGCATACCCGTGGGCCAGCACCTGGTCGCCGACGGCGAACTCGGCCGACGTCGACTCCACCACCTCGCCGGTCAGGTCGATGCCCGGCACCACCGGGTAGTCGCGCACCACACCGCCACCCGGCGTCAGCGCCAGGGCGTCTTTGTAGTTGACGCTCGAATACAGGACCCGGATCGTCACATCGCCGGGCGGCAGGTCGGAGTGGTTCAGCTCCTCCACCGACGCGGTTATCCGGTCACCATCTTGTCGCGCGACGAGCGCGTGAAATGTGTCCATGCTTCGACGCTAACCTCACCGTATGGATCCCTTTCCACTCGGTGGGTTTTCGGTCAACCGCGTCGGCTTCGGTGCCATGCAATTGCCCGGGCCCAATGCGTTCGGCCCGCCGCGCGACCGCGACGAAGCGCTGGCCGTGCTGCGCCGCGCGGTCGAACTGGGCGTCGATCACATCGACACCGCGCAGTTCTACGGTCCCGACGTCGCCAACGAATTGATCCGCGCCGCGCTGCATCCCTATCCGCAGAACCTGGCACTGGTCAGCAAGGTCGGCGGGCGCCGCGACGACGGCGGGGCCTGGCTGCCGGCCGGTGAGCCGGCCGAGTTACGCCGCGACATCGAAACCAACCTGCGCAGCCTCGGTGTCGACCAACTGGCCGTGGTCAATCTGCGGGTGTTCGAAAGCGACGGCTCCGGATCAGCAATTCGACGACCAGCTCTCGGCCATGATCGAGGCCCGCGACCAGGGATTGATCGGCGGGATCGGACTGAGCAACGTCAACCGCGAGCACCTGCTGCATGCGTGCGGGCGCACCGAAATCGCCTGTGTACAAAACGCTTTCAACCTGGTGCACCGGGACTCGGCCGCGGTGCTGGAGGAATGCGCCGCGCGCGGTATCGCCTTCGTCCCGTTCTTCCCGCTGGGTGCGGCCTTCATGCGGCCCAACCCGGTGCTCAGTCACCAGGTGGTTCAGGAGACCGCGCAGCGGCTGGGCCGCACGCCCGCTCAGGTCGCGCTGGCGTGGACTCTTAGCGTGGCGCCCAACGTGCTGCTGATCCCCGGCACGTCGTCGCTGCGGACACCTCGAGGAGAACATGGACGTCGCGTCCATCGAGCTGGATGACGAAGCCCGCGAGCGGCTGAACGCGATCGCTACTTGAGCTCGGAGGAGGACAGCCCCAGCAGGCGGCGTGCGACCACCAACTGCTGAATCTGCTGCGTGCCCTCGAAGATGTCCAGGATCTTCGAGTCGCGCGCCCACTTCTCCAGCAGCGCCTGTTCGGAATAGCCTGCGGTGCCTGCCAATTCGACGGTCTTGAGCGTGACGTCGGTGGCCATCCGGCCGGCCTTTGCCTTACTCATCGACGCTTCTTTGGAGTTGGGGATCTTGTTGTCGGCCTGCCACGCCGCCCGCAGTGACAGCAGATAGGCTGCCTCCCAGTCGGCTTCCATCCGGATGAACTCGGACGCCGCCGCGCTCTGGGCGTGCGAGGGCTTGTCGTAGGAGATCTCCACGCCGGCCTCGGTGAGGATCTTGCGAATCTCCTCCAGGGCGGCGCGGCCGACGCCTACGGCCATGGCCGCAACGATGGGCCGGGTGTTGTCGAAGGTCTCCATCACTCCGGAAAAGCCCTTGCCGACCTCGATTTCGGGGTTGCCGAGCAGATTTTCCTTCGGGATGCGGGCGTTGTCGAACCGGATGACCGCGGTGTCGGAACCCTTGATGCCGAGCTTGTGCTCGAGCCGTTCGACGGTGACGCCGGGATGCTCCCGCGGCACGACGAACGACTTGATCGCCGCGCGGCCCTGCGACTTGTCGAGCGTCGCCCACACCACGATGTGGGTGGCGCGTGAGCCGGCGGTGACGAAGATCTTTTCGCCGTTGATCACATACTCGTCGCCGTCCAGCGTGGCGGTCGTCGAAACCGCTGCCGAGTCCGATCCGAAGCCGGGTTCGGTGATGGCCATCGCCGCCCATACCTTGCCCAGGCGTTGCAGTTGCTCCTCGTTGGCGACGGCGGAGATGGCCGCGTTACCCAGCCCCTGGTAGGGGACCGACAACATCATCGCGAGGTCACCCCAGCTGGCTTCCATGGTCTGCAGCAGCGCGGCCATATTCGCGCCGTTGTGATTCTTGTCCCGTCCTTCGTCCTCGCCGCCCAGCGCGTTGGCCCCGGCGAATTCGATTGACTCCGAGGCCCCTTCGAACAGGCTGAACAGCGTGTCGAGCTCGACCGGGTACGCGTGTTCCTTGAGGTCGTACTTGCGGGCGATCGGCCGCATCAACTCGGCGGCGCCTTGATGCGTCTTGGTCGTCACCGCTTGCATCTTGCGGGGAAGTTCCAGATTGATTGCCATGATTGAACTTTCGTCTCGAGTGAGATAGCGACTTAGATGACGACGACGCCCTCGGCCACGCCGATGGCCCGCAGGTCGCGGTACCAGCGTTCGACCGGGTGCTCTTTCGTGTAGCCGTGGCCGCCGAGCAGCTGGACGCCGTCCAGGCCGATCTGCATGCCCTTGTCGGCGCCGAGCCGCTTGGCCAGGGCCGCCTCGCGGATGAACGGCAGGCCTTGCTCGGCACGCGCCGCGCCGCGCCAGGTGATCAGCCGCAGCCCGTCCAATTCGATGGCGATGTTGGCGCACATGAACGCCACCGCCTGACGGTGCGCGATCGGCTCACCGAAGGCCTGGCGTTCCTTGACGTATGGGACGACGTAGTCGAGCACTGCGTGCGAGGTGCCGACGGTGAGCGCCGCCCAGCCCAGCCGGGACAGCGCGACCGCCTCGGAGTAATCCTCATCGGTCGCCTCGTCCTCGCCGAGCCGGGCGCTCAACGGCACCGTCACCCCGGAGAGTTCGACGTGGCCCAGGGCGGCCGCGCGAATCCCCATGCTCGGATCCGCCTTTACGGCAAGGCCTTTCGTCGAGGACTCGACGATGAACAAGCGCCGGCTTGCCGTCGAGCTGCGCTCCCACGATGAAAAGCTCGGCGTCTGCGGCGGCCGGAACCAACGACTTCACCCCATCGAGGCGGTATCCGCTCGGGGTGCGCACCGCGGTGGTGTTCAGCCGGGTGGGGTCGAAGAGCGGTTGCGGCTCGGCGATGGCCACGCAGGCTTGGGGCACGTTCTCGCCGGCGAACTCGGGCAGGTAGGTGGCCTGCTGATCGGCGCTGCCCCAATGGGTCAGCGCTGAAGCCACACCTCCTGGGGCCAGCAGCGGTAAAGCCAAGCCCATGTCGCCGTAGGCCAGGGCCTCGGCGACGAGCACGTTGGTCACGCTGGACCGGTGCGCGGCGATGCCGTCGAAATCCTCGGGGATGTTGATCGCGGTGATGCCCAGTTCGGCGGCCTTGGCGATCAGCTCGTGCGGGTAGGTCGCCGCCTCGTCGGCGTCGTGTGCGGCGGGCCGCAGCACTTCCTCGGCGAACTCGTCGACAGTCTCGACGATCATCTTCTGCTCGTCGTCGGGCGTCAGGTCGAAGTAGTCCTTGCCACTGGACTTGAGCCGGGTCGGCCCGCCCCGCAGGTTCTGGATTCGCTTGAACTCGCGAGAAGACGTGGCGGCGGTGGAGAAGACCGTCTTGGTGCCGTAGCGCAAGGCGCGGTTGAGCGGATCACGCAAGCTGGTATTTGTCCAGGAACTCCTGCCCGACGAGCGGAGTGATCAGCGCGATGGCGATGTCGACGCCGGTGCGTTTGTGGTGTTGCAGCCCGACCGCGGAGTTGTGGTCGCGCCGTTTGGCGCGGGAGCGGGCGGATGTCTGTTTCGAACCGGAACCGGTCATTTTCAGCAGCCTCAGGTTGTTGGGCAATGCGGATACTCCGATCTTACTCCGGAGTAAGATCGGAGAGAACACCTGTTAACTAATTCACAGCGAGGCTGTCGAGCACCTGCTGCTGCAGCAGGCCGTTGGTGGCCACGGCGCTGCCGCGGTGCGGTCCCGCGGCACCGTTCAGCGCCGTCAGCGCCCCGCCCGCTTCGCGCACCAGGATGTCGAGTGCCGCGAGATCCCATACCGACACTTCCGGTTCGGCGGCGATGTCGACGGCCCCTTCGGCGACCAGGCAATAGGACAGAAAGTCGCCGAAGGCGCGTACCCGCCAGACCGCGTCGGTCAGCGCGATGAATCGGTCCCGCACGCCGAGCTGCGCCCACCCGGACAGGCTGGAGAACGATAGGCTCGCCGAATTCAGCTGTGCCACTGAGGAAACCGAGAGCCGGCGCGCGGACGCACCGTTGACAGCGACGAAGGCGCCCTGATCGTGCGCGGCCCACCACCGACGCTGCAGAGCCGGGGCGCTCACGACGCCGACGACGGGAACGCCGTCATTGAGCAACGCGATGAGACTGGCCCACACCGGCACCCCGCGCACGAAGTTCTTGGTGCCGTCGATCGGGTCGATGATCCACTGCCGTCCGGTGAAGGTGGTTGTGGCCGCCGAACTCTTCGCCGACAATGCTGTCGGCGGGCCGTTCGTCCGCGAGTACCTCACGCAACTCGGTCTCGACCGCGCGATCGGCGTCGGTCACCGGCGTCAGGTCGGGTTTGGTGTCGACGCGCAGGTCGAGCGCACCGAATCGGGCGGATGTCAGCGTGTCTGCGCGGTCGGCCAGCGTCAGTGCCAGCGCCAGATCGTCCTGGCTCATGACGCCAGTCTTATCACGGTCCTACCATGGCCCCGTGTGGGAATTCGGACTGCTGATCCTGCTGATGGCCGTGTTGGCGGTATTTCTCGTCCAGCGTTTCGTCCCGCGCGGCCCGCGCGGCCCGCGGGGTCAGCTGCTCAGCGGCACGCTGCTGGTCACCGGGATAAGCCCCCGCCCCGACGCCACCGGCGAACAATTCGTCACCATCGCCGGCGTGATCAACGGACCCACCGTCAACGAACACGCGGTGTACCAGCGCATGGCCGTCGACGTGAATCAATGGCCGACCATCGGCCAGCTGTTTCCGGTGGTGTATTCGCCGAAGAATCCGGACAACTGGAGGTTCGCGCCTGCGGTTCCGCCGGCCCCGCCCCAGCCGCCGGCCCCGCCCCCGGTCTGAGCGGGCGTCAACCGGCCACCGGCTCGTGGCGGTCAGGTTCCGGACCGAACCGAAAACGGCGACCGGTGACCTCGGTCGGCGTGATGCGCACGTAGTGCGGTTTGGGCATCGCCGTCCACGGCAGCAACTGGGCGCGTTCGGCGTGTTGGATGTCGGCGTCGGCCTTCAGCAGCCGCGCGCGACCGCGCACGATGACGCTCCAGCCTTCGAGGAGGTTGTGGTCGTCGACCTCGAAGACCACCGCGTGATTGGCCACGGCCGAGAACAATTTGGTGCCCTCGGCGGTGCGAAATAGCACGGTGCGGTCTTGCGCGACGAAGTTGACGGGAAAGATCTCGGGCTCACCGGCGAAGTTGGTGACCAGCCGGCCCAGCGAGACACTGCCCAACAGGTCCCAGTTCTCGTGTTCGGAAAGCACGGTTACCGGTTGGTCGCTACCCACGTCCTCAACGCTACGGAGGAAAGGCGTCGTTGAGTAGGGCCCTTGGCAGTCTCGTCGCAGACTCAGCCGTGGCTGACCCGTAGCAACTTGGCCAGACTCGGCAGCTTGACGCGGGGACGTCCGTGCGGTTCGCCGGCCGCCCGCTCATGGGCGTCGATGAGATCCCAGTGCGCAGAGGTGACAAGTTGCGGCTGGCGCGACGCCAGCCAGTCGGCAAGCCGGTCGGCGTGGTCGTCCGGGAAATCGGCGAGACCGTCGTCGGCCCCGGACAAGTCGGCGAGCAGTGTGTCCACCGTTTCCTGGGAGTCCTTCTTATTAGTGCCGATGACACCAGTCGGTCCGCGCTTGATCCACCCGACCACATATTCATTGCGGCTACCCTCGACCCGGCCGCCGCTGTTGGGGATTGTCGCGGTCGTCTCGTCGAAGGGCAGCCCCGGGGTGGGCACGCCCCGATAACCGACCGAGCGCACCACCAACTGAACCGGCAGCTCCTCACGCTCGCCGGTGTCCTTGGCGGAAACCCGCCCGTTGTCGTCGGTGACAAGCTCGTTGCGGCCCAGCACGATCGCTTCTACCCGGTCCTCGCCCTTGATCTCGACCGGGGAGGTCATGAAGCGCAACACGATGCGGCGGTGCCCCGGGCGCGGGTCCCGCTTCGCATAATCGCGCAGCACGTTGATGTTCTGCTTCGCAGTCTTGCCGGCCGCAGCCGCCTCCTCGTCGCTCACGCCCTCGAGCTGGGCAGGGTCGACGATCACGTCGACGTTCTCCAGGTCCCCGAGCTCGCGGAGCTCGAGGGTGGTGAACGCGGTCTGCAGGGGCCCGCGTCGACCGATGACCACCACCTCGTCGACGCCACACGGGCGCAGCGAGTCCAGCGCGTGGTCGGCGATGTCGGTCTGTCCCAGCACTTCGGGATCGGTCACCAGAATGCGTGCGACGTCGAGAGCGACGTTCCCGTTGCCGACGACCACGGCCCGGGCACCCGAGAGATCGGGGGTCGCTTCCTCGAAGTTCGGGTGCGCGTTGTACCAGCCCACGAAATCGACGGCCGCGATACTGCCCGGCAGCTCTTCGCCGGGGATGTTCAGGGAACGGTCGGATTGCGCCCCGACCGCATAGACCACCGCGTCGTAGCGGTCGGCGAGCTCGTCGGCCTGGACATGCTCGCCGACGGAGATGTTGCCGAAGAAACGGAAGCGCGGATCCTGGGACGTCTTCTCGAATTGCTTGCTGATCGACTTGATCTTCGGATGATCCGGCGCGACGCCGGAGCGCACGAGCCCCCAAGGGGTGGGCAGCATCTCCAGCATGTCGACGGCGACATCGATGTCGTCGGACCCGTCGGCCGCTTTCAGTAAGGACGAAGCGGCGAAGAAGCCCGACGGGCCGGAGCCAACGATTGCAACGTGGTAAGGACGCATACTCGACCTTCTATTCGTGCCCGATTAGCGCCGGGGCTCCCCGAAAGGGCGGCGCGCAGAGCGGGTCGCACATGATCGTGACTCGATGCTAAACGCATGACCGCTGGTCGTGACCTGGACACTCGCTGCGAGCTGAGCCGGTTGGAGGCCCAGGTAACGTTGTCCGCTGTGGAACCCGACCGCCAAGCCGATATCGCTGCACTCGACGCCACCCTGACGACGGTGGAGCGGGTGCTCGATGTGGACGGTCTGCGCACCCGCATCGAGAAACTCGAACACGAGGCATCCGATCCCCAACTGTGGGATGACCAAGCGCGCGCCCAACGGGTCACCAGCGAGCTGTCCCACGCTCAGGGTGAGCTGCGCCGGGTCGAGGAGCTGCGCGGGCGCCTGGACGATCTGCCGGTGCTCTACGAGCTGGCGGCCGAGGAGGGGGCTGACGCCGCCGGCAAAACGGAAGCGCTGGCCGAGGCGGACGCCGAACTGAAGGCGCTGCGCGCCGACATCGAAGCCACCGAGGTGCGCACCCTGCTGTCGGGGGAGTACGACGAACGTGAGGCTTTGGTCACAATTCGTTCCGGCGCGGGCGGGGTGGACGCCGCCGACTGGGCCGAAATGCTGATGCGGATGTACATCAGGTGGGCCGAGCAGCACAAGTATCCCGTCGAGGTGTTCGACACGTCCTACGCCGAAGAGGCCGGCATCAAGAGCGCGACGTTCGCCGTGCACGCTCCGTTCGCCTACGGCACGCTTTCGGTCGAGCAGGGCACCCACCGGCTGGTGCGAATCAGCCCGTTTGACAACCAGAGCCGGCGTCAGACATCGTTCGCTGAAGTCGAGGTGCTTCCCGTGGTGGAGACCACCGACCACATCGACATACCGGAAGGCGATGTGCGCGTTGATGTTTACCGCTCGAGCGGGCCGGGAGGCCAATCGGTGAACACCACCGACTCCGCGGTTCGTCTAACCCATATCCCAACGGGTATTGTCGTGACTTGCCAGAACGAAAAATCGCAATTGCAGAACAAGATCTCGGCGATGCGAGTGCTTCAGGCAAAATTGTTGGAGCGCAAGCGTTCCGAAGAACGAGCTGAACTGGACGCATTAAAAGGCGAAGGTGGCAGTTCGTGGGGCAATCAGATGCGCTCCTACGTTCTGCAGCCGTATCAGATGGTCAAGGATCTGCGAACCGAGTACGAGGTTGGCAACCCTGCGGCCGTCCTGGATGGAGACATCGACGGATTCCTGGAAGCGGGAATCCGTTGGCGCAACCGAAAAGATGACGAATAACACAACCTTTCTCGCGGGAAGAGACGTTCTCGCCGCATCGATGACGCACCGCTGGCACGACTTCTGGCGGGTGACCTCGGTGAGTGGGTCATCAGCCGGGGTCTGCGGATCGCATGGTCCTCATCGCCGCAATCCTGGCTGCCCGGTTCGTGAACTGGGTGGCTCAGCGGGTGACCCATCAGCTCAACCTCGGCTTTGTCGAGAGCGACGCGCTGGTGCGCTCGGAAGCATCCAAGCACCGGCAGGCCCTGGCGTCGGTGATCTCCTGGGTGTCGGTCGTCATCATCGGCATCTGGGTCATCCTCCGATCTCTTCCGTGCTGCAGTTCTCGGTGGGCGGATTGGTCGCGCCGGCCACAGTGGTCGGCGCCGCCCTGGGTTTCGGCGCACAACAGTCGGTACGAGACCTCCTGGCGGGCTTCTTCATCCTGGTGGAACGCCAGTACGGCTTCGGAGACCTGGTGACCATCACCGTCGTCTCCTCGACGGAGGCCAGCGGCACGGTCGAGAACGTGACCTTGCGGGTGACCCGCCTGCGGTCAGCGGATGGCGAGGTTCTGACCATTCCCAATGGGCAGATCGTCAAGGTGGTCAACCTGTCGAAGGATTGGGCACGCGCGGTGGTCGACATCCCGGTGTCGACCAAGCCGATCTCAACCGGGTCAACGAGGTCTTGCACCAGGAATGCGACCGCGCAATGGACAACCCCGTTCTCGGCGAATTGCTGCTGGACGCGCCCACCGTGATGGGGGTGGAAAGCATTGCGGTCGATACCGTCACCCTGCGTCTGGTGGCCCGGACGCTGCCCGGCAAGCAGTTCGAGGTCGGCCGGCAGCTGCGAGTGCTCGTCATCCGGGCGCTGGCCCGCGTCGGGATCGTGACCGCGGCCGACGCGACGGTGGGCCTGGTCGAAGACCCCTCGGTTCCGGCCGCTCAGGCCGCCGAACAGCAAACCGATGTCGAAGTCCAAGGTGCGGTGCAGAAGCGTTGAAGTTCACCCTGAGCATCCTCGAGAAGCGCGGCGACGGCGACGACACGGATGCGAAGCGTCGCTGGCCGAAGCACATATTCGGCGGGCGGATGCGCACGTCCACCTTCGTGTTGATCGTCGCTTTCTTCTTGGCGTGGTGGGTCTACGACACCTATCGCCCCGAACCGGCGCCCAAGCCGCCGGCCCAGCAGGTGGTGCCGCCGGGTTTCGTGCCTGACCCCAACTACACCTGGGTGCCACGCAGCCGCGTGCAGGCACCGCCGCCCGCCGTCACCTACACGCCGACCCCGACGAGCACGCCGCCACCGCCGCCGCCACCACCGGTGACGACGACGACCACGACGCCGCCGTGGCAGGTACCGCAGCTGCCGTGCGTCCTGCCGGCGCCGTTCTGCCCGCCCAGCTCGAGCCCGCCCACGCCAGCGTCGCCGCAACCCCAACCGGGGCCCGGTCCGGTGCCGAGTTCGCCACTACCGGCCAGCTGACTTCGCCTGCCAGCGAAATTCACCGCTACACTGGCGTGCCGTGATGATCACCCTGG
>CAWKJQ010000024.1:0-15756 GCA_963849935.1 uncultured Actinomycetota bacterium
GTCAGTCGGTGGCTTGTCCGGCGGCCACGATGTTGACGGTCTTGCGGCCGCGCTTGATACCGAACTCGACGGCGCCGGCTTCCTTGGCGAACAACGTGTCGTCCCCGCCGCGCCCGACACCCACGCCCGGGTGGAACTTGGTGCCGCGCTGCCGGACGATGATCTCGCCCGCCTTGACGACCTGGCCGCCGAATCGCTTCACGCCCAGCCGCTGCGCAGCGGAATCGCGACCGTTGCGCGAGCTGGAAGCGCCCTTCTTGTGTGCCATGTTTGTCGCCTTCGCTACTTGATTCCGGTGACCCTCAGGACCGTCAGCTGCTGACGGTGTCCCTGACGCTTGTGGTAGCCGGTCTTGTTCCTGAACTTGTGGATGCGGATCTTGGGGCCCTTGGTGTGCTCGAGCACCTCGCCGGTCACCGCCACCTTGGCCAGCGCGGCGGCGTCGGTGGTCACCTCGGCGCCATCGACCACCAGGGCGACCGGCAGCGACACGTTCGAGCCAGGCTCCGATTCGAGCTTCTCGACCTTGACCACGTCCCCGACGGCGACCTTGTACTGCTTGCCGCCCGTCTTCACGATTGCGTAGGTCGCCATCGTCGCTCCTGCTCCTTCTTCGAACCGCTGCTCTGCGCGTCGCGCGCGAACCAGCCGCGGTGCACGTGGTGGGTCTGGGTTGCGGGCCTGCGCCGATTCCCGGGGAGTCCCGCTGCCGCCGGCCAAAGTTTAATCGTCCGGCCTGGCGACAACTGTCCAAGGGTACGTGACCAGCGGCTACAGGGTCAAACTGGACGCGGCCGCCGCCTACTGGCCAGCGGCTCAGTCCGCGTGGATCGGCGGCCCGGCCGGCCGGCCCGCCGCGCGCCTGCGTCGGGGGCGGGTCGAGGCGGCCTGGTCTGGCCCAGCGTGCGCCTGCCCGGCATCGGTGTCGTCGGCGTCGTCGTCCTCGGTGTCCAGATCGTCGTCGTCGAGCTCGAGATCCTCGTCATCGTCGCCGAGGTCCTCTTCGTCGTCGAGGTCCTCGTCGTCGTCGTCGAGGTCGTCGTCGTCCGAGTCGTCGTCCGACTCCTCGTCCGAGTCGTCGTCCGAGTCGTCGTCCGAGTCATCGTCGTCGGTGTCGTCGAAGTCCTCGGCGTCCGCGAAGTCGCCGGCACGGCCTGCCTTCTTCTGGTCGAGCTCGTCGGTCGTCTCGTCGGTGGATTCGTCGGAGTCGTCGTCGCCGTCCCCCTGCGCCGAGGAGCCGGCGGCCATCGCCTTGAACATCGGGTGCTCGCCGGGAGCGTGGGCGGGCACCTTGGCCACCACCTGCTCTTCGGCTTTGTTCTTCTTGCGCCTGCCCCGCCGTCCGCCTCCGCCGGATTCGGATTTGCGTCCGTTCGACGGGGCCGAATCCACCGGGTCGGCGTGCAGCAGGATTCCGCGCCCGGCACAGTTCGGACACGACGTCGAGAAGGCTTCGATCAGGCCGGTGCCCAACCGCTTGCGGGTCAGCTGGACCAGACCGAGCGACGTCACCTCGGACACCTGATGCCGGGTGCGGTCGCGGGCCAGCGCCTCGGTCAGCCGCCGCAGCACCAGATCGCGGTTGGACTCCAGCACCATGTCGATGAAGTCGATGACCACGATTCCGCCGATGTCGCGCAACCGCAGCTGGCGCACGATCTCCTCGGCCGCCTCGAGGTTGTTCTTGGTGACCGTCTGTTCGAGGTTGCCCCCGGACCCGGTGAACTTGCCGGTGTTGACGTCCACCACCGTCATGGCCTCGGTCCGGTCGATGACCAGCGTGCCGCCCGAGGGCAGCCACACCTTGCGCTCCATCGCCTTGGCCAGCTGCTCATCGATGCGATGCACCGCGAACACGTCCGGCCCGGCCTGCCCGTCCGGACCTGCGGGCGCGTCGTACTTTGTCAGCTTCGAAACCAGATCGGGGGCAACGGAATTCACGTAGTCGTTGATGGTGGTCCAGGCTTCCTCACCGGAAACGATGAGACCGGCGAAGTCCTCGTTGAACAGGTCGCGGATGACCTTGACCAGCACGTCAGGCTCTTCGTAGAGGGCGACCGCGGCCCCGGCGGCCTTCTCCTTGATCTCGATCGCCTTGGCCTCGATCTGTTTCCAGCGCTCCTGCAGGCGGGTGACATCGCTGCGGATGTCGTCTTCTTTGACGCCCTCGGACGCGGTGCGGATGATCACCCCGGCGTCGGACGGCACGACTTCGCGCAGAATCTCTTTGAGCCGCTGGCGTTCGGTGTCGGGCAGCTTGCGGCTGATCCCGGTCGACGACGCCCCCGGCACATAGACCAGGTAGCGGCCCGCCAGTGACACCTGCGTGGTGAGCCGTGCGCCCTTGTGCCCCACCGGGTCCTTACTGACCTGGACGACGACATAGTCGCCCGGTTTGAGCGCTTGTTCGATCTTGCGGTCGGATCCGCCGAGCCCGGCGGCTTCCCAGTTGACCTCGCCGGCGTAGAGCACACCGTTGCGGCCGCGGCCGATGTCGACGAACGCCGCCTCCATCGAGGGCAGCACGTTTTGCACGATCCCCAGGTAGATGTTGCCGACCAAGGAGGCCGACGCCGCCGACGTGACGAAGTGCTCGACGACGATCCCGTCCTCGAGCACCGCGATCTGGGTGTATCGCGAACCCTGATGCGGATGCTCGGCGCGGACTCGGTCGCGCACGACCATCATCCGCTCGACGGCCTCGCGGCGGGCCAGGAATTCGGCCTCGGTCAGTACCGGGGGGCGGCGCCGTCCGGCGTCGCGGCCGTCACGGCGCCGCTGCCGCTTGGCCTCCAGCCGCGTCGAGCCGTTGATGCCCTTGATCTCGTTGTTCGGGCCGGACGAGTCATCTCCGCCGCCGCCCTTACCGTTGCGGGGCGGCCGCTCGTGCACCACCGTGTTGGGTGGATCGTCGGGCGATGACCCCTCCTCGTTGTCGTCGCCCGATCCGGATTTGCGCCGACGGCGCCGCCGGCGGCGCCGATTGCCGCCCTCGCCCGAAGCATCATCACCGTTGTCCGAGTCATCGGAGTCGTCCGAGTCGTCGGCTTCTTGACCGTCGGCGTCCTCGGAGTCCGCTTGACTGCCCTTCTTGGCGCGCGGCGCCCCCTCGTCGTCGTCGTCATCGCCCTGGCCGTCGGGTCCGCCCTGCTCGCCGCGTCCGCGACCACGCCCGCGACGGCCGCGACGACGCCGCTTGTTCGACGGCCGGTCGGTCTGCGTCGTCGTCGTCGGCATCAGAGTCGGAGTCCGAGTCCGAGTCGTCCGAGTCGGCCCCGTCGTCGGCGCCGGCATCGTCCTCGCGGGCATCGATCGGCTGGGGCGCGACGAACAGCGGCATGTAATGCGGCCGCTCGGGGGCGTTGTCCGGGGTCTCGAGCAGGAGCCGGGATTCGGGTTCGTCGGCTTCGGCGCCGCCCGCCGCAGGCGCGGTCTCCGGGCCGCCCGGGGGCTGCGCGGAGGCCAGCAGGTCTCGCACCCGCACCGCGTCGTCACGGTCCACGGTGGAATGGGCGCTGCGAATTCGCCCGTCCAGCTCGCTGAGCGCGTCGAGCACCCGCTTGCTGGTGGTCCCCAGCGTGCGGGCCAGCGAATGAACTCTCAAGCGGTCCGGCAGTTCCTCGGGCCGAGTCGATTCTTCTGATGGGTCTGCAGTCGGTGCACCGTCTACCACGTATTCTCCTCAAGCCCCCGGGCGCGTCATTCGACGCGGCCACGCGAGGGCTTCGCTATGGGTCCGGGTCACTTCTCCCGGACTTGTGATGGTCTCGCCCCGAGCGGCCCAGGATGAGGACCCACTCGGCGCCGTGCTGAATGACGGCCTGACATGCAGCGAACCAAGGCGACGGGGCTATGGTCGCGCTTGTCTAAGTCTTCATTCGGGTGTCTGTTACCGGTCCGGCGACGTTCACCCGAGACCAGTATCCCACATCAGGTCGCCGCACCGGCCACACATGATGCAGCCGCCTCAGCAAAGTTGCTCAGGACCGCACTGCGGCTGGTATCGCCGCAGGTCTACCCCGTGGGAAACCAGAGGGCGATTTCGCGCTTCGCCGACTCGGCCGAATCCGACCCATGCACCAGGTTGAACTGCGTTTCCAGGCCGAAATCGCCGCGGATCGTCCCCGGGGTCGCCTTCTCCACCGGGTCCGTACCGCCGGCGAGCTGCCGGACTGCGGCGATCGCCCGCGGCCCCTCCACGATGGCCGCCACCACCGGTCCCGACGTGATGAATTCCAGCAGCGACTCGAAGAACGGCTTGCCGTCATGTTCGGCGTAGTGCTGGGCTGCGAGGTCGCGGCCGACGGGCCGCAGCTCCAGCGCGGCGAGGGAAAGTCCTTTGCGCTCGATGCGGCCGATGATCTCCCCCACCAGCTGCCGCTGCACGCCGTCGGGCTTGATCAGTACCAATGTCCGTTCGGTCACGGCGGACAGCGTACATAATCGGGCGGCACCGGGTCGGTTGCGGCGGTCTGACGTCTGCGCGCCCGGCTGCCGCTACCGCTGCCTGCGGCGGACCTCGGCCCGGAAGTAGGCGATCAACCCCCACAGTCCGGTGAACAGCACGCCGATGAACCCCACCCCCGGGTAGACCGCGAAGCCGGCGAGCAGGATCACCTGCACGCCCAGGTTGGCCCAGATCGCCCAGGATTTGCGCTGGAACCCGGCCATCAGGATCAGCAGCACGGCCAGCCCGATCAGGTAGACCAGCGAGGCCGTCGTGAGGCCGCCGCCGACCGCGCCCACCACGGGGATCGCCAGCAGGACCACGATCGCTTCCAGAAACAGGGTCAAGGCCATCACCGCGCCGAAGCTGCGCCACGGGTCGGCCGGTGGCGCCGGGGCCTGCTCCTCGGGGTTCTCGGGCGTGTTCGTCATTGGGGGTCACGACCGAACAGGGTCCGCGCCGCGCCGGCGGTGACCACCGAGCCGGTGATGACGATGCCGGTGCCGGAGAAGGCTTCGGCCGGTCCGTCCGCCGCGGCGTCGTCCACCAGCGCGGTCGCGATATCGATGGCATCGCGCAGGTTTTCCGCAGTGCTCACCCGGTCGGGCCCGAACCGCTCGCGCACCGCCAGGGCCAGCGACTCGACGTCGAGCGCCCGCGGGGACCCGTTGTGTGTCACGACGACGGCGTCGAACACCGGCTGCAGGGCGGCGAGAATGCCGTCGACATCCTTGTCCGCGAGCACGCTGATCACCCCGACGAGATAGCGGAAGTCGAATTCACCCGCCAGTGTCTGCGCCAGCGCGGCCGCGCCGGCGGGATTGTGTGCGGCGTCGATGAATACCGTTGGTGCGCTGCGCATTCGCTCCAGCCGGCCGGGGCTGGCGACGGCGGCGAAACCGGCGCGAACCGCCTCGACGTCGAGCTGGCGTTGCGCACCGGCGCCGAAGAACGCCTCAACCGCCGCGAGCGCCAGCACCGCATTGCGCGCCTGGTGTTCGCCATGCAGCGGCAGGTAGACATCTGGATACACCCCACCGAGCCCCTGCAGCTGCAGCACCTGCCCGCCGATCGCGACCTGACGACCCAGGACGGCGAACTCCGAATCCTCGCGGGCCACGGCGGCATCGGCCTGGATGGTTTGGTCCAACAGCACTTCCATCGCCTCGGGCGCCTGACGCGCGATGACCGCGACGGTGTCGGGTGCGCCCTCGGGCGCACGGGTGATGATGCCGGCCTTCTCGCGCGCGATGCCGGCCAGATCGTCGCCCAGGTATTCGACGTGGTCGATGGAGATAGGGGTGATGACCGCGACCGGGGCGTTGATCACGTTGGTGGCATCCCAGCGTCCCCCATTCCCACCTCGATCACCGCGACATCGACGGGGGCGTCGGCGAACGCGGCGAACGCCATCGCGGTCAGCACCTCGAACTTGCTCATCGCGGGGCCGCCATCCGCCTGCGACTGCGCGTCGACCATCTGCACGAACGGCTCGATCTCGCGGTAGGTCGCTACGTACTGCGCCGGACTGATCGGCTTGGAGTCGATCGAGATGCGTTCCACCGCCGATTGCAGGTGCGGGCTGGTGGTGCGCCCGGTCCGCTGGTGCAGCGCCGTGATCAACGCGTCGATCATGCGAGCCACCGAGGTCTTGCCGTTGGTGCCCGCGACATGGATCGACGGGTAGGTCAGTTGCGGCGAGCCCAGCAGGTCCAGCAGCGCGCTGATCCTGGTCAGGCTCGGCTCGATCTTGGTCTCAGGCCAGCGCTGGTCCAGGAGGTGCTCGACCTGCAACAGCGACGCGATCTCGTCCGGGGTGGGGACGGGATCGGGAAGCTCGCTGGGAACCTCGTCCCGCGGCCAATCCGGCTCGGTCATCGAACGCTCACTGCATTCCGGCTAGCCGCGCGTTGATCCGTTCGGTTTCCTCCTGGGCAACGCGCTGCCGGTCCCGGATCTTGTCGACCACATTTTGCGGGGCCTTGCCCAGGAAGTCCTCGTTGGCCAGTTTGGCGCTGGTCGATGCCAGCTCCTTGTGCGCCGCAGCGAGATCCTTCTCCAGCCGACGACGCTCGGCGGCGACGTCGATACTGCCCGAGGTGTCGAGCTCGACCACGACGGTTCCGCCGCTGAGCCGCACTTCCACCGACGCCGACGGGCGGAACTCCGGGTCTGCGGCGGTGAGCCACGCCAGCGACGTCACCGCACTCACCTGGGTACCCAGATCGGATTCGTCGACACCGGTCATCCGGGCAGGCACCTTCTGCCGGTCCGCCAGACCCTGGTCGCTGCGGAACCGGCGTACCTCGGTCACCAGCTTCTGCATGTCGGTGATCCGCTGTGCGGCAACTTGATCCAGGCTGATGCCGGACGGCTGCGGCCAGTCGGCGATCACCAGCGACTCGTGTTGGCCATCATCGCCGGTGAGGGCCTGCCACAGGGCCTCGGTGATGAACGGGATCACCGGGTGCAGCAACCGCAGCAAGACATCCAGCGTCGCCGCCAGCACCGCTGTGGTGTGTGTGATCCCTTCGGCCAGCTGCGCTTTGGCCAACTCCACGTACCAGTCGCAGAATTCATCCCATGCGAAATGGTAGAGCGACTCGCAGGCGCGGCTGAACTCGTAGTGGTCGAATGCCGAATCGACTTCGGCGCGAACCTCTTCCAGTCGCCCGAGAATCCACCGGTCGGCATCCGTGAGGTCGGCCGGGGCGGGCAGCGGCGCCAGCTTTGCGCCGTTGAGCAGCGCATAACGGGTGGCATTGAACAACTTCGTACAGAAATTGCGCGACGCCCGGACATGGTCCTCACCGATCGCCAGGTCACCGCCGGGGCTGGCGCCGCGGGCCAGCGTGAAGCGCAGCGCGTCGGCCCCAAAGATTTCCACCCAGTCCAGGGGGTCGATGACATTGCCCTTGGACTTGCTCATCTTGCGGCCGGACTCGTCGCGGATCAGGCCGTGCAGGAACACATCCGTGAACGGCACCTGCGGTCCACGGCGACCGTCCAGGGTGATCGCCTCGTCGTCGCCGACGAACGTGCCGAACATCATCATTCTGGCCACCCAGAAAAACAAGATGTCGTAACCGGTGACTAAAACACTTGTAGGGTAGAACTTTTCGAGTTCCGGGGTTTGCTCCGGCCACCCCAGGGTGGAGAACGGCCACAAGCCGGAGGAGAACCAGGTGTCCAGGACGTCGGGGTCCTGCTCCCAGCCGTCCGGCGGTGTTTCGTCGGGACCGACGCAGCGCTGTTCACCGTTGGGGCCGTACCAGATCGGAATGCGGTGGCCCCACCACAGCTGGCGAGAAATGCACCAGTCGTGCATGTCGTCGACCCAGGCGAACCATCGCGGTTCCATGCTTGCGGGGTGAATCACGGTGTGCCCGTTGCGCACCGCGTCGCCCGCGGCCTTGGCCAGCGTCTCCACCCGGACCCACCACTGAAGGGACAGTCGCGGTTCGATCGGCTCGCCGCTGCGCTCGGAATGTCCGACGCTATGCAGATACGGCCGCTTCTCTTCGACGATCCGGCCGTCGGCCGCCAGCGCTTCGCGCACCGCAACTCTGGCCTGAAGTCGGTCCATGCCGTCGAATTGTGTTCCGGTGTCGGCGATCCGGCCCTTGGTGTCCATGATCGAGATCATCGGCAGCTGATGGCGCAAACCGATCTCGAAGTCGTTAGGGTCGTGGGCGGGCGTGACTTTGACGGCGCCGGTTCCGAATTCGGGATCGACGTGTTCATCGGCGACCACCACGAGCTGACGGTCCACGAACGGGTGCGGCAATCTGGTACCGACCAGGTGCCGGTAGCGCTCGTCGTCGGGATGCACCGCGATCGCGGTGTCGCCGAGCATCGTTTCCATGCGGGTGGTGGCCACCACGATGTGTGGTTGCGAGTCGTCCATCGAGCCGTACCGGAACGACACGAGTTCGCCCTCGACCTCTTCGTAGGTGACCTCGATGTCGGATAGCGCCGTCTCGAGATTCGGGGACCAGTTGACCAGGCGCTCGGCCCGATAGATCAGGCCGGCGTCATAGAGCCGCTTGAAGATCGTTCGAACCGCCCGGGACAGGCCCTCGTCCATCGTGAACCGGTCGCGGCTCCAGTCCACCCCGTCGCCAAGCCTGCGCATCTGGCCGCCGATGGCGCCGCCGGATTCCCGCTTCCAGTCCCACACCTTCTCGACGAACAGCTCACGGCCGAAGTCTTCTTTGGTCTTGCCGTCGACCGCGAGCTGCTTTTCCACCACGCTCTGCGTCGCGATGCCGGCGTGGTCCATCCCGGGCTGCCACAGCACTTCGTAACCCTGCATGCGCTTGCGACGAGTAAGGGCATCCATCATGGTGTGTTCGAGCGCGTGGCCCATGTGCAGGCTGCCGGTCACGTTCGGCGGAGGCAGCACAATCGAATACCCGGGCTTGGCGCTGTTCGGGTCCGCCGCGAAGTACCCCGCCTCCACCCATTTCTGGTAGATCGCGCTTTCGGCGGCAGCCGGATCCCACGACTTAGGCAGGTCGGTGGCGGGGCTGCGGCTGGCGGTCACCCGTCAATTCTAGGGAGCACTGTTTGCCCGCATGTAAGCGCCCGAACGCGTGAGCGTGGTCACTAACCCAGCCGATCGACCGCTAATCTCACACCCGCGGCGGGGAATCGGTCCAGCAGTGCATCGCCCATCGCGGCCGCCGGGGTCAAAACGCCATGCAAATCCGGGAGCTTGTCGCGGTCTGCCGCCAGGGCAAGGCCACACTCCCCCAACAACACCGACGTGGCCTTATAGCCGGGGTCGCCGCGCTGCTCCATGCGCGCCACGTAGCGGGCCCCGGTGGTTGTGGTGGTGAAGGTTTCGATCCGGTAGTAACCGCGTTCCCGGGCGGCTTCGCTCGGCCCGGTTCCCGGCTTGGGCACGATGCGCTCCACCAGTTTGCGTGGCAACAGCCGGAAATAGCGGCTGCCCAATCCGAAGGTCGCGGCGCCAACTCCGCCGACAACGGCCGATGCCACCGGAGCCAGCGGCGACGAGCCCAGGCTCATGCTTTCGCTGTAACGCAACTGGCGTCCGTAAGCCCAGTCCAGCAATGCGTTGCTGCGCCGCACAATTCGGGTGTTGTAGGGCGCCATCAGGAAACCCGCCGTCCACAACCCGCTCAGTTCCGGAGCGATCCGACCACCACGGCGCAAGGGCAAATCGGGCTGGGGGCCGATTTCGGGTTCGGCGTCGCGGTCCGTGGTCAACGTGTACGGGTCGGCGAGCTGGCGACGCGCGTCCGGATCGCGCGAGGCGGTATCGAGCACTTCCAACATCGTCGCGACGGTTCCGCCGGACACGCCGCCGGAGAAGGAGCGGACCACCAGGTCGGTGTCGCCGAGTTCCCCGTCGCCGCCGTCTCGTACTGCCCGGTAGAGCGCAAATACGCTGAGGTCCGAAGGGACCGAATCGAATCCGCACGCATGCACTATGCGGGCGCCGGTATCCGCGGCCTGCTTGTGGTACAGGTCGATGCTTTCGCGGACGAACATCGCCTCGCCGGTCAAGTCGGCGTAGTCGGTGCCCGCGGCGGCGCACGCGGCCACCAGCGGCAGCCCGTAGCGGGTATAGGGCCCGACCGTGGTGATGACGACCTGGGTTCGGGGCGCCATCTCATCGAGCGTGGCAGGCGACGACGCGTCGGCGTTGAGAATGGGCCACGACTGCGCGGCGTCGCCCAGCGTGTCGCGGACGGCGCGCAACCGGTCGGCCGACCTGCCGGCCAGGGCGATCCGCTTGTCCGGTGCCGAGCCGGCCAGGTATTCGGCGGTCAGTTTCCCGACAAAGCCGGTCGCCCCATACAGCACAATGTCGAATTCGCGCGGCGTTGCGGTCACGAGCCCGACGCTACCCGAAGCCGGGTCCGCACCCCCTGGAGCAGATAAGAAGTGCCGGGCACGAGGCCCGGCACTTCTTATATGTATGACGGCTGGCGGTCAGCCGCGGCGTCCGCAGACCGGCCAAGCGCCGATGCCCTGCGAGTGCAGCACGTTCTCGGCGACCCGGATCTGCTCGTCGCGGCTCGCGCCGGACGGGGAGCCCGACCCACCGTTGGCGTGCCAGGTGCTCGGGGTGAACTGCAGGCCACCGGAGAAGCCGTTACCGGTGCTGATCCCCCAATTGCCACCCGACTCGCACTGCGCGATGGCGTCCCAGTTCACGCTGTACGCCCGGTGGGCGGGAGGCGGCGGGACATCCGGGCCAGGCGGCAGGGCGTCCGGAGCCGGAGGCGGCGGAGCATCCGGAGCCGGAGGCGGCGGAGCGTCCGGAGCCGGAGGCGGCGGAGCATCGGGGGCCGGAGGCGGCGGAGCATCGGGGGCCGGAGGCGGCGGAGCGTCCGGAGCCGGCGGCGGCGGCGGAGCGTCCGGAGCCGGGGCGACGGCCGGCGCGTTCGGGTCGAAGCCCGCCGACACGTCCTCCGCGTGAGCGGTGGCCGATGGGATGGTCACGAGCGTGCCCGTGACCGCGGCAAGAACGAGCGTCTTTCGGACGTTCTTCAAGTTGTTTCCTTTCGCGGTGCGCGCGCCAAAGCAAGCCCACAGATGTGGGCTGAAGCTGTTTGGTTGATGCCTGCTTTGAAACGTGCCGTCTGGGTCAGGCACGGCAGCGGCGGGCCAAGTCTGCCCGGCGGGGTTACCCACCTACCACGGTCGGGCTTTCGCCGTCCGTGGCGCCGCTCACACGCGGGTCCGTGGATTCAATTTTTGATTACTTTCCGTAACCCGTTGTGGGCTAACAGGGACCGTAGAAGACCTCGGCGCGTTCGTCATCTTCGGAAATCGGGTATGTCGGTTCGGTAACGGGCCGATCACGGCGCGGCAGCGAGTCGATTCACGCTGGTCATTGCGGACTTTTCGAAAGGAATCGCCGGCCCGATCAGTCAAACAGATCGTGAGCCGAATCACCTGTGTTTTGTGAGCTGGCGCACGTTTATTTGCGGCGTTCTGCCGATTCGCCAGCGCTTCAACGGATCCGGACCACTACCGACGAGCCGGCGTAGGATACCGCAAGTTGCTCTTGCTGCAATATTCCCGCGCCAAGCGCCTGATGAATATTGCCGATCAGCCTTATTTCCATTATGCGCCAGCGCGTTTCGACAAAACCAACGCAGACGCCCACGCCGACCAGCCGGACGTCAGGCCCTGCCGTAAAGCCTTATCCAGCAATAGATTCGTCCAATCAGGCGGCTTGGCAACGCTTTTCGGCAACGGCTGAATCGGTTTCGACACACGTCGACGCCGCCGCGACGGCAGCGCCAACCGAGGCGAACGCGATCCCAACTGAAATGGCCACCGTTCCTTGAGCTGACACCCAAAAACGTTAACTCGTCGCTACACAGGGACACGCGGTGAAGCCCGAATCCGTTATCCCTCAACGGATCACGATGAAGTGTCGAGCCATGGCATTGGCTCGGCCTGGATCACCGCAATTTACACTCAAGGGGAGAAACGCGTAATGGCAATTACACAAAAGGGCACACGACTGCCGCGTGTCGGCCGGTCGTCAGCCCCGGGACTGCGCCAGAGCGAGCAGGTCGCTCTCCGTGTTCACGTTGGCCAGAAAGCGCGATTCCGGCAGCACCAGCTGCTGGGCGTCGGAGGCGTCGATCAAGGCGCGCATGGAGCGTGCGCCCGCGGCGACCAGGCCGCTGATCCGCTCCGCCAGATCGGTGCGATACACCGCGGCGAGATAGTGACTGCGGCCGTCCCACGGCAGCACGATTTCGGCGTTGGTCTCGGAGGCCAGATCCACCAGGTCATCGATCAATTCCGCGGACAGCAGCGGCATGTCGACGGCGCACACGAAGGCATACCGGGCGCCCGTCTCCGCCGCTGCGCGCAGTCCCCGTCCGGTCGCGGGCAGCGGCCCCTGGCCGCGCACGTCGTCGCGGATGACTTGCGCCTGCACGGCCGGCAACGGTTGCCCCTGCGCGGCCATGACGAAAACCGGCTTGCAGCGCTGCGCGAGGACCCCGGCGACGTACTCGAGCGAGCGTGGCGGCGCCGCCCGGGCCCGGAAGGGTCGCCTTATCACGGCCCATGCGTCGCGATTCACCGCCGGCAAGCACTATCCCTGCTAGCGACACGGCCTGTTCTGTGTCGAGTGTCTGGTCGCCCACGTCAGTCGACGGTCCAGGTGTCGCGGCCGCGCAACAGCGATTGCAACGCGGTGGAGTCGAACGGTTTCGCCGACTGGGCCGCCTGAACCTGCGAGCGTGCCGCGTCGTCGTAGGTGGGCCGGCTGATGTTGCGGAAGATGCCCAGCACGGTGTGTTCGAGGTTCTGGTCCGACAACCGGGACAGGGCGAAGGCGTAGGCCGAGTTGTCGTTGTGTGCGTCGTGCACCACGATCTCGTCGACCGAGACGTCGGCCGTCTTGGCCACCTCCAGCCCGAAGCCCGACTTCACCACGCAGTATTCGTCGTTGGCGCCGAACACAATTGGCTCGCCGTGACGGACGTTGATGACCCGATCCTCGGCACCTTCCTTGCGCAGCGCGTCGAACGAGCCGTCGTTGAAGATCGGGCAATCCTGCAGGATCTCGACGACGGCGGCGCCGCGATGCCCGGCGGCGGCGCGCAGTACCTCGGTCAACCCGTTGCGGTCGGAGTCCAGCGCGCGGCCGACGAAGGTCGCCTCGGCGCCCAGGGCCAGCGACACCGGGTTGAACGGGTGGTCCAGCGATCCCATCGGGGTCGACTTGGTGACCTTGCCGACCTCTGATGTCGGCGAGTACTGCCCCTTCGTCAGACCGTAGATCCGATTGTTGAACAGCAGGATGGTGATGTTGACGTTGCGGCGCAGCGCGTGGATCAGGTGGTTACCCCCGATCGACAATGCGTCGCCGTCACCGGTGACCACCCACACCGAAAGGTCCTCGCGGGCCAGCGCAAGACCGGTGGCGATGGCCGGCGCGCGGCCGTGGATCGAGTGGAAACCATACGTCTCGAGGTAATACGGGAACCGGCTCGAGCAGCCGATGCCACTGATGAACACGATGTTTTCGCGGCGCAGCCCGAGGTCGGGCAGGAAGTTGCGGATGGTGTTGAGGATGACGTAGTCCCCGCAGCCCGGGCACCAACGCACCTCTTGGTCGCTGGTGAAGTCCTTGGACTTCTGCGGCTGGTCGGTGGTGGGCACCCCGTCGTTCTTGGTCAACTTCGCGGTCACACCGAGGTCTTTACCTGCCAAATTGCCGATCAAGTCAGTCACGAGCGTCGCTCCTCCTCATCGCTTCGCTCTTGGCAACCACTGGGCTCATGCGCCGGCTCCAACCGTTGCTGCCGCCATTCTGGCGACCATCGTTTTGTCGTTCTCGACTTCGGCCAATGTCCCGCCCAGCGCGGCGCGGATGACGCGACCGATCTCGTCGGCCAGGAACGCGACACCCTGCACCTTGCTGACAGACTCCACGTCGACCAGGTACTTGCCCCGCAGCAGGAACGCCAGTTGACCCAGGTTCATTTCCGGCGCGACCACCTGCGGGTAGCGCCGCAGCACCTCACCCAGGTTGGCCGGGAAGGGGTTCAGATAGCGCAGATGAGCGTGCGCCACCTTGATGCCCTTACGCCGCGCGCGCCGGCAGGCTTCGCCGATCGGGCCGTAGGAGCTGCCCCAGCCGATCAGCAACAGCTCGGCGTCACCGGTCGGGTCGTCGACCTCCAGATCGGGAACCGAAATGCCGTCGATCTTGGCCTGGCGCAACCGGACCATGAGGTCGTGGTTGACCGGCTCGTAGGAGATATTGCCCGAGCCGTTCGCCGCTTCCAGTCCGCCGATCCGATGCTCGAGGCCCGGGGTGCCGGGCACGGCGAACTGCCGGGCCAGCGTCTCCGGGTCACGCGCGTAGGGCTGGAACGGCTCGTCGGGCTTGGCGAACGTGTGCGTGATGCGCGGCAGCGTGCTGACGTCCGGAATGCGCCATGGCTCTGACCCGTTGGCGATCGCGCCGTCGGACAACACGATCACCGGGGTGTGGTACGACACCGCGATGCGCGCCGCCTCCAGCGCGGTCTCGAAGCAGTCCGAGGGTGAGCGCGGGGCCAGCACCGCGACGGGTGACTCGCCGTTGCGGCCGAACAGCGCCTGCAGCAGGTCGGCCTGTTCGGTCTTGGTGGGCAGCCCGGTCGAGGGCCCGCCGCGCTGCACGTCGACGACGAGCAGCGGCAGCTCGGTCATCACGGCCAGACCGAGCGCTTCGGACTTCAGCGAGATGCCGGGGCCGGAGGTGGTGGTGACGCCCAGCGCGCCGCCGTACGACGCGCCGATGGCCGCGCAGATGCCACCGATTTCGTCCTCGGCCTGGAAGGTGATGACGTTGAAGTTCTTGTGTTTGGACAGCTCGTGCAGGATGTCGGACGCCGGAGTGATCGGGTAGCTGCCGAGCATGACCGGAATGCCGGCCAGCTGGCCGGCCGCCACGATGCCGTAGGCCAGGGCGGTGTTGCCGGAGATCTGACGGTATTCGCCCGACGGCAGCGTCGCCCGGGACACCTCGTAGGTGGTGCCGAAGGCCTCGGTGGTTTCGCCGTAGTTCCAGCCGGCCTTCAGCGCCAGCACGTTGGTCTCCGCGACCTCGGGCTTGCGGGCGAACTTCTCGCGGATGAACTTTTCGCTGGTCTCGATCGGCCGCCCGTACATCCACGACAACAGGCCCAGCGCGAACATGTTCTTGGCGCGCTGGCCGTCCTTCTTCGTTGCGCCGATCGTCTCGACGGCCCCGAGCGTCAGCGTGGTCATCGCGACGGAATGCACCACGTAGTCCGACAACTCGTCGGTCTCGAGCGGGTTGGTTACGTAGCCCACCTTGGTCAGGTTGCGCTTGGTGAACTCGTCGGAGTTCGCGATCACCATTCCACCGCGGGGCAGGTCACCGATATTGGCTTTGAGCGCAGCGGGGTTCATCGCGACGAGAACGTCGGGCCGGTCGCCGGCGGTCAGGATGTCGTAATCGGCGATCTGAATCTGGAAGGACGAGACGCCGGGCAGCGTGCCTGCGGGGGCACGGATCTCGGCGGGGTAGTTGGGCTGGGTCGCCAGGTCGTTGCCGAAAAGCGCTGCCTCGGAGGTGAACCGGTCTCCGGTGAGCTGCATGCCGTCGCCGGAGTCCCCGGCGAAGCGAATGACGACTTGTTCGAGGCGCTGACGGGCAGATCGGTCGGGAGAAGCCGCATTCTGTGAGTCTGATCCGGCTCCCTTGCCGTTCGGATCCACGTCGTTGCCTCCACTTTGTTACGCCGACACTCCGCCGACGTCCCAGGTTACGCGCCTTTTGAGCGGCG
>CAWKJQ010000025.1:0-65770 GCA_963849935.1 uncultured Actinomycetota bacterium
GGGACTGCGCCAGAGCGAGCAGGTCGCTCTCCGTGTTGACGTTGGCCAGGAAGCGCGATTCCGGCAGCACGATCTGCTGCGCGTCGGAGGCGTCGATCAAGGCGCGCATCGAGCGGGCGCCGCCGGCGACCAGGCCGTCGATCCGCTCGGCCAGGTCGGTGCGGTACACAGCGGCCAGGTAGTGGCTCCGACCGTCCCACGGCAGCACAATCTCGGCGTTGGTCCCGACAGCCAAACGGACCAGGTCGTCGATCAATTCCGCAGACAGAAGCGGCATGTCGACGGCGCAGACGAAGGCATACCGGGCGCCCGCCTCCCCGGCCGCGCGCAGCCCGTGTCCGGTCGCCGGCAGCGGCCCCTGGCCGCGTACCTCGTCGCGGATGACTTTCGCCTGCACGGCCGGCAACGGTTGCCCCGGCGCGGCCACGACGAAAACCGGCTCGCAGCGCTGTGCGAGCACCCCGGCGACGTATTCGAGGAGCGTGGCGGCACCTCCCGGACCGGGCATGGTGGCCTTATCGCGGCCCATGCGCCGCGATTCACCGCCAGCCAGCACTACCCCTGCTAGCGACACGGCCTGTTTCACAGTGTCGAGTACCTGGTCGCCCACGTCAGTCGACGGTCCAGGTGTCGCGCCCGCGCAACAGCGACTGCAGCGCGGCGGAGTCGAACGGCTTCGCTGACTGAGCCGCCTGAACCTGCGAGCGTGCCGCGTCGTCGTAGGTGGGCCGGCTGATGTCGCGGAAGATGCCCAGCACGGTGTGCTCGAGGTTCTGGTCCGACAACCGGGACAGGGCGAAGGCGTAGGCCGAGTTGTCGCTGTACGCGTCATGCACCACGATCTCGTCGACCGACACGTCGGCCGTCTTGGCCACCTCCAGCCCGAAGCCCGACTTCACCACGCAGTATTCGCCGTTGGCGCCGAACACAATTGGCTCGCCGTGGCGGACGTTGATGACCCGATCCTCGGCACCTTCCTTGCGCAGCGCGTCGAACGAGCCATCGTTGAAGATCGGGCAGTCCTGCAGGATCTCGACCACGGCAGCGCCCCGGTGCCCGGCGGCGGCGCGCAACACCTCCGTCAGTCCGTTGCGGTCGGAGTCCAGCGCGCGGCCGACGAAGGTCGCCTCGGCGCCCAGGGCCAACGACACCGGGTTGAACGGGTGGTCCAACGATCCCATCGGGGTCGACTTGGTGATCTTGCCGACCTCTGATGTCGGCGAGTACTGACCCTTGGTCAGACCGTAGATCCGGTTGTTGAACAGCAGAATGGTGATGTTGACGTTGCGGCGCAGCGCGTGGATCAGGTGGTTACCCCCGATCGACAAGGCGTCGCCGTCACCGGTGACCACCCACACCGAGAGGTCCTCGCGGGCCAGCGCCAGACCCGTGGCGATGGCCGGTGCGCGGCCGTGAATCGAGTGGAAACCGTAGGTCTCGAGGTAATACGGGAACCGGCTCGAGCAGCCGATGCCGCTGATGAACACGATGTTCTCGCGGCGCAGCCCGAGGTCGGGCAGGAAGTTGCGGATGGTGTTGAGGATGACGTAGTCCCCGCAGCCCGGGCACCAACGGACCTCTTGGTCACTGGTGAAGTCCTTGGACTTCTGTGGCTGGTCCGTGGTGGGGACCCCGTCGTTTTTGGTCAACTTCGCGGTCACACCGAGGTCTTTGCCCGCCAAATTGCCGATTACGTCAGTCACGAGCGTCGCTCCTCCTCATCGCTTCGCTCTACGTTGTCGCCGACCATTGAACTCATGCGCCGGCTCCAACCGTTGCTGCCGCCATTCTGGCGACCATCGTCTTGTCGTTCTCGACTTCGGCCAACGTCCCGCCCAGCGCGGCGCGGATCACGCGGCCGATCTCGTCGGCCAGGAAGGCGACACCCTGCACCTTGCTGACCGATTGCACGTCCACCAGGTACTTGCCACGCAGCAGCAACGCCAACTGGCCCAGGTTCATTTCCGGCGCGACCACCTGCGGGTAGCGCCGCAGCGCCTCACCCAGGTTGGCCGGGAAGGGGTTGAGGTAACGCAAGTGGGCGTGGGCGACCTTGATGCCCTTGCGCCGCGCGCGCCGACAGGCTTCACCGATCGGACCGTAGGAGCTGCCCCAGCCGATCAGCAGCAGCTCGGCATCGCCGGTAGGGTCGTCGACCTCCAGATCGGGAACCGATATCCCGTCGATTTTGGCCTGGCGCAACCGCACCATGAGGTCGTGGTTGACCGGCTCGTAGGAGATGTTGCCCGAGCCGTTCGCCGCTTCCAGTCCGCCGATGCGGTGCTCGAGTCCAGGGGTGCCGGGCACGGCGAACTTCCGGGCCAGCGTCTCCGGGTCACGCGCATAGGGCTGGAAAGGCTCGTCCGGCTTGGCGAAGATGTGCGTGATGCTCGGCAGGGTGCTGACGTCCGGAATGCGCCACGGCTCTGACCCATTGGCGATCGCGCCGTCGGACAACACGATCACCGGGGTGTGGTACGACACCGCGATGCGCGCCGCCTCGAGGGCGGTCTCAAAGCAGTCCGAGGGTGAGCGCGGGGCCAGCACCGCTACGGGTGACTCGCCGTTACGGCCGAACAGCGCCTGCAACAGGTCGGCCTGTTCGGTCTTGGTGGGCAGACCGGTCGAGGGCCCGCCGCGCTGCACGTCGACGACGAGCAACGGCAGCTCGGTCATCACGGCCAGCCCGAGCGCTTCGGACTTCAGCGAGATACCCGGGCCGGAGGTGGTGGTCACGCCCAGCGCACCGCCGTACGAGGCGCCGATCGCCGCGCAGATACCACCGATCTCGTCTTCGGCCTGAAAGGTGATGACGTTGAAGTTCTTGTGCTTGGACAGCTCGTGCAGGATGTCGGAGGCCGGCGTGATCGGGTAGCTGCCGAGCATGACCGGAATGTCCGCCAGCTGGCCGGCCGCCACGATGCCGTAGGCCAGCGCGGTGTTGCCCGAGATCTGGCGGTATTCGCCCGACGGCAGGGTCGCCCGGGACACCTCGTAGGTGGTGCCGAAAGCCTCGGTCGTTTCGCCGTAGTTCCAGCCCGCCTTCAGCGCGAGCACGTTGGTCTCGGCGACCTCGGGCTTGCGGGCGAACTTCTCCCGGATGAACTTTTCGCTGGTTTCGATCGGCCGCCCGTACATCCACGACAACAGGCCCAGCGCGAACATGTTCTTGGCGCGCTGGCCGTCCTTCTTCGTGGCGCCGATCGTCTCGACGGCCCCGAGCGTCAGCGTGGTCATCGCGACGGAATGCACCACGTAGTCCGACAACTCGTCGGTCTCGAGCGGGTTGGTTACGTAGCCCACCTTGGTCAGGTTGCGCTTGGTGAACTCGTCGGAGTTCGCGATCACCATTCCACCGCGGGGCAGGTCACCGATATTGGCTTTGAGCGCAGCGGGATTCATCGCGACGAGAACGTCGGGCCGGTCGCCGGCGGTCAGGATGTCGTAATCGGCGATCTGAATCTGGAAGGACGAGACGCCGGGCAGCGTGCCTGCAGGGGCGCGGATCTCGGCGGGGTAGTTGGGCTGGGTCGCCAAGTCGTTGCCGAAAAGCGCTGCCTCGGATGTGAACCGGTCTCCGGTGAGCTGCATGCCGTCGCCGGAGTCCCCGGCGAAGCGAATGACGACTTGTTCGAGGCGCTGACGGGCAGATCCGTTGGGAGAAGCCCCATTCTGTGAGTCTGATCCGGCTCCGCTGCCGTTCGGATCCACGTCTTTGCCCTCCACTTTGTTCACCGGACAGACACTCCGCCAACGTTCCAGGTTACGCGCCGTTGGAGCGGCGTTGGCGCCCTAGCGCTTTTATGTCACTGCCGGTATCAATTATGGCATTTCTTTGAGGGTTGTATGGCCGTCTCTTATGCATGCCACGCCGCCGTTTTGGCGGCAAAACACGAAGTCAGCGGAGGGCTACTGGCGAGTACGGACCAAACTGTGTTGTTGGTCACGTCTCGCGCCTTAGCTACTGTCGTCCGTACCGTGCCCGCCTCCGGCTGCGGCGAATCCGGCGCCGACTTTCGTCGACGCCGTTTCCGGCATCGCGATCAGATAGAGCATGAAGCCGGCCGCGGCGAGGGCACCTAAGAAGGCGAACGCGGCGTTGTAGCCGGCCGCGACAACGATCGAGCCCGCGACAAAATTCGAGACCGCGGCGCCGGTGCCGGTCGCGGCGGTTATCGCCCCCAGACTGATGTTGAATCGACCGCTTCCGTGCGTCACATCCTGGACGACGAGGGGAAACAGCGCGCCGAACACGCCGGCTCCGACGCCGTCGAGCAGTTGCACACTCACCAGCCAGTAGGAGTTGTCCGAGCACGTGTAGAGGAATCCACGGACGGCCAGGACAGCGAATCCGGCCAGAAAGATCGGCTTTCGCCCCCACGAATCGGCCTTGGCGCCCGCGACGTAGGCCACCGGCACCATGACGACCTGCGCGGCCACGATGCAGGCGGCCATCAGAGCGGTCCCGACGTCTTTGTTGTGCAGCGCCAGGCGCTGACCGACCAGTGGCAGCATCGCCGCGTTGGCGAAATGGAACGCGATGACCGTCACGGCGAAGATCATCAGCCGCCGGTTGCCCAGCAGCGCGGTGAGCCGGGACGGAGTTCGGTGCGGTTCCCCGGGGAGGTGGTCCATGCCGCGGGCGACGTCGTGGTCGATCGCGTCAGCCGGAATCCACAGTGTCGCAACCACGCTGGCGGCCGCCATGGCGGCCAGCACCCAGAACACCACCACCGGTCCGGAAACATAGGCGAGGCCGCCGGTGATTGCTGCGGCGCAGGCGTTCCCGGCGTGGTTGAACGACTCGTTGCGTCCGATCCGCCGCGAGAAGCGACGGGAGCCGACGAGCCCCAGGGTGAGGGCGGCCAACGCGGGAGCGAAAACGGATCCGGCGACCCCGGTGAGTGCTTGCAGCACCGAGATCGAATAGAACCCGGGGAACAACGGCATCGCCAACGACGCCGCGGTGATCGTCAGCGCGCCGCCGATGATCAGCGCCCGTTTGGCCGTGCTCCTGTCCACCAAGGCGCCGGCCGGACCCTGCGCGACGATCGCCCCGATGCCGCCGACCGCCATGACGAAGCCGATCGACTGCTGATCCCAGTGATGGGTCAACAGCAGGTAGATGGACAGGTACGGACCTAACCCGTCACGGACGTCGGCCAGCAGAAAGTTCAGCAGGTCCAGACCATGCGCAATGCGCCGGGGAACGGCGTCGCTCGGGATGCGGGTGCGCTCCAGGATCTAGCTAGGCGCTCTTGTCCCGGCGCTCGCTGCGGGAGGGCTTGCGCGGCACGATCGTCGGCAACACGTTGTCCTGGACGGTCTCCTTGGTCACCACGACCTTGGCGACGTCGTCGCGGCTCGGGATGTCATACATCACCGGCAGCAGGACCTCTTCCATGATGGCGCGCAGCCCACGGGCCCCGGTGCCGCGGTGGATCGCCTGGTCGGCGATCGCTTCCAGCGCGTCGTCGGTGAACTCGAGCTCCACGTTGTCCATCTCGAAGAGCCGGGTGTACTGCTTGACCAAGCGCGTTCTTCGGCTCGGAGAGGATCTTGACCAGCGACTCGCGGTCCAGGTTGGTGACCGACGCGACGACCGGAAGGCGGCCGATGAACTCGGGGATCAGGCCGAACTTGATCAGGTCCTCGGGCATCACTTCGGCGAAGTGATCGGTGGTGTCGATCTCGGCCTTGGAGCGCACCTCGGCGCCGAAGCCCAGGCCGCGCTTGCCGACGCGCTCGTAGATGATCTTCTCCAGACCCGCGAAGGCTCCGGCGACGATGAACAGCACGTTGGTGGTGTCGATCTGGATGAACTCTTGATGCGGGTGCTTGCGGCCGCCCTGCGGGGGAACCGAGGCCTGGGTGCCTTCGAGGATCTTCAGCAGGGCCTGCTGGACGCCCTCTCCGGAGACGTCACGGGTGATCGACGGGTTCTCGCTCTTGCGGGCGATCTTGTCGACCTCGTCGATGTAGATGATGCCGGTCTCGGCGCGCTTGACGTCGTAGTCGGCGGCCTGGATCAGCTTGAGCAGGATGTTCTCGACGTCCTCGCCGACGTAGCCGGCTTCGGTCAGGGCGGTGGCGTCGGCGATGGCGAACGGGACGTTGAGCATCTTGGCGAGCGTCTGAGCCAGATAGGTTTTGCCGCAACCGGTCGGCCCGAGCATCAAGATGTTGGACTTGGTCAGCTCGACCGGCTCGTGCCGCGAGTCCCGGCCCTTCTCGCCGGCCTGGATCCGCTTGTAGTGGTTGTAGACCGCGACGGCCAGGGTCCGCTTGGCGGTGTCCTGCCCGATGACGTAGCCCTCGAGGAACTCGCGGATCTCGATCGGCTTGGGGAGTTCATCGAGCTTCACGTCGTCGGCGTCGGCGAGCTCCTCTTCGATGATCTCGTTGCAGAGATCGATGCATTCATCGCAGATGTACACACCGGGGCCAGCAATGAGTTTCTTGACTTGCTTCTGGCTCTTCCCGCAGAACGAGCACTTCAGCAGGTCACCGCCGTCTCCGATGCGCGCCATGGTGCTTCAGGGCCTACTTCCTGTTCGCCGTTGCTCTTGCCTGTCTCCGCATGTATTCACCGACGCTACCCGCTTGATCGGGGCCGCCGCGACGGATAAGCGCCGAATCGCGTCGGTGGTATTCATGCATGTCGTATGGATGAAACATATAGCCAGACGGTGCCCGTCACTCGCCAAAGACGCGCTTTACGTGTCCTTGGCGTGTCGCGGTTGTAACGCGACCGAGGCTGGCTGCCCTCGGATCCTGCTTCGGTGGAGGTGCCAACCCAACGCCAATGATGCACGAGGCCTTGGGCGGACCCCCAAGAAATCACCCTACAGTGGCCACGTGGGTTTGGCTGTGGGCCGCGAATGGCCCGGCGGATCCGTGCTGCTCGACGGCGGGCTGGCAACGGAGCTCGAAGCGCGCGGCCATGACCTGTCCGACACATTGTGGTCGGCCAGGTTGCTCGCGGATGCCCCGCAGGAAATCGTCGCCGTGCACGCCGCCTACTTTCGCGCCGGAGCGACCATCGCGACGACGGCCAGTTACCAGGCGTCGTTCGAGGGATTTGCGGCCCACGGGTTCGATCGGCAGGAGACCGCCGCGCTGCTGCGCCGCAGCGTCGCGCTGGCCAAGCAGGCGAGAGACGAAGCCGGCGTCGACGGCCTCCTCGTCGCCGCGTCGATCGGCCCGTACGGCGCGGCGCTGGCCGACGGGTCCGAATACCGCGGGCGCTACGGCGTGTCCGTCGAGGCGCTGGCGCGATGGCATCGGCCCCGGCTGGAGATCCTGGCCGCCGCCGGCGCCGACGTGCTCGCCTGCGAAACAGTGCCCGATGTCGACGAGGCGCAGGCGCTGGTCGATTTGGTGCGCGCGGCCGGCGTGCCGGCCTGGTTGAGCTACACCATCGATGGGGACCGGACCCGCGCCGGGCAACCGCTGGCCGACGCGTTCGCGGTGGCGGCCGGCGTCGACGAGATCGTCGCGCTGGGAGTGAACTGCTGCGCGCCCGAGGACGTGCTCCCCGCGATTGCGGATCGCGGCGACCGTCGGGAAACCCGTCATCGTCTACCCCAACAGCGGTGAACGCTGGGATGCCTTACAGCGCAGGTGGATCGGCCCGTCGCGGTTCAGCGCGGACCTAGGTGCGCAGTGGATCGCGGCCGGAGCCCGCATCGTCGGGGGATGCTGCCGGGTCGGACCCGGCGATATCGCCGAACTTCGCCGAGCGTGCGATCAAAGCACTAGGCCGTCTGCGCCGAAAGCTTCCGGTACTCGAGCACGGTGTCGATGATCCCGTAATCCTTGGCCTCTTCGGCGGTCAGGATCTTGTCCCGGTCGGTGTCCTTGCGGACCGTCGCGGCGTCCTTGCCGGTGTGGCGGGCCAAGGTGGTTTCCATCAGCGTGCGCATCCGCTCGATCTCGGCGGCTTGAATCTCCAGATCGGAGAACTGCCCCTGGATCACACCCTGCAGCGAAGGCTGGTGGATGAGGACCCGCGCGTTGGGCAGTGCCATCCGCTTCCCCGGCGTCCCGGCGGCCAGCAACACCGCCGCGGCCGAGGCCGCCTGGCCTAGGCACACCGTCTGGATATCGGCCCGCACGTACTGCATGGTGTCGTAAATCGCCATCAGCGAGGTGAATCCGCCGCCGGGCGAGTTGATGTACATGGTGATGTCGCGGTCGGGGTCCAGCGACTCCAGCACCAGCAGCTGCGCCATGATGTCGTTCGCCGACGCGTCGTCGACCTGGACACCGAGGAAGATGATGCGTTCCTCGAACAGCTTGTTGTACGGGTTGGACTCCTTGACGCCGAAGCTCGAGTGCTCGATGAACGACGGGAGGATGTAGCGCGCCTGGGGCTGAGTTTCGGGGTTCACTGGGCTTCTCCGTTGGTGATGTGGGCGGCGCGGGTGATGATGTGGTCGACGAACCCGTACTCCAGGGCTTCCTGGGCGGTGAACCAGCGGTCGCGGTCGGAATCGGCCTCGATGCGCTCCAGCGTCTGGCCGGTGAATTCGGCGTTGAGCCGGAACATCTCCTTCTTGATGACCGTGAATTGCTCGGCCTGGATGGCGATGTCGGCCGCGCTGCCCGTCACCCCGCCGAGCGGCTGGTGCATGAGGATGCGGGCGTGCGGCAGCGCGTAACGCTTGCCCTTGGTGCCCGCGGCAAGCAGGAACTCGCCCATCGAAGCGGCCATGCCCATCGCATACGTGGCGATGTCACAGGGCGCCAGGACCATCGTGTCGTAGATCGCCATTCCGGCGCTGATCGATCCGCCCGGCGAGTTGATGTACAGCGAAATGTCCTTAGTGGCGTCCTCGGCGGCGAGCAGCAGTATCTGCGCGCACAGCCGGTTGGCGATCTCGTCGCTCACCTCCGAACCCAGGAAGATGATGCGCTCGGAGAGCAAGCGCTCATAGACCGAGTCCGTGAGGTTAAGACCCACCGAATTCGAACGCATGTCAGTCACGACCGGGTTACCTGCTTTCTTTCGGATCTGTATTCACGACACTAACCAACCGAGGCCGCGGTTTCGCGGCACGCACCCCGCGTTCGCTCACAGCGTCACGGCGGGGTCACTCCCCGGCGTCGGCCTCATCGGAGTCGCCGGCCTGCTCGGCGTCGCCAACCGGCTCGGCCTCATCGGTGTCGGGACGCTTGCCGAAGAACTCACTGGTGTCGATGGCGTTTCCGGCCGTATCGGTGACCGTCGCCGCCCGGATCACCTCGGCGATGGCCAGCGACCGTCGAACATCGGCGAACATGGCCGGCAGCTGGTTGTTCTCCTGGAGGTAGGCCACCAGCTGCTGGGGCTCGATGCCGTATTGCCGCGACGTCGCCACCAGCCGCTCGGTCAGGTCGTCCTGGCCGACCTGGACCTTGAGCTCGTCGGCCAGGGCGTCCAGCAGCAGTTGCCTCTTGACGTCCGTCTCGGCCGCCGTGCGCGTCTCGTTCTCGAACTCCTCGCGAGACTTGCCCTGCTGGGCCAGCACTTCCTCGAGCTTGGACTCGTCGTGATCGAGGCTGTGCAGCGCGTTATGCAGGGCGCTGTCGACCTGAGCCTTGACGATCGCCTCCGGCAGCGGCACCTCGACCTGCTCGAGCAGTGTGTCGAGAGCGGCCTCGCGAATGTTCTCGGCCTGCTGGGCGCGCTTGGTGCGGCCGACCTGCTCGCGCAGGTTGGCCTTCAGCTCGTCGATGGTGTCGAACTCACTGGCCAGCTGGGCGAACTCGTCGTCGGGCTCGGGCAGCTCCCGTTCCTTGATCGACTTGACCGTGACGGTGACCTGCGCGTCCTTACCCGCGTGATCCCCGGTCGCCAGCTGCGCGGTGAACTCCTTGGATTCGTCGACGGACAGTCCGACCAGGGCCTCGTCGAGGCCCGCGATGAGCCGGCCGGAGCCGACCTCATGGGACAGGCCCTGGGCGGCGGCGCCCGGCACCTCTTCGCCGTCGACTGTGGCCGACAGGTCGATCGAGACGAAGTCACCGTCGGCGACCGGGCGGTCCACCCCGGTCAGGGTGCCGAATCGGGCACGCAGAGACTGCAGTTCGGCGTCCACGTCGTCGTCACTGACCTCAATCGGGTCCACCGAGACCTTGAGCGCTCCGGGGTCCGGCAGGGTCAGCTTGGGGCGGACGTCGACCTCGGCGGTGAAGGCGAGCTCCTCGCCGTACTCCTTCTTGGTGACCTCGATCTCGGGCTGGCCGAGGGGGTGCACCTCTGACTCGGCGACGGCCTGCCCGTACCGCGCCGGCAGCGCCTCGCTCACAACCTGATCCAGCATCGCCTCGCGACCGAACCGGGCCTCCAGCAACTTTGCCGGCGCCTTGCCGGGCCGGAACCCCGGGAGTCGCACCTGCGGGCCAGGTCCTTGTAGGCGCGCTGGAAGTCGGGTTCGAGTTCTGAGAAGGGGACCTCCACGTTGATGCGCACCCGGGTGGGGCTCAACTGCTCGACGGTGCTCTTCACGGGTGTGCTCCTCAGTGCTCGTTCTTGGTTGTCGGTGTGCCGTGCGCAAGGCACGAGGCCGGTTGTGCTGGTCGGGGTGACAGGATTTGAACCTGCGGCCTTCCGCTCCCAAAGCGGATGCGCTACCAAGCTGCGCTACACCCCGCGCTGACCTCGATGATCCTAAGGCCCCTCAACACCGGGTTTGCCACGGGCTTCGCAGCGACGTGGCAGACCTCACGGAGCGATCACGAAAGCGAGTCGATTAGATTTGACCTTCGTCGCCAGCTACAGTCACGCTCGACTAAACACATGCGGGCGTAGCTCAATGGTAGAGCCCTAGTCTTCCAAACTAGCTACGCGGGTTCGATTCCCGTCGCCCGCTCGGGCTCACTGTCTGCTCGCAGAAAGGCCACCATGGGGGGGCTACAAAAGCACTCGCCGATTCATGGCTCATGCGCACCGGACTTCGCCGGCGTGCGCGATGCATTCGAGCGCAATTTCGAGCAGTGCGGCGAGGTCGGCGCGGCCGTCGCGGTCTGGGTCGAAGGCGACCTCGTCGTCAACTTGTGGGGCGGCTGGGCTAACGCCGCCCGAACCCGGCCCTGGCGGGAAAACACCATCACCACGGTGCTGTCCGGCACCAAGGGTCTGACGTCGACCTGCGTGCACCAGCTGGCCGATCGCGGAGAGCTGGACCTGCAGGCGCCGGTGGCCCGCTATTGGCCCGAGTTCGGGCAGGCCGGCAAGCAAGACATCACCCTGGCAATGGTGCTGAGCCACCGGTCCGGCGCCATCGGGCCACGTGAGCCGATGACCTGGCAGCAGGTCACCGACTGGCGCTTTGCCTGCGAGCGGATCGCGGCGGCCGAACCGTGGTGGGAGCCGGGAACCGCGCAGGGCTATCACATGACCACCTACGGCTTCATCCTCGGCGAGGTGTTCCGCCGGGTGACCGGCCGCACCGTCGGGCAATACCTGCGCACTGAGATCGCCGAGCCGCTGGGCGCCGATATCCACATCGGACTGTCCCCCGCCGATCAACGGCGTTGCGCCGAGCGGGTGAACAAGCCACACATGCGTGACCTGCTGACCGACGTCAACGCGCCGACTCACCCGACGTCGCTGGCCGATCATCCCAAGGCCGGGCTAGCCGTCGCCATGGGATTCTCGCCCGACGACGAGGTGAGCTCGAATGACCTCGATTTGTGGCGCGAACTCGAGTTCCCTGGCACCAACGGGCAGGTCTCGGCGCTGGGATTGGCGACGTTCTACAACGCCCTCGCCCAGGAGAAGGTGCTCAGCCGCGATCACATGGATCTGGTGCGCGTCTGCCAGGGCGGGCTGGACACCGATCTGGTGCTGGGGCCACGGGTCGCCGATCACGGCTGGGGCTTGGGCTACATGCTCAACCAACGCCACGTCAACGGGCCCAACCCGCGGATCTTCGGGCATGGCGGCCTCGGCGGCTCGTTCGGTTTCGTCGATCTCGAGCACGGGATCGGCTATGCCTATGTGGCCAACCGCTTCGACGCCACCAAGTCGAACGCCGACCCACGCAGCCTGGCCCTGTCCAACGAGGTCTACTCCGCACTCGGAGTCATCTAGAGCTCAACGCAAACGCGCCCTGCCGGAATCGGCAGGGCGCGTTTGGTTTGCGTGAGTTATCGGATCAGGGGTGCCACCCGGGAGGCGGCGGGCCGCCCGGGTGGTCGTGGTCCCATCCGGGACCGCCGGGATGGTCGTGGTCCCATCCGGGCCCGCCCGGGTGGTCACGGTCCCATCCCGGACCGCCGCGGTCCCCGACCCTCGTTATGCCAGTCGTGGCAGTTGTTCCAGTCCCAGTTATTGCCCCAGCCCGGGTCCCACCACTCACCCGGACACCATTGCGGGAAGGGTCCGGGGTGAGCCTGCGCGTCGGTGGCGACGCCCAGGCCCGCCAAACCAAGCCCGCCGATTGCGAGAGCCGTTGCGGCCAAACGTGGAAGAGTTTTCACAAGCTCATTCCTACCCGCATCGGTGCTTTGGCTAAACAACTGTTGCCAGCGTTTCAAGCTGAGAGTCTCCTGTCAATCCACGTAACGACTGCATTGGTCCGCGAGCCTTACTAGCTCACTTCTGGCATGCCGGGCACCAGAACACATTTCGTCCTTCCAGGACTGTCGTGCGGATCGGGTCGCCGGACACCCGGCAGGGTTCGCCCGCGCGCCGGTAGACGTAGGTGCGGGGCCGATCGGGTCGGTACGACGGCGCGCCGTGATCGTGTTCGGGCCGCACCACGATGATCTTGCCGCGGCGCAATCCCACCTTCATCAGCGCGACCAGATCGGTCCAGGCCGCGTCGAACTCGTCCTCGCCGACATCGCGGCCGGGCCGGAACGGGTCGATCCGGTGGCGGAACAACAACTCGCTGCGGTAGACGTTGCCCACGCCGGCCATCACGGTCTGATCCATCAACAACGCGCCAATAGGCCTGCGGGACTTGGCAATCCGCTTCCATGCCCACGACGGATCGGCGTCGCTGCGCAGCGGGTCGGGACCCAGCCTGGCCAGGACGTCGCTGACCTGGCCCTCGTCGATGACTTCGCACACCGTCGGGCCGCGCAGATCGGTGCCGTATTCCGCGCCGATCATGCGCATCCGCACCTGCCCGACCGCTTCGGGAAACAGTCCGTCGCCGGGACGTTCCCATTCGGTGAAGGCGCCGTACAGCCCGAGATGCACGTGCACGATCGGGCCGCCGGCGTAGTGATGGAACAGGTGTTTGCCCCACGCGCTGGTGCGCTGCAAAACCCGACCGTCGACCACCGCGGCCGAATCGGCGAAGCGGCCCTGTGGACTCGACACCGCGACGGGGGCGCCGGCGTATCGGCGTTGATGCAGCCGGGCCAGCCGGTGCAGGGTATGCCCTTCGGGCACGCGCAGACCTTCCGGCGTCAGCCCGCGGCGCCGGGTACCGGCGGGGCTTGGTGGGTGCGTTCGTATTCGGCCAATATGTCGATACGCCGTTGGTGGCGTTCGGCTTTCGACCACGGGAGTGGTCAAGAAGGCGTCGACGATGGCCAGCGCCTCGGCGACGGTGTGCATGCGGCCGCCGATGCCGATCAGTTGAGCGTTGTTGTGTTCGCGGGCCAGCGCCGCCGTTTCGACGCTCCAGGCCAGCGCGCACCGGGCGCCGGGGACCTTGTTCGCGGCGATCTGCTCGCCGTTGCCCGACCCGCCCAGCACGATGCCCAGGCTGTCCGGGTCGGCCACCGTGCGGGTCGCGGCGGCGATGCAGAACGCCGGGTAGTCGTCTTCGGCGTCGTAGCTGAAGGCGCCGCAATCGATCGGCTCGTGCCCGGATTTGGTGAGGTGCTCGATGATCTGCTGTTTGAGCTCGAATCCGGCGTGGTCAGAGCCGAGGTAGACGCGCATGCCCGCAATCCTTACACAGCCACCGGCCGCCTCGGCGGCGGCGATGGCAACCGGATCGGGGGTTACCGGCCTAGTCGAATTCGGGCTTCTCGGTCGCGGCTGCGCTTGAGCTCGAAGAAGTGCGGGTAGGACGCGAAGGCCACGGAGGCGTCCCACAGCTTGCCCGCTTCCTCGCCGCGCGGAATCTTGGAGAGCACCGGCCCGAAGAACGCCACATCGTTGACGTGGATCGTCGGTGTGCCGACGTCGTCACCCACCGCGTCCATGCCGGCGTGGTGGCTCTTGCGCAGCGCCTCGTCGTAGGCGTCGCTGTTCGCGGCCTCCGCCAGCTCGGCCGGCAAACCGACTTCGGCCAGCGACTGCTTGATGACGTCATCCAGATCTTTGTTGCCCTCGTTGTGGATCTGGGTCCCCATCGCGGTGTAGAGCGGCGCAAGCACCTCGGCGCCGTGGGCCTGCTCGGCGGCGATCGCCACCCGCACCGGCCCGAAGGCCTTCGCCATCCGTTCGCGGTATTCGTCGGGCAGGCCCTCGCGGTTCTCGTTGAGCACCGCCAGGCTCATCACGTGGAAGTTGACCTCGATGTCGCGAACCTTTTCCACCTCGAGGATCCAGCGCGAGGTGATCCAGGCCCACGGACACAGCGGATCGAACCAGAAATCGGCTTTGTTCTTCGCGGCGGCGTTCAGGCATGGCGAATCCTCTCGTTGGTTGAAAGTCTGATCTGCACAACCGTAGGCCTCTGCGTCATGTTCCCGGTTTGCCCGACCCGTAAGTTGGACACGTGGCTCTTCCCAATCTCACCCGCGAACAGGCCGTCGAGCGCGCCTCGCTGATCACCGTCGTCAGCTACCAGATCGACCTCGATCTCACCGACGGCTCAGGTCCCGGCGGCCCTCCCGGTGAACGGACCTTCCGCTCGATCACCACGGTGGTGTTCGACGCGCTCGCGGGCGCCGACTCGGTCATCGACATCGCCGCCGACACCATCCGCAGCGCCACGCTCAACGGGCGCGACCTGGACGTCTCGGGGTACGACGAGTCGACCGGGATCCCCCTGCGCGGGCTGGCCGACCGCAACGTCGTCGTGGTGGACGCCGACTGCCGCTACTCCAACACCGGTGAGGGGCTGCATCGGTTCGTCGACCCGGTCGACAACGAGACCTACCTGTACTCGCAGTTCGAAACCGCTGACGCCAAGCGCATGTTCGCGTGCTTCGACCAGCCCGACATGAAGGCGACGTTCGACGTGCGGGTGACCGCGCCCACGCATTGGAAGGTGATCTCCAACGGCGCGACGGTGTCGGCGAACGACGGCCTGCACACCTTTGCCACCACGCCGCGGATGAGCACCTATCTGGTCGCCTTGATCGCCGGCCCGTACGCCGAGTGGAACGACGCTTACACCGACGAACACGGCGAGATCCCGCTGGGCATCTACTGCCGATCCTCGCTGGCGCGGTACATGGACGCCGAGCGGCTGTTCACCCAGACCAAGCAGGGATTTGGCTTCTACCACAAGAACTTTGGGCTGCCCTACGCGTTCGGGAAATACGATCAGTTGTTCGTGCCCGAATTCAACGCCGGCGCAATGGAAAACGCGGGCGCGGTCACGTTCCTGGAGGACTACGTCTTCCGCAGCAAGGTCACCCGGGCTTCCTATGAGCGGCGCGCCGAGACCGTGCTGCACGAGATGGCGCACATGTGGTTCGGGGACCTGGTCACCATGGCCTGGTGGGACGACCTGTGGCTGAACGAGTCGTTCGCGACGTTCGCATCGGTGCTGTGCCAAAGCGAGGCAACCGAATTCACCGAGGCGTGGACGACGTTCGCAACGGTCGAGAAGTCGTGGGCCTACCGCCAGGACCAGTTGCCGTCGACGCACCCGATCGCCGCCGACATCCCCGACCTGGCCGCGGTCGAGGTGAACTTCGACGGCATCACCTATGCCAAGGGCGCTTCGGTGCTCAAGCAGCTCGTCGCCTACGTCGGGCTGGAGCAGTTCCTGGCCGGGCTGCGCGATTACTTCCGCGCCCACGCCTTCGGCAACGCCACGTTCGACGATCTGGTCGCCGCGCTGGAAAAGGCGTCGGGGCGTGATCTGTCCGACTGGGGTCAGCAGTGGCTGAAAACGACCGGGCTGAACACGCTGCGGCCGGAGTTCGACGTCGACGGCCCGGGCGCCGAGGGCAAGTTCACCCGGTTCGCGGTGACCCAGAGCGGCGCCGCCCCGGGCGCCGGCGAGACCCGGGTGCACCGGCTGGCGGTCGGGATCTACGACGACGACGGAACCGGGAAGCTGGTGCGGGTACACCGCGAGGAACTCGACGTCGAGGGTCCCGTCACGGAAGTCCCTGCGCTGGTTGGTGTTTCGCGTGGCAAGCTGGTGCTGGTCAACGACGACGACCTGACGTATTGCTCGTTGCGGCTGGACGCCGAGTCGCTGCACACCGCGCTGGAACGCATCGCCGACATCGCCGAGCCGCTGCCACGCTCGCTGGTCTGGTCGGCGGCGTGGGAGATGACCCGCGAGGCCGAACTGCGGGCCCGCGACTTCGTGGCCCTGGTCACCGGCGGCGTGCACGCCGAATCCGAAGTCGGGGTGGCACAGCGGCTGTTGCTGCAGGCTCAGACGGCGCTGACGTCCTACGCCGAGCAGGGCTGGGCGTGCGAGCAGGGCTGGCCGCAGTTCGCCGACCGGCTGCTGGAGTTGGCGCGCGCCGCACCGCCCGGGTCGGATCACCAACTCGCCTTCATCAACACGCTGTGCTCGTCGGTGCTGTCGGACGGTCATGTCGCGACGCTGGCGGACCTGCTCGACCGCGACCCCGCCGAATTGGGCCTGGCGGGCCTAGAGATCGACACGGACCTGCGGTGGCGGATCGTGACGGCGCTGGCCACCGCCGGCGAAATCGACGCCGACGGGCCCGCGACGCCGTTCATCGACGCCGAGATCGGCCGAGACCCGACCGCCGCCGGCAAGCGGCACGGCGCCCAGGCGGCGACGGCTCGGCCTCAATTGCAGGTCAAGGAGGCAGCCTGGACGATGGTGGTCGAGGACGACACCCTGGCCAACATCACCGCCCGCTCGATCATCGCGGGCATCGCCCCGCCGGGGCAGGCCGAGTTGCTCAAGCCGTTCACCGCGCGCTATTTCGAGGCGATCTCCGGAGTCTGGGCGCGCCGATCCAGCGAAGTCGCCCAGACGGTGGTGATCGGCCTGTATCCGCACTGGGACATCAGCGACGACGGCGTCGCCGCCGCGGACAAGTTCTTGTCCGACCCACAGGTGCCGGCCGCGTTGCGCCGGCTCGTGCTGGAGGGCCAGGCGGGGGTGAAGCGTTCGTTGCGGGCACGCCGGTTCGACGCGGCCGACTAGGCCGTTGGTGGCGACCCGCTGCGCCCGGCTAGGCCGCGCTTGCGATCGCACTGGGCACGATGGTGGCGACCCGCTGCGCCCGGCTACGCCGCGCTTGCGATCGCCACTAGGCCGACTAGGCCGGCGAAATCCCGGCGCTGAGCACGCGGATCGCGCTGACCAGGCCGTCGACCAGGTCGCCCCGCTCGAACGCCGAGGACGCGGCGGCAACACCCAGCGGCGCGGCCGACTCGGCGCCGCGCCCGCGGACCTGCGTGCCGTAGACCACCTCGATGACCTTCTGGTCGGGTGAGACGGCCAGCAGCACCGCGTTGTCCGGCGTCGGCACGTCGGCCAGGATCTCGCGGGCCCGCGCGGCGGTGTCGCTGCCCAGGTCGCCCAGATAGATCGCGAAGCGCGTCTTGGACGCCCGAGAGCCGAACTTCAGCGCATCGTCCACGGCGACCAGGTCTTTGGTCGAGAACGGGAACTGCACCGACAGTTCACCCGGCTCGGTGACGCCGGAGATCCGTCCGCTCGTGGTGATCACCGAGCCGCGGGGCAGCTCGGTGGGTTCCCTCGTCGCTAGCTCACCACGTGCCACTGGCGCCACCTCCGACTGAGAATTCCGACGTACCGTGCCCGCCATGTCCGCCGTGCGCGTGGCCGACGTCTTCGCCGGTGGCGGCCCACAGGATCGGGGGGTGCGTCCACTTCTCGCCCAACTTGTAGGCCGCTGGGTGCGGTCCCTTGTGGGACCAGATCAGCACCGACAGCGCGATCACCAGCAACAGGGGTATCCCGACGATGAGCAGATGGACATGCATAGGACTCACGAGGCAAACCGTATCCCACGAAGCGATCTGCCGGCGCGACCGGACACCGCATTGGTGTTCAGGCCGCGCCTTCACCGAGGTATCGGGCCCAGGCCGGATCCAGCTCCTTGACCGTCGACAGCAGCCGCCAGTGCTGCCCCGTCGGCGGCAGCGGCGGGCGGCGCAGCGCCCAGCCGAGCTCGCTGAGCAGCTTGTCGCCCTTGCGGTGGTTGCAGGTCGAGCAGCACGCGACGCAGTTCTCCCAGGAATGGTCGCCGCCGCGGCTGCGTGGCACCACGTGGTCGACGGTGTCCGCCTTCGCCCCGCAATAGGCGCAGCAGAATCGGTCGCGGTGCATCAGCGCGGCGCGCGTCATCGGGACACGGGCCCGATAGGGAACGCGGACGTAGGTCCGCAGCTGGATCACCGAGGGCACCACGATCGAGCTGGTCGCCGAGTGGATGACCGGGCCGGCCGGATCGTGGTGGACCACGTCGGCCTTCCCGCAGATCACCATGACGATCGCGCGGCGCATCGGCAGCGCGGTCAGCGGCTCGTAGGTGGAGTTGAGCAGCAGGACCCGCCGGCGACTCCAGATGGACGTGCTCTCGTGGCGGGCGGGCGGATGGATCTCAACACTATGCAGCGACGAAGCGGTTGTGGGCCCGGTTGACCCTGCCGCGGCTACCTGACTGCGGTGCCTGCGGCGTCTTTTGCCCTGCGCCATACATCCTCCGCGAACAGTCCACCATGATTCGCCGCCAATCGCACCCTATCGCAGGTGAACGCCGTGTCGATCCGATGAACAGCAAGCATGGGATCGGGCCGCCTCCGCTTCGCACCGCGGCGATGCACCACAATGGACGGCGATGGATCAGGTAGCAGAGTCCTTCTACGACGCGGTCGGCGGTGCCGAGACTTTCCACGCGATCGTGTCGCGCTTTTACGCCCAGGTTCCCGAGGACGAGATCCTGCGTGAGCTGTATCCGCTGGACGACCTCGAGGGCGCCGAAGAACGCTTGCGGATGTTCCTCGAGCAGTACTGGGGTGGTCCTCGCACCTACTCCGACCGGCGCGGGCATCCCCGGCTGCGGATGCGTCACGTGCCGTTCCGGATCACTCCCCTGGCGCGTGACGCGTGGCTGCGGTGCATGCACACCGCGGTCGCGTCCATCGATTCGCAGACCCTCGACGACGAACACCGTCGCGAGTTGCTCAACTATCTGGAGATGGCTGCCCACTCACTGGTCAATTCGCCCTTTTGAGGGCGAACGTTGTCGGCCCACGAAACGAAGCGGGGTGGAATGGAATCCGAGCCGTGGTGGTCAAGCGCGGTGTTCTATCAGGTGTACCCGAGGTCGTTCGCCGACAGTGACGGCGATGGCGTCGGCGATCTAGACGGGGTGACCGCCCACCTGGACCACCTGGAGCGGCTGGGTGTGGACGCGATCTGGCTCAATCCGGTCACCGTCTCGCCGATGGCCGACCACGGCTATGACGTCGCCGATCCGCGTGACATCGACCCGCTGTTCGGCGGGATGGCCGCCATCGAACGGCTGATCACCGCGGCGCACGAGCGGGGCATGAAGATCACCATGGACGTGGTGCCCAACCACACCAGTTCGGCGCATCCGTGGTTTCAGGCCGCGCTGGCCGCCGGCCCGGGCACCGACGCGCGCGAACGCTATTTCTTCCGCGACGGCCGCGGCGAGGCCGGCGAGCTGCCGCCCAACAACTGGACCTCGGTGTTCGGCGGGTCGGCGTGGACTCGGGTGGTCGAACCCGACGGCAACCCCGGCCAGTGGTACCTGCACCTTTTCGACGCCGAGCAGCCCGACCTGAACTGGGAGCACCCGGACGTCTTCGACGACTTCGAGAAGACGCTGCGGTTCTGGCTGGAACGCGGCGTGGACGGTTTCCGCATCGATGTGGCGCACGGCATGGCCAAGCCGGCCGGCCTGCCGGACTCCCCCGACGTCGAGTCCAAGGTGCTGAGCCACACCGACGACGACCCGCGCTTCAACAACCCCAGCGTGCATGACATCCATCGCGACATCCGCAGGGTGGTCAACGACTATCCGGGAGCGGTCACCGTCGGCGAGGTCTGGGTGACCGACAACGTCCGCTGGGCCGAGTATCTGCGTCCCGACGAACTACACCTCGGTTTCAATTTCCGGCTGACGAAGATCGACTTCGACGCCACCGAAATTCATGACGCGATTCAGAACTCGCTGGCCGCGACCGCCCTGCAGGACGCCGTGCCGACCTGGACGCTGTCCAACCATGACGTAGGCCGGGAGGTGAGCCGCTACGGCGGCGGCGAGGTCGGGCTGCGCCGCGCCCGTGCGATGGCGATGGCGATGCTCGCCCTGCCCGGGGCGGTGTTCATCTACAACGGCGAGGAGCTGGGGCTGCCCGACGTCGAGCTGCCCGACGAGGTGCTGCAGGACCCGACGTGGGAGCGGTCGGGACACACCGAGCGTGGCAGGGACCGATGCCGCGTGCCGATCCCGTGGTCGGGCGAGGAGCCCCCGTTCGGCTTCTCGCTGTCGTCCGAGACGTGGTTGCCGATGCCGGCGCAGTGGGCGGCGCTGACCGTCGAGAAGCAGAGCGGCGATCCCGACTCCACCTTGTCGTTCTTCCAACGGGCAATCGAATTGCGAAAGCGCCGCGTGGAATTCGATGGCGAGGGCGTCGAATGGCTTGATGCGCCAAGCGATGCGGTGCTCTTCCGGCGCCCGGGTGGGCTGATCTGCGTGCTCAATTGCGGCCGATCGCCGGTGCCGCTGCCGGCGGGCGAGCTCGTGCTGGCGAGCGCGCCGCTGCTGGAGGGCAAGCTGGCACCGGATTCCGCGGCCTGGCTGGCATAGCTATGCGGGACCGGGCCGCGGAATCACGGTGGGCGTTCCGCGGCTGACTGCTCTATATGTTGTGCATGGCTTCCTACGAGTGGACAGTGATCGGCGCCGGGCCGGCCGGCATCGCCGCGGTGGGAAGGCTGCTGGATCGCGGGATCGCGGCCGAACGAATCGCCTGGGTCGACGGCGCCTTCGCCGCCGGAGACATCGGCCAGAAGTGGCGGTCGGTCTCGAGCAACACCATTGCCGGCACGTTCCTGAGTTTCTTGAACGGCTCGGCGGCCTTTCGGTTCGACGAGGCGCCGCCGACCCCACTGCGGGAAGTCGACCCGGAGGAAACGTGTGTCCTTGCCCTGGTCGCGGAGCCATTGGTGTGGGTCACCCAGCATTTGCGCGAGAAGGTCGAAGATTTCCAAACAACCGCGACCGCGCTTTCGCTGACCGGGCGGCATTGGAACATCGAAACCGAGGGGCCGGAAATCGTTTCGAAGAATGTGATCCTGGCCGTCGGCGCGGTTCCCAAGAAGCTCAATTACCCGCAGCTGCAGGAGATTCCGGTCGAAGTGGCTCTGGATGCCGAAAAGCTGGCGCACGAGCCGCTGGAGGGTGCGACGGTCGCCGTCTTCGGCTCATCCCACTCGTCGATGATCGCGTTGCCTCACCTGCTGCGCCACCCCGTCAAGAAGGTGATCAATTTCTACCGCGGTCCGCTCAAATACGCTGTCTATCTTGATGATTGGATCCTATTCGACGATACCGGCCTGAAAGGCCGAGCGGCTCAGTGGGCTCGGGAGAACATCGACGGTGTGCTGCCGGACCGACTGGAGCGGTGCTGGATATCCGCCCGCGAATTCGAAGCGAAGCTGGCGGAGTGCGACCGCGTCGTCTACACGGTCGGCTTCGAGCGCAGAACGCTGCCGGAGACACCGCAGTGGGGCCAGCTCGACTACAACCATCGAAACGGAATCATCGCCCCCGGACTGTTCGGGCTGGGAATCGCTTTCCCCGAGTACGCGGAAGACCCGTACGGCTACGGGCAGTTCCGGGTGGGGCTGAAGAAGTTCATGGACTACCTGGACTCCGTTCTGCCGCTCTGGTCGCGCTACGGCACCTGATTGCCGCGACCGCACGGCGCCCGGTGATCGCATTAAACTCAGCATGATCCGTTTGAAGATCCGCCGCCGCCTCGCGGACGGCGCCCGTATCAGCCGAGCAGCAGCGCCGGATCGCCGCGGCGGCGATACACCGAACCGAACCGGGCGTCGAGCCGCAACCACGTCGGCAGTATCCGGACCCGGATCAGTTCGTCGGCGCCGACCGCATCGGGCGACTGGGGCAGGAAACCCATCGCGGTCAACGCGAACACGCAGCGCATGGGTAGTCCGACCTGCACGTCGGCCGAGCTGACCTGAATGACCTCCTGGTCGAGCAGCGAAACCGGCGGGCCATGAGAACTGCTGTGCTCCTTGGCAAGTTGCGCACCGCGCTGGGCGAGGTCGAGCATCACCCGGGCCGGTATGTCCTCGAGGTGGGTGAAGCCGGATTCCGGCGGCAAGGCCCCCCGCCACGCCGAATCCATCGCGAAGCCGGGATCGACGTAACCCGAGGCGTCCATTGCGGACAGGCCGCGCGCCAGCGCGTCAGCGCCGACGGACAAATCGGCGGGGCGTACTTCGCCGACCACTACCCTGCTGGCCAGCACATCGAAACCCGTTGCGACCCAAGCAGTCAGCAGCCCCGGCGATCGGGTCCGGAACCGGATGATCGCGGCGTCATCGAGTCGCAGCGCGCGATCGACGAACGCGGCCAAATCCGTGCGGTGTGCGGCCCTGGCGTCGGCGCCCAGCCATAGTCCGCGGTCGGCTACCTGATCCACCGTTGTAGGTACTCCCGATGTTGTGGTGAGAGTCGCACCAGGCGCTCCTCCTCGATATGGACGGCGGCCAGTTGTGACTCCGCGATGACGGCGGGCTTGGACTCCGGATCAGCGGTGACCGAGCGCACTTCGTAGCCCAGGGTGAAGTCGACCGCCCGCAGCCGCTTGGTCCACATCGTCACCTGCAGCGGTGAATCGATCAGCCGCAGCTGACCTTTGTAGGTCACCTTCACTTCGGCGATGAGCAACCCGATGGTCAGGATGTCGACCTCGAACGCTTCGCGCAGGAACTGGACGCGCGCCTCTTCGAGGATCGTGACCATGGTGGCGTGGTTGACGTGCTGGTACATGTCGATGTCCGACCAGCGCACGGGCACGGGCGCGACGAAGCCGACGCTCAACTTGATGATCCTCTTCCACTGGTGCGGGTCATGCGCCGGATCTGTCGCGCGGCGACGGACAGCGTCGCGAGATCCTTGTCTCCGCTTTCCTGGATCTCGACGAGCGTTCGGCGGGCCCGCTCGACCCTGGAGGCACTCAGGTGTTCCCACTCGGCGATCTTCTCTTCACCACTTTCGTCCGGCTCCCCCACGGCGAGCACATCGAAGCACAGCGACCGTAACGAAGCATAGATGTCGTCGCGAATGGCCAACCGCGCCAACGAGTGCCAGCGGTCCCGTCGGGGCAGTTCGGATACCGCCGTCAGCAGCCCGTCGGTGCCGAGCCGGTCCATGAGCGCGAAATAGGTGTCGGCGACCTCGGCGGCGTCGATGTCGTTGATGTCGCCGATGTCGATGATGTCGAGCAGGCTGAAGCGGTACAGGCCCGCGGCCACCATGTAGGCCAGGTCCTCGGGTGCGCCCTGGGAGGCGAAGTCCGCGGCTTCCTTTTCGACGATGGCCTTGTCGTCACCGCGCAGCCACTCCGACATGCGCGGCGTCAGCGCCTGGACCTTGGCGGCGAATCGGTTGATCTCGGCGCCGACCGCCAACGGTTGTGGGCGGTAATTGAGCAGCCACCGTCCAGCGCGGTCGATCAGTCGCCGGGTGTCCAGCGTCAGCCGGTCCGACAGCGTGACAGGAAGATTCGCTTCGCGAATGCGCCGCCATATCTCCCCCACCCCGAAGATGGCGTCGGTCGCGACATAGGTGCGCACCGCGTCGACCGAACCGACGCCGACGTCTTCGACGATCCGGAAGGCGTAGCTGATCCCAGCGGTATCCACCAGGTCGTTGATCAGCATGGTGGTGACGATCTCACGGCGCAGCTGGTGCGTGCGGATCTCCGGAGTGAACCGTTCCCGCAACGGTTTCGGGAAGTACAGCGGCAACCGGGACGCGAACACGTCCTGTTCGGTCAGCTCGGTCTCGAGCATCTCCTGCTTGAGTCCCAGCTTCACGTGCGCCATCAGGGTGCACAGCTCCGGTGAGGTGAGGCCGATGCCGGCCTCGGCGCGGCGCCCGATCTCCTTTTCCGAGGGCAGCGCTTCCAGGTCGCGGTGGATGCCGCGCTCGTCCACCAGGTACTGGATCTGCCTGGCGTGCACCGGCAACAGGCTGGCCGCGTTCGCGCGGCTGGTGCCGATCAGGTCGTTCTGGTCCTCGTTGTCGGTGAGCACCAGTTGCGCGACCTCGTCGGTCATCGACTCCAGCAGCGGTTTGCGCTCCTCAGGTTGGACCTTGCCCGCGGTGACCAGGGAGTCGATCAGGATCTTGATGTTGACCTCGTGGTCCGAACAGTCAACGCCGGCCGAGTTGTCCATGGCATCGGTGTTGATCCGGCCACCCGCCAAATCGAACTCCACGCGACCCAACGCCGTCACCCCGAGATTGCCGCCTTCGCCAATCACCTTGGCGCGCACCTGGCTTGCGTTGACCCGCACCGGGTCGTTGGCACGGTCGCCGACGTCGGCGTCGGATTCGGACTCCGCCTTGATGTAGGTGCCGATGCCGCCGTTGAACAGCAGGTCCACCGGTGCCTGCAGGATCGCCTTGATCAGATTGGGCGGCGTCATCTCGGTGACTGCCTCCTCCGAGGCCTCGATGCCCAGCGCATCGCGAACCTGCGGGCTGACCGGAATCGCCTTGTGCTCACGGCTGTACACCCCGCCGCCCTCACTGATCAACGACGTGTCGTAGTCCTCCCAGCTGGACCGCGGCAGGTCGAACATCCGTTGGCGTTCCGCCCAGGAGCCCGCGGCATCGGGATCGGGGTCCAAGAAGATGTGCCGGTGGTCGAAGGCGGCGAGCAACCTGATGTGCTTGCTCAGCAGCATGCCGTTACCGAAGACGTCGCCGCTCATGTCGCCGATTCCCACGACGGTGAAATCTTCGGTCTGCGTGTCGATATCCATCTCCCGGAAGTGCCGTTTGACGGCCTCCCACGCGCCCTTGGCGGTGATGCCCATGGCCTTGTGGTCGTAGCCGACCGATCCGCCGGAAGCGAACGCGTCTCCCAGCCAGAACCCGTAGGACTTCGCGACATCGTTGGCGATATCGGAGAAAGTGGCGGTGCCCTTGTCCGCGGCCACCACCAGGTAGGCGTCATCGCCGTCGCGCCGAATGACTTCCGGTGGGGGGCTGACCTTTCCAGTCGAATGGTCGACGTTGTCGGTGACGTCGAGCAGGCCGGAGATGAACAGCTGATAGCAGGCGACGCCCTCGGCGCGGACGGCATCGCGATCGGCGGCGGCCTCGCCGGTGGGCAACGGTGGCCGCTTGACGACGAATCCACCCTTGGCGCCCACCGGCACGATGACCGCGTTCTTGACCGCTTGCGCCTTGACCAAACCCAGGATTTCGGTGCGGAAGTCGTCTCGGCGGTCCGACCATCGCAGGCCGCCTCGGGCCACCGGGCCGAACCGCAGGTGCACGCCTTCGACCCGCGGCGAGTAGACGAAGATCTCGTATTTGGGTCGCGGCAGCGGCAGCTCGTCGACCAGCTGAGCGTCCAACTTGATCGCCAACACGTTGCGTGCCCGGGCCGAACCCTCGCGCGTGACAAAGTAATTGGTCCGCAACGTGGCCTGCACCAGCGATGCGAAGGCACGCAGAATGCGGTCGGTGTCCAGGCTCACCAGCGCGTCGATGTCGGCGGCGACCGCCGCGGCGGCCGCCTGGGCGTCGCGGTTCGCCGATGAGTCGGTGCTGGGGTCGAACAGCGCCTCGAAGAGGGTGACCAGTGATCGCGCGGTCGAAGGGTGCTCGTTGAGGACCGACTCGATGTAGGACTGGCTATAGGGAAAGTTCGCCTGCCGCAGATACTTTGCGTACGTCCGCAACAACACGACCTGCTGCCAACGGAGGCCCGCGCGCATCACCAGCTCGTTGAACCGGTCGATCTCGAGGCGGCCCTGCCAAATCGCGGTGACCGCGTCGGCGAACCGCTCGGCCATCGCGTCGCGCTCGGCTTCCGTCGAGGCCAGTCGGATGGTCGGGTGCGGTGAGATCTTGAACTGGTAGATCCACACCGGCAGCCCGTCGGAACGGTTCACCGTGAACGGCCGCTCCTCGAGCACCACCACACCCATGCTCTGCAGCATCGGCAGCAGCTGGCTCAGCGAGGCGGTGCGTCCGCCCAGGAACCAGGTCAGCTGGGCTGACCCGTCCGCGCTTTCGGTGAACACCAGCTTGACCACATTGTCCTGCAGCGCATTGATGATGCCGATGTGGTCGATCGCATCGGCCGGGGCGACGGCCTGCTTGTAGGCCTCGGAGAAGGCGGCCGCGTAGTACTCGGCGTCGGCATGCCCCACGGAGCCGTCGGCGCGGCGGCGGCGACGAGCCGGTCGGCCCACGTGCGCGCCGCCTCGCTCAGCAGCGCCTGAATGCGGACCCGGTTGTCTTCGGAGACGTCGACCGGCGCGGCGTCGGCGCCCTCGGAAGGCAGCCGGACCATGAAATGCATCAGGGCCCAGGGTGATTCGCTGACCCGGGCCGTGAATTCCAATCGGGTGCCACCGAACTCCTGCACCAGGATGTCCTCGATCTGCAGCCGCACCGCCGTGGTATAGCGGTCGCGCGGCAGATACACCAGGCAGGAAACGAAGTACTGCAGGCGGTCGGCACGCAGGAACAACAACGCATTTCGTTGCGGTCCCAGATCCACCACCGCTTTGGCCATCGCGAGAAGCCGTTCGGCGCTGAGCGTGAACAGTTCCGAGCGGGGAACGGTTTGGATGACGTCGAGCAATAGCTGGCCCGGGTGGATCGGGTCATTGTCGGCCATTGCCAGCGCCTCACGGACCCGCCGCGAAATCGTCGGGATCTCCAGGACGTCGGCGTTCATGGCGGCCACCGTGAACAGTCCGACGAAACGGTGCTCGATCACCGCGCCGTCGACGTATTCGCGCACCGCGATGGCATACGGGTAGGCGCCGTAGCGCAGATAGCTGCCCACCACCGATTGCGCGAGCACCAGCAACCTGTCGTCGTCGGTCAGCCGGGGGCGGGATCCGGTGCGGGTGCGCAGGACGCCGAGGCCGGGCGAACCGTCGCCGGAGACCTGACCGTCGTGCACGTGGCAGCGCTGATAGCCGAGCAGAAGGAAGTTGCCGTTGCCCAGCCAGCGCAGCAGCGCCGCGACGTCGTCGCGGTCCGGCGCCGAGAAGTGGTCCTCGGCGTTGGCCTCGACGCGCGCGGCCAGATCGTCCAGGGCGGCGATCAGAGTTGACGCGTCGCTGGCGACCTGCTGAACGTCGGCCAGCACCTTGGGCAGCAGCCTTTCGGCCTCGGCGAGTCCCTTGCTGTCGACCGACGGCAGCAGCTGCACGTGGATCCAGGCCTCGCCGTCATACTGCGATGCGCCTTCCGGTTTCGCCTCGACGCGCAGCAGGTCACCGTCGGGGCTGCGCTGCACCTCGAACACCGGCGTCATGATCGCCGTGTACGGGACACCAAGCCGGTGCAGCAGCACGGTGACGGAATCCATCAGCATGCCGCCGTGATCGGTGACCACTTGCAGCGCCGGCCCGAATCCGGCCGGGTCTTCGGCCGAATACACCGCGACGCGGCTTTCGCCGTCGGGCCGGTGCAGGCCCAGGCGGTAGTGGGCGCTCAGCATGGCCGGGGTCACGATCGCCGCCGGCACGGTCAGATCGATGGGCCTGGTTTCCGCGCCCCCGGATTCGTCGCTGTGTGGACCCCGATAGCTCTCTACGTAGGCTTTCGAGATCCACTCGGGGATGTCCCGCTGCTGGGTGAAGGTCGTCCACGGCACGAGATCTTGTCTGGCTCCGGGATCGATCGTCATGCCGATGGCTCCCAACTGGCGACGGTGTCAGTGCGCTCGGTTGCCCCGCCGGGTGGCGGCGCGGGGCAGAGCTGACACTAGTCGCGCGTCAGCTTGCGGTGGGTCACTCTGTGCGGCCGTGCCGCATCCGCACCGAGCCGTTCGATCTTGTTCTCCTCGTACGCGCCGAAGTTGCCCTCGAACCAGAACCACTTGGCCTCGTTGTCATCGTCGCCCTCCCACGCCAGGATGTGCGTGCACGTGCGGTCGAGGAACCAGCGGTCGTGGGAGATCACCACCGCGCAGCCCGGGAACTGCTCGAGGGCGTTCTCCAGCGAACTCAGCGTTTCGACGTCGAGGTCGTTGGTCGGCTCGTCGAGCAGGATCAGGTTTCCGCCCTGCTTCAGAGTCAGCGCGAGGTTCAGCCGGTTGCGCTCGCCGCCGGACAGCACGCCGGCCGGTTTCTGCTGATCGGGGCCCTTGAACCCGAAGGCCGACACGTACGCGCGCGACGGCACCTCGGTCTGGCCGACGACAATGTGGTCCAGCCCGTCAGAGACGACTTCCCAGACGTTCTTCTTGGGATCGATACCGGCGCGTGTCTGGTCGACGTAGCTCAGCTTGACGGTTTCGCCGACCTTGACCGTGCCGCTGTCCGGCTGCTCGAGGCCGACGATGGTCTTGAACAGCGTGGTCTTCCCGACCCCGTTCGGGCCGATGACGCCGACGATGCCGTTGCGGGGCAGGGTGAAAGACAGGTCCTTGATGAGCGTGCGGCCGTCGTAGCCCTTGTCCAGATGGTCGACCTCGACCACGACGTTGCCCAGCCGCGGACCGACCGGGATCTGGATCTCCTCGAAGTCGAGCTTGCGCGTCTTTTCCGCCTCGGCGGCCATCTCCTCGTAGCGCTGCAGCCGCGCCTTGCTCTTGGCCTGACGCGCCTTGGCCCCGGAGCGCACCCACGCCAGCTCCTCGGTCAACCGCTTCTGCAGCTTGGCGTCCTTGCGTCCCTGCACCGCGAGCCGCTCGGCCTTCTTCTCCAGGTACGTGGAGTAGTTGCCCTCGTACGGGTAGGCGCGGCCGCGGTCCAGCTCCAGGATCCATTCGGCGACGTTGTCCAGGAAGTACCGGTCGTGGGTGACCGCCAGGATCGCGCCCGCATAGGAGGCGAGGTGCTGCTCGAGCCACTGCACGCTTTCGGCGTCCAGGTGGTTGGTGGGCTCGTCAAGAAGCAGTAGGTCGGGCTTGGACAACAGCAGTTTGCACAGCGCGACACGGCGACGTTCACCACCGGAGAGGTTGGTCACCGGCTCGTCGGGCGGGGGGCAGCGCAGCGCGTCCATCGCCTGCTCCAGCTGCGAATCGAGGTCCCACGCGTCGGCGTGGTCGAGCTCCTCCTGCAGCCGTCCCATCTCCTCCATCAACTCATCGGAGTAGTCGGTGGCCATCAACTCGGCCACCTCGTTGAAGCGGTCGAGCTTGACCTTGATCTCGCCCAGGCCTTCTTCGACGTTGCCGCGAACCGTCTTCTCCTCGTTCAGCGGCGGCTCCTGTAGCAGGATCCCGACGGTCGCGTCGTTGGCCAAGAAGGCATCACCGTTGTTGGGCTTGTCCAGGCCCGCCATGATCCGCAAGACGCTCGACTTGCCGGCGCCGTTGGGGCCAACGACACCGATCTTGGCGCCTGGATAGAAGCTCAACGTGACGTCGTCCAGGATCACCTTGTCGCCGTGCGCCTTGCGGACCTTTTTCATCGTGTAGATGAACTCAGCCATGCCGCGGTTGTGCCTTTCTGGTCTGCAGTGATCTCGCGGACCATCCTAGGCATCGCCCGGCGGCGGCTCAGCCGACAGTGGTCAGGCCACTGCCGCTTGTTCGATCTGGGCGGCCGGTGCGGTGGTTTCTGAGTGGCTGTGGTCCGCGGATTCGGCGGCTTCGCTGCACGCGGCCCCAGACACCTCGTCCGGAGCGGGACCGGTGTATCCGGGCTTCTCGATGCGCACGATGGCGCGTGACACGTCGGGCCCCACCGACGTCGCGCGCATCTCCAATGACGACCGACGATTGCCGTCGCGGTCCTCATACTCGCTGGTGTACACGTGGCCGACCACGATCACCGGGGCGCCTTTGCCCAACGCTGCACCCACCCCGGTGACCAGCTTTCCCCAGCAATTGACGTTGAGGAAAAGCGAGTTGCCCGGCTCCCAGCCCCCGTCGGCGGTCCGCCGCCGCGAGTTGCTGGCCACCCGGAACTTGATGACCTCCTGGGTGCCGACCTGCCGGCGCTCGGGGTGGCTGACGATGTGACCGACCACGGTAAGTGAGGTTTCGAACATTGACTGATCCCTTCTCGAGTGCGTTGCCTATGGCTGCCAGTAGGCGCGGCGGTACCGACGGGAAACAGCGCGAAAACCGGGCCAGCCGGCCGTCGCTGTGGAGGAAAGCGCGACTGTGGATCAGTCGGGATCAGTCAGGATCCGGGCCGGACCTCTTGGCCGTCTCACCATGTGCCAGCTGCGCCAGCATCGCGTTATAGGCCACCAGCGCGGCATCGTCGTCGCGTTCGGCGGCCCGGTCCAACCGCGTGGCGGTGCGGCGATCGCTGCGGGCCCACTGGATGAGCAGCGCGAGCATGACGATCACCAGCGGAAATTCTCCCGCCGCCCAGGCGATGCCCCCGCCCAGGCGCTGATCGCCCAGCAGATCGGTGTGCCAGCTCAGGCCGAGCGAGCGGTAGTAGTCGGCGCCGAGCACCTTCTTGGTGCCCATCAGCACGACGCCGAAGAAGGCGTGCAGCGGCAGCGATGCGAACACCACCGCGACCTTGGCCAGCGGCGGGATCGGTCGCGGCGTCGGGTCCACCCCGATCACCACCCAATAGAACAGGTAGCCGCTGAGCAAGAAAGTGCAGGTTCATCGCCAGATGCCCGGCGTGGCTGCTGGCGGTGGTGTCGAAGAGGTTCGACAGGTACAGCCCGTAGAACCCGGCGACGAACAGCACGGTGGCCACCACCGGATTGGTGAGGAACCGGGACAAGCGGCTGTGCAGCGCCGCCAGCAGCCACTCCCGCAGGCCCGGCGGATCGTCACGGCCGGCCGCGGGCAGCGCCCGCAAGGCCAGGGTGACCGGGGCGCCCAACACCAGCAGGATCGGGATCAGCATCGACAGGCACATGTGGACCACCATGTGCATGCTGAACATCGCCGGCATGTAGCGGCCGACACCCGACGACGTGGCGAACAGCAACACCAGGCAGCCGAGCAGCCAGGAGAAAGTACGGCCCGGCGGCCATTTGTCGCCGCGGCGACGCAGCCGCAGCAACGCCGCCACATACAGTGCGGCGAAGACGACGGCCGCGGATCCGAAGATCAGGTCGAAGCGCCAATCGAACAGGATGCGTGCCACCGTGGGTGGCCCGTCGAAGTCATATCCGATTTCGGCTTCGGGAATCGACGGCAGCCGGGCCGGCGGTGGTGGCGGCGGGGTACGGCCCAGCCCGACGGCGATGCCGAACGTGAGGCCGAAAATGGCGGCCTCGATCAGCGTCAGCCGCAGCAGCGCGCCACGCGCGCGGGGCGGACTGGGATCTGCTTGCAGCGCAACCACACTCACGCGTCGCTGGCGCCAGCCGAGCCCGCCCAGCACGCACAGCGCGACGAACTTGGCGATCACCAGCCGGCCATAGTCGGTGCTCAGCAGGTCGGACGGCTGCACGCGCACCAGCGCGTTCACCAGCCCGCTCAGCGCCATCGCCACCCAGCACCACAACGCGATCATCGAGAAACGCCGGGCGGCCAGCCCGAGGTGACCACCGCCCCGCAGGGCGTGGGCAAGCAAGGCCAGCAGGCCACCGGCCCACAGGCTGGCGGCGACAAGGTGGATCAGCAGGCCATTGGTTGCCAGGTCGTGCGAACCTCCGGCCGACGAATGACCGGTCAGGCCCGAGCGGAATCAGCGTCATCACCGACGCGGCGGCCAGCACCGGCGTCCACGACCAGCGCAGCACCGACAGGCTCGCCACCGTGATCACCGCGGCCAGGATCGCGGTCCAGCGCCAGGCCGAGGCGTTGGTGATCAGGCCCGCCAACGACCACATCCGCAGCAAGGGAATGCTCGGCGACGGGATGGCCGGACACATCGGAAATGGTCAGTGGGACCAGCAAGGCGGCGCACACCGCCCACACCCCCGACGCCACCGTCCCCAGCCGAAGCGCCCGGTAGCCGTCCGCGTCGAGGACGCCGCTGCGCTGCGGCGGCACCAAAAACGCGGCGAACAGAAACGACCCCACCGCGAGCACCGCGGCGATCTCGCCGGCCGCCCGGACGAACGGCAACCCCAGGGTCGTCACCTGACCCGGGTCGGGCAGGCCCGTCACCGTCAGCGCGCTGGCCAGTGAGAGCGCCCCGATACCGGCGGCCGTGCAGCCCGCCAGCACGGCGATCCCGGCCAGCACCGGCCACACCACCGCGCGACGCTGGGCAGGGGCCTCGGTCGGGGCCTTACCAGCGGGCGGGGCGACGGTCATCCATCCAGGGTATGGGCGGGCTTGCCGGCTAGCGGGTCTGGCCGTCCAGAAGGTCCTGACGCGCCTTGGCCTCGCGGGCCATGAACTGATCGCGCGCGATCCGTCCGACGTAGTCGAAGTCGTGCAGGATGTCGCGCAACTCTTGCAGGAAGGCGCCCCGCCTCTCGGCCAGCTCCGGCGCGGGTGCGATCAGGTCCTGATCCTCGACAACCTGGCGCGCGGTGGCGAACAGCAGCGTCGACACCGATTCGCTGCTGCGGATCCTGGTCTGCGCCACATACTGTCGACCGACGCCGAGCGCCAAGTCCGTCAATTCCTTCTGGCCGATGTCCGCGGGCGCGTCACAAAGCACGTCGGCGACGATCTCATAAGCCTCGAAGAACACCCGCAACATCGCTTCCGCCATCAGCGGACGTTTGGTGAACAACAGCGCGTCGATCTCATCACCTCCGGCGCTGACGTGGCCTTCCCAATTGTCGTGCCAGGCCATCTCTTCGGCGATGTTGTCTCGGAAGGTCGCCGAGTCGGCGAAATAGAAGTCGAACTTCAGCAGATCGCGCAGCCGCATCGCCTGGGCCCAGAAGGCGGTCATGCGGTCACCTTGGGCGTGGCGGGCGTGGGCCAGAGCGAGCTCGACGATCGAGGTTTCCAGGAAGGCGTGGATCACCGCGTTGCGGTAGAACGCTGCCGCGTGCTGTTCTTCGGGCGCGATGCGCCACACCGGTTCCCGCCCGCCGTCGACCCGGGTGATCGGGTGTCCGTTGGACAGTGCGTCGACAGCCGCACGCACCCCGTCGTGCGTGCGCAGCCGCAACGCGCTGGTGGACATCGGATTATGTTTGCGTTCAAGGTAATCCAGCGAGTCCTGCAGGGTGTGGTGCAGCTGGCCGAGTGTCAACGCCGCGCCGCGTGTGGTCAGCAGTAATGCGCACACCAGACCCGTCGCCGTCACCGGGGTGGCCTGCAGGATCCGCCAGGCCACTTCGAACGACATCTTCTGCAAAGCAAGCCGTTTGGCGTCCGGGTCCTGTGCCAGTGGACCGTTCGGCGCACCCAGGTAGTGGCGCATCGAGACGGCTTCGGGAAAGCGGACGTAGATCTTGCCGTAGTTGCGTTCACCCTGCGCGCGAATGAAGTTGTACAACCAGCCCACGCCTTCGGGCGTCTTCTCACCGCCGCGGGCGTAGGCGGCGTATTCGGCGGTCTCGTGCAGCTGGTCGAAGCTGATCGAGACAGGTTGCAGCAGAATGTCTTCGCTGCGGCCATCCAGGTAGGCGTCGGCAACGTAGGCCAGCAGTCCGAGCTTGGGGGGCAGCATCTTGCCGGTGCGCGAGCGGGTGCCCTCGATGGACCAGCTCAGGTTGAAGCGCTTTTCGACGATGTAGCCGACGTATTCGCGCAGTACGTACTTGTAGAGCTGGTCGTTGCCGATGTTGCGGCGGATGAAGATGACACCGGAACGCCGTAGCAACGGCCCCATCGCGCCGAACGACAGGTTGATGCCGGCGAACACGTGCACCGGCGGTAACCGGTTCTCCTGCATGGCGACCGGCACCACCGCACCGTCGATGTAGGACCGGTGGGAGAACAACAGCACCGCCGGGTGAGCTTCCAGACCGGCCCGCATCGCCGCAACCTGATAACCGTCGTAGTCGATTTCGGGATCGAACCCGCGACTGAGCATCCTGCCGAGAACCCCGACGAGGTCGACCGATGCCCTGCTCCACCCGGTCGCGAGTTCGTCGAGCATCTTCCCGGCCTCGTCGACGGTGGCACCGGGAATTTTGGCCAGCCCGGCACGAAACCGGTTGGAGGCCATGATTTCCGGCTTCACCAGCCGCGGTGACTTGTACTGCGGTCCGAGGATGCGGTACTCGACACGCTCCATCGCCAAGATGGCGCGGCGGATGACGAATTGGGCGAAGTCGTACTTGTCATCTCCGACGGTGGTGTCGCGCCATTGCCGGCGCAGTTCGGAAACGGTGGCCGCCTCGCCGGCCACCACCCGTGCGCGTTGGGGAGCGGTCCGCACGATTTGTTCTTGCCGACGTTGGTTGGGGTGGTAGGGATCCCGGCCGGGGAGCAGCCCGGCCAACTTGGCGACTCGGCCGCGATCCGGCTCCGGCAGCCAGAACACCCGCACCGGCACGATCGAACGGTCTTCCCCAGATTCGAGCTGTTCGGCCAAGGCTGTCAACGCTTCCGGCGGTGCGTCGAGCGCCGGTAGTTTCACCAAGCCGAAGTTCGCTCCCGGGTGGCCGGTGCGCTGCTGCTCCATCCACGCTGTCACCAGGTCCATCTCGATTGGCGACGCCATCGACGCCAATACCAGCGAGTCGGTCCCGGCAAGGATCGCGCTGCTATCCGCGGCCGGTTGGGTCACGGACGCCCTCGGGGCGGCGATTCCGGTGGCTCGGCGCTGACGGCCGACTTGGTGACGGGTCGTTGCGCCTCGCCGTCTTTGAGGGCGGCTTGGGATTCGTGTCGATTCGCTTTGGACGCGCTGGCTTTCGGCGCGGCCTTCTTCACCGGTGTCTTCTTCGCCGGTGACTTCTTTGCGGCCGCCTTCTTGGCTGCGGACTTCTTCGCCTGCGCCTTCTTCGTGGCCGGCTTCTTCGAAGGCGCCTTCTTCGCCGGCGTCGTGGCGGTCCGGCTCCGTGCCTTATCGGCCGACTTTTTCTCGGCGTGGAGGTTGACCTCGGGCAGTTCGTCGACGGGCCAGTTGGCGAGCGTATCCAGGTAGAGCTGGCGCACCTCGGCGATACGCTCCGGCAGCGTGCCAAGCGTCCAGTCCTGCACCGAAATCGGCGGAAAGACCGCGACGTCGACGGTGCCCGGGTTGATGACGGTCGAGTTCCGGGCGGCGACCAGCTCGGCGTTGCGGATCACGATCGGAACGATCGGGATGCCCGCGGCCATCGCAATCCGAAACGGTCCCTTCTTGAATGGGCCGACCTCGGTGGTGTCGACCCGGGTGCCCTCCGGGGCGATCACGATCGAAAGCCCTTTGCGCGCCCGGTCTTCGACTTCGTGCAGCATTTCCACCGCGGCGGCCTGGTCATCGCGGTCGATGAACACGCCGTCGAGCAGCCTGCCGAGTGTGCCCATGACGGGGTCTTTCTGCAGCTCCTTCTTGCCCACACCGACCCAGTTGTCGCGCACCAGCGCGCCGGTGATGACCGGGTCGACCTGGTTGCGGTGGTTGAAGATAAACACCGCCGGGCGTTGCGCGGTCAGATTCTCCTTGCCGATGACGTTGAGTTGCACGCCCGCAATGGCCAGCGACAACTGGGAGAAGTTCGAGGTGAAGAAGTTGACGCCGCGCCGTCGGTTGCGCGTCAGCACCCCGATGCCCACCGCGCCGGCGGCGACCGGGAACATCGAGCCGAAGCCGGCGAGCGTGCGCAACTGCCGCCGCAGGCCCACCGGACCGCGGCTGCTGAATCTCAGGATCGGCCAACCGCGGCGCTTGGCCACCGCGGCCATTTTCCCTTCGGGGTTCGTCGGCCTGGGATTGCCGACCAGGTACATCAAGGCGACGTCCTCGTCACCGTCGGCGTAGAAGTAGCTGTCCTTGAGATCGATGTCATGCTCGGCGGCAAAGCGTTGTACCGCAGCGGCTTTGCCAGGTCCCCACAAGATCGGCTTCTCGACGCCACCGGTGAGCATGCCGTCCTCGGTGGTCTCGAACTTGTTGGTGAGCATGTTGGGAATGCCGAGGAACCGCGCAACCGGATTGACCTGGATGGTCAGCGCCGACGAGCTGAGCACCACGGTGTGGCCACGCGCCATGTGAGCGCGGACCAGCTCGCGCATCTCCGGGTAGATCCGAGATTCGATGCGCTGGACGAACATTCGCTCACCGATCTCTTCCAGATCGTCGAGCAAGCGCCCGGTCAGCGCGGCGGCGGCCTTGCCGATGAGGTCCTCGAACTCGATGCGGCCCAGGGTGTGGCTCAGGCCCGCCTGCACCATGCCGAGCAGCTCCCCCACGCCCATGTCGCGGCGCAGCAGCCGCTCCTGGGTCAAGATGATCGCGGTGAACCCGGCGACCAGCGTGCCGTCCAGGTCGAAGAACGCGCCGATCTTCGGTCCGGCGGGGCTGCCCATGATCTCGGCCACCGAACCGGGCAACCGCATGTCCGCGCCGGAGGTTTCGCCCTTGTCGCCCTGCTCTTCCGAGGCGCTCATGAGCCCGCCACCGATCGAGTGGACACGGCCGGCTCGGTGAACGAGGCGGGCACCGCTTGCGGTGGTGGGTCACCGGCCAGCGCCAGGATCTCGTCGAAACCCTCCAGCAGGCACTGGGCGAACAACGCCTCGTTTCGCACCGCCGCCCGGTCGTATCGCACAGTGATGGTGCACCAGCCGCCCCGCGAAATCAGCACCACCATCATCGCCACGCCGGGTAACGGACCGATACCGTACTGCCGCAGCACTTTTGCGCCTGCAATGTAGGTGTCCCCCGGGAAAGACCGGGACATTGCTGGCCTGCACGTCGGAGCCGATCACCGAGCCGGTGATCCCCTCCAGCACGGCGGTCGGCAGAACGCTGAGCACCGGGGCTATCGAGCCGATGATGTTCATCGCGGGCTCGTCGCGGCGCTGCGTCATCTGAGCGCGAATCTTCTTCATCCGGGAGACGGGGTCGACGGTGCCGATCGGCGCCGCAAGGTTGACGCCGGTGAACCGGTTGCCGCCGGCCGCATCCGCTTCTGCCCGCAGGTTGACCGGCACCGCCATCGGCAGCGTGCTGATCGGCACGCCGAACGCCTCGTGGTAACGACGCAACGCGCCACACAGTCCGGCGAGGTAGGCGTCGTTGATCGACCCGCCACCGGCTTTTGCGGCTTTGTGCAGGTCGGAGAGCGGAATATCGATCGCCTCACTGCGGGTCGCAAGGCTGCGCCGCCGCAGCAGCGGCGACGGCTCGGCGGCCCGGTTGAGTACCCGCATGCCCGACATGGCATAGCCGACGATCCCCGACACGGTGGCAGTCGGTTCCAGGACCGCCCGCCCCGCCGCCGAGACCGCGCCGGACAGCGCGCTCATGACGCCGCCGACGACGGCAAAGGGCAGGTGGTTAATGCCTTGCCGCATAAGATCATTGGACGTCAGGTCTTGCGGGACGGGCAGCGGCGACGTCGGCTTGGCCGGCGGGTCGCGCTCGAGGTCATAGATCTCGGCGAACATCTGGACCCCGCCCACACCGTCGGTGACGGCATGGCTGACATGCAGCAGCGCCGCGGCCTTGCCGTCGGCCAGACCCTCGACCAGGGTGGCCGTCCACAGCGGCCGTGAAATGTCCAGCGGCGACTGCAGGATGAGCTCGGCGAGATCGAATACTTCACGCAGCGTGCCGGGCTCGGACACACGCACCCGGCGCACATGGAAATCCAGGTTGAAATCGGGATCGACCACCCAGCGCGGCGACGCCGTCGGCAGTGTCGGCACGACGACCTTTTGCCGCAACCGCCGCACACGTCGGGAGGCGCTTTCGAATCGAGTTCGGAACTGTTCCCATTCCGGCGTGGTGTCCAGTAACTCGAGGGCCATGATCCCCGACCGAGTGCGGGGGTTCGCCTCTCCCCGATGCAGTAGGTAGTCGACCGGCCCGAGCTCGTCGGACAACGCAATCGCCTCGACGGACTCAGCCATGGTCATCAGCTCGACGCGCCAACGTTGTCACCGTCGATCAAGCCTCCTGCCTCGGACCCACCAATCCCAATGGTCTACCCAACGCTAGTCGGGTTACCGCGCTGGTGAAAGGAGCGGCCGCGGCTCAGCTGGCCGAAGTGGCAGACAGGGGCAGCGAATCCAGGAACGAACTGACGCGCCGGCCGTAGACGACGCCGAGGAAATCCGCGACGGCATCAGCGGCCAGCCGCGATCGAACCGTCGGGGTGATGTCGAAAGCGTGGTGGGCGTTGCCGAGTTCGGCGTGGGCCACCGTGGTCGCGCCGGCGGCGCGCAGCGCCGCACAGAAGGCGCGAGCCTGGCCGCTCGGCACCAATTCATCCTTCTCGCCGTGCAGCACGAAGAACGGCGGCGCGTCGGCGTGCACGTAGGAAACCGGCGACGCCGCCGTGAAGCGCTCCGGCTCGTCGGCGTAGCGGGCCTTCATCACGAATTGCTCGAGGAACGGCAGCATCAGTGGATGCATGTTCTCGGAGTCGGTGAAGTCGTAGACACCGTAATAGGGGGCTACGGCTTGCACCGTGGTGTCGGCGTCTTCGAAGCCGGGCTGAAAGGTGGGGTCGTTCGGGGTGAGCGCCGCCAGGGAGGCCAGGTGCCCGCCCGCCGAACCGCCGGTGATTGCGATGAAGTCGGGGTCGCCGCCGTAATCGGCGATGTTTTCCCGAACCCACGCGATCGCCCTTTTGACGTCGATGAGATGCGCGGGGAAGGTGGCGCGCGGGCTCTTGCTGTAGTCGATCGACACGCAGATCCAACCGAGTTGGACCATCCGGCTCATCAGCGTGTACGCCTGCGGACGTCTACCGTTCAGCGCCCAAGCCCCACCGGGCACCTGGATCAGCACCGGTGCCCGGCAGCCGGGAGCCAGATCGTCGCGCCGCCAGATGTCGAGCAGGTTGTCGCGTGGGCTCTGACCGTAGGAGATGTCGGACGTCTGCGCAGCATATCGACGGTGCGGCCCGGGCCCGCCGAACAGCCGACTGCGCGGGGCGCACAGCGCCCCGACGGCGGCGGGGTGACATACCTGCTCGCGAAACTCTGGTCCGAAGGACTCTTCGAGCGCGGCGGTCAGCGTTCGATCCGCCCGCTGGGCGGCCAGCGTAGTGCCGACCCGGCCGACGGACGGATGCGCGACGCGCGACAACGCGTGCCCGGTCACCACGTGCGGAGGAAACTCGGTGGAAAGCCAGCCGGCGAAGCAACCGAGCGCGAACGGCCCGCCGCGCAGCACCAGGTTTCCGAGTTGAAAGACATCCCGGGCTTCGGCCGCCAGTCGCGCCACCTGGGCTCCCGCCCACGAGCAGGGCGATGTCTGCTTGCTGGCCACGCTCATGCGACGTCACCCTCTCGACGTTGTACACACGCCTCGTTGCGGTTAACGGCCCATTACAGGCCGATGTTGTCCGTGTGTCGAGGGTCCCCACGATAACCGATAATCCTGGCGCGGGAACACTTTTCGTGCGCGTGGCGGCAGGCAATCGGGTCGGCGGCTGCCGTTGGATAGACTGACCTGCACATTGCCTCCGTAGCTCAGGTGGATAGAGCAAGGGCCTTCTAATCCCTAGGTCGCACGTTCGAGTCGTGCCGGGGGCACCGACCGCGTTTTCATCGCTCGCCTGTGCGTCCCGGACGGGCTCCTTATTCGACAGTTTGTCAACTAGCATCTGGAGCGTGAACGCACGCCGTTTAGCGCGTTTGCTGGGTGCCGCGGTGGTGGCGACGACCAGTTCGTCGCTGCTGGTCGCGCCCATCTCCGCGCCCGCCGCGCCCTGCCCCGACGTCGAGGTGACCTTCGCCCGCGCTACCACCGAACCGCCCGGCGTTGGCGGTGTCGGCCAGGCATTCATCGATTCCTTGCATTCCCGTATCGGGGGTCGCGCCTTCGGGGTGTATGCGGTCAACTACCCCGCCGGCGAGGATTTCGGGCCGTCCGCTTCGGCCGGCGCCGGCGACGCGCACGCTCACGTTCAGTCCATGGTGGCGAACTGCCCCAACACCAAACTGGTGCTCGGCGGATACTCCCAGGGCGCGCTGGTGATCGATCTGATCACCATCGCCCAAGCGCCGGTTGCGGGCTTGATCCCTCAGATTCTCTCGGCAGACGAGGCGGACCACGTTGCCGCGCTCGCCCTCTTCGGGAACCCGTCGGACAGGTATCTGGGGGCGCCGGTGAGCGTGGTCAGTCCGTGGTACGGGGCGAAGGCCATTGACCTGTGTGCGCCCGGCGATCCGATTTGCACTCCGGGCGGGCCCCTGGCCCCGCCGTCGCACGACGAGATGTTCTCGGCGCCCCACCTCTCCTACCAGCAGTCCGGGATGCCCGCCCAGGCCGCCACTTTCGTGGCAGGCCATCTCTGAGGCCGCCTAACTCAGTTCCTTCATGAACTCGCGCGCCAACGGCGCCGCACGCGGGATTCTGGCCCGTGAACAGGTTGTCGGACCCGGGTAATAGAAGCGGCTTCATAACCTCGCCGCGGGAGAATTCGAACGCCGATCATGACTCCTCGGCGGACCGGGCCTCCGCCAGCTGCAGCCGACCTAGCCGGCGCGGACGCGCCGTTTCCCGGGTAGGGTGGTGGCGCTGGCTCCTCTTTGCCGGGGCACCTGGCCGCGGGGCAGACGGCAGGGCCGAAAACGGTTGCGCCACTTGCCTGACGCAAGGCGCCGGGCATCTGCACTGCGTACGGTCCCCGCGACACCGGCCGCAGACAATGGCAGGTTCACAGCCACACAGTCAGTGCGACCGCCGGTAATGGTATTCGGCGAGTCGCACAGCGCTAGGACACCGGAAAGAATCGCCGCTGCAGAAGTTTGCGATCGAAAAAATAGGGTAACGGTGTGTGTCAAAACGAGCAGACGGCGCTTCCGGAGAGATGATTTGTGGAGCGTCTTCTCTTCAAGGGGTTGGCAATATATGGCGTCAAAAGAATGGCAGCCAGTGGTGCGCGTCGGAGAGCCGAAGTTCATAGCTGGCGTCGGCGATCGGATCAAGGTTGAAGTCAGGACGAGGGGTTGGTTGAGCCGCGACTGGCGTTGTCACTTCGGAACCCAGGTGTCTGCGCACCAACTCGATGCCCGGTACACTTCCTATCCTTGCTGGGACGAAGTGCAACGCATCGAGGGCTCCTGTGCCGAGGACGACGCGGAGCGATACATCCAAATGCTCGATGCGGCAATACATTACGCCAATATCAAGTTACGTAGCGATGCGCTGCCGAGGGCCATTCTGCACGCAGCGCGCCCGCAGCGTCATGGGTGCGCGGTGCGCGAGCGGCAGGCCGAACTCGATCAGCTGGCAAAGAAGTTAGCAAAACCCGAGCTGTAGCGCGTCCCGCAAATCGCGACGGCTCAGCCGAGCCGGCGCCCAGCGCTGAGACCCGGCCCGGGGGCGGCGTCCTGCCGCGTGTTCTTCCAGGTCGGCCCAAGAGTTGGGCCGAAGGGTCGACCGCGACAGATAACGTTTCGATAAATACAGCCTTACTTGTGGCTTCCGATCTGCTCTATGGACGCCATGGCAAAGATTCATGGCTTTGCGCGGCATGGCTCGTGGGCAACTTGAGCCCACCGCCAAAGGCGTGCACCCCCGCGCTTCCTAATACGACCGGTCGCAAGTATTCGACCGCAGCCTTCAACTGGTCGGCACATAATCTGGATCACACGGCTCAGACCGCACGGACACCGCGAAGTAGTCTTACCTCGCCGGCGATGCTCCCACCGACGAACCGGTGTGCCCAGGCGATCCGCAGCCAACACCCGAAGCCGGAGGTGCCCTATGGCCCAGTCCGAACTCATCCTGTACGACGTCCGCAACCGCGTCGCGCTCATCACCGTCAACGATCCCGATCGGCGCAATGCGATAACCGCTGAGTCGTCGAAGCTCCTGCGTGAGGCCGTGCAGCGGGCCGAAGCCGATCCCGAGGTGCACGCCGTCGTGGTCACCGGGGCCGGCAAGGCGTTCTGCGCGGGCGCCGATCTGAGTGCCCTGGGCGCCGCGGGTGGCGGAGCGGCCGAGGCGGGCCTGCAGCAGCTTTACGACGGCTTCATGGCTGTGGGCAGTTGCCGGTTGCCCACCATTGCGGCGGTCAACGGCGCGGCGGTGGGCGCTGGGCTGAATCTGGCCCTGGCGGCCGACGTGCGCATCGCCGGACCCGCGGCCATGTTCGACGCGCGATTCCAGAAGCTGGGGCTTCACCCCGGCGGGGGTGCGACGTGGATGTTGCAGCGGGCGGTCGGGCCGCAGGCCGCCCGGGCGGCCCTGCTGTTCGGTATGCGCTTCGACGCCGACGCCGCCGTGCGGCATGGCTTGGCATTGAGCGTCGCCGACGATCCGGTAGCCGCGGCGCTCGAGCTCGCCGCCGGCCCGGCGGCGGCCCCGCGCGAAGTGGTGCTGGCGACCAAGGCCACCATGCGCGCCACCGTCAGCCCGGGATCGCTGGACAACGAGCAACACCAGCTCGCCATGCGCGCCGAGCTCGGGCCACAGTCCCATTCCATCCAATCACCGGAATTCGCCCAGCGATTGGCTGCAGCGCAACGCCGGTAGGCAATGGGTATGCGCGGCAAGTTGGGATCGGTAGCGCGGCGCCCGGGGTGCACTTGCTGTGACGACGCCAGCCAACCTGGCGCATGAGCAAAGGAATGCAGCGTGCACATCCACCACATCCTCTCCCGCTTTGTCGCCGGGGCCCTGCTGTCCAGCGGGCTCGCCACGGCGGGATTCGCGCTGGCCGCCGGTACGGCGCACGCCCAGCCGGCTCCGGCGCCGCAAGTCTATTGGTGCCCGAAACAGCCGTGGAATCCGGCGTGGGGTGAAAACAAGTACTGGAACCAGTGCTGGGATACCGACCACCCGCCGACGAACCCACCGCCGCCGCCATTTCATCAGCCCAATTTCAACTGCGGTCTGTTCTGGTGCCCGGTTCCACCGCACTCCTGACCCGCAACTCACAAATCGAGCAGCGCACTCCCGGGTGATTCGATCAAATCCCGTAGGCCGCAGACGAATTGGGATGCTTGCGCACCGTCGGCGATGCGATGGTCGAACACACAGGTCAACGACATCGTCGGTCGTACCACGATCTCGGCGCCCCGGACGACAGGCCGCGGCTTGATCGCTCCCATGCCGAGGATGGCGGCTTCGGGATGGTTGATCACCGGAACCCCATCGTCTACGCCCAGCGCACCGAAGTTCGTCACCGTGAACGTTGAGCCCCGCAAGTCCCCCGGACCCAGGCTGCCCGCGCGCGCGAGGCTAATCAATTCAGTTGCCCGGTGGGCTAATTCACGCGTCGTCTTGGTGTGGGCGTCGGCGATCACCGGGACGAGCAACCCACGGTCTGTGGCCGCGGCGATGCCCAGGTGCACACGATTCGCGACGCGCACCTGTGGCCCCTCCGGGGAGTCGACCCAGGTCGCGTTCAAGATCTCGTTGTGCCGCAACGCGATGACCAGCAATCGCAACGTGAGGACGAACGGCGTTATTGCCTCCTCGGCCGCGCGAAAGCGGTCCGACAGCCGCAGCAGCTCGGTGCAGTCGACCTCGACAGTGACCGTCGCCGCCGGAATCTCTTTGTGCGACAACGTCATTTTCTCTGCCATCCGGGCTTGCACGCCCCGGACCGGTCGGACATCGGCGCCGTTTCCGTTTCCGCCGGCCGCCGACAGCACATCCTCTCGTGTGATGATGGCGCCGGGACCGTGCTGCACCGAGCCGAGGTCGACCATCAGCTCTTTGGCCAGCTTGCGTACCGGAGGGGCGGCCAATGGACGGTTGGTACGCCGGCTGGTGTCGATGCCGGAGTCGGCGCCATAACCCACCAGCGTGGGCACCGTCGTCTCGGTGGCCGGCGGATCACCGCTGAGTGGCGCCGTGTCGATTCGCAGCAGCACCGCGCCCACATTGAGCACATCGCCTTCGGCGCCGTTCTTTTCGGTGACCCTCCCCGCGTACGGGCTAGGGATCTCCACTTCGGCCTTGGCCGTCTCCACCGTGCACAGCACCTGGTTGAGCTCGACATCGTCGCCCACCGCCACGTGCCACTGCGTCACCGTGACTTCTTCCAGCCCCTCGCCGAGGTCGGGGACCCGGAATGACTTGATCCGCTCGTCGCTCATGGCTGGCCCATGACGCGCTCGACACAATCCAATAGCCGGTCGGGCCCGGGCAACCACCACTTCTCCAGTCGCGCCGGGGGGTATGGGGTATCAAACCCGCACGCGCGCAACACCGGCGCCTCGAGCTCGTAGAACAGGTCCTCTTGAATTCGGGCGGCCAAACCCGCTCCGTATCCCAGGCTTCGGGGGCCCTCGTGCATCACCACGCAGCGTCCGGTCCGGTGAATCGACGCGGCCACGGTATCGAAGTCCAGCGGCACCAGCGACCGCAGATCGATGACGTCCAGGCTCCAACCACGTTGCCGCTGAGCCTCTTCGGCGGCGGCGACCGCCGTGGTGACCAAGCTGCCGTAGGTCACGACGGTCACGTCGGTGCCCGGCCGACGCACCATCGCCCGCCCGATCGGGGGTTCGGGCCGGTTGACGTCGACCGGGCCGCGACCCTGATAGCGGCGCTTGGGCTCCAAATACATGACCGGATCCGGGCAGGCGATCGCGTGTCGCAGCAGCCAATACGCGTCGGCGGGGCTGGACGGCACCACCACCTTCAGGCCGGCCGTGTGCGCCCAGTACGCCTCGGTCGAATCCGAATGATGTTCGGCCGCACCGATTCCCCCGAATGATGGGATGCGCACCGTCACCGGCATATTGATCTCGCCGCGGGTACGCGTGCGGTACTTCGCCAGGTGGCTGACCACCTGATCGAAAGCCGGATAGGAAAAGCCATCGAACTGAATCTCGGGTACCGGCACGAAGCCGCGCAGCGCCAGCCCCACCGCGATACCGATGATGGCGGACTCCGCCAGTGGCGTGTCAAAGCAGCGGTCCTCGCCGAATGCCGCGGCCAGTCCCTCGGTTACCCGAAACACCCCGCCCTCGACCGAAACGTCCTCGCCGAACACCAGGACCCGATCGTCGGCGGTCATCGCGTCGTGCAGGGCGCGGTTGAGGGCCTGCACCATGGTCAACGACAGTGCACCATGCGGAAACATCTTCCAGTGCCGCGGTAGGCGTTTCGTCGTGGCCGGCCGGGCGATCGGCGAGCTGAGTCATGGATGCCTCTCAATCGCTTCGGTCGATTTCGGCCCGCAGCTGCTGCCGCTGCGCCTCTAGCCCGGGGGTGATTTCCGCATACACCGAGGTGAACACCTCGTCGATGTCGAAATCGGGCGCCTCGAACACCGCGTCACGAAGTTCGGCCCGCATCCGCTTGGCGCGGGCCGCAACACGTTCCTCCAACCGTTGCGACCACAGGTTCTGGCCGTGCAGGTACCGGCGGTAGCGCGCGATCGGTTCCAGCGCCGCCCAGTGCTCGACTTCTTCTTGCGTCCGGTATCTGCTCGGGTCGTCGGCTGTGGTGTGCGGGGCCAAGCGGTAGGTGACCGCCTCGATCAGCGTCGGCCCGCCGCCGGCACGGGCCCGGGCGGCGGCCTGCGCCGTCACCGCATAGCAGGCCAAAACGTCGTTGCCGTCCACCCGGATCCCGGGCATTCCGTAGCCAATCGCCTTGTGCGCCAGTGACGGTGCGGCGGTCTGCTTGGATATCGGCATCGAGATCGCCCACTGGTTGTTCTGCACGAAGAACACGCAGGGCGTGGCGAATACGGCCGCGAAGTTCAGCGCCTCGTGCACGTCTCCCACACTGGTGGCGCCGTCGCCGAGGAAGGCCACCGTCACCGAATCCTCACCCAGGCGTTGAGCGGCCATCGCCGCCCCCACGGCGTGCAGGGTTTGGGTGCCGATCGGAATCGATAGCGGGGCACAGCATTTCTTGGTGAAGTCCAGGCCGCCATGCCACGTGCCGCGCCACGCCGCCCCCACATGTCCGGGCGGGATGCCGCGCACCAGAAATGCGCCGAGTTCCCGATATTGCGGGAACAACCAGTCCGTCTTGCGCAGGCACGCCGTGGCGCCAACCTGAGCGGCTTCCTGACCGCGGCAGGACGCAAACAGCCCCAGCTCCCCCTGCCGCTTGAGGTTGACGAATTCATCGTCGAGCTCGCGGGTGACCACCATCATCTCGTAGAGCCAGCTCAGGGTTTCCGCGGGAAGCCCACGGCTGTACCGGTCTTCGGGCGTCGGCGAGCCATCGGGAGCGACGAGTTGCACCGGTTCGAGATCGACAGTCATCGGCACCGAAGACATCTGCGCCACACCGCCTCCCTCGCCGGGTGCCGCGTGGCCCTTGAGCCACAGCGGGTCCCGGCACACGGTCAGCCGGGATCTACCGCGAGCGGAGATCGATCGTCAGTTACACGAAAGGCTTCGCTCGCCGCGACACTGACGTACCCACCATTATGCGCTCAATTGAGAAGACACCGGGTTGATTGCGAAGACGCCGCAGCGTGTCGCGCTTCCGCGCACGGCCCCGTCCGGGCGGTTGGCGGGGCGGTCAGTCCGGGACGGTCTCACCCGCCCTGCGCAACGTCATGTGCGCGTGCTTGAGCACCGGCGAGTCAACCATCTGTCCTTCGAAAGCGAAGACTCCGCGTTCGGACCGCGCCGCCGTCAGCACCCGGCGCGCCCAGTCCAGCCGCTCCTCGCTGGGGCGGTACGCCGCGCGCACCACCGGGATCTGGCTGGGGTGGATGCACACCGTTCCGGCGAAGCCCAGCGCGACGGCGTCCTCGGCCTCGGCACGCAATCCGTCGAGATCCCGGATGTCCAGATGCACCGCGTCGAGCGCGACCCGACCGAAAGTGGACGCCGTGAGCAGTGCAGTCGACCGCACGTGATGCGCGACGTCCCGGTAGGAGCCGTCGGCCTTGCGGCTGGAGCTACCGCCGAGCGTGGCGACCAGATCCTCGGCGCCCCACATCAGCGCCACGGTGCCCGCTGCGGCCGCGATTTCCGTGGCGAACACCGCACCGCGCGGTGTCTCCAGCAGGGCGATCACACTCCGTGGCGCCAGCGCCGTCACCTGTTCGGCCGATTCCGTCTTGGACAGCATCACCGTGGTGTACGCGGTGCCGGCCAGGGCTTCGAGGTCCAGCGGGTGGTCCGCGGTGCCGGCCGCGTTGACCCGTACCACGGTGCGCTCGGGGTCCAGCGGTGTCTCCCGCAATGCCTTGCGCGCCGCGGGCTTGTCCGCCTCGGCCACGCCGTCCTCGAGGTCGAGGATCACCACATCGGCGGCCGCGGCCGCCTTGGCGAAACGCTCCGGACGGTCCGCCGGGCAGAACAGCCAGCCGGGACCGGCGGCTTGCAGGTTCACGTGATCTCCTGATTGCTTGGGCGCTTCTGCACCAGCGTGGTGCGCACGGCGCGCGCAACGACGTCGCCGTGCTGGTTACGTCCAATGTGATCGAGGGTGACGATGCCTTCGCCGGGCCGGCTCTTCGATTCGCGCTTGGCGGTGCAGACGGTTTCCGCGTACAGGGTGTCGCCGTGGAACACGGGCTTGGGGAACGACACCTCGGAGAAACCCAGGTTGGCCACGATCGTGCCGAGGGTCAGCTGCGACACCGACAGCCCCACCAGTGTGGACAGGGTGAACATGGAGTTCACTAGCCGCTCGCCCCGAAAGCCGGGCTGCTCGGCCGCCCAGGCCGCGTCGAGATGCAGCGACTGGGTGTTCATGGTCAGCGTGGTGAACAGTACGTTGTCGGCCTCGGTTATCGTCCGGCCGGGCCGGTGCAGATAGGCGGTGCCGATCTCGAATTCTTCAAACCACAAGCCCCGCTGGACAACCGACTTTCCGCCCTGGTCGGTCACGAGAGTCCCAGCGATCGCGCGATGAGCATCAACTGCACTTCGGTGGTCCCCTCACCGATCTCGAGGATCTTGCTGTCGCGATAGTGACGGGCGACCGGATATTCGTTCATAAAGCCGTAACCGCCGTGGATCTGCGTCGCGTCGCGGGCGTTGTCCATCGCGGCTTCCGAAGCGATCATCTTCGCGATCGCCGCCTCCTTCTTGAAGGGCTTGCCCGCCAGCATGTTTGCCGCCGCATCGTAGTACGCCGTGCGGGCCACGTGGGCGCGCGCCTCCATTCGTGCGATCTTGAAGCTGATCGCCTGGTAGGCGCCGATCGGCTGGCCGAACGCCTGGCGTTCCTTGGCGTACTTGACGCTTTCGTCGACGCAGCCCTGCGCCGCGCCGGTCGCCAGCGCGGCGATCGCGATGCGGCCCTCGTCCAGGATCGACAGGAAACCCGCGTAACCGGTACCCCGGGCACCCAACAGGTTCTCCTCCGGGACGCGCACATCGTCGAAGCTCAGCGGGTGGGTGTCCGAGGCGTTCCAGCCCACCTTGCTGTACACCGGTTCGACGGTGAATCCCGGCGTGCCGCTGGGCACGACGATCGACGAGATCTCTTTTTTGCCGTTCGCGGCGGTTCCAGTGACGGCGGTGATGGTGACCAGCGAGGTGATGTCGGTGCCGGAATTGGTGATGAATTGCTTGCTGCCGTTGATCACCCAGTCGCCGTTGTCGAGTCGCGCCGTGGTCCGGGTACCTCCGGCGTCCGAGCCCGCCCCGGCTTCGGTGAGCCCGAAACCGGCGAGGGCCCGGCCGGCCGTCAAATCCGGCAGCCACTTCTGCTTCTGCTCTTCGGTGCCGAACCGATAGATGGGCATAGCACCGAGGCTGGCGCCGGCCTCCAGCGTGATCGCCACCGACTGGTCGACCTTGCCGAGTTCCTCGAGCGCCAGCGACAGCGCGAAGTAGTCACCGCCCATGCCGCCGTACTCCTCGGGGAAGGGCAGCCCGAACAGGCCCATCTCCCCCATTTTGGCGACGACTTCGTACGGGAAACTGTGCTCCTCATCGTGTTTGGCCGACACCGGAGCGACGACGGTGCGCGCGAACTCGGCGACCGTGTCGCGAAGGTCCTGGTACTCCTTGGGTAACGTCCCCGCGGTGATGGATGTGGTCATGACGCGTCCTTACTCGAATCGCTTGCCGCGCTGGATTCATCGGGCACCAGGCGGGCCAGCACCTGGTCCACCGTCACCTGATCACCAACCGAGACCAGTACCTCCACCTGTCCGGAAACCGGTGCGGCAAGCGAATGTTCCATTTTCATCGCCTCGACGACGACCACTACGTCGCCCTCGGAAACGTCGGTGCCCGAGGATGCCTGAACCGCGATCACGCTGCCGGGCATGGGGCTGACGATCTCGGCCCGCTGCGCGCCCGCGGCGCGGTGGATTTTGTTTTCCTCGGCTTCACGCAGGTGCCAGGTTCCTCGCTCGTCTGCGATCCACAGGTGCCGGTCGGCTTCGGCCCAGCGGTACTCCCGGCGCACCCCGTCCAGCGTCACGCTCATCCGCGTCGGCTCGACTTGCCCTGCAGCCGAATGGATTTCACCCTCGCCGACCTGTACCGTGGCGGCCTCGGGCAGCCCGCGCACCGAGACCGTCTCACTGCGCAGCGGGGTGCGCATGTCGGTGCGGACCGGCGCCGGGCTACCGCCGACCCGCCATCCGGTCGGCACCGCCCAGGGATTGTCGCCGAAGCGGCGAGCGCGGAAAGCCAGTGCCGCTTGCCGATACAGGCCGGCCGCCGCGAGCACGTCGTCGGGAGCCGGCAGCGGAGCGAAGCCCGCCAGGCGCTCGTCCAGCAGCGCCGTGTCCAGGTCACCGGCCCGTACCCGATCGTCGGCGAGCAGGAATCGGAGGAATTCGATGTTGGTTTGGACACCCAGGATGGCGGTTCGGCTCAACGCCCGGTCGAGTTTGGCCAGCGCCTCGCCGCGGTCGGTCCCGTGGGCGATCACCTTGCTCAGCATCGGGTCGTAGTCGCTACCGACCAGCGTGCCCGCCAACAGCGAGGAGTCGACGCGCACACCATCGCCGGACGGCTCGCAGACCCCCAGCACCCGCCCGCCCGTCGGCAGGAATCCGCGCGCCGGGTCTTCGGCGTATACCCGGGCCTCGATGGCGTGCCCGCTCAGTTCGATGTCGTCCTGGGCGAACGCCAGCTTCTCGCCGGCGGCCACTCGCAGCTGCCACTCGACCAGGTCGAGCCCGGTGACCGCTTCGGTGACCGGATGCTCGACCTGCAGGCGGGTGTTCATCTCCATGAAGAAGAACTCGTCGGGCCGCGCCGCGGAGACGATGAATTCGACCGTGCCCGCCCCGACGTAATCGACGCTGCGCGCGGTATCGCAGGCGGCCGCCCCGATACGCGCCCGGGTCACCTCGTCAAGCAACGGCGACGGTGCCTCCTCGATGACCTTCTGATGGCGGCGCTGCAGGCTGCACTCGCGCTCGCCGAGGTGCACGATGTTGCCGTGGGTATCGGCGAGCACCTGCACCTCGATGTGCCTGGGCCGCAAGACGAATCGTTCCAGAAACAGGGTGTCGTCACCGAACGACGAGGCGGCCTCCCGCCGTGCTCCCGCCAGCGCCTCACGCAGCTTGGCCGGTTCTTCCACCAGACGCATGCCCTTGCCGCCGCCGCCCGCCGACGGTTTGATCAGCACCGGGTATCCGATCTCGTCCGCGGCCGCAACCAACTCGTCGTCGGTCAGCCCGGGCTTGGCGACACCGGGCACCACCGGGACGTCGAAGGCGGCGACCGCGTTCTTGGCGGTGATCTTGTCGCCCATCACCTGGATCGCCTGGGCCGGCGGACCCAAGAACACCACTTCGGCTCGCTCGCAGGCGGCGGCGAAATCGGCGTTCTCGGAGAGGAATCCGTATCCCGGATGGATCGCCTGAGATCCGGTACGCACGGCCGCCTCGACGACTTTGTCGATGTTCAAATAACTCTCGCGTGCCGAGGCAGGGCCCAGCCGCACCGCTTCGTCGGCCTCGAGCACGTGCCGCGCGCCGGCGTCGGGATCGCTGTAGACGGCGACGGAGCGGATGCCCAGCCGGCGCAGAGTCCGGATCACCCGGACCGCGATCTCGCCGCGGTTGGCCACCAGAACGGTCTCGAACACTGCACTCACATCCGAAAGACGCCGTAGGAGACGGGTTCCAGCGGCGCTTGGGCGCACACCGAAAGAGCCAGCCCGACAAAGTTTCTGGTGTCCGCGGGGTCGATGATCCCGTCGTCCCACAGCCGAGCCGTGGAATAGTAAGGGTTACCCTGACTTTCGTACTGTTCGCGAATGGGCGTTTTGAACGCTTCTTCCTCGTCGGCCGACCACGGTTTGCCCGCGCCGGCGAGTTGTTCGCCACGCACGGTGGCCAGCACCGATGCGGCCTGTTCGCCGCCCATCACCGAGATGCGGGCGTTCGGCCACATCCACAGGAAGCGTGGCGAATACGCCCGGCCGCACATCGAATAGTTGCCCGCCCCATAGGATCCACCGATCACGACGGTCAACTTGGGCACCCGCGCGCATGCAACGGCGGTGACCATCTTGGCGCCATGCTTGGCGATGCCGCCGGCCTCGTAGTCGCGACCGACCATGAAGCCGGCGATATTCTGCAAAAACAGCAGCGGGATCTTGCGCTTATCGCACAACTCGATGAAATGCGCGCCCTTCAAGGCGGATTCACTGAAGAGGACCCCGTTGTTGGCCACGATACCCACCGGGTGGCCGTGGATGTGGGCGAACGCGGTCACCAGGGTCTTGCCGTAATTCGCCTTGAACTCGCTGAATTCACCGCCATCCACCAGCCGCACGATGACCTCGTGCACGTCGTAGGGCACCCGCGGGTCGGGCGGCACCACGTCGTAGAGCTCGGTCTGTGCGCATGTGGGTGGGAGCGGGGATCGGACCTCCCACGGGCTGGGCTCGCGCGGGCCGAAGGTGGCCGCGATCGCACGGACGATCCGTAAGGCGTGTTCGTCGTCCTCGGCGAGGTGGTCGGTGACACCGGAAACCCTGGAATGCAGGTCGCCGCCGCCGAGGTCTTCGGCCGACACGATCTCTCCGGTCGCCGCCTTAACCAGGGGCGGACCACCCAAGAAGATCGTGCCCTGCTCACGGACGATGACGGCCTCGTCGCTCATCGCGGGCACGTAGGCGCCGCCGGCCGTGCACGAGCCCAGCACCGCGGCCACTTGGGGAATCTCCTTGGCGCTCATGGTCGCCTGGTTGTAGAAGATGCGGCCGAAGTGCTCACGGTCGGGGAAGACCTCGTCTTGCCGCGGCAGGAACGCGCCGCCGGAGTCCACCAGGTAGATGCACGGCAGCCGGTTCTGCAGCGCCACCTCCTGGGCGCGCAGGTGCTTCTTCACCGTCATCGGGTAGTAGGTGCCGCCCTTCACCGTCGCGTCGTTGGCGACGATCACGCATTCGCGCTCCGACACGCGGCCAATGCCGGTGATGATCCCGGCTCCGGGAGATTCGTCGCCGTACATGCCGTCAGCGGCCAGCGGTGAGAGCTCCAAAAACGGGCTACCCGGGTCGAGCAGGCGGTCCACCCGTTCGCGAGGCAACAACTTGCCGCGGCTGACGTGGCGTTCCCGCGCGCGTTCGTTACCACCCAGCGCCGCCGCGGCCAGCTTGGCGTTCAACTCGCCGACCAACCGGCGGTGTTCATCAGAAAACGACGCCTCGGCCTTCGCGGGGGAGGTCACCACGCTGTCCATCGCCGCAGCAGCCTCCTTGCCGTCGTGCGGTCAAGCCTTTCCAGTTAATTCTCATTAACTCAAGGGGTGAGAATACCATCGTCGCCGTTGCCGGTCCACCGAGGACCCAACCGGGCGAAAGGCGTGAGTTAATCGCGGATAACTCGTGCTACGTTAGGGCCAATTGACCAAACGGAGGTCCGTCATGACAACGTCCGCCTCCGACACTGCGGCGGGTGGCTCCGAAGCTCCAAATCGCCGGAGCCAATTGAAATCTGACCGCCGCTTGCAACTGCTGTCCGCCGCCGAGCGTTTGTTCGCCGAGCGCGGGTTTCTCGCGGTGCGGCTGGAAGACATCGGCGCCGCAGCCGGCGTCAGCGGTCCCGCCATCTACCGGCATTTCCCGAACAAGGAGTCACTGCTCGTCGAGTTGCTGGTGGGCATCAGCACCCGGTTGCTCGCCGGTGCCCGGCAGGTACGCACCGACGGCACCGATGCGGCGGCCGTATTGGACGGACTCATCGACTTCCATCTGGACTTCGTGTTCAACGAACCGGACCTGATTCGCATCCAGGATCGCGACCTTGCGTACTTGCCCGCGGCCGCCGAAAAGCAGGTGCGCAAATCGCAGCGTCAATACGTCGAGGTCTGGGTGGGCGTGCTGCGGGAGCTGAATCCCGAGCTGGCCGAGGCAGACGCCCGACTGGCCGCGCACGCCGTGTTCGGCCTGCTCAATTCGACACCGCACAGCATGAAGTCCCCCGACGCGTCTCGCGGCAAGACCGTTCGCGCGACACGGTCGCGCACCGTCATGCGGGCGATGACAGTGGCCGCGCTTGCGGCCGGCAATCAGTCCGCCTGAGCTCCGCGTCGTAAAGTGACTCAGGGCTTTCACACCGATTCCAGGTACCCTGCAAGCCATGAGGTGGACATGAACGATTCACGTCCCACCGAGCGGTTTCCTACATCGCAGCCGGGGCCGCAGCCGCCGAGGTATTCACCCCCCGTCGATCCCGCGTATGCCGACCAGACTCCGTACGCGCAGAGCTACGGCGGGGCGTGCACCGTGGGCGCCCACCCCGAACGAGACGAATACCACCAAGCGGCTGCCCGCGTACTGGCAGCAAGACCTTCCTCCGGCGGGCGACACTGCCGACCGGCACGGCTCCCCCACCACCTGGCGGCCCGAAATCGTCGCGATGGTTGTGGATCGGCGCGGGCGCGGCGGTACTGCTCGTCGTCGCTTTGGTGATTGCGCTGGTGCTCGCGAATGACGCGATCAAGACCCAGACCGCCGTTCCGCCGTTGCCTGCGATGCCGGAGCCGAGCACGCAGACCCCGACGACATCATCACCGCACACGGTCACCGTCACTGATCCCCGCACCGATACCGACGACCAGCGAACCCGCGCTGCCCCCCGAGACGACCGGTCCGGCCGCGATGCAGGACGTCGTCTACACCGTCTCGGGCGAGGGCCGCGCGATCAGCATCATGTACATCGATACCGGCGGCCTCATCCAGACCGAATTCAACGTCGCGCTGCCGTGGAGCAAAGAGGTCAGCCTGTCGAAGTCGGCTAACCACCCGGCCAACGTCACGGTCGTCAACATCGGCCACAGCGTCACCTGCACGCTCACCATCGACGGGGTTCAGGTCAGCAAGCGCGTCGGCGGTGGTCTGACGGTCTGCGACGCCCGCGGCTAGGCCGCAACCTTCCGCTGGCTACGACGGCTCGGCCGCGGGTTCGGTCACCGCGGCGCCGCGCGGCGAAACCCGGACCGTCAGCATCGCCAGCAGTCCGGCGATCATCACCAGCGAAATTCCGCCCAGCCCGGCCCGCACGGCGCCGAAGACGTCGACGAATACCGAGAACAGCCACGGCGCCAAGAACGCCACAGCTCGCCCGGTCATGGTGTAGAGGCCGAAGGCGACCCCTTCCCTGCCGTGCTTGGCCATGTGCAACAGCAGTGCCCGCGATGACGACTGTGACGGGCCGATGAACATGCACAGCAACAGCCCGCACACCCAGAAGGCCACCGGTCCGGACAGCACCATCAGGGTCAGTCCCAGGACGACGATCGCGAACAGTGACGTCACGATGACGGGTTTCGATCCGACCCGATGGTCGACGAACCCGCCCAGCACCGCGCCCACGGCCGCGACCACACTGGCCGCCACCCCGAAGATCAGGACATTGGCCTGGGAGATGCCGTACACGTTGACGCCGAGCACCGCACCGAACGCGAAGATCGCCGCCAGCCCGTCCCTGAAGAGCGCACTGGCGAACAGGAAATACACCAGGTTGCGGTCGCGCCGCCATTCCGCGGCGACCTCGGTCCACAACTTGCGGTACCCACCCAGCATGCTGGTCGGCCGATGGTCCTCCGACGACGCGGTCAGCCGGTGTGCGACGAACAGCAGCGGCAGGGCCAACACCGCGAACCAGATCGCGGCCACCACCATCGCCTCGCGCACATAAAGCCCGTCCCGCAAGGGAATTCGCAGCAGTCCACGCGTCGCGTCGGGCCCCTTGCCCGATCCGGAGATGAAGCCGGTGTAGATCACCAGCAGGAGCAGAACGCTGCCGACATAACCCGCCGCCCAGCCGAATCCGGAGATCCGCCCCGCCGTCTGCGGCGTCGAGAGCTGGCGCAGCATGGCGTTGTACGGAACGCTGGCCAGGTCGCCGCAGGCCGCCGTCGCACCGAGCAGCACCAGACCCGCCCAGAGGTAGCCGGGTCGGTCGCGGATGAAGAACATCAAGCACGTCAGCGTCACCGCCGCGGCGGTCAGCACACTCAGCGCCACCCGCCTGCGATGCGGGGACTCCACCCACACCCCCACGGCGGGCGCGAGCACGGCGACGGTCAGGCCGGCGATGGCCGCCGCGCGGCCCAGCCAGCTCGCCGGCGTGGTGGCACCGGATAACCCCACCCCAACGCTGCTGGTCAGGTAGACGGAGAAGACGAAGGTCGCGACGATCGCGTTAAGACCGGTCGAGCCGCAGTCCCAGAGCGCCCACGCCACCACGCGCGATCGCACGGGCGTGGCGGAACGGCGAATCCGGCTGGCTCATGCCCGGCACTCTATCGGCGCTCGCGATCGCCCGCGGTCCGCGTTTGGCCCGCTGTCTACGATTGGCGCATGCCGTTACCCGCCCCAAGCGCCGATGCGCGCGCCGTTGTCACCGGAGCTTCGCAGAACATCGGTGCGGCGCTCGCCACCGAACTTGCCGCGCGCGGACACAACCTGATCGTCACCGCACGCCGCGAAGACCTGCTCGAGGGCCTGGCGGCCCGCCTGACCGACAAGTACGGCGTCACCGTCGACGTGCGCCCCGCCGACCTGGCCGATCCGGGTGAACGGGCGAAACTGTGCGACGAGCTGGCCGCCCGCCCCATCTCGATCCTGTGCGCCAATGCGGGCACCGCGACATTCGGTCCGGTCGCCACGCTGAACCCGGCCGGCGAGAAGGCCCAGCTGCAGCTGAATGTCCTTGGGGTGCATGACCTTACGTTGGCCGTGCTGCCGGGGATGGTCGAGCGTGGGTCGGGCGGGATCCTGATTTCCGGTTCGGCGGCGGGCAATTCGCCGATCCCCTACAACGCCACCTATGCGGCCACCAAGGCGTTTGCGAACACCTTCAGCGAATCGCTGCGCGGCGAGCTGCGCGGATCCGGTGTCCATGTGACGCTGCTGGCGCCGGGCCCGGTACGCACCGACCTGCCCGACGACGCGGAGGCCTCGATCGTCGAGCGGCTGGTGCCGGATTTCCTGTGGATCTCGACCGAACACACCGCGCGGGTCTCACTGGATGCGTTGGCACGCAACAAGATGCGCGTCGTTCCGGGCCTGACGTCGAAGGCCATGTCGGTGGCCAGCGGGTACGGTCCGCGTGCCATCGTGGCCCCCATCGTGGGCGCGTTCTACAAGAAGCTCGGGCGGCGGGTAGGCGTTATTTCCGGCGGCGTCCGGAACCGAAGATGCCTTTGACCGCTTCGCGTATCGCGGTGTTGATGCCGCTTTTCACGGTCGGGTTCTCCAGGACTTCCTCCCACATGGAGGGTCCTTTTGCGCCCTTGGGCTCCGCCGGCTCGGGCATCGGCGGAACCGGCTCGTTCGGCGGGACCGGCGGGTAGTCGGACCGGGTTTGCGGCGGCTGTGGCGCGGGTTGGGCTTGCGGGGCCTGCGGGGCGGCCTGGGGCTGCGCGGGTTGGGAAGCCGTCTGGCCGTACTTCGCCTGCAGCGGACTGTCTTTCGCCGCGGCCGTGATCGCATCGTTGCCGATCGACGCCATCAGCGAGCGTGGCACCCGCATGCGGGTCCACGCGACCGGCGTCGGTGCGCCCTTCTCGGACAGCACGGTGACCACCGCCTCGCCGATTCCCAGCGACGTCAACGCCGACTCCAGGTCGTACACGTCGGTTTTCGGGTAGGTCCGGACGGTCTTGCTCAGCGCCTTCTGGTCATCGGGTGTGAACGCCCGCAACGCGTGCTGAATCCGCGCACCCAGCTGGGAGAGGATGTCGTTGGGAATGTCGGTGGGCAACTGGGTGCAGAAGAACACCCCGACGCCCTTGGACCGGATCAGCTTGACGGTCTGCTCTACCTGCTCGAGGAAGGCCTTGGACGCGTCGGCGAACAACAGGTGGGCCTCGTCGAAGAAGAAGACCAGCTTCGGCTTGTCCACGTCGCCGACCTCGGGCAGCTGGGTGTACAGGTCGGCGAGCAGCCACATCAGGAACGTGGAGAAGATCACGGGACGCACCGACTGACCGGTGAACTCCAGCAGCGAGATGGTGCCCTGGCCCTGGTCGTTGGCGCGCAGCAGATCGTTCGGGTCGAGCTTGGGCTCGCCGAAGAAGGTGTCCCCGCCCTCGGCATCGAGGTTCACCAGCGCCCGCAGGATGACGCCCGCCGTCGTCGCCGACACGCCGCCAAGTGATTTCAGGGCTTCCTTGCCCTCGTCGCTGGTCAGGTAGCCGATGGCACCGCGCAGATCGTCCGTCGTGACCAGCCGACGGTTTTGATCCTTCGCCCAATGGAAGATCAGCCCCAGCGTCGACTCTTGAGTAGCATTGAGCCCCAACACTTTTGACAGGAGGACGGGGCCGAAGCTTTCGACGGTCGCGCGGATCGGCACGCCGATTCCGTTGGTGCCCAACGACAAGAACTCGACCGGAAACCCCGTCGGCTGCCAGTTGTCGCCGGTGTCTTTGGCCCGCGCGGCGGTCTTGTCGTTCCCTTCGCCGGGCCTGGCCAGCCCCGACAGGTCGCCCTTCACATCGGCCATCAGCACCGGGACACCCGCGGCGCTGAGCTGCTCGGCGATCAGTTGCAGCGTCTTGGTCTTGCCGGTTCCGGTGGCCCCGGCCACCAGGCCGTGCCTGTTGATGGTGGCCAGCGGAATGCGAATCTGGGCCGTCGGATCGGCCGCGCCGTCGATGACGACCGTGCCCAGTTCCAGTGCCTGGCCGTCAACGGCGTAGCCGTCGGCGATCCGCGTCGCGGCCGTGGCCGCTGAATCGGTGCTCATCGTGCTGCGCCTCTCTTCTCCGATGATTCGGCATGCAGTTCGGCAACGCTCACCCTACTTCTCGAGCGGATACGGGGGCGAGGGCCGGCGCGGGCGTCACCTGCGCCTGGTCTGATGGTGGCGAGCTGTCCCGCGCAAGCGGGAGGTGCCCCGGCGCCCGGCTCCGCCGCACTTGCGATCACCACTAGTCTGAGCGCTGTGCGAGACGAATTGGTGTGGATCGACTGCGAGATGACCGGGCTTGATCTGGGTTCGGACAAGCTGATTGAGATCGCGGCGCTGGTGACCGACGCCGATTTGAACGTTCTCGGCGAGGGGGTCGACGTGGTGATCCATGCCGACGACGCCGCGCTGGCGTCGATGGGCGACGTGGTCACCGAAATGCACTCGCGCTCGGGGCTGACCGACGAGGTGCGGGCGTCGACCGTCGACCTGGCGACCGCCGAGGCGATGGTCCTGGACTACATCGGCGAACACGTCAAGCAACCCAAGACCGCGCCGCTGGCCGGCAACTCCATCGCCACCGACCGCGCCTTCCTCGTGCGCGACATGCCCGCCCTGGACTCGTTTCTGCACTACCGCATGATCGATGTGAGCTCGATCAAAGAGCTCTGCCGCCGCTGGTATCCGCGGATCTACTTCGGTCAGCCGGTCAAAGGGCTGGCCCACCGCGCATTGGCCGACATCCACGAGTCCATTCGCGAGTTGCGGTTTTATCGGCAGACGGCGTTCGTCTCGCCGCCGGGCCCCTCTACCAGCGAAATCGAGGCGGTCGTCGCCGCCCTTGACGGCGGAGAAGACGCACCGGGGCTAAACGATTCGGCCAGCGCGCCGCCAACCGGCTAGTATCGACGTCGCCGCTCGTTGACCTCATCGCGCGAAGGTCGGCTTGCGGCCGTGGTGGGTGTAGTTCAGTTGGTAGAGCGTCAGGTTGTGATCCTGAATGTCGCGGGTTCGAGTCCCGTCACTCACCCCACAGGTCAGGGAGCGGCACCGCTCCCTGACCTTTTTTGACGCGACAGTCGCGAGGATCGGCCGAAGCTCGGTCCGATCAGGTGTTGGCGTTGCCCGCTTTCCACTGCGCCCAGGGGATGTTCCAGTCGCCCAGGCCCTCGATCCCGGGCAGCGTGGAGCCGACCGTATGCACCACCTCGACGATGTCGCCGCTCTTGCTGTGGTCGTAGAACCACTCGGCGTTGCTCGGGCTCACGTTGAGGCATCCGTGGCTGGTGTTGGTGTGGCCCTGGGCGCCGACCGACCACGGCGCCGAGTGCACGAAGACGCCGCTGTAGGACATCTGCGTGGCCCAGTCGACTTCGGTGCGATACCCGTTCGGCGAGTTGACCGGAACTCCATAGGTCGAGGAATCCATGATGATGTGCTTGAACCGCCCACCAATGATGTAGACGCCGTTGGCCGTTGGGGTGCTGTCCTTACCCATCGACGTCGGCATGGTCTTGACGACGTCGCCGTTGACCCGCACAGTCACCGTCTTGGTGGTGTCGTCGGCCGTCGAGATCACCTCGTCACCGATGGTGAAGTGTGTCTTGACGTTGTCCTCGCCGAACATTCCGTCGCCCAGATCCACCCCGTAGGTGTTGACCGCCACGTCGATCGTGGTCCCCGATTTCCAGAAACGCTCTGGGCGCCAACGCACTTCGCGGTTGTTCAGCCAATAGAACGCGCCCTCCACCGGAGGGTTGGTGGTGATGTTGATGGCCTTCTGGGCCGCCGCCCGGTTCGCGATGTTCTCGTCGAAGCGGATCGCCACCGGCTCGCCGATGCCCACCACATCACCGTCGGCCGGATTGACGTAGGGCATGGTCAGGTGGGCGGGCGAACTGGTCTCGAACGTCATCTGCTTGCTGGTCGCGCCGCCCAGGCCGGTCGCCTTCGCGTTCAGGGTGTAGCGCCTGTTGTAGCCGAGCTGCTCGGTGGTCGACCACCGCAGCCCGTCGGGACTCAGCTGCCCAATGATCGACCTGCCGTTCTCGTTGACCATGGTGACCGACGCGAGCACGCCGTCGGCAACGCTCACCGTGACGGGCGCATCCACCGTCACACCGACGGCTCCGTCGCTCACCGAAGCGGTGAGCTTCGGGACGAGCAGGTCGGCCAGCGGGGTGCCCTTGTCGAAGATGACTTTCGCCGGTGCCGCCGCGTGGCTGCCATTACAGGCAGCGCTGAACACAGCAATCGGAATGATCGCGGCCACCAGCCACGATCGTCGTCTCCGCAAATGCGTCATCCAGTGACCTCCCATTGAATTCTCTAGGTGGTCACCGCTGACCAGCGAGGTAGCTGCAGGAATTGTAATGGCATTTGCCGACACTCCACGCCCAGACGAATCAGGGCGGCCGTTCGGTGTCAACACCGCAATGAATTCGTCATTCGGGCGGGGTCAACGCCCGAGCAACGGCCGACTACGCCGGCAAGCCGGCCTCTTCATGCAGCTCCGCCTCGACCCCGTCGCGGGTCGCAACCGCCTCGACGCGCGCCAGCTTGACTACATGGACGATCGACCGACCCAGCGCGGCACTGCGCTGCATCACACCAATCATCCCGACGGCTTCTGACTTACCGGAAAGCGCACACCGAGCTTGGCCGACTTGGCCACCGTCTACATGGGGGCGCACCGGGCCTCGGAGCTTGCCCATGCCGGTCGCCTAACCGAGGTGCGCCAGGGTGCGTTGGGTTAGCCGGGCGCCGCCTTTGGCGCCAACCGGGCACCATTCTGTGGCATGGTGCTGCGATCACGCTCAAAAGCGTTGTGGGACAATATCTTTTGCGAGTCTGCCGAAATGCGCGGCAATCAGGTGCGGGCATCGCCGCCATGGCGGGCTCGGTGGGCCGGGAACGTCTGCGGGCTTGCCGGCGGCCGGGCAGCTATCCTGGGAAACGGTCGGGATTTCACTCCGCGGCGCGACGCCTGTTATTGTCGCCTACGCGGTCTCGGCCGACCACAAGCGCCGTTAGCTCAGTTGGTAGAGCAGCTGACTCTTAATCAGCGGGTCCGGGGTTCGAAACCCTGACGGCGCACTTCACAAAAGCGCAGCTCGGACGTACTTTCTGTCTCGCGAAGCCGGGCGCGGTGGCCGGATTTCGCCGCCAAATCGACCGAAAACCTTCCACAGATCTTCCACGATCCGGGGCCGGAAGCGCCACAGCAAACGGTGCGGCGAACACGAGATCGAGATGCGCGGACTGCTGCGATGAACCCGCCAGAGCACAACCCGAAACAAACAACCAGCACCCCCGACGGGGCACTTCCCCCGGGCGGGGGCGAAGTGATCAACGTTCGCCGCGGCATGTCGGGGTCACCGACACCGGTGACACCTCCCGATACGGACGACTGGCGCGAGAAGTCACCCTCCGGGCCGCAGCCCCCGGCCGTACGGTGGCTGCTTCGATGCGGCTGCAATTTTTGGACGATTTGGCGCTGTGCGGGTTCCCGCTCACCCATTTTTGCGGAAGATTCGCATAACCGTCGGTAGCCAGGTTTTAGCCTCGTCAGCGGTTGCTTCCAGCAACTCGGCGTAGGCGCGTAACAAGCCGGCTGCCTCATCGCTCATCATGGCCACTGATCCGGTACGGTTCCCTAAAATGTCAGTCCATACGGGGTCATTCGAGCGGGCGGATGGTGAGGAAGTGATTAACCTCTACCTGTCCATCGACCTGGCGGTCAAGAGTCAGGTTCATGGACTGCTCGACAATAAAAGTGCGCGGAACGCATCAGCATGTCGGCAGCATTATCGTCCATTATTGTGAATCCCCCTGTGCTGTAATCGAAATGGAAACTTCGACACCGATCTGCCTGCCCAGCACCGCCGCTAGCCGCGCTAACTCCTCAATCGATCCATGGAGCCGGGCAACAAACCATCCGGCGCTATCCGCGTCGAGCTGACTGGGACCGCCCGGGGCGCCGTCGACAATGACTGCGAGTTCGCCAACCACGCTGTGGACGCTGGTCACGAAATCGAATTCATTCATTGCGAATCTCCTTGTGCTGTAGGACTTTTAATAGCAATGCGCGATCTCTGACCTTCGCAACATCTCGCGGGCCCTGCGGAGATCCTCGGCGGTGATTTCGATTTTTAGCTCGTCGGACATCCCGCGAGCTTCGTCGTTGTCACTCATTTGTGTTCAATCTCCCTTTGCTAGGGGCAGTGTGACGCAAGACGACTGCACCATGCCAAATGCAAACGGCCTGGTCAGACACCTCATGGTAAGCCGATACGGCGCACCAGGTGTTGAGATACAAGGTCGGCATGCACGGCGGTCGACACGGCCATTCGCCCTCTAGGCACATAAACACGGGCTGTTGATATTTCGCCGCCTTCCCGCCGCGCGACAGCTGATTTGGAGCTGGGCAGGTCAACCGATTAGGCGCGGCCTTTCTTTTCTCGCTCTTGGTCGTGGGGCTCTTGCTTGCGGCCCTCTTGCTTGCGGCGCTGTTGCCGTGGCGCTCTTCCACCTGGCTGCCCTCGGGATACCCCGGCGGCCGCTACAGTAGAATCGCCTCACTGGTGGGCACTTTCAAATAAGCGCACACCTGAGCACTTGCGACGAGCTCCGTCATCAAGGTCCCAATGGATGTCGGGCGGCGCGTTTACACATCGACCGAAGGAGCCGCAAGCAATGGATGAATCGGGCGTCCGTCATCTTAGTTGAACGCGACTTCCAGGCGATTGAGCGGCGCGTGAAGCGGCTCGAATACCTGCGCGAAAGCGACCGCCGAGCGATGAACACAATGAGGTGCTAGCCCTCCAATTCGAGAGTCCCAGAACCGCAGCCAACCCGAGCCATAGTGCCGATCCGGTGGCGGCTGGGGTCGGGAGAGGGGTTCCCTGCCGGACCCCCGCGAGTCGGGCGAAAGGCTGCAACCCTCGTGTTGTGCCTCCGCGGGTGTTGCAGAACCTCTTGTATTGGTGCCCGATCCCGATGGTGGGCGGACCATCCGCTGACCCGAGGTGGAAACGCCCATCAGGCCCCCGAGCGCGTGCTTGCCGCTTAATACGCGAAGGGCCGCTGGTTGTTGATGTGGCCGCCGGGCTTGAGGTCGTCCAGACTGGCCAGCGCCGACACCATGTCGTCGCGCAGTGACCGGGCCAGGTCGGCGGAGAAGCCTTCGTGCACCACGACGCGCAGCACCGTGGCGTCGGTTGGGTCGGCGGGCATGGTGTAGGCCGGTACCTGCCAGCCGTAGGACCGAAGCGCGTGGGAGACGTCGAACTCGGTGTAGCCGAAATCGCCGGCCAGCCGTATACAGATCACCGGGATCGCCGAGCCGTCGGAGGTCAGCCCGTACTTGCGGCCGCTGGTTCAGCCGCGAGCTGCCGTCGAGCATCAACGTCGTGGATGAACCGGGAGGCGGCGGCGGGCTCCATATCTTCGTGGGGCAGCCTCAACGCGGGCACCGGCGCGGCGAGGGTTAGCCGCACGGCGGCAGACCCGGGGCTGCCGCGGGATTTAGCCCTCGGTAGTCATGAAGCGGCTGCCGGGGGCGCTTTGATCATGGTGTTACGGCGCAGTTAGGTAGCTCCACCGCCGGGCGCCAGCCCCCAGGACCCGATCCCAATTTCGATCGAAATTCGGCGTGGGCTGCGGGTCGCCGCCTTACGTGCCAGTGGGCGGGCGGTGTTCGCGATCAACCCGATGGCCGTGGCCCTACCGGGAAAGAGGGTCTTCGCCAAGCAGTGCGACATTGCGTTGAATCCGTCGAGTGCGGAGCACCCCAAGGGGCAGCACGACTAACAGAAACAGCACCAGCACCAGGAAGTACAGACGCTGTTCGCTGTCCATGATTGCCAGCCCGATGCCTGCCGCGACGAGGACCGCTGATGCTATCCAGTTCCGTCGTTCCTGCCGCTTGAGTTGATCAGCGGACTTGCCACCCAGATAGGCCCAGCCAAGCCGGAGCGCCGCGGACCGCACCTTTTGATCGGCCGGCACGACGCCGTGTGTGACGGCGGCGATGGCCTGGGAGCGCTCCGCTTGGTCAAGTCCGCCAACCGCCTCAGCGAGCGCCGTGTGCATGCGTTGAGTGCCGTAGGTGAAGGACGCCGCCAAGAAGACTCCGAAGACGATGGCCGAGATGACGGTGCTCCAGATCGAGCGCGACATCAAGCGGGTTCCCCCACCGAAGAGCACGGCGGCGATGGGCGCCCACACCAGAAATCGCACCCAGGGTGGCTGCAATGCCAGTCGAAGCCTCATGTAGGACAAGTATGCCGAAGCCACGACAGAGTAGAACGCATCGTTAAACGATTCTTCATCCCGTCGCTGTGCTCGAAGCGCTTCCGCCCATGCCTGCCGGAAGATGCCCGACAGCGGCGGCTCGCGGGACGGGGATTGTCGGGAGGTCGATCAGGGTCTGCTTCACCATGGTCTCCCAAAAGGGCGTTTCGCCGCGGGGTAGAAACTGACGTATGGCTGGCTACCGACAATGCAGAGCGGCGGCGGGGCGACGACCATCCCGCGCACGCCGCGTGTGCCGAGGCGGTCGCGGCGAGCTGAAAGTGGCCGGTATCGCCGCCGCCCGTTTACCCGGTTGGCGAAGGCACTCGTCATTGGCGGAATGGTGTTGATCGGGCGATTGCAGATTATTCCGGCGTGGACGCCGCAAACGACTGGTGAGCGACGCGGTCGGTGGGGACTCGGTCGTGAGTGTCGGTGCTGGCGCCGAGGTTTGCTTTGGGTCGGTCCCGCTAGACCGTGCCGAGGGTGGGGCAGTGAGCGGCTGGAGCGGGCGGTCGCTGGACTCGACGGTGCTCAACGGTATCCGGCTCCGGAGATGATGCGCGGGTTGGGGCGAGTGGTGGTGTTTGACCAGCGCTGGCATGGGCAAGGCATCTCCTCGCCGCGGTTTTTGCTCGAGGACTGTGCCGGCGACGTGGCCGCGTTGGCCGATGCACTGGGGGTGGATACGCTCGTCCCGGCGGGCAATTCGATGGGATCACTTGTGGCGCAGCTGGTGTGGTATCGACACCGGGAGCGGCTCGATAGGCTGGTGCTGGGCGCGGCGGCGCATCCACGACGGTGCGCGCGACGCCGCGGCCCGTGAACGCCGCCTTGGCAGATGCCAGCGCCTCCTCAGGACGTGACGTAATTACCCCCTGGTCGATCGCTGACCGCCAGGCAGACAACGCGTGGTCGGGATGCACACGGTGCACGTCGACGGGATCACCCGAGGCACCCGAACAACGCGTAATACAGGTCCGCATCGACCTGCTCGTGGTAGTCCTCACCGCCTGTAACCGAAAGTCGAGCCGCCTGGGCCGCCATCGCCACGGCTCGAGCGTCCCAACCGGTGCGATTTGCCAAATAACTGATGTCCTGGCGGGTGTCGTCCTCCCGCAGCTCGGTCAAGTCTCCTCGGTGAAGCATCCCGATGGCTGCG
>CAWKJQ010000026.1:0-11909 GCA_963849935.1 uncultured Actinomycetota bacterium
GCAACAGGCGGCGCCGGCGGTGGTGCGGCGGCCGATCGTGCGGCCGATCCTGAATAAGTCGAGGAGGAGCATGTGTTAGCGCGCTACCTGAAGGCGCAGCTGGTGGTTTTGCTGTGCGGTGGACTCGTCGGACCGATCTTCTTGGTCGTGTACTTCACCCTTGGGCTCGACAACCTGCTGCAGTGGATGCTCTACGTCGGCTTGCTCATCACCGTGGCCGATGTGTTGGCGGCGCTCGCGCTGGCGAAATACGGCGCCAAGTCGTCGGCCAAGGTGGCCGCGCTCGAGCAGAACGGGGTATTCGGCGCTTGCCGAGATCACCGGGATCACCGAGACGGGGACGTGGGTCAACAACCAGCAGGTCGTCAAGGTGCACCTGCACATCGCGGGCCCCGGGCTCTTGCCGTTCGACAGCGAACACCGGGTCATCGCCAGCGTCACCCGCCTCGGCAACCTCAACGCCCGCAAGGTGGTGGTCCTGGTCAACCCCACCACCAGCGAATACCGGATCGACTGGGAGCGAAGCGCTTTGGTCAATGGCCTGGTCCCAGCGCAGTTCACCGTCGCCGAAGACAACAAAACCTACGACCTGAGCGGTCAGGCCGGCCCGTTGATGGAAATCCTGCAGATCCTCAAGGCCAACAACGTTGCCCTCAATCAGATGGTCGACATCCGGTCCAACCCTGCGCTGCGCGCCCAGATCCAGGCGGTGGTGCGCCGCGCCGTCGAACAACAGGCGCCGGCCGCCCAACCGACGCCGGCCGCCGCGGCGCCCGCGGCTGCGACCGTCGTCACCCCGCCCGAACCGACGATCGCCACGCGGCTGCAGGAACTGAAGGATTTGCACGCCAGTGGGGCGCTGACCGACGACGAATACACCAGCCGGCGCGCCGCGATCATCTCCGAAATCTGACGGGCCCAGTCGCGCAGGGCCGGGTGAATTAGAACACGTTTCAGTTCCGCTGCTAGCCTGGCTTGGTCGGATGGCGGTCGAAGGGATAACACGTGGCTGGACAGGCCGGATCACTGCAGGGACGGGTCGCATTCATCACCGGGGCCGCCCGCGGGCAGGGGCGTTCACACGCGGTGCGGCTGGCCCGCGAGGGCGCCGACATCATCGCGCTGGACCTCTGCGCAGCCGCGTCCGCCAGCGTGACGTACACGCCGGCCAGCCGTGAAGACCTCGACGAGACCGCCCGCCTGGTGGAGGGCGAGGGACGCAAGATCCTCACCCGTGTGGTCGACATCCGCGACGACGCCGCGTTGCGGGAATTGGTGGCCGACGGCATCGAGCAGTTCGGCCGGCTCGACATCGTGGTGGCCAACGCCGGGGTCCTGAGCTGGGGCCGCGTCTGGGAGCTCACCGATGAGCAGTGGGACACGGTCATCGGCGTCAACCTGACCGGCACCTGGCGCACGCTGCGCGCCACCGTCCCCGCCATGATCGAGGCCGGAAACGGCGGGTCCATCGTGGTGGTCAGCTCGTCGGCCGGAATCAAGGCCACACCCGGCAACGGCCACTATTCGGCCAGCAAACACGGGCTCACCGCGCTGACCAACACGCTGGCCATCGAACTCGGCGAGTTCGGCATCCGGGTCAACTCCATCCACCCGTACTCGGTGGACACCCCGATGATCGAACCCGAAGCGATGATGGAGATTTTCGCCCGGCATCCCAGCTTCGTGCACAGCTTTCCGCCAATGCCGGTGCAGCCCAACGGGTTCATGACGGCCGACGAAGTGGCCGACGTGGTGGCCTGGCTCGCCGGCGACGGTTCGGGCACGCTCACCGGCACCCAGATCCCGGTGGATAAGGGCGCCCTGAAGTACTGAGCGGCCATCGTGCTAAGAACTCCACGTGAGTAGTGACGCAAGCAACACCAACGGAATCGTGATCGTCGGTGGCGGATTGGCCGCCGCGCGCACGGCCGAGCAGCTGCGGAAGTCGGAGTATTCCGGGCCCATCACGATCGTCAGCGACGAGGTGCACCCCCCCTACGATCGCCCGCCGCTGTCCAAAGAGGTGCTGCGCAAAGAGGTTGACGACACCGCGCTCAAGCCACGCGAGTGGTACGACGAAAACAACATCACCCTGCGATTGGGGTCGGCCGCAACGGCTCTGGACACCGCGGCGCAGACGGTGACGCTCGACGACGGAACGACGCTTCCCTACGACGAACTCGTCATCGCCACGGGCCTGGTCCCCCGGCGCATTCCGGCGATGCCCGATCTCGAGGGAATCCGCGTGCTGCGGTCCTTCGACGAAAGCTTGGCGCTGCGCGAGCACGCGTCGGCGGCCCAGCGCGCGGTCGTCATCGGCGCCGGCTTCATCGGCTGTGAAGTGGCGGCCAGCTTGCGCAGTCTGGGCGTGGACGTGGTGTTGGTGGAACCGCAGCCCACACCGCTGGCCGCGGTGCTCGGCGAGCAGATCGGCGAGCTGGTGGCCCGGCTGCACCGCGCCGAAGGCGTCGACGTTCGCCTCGGCGTCGGGGTGACCGAGGTACGCGGTGACCAACAAGTCGAGGCGGTGGTGTTGAGCGACGGCACCGAGCTGCCGGCCGACATCGTGGTCGTCGGCATCGGGTCGCGCCCGGCGACCGAATGGCTCGAGGGCAGCGGAGTGCAGGTCGACAACGGCGTCATCTGCGACGAGGCCGGGCGCACCAGCGCGCCGAATGTGTGGGCGCTCGGTGACGTGGCATCGTGGCGGGACGCGACGGGACATCAAGGGCGCGTGGAACATTGGAGCAACGTCGCCGATCAGGCCCGGGCCGTGGTGCCCGCGATGCTGGGCCAGGATGTGCCGCCGGTGGTGGTCGTCCCCTACTTCTGGAGCGACCAGTACGACGTGAAGATTCAGTGCCTGGGCGAGCCGGAGGCCGGTGACATCGTCCACGTCGTCGAGGACGACGGGCGCAAGTTCCTGGCCTACTACGAACGCGACGGGGCCCTGGTCGGGGTGGTCGGCGGCGGGATGCCCGGCAAGGTCATGAAGGTCCGCGCCAAAATCGCGGCGGCCGTACCCATCACCGAAGTACTGGGCTGATCCGCGCTCAGCCGCCGCCGGCCGCGTGCTGCAGCCGGTCTATTGCTTATTGCCAGTCAACCGGCGGGCCGTGCGGATGGCACTCGCCCAGCAGCTGAGACTCGCCCCGCGGCCAGACGCGGGCCCGCACCACGAACTTGACCGGTGCGCCCGGCCCATCGCGCGCGGGCTCCATCGTGAGGTGGGCGAACGGCGAGCGTGCATCGGCCCGCCCGGCCAGCGCGTCGACGTGCGCGCGCACCGCGCTGCGTTCGTCGGCGGACAGATACTGCCACGTGATCGAATGCCACAACACGGTCAGCGCGCCGTCGGTTAGTGTCAGGCCGGCGACCGCGTCGGCCGCCGTCCGGCGCTCGAGCGGGGCCGGGACCCGCCGGGCGACCTCGATGGCGCCGCGCAACCGGGCCAGCCGGGCGCGCTGGTCGGGCCACACGTAGCTCAGCACCGTCAGTTCCCCGTCGGTGTCGCCGACGTCGATGGGCGCGATGTCATACCCGTGGCGCGCCACGACTCGCATTTCGCGACGCGGCGGCACCGCGCCGCGCCAGGCGTCCTCGATGGTCACCGGTGAGTCGGCCGGCCCCCACTGGCCACCGGCGAACCGGTAGCGGTAGTGGTCCGCGCGCAGATTCAGCCCGGCACTCGATCCGATCTCGAAAAGCCTTATTGGCAAGCCGAATTCGTGGTTGATGTGCAGCAGCCCGCCGATCAGTGCGGCCGATCGGCCCACCTCGTTGGTCTGCGGTGGCTGGTCCAGCGCCGCGCGCAGCACGTCGACGTTAGCGGCGACCGTGTCCAAAATTTCCGGCCAGGCGCGTCCAGCATCCCACTCGCCACCGGTGCTGGGATAGAAGCGGCGCAACCCCGCCGCGCGGCCGTGGAGCACCAACCGGTGCAATCCGCCGAGCAGTCGCAGCGGCACCGCGTCGCGTGACGGGGCGTCCTCGCGCCCGGACAAGACGGTCGCGAACACACCGCCGGCTTCGACGTCACCGGCCACCAACTCGAACAGGTCGGCGTACATCCGCGAGCCCGACGAGGCGCAGAACCTGCCCTGCGACCGCAGCGTGTGCACCAGGTGCTCGGTCGTCACCCGTCCAGCCCGTCCAGTCCGGCGCCGACGGCGTCGAACGCATTGCCCAAAGCAACCGGCAGCGGGACGGATTCATCGCTGAGCCAGTGTTCGTAGGCCGACAGTGCCACCCCGAGCATCGTCCAGGCGACGGTCTGGGGCACCAGATCCGTCGTCTTGCAATCCAGGCGGCGGGCGACGAACCCGGCGATCACCTCGCGCCAGCCCGCGTACATCGTCATCGAATAGGCTTGCAGCTCAGCGGTTTGCAGGATCACCCGCATGCGCTGTCGGTGCCGGGCCGTCTCGGATTCGTCAAAGGTGTTGAACGTCAACAGCGCATCGCGCAGCGCATCGCCCAGGCGCACGGTGGAACCGACGTTGTCGAGTAAATCGCGAAGGTGAGCAAGGTGATTGTCGAAGTCGCCCCAGGGGATGGCGTTCTTGGATGCGTAATACCGGAACAGCGTCCGGCGCGAGATGCCTGCGGCCTGGGCGACGTCATCGACGCTCACGTCGGCGAAACCGCGCGCGCTGAACATGTCGATGGCGACGTCGGTGATGTGGTGCGGGGTGGTCGAGCGGCGCCTGCCCACCCGCGGCTGCGGCATCATCGGACCCGCCCTTCCATTTCGGCACTCGATGCCATATTCTGACGGCGAGTGTGACTCAGATCCCATCGTCGTCAAGACCGCACGAAAGGCAAGGGCCCGTGGACCACGAGACCGAAACCGACAGCCAACTCGTCACCGAGACCCTGGTCGAAGAGGTATCGATCGACGGCATGTGCGGGGTCTACTGACCGTGCCTGCGCCCGCGCAGGCAAGGACGGCGACCCCGTTCGATGCCGATCGCGGCTGGCGACTGCACTCGCAGGTGGCGGTTCGTCCGGAACCGTTCGGCGCGCTGCTCTACCACTTCGGCACCCGCAAGCTGTCGTTTCTGAAAAACCGCACCATCCTCACCGTGGTGCAGTCGCTGCCAGAGCATCCCGACATCCGCTCCGCCTGCCGCGCGGCGGGGGTAGATGACGCCGCGCAGGCGCCGTATCTGCATGCGCTGGGCGTGCTCGTCGAATCCAACATGCTGGTGCCCCGGGAGGACAACGAATGACAACAGCGGCCCCCGTGCCCCGTCTCATCGAGCAGTTCGAGCGCGGGCTCGACGCGCCCATCTGCCTCACCTGGGAGCTGACGTACGCCTGCAACCTGGCCTGCGTGCACTGCCTGTCGTCATCGGGCAAGAGGGACCCCCGAGAGCTGTCCACCCGTCAATGCATGGACATCATCGACGAGCTGGAACGCATGCAGGTGTTCTACGTCAACATCGGTGGCGGGGAACCCACTGTGCGACCGGACTTTTGGGAACTGGTCGACTACGCGACCGAACACCATGTCGGAGTGAAATTCTCCACCAACGGCGTCCGTATCACGCCCGAGGTCGCCGCGCGGCTGGCAGCCAGCGATTACGTCGACGTTCAGATCTCGCTGGACGGCGCCACCGCCGACGTCAACGACGCCGTCCGCGGACCCGGGTCGTTCGACATGGCGGTGCGGGCACTGGAAAACCTTGCCGACGCCGGTTTCTCGGACGCGAAGATCTCCGTCGTCGTCACCCGGCACAACGTCGACCAGCTCGACGAATTCGCCGCGCTGGCAGAACGTTACGGAGCTACGTTGCGGATCACCCGGCTCCGCCCGTCCGGGCGCGGCGCCGACGTCTGGGAAGAGCTGCACCCCACCGCCGGCCAGCAGGTCCAGTTGTATGACTGGCTGGTCGCCAAGGGCGAGCGTGTGCTGACCGGCGACTCCTTCTTCCACCTGGCCCCGCTCGGCCAATCCGGCGCCCTGGCCGGGCTGAACATGTGTGGCGCCGGCCGAGTCGTGTGCCTGATCGACCCGGTCGGCGACGTCTACGCGTGTCCGTTCGCCATCCACGATCGCTTCCTGGCCGGGAATGTGGTGTCCGACGGTGGTTTTGACAACGTCTGGAAAAACGCGCCGCTGTTCCGCGAGCTGCGCGAGCCGCAGTCGGCGGGCGCCTGCGGCAGCTGCGGGCACTACGACAGCTGCCGGGGCGGATGCATGGCCGCCAAATTTTTCACCGGGCTGCCGCTGGACGGTCCGGACCCCGAATGCGTGCAGGGCCACAGCGCGACGGCGCTGGCGAACGACCGCGAGACGCCGCGCCCCCGGGCCGACCACTCCCGCGGCACGCGCATCCGCCAACCGGTGCCGCTCACCCTATCGCTGCGACCATCGTCGGTCACGCCGGCGACGCCGCCGGCCCGCATGTGTAACGAAAGTCCGGTGTGACAATGGCCGACGCATGGTTCGAAACCGTTGCGATCGCGCAGCAGCGCGCCAAGCGCCGGTTACCGAAATCGGCCTATTCATCGCTGATTTCGGCCAGTGAAAAGGGCGTCACGGTCTCCGACAACGTGGCGGCCTTCAGTGAACTCGGTTTCGCGCCACATGTCGTCGGCGCGCAGGAAAAGCGCGACATGTCGACCCGCGTTATGGGACAAGACATTTCGCTGCCTGTGCTGATCTCGCCGACCGGCGTGCAGGCGGTCCACCCCGATGGCGAAGTGGCCGTGGCGCGGGCCGCCGCCGCCCGCGGCACCGCCATGGGCCTGTCCTCGTTCGCCAGCAAGCCGATCGAAGAGGTCATCGCGGCGAACCCCAAATTGTTCTTCCAGGTGTACTGGCTGGGAGATCGCGACGCGATCGCCGCGCGGGTCGAGCGTGCCCGCGCAGCCGGGGCGGTCGGCCTGATCGTCACCACCGACTGGAGCTTCTCGCACGCCCGGGATGGGGCAGCCCCTCGATCCCGGAGAAGATGGACTTCAAGACCATCGTCAAGATGAGCCCGGAGGTCATCACCAAGCCGCGGTGGCTGCTCAAGTGGGCGAAGACGATGCGGCCGCCGGAGCTGCGCGTGCCCAACCAGGGCCGTCGCGGCGAACCCGGGCCTCCTTTCTTCGCTGCCTACGGGGAGTGGATGGGCACCCCACCGCCGACGTGGGAGGACATCGCCTGGCTTCGTGAGCTGTGGGGCGGGCCGTTCATGCTCAAAGGCGTGATGCGCGTGGACGACGCCAAAAGGGCGGTGGACGTGGGAGTTTCGGCGATTTCGGTGTCGAACCACGGCGGCAACAATCTGGACGGAACCCCCGCCTCGATTCGGGCCCTGCCCGCGGTGGCCGCGGCCGTCGGCGACCAGATCGAGGTGCTCCTCGACGGCGGGATCCGGCGTGGCAGCGACGTCGTCAAGGCCGTGGCGCTGGGAGCGCGCGCTGTGATGATCGGGCGGGCCTACCTGTGGGGCCTGGCCGCGGCCGGCCAACCGGGTGTGGAGAACGTCCTCGACATCTTGCGCGGCGGCATCGACTCGGCGCTGATGGGTCTGGGGCTCTCCTCGATTCACGACCTCACCCCGAATGACATCCTGGTGCCGCCCGATTTCGTCCGGGCGCTGGGCGTGGGCTCGGGCGGCGGGTAGCGAAAGCCTGGCCATGCCGGGCGGATATATCCGGATTAAGTGACGCGGCCGCAAATCGTGGTACGGGCGGGGTAACCGTGACGGACGAGCCAACAATTCGAACACCCGGTGAACGACCCAGAAAAAAAGTTATTTTCAAGCTTAGACAATTGGTGCACGCCAGGTGAATTCGGCCTACCATCACCGAGTGCCCGTACTCGGCGAATTGGGAACCGCGACGTCGAGCCAGTTATTGAGCAAGGCGGCTTCGGTAATGGTTCCGCTGGGGTCGACCGAACAACACGGTCCGCACCTGCCGTTGGACACCGACACCCGGATCGCGACGGCGGTTGCCGGCCGTGTTCAAGCCCGCCTCGAGTCGCGCCTGGGGCACGAGTGGCTGGTGGCGCCGGCCATCGCCTACGGCGCCAGCGGCGAGCACCAGAGTTTCGCCGGAACGATCTCGCTGGGCACCGAGGCGCTGTCCTTGCTGCTGGTCGAATACGGCAGGTCAGCGGCAGGCTGGGCCCAGCGGCTGGTCTTCGTCAACGGCCATGGCGGCAACGTCGCGGCGTTGAACAGCGCGGTGGCGCTGTTGCGCGCCGAGGGCCGCGACGTCGGCTGGTGCCCCTGCCTGACCGCCGGCGGTGACGCCCACGCCGGCCATACCGAAACATCACTGTTGCTGCACATCTCGCCGGCCGAGGTCCGGACTGATCAGTGGGTGGCGGGCAACACGGCCCCCTTGCCGGAGCTGCTCGGGTCGATGCGCCGCGGGGGAGTCGCGGCCGTCAGCCCGGTGGGCGTGCTGGGCGACCCGACCACCGCCACGGCCGCCGAGGGCAGGCGGATCTTCACCGAGATGGTCGAGGGCTGTGTCCGCCGAGTCATCCGGTGGCGGCCAGGGCCCGACGGGATGCTGATGTGGCGCCGCGACGACGCGAGCGAAAGCACCATATGACAGCGCCCCGGCTGCCCGACGGGTTCGCCGTTCAGGTCGATCGCCGCGTGCGGGTGCTCGGCGACGGCTCGGCGCTGCTCGGCGGTTCGCCGACCCGGCTGCTGAAGCTGGCTCCCGCCGCCCAGGACATGCTCTCGGATGGCCGGCTGAAGGTGCGCGACGACCTCAGCGCCCAGCTCGCACGCACCCTGCTGGACGCCACGGTGGCGCACCCCCGGCCCGCGGGCGGCCCGTCACACCACGACGTGACGGTGGTAATCCCCGTGCGGGACAACCTTTGTGGTGTGCGACGCCTGGTCAGCTCGTTGCGCGGCCTGCGCGTCGTCGTGGTGGACGACGGCTCATTCCCGCCGGTCGAACCGGAAGACTTCGTCGGCGCGCACTGTGACATCGAGGTGCTGCGCCACCACCGCAGCAGGGGCCCGGCGGCGGCCCGCAACACCGGGTTGCGGGCCTGCCGGACGAACTTCGTCGCATTCCTGGACTCCGACGTCGCACCGCGCCGCGGCTGGCTGGAAGCCCTGCTCGGTCACTTCTGCGATCCCACAGTCGGCCTGGTCGCGCCCCGTATCGTCGGCCTGTCGCACAGCGAGAATGTGGTCGCGCGCTACGAGGCGGTGCACTCCTCGCTCGACCTCGGTCAGCGCGAGGCACCCGTGTTGCCGCACAGCACGGTGTCCTACGTGCCGAGCGCGGCGATCATCTGCCGGTGCTCGGCGATCCGGGAAGTCGGCGGGTTCGACGAGACCCTGCAGTCCGGTGAGGACGTCGACCTGTGCTGGCGGCTCATCGAGACGGGCGCGCGGCTGCGCTACGAGCCGATCGCTCTGGTCGCCCACGACCACCGCACCGAATTGCGGGATTGGCTTGCCCGCAAAGCGTTTTACGGCGGCTCGGCGGCTCCGCTGTCGGTACGCCACCCGGACAAGACGGCCCCGGTGGTGATCTCCGGCTGGGCGCTGATGACGTGGATCCTGATGGCTTTCGGCACCACCCTGTCGCGGCTGGCGTCCATCGTCCTCGCCGTCGTGACCGGTCGGCGGATCGCGCGGGCGATGCGTACCGCCGAGACGTCGATGACCGATGTGGCGATGATCGCGGGCCGGGGCCTGTGGTCGGCGGCGCTGCAGCTGGCGTCGGCCCTGTGCCGGCACTACTGGCCGCTGGCGTTGGTGGCGGCCACCATGTCGCGCCATTTCAGACGGGTGGTCCTGGTCGCGGCCGTCATGGACGGGGTGGTCGACTGGCTGCGCCGCCGCGACACCATCGGCGACGATGTCGAACCGATCGGACTACCGAGCTACCTGTTGCTCAAGCGCGTCGACGACCTGGCGTATGGACTCGGGTTGTGGTGGGGTGTGCTGCGGGAGCGCAACGTGCGCGCCCTGAAACCCCAGATCCGGAATTAACCACCGCCTTGACCAAAGCCGTCTCGCACAGCGATGTGCTGATCGTCGGCGCAGGCAGTGCAGGATCGGTTGTCGCCGAGCGTCTTTCCGCCGATCCGTCGTGCACGGTGACCGTCCTCGAGGCAGGGCCGGCGCTCGACGACCCGGCATTGCTCGCCCAAACGGCCAACGGGCTGCAGTTGCCCATAGGTGTCGGCAGCCCGCTGGTGCAGCGATACCGGACGCGGCTCACCGACGAGCCCGCCCGCCAGCATCCCATCGTGCGCGGGGCGACGGTGGGTGGATCGGGCGCGATCAACGGCGGCTACTTCTGCCGCGGATTGCCGCGCGACTTCGACCGCATGGCCATACCGGGCTGGGGCTGGTCCGACGTGCTGGACAGCTTTCGTGCCATCGAGACCGACCTGGACTTCGACGGTCCCGCGCACGGTGACAGTGGTCCGATCCTGGTACGCCGCACGCGCGACATGACCGGGACCACCAAGCGATTCATCGCCGCTGCGGAGCGTGCCGGATTCGGCTGGGTCATCGACCTCAATGACGTTGCACCGGAGCCAATTTCGGGGATCGGCGCCGTGCCACTCAACATCGTCGACGGTGTGCGACGGAGCTCCGGTGCGGGATTTCTGATCCCGGCCCTGCGCCGGCCCAACCTGAACGTGTACGCGCGGACGCGGGTGACCCGGTTGCGTTTTGCCGGGACCGTCGCGGTGGGCGTCGACGCGATCGGTCCGCACGGTCAGGTGACCCTGACAGCGGACCGGGTGGTGTTGTGCGCCGGTGCGATCGAGACCGCACACCTGCTCATGCTCTCAGGCATCGGCGACGAGCCCATGCTGGCAGCCGCCGGGGTGCCGGTGGTGGCACCGCTGCCGGTGGGGAGGTCGTTCAGCGATCATGCCGAATGGGTGTTGCCCACGGATTGGGCGGTGGCCCCCGGTCGGCCGGTGCTCGAGGTGGTGCTCAGCACCGACGACGATCTCGAGATCAGGCCGTACACGGGTGGATTCGTGGCGATGACCGGCGACGGCACCGCCGGGCATGCCGACTGGCCGCATATCGGGGTGGCGCTGATGCAACCGCGCGCCCGGGGGCGCATGACGTTGGTCTCGGCCGATTCCGGTGTCGCGCCGCGAATCGAGCACCGCTACGATAGCGAGCCCGACGACGTCGCGGCGCTGCGGCGGGGCACCGAGTTGGCCCGCGAATTGGCCGGTGGCGCAAGCGATGCCGCAGCGGCGGTCTGGTCGACCTCGCAACATCTCTGCGGCACCGCACCGATGGGTGCCGACGGCGCGCAGGGTTCAGTCGTCGATCCGCGGTGCCGGGTCCTCGGCATCGACAACCTGTGGGTGATCGACGGCTCGATCCTGCCGGCGATCACCAGCCGCGGGCCGCACGCCACGATCGTGATGATCGGGCACCGGGGCGCGGAGTTCGTTCAGTGATCGCGGACAGTGGGCGGGCCGCGACGGGGTAGCCGAAAGCCTCGGCCCCGCAGCGGCCCGCCCGAAGAGACCGCGGATATCATGCGTTCCACGTAGATGGCCACGACAAGTGGCTGTGCGCGCGCAAATGTGCGTCGCGCGAACGATGCGTCGCAATATTCGTGGACGGCACGACCGCCATCTCATCCTTCGATAGCCCGTGCTTGTCTTTAGTCAGTTACCTCCTCTCGCCGAATTGCGAAAGACGTTGGCACCACGGAGGTGAACGCTCCCGCGCCCACACTAGGGAGCTGGGTGATCCAGCTCGACCACGCTCGTAACGCCCATCAACACCACATCCACCTCGCCGTACAGAGATGACTTATATCTGTCGATATATATCTCTGATACCAGATCCGTCGAGCGGTTGCAAGCTTTTCGCGGCGACGTTGTGCACGTTGAACCTGCTGTCGGACAACGGCATTGGTCTTGATCGAAGGGGCGCTCAGCG
>CAWKJQ010000027.1:0-207950 GCA_963849935.1 uncultured Actinomycetota bacterium
CCTGCCGGGGGCACCCTTTGACCAGCGAAGACACAACCCCGTGCAATTATCGTGCAACTAGGGCAACGGCGTGGCTCCAAACGAAGGAGCCGCCATGACCACCAACACAACTACCGACCCCGACTTCGACGCCATCGTCGCTGGGTGGAATGAGCCGCTGTGCTGCCAGACCCAGCGCAGCTCCCGGCCCTGTCGGAACCCGGCGAGGTGGGTGGGCATCGATCACGGGTGTGACCGCAGACTGTTATGCACATTCCATAAGCAGCGTTGGCTGGAACGCGCGTGGGAGTGCGGCTAATCGCCGGTACGGTCGGGTGCCCCCGCTGCGACAGGCTGTTTGCGAGCCCGGAGCAGCGTGCCACCTTCAGGGCCCTGTGACGCGCCCTCGCACCAGCGGCCGTCTGTCGGTGGTGTCGGGTAGCTTACGGACATGACGGACATCAGCATGCAGACCACTACGTTCGGCTCGCCTGAGCCCACGCATCGGTTACCTGGTTCCCGGCCAGACGACCTACCCATCGCTGCGGCCATATGGGACGCGGGCGACAAGTACGGCAAGGAATCGCAAGCGGTCGTGACCGCCTTGTACGAAGCGGTGAAGCAGCTCGAGACTGAATTGATCGCCTTGCGCACCGGCTAGCTGTTGCGGGTCGACTAAAAGATCATCTTCATCCCGCGGAGCCCCGCGGCCTCAACAAGTGGCCCTGTGTGTCGACCGAGACCTGAGGCTGCAAGCACCTTCACCGGGTCAGCGCCGGTGCCGTCGTCTTTGCGCCGCAACCACATAGCCCAGTTGGCAAGGGTGCCTCCCCATTTGGACGGGTAGAAGATCCCATGCGGACGCTCGCCATCCTCCAGGTAGACCGTATTTCGAATCCACGTTGCGATGCCCGTAGTGAGTTTTTTGAGATCCGCAGAAGAGCTGGTGAGTTCGCTGAGGGTGAGTCGCTCCACGCCGCAGCCCGCCAACAGCGTCGAACCCAAGTGCCCTGACACAACCGAGATTGAGTTGGCGCCCGTGATGTCAACGAACCAGCCGCTGCCGGGTAGCTGCAGCTCATACAGGGAACGTACTTGCCGCCAACCCTGGGAAATTGAGCTGTACTGCATTCCGCCATGCTCGGGCAACTCTCGTGCGATCTGTTCTGCCAGGGTATCGGCGTCATCAGTGCTGACGTCATCGAATAATTCAGTCAGTAGCGTCGTCGGCGGGTCTGGGGTGATGTATTCGAGGACTTCGACTAGAGCCCCTATCTCGGTCGAGCCACCGTATACGGTTCGTCCCGGCGTGTCCCACCGTGACCAGTCTTCTACCGGGAGTTCCGCCTGGCATCCGCGGCGGCGGGTTAAGCGGCCCATATTGCGTCTGCGCCACTCGAAAGATGCTTTGCCCAGAACTAGCGACGATATTCAGCCCCGTTGACGCGCAGATAGTCGTATTAGTGACGACGACACCCGCACCTACCTCCCTGTACACAGCGATTCGGCTGAGTATAGGGAGGCGGCACATCAGGAGTAGTACGTATCGGTCACGAATGCGTCAGCCGCGCGGTAGACAGCAGGAATGTCGTCATCGCGGATGAGTTCAGCCGGCATCACGCCATCTAGGCGAGGGTTTGCCGAGATTAGCCAATTTCGGGCGACTTGGTCACTCTCTGCGTCTTCGATCAACAGGAACACTGTGTGCGCGGCCTGAAGGCGCCGAGCCTTCTCCGTCGAGGGCTCCGTGTGTGCACTGTCCCCCGGAGGGGCGGCCCATCGGGCCGGCATCGTACGGCTCTTTGAACCCGCAATGTAGGCAGTCAGTGTGGGTCCGAGCCGGGCCAAGAGATATTTGACGACCTCGTGGGATCCATCCGCGCGGTGTCGTCGCCAGCCTTTACCAGCAGGTCAGACATTTCCGAGCACCCCCTATCCGCAACGAGTCTACAGGAACAACCACGTAAGCGACGGAAATCGTCCCCAAAGTGATCGATTAATGATCGCTTAATGTACCCCATTCTGGGTTTGCTTACACCTCGGTTTCGTCACAAACCCGCTAATACCTGGTCAGCAAGCGTCTGCAGCCCCAGTTCGCGGGATTCTCGTGCTCGAAAAACCTTCAGACCCGTACGGAACCCGAGACGGGTGGGCCAGCTCTCCGCACTTGTCGATCTTCGACCTGGGTCGCCTCTGCCGCACGCCGCGCAGGTCACCTACAGCTTCACACAATCTACCTGTCTCGCGGCATCTACGGCACCACCGCCATCGAGGGGAACACTCTGTCGGAGGATGAAGTCCGCGGTCGCATCAAGGGCGAGCTGCAACTGCCGAAATCCCGCGAGTACCAAGGTCGAGAAGTCGACAACATGTTGGACATAACCCAACGACATCGTGAAGGACCTCCTCAGGGATCCAGCATTGAAGCTGACAGCAGACCGTATCCGGGAATTTAATCGGCGCGTGCTCGACGGTCTGCCGGTGCGAGATGAGGTCATCCCCGGCTGTACTCGTGAGCACAGTGTCGCGGTCGGCATCAGCTCGTATCGCGGTGCGCCAGCGGAGGATTGCGACTACCTCCTGGAACGGCTCGCGGAATGGTTAAACGGACTATCGGCACCAAACGACGTTCCTGAGTTGGTGTTCCCAATAGCGGTGCTGAAAGCGATTCTCGCTCACCTGTACATCGCCTGGATTCATCCGTTCGGCGACGGCAACGGCCGGACAGCGCGGCTCGTGGAACTGCAACTGATGGTTCAGGCCGGCATATCCACACCGGCTGCCCACCTCCTGTCGAACCATTACAACTTGACCCGCGACAAGTACCTGGTTGAGCTTGACCGCACCAGCACGCGCGAGAATTTCCTGATCGAGGACTTCATCTTTTATGCCCTCGAGGGCTTCGTCGACCAGCTCAAAGACCAAATTCTGACAGTCCGAGGCTGGCAGTTCCTGGTCACCTGGCAGCATCTTGTACACGAGAGTTACCACGACGAGGACACACCGGCCAAGGTACGTCAACGCCATCTGGTGCTCGACTTGACCCCGGAACAGTGGTATCACCGATCCAAAATCAGGGAGTCAGCCCACGCGTTGCCGCGGAATACTCCGGGCGTGAGTCCAAGACCATCACCCGGGATCTGAATGAACTAGAGCGACGAGGCCTGATCATCAGGGATGGCCACCGGTTCAAGGCGAATTATCAGCAAGTCGCAGCGTTTCTCCCCACAGTGGCCCGGTGACGGAAAGTGCCTACCGCTCAGCGGTTGTGAACTGACACAGTGTCGTCGGGCCCGACCGGCTCGTAACGAGAAAATGCGGTCAATATCACCTGCTCAGCGGTTCTAGAGTCGCGGGCCTCCGAATCACAACTCCGTCGACGCGCACGCGGTGAAGGGCGCGTCGCAGCTGTCACAACTGCAGCTCCGGCGTCGAGCGCGAGTTAGAAACGTGAGGCAGTTTGGTGCTGCCCTCATGGCACGCTCAAGGTATGGCATTCACGGTGTATCTCTCCGCAGACGAGGGCATTTACCACGCGTACGGAGATAAGGACAGGTACGAGCTTTCCGCCGCGGGCACGTTAGTCGTCAGACCTGCGGATGGGACCGAGACCTACACATATTTGCAGTGGGTCTACTTGAAGGCTGATACCGACCACACTTCGGGCGGCCCGAAGTCGGGTTCGGGGAGAGGGACGTTCATCTAGCACGACGCAAGCCTGTGTGGCCTTGGGTTGTTGAATCCGCGGCATGGTCAGTAAGGGTGCTTTGACTGTCGTCTCACATGTAGAGAAGCGAGACAACTGCACCTAGCGCCGGGCTTGCCCGGTTGTCGAACCGCTCAGGCGACTTTCACGAAGTAGGCGGCCTTCACCTTCTGTGGCGCCAGAGGGCTGCTCGTCGAGTCCGGTGAGCCGACTCGGACGATCCAGCCATTCGTTCCCCGGTCGATGCCGTGCCAGCTGCTCGGCGAGGACCCGTAGACGCCGACGCCGCCGCTGGGACACCAGTAGTCGGGAGCGCCCCGAAGGCCCCAGGAGCCGCCGATGACTGCGCGGCACTGAGAGCCGTCGTCGAGGAGCAACGCCATCGGGTAGGCCTCGCCATCGCGCGGTTTGAGCGGCGTACCCCATCCATCGGCGATCCAGTCCTTCATCGTCTTGTTGAACGGATCAATTAGGCAGGACACGTAGCCTTCGGGCAGCTGCCAGCATGCGTCGCCGGAGTCCGCGGTCGAGCCGCACCACCGGACCCCGGTTCCGACGTCGTACGGTGACGTCAGCCCACTGGTGCAGTCGATGGTCTGCGTCGGTACCTCGCTCGGCGCTTGCCAGCCTGGTTGGAAGTTGCCCTGCGCGTCAAACGGTGCAAGCGCGATTGTCTGGGGTGCGTCGCCTACGGCTGCAGGTGGCGAGGCTTTGGTCGTGGGCGATGCCATTACGGTTGGTGACGCCGACGTCGACTGCGAAGTCCGACCGCTCGCCTCACTGGGTGCGGATTGCGACCCACATCCAGCGACCAGCACTGCAGCGATCGACAAAGCTACCGGACCACGACGCCATCCAAGCTTCCATACGAGTCGCCTCCGGGATTGACGAACACGGGACATAACTGTAGTTAACTGTAGCTACCAGGTGTTGACCAAAGTTTGTGTCCAAAGCGTGTCCACAGCGGGCACCCGGCCGCCGCGCGGACGACACTACGATGACGCTGACACACAGAACGCGCAAGTGCTCGCCGGGCGACGAACGCGGTTTCTACGGCGACAACGCACCAAAGCAAATTGATTGAGCTAATTCGTCAGCACCGGTCGGCATAATGTGAGCGTGTCTCCTGTCCTCAAGCGGTGTGCTCACTGCCACGAGGAGAGGTCAATCGCGGAATTTTGCCGAGACGTGCAGCGGCGTGACGGTCTGACCTCTTACTGCAAAGGTTGTCTGGCAATCAGGCGGGCAGACAGCCGCAAGCGGCACCCACGTCCGAGGGCGCCGGACCTGCGCGAGTGCATGGTTTGTAAAAAGCCTTATAGCCGTAGCGAGGCCGGCGGCAAGACGAAATACTGCTCGCACGACTGTTTCCGGCGACGGATGAAGCGGCCGCCGGTCATCGAACTACGCACCTGCGTCGGCCTCGACTGCGGGAAAACGTTCGAGGCCAGCTCCCACACCCAAGTCAGGAAGCGGTACTGCTCGCAGGAGTGCTACGACCGGTCGAAAAGCCGGAAGAACGCCTTACGCGTCGTGGGCTGCAAGTGGTGTGACCAACCCTTTACCCGCGCCGAGCGAGGCGCTCTCGGGATGTTCTGTTCCGATGTCTGCAAGAAAGCAAAGCGACGCGTGGACAGGCGGATGGCTGCAAAACGATGTACAGCAAAATCGGTGCGGGCCACCTGCGACTCCTGTGGCCTCTGGTTCCGAAGGCAGGCGGACTCGCAAGCTACTACCTGCCAACCCTGCCGGACCGGCAAGCTGAGCACGCATGGGCTGGCGACCACCTACACCAACCGCGGCTGCCGCTGCCGCGACTGCACGACGGCGGCAACCCAGGACGGGCTGCGCAACAAGTACCAGCGGGCCGCAGCCGGAGTGCCCCTCGACGTCAATCATCGGGCGCGCGCACGTCGCTTTGGGGTTGAGAACGAGTACATCAATAAGTGGCAGGTGTTTGAGCGCGACGGATGGATATGCGGACTCTGCCAAGAACCGATCGACCGCGAAGCCAAATGGCCCGCGTGGCAATCGCCCAGCCTCGATCATATTGTGCCGCTCGCGGTCGGCGGTGCGCATATTTACGCGAACGTTCAGTGCGCGCACCTCGGGTGCAATCTGATCAAGAACGATGGACGGAAAGTCGCCCGAGCGATGAACGATTTCAGGCGGCGGGTCGTGCCGCGCGGCTAAGCTTTTCACAATCCCGATGTGAGTAAGCGCCGGAGTGCGTACGCTGCCATCGACGAACCGGGTCACGTCACCAAAACAGAGCATCACCAAGGGGGTTGGAAGCTTGCCATTGGCGAGCGGCGCGACTTTCGCTGACTACACGATTCTGCGGCTGCTGGGTTCCGGAGGGATGGGCGAGGTCTATCTTGCCCAGCATCCCCGGCTGCCTCGCCGCGACGCCTTGAAAATCCTCCCGACCGAGGTCTCCGCAGACGGGGAGTTCCGAGAACGCTTCAACCGCGAAGCTGACCTCGCTGCCACGCTGTGGCACCCCCATATCGTCGGGGTCCACGACCGCGGCGAATTTGAAGGCCAACTGTGGATCTCGATGGACTACGTCGAAGGCACCGACGCAGGCCAATTAATGAGAAACCAATATCCGGCCGGGATGCCAGTTCCCGACGTGTGCGCGATCGTCAGCGCAATTGGTGGGGCGCTCGACTATGCCCACCAGCGCGGGCTGCTGCATCGCGACGTCAAACCGGCCAACATTCTGCTTGCAGAACCCGACGATGGTGAACGACGAATCTTGCTCGCGGACTTCGGAATAGCGCGACAACTCGCTGATGTCAGCGGACTGACCGCGACCAATCTCACCGTAGGGACCGTCGCCTACGCCGCACCTGAGCAGTTGATGGGTGCAGACATCGACGGCCGTGCTGACCAATATGCCTTGGCGGCTACTGCGTTTCACCTGCTCACCGGCGCCCCGCCGTATCAGCATTCAAACCCTGTAGCCGTCATCAGTCAGCATCTCAACGCAGCACTACCGAAGGTCAGCGAGCGTCGCCCTGAGTTGGCGCACCTCGATCCGGTGTTGTCGACTGCGTTGGCCAAGGACCCCGCCGACCGGTTCGCCCGGTGCCGCGAGTTCGCCAAAGCACTCAGTGAACGGGCTGCCGGCGCGGCGGAAAGTGATCGCGGCACCGAGGCGGGTATCACAGTTGCCGCCCCCGTTGCGGGATGGGGCCAGCCAGGCCAAGCCAACGCGACACCAGAATTTACGGCCACCGCCCAGTCGCTAACCCGGCCCAAGCACAGCGTTTCACCGGAGGCCGAGCCGGTTACGGCGAAAAGACCGCGCAGTATGCGATACCGGATCCTCTTCGCCGCAGTGACGGCGGTGGTGGTACTCGGCGCCGTTGCGGCCACCGTCTATCGGGTCATGCCGAAGAACAACGCAGCCTCAGCCCCTACGGCGCCCGCTGCTGTGCTCGACGGCACTTACCGCATCGACTTCGACTGGGCAAAGAGGACGAACAACGGCGCGCCGTCCGGGCCGTCGTATAGACACTCAGACAACCCCAGTTGGTCGGCTTATCGTTCGATGTGCAAATCCACGAGATGCGTTGCCACACAAGTCCAACTCGATCCCCACAACCAGCAAGTCGCACTCACCCCCAGCTCCACGTCCGTTCTGCATTTCGCCGATGGCCACTGGCAGAAGGTGCCCACTCCAATCCAAGTCGACCAGGACCACTGCCTAGGAGCCGACGGAAAGGTCGGTCCAGGCGCAGACACCGAGGTGAGCACTTCGTCATTGCAGCCACAGACAGACGGCACGCTGCGAGGCGTACGGACACTCACCGTTATTACAAACGAGTGCGGCAATCAAGGAATGGTGATCCAGATTCCCTTCGTGGCTGCCCGTACCGGCGATGCGCCCAGGGCCGTCACCTTGCCCGATCCCGCGGCAGCTCTCGATGCGCCCGCAACTACGACGCCAGGCCCACCAGGTGGTGGCCCGGTACTCGACGGCACTTACCGCATGGAGTACGACAACGCAAAGCGGACGATTAACGGCATCCCGGCAGCCCTCGCCAAAGCGGATATCCACTGGTGGGCGTTTCGTTCCCTTTGTGCTCCCAAAGGATGTGTTGCGACGGGTGCGGCACTGAGCGACGAGAACCAACAAGCGCCCACAGGCAGTGGAAATGTGCTCAAATTCGCCGACGACCATTGGCAAGACACGCCAACCATTGCGCCACCACAGGATTGCCCCACAGCAAGCATGGGAACCTACGACAGCACGTTTAATTGGACGTGGGAGCCGCAACCCGACGGCACGCTCCACGGCGTCCAAGTCATGACCATCCTCCCCAATCAATGCGGTGAACATTCAACGGTGACATTTCGCACACCCTTCGTAGCCACGCGGATCGCTGACGTGCCGCCGGCTGTCGTGTTGGCCGATCCGGCGTTGTTCTAGAACGCAGTCGACACTCACTCCGGCGATCACGCGCATTCTTCGCCCGGCGGCCACGCCGGCCGCGACCCTCAGCCGGCATTAACGACGGCTTCACAACCTCCGTATCGACGATAGGCGCCGCCGGGAAACGCAACCCGCAGATCCGGAGGCGCAGGCCGAATCACGTCGTTCGGCGCCACGACCCAGTGACGAGGACGCGGCAACAACCGCCGCTTGTACTCCCGAAACGCCTCATTGCACGGCACCGAATGCCCACCCAAAAACCACACCGGCACCACCACCACTTCACCGGCCTCCAACGCCTCAAGCAGAACCGTCGGCCGTCGGAAAAACCCCTGGGAATGAGCTGGCCTTCGAGGTCTGCGGCGAGGCGTTGAACTTGTCGCTTAGATCGGCCCAGAATGGTTCCGGCTTCGCGGGCACTGATCTGACTGTCATGCCTCAATTCTCCTGCACTGCAACCACCGTCATGTCGTGACTGGTCTCCTGCACTGCAACCACCGTCATGTCGTGACTGGGACACCGTCGCCGCCGCTAGCTCGAGTTCCAGACGGCGAATCAACTTCGCCAACCACGGTTGCGGGGCCGGGTGGCTTACCCAAGCGTTTCGCCCGCAACTCAGCACCGCAGCAGTACAGAAGCTGCCGCAGCTCATCGACACTGAGATTCATGCCGTTATTTAAAAAATTGGATGGGGGGTACCTGCCTATGCCTTGGAGGTGCGGCGCGACCCCAGGAGGGACACTGGCCCACCCCCTTTTGACCTGCGCCTCCGTTCCGGGCACTGGCTTCACCTCCTTGCGAAAAAAAGAATCCGGCTCCCTCTCGCCCCGCCTATGACGGCGAGGTGCGGGGCCATGGGGGTAGGGGTTATATAGCCACACCCCCTTTGACCTGCTGCTATGGTTCCCGCCACCCAATCCCCTAGGCGATCAGGAGGAGTTGCTCGCCTGGGCGGGTGACTCCCACCGAACCATAGGGCCTGCCTGTTTCTGTAGATACTCAAATCTGCTCACTGTTTGACCTCGGATGCTTTGGCTGGGTCAGCACCTAAGTGGTCCCGCGCTGCGGCGACGGCGTTGGTGATGGCGCCGGGGTCGGATCCGTGTACTCAGCGATGGCTGCTGGTCGTCGTGGGCTGGGATTCAGCCTTTTCGCTGCTAGGTGCCATTGCCCTGTCGAGCCCCTCCATCCGTAATTGCGTTTTGAGGACATGGAAGGCTAAGGCGAGTGATTGGACCTTCGGCAAACCATCCCATGTGCCGTCGGGATGAGTGGGATCGCCCGACGGATGATAAGGACCTTGCGTCAGGCACCAAAGGGGCCGACCATCCGGGGGCTTGGCCGACCTGCCAACTCGACTCGAGCAGGGTGTGCCGATCTCTCGAACCCCTGTCGGGCTCCCTCCTTGCGCCCACTGGCCGGAGTTTCCTCCGTCAAAAGATCGGCACGCCAATATTTCACCGCTGGGACCAAACCCGTAGGTGTAGCGCGTCCAGTTAGAGCAGGGCTGGCCTATTACTCCGTCTTTCATGCCGGGCACGACAGCGCAGTTCGGGGACCTGACATGGCATGGTTTAGCCGGATCCGCGCGAGCCGTTGGTGTTCCGACGGCGGCTGACCAAGCAACTGCCGCCGAAGTGGTGAGAGCTAAGAGCCCTAACCTTCCCATCTGTTCTCTCTTAATAAACGTCGACTCGCCGCGAAAAAATATCGTTGCGTAATCAGAACGACGACACGTTCTCGATACTGACGAACATGCCGTGGCCGGTGCTGTCGTTGGTGAAGCGAGTGCCGTCACTGTTGGGCCTATCGTCCAGCCTTGAAGTGGTAGGCCTGGCCATAGTTGAGGACGAGGTCGTTCTCCGGCGTGCCCCCGCCGCCAATGTTGCCGTCATCCCAGTTGAAAGCGCCTGAGGCATGGACTACTGCCAATTCTATGCAGGCCGGACGGGCCAATAGGTGCTTGGGGGAAGCCAGGTCCGTGTTCGCAAGCGACTCCTGGGCCCCCACCATGGCCTTGATCATTGGCCATCACGAAACAGCGCATTACGCCTGACTCGGTCCGGACATCTGCCCAGCGTCCGCATTAGCCGACGGACGAACCCCCAAGGAAGGGCAGAAAGCGATATCGACCCGATGCCGGCCGTAGTAAACACGTCGAAGCCGCGAAAGTTGCACGAAACCACATGCCCCAAATCCTGACTATTAGTGACGGTCGCGTTTGGTGACGTGGCCCGATACGTCGATGGGAGCTTAAACGCCAGCGCAACTGCTTACGTCAAAATTTGTGAATTCGGCGCATGTGCGCACTCAGCAGTTGTGAAGGGCGATGTCCTTGCCCACGTAGTGGTCGTTAACCGCGACTCACGACGTCGTCCGTCACGGCCGGAATGCAGTCGCTTTTTGGACTGGTCGTGACAATGTCAGCAACCGCCGCGCACGTAGCGTCACGGTTAGGTGCCCATATGGTGCAATTCCTGTGGAATGAGCAAGTTGCCGAGTTCGCAGTAGGCACCAGCATGGGCCGTGGGAACCGCCCCAAGGAATGGGAAGAAAATGGCGGGGGCGAGGACAGTCAGCTGTCTACCCGATCGCTTCTGGCGTCAAAACCGGGCCCGCGGCGGAACTGGCCCGCAGCGCATAATTGCGTCATACATGCGATGGTGTCGCACGTGGCGGGCCAATCTCAGCTCGTGGCGAAACAAGTTTGTTTCACGTTTGTCTCCCGAGAGTGGTGAAATCTTCAGCTACCCGCTTTCGTGCGCGTTCATCGCTCCGCCACTTTCAGAAGGATCTTGCCGCCACGGAGGAGATGTTGCACCGCATCCTGGATGTGCTCGAGGGGGTACACGCCCGCCACCGGGACAACGAGGGTGCCGTCGGCCACCAGCGGTGCCGCCTCACGAATGACAGGCAGCACCTTGTCGTGGTAGTCGAAGTCGCCGACAAAGAAGCCGCGGACGGAGAGGTGCTTGGCGACCAGGGTCGCGGTGTCGACCCACATGGGTTCGTCCCTGGCCCAGGAATAGCTGACCAACTGTCCACCGTCGGAGAGCAATTCGAGCAACCGTGCCACCCCCGGACCACCGACGGCGTCCACTGCCAGTGCCACTCGCGCGTCGCCGATCATTGCTCGAACGTCGTCGACCGCATTGGGGTCGTCGGCGTGGACCACGTCGGCCCCGGCTGCTGTGAGCTCTGCGAATGTTGCGGTGTCGCGGGCCAGGTTGATCGTCTTCAGTCCGCGAAGTTTGGCTAGCGCGATCAATGACCGTCCCACACCGGAGTTCGCGGCGTTCTGCACCACCCAGTCACCGCGCTGCAGCGAGGTGCACTCACTGAGCATCAACCCTGCAGTCGGGGGGTTGCTGCCCAGCATCGAGTACTGCTCGATGTCGCCTCCGGCCGGGAGTGCGAACAGGCCGTCGGCGGGCACGAGGAGCCGCTCGCGCCACGCACCGGCATACAGGGGTAGCACGACCAGATCGCCGACCTGAAGTCCATCGACCTCGGCGCCAGTGGCAAGCACCCGCGCGACCCCCTCCGCGCCGGGTATGTGGGGCAGGGGCGGTCGGGCCAGCATGCCGCTGATAACCAGTAGGTCGTGTTTGTTCAACGGCGAGAACTCAACGCTTACCAGCACCTCGTGCGGGCCCGGTGGGGGCGGCTCTTCGATGTCGACGACGCGGAGCACCTCTGCGGGGTCGCCGAACTGTTCAATCTGGATGGCGCGCATATCAATTCCTCTCGCTAGGTTGGTGAATTGGACAGTAGTTATCGCCGAATTTCGGCGTCGCTGCGCGTCTCGATGGCCTTGACGCTGTGGACGAATGCCTTCCTTAATACGCCTTTGCCGATCGTTCCGAGCACGACGGCCAGGAAGTGTCCCTTGAAGTTCTTGCCCTCGCGGACGATGACAACGTCTACATTCGTGGTGCCATCGGGATGCGGGCTGAGGGTGTAGACGTAGCCTGACGCGCCTGCCCATGTGTTCGAGTCGGTGGTGGTCAGCGTGACGTGGTTGGGATCGGACCAGTCGTAGTGCAGGCGTTCCCAGATGCCGCCTGAGCCTTCGGTGACGTCGGCGTCATGGGCGCCCTTGTGGTGCACCTTGAGGTCGCCGTCCGCGCTATTCGGAAACAGCTCCGAACGGCCCGGTCCGAAGTCAGTGAGCCCGGCGACGAACTGCTCAGGTGTAGAGGTTGTCGATTGATTGAACTGAAGGGTGGACATGATGTCCTCCTTGGTTGGTGGGGTCGATCTTTCGTCCACTGGAAGCGCGTCGCAGGCAATGCCAATTCCTGGTTTGGCCTCGACGGGGAGGCCTTGTTGATCCTGGTATTGCGAGGGACAGCCTTAAGATCGAGCAATGTCGCCGACGGCCAGCGCGCTGGGTGACTTCCTGCGCGCACGCCGCGAACAAATCCGTCCCGAAGATGTCGGGTTGGGTTCCGGAGCGCGCAGGCGCGTCCCGGGATTGCGCCGCGAGGAATTGGCGATGCTCGCCGGGATCAGCGTCGACTACTATCTGCGACTCGAGCAAGGCCGTGACCAGCACCCGTCCCTACAGGTGCTCGATGCGCTCGCCCGGGCGCTGCGACTGGATGTCACAGCCACCGAACATCTTCATCGGCTTGCGGGCTTGCGGGCGGCGCATAGCCCTCGACCTGTTGCAGAGACGGCGTCTGACGGTCTGGATCAGCTGATTGACCAGATCTCGCTTCCAGCGATCGTCACCAATCGATACCAGGATGTGTTGGCCGCTAATGCGATTGCCCGCGCGTTGTCACCGGGATTCGCCCCCGGCGAGAACTTCTTGAGGTGGCGGCTGTTGGCGCCGGCTGCTCGCGATTTCTTCGTCGATTGGGACGAGGCAACCGAGGTCGCGGTGAGTGGGCTGCGGGAATCCGCGGCCGCCGACGTCGGCGATCCGCGATTACGCGCCTTGATTGACGAGCTCTCGGCAGCCAGTGACCGGTTCCGCGAACTGTGGGCGCGCGCAGATGTTGGATACCGCACCGGCATCGTGCACATGCGACATCCCCTAGCGGGTGATCTGTATCTTCGCCGCACGAGGCTCAGCGTCCCCGACTCCGACACTCAGGTATTCATCTACTATCCCGAGCCGGGCAGTGATTCGGCGAAATCACTCGAGAGGTTCGCCGGTACGTCCTTCGCCAAGCACTGGGAAGGCCCACCGTAAGGAGCCAACATGAGCAAGCCGTTGTACCTGATAACCGGTGCCGGCGGCGGTACCGGCGGAGTGAGCCGACAGGTGGTCGAGCAACTGCGCCAGAGGGGGCATCAGGTGCGCGCGCTGGTGCACCACGACGACGCCCGGGCTAACCCGCTGCGCACAATCGGCGCGCAGGTCATTGTCGGAGACCTGACCGAGCCGCAAGACGTGGTTGATGCGATGGCCGGCGTTGATCGGATGTTCTTCTCCATGAGCGTGTCTTCGGAGTATTTGAAGGCAACGGCGGTGATCTGCGCTGCCGCAAGGGAATACGGTGGCCTCGAGGTCCTCGTGAACATGTCTCAGATGACCGTTTCTCAGATGACGCTGACGAGTAAAGGGGAATCCCACCAACATCGCCTGCACTACCTGGCCGAGCAGGTGCTGAATTGGTCGGGTTTACCGGTCGTACACATCAGGCCGACCGCTTTCCTCGACAATCCGATATTCAGCTGGTTCGCCGCCCCGGTGTTGCGCGAGCGAAACGTCTTGGCGCTGCCATTCGGAACTGGGCGGACATCCCCAATTGCCGCGAGCGATGTGGCCCGCACGGTGGCAGCCGTGCTCGTCGACCCCGCAAAGCGCATCCTCGAAATCTACGAATTGACCGGCCCGGTCAGCCTCGACATCGATGGCCTGGCCGCCGAATACACCCTGGGAATGGGCCGGCCGATACACGGCACTGACATTGCTCATGACGTCTGGGTGCAGGAAGTGCTCAGCCCACTCGGGCTGCCCGCACACCTCGAACAGCATTTGGCCACCATGGCGCTGCTCCACCGTGCCGGACGCTATGACCGCGCCACCGACGACGTCGAGAAGCTCACCGGGCAGCCGGCATCGACGGTGGGCCACTATATCGCCGAACACGCCGACCTCTTTTCGTGAGTTATCGGATACGCCGACAGGTTACGGTATTCCGTTCCTTCACAATAAGCTGCGATACAGAGGAAACGACGCGGCAAGGTGTGCCCTTAGACAGACTAGTGACGTCTTTCCGTCGTAACGTCAGCCCATGTTCAGATGCAAGGAGGTCTTACGAGCTTGGGGCAGGACTCGATATACGCTGACAGCGAAGGCATTTCGTCGCGGACACCGGCAGGGTAAGGCGGGCCGCATGCGGTCATCTTTATCCGTCGTGAAGGGCCACGAGCTGACGATTATAGACCGGTTTCAGCCGGTTCGAATACCAGCAGTGGTTTACCCCCGTGTTCGGGAGCTTCAGCCAAATAGACGGCGTCGGTGAACTTTTCGACGGGGATCGGTTGGCCCTCCGGCACGCGCAGCGCGCCGCTCTCGGCGAGCTGAAGTGTCCGGTCGATCGCTGCGGTCATCCGATCCTTCGGGGTCTCGGTGAACCAGCGGAACAGCCAGAAACCCCGAACGGTCTTGGTTTCGTAGATCAGTGAGCGCGCGAAGATGGGAATGGTGAGTTTGTCGGGATCGGTTTGGCGGTGCGTGGACAGCGCACCGTAGACGACTAGCTCGACCGTCTGGTGCCAGCGCGCGCGACACGTCCGCACCCACCTGACCGCTGACACAGTCGATCGCCTTGGACACACCGTCGTGCCCTGCGATATCAACCACCCGTTCGCGCAGGTTCTCATCCTCCGTGCAGATCACCGCGGTGCCCCCCAGCGACGAGGATGTCCTTGAACTGCAGATCGACGGCGCACCACGTTGAGGGTCTTGAAGCCTAGGTGCGCTCCGAGTTGGATGACCGACTGGCCCACGATCGAACCGGCCGCCGTCTGCAGGAGCCATTCACCCGGTTGAACATCGAGTTCATCACCGGTCAAGATCACGGCGGTGAGCGGGTTGCTGAGAATCTGGGCGGCCGTGGAATCGCTCATGCCGGCGGGAACAGGCAAGACCCGGCCGGCATCGGCGAGGACATACTCCTGCCACGTGCCCCGTGACTCCGATCGTGATGACCCGCTGCCCGACGGTCAGATCGTCTGTGGCGCTGCCGAGTTCGTCGATCACGCCGACCGATTCGATTCCGGGTACGGTGGGAAACTCCGGGGTAAAGCCGTATCTGCCGCGGATGGTATGCAGATCGCTGGCATGGACGGGTACAGCCGATCACCCGGATCCGGACCTGGCCGGGACCGGGCACGGGAATGGGCGGGTCTGCAGGTGCAGAACTTCAAACGGTTCACCTAGTTTGTCGGCGACAACCGACCGCATCGTTCGCATCTTCCTTGACGCTCCTTCGGCCTAGAACCGCACCACGGACGCCTCAACCTCACACTGGCATAAGTTGCCACCGCGAAGAGGTGGAATACGACAGGGTCGAGTATGCGGCTTTGCCGCTGTGTTGGCAGTCAACAAACAGGACTACCCACAGAGTGAGGGTCGGGCCGCGCATGGCACGTCAACAAGTTCCTCGGCGACGGTGCCCTGGCGGTCTTTGGCGCCCCGAACGATCTCGCGGATCACGCCGACGCCGAAGTGAAGGCCGCGATGTTGGTTCAGCGTCTCGTCGCAGAACGATTCGGCGGGGAACTTCGGATCGGCATCCGGATTAACACCGGGGTGGTGATCGCCGGCACCATCGGGGGCAGCGGGAAGCTCGAGTTCACCCTCATTGGTGACGCCGTCAACGTGGCAGCCCGCGTCGAGCAACTCACCAAACCAGCGACGACGCGATCCTTCTCACCCAGCAGTGCATAGAGGCTTTGGCGTCTCGACCGGCCATGCTCATCGACCGGGGATTTCACGCGCTGAAGGGAAGTCGGCCACCGTGCACGTCTTCGGCCTTCCGGGACCAACCGGATCGCTGGCCTATCAAATCTGTTCGAGCCCTACGTCATACGAGACATTCTGATTGAAGCCGTCGCCGAGACCGGCAAGGTGTGCGCCGCGGTTGGTGAAGACGTGATGGGCGTAGTGCTGGACAAACGACTCAATACGATCACCACTGTTTTTCGCAGTCCGAAGCCGGAACGTCTAGCAGTCCTGCTGAAACAAACTCGCCTTAAAAATAAAAGCTTGACGCAGATGGTCAGTGCGGCAACACCCTGGGTGATTACGCCGCCATGGACCTTCTTTCCATCGATGGGCACCCCAGGTGGGTGGACGAACTCTAACAACGGAATTAAGTTCGAATACTCCGGGTTTGACTCTAAGCCGGCACCCAAATCCCACATGTCCTTCACTGGCCAGCCCCGTCGGAAACCGCCTGGCTCTTCCCCTGGGGCACTGTGCGGTGGAGGCGCGGTTGCCGGGACGGCGGGCCAGGTACCGAACAGCCGTCCGCTCTTGAGCGATTTCCAGGATAAGGGAGGACCCCGACAGATTCGACGAACGCGACGTTCAATTTCATCCATATGGGCTTGGACGCCGAAGGCAAATCACTAACCGAGAGGTCATCGCTACCACCCAGCGAGGGCTACAAGACGAAGGCCAGCGCGGAGAACGGGATCAAATCGGTGCAGACCAACGCGGCCAGTGCCACGGTGGTAGGAGAAGAGGATATGCAGCAACCTCGCCGCCGTTGACGCCGTCAACACCGATCGCGTATCCGCAGGCCGCCGGTGCGTGCGTTGGCGTCGTCTCGCGTCGGGTAGTTCGGTCTTTCCGCAGGTCAAGGCGTTTCTGCAGCCGGGTTCGACCCCCTTCCGCTCCACTCAAAACCGCAGGTCAGAGCGATATCGGAGATCTGTTCGGTCTGACGTCACATTCGGTCGGCTAGCGCATGTTGGAAGGATGTCAGTTATTCGCGGCCTGTGTCAGACCCATGGCTCCCCGGGTGCGTCTAATCGCGCGGGAACGTTGGCGCTGGATTGCGCAAGTGCCAAGCACATCTCAGGGCGCCGCGGAGTCCGTAGCGCAGCCGGGGCTCAGTCTCAAGGGAAGACCGTGTCTGTGGAGATTTACGCGCCGTTGGTGGCGTCGTGGGTGACAATCCGTTGCTCTAGTTGGCAGGGCCTGCTTCAGCAGCCGATCGATCCTGGTGGATCTGACGTAGAAATCGTCCGATAGCGGCGACAACTGCACTAGTACGTGCTCCGTCGACCAGATCGAAACCGTGACCGACGCCTGGCAACTCGACATAACCCACGGGCGCCGCGGACACGGATCGCAACGTGTGGACGAATGTGCGCGCCTCGTCGACAGGAATGAGGCTGTCACGGCTTCCGTGGACAACGAGAAACGGTGGCGCGGCTTCGTGGATCCGATCCACCGGCGATGCCGCGCCAAACACCTCTGGGTGGCGAGCCTGTGAGCGCTTGACGACTACGCGCTCGAGGAATTCCATGAATCGTGCGCGCTGCACTGTGGAACGGTCCTGCCAGTCGTAGAGGCCGTACAGACTGACGACTGCATCGACGGATGTGTCGGCGTCAGCGGGTAGTTCGGTTTGCCACTGCGGGTCGTTGGCGGTGAGTCCAGCCAGCGTTGCCAGGTGGCCGCCAGCCGAACACCCCGCGGCGACAATGAATTTGGGGTCTCCACCGAATTCGGCGACGTTGGCGCGCGCCCACGCGATCGCAGCTTTCACATCGGTCATCTGACGCGGCCAGCGATGTTGCGGGCTGGTCCGGTATTCGAGAGACAAACAGACCCAGCCTCTTCTGACCAGATGGGCCATCAGCGCATGGCCCTGCAGTGTCCGGCTTCCGAACACCCACGCGCCGCCTGGAATGTAGGCGAGCACCGGAGCGGGAGCGCCGGGGTGTTCCTGGCTTCGCCATACGTCGAGTAGCTGGCTGGGGTGATCGCCGTAGTGCACAGATGACCGATGCACGTAGCGGCGCTGCCCGGACGCCTTCCACAGGGGGGCCCGCTGCGGATGTGACGGCCACGGATGTGCAAGGTCGTCGGCGCTCACGATGCCCTGCAACGCCTCCGTCAGTACCGTCGGCGTCAGGGCGAGCTGTTGACGTCGGAGTTGGTAGCCGCCCGGGTCGAACCGCGCGCTGGCCATCGCCGACACGATGCCGGGAAGATATGTCCTGCCGCAGACGCCGAGGGCTGCCATGCCGCTGATCGGCTGAAGATGCCGCCCGATCACCGGAGTCGACGCGGATACGGCGCTCAGCGCAATCAAATAGTCGCCTGGCTTTGCTCGAGTCATCCACCGGAGGTAGGACCGGACGGTGCGAACTGCGTGTCCAGCGTCGACTCGAGACATCGCTGCAGCGTACGCGCGAGGGGCACCGCCGCCTACGGTATCGGCCAAGCCGTAATGAGATTTGCTTCGCCGGTGCCGGTCAGGGTCTTTGAGGATGCGACGCGTAATCCTTTACAGCTGCGAAGACGCCTTGCGTGTGGCTTGGGAAACCGCGGGGAACCATCTACGAAATGGAGCAGTTGAGCTGGACCGACGACATGATGTTGCGCGCCGAAAAGCCGGAGACCCCGATGCAAATCCAGATGCTGCTGATCTATGAGCAGTCGACGGCGCCCGACGGCAAGGTCACCTTCAAGCGCATTCTTGAAGAGATCGATGCCCGGCTGCATTTGGCGCCGACATTCCGTCGGCGGCTGACCGACTTACCCGGCAGCCTGCACATGCCGTACTGGGTTGATGATCCGAACTTCGATCTCGAGTACCACGTGCGTCACATCGCTTTGCCCCAGCCGGGGGACTGGCGTCAGCTGTGCATACAGATCGCGCGCATTCATGGACGTCAGCTCGATCTCCGCCGGCCACCGTGGGAGATGACCGTGATCGAGGGATTGAATTCCATCCCAGGCGTGCCGAAAGGATCGTTCGCGATCTCACTCAAGCTGCACCACTGCGTCGTCGACGGGATGGAAAGCGTCGAGCTGATGGCCGCCATGCATGACCTCGCGCACGACAGCGAGCGTCCCGGACCACCGGAAGAGCCGTGGAATCCCGGCGCTCTGCCTTCGACGGCAGACCTCGTCGCGCGGACGGCGATCAACGGTGTGCTCCACCCGCTGCGTGCGGGCACAGTCTTGATTCCCAGTGCTTTTCACGCGCTGCGTCATATCACGGAGTTGCCAGGCAAGATTGCCGGCGGAGTAGCGGCCACGTTGGCCCCAGGGTCGGGCTCGTTCTTTGCGCCGAGCACGCGATTCAACGGCGCGGCCACACCACACCGCGTGTTTGACGCACGCTTTCACGAACTGGCCGATTTCAAGCGGATCAAGGCATGCGTGCCGAACGCGACCATCAACGACGTAGCCCTTGCCTACGTCGGAGGTGCGCTTCGGCACTATCTGGATAGCCACGGAGAGTTGCCCGACGAAACTCTCGTTGCCGCATGCCCGGCTTCGATTCGGTCCAGCAGCGAAACCGGTAGTGGCGGCAATCGACTGTTCGGCCGGCTGCACGCGCTCGAAACCGCGATCGCCGACCCGCTCGAACGACTGGCGGCGATCGTCGACGACACCTCCGCGTTTCGCGACACCGCCGATTCCTCGAGCAGCGCCCGGTTGATGGACTTGGTGGGCACGGTGCCCACCACGCTGATCGGGCTCACGGTGAAAGCCGCTAGCGCAGTGTCCTTTTCGGGCCCTGCGATCGCCAACACCACAGTGAGCAACGTGCCAGGCCCGACCGATCCGATCTACTTCGCGGGCGCTCGCCTTCTGCGGGTGACCGGGCTGGGCCCACTGATCGGCGGGATGAATCTCTTTCACATCGTGGCCAGCTACAACGGAACGGTTTCTATCGGTGTGACAGCGGATCGCAGTGCGCTGCCCGATCCGGGCCACTATGCCGACTGCATGCAGAGCGCCTTCGAGGAGATGCTTAGCGCCGCAGGATGATCAGCATAGATGGCGCCTAGTAGGGATGTTGCCCGACGCGCGGCGGTCGAAGCCGCAGGAAACGCGAAATTCGCTCCGAGGGGCGCTTCCACTCGGCGCTGTTCAGCACCGACATTCAGCCGAGCGAAACCGGGATGACGTTCGCGGCCAATGCTCGGCTGATCGAACTCGCCCGCGAGGCCGGTGTGGTGGGCACGGTGCCGGACTGCATTAACAGCGGCAAGTACCTGTCCAAGGTCACCGGCGAAGGGCGGCCTGGCATATCAGCGCCGCGCCGACCATCAAGATCAACGGCGAGGAGTATGACCCATCGACAACGGATGCGCTGGTCAGCAAGATCAAGAGATCGTGGGCAATATTCCCGGTATCGACGGCGCGGTCGACACCCTGCTTGCCGCTGCCGGCGTGTGCCGCGACTTTGCGCATCTGGTGGTGGCGCTCCTGCGCGCGGTCAAGGTACCCGCCCGCGTGGTGTCGGTGTATGCGCCGGGCCTGTCCCCGATGGACTTCCACGCGGTGGCCGAGGCGTCGTCGAGGGGCAATGGCGCGTCGTCGACGCGACCCTGCTGGCGCCGCGGCAGTCGCTGGTGCGCATCACAACCGGACGCGACGCCGCCGACACCGCCTTCCTGGACAACCACAAGGGCGCCATCACGCTGAACGACATCGCAGTGACGGCAGTCGTTGACGGCAACCTACCTAAGGATTTAATCGACCAACTGATGTCAATCGGCTAAGGGGCCGCGGGGTCGCGAGCAGCGCAAGGCGAAGCCGCAAGTGTCTTCTTACGTGGACCGGGGTGCGCCGTCGGGGTGGGTCCGGTTTGCGGTGAGGCCGGTGAGCAGGAGGTCGAGGCCGCGCTCGAGTTCGGCGGCGCCGTCGTAGGAGGCGAGGGCGGGTGCGAGCGCACGCAGGTGGGGGAATTCGGTGATCGGCAGCCGGTGCAGGCCGAGGCGCAGTACGTCGTCGGTTTCCTCGGGTCGTTCGACCACTTCCTGCAGCTCGTTGAGGATGTGGCCATTCAAAAAGCCGAATAGCAGCCGGTACATGTGCAGCGCGTCGACTCCACTGAACCCGGCGGAGGTGAGCAGCGTCAGGACGTCTTCTAGTGGACGTAGCATTCCCGGCGGTCGTTGGCCCAGCGGGGTGGCCAGGGGCCGAGTGACCAACAGCGGTACGACGTTGGGGTGTGTTATGGCCAGCCGGCGGAAATCATGGGCGACGATGCGTAATTGGGCGACCCAGTCCGCGTCGGAGGTGTCCACGATTAGTTGCCCCAGCACGATCTCGGCGACGCCATCGAGCACTGCAGCCTTGTTGGGTAGGTGACGGTAGAGCACCGTCGGATCCCGGCCCACCGCCTCGCTGAGTCGGCGCATGGATAATCCGTCCACGCCATCGCGGTCGATGATCCCCAGCGCGGTCTGCAGGATCAGCGAGCGGCTGATCTGTCCGTTGGATTCGCTGGCGGCCCCGCCGGACGCGTGATCACCGTCAGCGCCCGCACCGGGCCTGGTGGGCCCGGTCGTCGGAAGCTTCGTCATTGCAGCAGCACTCCCGCTATCGCCTCTGTCTCGCGCCGTAGGCTACCACTGTACGTCTACAGCGTTGACACGCGCTACAACACCCCTGTGCTGTACAGACAGCGAAGCTCGCTCGATCGTGCGGACGAGACAAGGACTGACTAGGTGATGGCGCCGCCCATGCTCTCGTCGGAGGTGGCCCGATCTATCTGTCGTGCCCCGGAGGTGAGCCCAACCGCCAGAAAGAACACGAGAAATAACGGACCGCCGACATAGAGATTCATTGTTCCACCTGGCTCGATGAAGCCTGGGCCACCAACGATGGTCACCGTCTCCACGATTTGCTCGATGGCAAACATCGCAGCAAGCGCTCCGACCCACCGCGGGAATTGCTGCCTAGTGGAGGCCACCGCGATCGGCACAGCAACCATCACGTCGGCAACCGTCAGGAGCGGGCCCCACATCACGGCGACATCAGCCAGAGTGCGTGCAGTGGCGGGATTGAGAGACGCGGGGTGCAGCGCCAATCCTGAGGTGAACCACATTTCGACGGCGACTTCGGTAATGATCACCGCTGAGCCGATCGTCATCAGATAGCCGGCTGCGCCGTCGAGTTTGGCACGAGCGTGGGCAAGCACTATCCCCAGCGCAAGCAAGCCCAAGGCGACGAGAAGTGCCTGCAACCGCAGGGCGGACCCATGCGCGATCACATGAGCGACAATCGCCTCACCCGACTTATCAATCCCGGGCAGCGGCGGAACGATCAGCAGCGCGGCAGCAAAGGCGGCAGCGAACACGACTCCGGCCACCAGCGGAAGGCGACGTGCCATCAGGAAACAGTAGTCCGTCGCAGCGGTAAGTTTCATCGACGCCGTGCGGCTCGGGAGCGGGGTGGGCCGCCGCCCTCCGTGCCGGGTGCGCTGCTGGATAAGCGCCGCGAGCTGACTGAGGGCGGCTACGAAGAAGCGACAGCGTTACAAACCGCACAGCGGCAACCGCGCGTATAGCGGATACGTCCATGTTCTAGTGTCATCGCTTCTCCTTGAAGTTACTGTCTCGCAATGACTTTTGATGTCCCTGCAGCCGACCGTCGCAGGTCGGACGGTGAGGGTGGAATTTCTAAGCAGCTGTTCGCGTGGCGCCTGAATGTCGCCGGTGATTTTCGCCAAAAAGATCTCCGAGCAACACATGTGAGACTTCAATTTTCGGTCGACCATAAATGGGCCGAACCTGTGGTCCGTCCGGATGGTCGTTTGCTGGGATCTACACCCTCGACGACTACCGCGTTTTGCCACTGTGAGAAGAGTGATCCTTCTACCTTTGATTCCATGACGACGTTTGCGTTGGTCCACGGTGCTTGGCACGGCGGGTGGTGCTGGGGGAAGGTTGCTCCGCTTCTCCGGCAAGCTGGCCACGACGCGGTTGCGCCGGACCTGCCAATCGACGACGGATCGGCAGACTTCGACACCTATGCGGATGTGATGTGCGGTGCCCTGCATGGCTGCGACAACGATGTGGTGGTCGTGGGGCACTCGTTGGGCGGTCCCACGGCCGCGTTGGTCGCGGCTCGCCGACCTGTTCGACATTTGATGTATCTGTGTGCCGTGATTCCAGCGAGTGGGCTCAGCCTGATCGATCAATTCCAGGTCCAGCCAGACATGATTACTCCGGATTTCGTCAAAGGATGGACCAAGGGATTGAGTGAACCCGACGATCAAGGGCGCACCGTCTGGGTTAACTTCGACTTCGTCCGAAAGATGTTCTATGCCGACTGCGACGATCGCACTGTCGGGGCCGCACTCGATCATCTGCGACCCCAGGCCGCTCACCCATGGACTTTGAGTTGCTCGCTAACCGAACCACCTTCCGTCCCTTGTACTTACGTTGTCTGCGCCAATGATCAAATAATCACGCCCGAATGGTCCAGGCGCACGGCCCGCGACATCGGTGCCGACTTGGTAGAACTTCCCGGAAGCCATTCCCCTTTGCTTTCGCGACCAGAGGCGGTGGTCGAAGTGTTGCTGGCTGTGGCTTGCAGGAGGGTGAACCGACCTCATAACTTCGTGCCGGTGACGCGTTCGACGTAGCCGATTGCGTTCCCATTCCTGGGCAACGCTTTCGGAAACGGTGACGGTGTCGCCTTTGACGTAGGGCTTGCCGTCTTGGACGACGCGCCAGCGATCAATCACCTTGACCTTGACCTGCTCCTCACTCGTGAAGACGCATTGCGTAGTCGACTACCTCTTAGCTATCTGTAGCCGATCGTTTTGCTGGGCCGGCTGGCGCCCAACGAGCATCGCGCCTGGCCGATGCTTAAACCGACAATGGCGGGGTAATCCAGGTCAATGAGGCAAAAAGACGTCTCGCTGGGTGGGTCCAAGGCCGCCTCGGCCCGCACACGCGACCTCGGAACTATTGATACCGAGCTGCGAATGCTGGCGACCCTTCGCCGTGCGGCACGGGAACAAGGCAGGCCGCTGCCGTCGATAGTCGCGGTGGATGCGCTGCTGGACGAGCGTCTTCGAGCTAGTGGACGGCTGCAACCCGTGGGCTCCGAACGTGCGCCACAAGCCGTAGAGGCGTAGGCCCAAATTCCGGTTCCACCTAAAGCCGCCAACGGCGAAATCATCGACGCCAGCCAGGGCTATGACACTGAGGCAGGCGCCGAAAGAGGCATCGAGTCGGTCAAGACGAACGCTTCCGCCGCGAAAGTCATGGACCTTACCGAACGGGCGTCGGTCCAGAACTAAGCGCGCGTGATTCCCTCGGCATGCCACTAACACGAAGTGCGTGTCGCAGTGGGCTGCGGGGACAAATTACCGAGCGCGCATCGCACGCGTCGAAAAATCCGTCCACGACACGACCTCGGGATGCTGCTTGAGCAAAGCCCTGCGCTGGCGCTCAGTCATGCCGCCCCATACCCCGAACTCGACCTTGTTGTCCAGCGCCTCCGCGCCGCACTCTGTCATCACAGGGCAGCGACGGCAGATAACGGCAGCCTCACGTTGTCTCGCCCCGCGAACAAATAGTGCGTCGGGATCTGTCCCCCTACACAGCGCCTTCGCGGCCCAAGTGCGATCGTCCGCAGCAACGGCGCTCAGCAAATTGCCTGCGGGCACAAGCCTTATGGGCCGCGCGGCCCGTTTTTCTTCTGACAACGAGCTATTCCTTTGTTGTCCCAGCCGGCCGCACAGTGTTGCGACCGCCTCCCCTACCTAGTGCTGGGATGTGCGCCACATCGGCCCGTACGTGTGACCTGGATCCCCTGTGCCTAAGTTAGGCGATTAGGTATCGGTTACGCAACAGCTTTGTGGCACGCGCGTACCTTTTTCTCGTGACCTGGATAAACGCCAGCGATTGCTGACGACCTTCGGCGACCGAGTCGGTGAGGCCCGAATCGGTGTATCTGTTGTCGGGCTGTCGGTCTACCTACAGCTGGTTCGTCATATGGATAGGCGCCCGAAAAGCGCGGCACATGACGAATGACGAATAAGGAGACCGCGAACATCATGAGACTCAACGACGTCGCACGCCAACTGATCGGTTCGGTCCCTGCAACGCTGGTCACGATCAATCGCGACGGGAGCCCGCAGGTCAGTGTGGTGTGGGTGACTGTGCAGAGTAGGGCCGATGGCGGTGACGAGCTGGTCACCGCTCATCTGCAGGAACATCTGAAGATCCGCAACATCCGGCGTGATCCCCGCGTGGCGGTGACCATCGTGTCTACCGACCGCAGCGGGCCACAAACACCTTATCTGTCGATCAAGGGCACGGCGCACGTCGAGGAGGGCGGTGCTCCCGAACTACTCGACGAGATCGCCACGACTATCTTTGGCCCCGGCACCGGATTCCCGCCACCCGGCGCACCCCCCGGATACCTGACTCACATCACGATCGAAAAGGTCAGCGGCGTGGGCACCTGGGTGACCTGACCGACTGGCCGATAGGAACTCCGCAGCCGGACGGGGTGAATTGCCGCGCTCGGTTTGTGCGGGCACGCTAAGCCCTCGTGCGCTACATCGACACCATCGACTCCAAGCTGCAATCGATCGCGACCCGTCGCCGTGCGGCTCGGGAGCGGGGCGGGCCGCTGCCCTCAATTGACGCGACGGATGCTTTGCTGGATCAGCGTTTGCGAGCTACTTGCGGGGAGTACAACCCCTGGGAAATTCTCTTGATGATGCCGCCATGAAACCCTTGCGCTTGCTTGCCCGTCACTCGGCGGACGCGGTGGCCTGCGGCCGATCAAGCGTCCCCGCAAGGGAATTCGCCACCCACAGCGCCCGGGCTGTTGTGCTTGCCCCGGCCGGCCATCGTGCGTACAGCTCGGCCAGCGCAATCCCTACTTCGCCAGGGTGAACTGGTTGACGTCGATGTAGCCGATCCGGAAGAGGTCCGCGCAGCCGGTTAGGTATTTCATGTAGCGCCTGTACATGTCTTCGGACTGAATCGCGATCGCCTGGTCCTGGTGCGCCTCGAGGGCCTCTGCCCATAGGTCGAGGGTCCTGGCGTAATGAGGCTGCAGCGACTGGCGGCGACTCAGCGTGAAACCGGCCTTCGCGGAATGTTCCTCCACCATCTCGATCGTCGGTGTCCAGCCGCCCGGGAAGATCTCGGTCAAGATGAACTTGAAGAACCCGACGAGCTCGGCTGTGATCGGCAATCCGCGATCGATCATTTGTTGTTCCGTCAAGCTGGTGATGGTGTGCAGCAGCATCACGCCGTCGGGGGGCAGGATGTGGTGGGCCAGCGCGAAGAAGTCGTCATACCGGTCGGGGCCAAAGTGCTCGAACGCACCGATCGACACGATGCGGTCGACGGGCTCATTGAATTCTTCCCAGCCGTTCAGCAGCACCCGCTTGCTGCGGGGGCTGTCGATCTCGTTGAGCAACTTCTGTGCATGAGCGGTCTGGTTTTTCGACAACGTCAGGCCGATTACGTTCACGTCGTACTTCTCGACCGCCCGACGCATGGTGGCGCCCCATCCGCAGCCGACATCGAGCAGCGTCATCCCCGGCTGCAGGCCCAGCTTGCCAAGCGCCAGGTCGATCTTTGCGATCTGCGCCTCTTCCAGCGTCATGTCCTCGCGTTCGAAGTATGCGCAACTGTAGGTCTGAGTCGGGTCTAGAAACAGCCGGAAAAAGTCATCCGACAGGTCGTAATGCGCCTGTACATCGGCGAAGTGTGGCGTCAGCTTGTCGGCCATGGTCTTGCACCCCTCTGGGGCCCCGGGCGAATTGTGCCCCACCGCGGAGGTTACGCCGAAGCACAAGCCAATGGCTCTAATGTGGCGGATGCGCTGCTGGATGAAGGCCGCGAGCCGCGCGAACTTCCCCCGCCTGATTAGAGACCAAGCATTAGATGGAACAGAGCTATCGAGTAGCCGACTAGGCCGGTGACCCGTTTGGCCGTTGAGGCTGACTCGCGGCACATGCCAGACCTGGCGGCGGCTTGTTGAATGCGCACCATGACAGTGGGGCCGTCGACCGTTGAACTGAAAAGTGTCCGCAGCCGTAAACCCTTAGTGGGGACTGATCCAACGGGAAGCGATCTCTCGGTGGGCGCACGCCGGGCCACCCCTAGGCACGTCATTCGCGACCTCGAGACCATCGACGCCGAGCTGCAATTGGTGGTGGCTTTTCGCCGTCAGGCTCGGGAGCGCGGTGGACCGCTGCCGTCGATAGACCTGGCGGATGCGCTCCTGGATGAACGCCTGGGGGCTATTTTTGCAATTCCCCAGTGAGACGTCGGCGTGAATTCGTGGCGCTGCCGCCAACTTATTTCGGGTGCCGAACGCGTTGGCGCACGTGAACTTTGCCTCTCTCGTAAGACTCAGCCGGCGGGCCACTGCCGTCGATAGGCGTGGACAATGCGCTGCTGCATGAACGCCGCGAGCTGACCGAGGACTTCTACGAAGAAGCGACAGCGAACAGTCGCCGCCCGCTTAGCGGCGCGCCAGAATGAACGCCTCGATATGTCGATCTCCGGACCGCGCTTCGTACTTTCGCCACCCGGGGTACAGCTCGAGGCCTTTGGCCCAGATCTCGTCCCGCTCGCGTGGCGTGGCAAGGCGCGCGGTGGCGTGCCAGGTATCCCGGCCGACAGTCACCGTCGCTTCCGGGTTGGCTTTCAAATTGTGGTACCAGGCCGGATGTTTGGCGCCGCCGAAGTTGGACGCGATGAGGGCCAGACCGTCCGGGTGCGGGATGCCGTACACGGCGACGGTGCGGGGTTCACCGGACTTGGCGCCCTTGGTGGTGAGCATGACCGCGGCGATACCGGTCGCGATCCGGGCGAAGGTGCCCCTACCCCCGGTGGCCTTGGCCACGAGGCGGTCGAGGTGATGCGCGGTCGGGCGAAGAATCGCGACGCCCACTGGCGTGGACGCGAACCGGCGCATCGTCCGATGAAAAGCATTCGCATCGTCGAACGACCGTCCGGGCACGCCGTCATTGTCACTCACCCCGGAACCGCTCAGGGCATTTTCGCCAGAGCGGAATTTGCATTCGAAAACGCGCCCCAGGCGTCACAGACGACATTAAGCTGCTGGTCGTGGGGGTGAAGGTGTTCGCGAAAGGCCGGGGTCGCTGGCTGGCGATCGCGGCTTCGCTCGCGGTCTCCGCGGCCATGATCCATGCGCAGGGCGCCACGCCGCGCTGCTGCGTCGAGACCCCCGTGGCGATCCCCGCCCCCACCACCAGCGCCGCGGCGCCTCCGCCGCCCGCCAACGGGCCGCGCCCGGCCAGTCCCGCCGAGATCGAATCGCTGACGGCGTTGGCACCGCCCGCCCCGTCATCGGGTCAGCAATTCCAGCTCGCCTTGCCTCACAGCGTGGGATCTGAGGAGCGCTTGCAGGTCAAGACCATTTGGGCGGCCCGCGTCATCAGCGTGCTCTTCCCCCAGATCAAGACCATCGGCGGATACCGCGAGGACGCGTTGCCGTGGCATCCCAACGGGCTGGCGATCGACGTGATGATCCCGAACTACCACTCCCCCGAAGGCATTGAGCTCGGCAACCAGATCGCCGGCTACGCCCTGGCGAACGCGAAACGATGGGGCATCAACCACGTCATCTGGCGGCAGAAGATCTACCCGGGCGTCGGTGGCGGAAACTGGATGGCGGACCTGGGCTCGGAAACGGCCGACCATTACGACCATGTGCATATCGCCACTGGCGGCGGCGGCTACCCGACCGGGCACGAAACCTATTACATCGCCTCGATGACCCCAACGCCGCCGGACTGATCGTCAAGCCCCTGCGCGGGCGGCGAACGCCGCCACCGGCATTTCGACGGACCCACCGCATTGGCCGCCGCTGATGTCGGTGTGCCAGGTGCCACGCAACGATCCGTCCGGCTGCGGTGCGTAGAACGCCCACGACCTGGCCGGCGCCCATACCTTCGGAACGCCCTCACCCATGTAGCAATCCCACTGGAAGTCGAAGCGCTCGACCCACCTGGCGCCGTCCCAGGTGTAGTGCGAAGGCTGAGGCAACGTCGGATTCTTGGGTGTGGGGCCGTTGGTGGCGGTGGCCACGCACTTGCCCGACGAGCACTCGGTGGTGAAGACGTAGTCGGCACTGAAGGTGGGCTCGGCTTGCGCCGCGGCGACGCTGGTGCCGGATTTACTGGCTGCATACCTCACCAACGAGTACTTGCCGTTCCACGAGGGCGACGCCGCCTGCGCAAGGATGCCGGGTGCGCCGACGATCGACGTGGCGACGGCAGCGAGCACCGCAACTACCCGAGACGTCGGCCGCATTGCGTCAATGGTGGGCGCCGGATGACGCGGCGCGATCTCGGCGCGGACACAATCGCGGTGTTGTCGCGCAAATTCAGCGCTCTCGCAACAGGAACAACCCGTAAGCGGCAACCGACTGCGCGTCGACGATGACTCCCGCACGAATCAGCCGCTCCACCTCATCACGCGAAAACCACGCACTGCGCATGTCCTGCTCCTCGTGCTCGGGGTTGGCTTCTCCTTCGGCGATCCCAGTGGCCAGGAAGACCCAACCCCGTTGACTGCTCATTCCCGGCGCGACGTCGAGCTGGCCGAGTGCCTCGAAAGACGTTGCCTGCAGTCCGGTTTCCTCCCGTAACTCGCGCTCGGCCAACTCGGCCGGTTCGGCATCGACCAGATCGGGGGCGGTGCCTTGCGGGAACTCCCATCGCCGCTCGCCGAGCGGGATAGCGAAACTGCTCGACCAACCGGAACCGATGCCCGTCGTAGGGCATCACGAGCGCATAGGCCGGCTTGTCGACGACGCTGTAGATGCCCTCGCTGCCGTCTGGGCGGCGGATCTCGTCCTCACGCAGCACCATCCACGGGTTCCGGTAGATCTCGCGGCTCGCGAGGCGTTCGATAAAGGTCACGCCGCCAGTATTGCCGTGAATACCGCAACTCATACGGCGGCGACGGCGAGGAGTAGCGTCCGAAGCTATGCCGTCCGCAGAGGCCATTGCGGAGACCGTCAATCGCTACCTCGCGCTGGTCGCCACGGGTACCGCCGAGGAAATCGTCACCCTCTATGCCGCCGACGCCACCATCGAGGACCCGATCGGGTCCGACATCCGCCGTGGAAAGGACGCCATCCGCGCCTTCTACGCGGGGTTTCAAGACGCGAAGAAAGACACCGAACTGGCCGAATTGCGGATCTCCGGCAGTGAAGCCGCTTTCTTCTGGCACCTGACACTCGACGCCGGTGATAGCCGCACTCGAATTTCGCCCATTTCGACGATGTCATTCGACGGGGACGCCAAGATCACCTCGATGCGCGCATTCTGGTCACCCGCAGACGTACAAGTCTTGTAGATCCGTCAAATCCGTTGGTACGCGGCTCAACTCGGAATACGGGCCAGTCGGTCGTGGCCCACCAGCCACGCGTCCTCGCATTCGCTTCGGCGCCGCCCGTCATGTGGCGATGGGGTCGATTATCTCTTCCGGAAGTGAGGACATGTCGCGCTGGCATCATTCGGCACGGTGCCCGATAGTCGTAGCAACAAGTGAGCGCCGATGTCACCAGAGGTGGGAATACATGAGCACGCGCCGCCACATCATCGTCAGCGGTGACGACGCGCTCGCGACCACGATCGCCGAGGAACTGAGCCGCGCGGGTGCCACCATCGTCAAGCTGCACAGCGAGGAACTCGCCGGCGCCGACCTCGCCCGCGCACATGCCATCGTCTGCGCCGGAGATGACGACGCGAAGAATCTCGAAATCGCCCTGCTGGCAAGGAAAACGAACCCTCGGGTGCGCGTGGTCGCCCGCTTGGGCAACGACGTGCTGCGTGCGGCGGTGGCCGCAGACAACGGTCCCGGTGCCATCCTGGACGTCGCCGACCTCGCGGCGCCCTCGGTCGTCGAGGCCTGCCTGGCGAGCAGCACGCACCCGGTCGAGGCGGCCGGCATCAAATTTCTGGTGTCGGGGGCCGAGGCGCCACGCGACGCGACCCTTCGGGAGATCTACGGCGATCTGGCACCGGTAGCCGTGATTCACGGCGAGAACTCCGCGACGCCCGACGAGGTGGTGCCATGCCCCGGACGAGATCACGAGGTGCGTAAGGGTGACTGGACCGCCATGATCGGCAGCGCCGAAGAGCTGGCCGCGCGCGGCATAAAGACGCCCCGGCCGGCCGCGACCCGCTCTCGTCAATCGTGGATGCGGCGACGTATCTGACGCCGCGCGCGCGATGCGCGGACGACGTCAAACCCATGCTCTTTCCCGCGATGGCGCTCGCGCTCACCCTGTTGCTCGTCTCGACGGTCGTCGTGCACTTCTCCTACACGAAGCCGCGACTGTCCTGGCTGGATGCGATGTATTTCACCTCGGAGACCATCACGACCGTCGGGTACGGCGAGTTCACCTTCCTGCACCAATCCGCGTGGTTGCGAATCTTCTCCGTGGGATTGATGTTCGCCGGCGTGACCATCACCGCGTTGCTCGTCGCGTTTGTGGCCGACCTGTTGCTGTCCCGCCGCTTCCTGCAATCGGCCGGGGTGCGTCGCGCACGCCATCTGCGCAACCACATCATCGTCGTCGGGCTGGGCTCCTTCGGCAGCCGCGTCATCGGCGATCTGACCGCCGCCGGATACGACGTCGCGGTGATCGAGCGCGACGAGAACAACCGATTCCTCTCCACCGCAGACGAACTCGACGTGCCGGTGATCTTCGGGGACGCGACACTGCGCCAGACGCTCGAGGCGGCCCGCGTCGACCGCGCCCGTGCCGTCGCGGTGCTGACTCAAGACGACATGGTCAACATCGAGACCGGCATCGTGCTGCGCGAGATGCTGGGCCCTCGGGTGATGCCCGAGGTCAACCGGCCCGATGTGCCGATTGTGCTTCGGATCTACGACCGCACCCTGGGCGATGCGGTGGCCAAGCGGTTCGGATTCGAGAATGTCCGCTCGACCGTCGACCTGGCCGCTCCCTGGTTCATCGGTGCCGCGATGGGTCTGCAGGTGCTGGGGACGTTCTCGGTGGGACAGCGTTCATTCATGGTCGGCGCCATGCACGTGGCGGCCGGCAGCGAACTCGACGGGTTGCGCATGTTCGAGATGTCCACCCAGACCCGTGTCATCGCGATCACCCGCCGGGATACGCCCGTCGAGCTGCACCCCCGCCGGGATGCCTGGCTTCGCGGCGGCGACACCGTCTATCTGGTGGGGCCGTACCGCGAGTTGCTGGAGACGCTGCGTAAGGGGCAGCCGCCCCAGGAGCCTTCCGTCAAGGACGAGCGCCCGGCGGATAAAGCGGCGACCTGAGCATCGTCGGGCATAGGCCGGCAGTGCCGGGCTACAGCCGGGCCGCCACGTCCGCGGCGCGACGAAGCTGATCGACATCCGAGCTGGTCGGGATGAGCTGCACCTCGTCGGTGCCGATCTCCTGAAATTTCCGCAGCACGTCCAGCAGCTCGTCTTCGCTGCCGGCCCAGCCCGTCATCGGTGCCATCGCGTCGACGTATTCGGCCGGTATCCAATTCATGTAGCGGCGCAGATGACGGTGTATCTGGTCGCGAGATCCCTCGGGCGACCCGAACGCGAACCAGAACGAGGTGATCAGGTGGGGTTCGGGCTTGCCGGCCTGCGCCCAGGCCGCTCGGGTCACGTCGAACAGCTCGTTCTGCTTGGCGACGTCGAGGTCCAGGGTGGTCCCGGCCAGCCCGTCGGCCCACGCGGCCGCGCTGCGGATGGTCTTCGGCCCGATGCTGCCGACGAACAGCGGCGGACCGCCGGGCTGAACCGGCGCCGGACCGACGGGCAGCACCGAATCGGTTGTCTTCTCCCCCGCCCAGACCCGCTTCATCACCGCCACGCGGTCGGCCATGCCGCGCATCGTCTGCGTCGCCGGGTCGGCGCTCACGGCGTGGTAGTCCTCGTGCCGGCCGCCCACCCCGATGCCCACGGTCAGCCGGCCGCCGCTCAGCAGATCACCGGTCGCCAGGCCCTTGGCGAGCATGACCGGATCGTGCAGCTGCGGCACGATGACCGTCGTCAGCAGCCGCACTCGCTTGGTCCACGCGGCCAGCGCACCCAGCAGCGTCAGGTTGTCCGGGTTGTCGAAGGCGATCCGCTCGCCCCAGCACAGTGACGAGAATGGTCCCTCGTCGATCGCGCGCGCCCACGTCTCGAGCACCGTCGCATCCAGGTCCGGCTCCATTACCGGCATGGTCATCGCAATCTGCACGACGGCGATTCTGGCATGTTTAACATGCAGCGCTTCAGTGGAACCATGGACCGGGTGGCGTTCACCAGTAGTTCCATCGCACATGTCCGACTGACCGTGACCGATATCGAGCGTTCGCGGCAGTTCTACGAGAGCGTGTTCGGTTGGCCGGTGTTGATCGAGGTCCCCGACAACGCCGACGAACCCACCCGCAACCAGTTGAGCTTCCTGTTCGGCGGCGTCATCTACGACCTCGGCGGGACGCTACTCGGACTGCGTCCGGTTGCCGCGGACCGCTTCGACGAGGATCGCGTCGGACTCGACCACATCGCCTTCCGGCTCGCCAGCAAAGACGAATTAGATTCGGCAGAAGCACATCTCGACGAACTCGGAGTCGTTCACGAGCCGGTCAAAGACATCGGACCGTCCTACATCCTGGAATTCCGCGATCCCGACAACATCGCCCTGGAGCTGACCGCGCCCAAATAGCGCGGCGTTGTCGCGCCGGGCGGATCGGAGTGGTTGACTGGAAAGAACTATGACCATCAGTTTCAACCACACCATCGTCGCGTCACGCGACAAACGCGAATCCGCCGAGTTCCTCGCCGAGCTGTTCGGACTGCCCAGCCCAAAGCCCTTCGGCCACTTCATGGTTGTCGAACTCGAGCACGGCGCAAGTCTCGACTACGCGGATGCCCCCGAGGGCGCGGACATCCCGCGGCAGCACTACGCGTTCTTGGTGTCAGAGCAGGAGTTCGACACCATCTACGGCAAGATCCAGTCGCGCGGTCTGCAAGCACTGGGCGGACCCGGGCGCCAAACGGCCCGGTGAGATCAACCAGCGGGACGGCGGGCGCGGCGTGTACTTCCTCGATCCGTCGGGGCATGCCATGGAGATCCTCACGCGCCCCTACGGCTCTGGCGGCTGAGCGAAGCGACTGTCCGCTCAGTCGCCGGTGCGCGCTGTGCCGTGCCGCTGGCTTTCCTGTTTGCGATAGTCATCGGCCAGTTGCGCGACATGCTCGGGCAGGCCACCGGTGGCGACATCGGCCAGGGTCGTTTCTTCCAGCACCGACCGCATGCTGGCCCGCAGCGCGCGCCAGACGTCGGTGAGCGCCGCCGTCGGCCCCGAGTACGGCAGGTCGCCCAGCCCGATGTCGCGGACGCTGGCCAGCGGCCCGTCGATGCAGCGCAGCACGTCGGCAATGCTGATGTCTTTGCCGGAGCGGGCCAATTCGTAGCCACCTTCGCGGCCCCGATGGCTTCGCACCAGCCGGTCGGTGCGCAGGTTGGTCAAGATGTCGACGAGAAATTGCGGCGGAATGCCCTGGGCCTGGGCCAAGTCGTCGGTCTTCACCAGCGTTCCGTCGGGCACCGTGGCGAGCTGGATCATCGCCCGCACGGCATACTCCGCCTTCGCCGACATGCGCACTCACAGGATTGTGCCACCCGGCGGCACGATTTCGGTGCAGCCTGGCTGATCTGGTGCGCTACGGGCGTGATTCGAGCAGGGCGATGACCCGCTGCGCCTGCTCCTCGACGGTGGCGTCCGGGGTCAGCCGCAGGTCGGGGTTCACCGGCGCCTGATACGGGCTGTCGATGCCGGTGAACTGGCTGATCTCACCCGCTCGGGCTTTGGCGTACAGGCCCTTGGGATCACGCTTTTCGCATTCCTCGATCGGGGTATCACAGAACACCTCGATGAAGTCGAAGCCGGCGTCGGCGTGCACTCGGCGCGCCAGTTCGCGTTGCTCGGTCAGCGGACTGATCGCCGGCACCAGCACGACGTTGCCGCAGTCGGCGAGTAGTGCCGCCACGTGCGCCAGCCGGCGCAGGTTCTCGGCTCGGTCGGCCATGGAAAAGCCCAAGTCGGCGTTCAAACCGTGCCTCAGGTTGTCACCGTCGAGAACGTAAGCGGCAGTGCCTTTTTCGAGCAGCAGTTGTTCGACCAGCATGGCCACCGACGACTTTCCGGACCCGGAGAAACCGGTGAACCACACGGTCTTCCCTCGAGGCCGGGCCTCGGCGATATCGGACGACTTGTGCCGCACGGTGTTCGGGCTCGCGGCCTGCGCCGAAGCGTCGCGCAACACCATGCCGGCCGCCACGGTGCCGTTGGTGTGCGGGTCGATGAGGATGAACGAGCCCGTGCTGGAGTTGCGGGTGTACTCGTCGAGGAGCAGCGGCACCTGGGTGCGCAGCGAAATGCGGCCGAGTTCGTTGAGTTGCAACGCCGTTGCCGTCTTGTCGCGATGCAGCGTGTTCACGTCCAGCCGGTAGTCGAGCGCGGTCACCTTGGCGTGCGTGGTCCGGGTGGTGTGCTTGATGACGTAGTCGCGGCCGGGCTCCAGACCCGCATCGTCGGCCATCCAGCACACCGTCGCGTCGAACTCCTGCGCGATCCGCGGTTGGTTGTGCGTGCGGGCGATCAGATCGCCGCGGGAGATGTCGATCTCGTCGGCGAGGCTGATCGACACGGCCATCGGTGGAAACGCTTCCGGCACCGGACCGTTCGGCCCGTCGATCGCGGTGATCCGGCTGGTCTTACCGACCGGCAGCACCACCACTTCGTCGCCGGGACGCATGACCCCACTGGCGACGGTACCGGCGTAACTGCGGTGGTCCTGGTGCTCGCGGGTGTGCGGGCGGATGACGTACTGGACCGGGAACCGCACGTCCACCATGTTGCGGTCACCGGCGATGTACACCTCTTCGAGGTGCGACAACAACGCCGGGCCCTCGTACCAGGGCGTCTGGTCCGACTTGGTGACCACGTTGTCGCCGTGCAGCGCGGAAAGCGGGATGGTGGCCACGTCATGCACGTCCAGCCGGGCGGCGAAGGCGTGGAATTCGTCGCGGATCGCCTCGAATTTCGCTCTGTCCCAACCGATCAGGTCCATCTTGTTGACCGCGAGCACGATGTGCTGGATGCCCAGCAGGGACGCCAGGAACGCATGCCGGCGGGATTGCTCGAGCAGGCCGTGCCGCGCGTCGACCAGCACGATCACCAGTTGGGCGGTCGATGCGCCGGTCACCATGTTGCGGGTGTACTGGATGTGGCCGGGAGTGTCGGCGATGATGAATTTCCGCTTGGGAGTGGCGAAGTAGCGGTAGGCGACGTCGATCGTGATGCCCTGTTCGCGCTCGGCCCGCAGGCCGTCGGTCACCAGCGCGAGGTCGGTGTAGTCGTGCCCGCGGTCCTTGGAGGTCTGCTCCACTGCGGCCCACTGGTCTTCCATGACGGCCTTGGAGTCATAGAGCAAGCGTCCGATCAGGGTGGACTTGCCGTCGTCGACGGAACCCGCGGTCGCCAGGCGCAATAGCGTTGCCATCAGAAATATCCCTGCCGTTTGCGGTCTTCCATGCCGGCCTCCGAGATCCGGTCGTCAGCCCTGGTGGCCCCGCGTTCGGTCAGCCGGGACACCGCGGTCTCGGCGATGACCTCGTCGACGGTGGCGGCCTCCGATTCCACGCAGCCGGTGCACGTGACGTCGCCGACCGTGCGGAAGCGCACCGTCGTTTCGAACACCGGCTCGTCAGCGCCCGGCTGCATGTTGCGGTCGACCGCCAGCAGCATGCCGTCGCGGCGAAACACCTTGCGCCGGTGTGCGTAATAGATCGACGGCAGTGCGATGTTCTCGGCGCCGATGTAGGACCAGATGTCGAATTCGGTCCAGTTGGATATTGGGAACACGCGGATGTGCTCGCCCTTGTGGTGGCGGCCGTTGTAGAGGTTCCACAGCTCGGGCCGCTGCGCCTTGGGATCCCATTGGCCGAACTCGTCGCGGAAGCTGAAGACGCGTTCCTTGGCGCGGGCCTTCTCCTCGTCGCGGCGTGCTCCCCCGAACGCGGCATCGAACTTGTTCTCCCGGATGGCGCGCAGCAGTGTCACGGTCTGGATCGAGTTGCGGCCCTGGCGCGGCTCGACGACCCGCCCGGCGTCGATGTCCTCCTGGACCGAGGCGATCACCAGGCGCACGCCGTGCTCAGCCACCAACTCGTCGCGGGTCGCGATCACCTCGTCGAAGTTGTGGCCGGTGTCGACGTGCATCACCGGGAAGGGCAACCGTCCGGGGCGGAACGCGCGCAGCGCGAGATGCAGCATGACGATGGAATCCTTGCCGCCCGAAAACAGGAGCACCGGGCGATCGAACTCCGCGGCCACCTCGCGAATGATGTGGATCGCCTCTGCCTCCAGCGAGCGCAGATGACTCAACTCGTACTGTCCGGCGGCGGGGGCCACCTTCAGATCACCCGTCATAAGCTTTCCTAAAACCTGGCAGAGATTACCATATTTGGCATCTTTACAAGATATGAGACCAGCTGGCTCTGATGCTGTCAACCGCCGGGCCGACGGCCCCGGGCCAGATGGCGCTCGGACGGGCCAGCGGAGACATCGCGTCAAGAGGCGCGGCGATGTTGTTGCGGCTGCGAGCGATGCGAAAGCATGGATGGATGACCGCCACATCTGAACCCGCCGGCGCACCCGGGCCGAGCGGTCGCGACGTCATCGCGCAGTTCCTTCCGCAATCCCCGTTCGTCGTCAAGCTGGGCATCGTCGCCGACCGCCTCGACGAGGACGAAGTGCGGCTGCGGCTGCCCTGGGACCCGTCCAATGTCACCATCGGCGACATGGTGCACGGCGGCGCCATCGCCACGCTCGCCGATCTCACCGTGATGGCGGCGGCGTGGTGCGGCGCGCAGGCGCCGCCCGAACTCCGCGGCGTGACCGTGTCGATGGCGCTGGATTTCATGGCCCCGGCCCGAGCCACCGACGTGATCGGCGTCGGCCGGGTGCTGCGCCGCGGCCGATCGCTGGTCAACTGCGAGGCCGAGATCGTCGACCCACAGGGCACGCTGGTCGCCAAGGCCCTGGCGACCTACAAAGTCGGCTGAAAACGCCCCACAGCTCTCGCCGAGCTAGAGCGTGACCTCGTCGAGCTTGCCGGTGGCCACGTCGAACACGAATCCGCGCGCGGAGACGTGCTTGGTGACGAACGGGCTGGCCTCCAGGCGGCGCAACGACTGCCGGATGTCCTCGGCGAGGTCACCGAAAGCCTCGGCCGCCCAGCCCGGCTTGATACCCGTCTCCTCCTGAATGCTGCGCTTGAAGTCGTCGTCGGTGAAGGTGAGCATCCCGCAATCGGTGTGGTGAATCAGGATGATCTCCCGCGTTCCGAGCAACCGTTGGCTGATGGCCAGCGAGCGGATGACGTCGTCGGTGACGACTCCGCCGGCGTTGCGGATGACATGCGCCTCGCCCTCGTGGAGCCCGAGGATGCGATAGACGTCGAGCCGAGCGTCCATGCACGCGACGACCGCGACGTGTTTGCCGGGCGGCATCGGCAGTGGCCCTTCGAAGCTGCTCGCATAGTCGGCGTTGTTGGCCAGGTAATCATCGGTAACCGTCACGCGAGCCTCCTCGGGATATCGCGGCCTGAAAGTAACAATGAGCCACCCGTAATTCACGCATGAAAATCAGCCGGATCACAAGGCTCCGCTCGGCTCGATAACCTGTCCCAATGCGGCACGGGCGGCTCCGACGGGCATGACTCGGTTTCTGGCGCGCCGATTGCTCAACTACGTTGTGCTGCTGGCCCTGGCATCGTTTTTGACGTTTTGCCTGACGTCGGTGGCCTTCCGACCACTGGACAGCCTGCTGCAGCGCAGCCCGCGGCCGCCGCAAGCCGTGATCGACGCCAAAGCCCACACGCTCGGCCTGGACGAGGCGATACCCATCCGCTACGCGCACTGGGCGTCACACGCCGTCCGCGGCGACTTCGGCAAGACCGTCACCGGGCAGCCCGTCGGAACGACGCTCTGGCGTCGCGTCGGAGTAACTCTGCGCCTACTCATCATTGGGTCGCTGCTGGGCACCGCACTGGGCATCGCCGCCGGGGCATGGGGCGCCATTCGCCAGTATCGACTCAGCGATCGCGTCGTCACCATGGCGGCTCTGCTGGTCCTGAGCACGCCGACATTCGTGATCGCCAGCCTCCTGATCCTCGGCGCGCTGCGGGTGAACTGGGCCGTGGGAATCCATGTTTTCGACTACACCGGGGAGACCTCACCAGGGGTGACCGGTGGCACCGGCGCGCAGCTACTCGACCGGCTACGGCACCTGGTCTTGCCGACGCTGACCCTGGCGCTGGCCGCCGCGGCCGGCTACAGCCGTTATCAGCGCAACGCGATGCTCGACGTCTTGGGCCAGGACTTCATTCGAACCGCGCGCGCCAAAGGGCTCACCCGCCGGCGGGCGCTGGTCAAGCACGGGCTGCGCACCGCACTGATCCCGCTGGCCACGCTGTTCGCCTACGGGGTGGCCGGTCTGGTCACCGGAGCGGTGTTCGTAGAGAAGATCTTCGGCTGGCACGGCATGGGTGAATGGCTGGTGCAGGGCATCGCGACTCAGGACACCAACATCATCGCGGCGATCACCTTGTTCTCCGGTGCGGTGGTGTTGCTGGCCGGTCTGCTCTCCGACCTGTTTTACGCCGCCCTTGATCCGCGGGTGCGGGTGACATGACTTCACAAGCGAACATCGATGTCGCCCAGGGGGTTTCGGGTCATGAGGTGGCGGACTTCACCTCACGCCGCACCCTGGTGCTGCGGCGGTTTGTCCGCAATCGATTCGCGGTGGCGTCACTGACGTTGCTGGTGCTGTTGTTCGTCGGCTGCTACACGCTGCCCGCGTTACTGCCCTATTCCTACGAAGACCTCGATTTCGCGGCGCTGTTGCAGCCGCCGAACGCACACCACTGGCTGGGCACCAACGCGGTGGGTCAGGATCTGTTGGCGCAAATCCTTCGCGGGATGCAGAAGTCGATGCTGATCGGCGTCTGTGTGGCGGTGATCTCGACCGGCATCGCCGCGACCGTCGGATCGATATCCGGCTATTTCGGTGGCTGGCGCGACCGTGTGCTGATGTGGGTGGTCGACCTGCTATTGGTGGTGCCCAGCTTCATCCTCATCGCCATCGTGACGCCGCGAATCAAGAACTCGGCCAATGTCTTGATGCTGGTCCTGCTGCTGGCCGGTTTTGGCTGGATGGTCAGCTCGCGCATGGTGCGCGGGATGACCATGAGTCTGCGTGAGCGCGAATTCATCCTGGCCGCAAGGTATATGGGGGTCTCGAGCCGTCGCATCATCGTCGGCCACGTGGTGCCCAATGTGGCGTCCATCCTGATCATCGACGCCGCGCTCAACGTCGCCTCGGCGATCTTGGCCGAAACCGGCCTGAGCTTCCTCGGTTTCGGTATTCAGCCACCGGATGTGTCGCTGGGAACGTTGATCGCCAACGGCACGCAATCCGCGACCACATTTCCGTGGGTGTTTCTGTTTCCCGCGGGAGTGCTGGTGCTGATCCTGGTGTGCGCCAACCTCACCGGTGACGGCTTGCGGGATGCGCTTGACCCGGGCAGTGCGGGATTGCGGGGCGGGGCCCGATGAGCGCGCTGCTGGAGGTGACCGACTTGGCGGTCACCTTCCCGACCGGCGCAGCGCCGGTGACCGCGGTTCGTGGCATCAGCTACCGCATCGAACCGGGAGAAGTCGTCGCCATGGTCGGCGAATCAGGCTCGGGGAAGTCCGTTTCGGCGATGGCCGCCATCGGCTTGTTGCCCGAGCACGCGCAGGTGCGCGGCTCGGTCCGGTTGCACGGCACCGAATTGCTGGGCCTTGGCGATGAGGCCATGTCGCGATTCCGCGGCAAAACGGTCGGAATGGTGTTTCAGGATCCGATGTCCGCGCTGACGCCCGTCTATACCGTCGGCGATCAGATCGCCGAGGCGATCGAAATCCACCAGCCGCGGCTGGGCAAGAAGGCCGCTCGCCGGCGCGCGGTCGAATTGCTCGAGCTGGTGGGAATCGCACAGCCGGAGCGGCGCGCCCGCGCGTTTCCGCACGAACTGTCCGGCGGCGAGCGGCAACGGGTGGTCATCGCGATCGCGATCGCCAACGACCCGGACCTACTGATCTGCGACGAGCCCACCACCGCACTCGATGTCACGGTGCAGGCACAGATCCTCGAGGTGCTCAAGACGGCACGCGACGTCACCGGCGCCGGGGTGCTCATCATCACTCACGACCTCGGCGTCGTCGCGGAGTTCGCCGACCGCGCGCTGGTGATGTACGCCGGGCGCGTGGTCGAATCCGCCGACGTGAGCACGCTTTACCAGGATCGGCGCATGCCCTACACCGTCGGCCTGCTGGGCTCGGTGCCGCGGCTCGACGCCGCACAGGGCACCCGGTTGGTGCCGATTCCCGGTGCGCCGCCATCGCTGGCAGGACTGGATCCCGGCTGCCCGTTCGCTCCACGCTGCCCGCTGGCCATCGACGAATGCCGGCTCGAGGAGCCGGAATTGCTTCCGGTCGGTGCCGATCACCGGGCGGCGTGCATCCGTACCGACGAGGTCGACGGGCGAAGCGCGGCGGACATCTACGGAGTGAGCACCGAAGCGCGCCAAGCGGAATCGGGTGACACGTCGGTGGTGGTCCGGGTGCGTGAGCTGACCAAGACCTACCGGCTGACGAAGGGCGTATTGCGGCGCAGCGCCGGTGAGATCCGCGCCGTCGACCGCGTCAGTTTCGAGCTGTGGCAGGGCCGCACCCTCGGCATCGTCGGCGAGTCAGGTTCGGGCAAGTCGACCACGTTGCACGAGATCTTGGAACTCACCAGGCCTCAATCGGGTTCGATCGAGGTGCTGGGCACCGACGTCACCGCGCTGAGCGCGACGAGCAGGCGATCGCTACGACGCGACATCCAGGTCGTGTTCCAGGACCCGGTCGCATCGCTGGATCCGCGCCTACCGGTGTTCGAGCTCCTCGCGGAACCCCTGCGGGCCAACGGGTTCGACAAAAGCCGCATCAACGCGCGCGTCGCCGAGCTGCTGGACATCGTCGGCCTACGCCGCGCCGACGCAGTCCGTTATCCCGCCGAGTTCTCCGGCGGACAAAAGCAGCGCATCGGCATCGCACGCGCGCTGGCCTTGCAACCGAAGATCCTGGCGCTCGACGAACCGGTTTCGGCGCTCGACGTGTCCATCCAGGCCGGGATCATCAACCTGCTGCTCGACCTGCAAGAGACGTTTGGTCTGTCCTATCTGTTTGTCTCCCATGATCTTTCGGTGGTCAAACACCTGGCGCACCACGTCGTCGTGATGCATGCCGGCACCATCGTGGAGCAGGGCGACAGCCGGCAGGTCTTCGCCGATCCGCAACACGAATACACTCGCCGGCTGCTGAACGCGGTGCCGCAACCGGATCCGGGCAGACGTGGCTAGCCGCGGGCACAGGGCGCGTGCGGGAAGCCGATTCACGGCGGTGTTTCTCGCGGTGACGCTGGCGCTGTCGGGCTGCTCGTCGGCGGTCGACCTCATTCCCGAAACCGGCAACAACGCAAAGATCGGGTCGACGAGCGACATCAACCCCCACGATCCGGCCACTCTGCAAGACGGCGGTAGCCTGCGACTCGCGCTCACCGACTTTCCGCCGAACTTCAACATCTTGCACATCGACGGCAACTCGGCAGACGTCTCCGCGATGATGAAGGCCACCCTGCCGCGGGCCTTCATCATCGGGCCGGACGGCTCAACGACGGTCGACACGGACTACTTCACCAGCGTCGAGCTCACCGGCACTGCGCCGCAGGTGGTTACGTACACCATCAACCCCAAGGCGGTGTGGTCCGACGGAACGCCCATCACCTGGGAGGACATCGCCAGCCAGGTCCACGCTTTGAGCGGCACCGACAAGACCTTCGAGATCGCCGGACCCAGTGGCGCCGACCGCATCGCCTCGGTGACCCGCGGTGTCGACGACCGGCAGGCCATCATGACCTTCGCCAAGCCCTACGCCGAATGGCGCGGCATGTTCGCGGGCAACGGGATGCTGCTGCCCAAGAGCATGACGGCCACGCCGGAGGCCTTCAACAAGGGCCAGCTGGAGCGACCCGGCCCGTCGGCAGGCCCATTCGTCGTCTCGTCGTTGGATCGGACCACCCAGCGAATCGTGTTGAGCCGCAACCCGAAATGGTGGGGCGCGCGGCCTCGCCTGGACACCATCACCTACCTGGTGCTCGACGATGCCGCGCGACTACCGGCGCTGCAGAACAACACCATCGATGCCACCGGGGTGGGCACCATCGATCAACTGACCATCGCCCGGCGCACGAAGGGAATCTCGATCCGCCGCGCACCCGCACCGGCGTGGTCTCACTTCACGTTCAACGGAGCCCCGGGCTCGATCCTGGCCGATAAGGCGCTGCGCCTCGCCGTGTCCAAGGGAATCGATAGGCAGACCATCGCAAAGGTCGTCCAATACGGACTCACCAATGACCCGGTGGCACTGGGCAATCACATCTATGTCGCCGGGCAGCGGGGCTATCAGGACAACAGCTCGGTAGTTCCCTACGACCCGGCCGCGGCCAACCGGGAGCTTGACGCGTTGGGCTGGAAGCGGACCGGCCAGTTCCGGGAGAAGGACGGCCGGCAACTGGTCATCCGGGATTTGTTCTACGACGCTCAGGGCAGCCGGCAGTTCGCCCAGATCGCCCAGCACAGCCTCGCTCAGGTCGGCGTCAAGCTCGAACTCGTCTCCCGCGCGGGCAGCGGCTTCTTCACCAACTACATCAACGTCGGGGCTTTCGATATGGCCCAATTCGGTTGGGTCGGTGACGCCTTCCCACTCTCGGCGCTGACCCAGATATACAAGTCCGACGGCGAGAGCAATTTCGGCAAGATCGGCAGCGAACAGATCGACGCCGCCATCGAAGGCACGCTGGAGGAACTCGATCCGGTCAAGGCGCGGGCCTTGGCCAACGACCTCGACAAGCTCATCTGGGCCGAGGGGTTCAGCCTTCCGCTCACGCAGTCACCCGGCGATGTTGCGGTGCGCAGCACGCTGGCCAACTTCGGCGCCGCCGGTCTCGCCGACCTCGACTACACCGCCATCGGGTTCACGCGGAATTGAACCGCCGCCGTAGCCGATTCGGGATCGGCAGCGCCCCCTCGATGCGGGCCGCCGCTGCGAGCGCCTTCCACAGCAGTCGCACCTCGGGCCGAGGCGGAAGCGCGTCAAGCGCCGATGCCTGTGCGGCAAGCCCCTTCAGATCGCCACGCCGAACCGCATCGGCAGTCGCGAGTGCGATGGACTCACGAAAGTCCAATGCACTGTGCGCCATGCTCGGCAGGCTCAACAGCACCGCATTGGGCAGCAGCGATGCGACGCGCTGGGCGACCGCCGGCGGGGTGATGAGATCCCGGCCTCCGGAAACCACCGCGGTGGGCCAGTCAAATTTCGGCATTTCGGCCGGCAGGTCATACGGTTCATCTTCGAAAGTCACTCGCTGCGTGCGTGTTTTACTTTCTGCCACGGCGGGATCAAGCGGCAGACCATCGGGTTCGGCCGCGTAGTCCAGTTCGCGGAAGGCAATGCGGCTCACCAGGTCTTCCTCGTACCGATACGGCAGGTTGCTCAGGGTGGTGAACCGGGATAGCGCCCACCACAGTAACTTTCGGCCGTCGAGCAGCAGGTCGAGTTGCCGTTCGAGAAGGTCCGCCCCGCCGTATCCGTAAATGGTCGCCACGACTTGCGTTGCCGCCGCATCCATGATCCCGGCGTCGACGAGCTTGCGCATTTTGGGTGCGATTGACGCGGTTTCGGGGCTGTCCCCCTTCAGCAGCAGCCGGCGAATCGCGCGTCGCACGATGACGATGTCGTGCCGGGACAGCAGCGGCGAGTCGAGCACCATGCCCCGCACCCGCTTCGGATGCCGCACCCCCACTCCGGCAGCGATATACGTGCCGTACGAGGCGCCATAGATGACGGCCGACTCTGCTTGCGCATCGTCGATAACCGCGGCCACATCGTCGACCACCTGGTTCACGGTCATGGATTGCGGGGGCAGATCGGCGCCCGAATCGTCGTGACGCGACATCCCCACACCACGGTGTTCGATCATGATGACGTCGAGGCCCGCCGCCGCCGCGCGCCGCCGCAGTCCCTTGTACATCTGCACGGACGCCACGCCCGGACCGCCGGGGATGATGACCAGCGGATGGGATGACTTGCGGCCCGCGCGCACGTAGTACAGATCGAATTCTTCGGCGCTGTGCGGTGAGATCGGCCGTCGAACGGGTCGCACGCCGGGCAACTCCGCCAGCTTCTGCTGCACCCGGCTGCGCTTCGCATTCATCGTCATCCGCGTGGGCCCACCATGACCCCATTCTGCAGGCAAGGCGCCGGCATGACGGTGAATCGCTCCGACCAGCGAAGTCGGTCGCGGTCAGCCGCCCTGGGCTAAGCGCTGAGATCGATGCGGTGCGCTCCCTTGACGCCGACGTAGCGGTCGGGGCTACAGGTGAGCACGATCACCTGCCCGTGGGTTCCGACGGTGTCGAATAACTCGCCCATCTTGGAGAGCCGGTCCGGGTCGGTGAAACCGAGCGCGTCGTCGACCACCACCGGGACGGCGTCCTCCTTAGCGACCAGTGCCGCGCCGGCCAGCCGTGCGAGGATGCCGAGCTGCTCCTTGGCGCCGCCGGACAACGATTCGTACGGCACCGTCACGCCGTTGAGCGTGCGGCTACGGATGCACAAGTCGCTGTCGATGTCGACCTCGAAACTCGGACCGAACACCGGGCGGCCGAGCCGCTGTAGTTCCGCGCGATAGGGCTCGACGTAGCGCCGCCGGGTGGTATCGCGGTGTCGCGTCATGACCGAGCGCAGCAGTTGCGCCGCCCGCGCGCGGCCGCCAATCTGGGTGTGTGCGTTGGTGGCGTGCTCGAGCTCTGTTTCCGCGGCATCGAGCTTGCCTTGGCGTCCCTCACTGCCGAATACCGACAGCTCGATGGTGATCTCACGCAATGCGCGCGCGGCTTCTTCGTAGCGCTCGCGCAGGGATTCGGCTTCCTTTGTGGCATCGGCCAGTTCGCTCGCAACCGCATCGGGCGTGGCCGCGGCCAGGGCGCCGGCGAGTTCGGTGACCCGTTGGTGCGCGGCCTGCGCTGCGCGAAGCGCGGTGTCCGCCGCGGTCGCGAGCTCCTCATCACCGGCCGACGCGCGCTCGACCGTCAGCCGGGCGGTGGCCGAATCGAGCTCAGCGCGCTGAGTCTCCAGGGTGCTGTGCAGAACCGTTGTGCGCATCGTCAATTCGGCAAGCCAGGTGGCGGCGGCGGTAGCCGCCTGTCGGCGGAGTTCACATTCGCTCGACGCGGCCGCGCGAGCCTCCTGGGCCGCAGCCAGTTCGGCGCGTGCGGCACCAATGTCCGCCAGAACAGGATTGGCCTCGGCGGGATGTTCGGCGCACAGCTGCGCGAGCCGCGAGCGCAGCTCGTCGACCTGCTCATCACCACACAGGCCGTCCAGAGTTGCGCTGAGCTGATCACGGGCGCTTTGCAGCTCCCGGCGACGCTGGTCGGCGGATCGCGCGGCGGCTACGTCGGCCACCTCACCAGCCGCCAGGGCCGCGGGCAGCTCTTGTTGTGCTGCAGCGTGTTTGGTGTGAATGTCCAGCGTCGTCGCGCCCGGGGTGACGCGGGCGGTCAGTATGCCGGGGACTTGCACCGAGGTAGGTCCGGCGGCGGTGATCGACCAGCTCTGTCCGGCTGGCAGGGAGACCTGTTGATCGCCGACGATCAGTTGAATGTCTGCGGCAGCGGTGAATTCGACAGCCGCCGAGGTGAGCGCCAACTGGTCACCCGTGCGATCGACGGCGGCTGCGGCGTCCTCGATGCGTCGCAGCACCGCCTCGGTGACGGCGATTGTCGCGAGTTCGGCGCGAAATCGCTCGCGATCGCGCTCGATGGCGTCGATCTTCGCGAGCCTGGCAGTCAACCGGGTGGCCTCTTCGCGGTTGGCGAGCTGGTCGACCATGCGCCGGGCGGATTCGGTCCGGCGTTGCAGCGCCGCGAGTGCTTCGGTGGCCTGGTGCAGCGCGGCGTCGGACGCGTCGGCCGCGGCGCGCGCCGCGGCTTGAGCAGCCGCCGCTTCTTCGGCCTGCGCGTGCGTTTGGGCGACAGCGGTTGCGCGCGTGTCGATTTCGGTGAGCAGTTGCCGGCGCGCGGTGTGGGCGCCGCCCGCCGCGGCGGCGGTGGCGACCGCGGCGTCGGCGACAAGCTGGGCTTCGTGCTGCTGCGCAGTGAGCGCCGCGACCCTGTCGGCGGCGTCCTGCGCGGCGGCCACGCGCGGGCCGGCGGCGATACGCCGCTGGGAGAAGTCGGCCACCTGCTGGGTCAACACGGCATGGCGGGCCACCCGCTCGTCGACTTCGGCGACCGCCGCCGCGCACTCGGCGACCGCGGCCTCGGCGTCGGCCAGCCGGGCGATCGCGGCGGCCCACTCGCCCGTCGGACGTCCGGTCGGGCTGAAGTAACGGCCGTATTCGGCATCAATGCGTTCGATGAGCAACGGCTCGGTGCCGCACAGGCCCCCGCTGTCACCGGCGGCGACATCAAGCGCACGGGACAGCGCGTCACACCCGGACAGATCCACCGCAGCGGTCGACGCCGACTGCAGGACCCGCTGTGCGTGCCACAGTTCGCTGTCCACGGTCTCGGCCAGCATCGCCCGGACCCGTTCGTGGGCCTCGTCTCCGGTCAGTTGTTCACGGCACGGCCGGATCACCGTCAGCTCGGTCTCGCACTTCTTGTGAAACCGCTTACGATAGACAAAACGATAAGGGCCGCAGCTGATTTCAGCGGAGACCTCGGAGCCCACGTCACTGTGGGTGGGTTTGACCTGTTTGACTTCCTTCTTCGTCGAGCGGTCCCTTGCCTCCAGCAGCAGGTCCAGGGCTTCGATCATCGACGACTTGCCGATCTCGTTGGCGCCGCACACCACCACGACGCCGTGGTCGGGGAATTCGATTTCCCGGTGCGAAATCCCGCGGTAGTTCGTCAGGATCAGCCGGTGCAGCTTCACGCCGCGCCCCGATCGGTGAGGCGCAGCAGTAGCGCAAGCGCCGCCTGCGCATCGACTGCCGTCGCGGACTCCTCGTCGCGCGCCGTCGCCACGAGCTCCTCGACCGCCGCGGCGGCGAAACCTCCGATACCGAGGTCGTTGAATTCACCGTCGGCCGGAATCACCGCCAGGTCGGTGTGGCGCTCCCACAGGCCCAGCCACGCGAACAACCGCGCGTATTTGTCCAGACAGGCATCCAGGGCGGCGCGGTCGGTGACCGTCAGCGAACCGGTCAGTGCCAGGCGCACCACGGTTCGGTCCTTCTCGGTCATCAGGTCCAGATTCATGTCGAGATCGGCGATGTCGCGGCTGGTGTCGACCTGTCGGTGCATCGTGACGAACCGCCAGCTTCCGACGTGCCGCGCCGTCACGGATACCGCGCGCCGGGGGTCGGCCTCGTCGACGTCGACGACCAGGACATGGCCGGGGTCGGATTCCACGTCGTCGAAGTTGGTGACCTCCGGGGAGCCGGAGTACCACACCCGGCCGCTGTCGCCGACCTGGGTGAGTGAGTGCTTATCCCCCAGCGCCACATAGTGCACCGCGCCCCGGGCCAGCGCGTCGTCAACCTTGGCGAGCCGGATCAGCGAGGGCTTGTCCCGATCGGGATCCAGGACGTCGACCCCGCCGTGCGCCACGAGGATCCGGGTGACCGAGGCAGCGGGCAGGTCGTCGAGGACGTCGGCGACGAGGTCGGTGGTCGGTACTTTCGACCGCCACGGCGCGGCAACGATCTCCAGCCCGGGACGTACCTGATGCACGCCGGCCTGATCGAGCACCACCACGTTGTCGGGACGCTCGGCGGTGAACAGCGCGCTGGTGTACACCGATGAAGCGTCGAGGGGATCGTGGTTGCCCGGAAGCAGGTAAACCGGAATTCCGATGGCGCGCATGGCTTCCAGGGACTGTCCGATCACTTTCGGGGGAAGCTGATTGTGTTCGAAGACATCGCCCGCCACGACGACGAACTCCGCGCCCACTTCTGCCGCCAGCGCCGCCAGACCGGCAACCGCGTCACGTCGAGCCGCTGAATAGCGCGGCTGCGCGTCACCGGCGAGGAAGTGCCTAGTCATGCCCAGCTGCCAGTCGGCGGTGTGCAGGAATCGCATGGCGGCGACCCCCTTTCGAAGTGCGTGTTTTCCGGCGCATCGCGAGTTTAGGTCTGCGCACCGACAAGACGCGGGACCTCGGTCGGCAGGTCTTGGCGTAAGAAATCTCGCGGTATCGGTTGGCTTTGTGATCGGCGCATCGAAATCGAAAAGCCGCCTCAACACACGCGTCATGACGCGGAAGCGGTCCCGATTCCAAATCTTTTGCGCGAGTGTGAATCTATGGCGGTTGGTGGGCCGGTTTTGTCGGTGGGTGCGGTTAGTTTGGCGGTGTGAGTCCATGTAGTGCCCAGGACATCGACGCGGTGTTCGATGCGCTCGATGCGGGCTTGGACCGTGCCTGCGCATTGTCGTTCGACGCGTTGAGCGCGCGCCAACAACTGGTGATCTTGGAGCGCTGTGAGCGGCTGCGCCGGCGCATCCCGGCTATGGAGCATCCGCTGATCAATTCCCTTGCCCGCCAAGCCCCTGCCCGGAGAACTGGGAGCCCGTTGACCCATGCGATCACCGAGTCGACCCTGATCAGCCGCGCCGAGGCCACCCGGCGGATCAAGCAGGCCCAGGATCTGGGCACCCGCCACGGCCTGACCGGCGAACCCCTGCCTCCGCTGCTGGCCGCCACCGCGGCCGCCCAACGCACGGCACACTGGGCGCGGGCCAGGTCGCGGTGATCCGCACGTTCTATCACCAGCTGCCCGCGCTGGGTGGACATCGCCACCCGCGAACACCCGAGGCCCGGTTGGCCACCGAGGGCAGCCGGTTTCGTCCCGAACAACTGGCCAAGCTGGCCAGCACGCTGGCCGACTGCGTCAACCCCGATGGCATCTACCGCGACGAGGACCGGGCCCGCCGCCGCGGCCTGACTTTGGGCAACCAGCAACCCGACGGGATGTCGCAGCTGCGCGGCTGGCTGACCCCCGAAGCCCGTGCCACCCTGGAAGCCGTCTTGGCCAAACTCGCCGCCCCGGGCATGTGCAACCCTGACGACGACACCCCGTGCGTGGACGGCAGTCCCAGCCGAGCAGGCCATCGAGGGGGATCCCGCAGCCGCGGCCAACGCCACCACGACGGGCTGCTGGCAGCACTGCGCGCCGTGCTCGCGTCCGGGGAGTTGGGCCAGCACAACGGGTTACCGGCCTCCATCGTCGTCACCACCACCCTCGACGAGCTCGAAGCGGCCGCCGGGCGCGGCCTGACCGGTGGCGGCACCATCGTGCCGATCAGCGACGTGATCCGCCTGGCCCGCCACGCCCATCACTACTTGGCGATCTTCGACAAAGCAAAGCCCTGGCGCTGTATCACACCAACCGCCTGGCCTCACCTGGGCAGCGGATTGTGTTGTACTCCAAGGACCGCGGCTGTTCAGCTCCCGGCTGCACCGTGCCCGGCTACTACTGCGAAGTCCACCACGTCACCGACTACGCCACCTGCCACACCACCGACGCCGACCAACTCACCTTCGCCTGCGGCCCACACCACCGCCTGCTGCGACCCGGCGGCTGGAAGACCCGCAAAAACGCCAAGGGTGACACCGAATGGATCCCACCACCGCACCTGGAGCGCGGGCGACCAAGGACCAATACCTTTCACCATCCGGAAAAGCTCCTACGCGACAGCAGCGGCGATGATGATGACCACGCGGCGTAGTTGACCGTGCGGCCGCGCTCGTTAATCTGATTTCTCGTGACTGACCAGCGCACCTTGCTGTTGATGCGGCACGCGAAGTCCGATTACCCGCCCGGTGTCGCGGACCACGATCGGCCATTGGCGCCCCGCGGCGTCAGGCAAGCCGGGCTCGCCGGCGACTGGCTGCGCGCGAGCGCGCCCACCATCGACGGCGTGCTGTGCTCCACGGCGACGCGCACCCGCCAGACGCTGGCCAACACCCGCATCGATGCGCCGGTGCGATACAGCGATCGCCTCTATGCCGCCACCCCCGGCACCGTCATCAACGAGATCAACACGGTGGACGACAGCGTCGGCACGCTGCTCGTCATCGGGCACGAGCCGACGGTGTCGACCCTTGCGCTGGGGCTCCGCGGTGCAGGGGATACGAACATCGCTGCTGCCGAACGTATTTCGGTCAAGTTCCCGACGTCGGCGATAGCGGTGCTACGTGTGCCATGTGGGTGGAAGCAGCTGGAACTCGGGGTGGCGACGCTGATCGACTTCGAGGTTCCGCGCTAGGTCCGATTGCGGCGACCCGCCGCGCCCGGCTTCGCCGCGCTTGCGATCACCGCCGGTTCGATCAGGAATTGGTGGCCAGCGTCAGCTCCATCAGCTTGATGGCCTGTCCGCACGCATCGATGCCCGGCGCCTGCGGATTGACCCACCATCCGACTACTCCGGCGGCATCGCTGGCCACGCCGCACGCACCGTTCGGGTCGTCGGGCCGCATCACGATCGAATCGATGCCGGCGATCGAGCGCGTCTCGATCTTGTACTTCAAGAATTCGGCGACCTTGCGCTCGTTGCTGAGGCTGCCCTGCTCGAACCAGAACCGGGTGATGTCGATCAGACCGGCCGGATTGGCCGCCTGCCAGCGGCAAATCGCGCCCACGAACGTGCTCTGGATGTCGAGCGGGTCGGCGCCCACCGTCTTGGCCAGGATGTCACTGGTCAGGACCTCACATTCCTTGAGCAGGTTCGGATACTGCTGCTGGGAATTGTTGTTCCGCGGCACATTGCCACCCGCCTTGACCGCATTGCCCCCGATCGAGCGGGAACAGCCCGTCAACACCAACAGCGTGGCGATCAGCACGGCCGCGGCGATGCGGGCAGTCGTTCTGCCGCGCGATCCGGCACGCAACGAGGCCATCATTTCGAATTCGCAATCGATTGACGGGCCAGTTCCTTCGCTATGTCGCACGGCGGCGGGAAGGGCTTCTGACTGAAACTGATTGACCACTCGATGAAGTCGTCCTGGAATTGAATGCCGACCTCGCACAGCGAGTCACCCAGGTTGGGCTCATTGCCCACGGCGATGAAACCGCTATGGCCGTTGATGTTGAGGTCATCGACGCTGGCACGGGAAAGCTCCTCGGTCTTGCGTTCGCGACCGATGGGGCTACCGCGATACCACGAGAAGGAGAAGTGCGGCCCGAGGATGCCGCCGCCGGCGAGCCACTGGCACCCGACTGAGTTGCGAGCGGTGTTGAGCAGCCCGGTGACCTTGGTGAGCTCCGCTACGGTCTGGTCGCTGATGCCGCCGCACTGCGGGAACATCGCACCGTGGTTGCCCTGCCCGTTTTGCGGCGCCGACGACGCCGTCGCGCCCGGTTTGTTGCCCCCGGAATCCGAGCAACCCGCGGCCGCGAGGACCAGGATCGCCAATGCTGACGCCACGAGAGCCAGCGCCCTCGTGTTACGCCGCACCGCCACCCTGCTTCCGTTCCGCCCGCTGCTGGTCCACACGATGCACTGTAGCGGCAGCCCAGCGGGTCAACCACCGACGCGCCTGAGCAGGTGATTCGGGCCGTGGACAAGTGCGGCGCGAACCTTGACCGTCCGGCTGTCGGCGGAGACGGCCGAGCGGACGGTATGCGACAGTTACCCAATGCTCCTGGCACTGCTGCGCCAGTTCATCCAGCCATACCGACGGCTGGTGGCGGTCTTGATGGTGCTGCAGCTGATCACCAGCCTCGCGTCGCTATATCTGCCGACCGTCAACGCCGCCATCATCGATGAGGGCGTCGCCAAAGGCGACACCACCACGATCGTGCGGCTCGGCATGGTCATGCTCGGGGTCACCGCATTGCAGGTGCTGTGCTCGGTCGGTGCGATCTATTTCGGCTCGCGCACCGGGATGGGTTTCGGTCGCGACCTGCGGGGCGCCATTTTCGAACACATCACCAGCTTTTCCGAACGCGAGACCGCCCGATTCGGAGCGCCGACGCTGCTGACACGCAGCACCAACGACGTCCGGCAGATCCAGTACCTGGTCCAGATCAGTGGCACCGTGTTGGTGACCGCCCCGATCATGTGCCTCGGCGGAATCTTCATGGCCATCCGTCAGGAGGCCGCACTGACGTGGCTGCTGTTGGTCAGCGTGCCGATCATGGGGCTGGCCAACTACTGGGTGATGTCGCACATGTTGCCCCTGTTCCGCCGGATGCAGGGCCTGATCGACGGCATCAATCGGGTGATGCGTGACCAGCTGTCCGGCGTCCGGGTGGTCAGGGCGTTCGCCCGGGAAGGTTTCGAGCGTGACCGGTTCGCTCGCGCCAACAACGCACTGTCCGGCACCGCACTGACGGCGGGCAACTGGCAAGCGTTGATGCTGCCGGTGACCACCCTGACCATCAACCTGTCCAGCGTCGCGCTGATCTGGTTCGGCGGGTTGCGCATCGACCGCGGCCAGATGCAGGTCGGATCGCTGACCGCCTTCCTGGCCTACTTCACCCAGATCCTGATGGCGGTGCTGATGGCGACGATGACGCTGGTGGTGTTGCCGCGGGCCTCGGTGTGCGCCGAGCGGATCACCGAGGTGCTCGCCACCCGCCCCGCGGTCACCGATCCCCCGAATCCGCGATTCCCGCGTCATGCGATCGCCGGGACGGTGCGCTTGGACGGCGCGACCTTCACCTATCCCGGCGCCGATCGCCCAGTGCTGCAAGGTATTTCGCTGACCGCGCTGCCCGGAACCACGACCGCCATCGTCGGCAGCACCGGTTCGGGTAAGTCGACGCTGGTCTCGCTGATCTGCCGGCTCTACGACGTGACCGGCGGCGCCGTCTCGGTCGACGGCATCGACGTCCGCGATTACCAGACGGAGCGGCTGTGGTCGGCGATCGGGCTGGTTCCCCAGCGCGGCTATTTGTTCTCCGGGACGGTCGCGGACAACCTGCGATACGGCGCCGCCCCACACCAAGCGAGTCACCGAGGAACAGATGTGGGAAGCGTTGCGGGTGGCCGCCGCAGACGATTTCGTGCGAGCCCACGATGACGGGCTGCACATGCGTGTCGCCCAGGGCGGCATCAACTTCTCCGGGGGACAGCGGCAACGACTCGCCATCGCCCGGGCGGTCATCCGCCGCCCGGCCATCTATGTATTCGATGACTCGTTCGCCGCGCTCGACGCGCGCACCGACGCCCGGGTCCGCGCCTCGCTACGGGAAGCTTCCGGCGACGCCACCGTCATCGTTGTCACACAACGCATCTCGATCGCGTCCACAGCCGACCAGGTGATCGTGATCGACAACGGGAACCTGGTGGGCGCGGGCACGCACGAAGCATTGCTGTCCAATTGCGCCACCTACGCCGAATTCGCCGACTCGCAGGCCGTCGGCACCGTGCGATCGGGTCACATCGGGGGCACGCCGTGACCCGCGCGACCGCCAAGGCAGCCAGCCGGCCCGTTCCGGTCACCCGATCGAACGACTTCTGGGCCTCGGCTGCCCGCCTGATGAAACAGCTTGCGCCGCAACGACGGCTGTGTGTCGCGGTGATCACCTTGGGCATCACCGGCACTGCGATAGGGGTGGTCGTGCCGCGAATCTTGGGCCATGCCACCGATTTGCTGTTCGACGGCGTCATCGGACGCCAGCTCCCCGCCGGAATCACCAAGGCGCAGGCCATCGCCGCCGCGCGCAGCCGGGGCGCCAACACCTTCGCCGACTTGCTGTCCGGAATGAACGTGGTGCCGGGCCACGGCGTGGACTTCGGGGCGGTCGCCCGAACCCTGACGCTGGCACTGGGCCTTTATCTCGTTTCCGCGCTGCTGATTTGGGCGCAGGCCCGGCTGCTCAACGTCACCGTCCAGCGCACCATGGTGGGGCTGCGTTCGGATGTCGAGGACAAGATTCACCGGTTGCCGTTGTCCTACTTCGACGGCCGCCAGCGTGGTGAACTGCTGAGCCGCGTCACCAACGACATCGACAACATCCAGTCGTCGTTGTCGATGACGATCAGCCAGGTGCTGACGTCGGTTCTGACCGTGGTGGCGGTGCTGGCGATGATGCTGTCCATCTCGACGCTGTTGGTGGGCATCACGCTGCTGACCGTGCCGTTGTCACTGTTGGCGACGCGGGCGATCGCCCGACGTTCCCAGCGGCTGTTCGTCGCCCAATGGACCAGCATCGGTCGCCTGAACGCCCACATCGAGGAGACCTACAGCGGTTTCACGGTGGTCACGACGTTCGGTCACCAAGCGGCGGCGCGCGAGCAGTTTCGCACCCTGAATGACGACGTCTACCGGGCCAGTTTCGGCGCTCAATTCTTTTCCGGGCTGGTGGCACCGGCGACGACGTTCATCGGCAACCTCGGCTACGTCGCCGTCGCCGTGGTGGGCGGCCTGCAGGTGGCCACCGGCCATATCACCCTGGGCAATATCCAGGCGTTCATTCAGTATGTGCGACAGTTCAACTCACCACTGAACCAGCTCGCCGGGATGTACAACACCCTGCAATCCGGGGTCGCCAGCGCCGAGCGTGTCTTCACGCTGCTCGACGAGCCCGAGGAACCGCCGGATCCCGCGCGGCCGCCCGCCCGACCCAGCCGACACGCACCGCAGCCGGGTGGACGGGTCGAATTCGCGCACGTGAGCTTCGCCTACCGCCCGGGCACGCCGGTGATCGAAGACCTTTCCATGGTGGCCGAACCGGGCAGTACGGTGGCGATCGTCGGGCCGACCGGAGCGGGCAAAACCACGCTGGTGAACCTGCTGATGCGGTTCTATGACGTTGACGCGGGCCAGATCCTGCTCGACGGGGTAGACATCATCACAATGGACCGCCAGTCGCTGCGGTCGCGGATCGGCATGGTGCTGCAGGACACCTGGCTTTTCGAAGGAACGATCGCAGAGAACATCGCCTACGGACGCCCCGGCGCAGGCGAAGACGAGATTTTCGAAGCCGCCGAGGCCGCCTACGTCGACCGGTTTGTGCGGACGTTACCGTCCGGCTATCAGACCCGAATCAGCGGCGACGGCGCCAACATCAGTGCCGGCGAAAAGCAACTGATCACCATCGCACGCGCATTCCTTGCCCGCCCGCAGTTGTTGATCCTGGACGAGGCGACGAGCTCGGTCGATACCCGCACCGAGGCCCTTATCCAGCACGCGATGTGTGAACTGCGCCGCGATCGCACGAGTTTCATCATCGCGCACCGACTTTCGACCATTCGCGATGCCGACCGGATTGTCGTGGTCGAGGCCGGCCGGATCGTCGAACAGGGCAGTCACGTTGAGCTGCTGGACCGGCGCGGCGCGTACTACGCGATGACGCAGGCATAGCGCCACGTTTCGCGCAGCGCCCTGCGGGCGCATTGATAAGCGTCTGCGATCGCTACCGAGAAGTTATTGAGATTGCACCAAGGAACAAACGAGACGCTGAGTGCGTCCTATCCAATAACGCACCTGAAAGGGGCTGGCAGCAATGTTCTCTCGTCGCATCATCACAATGGCTACCACCGTCATCGGCACCGCCGCCATCGGGCTTGCCGCCGTCGGCTTCGCCGGCACCGCCGGCGCCAGCGCCGTGCAGACCGCCGACGCGGCGTTCCTGGGCCAGATGCAAAGCCTCGGTGTCTCCTTCCCGACGACTCAAGCTGCCGTGCAGACGGCCCACCAGGTGTGCACCGAATTGGCCGCCGGCCAAACGCCGACCGCGGTCGCCGTCGGAATCTTCAGGCGCACCAGCCTGACTCCCCCGCAGGCGGCCAACGTGGTGATGGCGGCGACGAAGGCGTACTGCCCGCAATTCTCCGGTCAGCCCGCCTAGGCGATCGGCGCCCAGCTGCACGTGGGCTCCACTATCGCGCTGGCTGCGAACACATTTGAGTGACCCGTACCCCAGGGCAGTGCCGCGCCAGGTTGAGGCTGTGACGACGTGCCGACCGCGGTCCTCGAACGGCGTGCACGTGCGGAACGAACGAATCTGCTCGGCCGCCACCCTGCGCGACGGCGACCGCGTCCGGATCTGCGATCACGAGTTCACGTTCCAGATCGCCGTCGACAACGAGACCGCGGGCTAGGACCTGCGCGAGGCGACCCGCGCGGCAAATGTTTGCCGTTATCGTGCGGTGGGACGCCTGCGCGCTTACCGTCATGATTGCTCAGTCACGGGTGCGATCGTGTGTCTGCCCGCAAAGTTTGAACGAGGCCGGCAGACCAGGGGTTGGGTTGGAAGGATGAGGAATGGGTGACGAGCAGTCCTCGCGGGCGGGGTCGATGTTCGGCCCCTACCACCTGAAGCGGCTGCTGGGCCGCGGCGGGATGGGTGAGGTCTACGAGGCCGAACACACCGTCAAAGAGTGGACGGTGGCGGTCAAACTTCTCTCCGAAAGCTTCAGCAGGGACCCGGTGTTTCGCGAGCGGTTGAAACGCGAAGCTCGCACCGCCGGGCGTTTGCAGGAACCCCATGTAGTGCCGGTGCACGACTACGGCGAGATCGACGGCCAGATGTTTCTGGAGATGCGTCTGGTCGAGGGTACCGACCTGGACAACGTGCTCAAACGCTTCGGACCGCTGACCCCACCGCGCGCGGTCGCCATCATCACCCAGATCGCCGCCGCGCTCGACGCCGCCCACGCCGCCGGAGTGATGCACCGCGACGTCAAGCCGCAGAACATTCTGGTCACCCGGACGACTTCGCCTACCTGGTCGACTTCGGCATCGCCAGCGCCACCACCGATGAAAAGCTGACACAACTCGGTACCGCCGTCGGCACCTGGAAATACATGGCGCCAGAACGGTTTTCGGATGCCGGAAGTCACTTACCGCGCCGACATCTACGCGCTGGCCTGCGTGCTGTTCGAGTGCTTGACGGGATCCCCGCCCTACCGGGCGGACAGCGCCGGGGTACTTGTCTCCGCTCACATGATGGACCCCATTCCCGCGGCTAGCGAGCAGCGTCCGGGCGTCCCCAATGCCTTCGATGCGGTGATCGCCCGGGGCATGGCCAAAAAGCCGGAAGACCGCTACGCCAGCGCGGGTGATTTGGCGCTGGCCGCCAACGAGGCGCTGAGCAACCCGGACCAGGACCGCGCCGCCACGATCTTGCGGCGCAGCCAGGAAGCCGCACTGCCCACCGCCGACCACCCGGGCGCGCGGGCCCACACCGTTCCGGCACCTCAACAGGCCTTCGGATCCGCCTTCAACACGCCCCGCCATCGCCGTTCGATCCACCGTCTGGCCCCGGTTCGGGTCCGATACCGTCGCAGAGCCCCCAGACGTGGACCCCCGCCCGCGGTCCGATCCCGGCGGCCGGCCAACCCGCGCCGTATTACCAAGGCGGCAACGCCAACTGGGGCGCCCCGCCGCAGTTCACCGGCCCAGCACCCTGGGGTCACCCGCCGCCCAGAAAGCGCCGCAGTGTCTGGCCCGTCATCGTGGCCGTCGCCGTGGTGCTCGTTGTCATCGCGAGCGGGGTGGGCATCTGGCTGGTAGTTCGACCCAAGCCGGAACCACCTCAGGCCGCGCCGCTGGGGCCCGAACGCCTGAGCTCTCTACTGCTCAGTCCGGCAGACCTCAACGGTGTGATGGGGTCGTCATCGATGCATCCGGGCAAACCCATCACCGCCACGGACAGCTCCTCGGTGTCGGTATCGGCGCCCGATTGCCAGGGGGCGCTGTACACCACCCAGGACCCGGCCTACGCGGGCACCGGTTACTCGGCAGTCATCGGACTGGTGTCCTCGGAGGCGGGCGACAACTACGACCATTGGGTCAACCAGGCCGTGGTGCTGTTTCCGTCAGCCGATAAGGCCAAGAGCTTCCTGGAAAACTCTGCGGAGAAGTGGAAAGGTTGCGCCGGCCAGACGGTGACCGTCACCAATAAGAGCAAGACGTATCGGTGGACGTTCGCACAGATGCAGGGCGGTCCGCCGAAGATCATGCTGATGGACACCCAGGAGGGCGCTGACGGCTGGGAGTGCCAGCGCGCCCTCAGCGCGGCCAACAACGTGGTCGTCGACATTAATGCGTGCGGTTACCACATCAGCGATCAGGGTGGCCAGATCGCCGACAAGATCGCCGGCAAGATCGACAGTCAGTAACCGGAAGGCTGAGGCGCTACGACCTTGTCACGACTGAAGATCGGGGCCCTGCGCGCGTAGGTCGTCGACTGCCGACATCGCGCCGCGCAATTTGGCCAGCCACTCCTCGGCATGTTCACCGACCAGCTTGACCGACCAGGCGAGGGCGTCGGCGCGGGAACGGGCGACGCCGGCGTCGACCAACGTGTCGAGCACTTGGCGTTCGGGTTGTTTCAGCCGTGTCATGACCGGTACTGCGATGTGGGTGAACAGGATTCGCTCCGTCCCCGTCTTGGAGCCGACCTCGACGCCCCAGGAAACCTTGCGTCCGTAGCGATCCTGCGCTTCGTCGGCGATGTGCATTCGCTCCGAGCGGGTGTCCTCGCGGAATCTTGAGGCTCGCCCGGCCGCCCGGGCTTCGCTGGCTTCGTTTTCCGCGCTCGCCGGGTCCGGAAGCTTACCGACGACGGTGATCTCTTCACGGTCGACGATGACTGTGGGGTCGCCGTCGAACCAATTCTCGGGGAGACGTCCGGCGAACCATTCGGCGGCGTCGCTGGCGTCGGGTTGCTGGGCTTGCTGCCAGCCACCGGGGCGGCCGTACCGCCGCCCGTGTGTGTGATGGGCTTTCATGATTACATGATTACACCGTTGCAATCTATTGCGGAATGCCTTTCACCGGCAGCGAACGACGGAGCGGCGCGAAAGCTGTCTTTTCGGGGGCCTGCGGCCCCTCGCCAAGGGGATACGGGGGCCTCGGCCGGCTGGGAACACCCGTTGATCTGGGCTGCTCGACGGCGTATTTTGAGTAGCGAAGCAGGCCCGGAAGCGACCAATTCGAAGCGCTGGAACACGGGGTAGGAATCCGGCCGCGTAGGACACGCATAAGACGTAGTCAAACGCCCCCTAGAGTCGCACCGGGCCTGCCCTTGCGCCGAAACCCTTCTCTCGCTCCGGCAGCCCGGCCGTCAATCGCCGCCGCGCCGGATGCGGAAGAGTTTCACCTCGTTCTTGATGCCCTTGAGGCGACGGGCGCCGACGAACGATCCGGAGAACTCACCGCTCTCGCCGATCGCGTCCCACACGGAGTCCGCGGCAACGACGGTGCCCGGTCGCGCCACGCTGGTGACGCGGCTCGCCACGTTGACGGGGCTGCCGAACCAATCGCCGGCCCGGCTCACCGCCATGCCGGAGGCCAATCCCGCTCGCAACCGGGGAAAGTCGTTGTCGTTGTCGACGGCATCGACGAGTTTCACTATGACGTCGAGCAACGGCAACGGATCGGGGCAGACGAACATCACGGCGTCGCCGATGGTCTTGATGAATCGCACCGGTGGCACGGTCATGTCGCGGCCGAGGATGGCCAGCCGGTTGGCCAGATGCCCCAGCTCTTCCGGCGTTACCGCCTCGCCGATCTTGGTGAAGCCGACCAGGTCGGCGAAGGCTACGGTGATTTGGCGCGCTCCCGGCAGCGGCTTGCCCGCGGCCCGCTCCGCGGCGTTGACAGCTTCGGTCTCCATCATGTGGCGCAGTTGCATGAACAGCATGTGCTGGATCATCGGGCCGAGTTCGGGCGCGATTTTGGTCACCAAAGCCTTTGAAGCCTTGGCGATTTCGAGCTCAGTGGCGCCGGGGCGCATGATCGCCGAAAGCGCACTGTAGCGCATCACCTCAGCGGCACGTGACAACCCTTCGGCGAGCACCCGGACCACCAGCACCACTTGCTCGGGATCCAGGCCAACTTCCACGAACCGCTGGGCGAAGGCGGCGGCTTCGCCGTCGGCGCGCATGTGCACCGCCGCGTCGGGGTCGTCCACGCGGACCAGGCCGATCGCGCGCTGCACGCGTTGCAACAGCCCCAGGTCGATGCCGTGGGACTCGCTGATCTCCCGCGTGGACACGTACGTGCCGTCATCGCCGATGAGATGGCGGGTGGCCAGCAACAGCGGCGGATTCGTGGCCCGGATCTCGTCGGTGGTGATGCCCTGCTCGAGCAGCCACTTCACCAGTTCGGCCCGTTCCGTGCGAGCGGTTCCCTCGAGCCCCTCGAGCAAGTCGTCGATGTCCTGGTCGGCCCCGTCCTGCACGTCGTCAACCTACAACGCGGACCAGCCATGATGTGAGGTGATGAGCACACCGCTGCTGCGAGGGTTTCCGCCGGTCGTCGATGACTGCGCCCGCACACTGATCCTGGGGTCGTTTCCCAGCGCGCAATCGTTGGCGGCTGGCCAGTACTACGCCAATCCCCGCAATGCGTTCTGGTCGATCACGGGTGAGCTGCTCGGCTTCGATGGGCCGGGCCCTACGACAGCCGGCTGCTGGCACTGCAATCCCGCGGTCGTCGCACTCTGGGATGTGCTCCACGCGTGCCGCCGCGCCGGCAGCTCCGACTCGGCGATCGAACCAAAGAGTTTGGCAGTCAACGATTTTGACGAGCTGTTCGCGCGCTACCCTACGATCACGGCGGTATACTTCAACGGCGCCAAGGCCGCCGATCTGTTCCACAGGCTGGTGCGGGCACCCGACCGGATCCAGTATCGGCGGCTGCCGTCGACCAGTCCGGCACATGCGGTGGGGCGGGACGTCAAGCTAGCGGCCTGGCGTGTGACCGCAAGCGCGGCGCAGCCGGGCGAAGCGGGTCACCGCCCATAGGCCCAGCGTGTGATCGCAAGCGCGGCCCAGCCGGGCGAAGCGGGTCACCGCCCATACGCCCAGCGCGTGATCGCTCGTGAACCCCTATGAGACCGGCGGTCGCCGATGGGCCCACGGTCGAGCCGCTTCGATCTGTGCCGACAGCGACAACAAGGTCGCCTCGTCATATGGCCTGCCGACGAGTTGCACCGACAACGGTAGGCCGTCCCCGTCGAAGTCCCATGGCACCACCGCGGCGGGCTGTCCGGTGAGATTCCAAATCTGTTGGTAGGGAACGTATTGGCCGACCCTCAGCAGGGTCGACACGGCGCCGCGGCGTTGGTAGGCACCGATGCGCGACGGGCCGATCGCGGTGCCGGGGGTGACGACGACGTCGACGTCGTCAAAGATCGCCTGAATTCGCGAGACCACCGCATCCTCGCCGGCCCGGATGGCCTCCATCCGCCGGTCCGAGAAGAACGAACCCAAGCGGGCCATGTTGCGGGTGCGGGTTTCCAGACGTTCCGGATGGGCCAGGGCGTCCGCGTCATCGCAGATACCGCGCAAATAGCGGGGCAGATAATTGGTGAGCATCGCCGAGATCGGATACTCGGGGTCGGCCGTGATGACGTCATGGCCGAGGTCGCGAAGCAACGCACCGACCTGGTCGACCGCGGTCAACTCCGCCTTGCCGACCCTGACCGGTAACGGAGTTGGCACCTTGGTGCTCAAGGCGATTCGCAGCCGTCCGGGACTTCGTCCCGCCGCTGCCACAAACTCCCCTTCAGGACCGGGCACCGTCGACGTCGCATCGAGGAACACCGCCGCGTCCATCACCGTTCGCGCGATCGGGCCGTTGACGCTCAGCCCGTACCAGGCGTCGTCGTGCGGTTCCAACGACACGCGGTCGCGTTGCGGCTTCAGGCCGAACAGGCCACACCACGTCGCCGGGATGCGAATCGACCCACCCCCATCGGACCCCAATGCCAGCGAGGCCAACCCGGCGGCGACCGCGGCGGCACTCCCGCCGCTACTGCCGCCCGGGGTGCGAGTCAGATTCCAGGGATTGCGGGTGGCTCCGAAGGTCGTCGACTCCGTGTAGGGCAGCATCATGAGCTCGGGCACGTTGGTTTTACCGATGATCACCGCACCCGCGGCACGCAACCGGCGCACCACCTCCGCGTCGGAGGTGACGGCGGGCCGGTGACCGCCGCTGCCGAACGTCGTCACCTGGCCGGCGACGTCGACATCGTCCTTGATGGCGATCGGCACGCCGAGCAGCGGCAGCCGCTCCCCCGCGTCCAGGCGCTCCTGCGCCACCGCCGCCTCATAACGAGCCTGGTCGACGAGCACCACGCGATAGCACCGCAGCTGGCTGTCCAGCCGCCCGATCCGCTCCAGGTAGACCTCGAGCAACTCCGGCGCGGTCAATTCACCGTTGGCCATCATGCGCGCGTGCGCCGCCGCGCCGGCGAAGGCGAGATCATCCACGGCGGCAGCGTATCGGAGAGGATCGTGACAGCCGGCCGATCTCGGTAATGGCCGTCGTGAACCAACCAGTACCGTGGGCGACATGTCCTGCGTGTTCTGTGCGATCGTCGCCGGGGAAGCTCCGGCCATCCGGATCTACGAAGACGACGACTACCTGGCCATCCTCGACGTCCGACCGTTCACCCGCGGCCACACGCTGGTGCTGCCCAAACGCCACAGTGTCGATCTCACCGACACTGCGCCGGAGACGCTGGCCGGGATGGTGACCCTGGGCCAACGCATCGCCAGGGCTGCGCGCACCACCGAACTGGCCGACGCCAACAACATCGCCGTCAACGACGGCCGTGCCGCGTTCCAATCCGTTTTCCACATCCACCTGCACGTCTTGCCCAGGCGCAACGGCGACAAGCTGTCCGTAGCCAAGGGAATGGTGCTGCGCCGCGATCCTGACCGGGACGCCACCGGCCAGATTCTGCGCGACGCGTTGGCCCGCATCGATGCGAGTCAGTCGGACTGAGCCCATCGTTTCGCCGGTGCGATCGAACGAGGGCTAGAACAGCTCCTTGGCCAGCAGCTCCAGCGTCGCGACCCGTGCCGGTGCGGTGCTTGGATCGGTGCCGCGAGCGCGCCGACGCCACCGGATTCACCATGACTTCATCGACCCCGAACCGCTCGGCCAGCGCCCGGATCTGGTCGGCGGCCTCCGCCGGCGCCCCCAAAACCGCGCGTTGCAAGCCACTCTCGACGATCCGCTGTTGCTGCCCGGTCAGCTCGGCGATCGCAGCCTCCTCGACCAGCGGCACCGGCCCGAGCGGCTGCCCGGTCCGCAGCCGGGCCATCATCTGCAGGTTGGGCAGCATCAAAGCCGTTGCCTCTTCCCGGGTTTCGGCTACTGCGGCATTCACCGTCAGGAATGTCAGCGGCTCGGCTGTCAGCTCGCTGGGCTTGAATCGCGAACGGTAGACCTCGAGCGCCTCTTCGGTTCCGTTGCCGGAGAAGTGATGCGCGAACACGTAGGGCAACCCCTTGGCCGCGGCCAGATGCGCCGAGTACATCGACGAGCCCAGCAGCCACAGGCGGGGTTCTCCCGCCGCGGCCGGGGTGGCCTTGAGGGTGTAATCACCCGAGCGCAGCGGGACCCGCACGCCGCGAGCGCTCATCAGCGCCGCAACGTCGTCGAGGTATTCGGGGAAGTTCTCGATGTCGCGGTCGTCCCGACCGCCGCGCAGCGCATACGACGTCACCGGATCGGAGCCGGGCGCCCGGCCGATGCCGAGGTCGATCCGGCCCGGGGCGGCGGCTTCCAGCAGCGCGAACTGTTCGGCCACCGCCAGCGGCGCATGATTGGGCAGCATCACGCCACCCGAGCCGAGCCGGAGCTGCGAGGTCTGCGCGGCCAGGTAGGCGAGCACCACCGGTGGACTGGTGGCGCCCACCGACGGCATGTTGTGGTGCTCGGCGACCCAGTAGCGGGTGAAGCCCAGCCGATCCGCGGCCTGGGCCAGTTGCACGGTGGCCGCCAGCGCCCCACCGGTCGTCTGGTCGGTGCGCACCGGGATGAGATCAAGGACGGAAAGACGCACGATGGCGTCAACGCCCGCGGCCCCGCAAACGTTCCCGCTCGGCGTGGCTCGGCTCAGTAGTCCTTCAACGTGATCGAGGCGACGATGCGGTCGAACACCTCTTGGGGTATCGGCGCACCGCCCGGAATGTTGTCCACGACCAACCATTGGTTGCGTTTGACGTAGTCGCTGAACTCGCGGTGGTAGTTGGCGAAGCCGGCCTCGTAGTCGACCGTCCCGTCTTGGGAGGCCGCCTTGAGCTCACCGGCCAAGACGTAGGCGCCCAGCAGCGCGACGCTGGTCCCCTGGCCCGACAGGGGCGAACAGCAGTATCCGGCGTCGCCGACCAGCGCCACCCTGCCCCGCGCCCAGCGATCCATTTTGATCTGCGACATCTCGTCGAAGTAGAAGTCCGGCGCGCCGCGCATGTACTCCAGCAGTTGCGGGCGAACCCAGCCGTCGCCGGCCATCCGCCGCTCCAGCTCGGCGAATTGGGCCGCGGTGTCGCGGTAGTCGATCCGCAGATCGGTATCCATGAAGCCCACCATGGCCCGCGCCTCGGCGTTGTTGCGCGCGCTGTAAACCCCCGCCATGGTGGAGTCGCCGTAGTGCCATGTCTGCCAGTAGTCCAGGTCCAAGAAGTTGGGCACGGTGAAGATTGCCGCGTGCGTGCCCAGCCTCTCGATGAAATCCTCTTCGGGCCCGAAAACCAAACGCCGCACATTGGAGTGCAATCCGTCGGCGCCGATGACCAGGTCGAAACTGCGCGGCGCGGCGCGCTCGAAGGTCACGTTGACCGTCGCCCCGTCATCGTCCAGCGCGGTGATGGTGTCATCGAAGAGGTACTCGGCCGTCCATTGGCTTGCGCCGTAAAGCAATTCGACCAAGTCGTCGCGCAACAGCTCGATGTTGGGACTGTCGATGGGTCCGCCGGTGGGGGTCGATTCGGTGTCCCGAGACAACTCGTTGCCATCAGCGTCGACGACGGAGGAGCCCCGGATTTGCGTCCTGCGCTGCTGGGCGGCGCCCAACAGCCCCATGCGCTCGAGCACAGTGAGCGCCGGCCCCCGCACGTCGATCGCCTGACCGCCCGGCCTCGGCCCGCGATGGCGTTCGACCACAGTCACCGAAAACCCATGCCGCCCAAGCCAAAACGCGGCTGCCGCACCCGCCACGCTGGCACCGGAAACCAGAACGTCGGTCACTTGATTCCTGCCAGATCTTTAGCGTCGCGGAAGATGTCGTCGAGCATTGCTGGTGTCAACCTACCGGTGAACATGTTTTGCTGGCTCGGGTGGTAGCAGCCGAGCAATCGCACGCCGGGCGCCAGGTCGGCAACGGCGCCGTGGCCGAACCGGGGTTTGCGACCGGAGGAAGTGCCGGGCAGCCGCAGCGCGATCTGCCAGCCGAACCCGCCCAGCGCCACGACCACACGAACATCGTCTGCCACCAACCGCCATTCGGCCTGCAGCCACGGCCAGCAGGTGTCGCGCTCCTCCGGCGTCGGGGCGTTGGCGGGGGGCGCGCACCGTACCGGCGCGACGATGCGAATCTTCTTGGTCTGCAATCCATCCGCGGCGTCGACACTGGTCGGTTGGTTCACCAGCCCGGCCCGATACAGCGCCGCGTACAACTGGTCGCCCGAGCGGTCGCCGGTGAACATCCGCCCGGTGCGGTTGGCGCCGTGTGCGGCCGGCGCCAGCCCGACGATCAACAGCCGCGGCCGCGCCGACCCCCAACTGGGCACCGGCCGGCCCCAATACGGTTGATCGGCAAAGGCCCGGCGCTTCACGACCGCGACATCCTCGCGCCAGTCGACCAACCGCGGGCAGGCCCGGCAGACGCTCACCAGAGCATCGATTTCGGGAATCGAGCCGGCCTGTTCGGCGAGCTCGACGACCGCCGCCGCGTCGGCCGCCACCGGGGTCTGCGGTGTGGCCGGATCGCCCGGCCATCCCGTGCCCGCACCAACCGGAGAGCCGAACGCCTGGCCGGTACGGGGGTGGGCGAGCACATGAACATCCTGCACGAGTCGAGAAATTCGGTCGCCGCGCAATACCGCTTTGGCATAAATTCAGCGGCGATATTCCATGAAAAGCGGCGGCCCAGCGTTTTTGATTCTGTTCGCCACGTTGATGGCGACGGCGGGTAGCGGCATCTCGATCGTCGCGTTCCCGTGGCTGGCGTTGCAGCACCACAACAGCGCACGTGACGCGTCGGCCGTCGCACTGGCCATGACGCTGCCGCTGGTGTTGTCCACCCTCGTCGCCGGCGCCGCGGTGGACTATGTCGGGCGCCGCCGGGTGTCGCTCACCTCCGATTCGCTCTCCGGGGCGGCGGTGGCCGCCGTGCCGCTGATCGCCTGGGGGCTGGGCGCGGACGCGCTCAACCTGGCGGTGCTGGCCGTCCTGGCCTTCTTCGCGGCCGCGTTCGACCCGGCCGGGACGACCGCGCGCGAGTCGATGCTGCCCGAGGCGGCCGCCCGCGCGGGCTGGTCGCTGGCCCGCACCAACAGCATCTACGAGGCGATTCTCAATCTGGGATTCATCGTGGGCCCCGGCATCGGCGGCCTGATGATCGCCACCGTCGGCGGCATCAACACGATGTGGGTCACCGCGGGGCTGTTCGGCCTGTCCATCCTGACCATCGGGTCGCTGCGGCTCGAGGGCGCCGGCAAGCCCGAGCGCGAGACCCGGCCCGCCGGGTGGCTGACCGGCATCGCCGAAGGCTTGCGCTTCGTCTGGAACACGCGGGTGCTTCGGACGCTCGGCTTGATCGACCTGGCCGTCACCGCGCTGTACCTGCCGATGGAAAGCGTGCTGTTTCCCAAGTACTTCTCCGATCAGCACCAACCCGCGCAGCTGGGGTGGGCGTTGATGGCGATCGGGTTTGGCGGCGTGGCGGGAGCCATCGGCTATGCCGCGCTGTCGAACCACCTGCGGCGGCGCACCGCCGTGCTGGCGGCGACCCTCACCTTCGGCGCGGCGACGGTCGGGGTTGCGTTCCTGCCGCCGTTGCCGGTGATCCTGGTGCTGTGCGCGGTCACCGGCGTGGTCTACGGACCGATCCAGCCGATCTACAACTACATGATGCAGACCCGGGCCCCGCATCGCCTGCGCGGCCGAGTGGTCGGGGTGATGACCGGGTTGACCTACGCGGCCGGCCCGGTGGGCCTGCTGGTGGCCGGTCCGCTGACCGACTCGGCCGGGCTGAAGGTCACGTTCCTGGTGCTGGCGGTGCCGATCCTGCTGATCGGCCTCATCGCCTGCCGGCTGCCGTCGCTGCGCGAACTGGACCGCGCGCCGGAGTTTGCCGAGGACCCGGGCGCGTGAAACGGGCTTAGTATCGGGCCGTGAGTTCTGACGCTCTGGCCGGCTTGATCGCCGATCTGCCCGACGGGACGGTCGTCACCGACCCAACCATCACCGAGGGTTATCGCCAGGACCGCGCGTTCGACCCGTCGGCCGGCAAGCCGCTGGCGGTGGTGCGGCCGCGGCGCACCGAAGAGGTGCAGACCGTGCTGCGCTGGGCCACCGCACACCGGGTGCCGGTGGTGACCCGCGGCGCCGGCAGCGGCCTGTCCGGCGGGGCGACCGCACTGGACGACGGGATCGTGCTCTCCACCGAGAAGATGCGCGACATCGCCGTCGACCCGGTGACCCGCACCGCGGTATGCCAACCCGGGCTGTTCAACGCCGAGGTGAAGATGGCCGCCGCAGAACACGGCCTGTGGTACCCGCCGGATCCGTCGTCGTTCGAGATCTGCAGCATCGGCGGCAATATCGCCACCAACGCCGGCGGGCTGTGCTGCGTCAAGTACGGCGTCACCACCGACTATGTCCTGGGCATGCAGGTGGTGCTCGCCGACGGCACCGCGGTCCGGCTGGGCGGGCCACGCCTCAAGGACGTCGCGGGGCTTTCGCTGACGAAGCTGTTCGTCGGCAGCGAAGGCACACTGGGCGTCGTCACGGAAGTGACCCTGCGGCTGGTGCCGAAGCAGAACGCGTCCAGCGTCGTGGTCGCCAGCTTCGCCACCGTCGAGGACGCGGTCGACGCGGTGCTGGGCGTCACCGCGCGGCTTCGTCCCTCGATGCTGGAGTTCATGGATTCGGTGGCGATCAACGCCGTCGAGGACAGCCTGCGCATGGATTTGGACCGCGGGGCGGCCGCCATGCTGGTGGCCGGCTCCGACGAGCGCGGCCGTGCCGGTAGCGAGGACGCCGAGATCATGGCCAAGGTGTTTGCGGAACACGCTGCGACGGAGGTGTTTTCGACCGACGATCCCGAGGAGGGCGAGGCGTTCGTCGTCGCCCGGCGGTTCTGCATCCCGGCCGTCGAGGCCAAGGGATCGTTACTGCTCGAAGATGTCGGGGTGCCGCTTCCGGCGCTCGGCAAGCTGGTCACCGGGATCGCGCGCATCGCCGCCGAACGCGACCTGATGATTTCGGTGATCGCCCACGCCGGCGACGGGAACACCCACCCGCTGATCGTCTACGACCCCGCCGATGCCGACATGACCGAACGTGCCCACCTGGCGTTCGGCGAGATCATGGACCTGGCCGTCGGCCTCGGCGGCACGATCACCGGGGAACACGGCGTCGGCCGGTTGAAGCGGCCGTGGCTGGCGGGCTATCTGGGCCCAGAAGTGATGGACCTCAACCGGCGCATCAAGCAGGCGTTGGATCCGCAGGGCATCCTCAACCCGGGCTCGGCTATCTGAGGCGCGCATCGCCGCCTTCTCGAACGTGAAGTCAGGCGCACGTTCGCGCGCGAGCATGAAACTAGGCGCACGTTCGACGGTAGAAGCGGTTGACATATTGCCGCTGCTGTCGTACTAATGAGACATGGCTGCTGTTATGTCTCACGAGCGCGCCGGTCGCTTTCCAGCTCGCCACCGCCGACACCTGGCCCAATCCGTGGCCGATGTACCGCGCTTTGCGGGATCACGACCCGGTGCACCACGTCGTGCCGCCCAGCCACCCCGAACATGACTACTACGTGCTGTCCCGGCACGCCGACGTGTGGGCCGCGGCCCGCGACCACGAGACCTTCTCGTCCGCCAAGGGCTTGACCGTCAACTATGACGACCTGGAACTGATTGGGCTGCAGGACAATCCACCGTTCGTGATGCAGGATCCACCGGTGCACACCGAGTTCCGCAAACTGGTGTCGCGCGGCTTCACGCCGCGGCAGGTCGAGGCCGTGGAGCCCAAGGTCCGCGAGTTCGTCGTCGAGCGCATCGAGGGGTTGCGCTCGGCCGGCGGCGGCGACATCGTCACGGAGCTGTTCAAACCGCTGCCGTCGATGGTGGTCGCCCACTATCTCGGTGTGCCCGAGGAAGACTGGGCCCAATTCGACGGCTGGACCCAGGCGATCGTCGCCGCCAACACCGCCGAAGGCGGCGTCGCCGGCGCGCTGGAAACCGTCGGTGATGCGGTCGGGTCGATGATGGCCTACTTCACCGGGCTGATCGAACGGCGCCGGACCGAACCCGAGGACGACACCATCTCGCACCTGGTGGCCGCCGGGGTCGGCGCCGACGGTGACATCGCCGGCACGCTGTCCGATCCTGGCGTTCACGTTCACCATGGTCACCGGCGGCAACGACACCGTCACCGGCATGCTCGGCGGCTCGATGCCGCTGCTGCACGAACGCCCCGATCAACGTCAGCTGCTGGCGGACGACCCCGACCGCATTCCCGACGCGGTCGAGGAATTGCTGCGGATGACCTCGCCGGTGCAGGGACTGGCCCGCACGGTCACCCGGGACGTGACCGTCGGTGATACCACCATCCCGGCCGGGCGCAGGGTGCTGTCTGCTGTACGGTTCGGCCAACCGCGACGAACGCCAATACGGTTCGGACGCAGGCGAACTCGACGTGACCCGATGCCCGCGCAACATCCTGACGTTCAGCCACGGCGCACATCACTGCCTGGGCGCCGCCGCCGCCCGGATGCAATCCCGCGTCGCGCTGACCGAACTGCTGGCGCGCTGCCCGGACTTCGACGTCGACGAATCCGGCATCGTCTGGGCCGGCGGCAGTTACGTCCGGCGTCCGCTGTCGGTGCCGATCCGAGTGAAGTCCTGATGCCCGGCAACGACTGGCTGGGTACGCACCGCAGCGAAGCGGCCGCCGACCGGATACTCGACGCCGCCGAGCAGCTCTACACGCAGCGCGACTCGGACTCGATCGGCATGAACGAAATCGCCAGGGCGGCAGGCTGTTCCCGCGCGACGCTGTACCGGTACTTCGAGAATCGCGATGCGCTGCGAACCGCTTACGTCCACCGCGAAACCCACCGGCTGGGCCGCGAGATCATCGCGCGCACCGGCGACATCGAGGACCCGAGGCAACGGCTGATCGCGAGCATCCTCGTCACACTCGAGATGGTTCGCGAGAGCCCGGCACTGGCATCCTGGTTCGCCACCACCCGCCCGCCGGTGGGTGGCGAACTGGCCGGACAGTCCGATGTGATCGCGGCTCTGGCGGCGGCGTTCCTGCACTCGCTGGGGCCCGACGATCCCGCCGTCGTCGAACGCCGGGCCCGCTGGACGGTGCGGGTGATCGTCGTCGCTGCTGACTTATCCGGGCCGCGACGAAGACGACGAGCGGGCGATGATCGAGGAATTCGTCCTGCCGATCGTGACGCCGGTTTCCGCCCGCGGCTAGCTGGCAGGTAGCTCAGTCCCGGACGCGGGTGAACTTGTGCAGCAGCCACGCCAGCGGGATCGTCACGACCACCGTCGCGACATACAGGTACAGCATCGAACCGGTGTAGACATGCGCGCCGACGATGTAGTCCATCGCGAATTCCATGGTGATCAGGTGGATCAGGAAGATCTCGTAGGAGATCTCCCCCAGCCACACCATCGGGCGGCTGGCCAGCATTCGCGAATACCAGCCTTGATCGGCCACCCAGGGCCAGCGGTGCCACCGCGAGTGCGGCGATGACGGCATAGAAGCACGTCTTGAACAACGCCTCGCTCAGCGTCGCCGGGGAAGTCGTGGGCGCGCCGGCAATGGGAGTGGACACGATGAAATAAGCAGATGACCGCCAGCGGTATGGCCACGAATCCGTAGCCGCGCACCCCCATCTCCTGCAGCACGGTCAGCATCATGCCGGCGAGGAACCACGCCAAATAGGTCGGCAGCCAGAGCCGCGCGCCGTCGGGAAACCAGTGGTCGGTATGCACCAGGACCAACCAGGCCGGGCTGATCAACGCCATGCCGGCCAGGGCACCCAGCACCAGTTTCGGCTGCCACTGCCGTCGGCAGATCAGCACCAGCAGCAGGTACGCCAACAGCGGCAGCACCACGTAGAACGACGCCTCCACCGCCAGGCTCCACATCTGGGTCAGCCCCTGGTGCAGATACTTGCCCAGGTAGCCGTTGCAGTAGATCTGCGTCAGCGTCAGGTTGCGCGCCAGCCCCAGCCAGCTGTGACCTGGATTCGGCCCGGCGTCGCGAAAGTGGTAGAGGACGTAGGCGAACAACACCGTGATGACGTAGGCGGGCATGATGCGCCGAACCCGGTGCCACGCATAGCGACTCAGCGACGGCGGTGGACCGCTTCTGGCCGCCGACTTCACCCACGGGCGGAACAACAGATAGCCGGAGAGCACGAAGAAGATCGGCACACCGATCTCCATCCGGGAACCGACCAGGCCCCAATAGCCGTGGGTGTATTTGCCGGTGGTGTAGGCCGCGTGGGTACCGACGACGAGGAGCGCGGCGACTGCGCGGATCCCGGTCAGCGAGGCGATACGGTCGACGCGCGAGGTCTGCTCGAGCCCGCCCTGGGCGTCTTGTTCTTCGGACAGCGTCATCCGCCGTGTTTCCTGCGCGGCTTCCCGCCGTCTCGGCTGCGGGGCTTGGCGGATGACCGCTCCGGTTGCAGGTTGATCAGCACCCCCGAAATACGGGTGTTCTCAAGGCGTTTCAACGTCGACTTGCCCAACTTGGCCGGCAGTTCCACCAGGGAGAAATCCGGGCCGATCGCGATGTGGCCGAAATCGCTGCGATGCAGCCCGCCCTCGTTGGCGATGGCGCCGACGATGGCGCCCGGGCCGATCTTGTGCCGCTTGCCCACCGCGATGCGGTAGGTGGCGAAGGGCTTTGCATTCCTTGGCCTTTCGGGGCGGTCGCGACGTTCGGTACGCCGCTCGCGGCGCTCCGGGGGCGGTTCGGGCGCCATCAGGAATTCCTCACCGTCGCGGGACTGCAACGCCAGCGCGGCGGCGATGTCGGCCATCGGGGTGTCGTGCTCGCGTTCATAGTCCTGAACCAACTTGCGGAACAGGTCGATTCCGGGGGAAGCCGAGCGCGTTGGTGATGGAATCGGCGAACTTGGCCACCCGCTGCGCGTTGACGTCCTCGACGGTGGGCAATTCGGCTTCGGTGAGCGTTTGCCGGGTGGCCTTTTCGATCGCCTTGAGCAGGTGGCGCTCGCGCGGGGAGACGAACAGCAGCGCGGTTCCCGAACGGCCCGCCCGGCCGGTGCGTCCGATCCGATGCACGTAGGACTCGGTGTCATGCGGGATGTCGTAGTTGAGCACGTGCGATATCCGCTCCACATCCAGCCCGCGCGCGGCGACATCGGTGGCGACCAGGATGTCGATGCCGCCGTCCTTCAGGCGCGGCGACGGTCCGCTCGCGCTGGCCCTGCGGGATGTCTCCGTTGATGGCGGCCGCGGAAAAGCCTCGGGCCCTGAGCTTTTCGGCGACTTCCTCGGTGGCCTGTTTGGTTCGGACGAAGACGATCATCGCCTCGAACGGCTCGACTTCCAGAACCCGCGTCAGCGCGTCCATTTTGCGCGGGCCCGCGACCTGGATGTAGCGCTGCGAAATGTTCTCGGCGGTAGCGGTTTTCGCTTTGGTGCTGACCTCGAGCGGATCGTGCAAATACTTGGTGGTGATCTTGCGGATCGCGGGCGGCATGGTCGCGGAGAACAGCGCCACCTGTTTGTATTCCGGGGTCTCGGACAGTATGCGATCGACTTCTTCGGCGAAGCCCATGGTGAGCATCTCGTCGGCCTCGTCGAGCACCAGGTAGTCGACGTGGGACAGGTCCAGCGTGCCGCGCTCGAGGTGATCGATGACGCGGCCCGGGGTGCCGACCACCACGTGCGCGCCGCGTCGCAGCCCGGCCAGCTGCACGCTGTAGGACGAGCCGCCGTAGATCGGCAGCACGTTGATCTTGGGCAGGTGGGCCCCGTACCGGCTGAACGCCTCGGCCACCTGCAGGGCCAGTTCCCGGGTCGGGGCCAGCACCAGCGCCTGGGTGGCGGTGCTGGTGACGTCGATCTTGGACAGGATGGGGATCGCGAACGCGGCGGTCTTGCCGGTGCCGGTCTGGGCCAGCCCGACGACGTCGGAGCCCGCCATCAGCGCCGGGATGGTCGCGGCCTGAATGCCGGTGGGCGATTCGTAGCCGACGTCGGCGATCGCCCGCAAGACCGAGGGATTGATCTGCAGGTCGGCAAACGTCGGTGAGGCAGCTTCGGTCGAGCTGTCCGAGAGGGTCATCGTCCAAGGAGTCTAGTGGTGATCGCGAGCTCAGCTTCGCTGAGCGCTGCGGGTCACCACCGTTCGGTCCCGTGGTGATCGCGAGCTCAACTTCGCTGAGCGCTGCGGGTGATCGTCCGCACACGCGGCCATGCCTGCGCCACCCCCGGACCCGATGGCGGTACGGTGCCCGATGTGTGGTCGCTGCCCCGTCGTACCGAGCCACTGACCGGCTCGGCCGCTGTCGCCCTGATCGCCTTCACGTTGACCGGCTGCGGCTCCGGAGACTCCACCGTTGCGAAGACGCCGCCGGCCAGGACGACCTCGGAGACCGCGTCGATCACGGCCCCGGCCACGCCGGCGCCGGCCGCCCAACCCAGCAACGCACCGCCGACCGACCCCTGCGCGGTCAATCTCGCCGCGCCCACCATCGCGAAGGTGGTGTCCGAGCTGCCTCGCGACCCGCGCAGCCAGCAGCCCTGGAACCCCGAACCGCTGGCCGGCAACTACAACCAGTGCGCCCAGCTATCGGCGGTGATCATCAAGGCCAACACGAACGCGGTCAGTCCGACCACCCGTGCGGTGCTGTTTCACCTCGGCCAATTCATCCCCCAGGGCGTGCCCGACACCTACGGATTCAACGGCGTCGACCCGGCGCAGACCACGGGCGACACCGTGGCGTTGACCTACCCCAGCGGGATCAACGGCCTGCACACCAATGTCAAGTTCCACTGGAACGGCAACGCCGTCGAACTCATCGGCAATACCCCCGCCCATTAGTCCCGCGCACGGCCGCCCGGCGCGACGCTGCTGTCGGAGCGCTGGCCTACTGTGGCTCGAGTGTTGGTCTCCGGCGACAGCATCGTTTACAGCGCATCGGATCTTGCCGCCGCGGCCCGCTGCGAATTCGCGCTGCTGCGGGATTTCGACGCGAAGCTGGGCCGCGGACCCGCGGTCACCGTCGAGGACGAACTGCTGACGCGGACGGCCGCGCTCGGGAGTGAACACGAGCGACGCGAACTCGCCTCGCTGCGCGACCGGTTCGGCGAGGCCGTCGCGATCATCGGCCGCCCCGCGTACACGCCCGCCGGCCTGGCGGCGGCCGCAGACGCCACCCGGCGCGCCGTCGCCGACCGTGTGCCCGTGGTGTATCAAGCCGCCATGTTCGATGGCCGCTTCGTCGGATTCGCCGATTTCCTGGTCCGCGACGGCGAGCGCTACCGGGTCGTCGACACCAAACTGGCCCGCTCGGCCAAGGTGACCGCGCTGTTGCAGCTGGCCGCCTACGCCGACGCGTTGGCCGCCTCGGGCATCCCGGTCGCGCCGGAGGCCGAACTTCGGCTCGGCGATGGGACCACCGTGTGGCACCGCGTCTGCGACCTGATTCCGGTGTACCGCTCCCAGCGGGCCCGGCTGCAACGCCTGCTGGATGACCACTTTGCGGGCGGTACGGCGGTGCGCTGGGAGGACGAGGGCGTGGGCGCCTGCTTTCACTGCCCGCTCTGCCTGGAGCAGCTGCGGGCGGCCGACGACGTGCTATTGGTCGCCGGCATGCGAGTGAGCCAGCGCGACAAGCTCTTTGACGCGGGCATCAGCACGCTTGCCGAGCTGGCCGATCACCGCGGGCCCGTTCCCGGCCTGGCCGCCGGTGTCGCTGAACAAATTGACCATCCAGGCGAAACTGCAAGTCCGCCAACGCGAAACCGGCGTACCTCAGGTCGAGGTCATCGATCCGCAGCCGCTGGCGCTGCTGCCCGAGCCCGACCCGGGAGACCTGTTCTTCGACTTCGAAGGCGACCCGCTGTGGACCACCGATGGTCGCAAGTGGGGCCTGGAATATCTGTTCGGCGTGTTGGAGGCCGGGCCGACGGGCAAGTTCCGCCCGCTGTGGGCGCACAACCGGGCCGACGAACGCAAGGCGCTGATCGAGTTCCTGGCGCTGGTGGCCAAGCGCCGCAAGCGCCGCCCCAACATGCACATCTACCACTACGCACCATACGAGAAGACCGCGTTGTTGCGACTCGCCGGACGTTACGGAGTGGGCGAGGACGAAGTCGACGAGCTGCTGCGCAGCGGCACGCTGGTCGACCTTTACCCGTTGGTGCGCAGGAGCATTCGCGTGGGTGCGGAGTCGTTCAGCCTCAAGGCGCTGGAGCCGCTCTACATGGGAACCCAGCTGCGCGCGGGGGACGTGACCACGGCCACCGGTTCGATCACCTCCTACGCACGGTACTGCGAACTCCGAGCGGACGGCCGTGGCGACGAGGCCGCATCCGTGCTCAAGGAGATCGAGGACTACAACCACTACGACTGCCGGTCGACTCAGGAACTGCGTAACTGGTTGTTGTTGCGCGCCTACGAATCCGGCGTGGTACCGGTCGGCGCGCAGCCCGTGGCCGACGGCAACACCGTCGATGACCGCGACAGGCTGGCGGTGACGCTATCGACATTCGCGGGAGCGGCCGGCATCGACGACCGCACCCCGCAGCAGACGGCGGTGGCGCTGCTGGCCGCGGCGCGCGGCTACCACCGGCGCGAGGACAAACCCTTCTGGTGGGCGCATTTCGACCGGATGAACTTTCCCATCGACGAGTGGGCGGATAACACCGATGTGTTCGTCGCCGAGCACGCGTCCGTCAGTGTCGACTGGCACACGCCTCCCCGCGCGCGGAAACCGCAGCGGCGGCTGCGGCTACGCGGGGAGCTGGCGCGCGGTGACTTGAAGAGCGACGTCTTCGCGCTCTACGACCCCCCGGCACCGCCCGGCATGACCGACAACCCGGACCGGCGGGCGGCCGGGCGGGCCTCGGTCGTCGAGGCCGACGATCCGGCGGTCCCCACCGAAGTGGTGGTCCTCGAACGAGTTGGCAGCGACGGCAAGACCTTTCACCAGCTGCCGTTCGCGCTGACACCCGGCCCGCCCATTCCGACGGCGGCCCTGCGCGAGTCGATCGAGGCGACCGCCGCCGCGGTGGCCGCCGGATTACCGCAACTGCCTCGCAGCCGCCATCGTCGACGTGCTGCTGCGCCGCGCGCCCCGCACCCGGAGCGGCGCTGCTCTTCCGCGCAGCGGCGACACCGTCGCAGACATCACGGCGGCACTGACTGGATCTGGATTCGTCGTACCTCGCTGTGCACGGGCCGCCCGGTACCGGCAAGACGCACACCGCCGCGCGGGTGATCCACGACCTGGTCACCAAGCGGGGCTGGCGCGTTGGTGTCGTCGCACAATCGCACGCCACCGTGGAGAACGTGCTGGATTGTGTGATCGACGCCGGCCTGGATGCGCAACGCATCGCGAAGAAGCGCTACGACCACCAGGCCCCGCGCTGGCGAGAGATCGACGGCGGCGCGTACGCCGCGTTCCTCTCCGACACGCCGGGATGCGTGATCGGCGGAACGGCATGGGATTTCGCGAACGCCAACCGGATACCGCCGAGAAGCCTGGATCTGCTGGTGATCGACGAAGCCGGCCAATTCTGTTTGGCCAACACCATCGCCGTGGCGCCCGCCGCCGCCAACCTGCTGCTGCTCGGAGACCCTCAGCAGTTGCCGCAAGTCAGCCAGGGCACCCATCCGGAGCCGGTGGACACCTCGGCGCTGGAGTGGCTGGTCGACGGTCAGCGCACCCTGCCCGACGACCGCGGCTACTTCTTGGACCGCTCATATCGAATGCATCCGGCCGTCTGCGCCGCGGTGTCGGCGCTCTCCTACGAGGACAGGCTGCATTCCCACGAATGCACCGCCGCCCGCCGCCTCGACGGGTATTCGCCGGGCGTGCAACTGCTTTCGGTTGAGCACCAGGGCAATTCGACCGAGAGTCCCGAGGAGGCCGAGGCGATCGTCGCCGAGATCGATCGTCTGCTGGGCGCCTCGTGGACCGACGAACACGGCACCCGAGCGTTGACCGCCGCCGACGTGCTGGTGCTGGCGCCCTACAACGCCCAGGTGGCGCTGTTGCGCCGCCGGCTGAGCAGCGCGGGGCTCGATGGGGTGCGGGTGGGCACGGTCGACAAGTTCCAGGGCGGACAGGCGCCCATCGTCTTCGTCTCGATGACGGTGTCGTCCATGGATGTGGTGCCCCGCGGAATCTCCTTCCTGCTCAACAGGAATCGGCTCAACGTCGCGGTGAGCCGGGCTCAGTATGCGGCCGTGATCGTGCGGTCGCCTTCGCTGACGGAGTATCTGCCCGCCACACCCGCGGGCCTGATCGACCTTGGCGCCTTCCTGGCGCTTACGCAGCCCGATCTTCGGTGACGGGCTAACCGGTAACGAAAAAGTGTTCCAATAGGGATGAATGTGGCCCGCGCAGCTGTCCGCTTCAAACTCGGTTGCGCATCGGCGAAAACCGCTCAACCTGCACGGGCGGGCCGTCTGCTGACGGCGGCGGTACGACGGCAGCGACACCGTTGATCACGGTGACGACCGTCCCGCTCCCACGCTCGATGTTCAGGGTGCCATGTTGAAAATTCTGGACGACCCACTCCGGCTCCTGGATTTCGGTGCTGGTCGGCAGCCCCAGCGCGCTATGTTCGTAGCCCAGGGCTGCCCCACGCGGCGTAGATGGTGCCGGTGACGGGCTGCGCCCCGGTGGTCGGCGACCAGTACATTGCCCCCTTCTCGAAGATGACGTAGCGCGTGGCTCCCGCCCCGGTCGATTCCGACGACTTTGGTGCGCCCAGGGCGCTCTTCATGCCGCCCATCGCCTGCCACCGGTCATAGATGGCACTGCCTTGCAGCGACTGCGCCAGATCATCGGCGCTGGGGCGCTTGTTGAACCGCGCAGCAATGTCACGAATCTGGTTCATCAAAGGGAATCCAAGGTTGCCGGGGCAATCGGTATCGCCGACGTCGCGGTGAGCGAAAATGCACGGCAGGCCCACGGTGGTGCCCTGAGGGAAACGGGTGTAGGGGCCCCCGTCCGATGTCAACGCGACGCTTCCCTGCGGGTCGACGCCATCGAGGGCCAGACGCCACCCGAGCAGGCGCCCCACGGTGCGCAGCTGAACCGGCGTGGGGGTCACCGCGTCGAAGTCTCCGATCATGCACACCGCCCACGTGTTGCGGTTGAACCCGCCAGTGTGGGTGCCCAGAACCGGTCTGGTCATCCCGCCGAATCGGCCCTCGAATACCTGACCGTACTTGTCGACCAGGGCGTTGTAGGCGATGTCCGACCAGCCCAGAGTGCGGGTGTGGTAGTCGTAGATCGACCGCACAGTTGCCGCCGAATCCTGCTGCGCGTAGTCATTTACACCGGCGGTGTGGTGCACGACGCCTGCCTTGATTCCGTTGTCGTACATCGGTGCTCGGCTGCGAATCGACTCGTCGGCACCCCACCCGGCCCGACTGACGATAGTGAGGTCCTGCCCCGGCGCTTCGACCGCCGAAACCAAGGACGTATCGGCTGCCGCACGCGGGGGTTGGACCAGACCTGATGCGGCGGTGCCCAAACCCAGCGTAATCGGCGCCGCCGCAGCGTATTTGAGGACATCACGGCGCGACAGAGACGGTGTCGCACTGCACCCGCACCGATCACGCACGGCGCCACGATAGCCCGCGCTCACGCTATTTCTCGCGCGACCCGCCGGAGCCTAATGGGGTTGTAGACGAAGGGTTTAGGCTGGCGCTCAGTCGGCGCACCCAGCGGATCGAAGTGCCCGAAGGCGATCAGAGCGAACGGACCGACGTCGCACGGGTTTCGGCCACAGTCCGCGCTGTGAGCAGAATCGGCTGCTAGCCGGTTGACGAGTGCCGGCCCGAACCGGTGGGATCGTCGTCCGGATCGGAACGCTGCTGCTGACCTCGCAGCGATTCACCGTCGGTGAAATGACGGCCCGGCGAGCCGTCGTGGTGGCGACGCGGCGGTCGGGTGGGCCGCGTCACCGGGCGGCAGGGATCTGGGTGAGCGCCGTACCGCCACCTGGCGAAGGCGTTTGCCGCTGTCCACATGAGACCCGTTGTGGGCGTAGCCGATTGGTTGAGCCGGCGCGGCGGTCGTCGAGCGCGGTATGCCGCGACTCGGTGGGGCCGCGGCGCGGCATCTCGATGGGCGCCGGGCGCGGGCGATCACCCGCTGCCGGAGCGGCTCGGGACTGCTGCGCTCGCTCGACGTCGGGTTCCCGCACCAGGACGAATTCGACGTACTCGTCGTCGTCATAGTCGTCATCGACCACGTCGTCGCTTGGGTCTGCGCGGGTCGTCGCCGCCCCTGCCATCACTCTTGCGGACCAGGGTGCGAAGCCCAGCAAGAACAGTGCGGCGACGATCCCGAACAAAGTGATGAACGCGGGCAACAGCACCGATTGCGACATCGCGGCGGCGAACGGTTCGCGTAGGAACGCGGGCAGTTGCAGGGCGAGCGCATCCTCGCCGGTGGCCCCGCCGGGCGGCTGCTGCGGCATCTCGGCGGTGATCCGCCACGTCATGAACGCGGCCATGCCGGCGCTGCCGAGCACCGCGCCGAGCTGGCGCACGGAGTTGTACACCGCGGAGCCCGCGCCGGCCAGGTGCGGCGGCAGGTTCCGCGTCGCGGTGGCGGTCAGCGGTGACCACACGAAGGCCATCCCGACGCCCATCGCGAAGAACGGCAGAACCAGCCGCCAGATCGGCGTCGTCGGTGACATCTCGAAGGTGAGCCAGGTCAGCGCGATGGCCAACACCGAGAAGCCGAAACCGAGCACCGGCTGCGGATGGTATTTGTCGACGATCTTGCCCACGAATGGCGCGAAGACACCGTTGGCAATCGCCATGGGCGCGATCAGCAGGGCCGAGCGCGTCGGCGAGAGCCCACACACGGCCTGCGCGTAGAACGTCAGCGGCAGCATCGTCGCCGTGGCGGTGAACGAAATGATGGCGACCCCGACGTTGCACACGCTGAAATCGCGGTCACTGAAGATCACCAACGGAATCAGCGGCTCGTGGGCGTTCAGCGACTGCCAAAACGCGAAGGCCGTCATGAATCCGACGCCCGCGACGATCAGCGCCCAGATCCAGGGTTGCCAGTGCGCGGCCTGCCCCTGCTGCAGCCCGAACACGATCAGAAAGATCCCGATGCCGGACAGCGCGACGCCGATCAGGTCTAAGCGGTGCGACTGGGTCGGCAGCACCGGAATCAGCCAATACGCCAGACCCAGCCCGAGGACGCCGATGGGGACGTTGACGAAGAAGATCCACTGCCATCCCAGCCCGTCGACCAGGACACCGCCGGCCAGGGGGCCGACCAGGCTGGCGACGCCGGCGGTGGCACCCCACAGGCTCACCGCGACGCCGCGCCGCTCCGACGGGAAGATCCGGGTGATGGTCGACAGGGTCTGCGGGGTGAGCAGCCCCGCGCCGACGCCCTGCGCGACACGCGCCGCGATCAGCATGGCGGCGCTGCCGGCCAGTCCGCACCACACCGAGGAGGCGGTGAACACCACCAGGCCGATCAGGTAGAGGTTCTTGGGGCCGAACCGGTCACCCAGGCGCCCGGCCACCAGCAACACGACCGCGTAGCCCAGCAGGTAGGCGCTGGTCACCCAGACCACGGTGTCGTAACCGATGCGCAGGCTGGCCATGATGGTCGGGTTTGCGATCGCGACGATGGTCGAGTCGACCATGATCATGAAGAAACCGATCATCATCGCCCACAGCGGGTTCCAGGGATTCTGCGACTGCGGCGAGCTCCGGGTGAGGAGATCCCAGCGGTTGGCGGCCCGGGCCGGCCCCGATCCCGCGCGCCCCGTATCCGCCGGGCACGCGGGGCGTAGCCGTCGTCATCCACCCCACCTCGTTTCGCTATCGCTCCCGACGATGCTGCTCAGCCGTAGCGGGCCGCCTCGTCGACCGGTCGAACCCTCCCAGGTGATACACCATGCGCGCGGCGCGGTAAACAGCACGGGGACCGACAAACTGCACGGGCCGTCGCAGACATCCAGCTGCATTATTCCCCGCTGAGGCAATCGGCCGGCGGCCAAGGACCCGGTCAGGCCGCATAAGGCGGCAGCATCTGCCGCCGACGCGTTAGCCTGGGGGGACGCCACTTGCAGGAGAGACAACATGCGGGCTCGACGGAACAAGTCGCCGAACCGGTTTTTCACCATGTCCGACGCGGAACAGGCGCCGACCGCCGACAACGGCCGGCCCAAGATGTCCGCGCGCGCGTTGGCCCAGGTCATCGAGCGAAGCTCGCGGTTGCAGGGCCCTGCGGCCGAGGCCTATGTGACCCGGCTGCGCAACGCGCACCCCAATGCCAGCCCGGCCGAAATACTGGCCAAGCTGCAGAAGCGATACCTGGCCATCGTGACGGCCGGCGGCGTTGCCGTGGGGGCCGCGGCGACCATCCCGGGCATCGGCACGATCAGTGCGCTGTCCGCCGCCGCCGCGGAAACGGTGACATTCCTGGAGGCCACGGCGTTCCTGGTGTTGGCGGTGGCGGTGGTCTACGACATCCCGGCGGATCACCGGGAGCGACGCCGCGCGCTGGTGCTCGCGGTCCTCGTCGGTGACAACAGCAAGCACGCCGTCGCCCAGCTGGTCGGCCCGGGGCGCACGAACGGGGGGTGGATCTCCGAGAGCCTGGCGGCGATGCCGCTGTCGTCGATGTCGGGGCTGAACTCACGCCTACTCAAGTCGTGGGTGAGGAAGTACACCCTGCGCCGTGGCGCCCTGTTGTTCGGCAAACTGTTGCCGGTCGGGATCGGCGTTGTGGTGGGTGCCATCGGAAACTACACGACCGGCAAGAAGATGATCCGCAATGCCAACCGGGCCTTCGGCGCGCCACCCGCGCGCTGGCCACGCGCACTGCATCTGGTGCCCCCGGTCCACGAAGCCGGCTAGTGGCGATCGCAAGCGCTGCCGCGGCGATCGCAAGCGCGGCCGCGGCGATCGCAAGCGCGGCGTAGCCGGGCGCCGGGGGTCGGCGCATAGTCCAAGCCGGGCGCCGGGGGACCTCCCGCTTGCGGGGCCGGTCGCCACCGACGGGGACCGCTCGAGGCCGTCTTCCTGCCACCCGGTCAGCCTGGCGGATCGGCGGTGAAAGGTTAGCCTTTATAGGGCGGAACAATGGGTATGGCCATGGGTGAGAGGCGCCCGGTCATCCGGGGCCGACAACGGTGCAGGCGCCGCGGGAATGCGCTTGCGGAACATAAGGATTGAGGCGAACTGCGGTCGTGAGCAACATAACTTCACCATTCGGGCAAAACGAATGGCTGGTCGAGGAGATGTACCGCAAGTTCCGCGACGACCCCTCGTCAGTCGACCCGAGCTGGCACGAATTTCTGGTCGACTACAACCCCGAGCCGACCAGCGAACCCCCATCGGCGACCCCGACCAGCGGTGATGGGTCGTCGGCCCCCGCCGCGGCACCGGCGAAGCCGGCGTCGGTGAGCCCGCAGCCCACCGAGCCGGCCAAGCCCACGCCCCCCGCCAGCACGGCCGCCGGCAATGGGGGCGCGACGCGGCCGGCCAAGGCCGCCCCTCCCCCGCCGGCAGAAGGTGACGAGCTGCAAACGCTGCGTGGCGCCGCGGCGGCGGTCGTCAAGAACATGTCGGCGTCGCTGGACGTGCCCACCGCGACCAGTGTCCGTGCCGTTCCGGCCAAGCTGATGATCGACAACCGGATCGTCATCAACAACCAACTCAAGCGCACCCGCGGCGGCAAGATCTCATTCACCCACCTACTGGGCTACGCGCTGGTGCAGGCGATCAAGAAGTTCCCGAACATGAATCGGCACTACGCCGAGGTCGACGGCAGGCCCACCGCGGTGACGCCGGCGCACACCAATCTCGGCCTGGCCATCGACCTGCAGGGCAAGGACGGCAAGCGCTCTTTGGTGGTCGCCGGGATCAAGGGCTGCGAAACCATGCGGTTCGCGCAGTTCGTCACCGCCTACGAAGACATCGTGCGGCGCGCCCGCGATGGCAAGCTGACCGCCGAAGACTTTGCCGGCGTGACCATTTCGCTGACCAACCCGGGCACCATCGGCACCGTGCACTCGGTGCCGCGGCTGATGAACGGCCAGGGCGCCATTATCGGAGTCGGCGCAATGGAGTACCCGGCGGAATTCCAGGGCGCCAGCGAGGAACGCATTGCCGAGCTGGGCATCGGCAAGCTCATCACGCTGACTTCGACCTATGACCACCGCATCATCCAGGGCGCGGAGTCCGGCGACTTCCTGCGCACCATCCACGAGATGCTGCTGTCGGATGCCTTCTGGGACGAGATCTTCCGCGAGCTGGGCAACCCGTACCTACCGGTGCGCTGGAGCACCGACAACCCGGACTCGATCGTCGACAAGAACGCCCGAGTGATGGAGTTGATTGCGGCCTACCGCAATCGCGGTCACCTGATGGCCGACATCGACCCGCTGCGGCTGGACGGCAGCCGGTTCCGCAGCCACCCCGATCTAGAGATCCTCAATCACGGCCTGACGCTGTGGGATCTGGACCGGATGTTCAAAGTCAACGGCTTCGCCGGTAGCGAGTACAAGAAATTGCGCGACGTGCTGGGCCTGCTGCGCGACGCCTACTGCCGCCACATCGGCGTGGAGTACACCCACATTCTCGAACCGACGCAGCAGGAATGGCTGCAGCAGCGCGTCGAGACCAAACATGTCAAACCGACCGTAGCCGAGCAGAAATTCATCCTGAGCAAGCTGAACGCGGCCGAGGCCTTCGAGACTTTCCTGCAGACCAAATACGTTGGCCAGAAACGGTTCTCGTTGGAGGGTGCGGAAAGCATCATCCCGATGATGGACGCGGCTATCGATCAGTGCGCCGAGCATGGCCTCGACGAGGTGGTCATCGGCATGCCGCACCGCGGCCGGCTCAATGTGCTGGCCAACATCGTCGGCAAGCCCTACTCCCAGATCTTCAGCGAGTTCGAAGGCAACCTCAACCCGGCGCAGGCGCACGGGTCGGGGGACGTCAAGTACCACCTGGGCGCCACCGGTATATACCTACAGATGTTCGGCGACAACGACATTCAGGTCTCGCTGACCGCCAACCCGTCGCACCTGGAAGCCGTCGACCCGGTGCTGGAAGGGCTGGTGCGCGCCAAGCAGGACCTGCTGGACCACGGCGCCGAAGACCACGGCGACGAAAAGGCGTTCTCCGTGGTGCCGATGATGCTGCACGGCGATGCCGCATTCGCCGGTCAGGGCGTGGTCGCCGAAACGCTGAACCTGACCAACCTGCCCGGTTATCGCGTCGGCGGCACCATCCACATCATCGCCAACAACCAGATCGGCTTCACCACAGCGCCGGAGTATTCGCGCTCCAGCGAGTACTGCACCGATGTCGCGAAGATGATCGGAGCGCCGATCTTTCACGTCAACGGTGACGATCCGGAAGCGTGTGCGTGGGTGGCCAAGCTGGCCGTCGACTTCCGGCAGGAGTTCAAAAAGGACGTCGTCATCGACATGCTGTGCTACCGCAAACGCGGGCACAACGAGGGCGATGATCCGTCGATGACCAACCCCGCGATGTACGACGTCGTCGACACCAAGCGCGGAGTCCGCAAGAGCTACACCGAAGCCCTGATCGGTCGTGGCGACATCTCGATGAAAGAGGCCGAGGACGCGCTGCGCGACTACCAGGGGCAACTGGAAAGGGTGTTTAACGAGGTCAAGGAGCTGGAGAAACACGGCGCGCTGCCCAGCGAGTCGGTCGAGGCCGACCAGATGCTGCCGGCGGGCCTTGCCACCGCGGTGGACAAGGCGCTGCTGGCGCGCATCGGCGACGCGTTCCTGGCGACACCCGACGGCTTCACCGCGCACCCGCGGGTGCAGCCGGTGCTGGAGAAGCGCCGCGAGATGGCCTACGAGGGCAAGATCGATTGGGCCTTCGGCGAACTGCTGGCGCTGGGCTCGCTGGTGGCCGAGGGCAAGCTGGTGCGGCTGTCGGGGCAAGACACCCGCCGCGGCACCTTCTCCCAGCGCCACTCGGTGATCTTCGACCGCAACACCGGCCAAGAGTTCACGCCGCTCAAGCTGTTGGCGACCAACGCCGACGGCACCCCTACCGGGGGCAAGTTCTTGGTCTACGACTCGCCGCTGTCGGAGTACGCGGCCGTCGGCTTCGAGTACGGGTACACGGTGGGCAATCCGGACGCCCTGGTGTTGTGGGAGGCGCAGTTCGGGGACTTCGTCAACGGCGCGCAGTCGATCATCGACGAGTTCATCAGCTCCGGTGAGGCCAAATGGGGCCAGTTGTCCAACGTCGTGCTGCTGTTGCCGCACGGCCACGAGGGCCAGGGTCCCGACCACACCTCGGGCCGCATCGAGCGCTTCCTGCAGCTCTGGGCGGAGGGCTCGATGACGATCTCGATGCCTTCGACGCCGTCCAACTACTTCCACTTGTTGCGGCGGCACGCCCTCGACGGTGTGCAGCGTCCGCTCATCGTCTTCACACCGAAGTCGATGCTGCGCAATAAAGCGGCGGTCAGCGACGTCAGGGACTTCACCGAGATCAAGTTCCGCTCGGTGCTCGAGGAGCCGACGTACGAGGACGGCATCGGCGACCGCAGCAAGGTCACCCGGGTCCTGCTGACCAGCGGCAAGCTCTACTACGAGTTGGCGGCCCGCAAGGCGAAGGACAACCGCGAAGATGTGGCGATCGTGCGGATCGAGCAACTCGCTCCGCTGCCGAAACGCCGGCTGGGCGAGACCCTGGATCGCTACCCGAACGCGGCGCAATACTTCTGGGTCCAGGAGGAGCCGGCCAACCAAGGCGCCTGGCCGCGATTCGGATTGGAGCTGCCCGAGCTGCTGCCCGACAAGTTGACCGGTCTCAAGCGCATCTCTCGCCGGGCGATGTCGGCCCCGTCGTCAGGCTCGTCGAAGGTGCACGCCGTCGAACAGCAGGAGATCATCGATACGGCCTTTGCCTGAGCGGGCGACTGTTGGAGTCGACCCGCAAATATTGGGGACCGCCGGTACCGACTAGCCTCGACGCAAACGTGCCGAGAAGGAAGGGTGCTCATGCAAGGGTTCGCCGGCAAGGTCGCGGTGGTGACGGGCGCGGGTTCAGGTATCGGGCAGGCGCTGGCCGTCGAGTTGGCCCGCTCGGGCGCCAAGGTTGCGATCAGCGACGTCGACCTTGAGGGCCTGGCTAAGACCGAGGAGCAGCTCAAGGCGATCGGCGCGTCGTTCAAGTCGGATCGGCTCGACGTGACCGAACGGGAGGCCTTCTTGACCTACGCCGACGGCGTCAAGGAGCACTTCGGCAAGGTCAACCAGATCTACAACAACGCCGGCATCGCCTTCACCGGCGACATCGAGGTCAGCCAGTTCAAGGACATCGAACGGGTGATGGACGTCGACTATCTGGGGCGTCGTGAATGGCACCAAGGCCTTCCTTCCGCACGTGATCGCCTCCGGGGACGGCCACATCATCAACGTCTCGAGCGTGTTCGGATTGTTCTCGGTGCCGGGGCAGGCGGCGTACAACGCGGCCAAGTTCGCGGTCCGGGGCTTCACCGAGGCGCTGCGCCAGGAGATGGCGCTGGCCCGACACCCGGTGGCGGTGACCACGGTGCACCCCGGCGGCATCAAGACCGCGATCGCCCGCAACGCCACGGCCGCCGAGGGCCTCGACCCCGACCAACTGGCCAAGCTGTTCGACAAGCGGCTCGCCAGGACGAGCCCGGAACGCGCCGCCAAGATCATCCTGGACGCGGTCCGCAAGAAGAAGGCCCGGGTACTGGTCGGCACGGACGCCAAGCTCCTGGACGTGATGGTTCGCGTGGCGGGCCCGTATTACGGGCAGCTTTTTGGCCCCGTCATGGGCCGGTTGATGCCAAAAGTCTGACCTCAGCGGCCGAGCGGATGCTCGGCCAGCCAGCCTCCCGCCACCGCCTGCGGGTCGGCGCCCGCGCGCACCTGCCGGCGCATCTCGACCAGGGCGGCGGTGTCCAGCACGCCGGCCACTTCGTTGATCGCCAGCAACTGCCGATCGCTGAGCGCGTTGCGGCGATACAGCGGCACCACGTTCTCCGCGCGGACCAGCGCGGGTTTGCCGTCGGCCAGCGCGACCAGGTCGCCGGGAGTGGCCGGGTCGGCGGTGGTGGTCCAACCCGCGGTCAGCTGCCCGCCCCGAATGGCATCGAACATCGTTGCGGCATCGGGGTATTCACGCGGAGCGGGGAGCCGGCAGGCACCGATCACCGACGGTTCCTGATGCCCGCCGACATTCCCGACGACCAGGCCATCGCAGTGGCGGGTCAGCGTGCTCAGGTCCGCGCTGACATCGCTACCGCCCCACGCCTTGGCGGTGGCCTGGCTTACCAGCAACACCGGCTTGTCCTCAGCGGCCGTCGCGTAGTCGCCCGCCACGACGCCTTCCGGTAGCGCGGCGATCATCGCGCGATAAACGTCTTTGTCCGACATCGCCGTCGCGCCGGACTGTAACGCTTGCAACGTCCGCCCGGTGAAGGCGGGAACGACGGTGAACGCGCCGGAATCCAGTTGGGGCTTCGGGTCGGCCGCGGTCGCGGCCCGGGCACCGAACCCGTATGACCGCAGGGCGGCGACGTAGACGCCGGCCAGCAGCGCCGCGTCGGCGTCGGGGCGCGATCCGACCACCACTTCGGCACGGGCCCGACGGTCTCCGGTTTCGGTTGCGCAACCGGCCAACGCGAGTAGGACGGCGAGCAGCGGCACCGCCAGCCTGCCGATTCTCACCCCTCGACGGCGGAAGTGTCTGAGACGTCCGTGGCCAGTGCCACCGCGGTGGCGACCGCCTCCACGACCCGGGTGTCCAGGGGGCTGGGAACGATCCGGTCGAGCGCCAGGTCGTCGCTGACGACGGAGAAGATCGCCTCAGCCGCGGCGACCATCATCTTTTCGGTGATCCGTCGGGCGCCGGCGTCCAGCGCACCGCGGAACACCCCGGGGAAGGCCAGCACGTTGTTGATCTGGTTCGGGAAATCGCTGCGCCCGGTGGCGACCACCGAGGCGTACCTGGCCGCGATGTGGGGGTGTATCTCTGGGTCGGGGTTGGACAGCGCGAACACGATTCCGTTGGGCGCCATGGTGGCGATCATCTCTTCGGGTACCACGCCACCCGACAGCCCGAGGAACACGTCGGCGCCCCGGACGGCTTCGGCCAGGCTGCCGGTCAGGCCGGCGGGATTGGTGCGCTGCGCCAAGGCCCCCTTGACGTCGTTCATGTCGTCGCGTCCGGTGTGCAGGATCCCGCGCGAGTCGAGCACGGTGATGTCCGAAACACCCATCACCATAAGAAGATTCGTGCACGCGATACCGGCCGCACCCGCCCCGGAAACCACCACCTTCAGCGAGGTCATGTCGCGGCCGACCGCCTTGCTGGCGCCCATGAGTGCGGCGAGCACCACGATCGCGGTGCCGTGCTGGTCGTCGTGCATCACCGGGCAGTCCAGCGCCTCGATGAGACGGCGCTCGATGTCAAAGCAACGCGGCGCGGAAATGTCCTCGAGATTGACGGCGCCGAACGTGGGGCGCAGGCGCACCAGGGTTTCCACGATCTCGTCGGGATCCTTCGTGTCCAGCACGATCGGGATGGCGTTCAGCCCGCCGTACGCCTGAAACAAGGCGCACTTGCCTTCCATCACGGGCAGCGACGCCGCGGGCCCGATGTCGCCGAGACCCAGCACCGCGCTGCCATCGCTGACCACGGCCACCAGCCGGTTCGCCCATGTGTAGCGGGCCGCCTGAGCGTGGTCGGCGGCGATTGCGCGGCTCACCTGGGCCACACCCGGGGTGTAGGCGATCGATAAGGCGCGCTGGGTGTTCAGGGGCGAAGTCAGGCCTACGGAAAGCTTGCCGCCTACGTGTGCCTCGAAGATCTCCGCGTCGGTGATCACGCCTTGCTCGGCATGCGTCTGTATCGATTCAAGCAATTCGGACACGCGCTTCAGGGTACTGACTACCCATTAGTAGGCCTAATGGGTAGTCAGGTCTCCCAGGCCACTCGCTAGATCAGCTTCAGCTCGGTAACCGCGCTGCGCTCGTCGACCAGCTCGGCGGTGGTCTTGTCGATCCGGCCGCGGGAGAACTCGTCGATCTCCAGCCCCTGCACGATCGACCAGTTGCCGTCCTTGGTGGTCACCGGGAACGACGACACGATGCCCTCGGGGACGCCGTAAGAGCCGTCGGAGTAGACCGCCATCGACACCCAGTCACCGTCCGGGCTGCCCAGCAACCAGGAACGGGCGGCATCGACGGTCGCCGACGCGGCCGAGGCGGCCGAGGATGCGCCGCGCGCGTCGATGATCGCCGCGCCGCGCTTGGCGACGGTCGGGATGAAGTCGTTCTCGATCCAGTTCTGGTCGTTGACGACCTCGGCCGCGTTCTTGCCGCCGACCTCGGCGTGGAAGATGTCGGGGTATTGGGTGGCCGAGTGGTTGCCCCAGATGGTCACCTTCTTGATGTCGGTGACCGCGGCGCCGGTCTTCTTGGCCAGCTGCGAGATCGCCCGGTTGTGGTCCAGGCGGGTCAGCGCGGAGAACCGCTCCTTGGGAATGTCGGGAGCGTTGCTCAGCGCGATCAGCGCGTTGGTGTTGGCCGGGTTGCCGGTCACGCCGATGCGGACGTCGTCGGCGGCGACGGAGTTCAGCGCCTTGCCCTGCGCGGTGAAGATCGCGCCATTGGCCTCCAGCAGGTCGCTGCGCTCCATGCCGGGGCCGCGTGGCCGCGCGCCTACCAGCAGCGCCAGGTTGACGCCGTCGAAGATCTTGTTCGCGTCGGCGCCGATCTCAACGCCGGAGAGCAATGGGAACGCGCAGTCGTCCAGCTCCATCACCACACCCTCGAGCGCCTTGAGCGCGGGCTCGATCTCAAGGAGTCGCAACTCGATCGGGCGGTCGGGCCCCAGCAGCGAGCCGCTCGCCAGGCGGAACAACAGGCTGTAGCCGATCTGGCCGGCGGCGCCGGTGACAGCGACCTTGAGAGGACTTGCGCTCACGTCGATTTACTCCTTGTGGAGAAGTTCGTGCAGATTCGGGTTTCGGCTCGAAACTAGCGCACTCTGCTCGGCCACCGATCTCCGGTCCGCTACCAGGGCTTTCCCGACGCCTGAACGTCGCGCTTCGAACAATTGGGACGCGTACCATGGAGCACCGCCTGGTCGGCTGCGCGTGATGGGAGGTGGATGTGTTCCAAGGATTCGACGCATTGCCCGAAGCGCTTCGGCCCCTCGCGCACGACCCGCACCCCAAGCCGACTCCGGCCCCAGAGCCGCCCAAGGAGACGCTGGTCGACTGCGCCGTCTACGCCGACGGCCAGCGGTTGCCCGGCAAAATCGGCTACGCGGCCGCGCTGGACAAAGTGCGTGAGATCGAAGCATCGGGGCACGACGGATTCGTTTGGGTCGGCTTGCGCGAACCCAGCCAGTCGGAGATGCAGGACGTGGCCGACGTGTTTGGGCTGCATCCGCTGGCTGTGGAAGACGCGGTGTGCGCCCATCAGCGGCCCAAGGTGGAGCGTTACGACGACACCCTGTTCCTGGTCCTCAAGACCGTCAACTACGTCCCCCACGAATCGGTGGTGCTGGCCCGCGAGATCGTCGAGACCGGCGAAATCATGGTCTTCGTCGGCAAGGATTTCGTGGTCACGGTCCGCCATGGCGAACACGGCGGACTGTCCGACGTGCGCAAGCAGATGGACAGCGACCCCGAACAGATGCGGCTGGGTCCCTACGCGGTCATGCACGCGATCGCCGACCATGTGGTGGACCACTACCTCGAAGTGAGCGGTCTGATGCTGAACGACATCGACGGCATCGAGGGGTTGGCGTTCGCGCCGGGCAGCAAGATCGACGTCGAGCCGATCTATCTGCTCAAGCGCGAGGTCGTCGAACTGCGCCGGTGCGTCAGCCCGCTGTCGGCCGCGTTCCATCGCATCCAGATGGACAACAAGGACGTGATCTCCAAAGAGGTGCGGCGCTACTTGCGCGACGTCGCCGATCACCACTCCGAGGCGGCCGACCAGATCGCCAGCTACGACGACATGCTCAACTCGCTGATCCAGGCGGCACTGGCCCGGGTCGGAATGCAGCAGAACAACGACATGCGCAAGATGGCGGCCTGGGCCGGTATCTTGGCGCTGCCCACCATGGTCGCCGCCATCTACGGCATGAACTTTCACTTCATGCCCGAGCTGAACTGGACCTGGGGTTACCCGGCGATCATGGCCTTGATGGCCGTCTCCTGCGTGGGCCTGTACTTCCAGTTCCGGCGTAACAACTGGCTTTAGCGCTCCCGGCGCGTCAACCAGGTTGCGCAGCAGGGCGATTCGGGTTCAGCACATCGACGCCGTCATTGTCCCAGGCTTGTCGCATCGCCTCGGCGCCCTTGAGCCGCACCCACGCCGCTTCGGTCGCGGTGACGGGGGTCGCCGACAGGAACTGCACGGGGTCGCGGGGCGGATCCAGCGGCAGATCGCCAATCTCGCTGCGTCCCAACAGCACGGCGGTGAACGGCACCCTCGTCGACGGGGACACCCACAGCGGCGAGCCGAGATCGACCAGCGCGTCGGCGCACAGCACCACACCATCGACAGCAGGCACGGCCGCCAGGATCGCCAGGGTGCGGGCGATGCCGGTGATCGGGCCGGGATCACGCAACTGCACCACGATTTCGGCGCGCGGCCCGCGCAATGGGTCGGCGATATCCAGCGTCGGTTCGGTCATCGGGTGGCGCGAGCAGCCCAGCGTGACGTAGTGCACCGTCGCATCCGGCTCGCGGAACCGGAGCACTTCGATGGTCTCGGTGCCCAGAAATGTCACACTCGCCGCGTCGGGCTCGGCGCCGCCAAAGTGTGCCTGCAGATGCGCGCGCACCCGATCCAGCGTCACGCTGTTCCAGCCGGTTCGATGGTCAGGTTCGCCCCGGAATCGGCATCGAATACCACCAGCTTGGTCGTGTCGAACGCCAACTCGATCGACTGTCCGATGGTCGCCCTGGACTCAGCGGGAACCCTTGCCACGAACTGGTTTTCGTGAGCATCCGACTCGGCGGCCAGTTCGTCCAACTGAGCCGAGTGCGCCGCCCATGCCGCAGTTGAGAAGTAGACATACTTATCCGCGCCCAGCGACTCGACCAGGTCGACCTTCACCTCGAACGTCAGCGCCCTGATGCGTTGGTAACCGTCGATCAACGCGGCGTCGGAGAGATGCTCGGGCCGCACCCCGACGATGATGTTGGCGGGCTGCGGATGCCGGCCGATCACTTCTTGGACCTCCGGCGTCAGCATCACCTCGCCGAACGGCAACTTGAGTCCCTGGGGCCCGAGCGTGGCCGGAAAAAAGTTCATCGCAGGCGAGCCGATGAAGCCGGCGACGAACAAGTTCGCCGGATGCTCGTACAACTCGTCCGGCGTGCCGATCTGTTGCGCGACGCCGGAATGCATCACCACCACGCGATCGCCCAGCGTCATGGCCTCGGTTTGGTCGTGGGTGACGTAGACCGTCGTGGTGCCCAGCCGCTTCTGCAGCCTGGCGATCTCGCCGCGCATCTGCACCCGCAGTTTCGCGTCCAGGTTCGACAAGGGCTCATCCATCAGAAACGCTTTGGGATGGCGCACGATGGCGCGGCCCATCGCCACCCGCTGTCGCTGCCCACCCGACAACTGCGAGGGCTTGCGGTCCAGAAGTTCGCTCAGATCAAGGGTTTTCGCCGTCTCCTCGACCTTCTGCGCGATCTCCGACTTCTTCATCTTGGCCAAAGTCAACGGAAAGGCGATGTTCTGCCGCACCGTCATGTGCGGGTAGAGCGCGTAGGACTGGAACACCATCGCGATATCGCGGTCTTTGGGCGCCTTCTCGTTCACCCGCTCACCGCCGATCCGCAGCTCACCTGATGAGATGTCCTCCAGCCCGGCAATCATGTTCAAGGTCGTGGTCTTGCCGCAGCCTGAAGGGCCCACCAGGATCAGGAATTCGCCGTCGGCGATGCTGAGGTTCAGGTCGTGCACCGCCGACGCGCCGTCGGGGTAACTCTTGCTGACATGGTCCAGCACGATCTCGGCCATTGAGTTATCCCTTCACAGCGCCAGAGGTCAACCCAGCGACGATTCGTCGTTGGAAGATTAGAACAAAAACGATGATGGGGACGGTGATCACAACGGCCCCCGCCGCGATCGACCCGGTCGGCTCCTCGAACTGGGAACTGCCGCTGAAGTTCACGATCGCCACCGGCGCGGTGATGGCCGTTTTGGTGGCCGTCAGGGTCAACGCCAGCAGCAGATCATTCCAGGCGAAGATGAACACCAGGATCGCCGCCGTCACCACGCCGGGCGCCGCCAGCGGCACGATCACCTTGCGGAAAGCCTGAGCCGGTGTCGCACCATCCATTTTCGCCGCCTTCTCCAGATCCCAAGGGATCTCCCGGAAAAAGGCCGACAACGTATAGATGGCGAGCGGCAGCCCGAACGTGATGTAGGGCAGGATCAACCCCGGCCAGGTGTCGAATAACCCGACGAAGCGTTCGATGTTGAACAACGGCGTCACCAGTGAGATCGCCGGAAACATGGTGATCAACAGGGCGGCCGCGACCAGCAACCGCTTGCCCGGAAACTGCAGCCGGGCAATCGCATACGCCGCCATCGCGCCGAGCAGCACGGCGATCGCGGTGGTGATCGACGCGATGCCGACGGAGTTGATCAGTGCCGAACTGAAGAAGTCGCCGCGAAAGATGCCGCGATAGTTGTCCAGCGATATCGACGACGGAATCAGCTTGCCGTCCTTGATCGTTGAGCTCGGCTTCAGGGACAGACTGAAGATCCATAACACCGGCAGGAGCGCATACACCACCACCAGGGTGTCGATGACGGTCCAGATCACGATGCGCCGCGCGCCTGCCCTATCAGCGGCCATCGACGTCACCCCCGGGCGCCGCCGCGCCGAACACCTTGATGAACACCCACGCGATGAGACCCACGCATCCGAAGATCAGCACGCTGATCGCCGAGCCGAGCCCGAGGTTGAAGCCCTTGAACAGGTTGTCGTAGCCGAGGATCGAGACCGATCCGGTGTTGTTGGCGCCGTTGGTGATCACATAAATGTTGTCGAAAATGCGGAAGGCGTCCAAAGTCCGGAACAACAACGCGACGACGACCGCCGGCTTGATGGTCGGCAGGGTGACTCTGGTCAGCCGGCGCCACGCGCCGGCACCATCGACCTGCGCGGCTTTCAGCAGATCTTCCGGGACCAGCGCCAAACCGGCCAGCAACAGCAGGGACATGAACGGCGTCGTCTTCCACACCTCGGCGAGGACGACGATCGCCAGCGACGGGATCTGTTCGGTCAGCGGCGCACTGCCCTGCGGTAGCAGGCTGGCCAGATAACCGGTGCCCGGCGTCCACGCGTAATACCAGCTATACGACGCGACCGCGGTGACGATGCCGTACGGGATCAGGACCGCGGTGCGCACCAGGCCTTTGCCGACCAGAGTGCGGTGCATCACGAGCGCCAGCGCAAGGCCCAGCACGAACTCGAGAGATACCGAAACCACCGTGATACCCAGTGTCGCCGCAAGCGCGGTCCACCAATAGCGGTCGGTCAAGACGGTCACGTAGTTGTCCAGACCGACGAACGCGGTGTCATTGGGAACGGCAAAGTTGTTGCGCTGCAAGCTCAACCACACGGCATAGCCGATCGGGTACGCCGTCACCGCCAGCATCAGAATCGTCGCCGGCGCGACCAGAAGAAACGCCAGTCGCCGTTCGGACGCTCTGCCGCGCAACCGTGGCACCGCGGAAGGCCTTTGCGCGGTGTGGGTTTCGGGGAGCGTGGCGGTCACGGCAGCAGCCCCTTCCCGTCGATCGCCTTCTGCACCTGGCTGCTGAGCTCGTCGGCGGTCCGTTCGGGGTCGATCTGGATAATCGGGCTCAGCGTCGCGGCGAGCCGGATAGCCACTCCCTGGTAGACCGGCGTTGCCGGGCGCACAGCGGCATCGGTGAGCTGCTGGCGAATGATGGTGTACATCGGATATTTGGTCTGGAATTGCGGATCGGAATACAGCGACGCGCGTACCGGGGGCAATCCGCCTTGGATCGAAACGTATTTCTGGTGCGCCAGACTGCGCAGGCAGCGGATGGCTTCGAAGGCTTCGGCGCGGTGACGGGAGGTGCTGGCCACGGCCAGATTCGACCCGCCGATCGTCACCTTGGCCGGACGGCCCGGCACCACAGCGGGATACGGCGCGAAGCCAAACACATTCTGGCTGGCCTGATACGCGACGCGGTATTGCTCGTCGGTGGGCACGAATGTCCCGGTGTCGTTGATGCTGCCGGCCAGCAACGGATTCCGGTTGAGCGGCAGGAAGGGTACGCCGCCCTTCACCGCGTTCTCCAGCATGGACGCCAGGGCGTACGGCCAATTGACCGCGAGCGCGGCCCGGCCTTGTTCGACCGCCAACCGCGCGGTGCTCTCGTCGGTCCGGCTGATCGAAGGATCGGCTCCGGGCGCGAGGGCGACCGACTTGAGGATGCGCAGCGCGGTCACGGTGGCCGCCCGGTGCGTGGGCGTGTCGGTCAGCGTGACGCGGCGACCATCCTCGGAGAGAACCTGACCACCGCCACTGACGAGCAACGTGTTGAACCAGACCACCAGACCTTCGCCCTCGTTGGCCTGCACGCCGATCCAGCTCGGCTGTCCCGCGGCGTGCAACCTGGTGGCCTCGGACACCATTGCGTCCCAGGTTTGTGGCGGCTGTGTCACCAAATCGGGCCGGTACCAGAGCAATTGGGTGTTGGTCGTGACGGGTGCGGCGTACAGCTTGCCTTTCCAGCTCGCCGTCGACAATGGGCCCGGCAAGGTGTCCGCCGTGGCGTCGGTCTCGGCGCGGCCCGCTGGATCGTCGGACAGCGGCAACGCCCAGCCCGCCTCGGCGAACTCGGCCGTCCACACCACGTCCAGCGACATCACGTCCAGCGTGCGGTCATGACCGGTCAGCCGACGGGCCAACTGCAAACGCTGCTCGCCCGGGGCGCGGGGCAGACTGATCTGCTGGATGGCGAAGCGGCCATTGAATTGTTTCGTGCAGTCCTGGGCGACCGCGGTGAACGTCGCACCGTCGGCGGCCGTCGTGTAGAAGCTGACGACCAGGCCCCGGCCCGCGGAACCGCATGCCGAAACGGCCACGGCAGTGGTCACGGTCGCCAGCGTAATCGCGCCTACTCGGCGCACGCGCCCGCGACGACTCACCACCAATTCACACCTCTCGCGCCGGCCTCAGATTGCCAAGCGCGCCAACAGGTCCCGCGCCTTCTCCGCGTTTTGCGGATCACAGAGCACGTCGTAGCGACCGGCTACCAACTGCATGGTCGAGCTGAAATCCCTTGTGCCACGGGCCATCGAGTAAGGAACGGCGGAAGTGATCAACCCGAAAAAGACACCGGCGACCAGACCCGTGGCCAGCGCCCCCCACGGATTCGGGCTGAAGAAACCCAATACCAGCCCGATGAACAACCCGAGCCACGCCCCGCTCAGCACGCCGCCACCAAGCACCTTCGGCCACGTCAGCCTGCCGGTGACCCGCTCGACCTGCATCAGGTCCACGCCGACGATGGTCACCTGCTGAACCGGGAACTGCTGATCGGAGAGGTAGTCAACGGCGCGCTGCGCCTCGGCGTAAGTGGGATAGGAACCGACCGGCCAGCCCCGCGGCGGCGTCGGTAGTCCGGGCGCTCCGCGGCGTCCCGCCGCGCCCGGCGGGGTTGCCCCGGGAACCTGCCCGGGCTGGAAAGGATTAGTCATCGCCGCTCATTGTCCTCCGCAACGGCCGCCGTTTCATCTCGGGGCTTCTTCACGATATCCAGCGACTTTTGGCACCTGCGAAAACACCCCGCAGTCGGCGGCGCAAACCGGGCCCCGGCCCCCCGACGAGCCGCAGTTTCGCTAAGGCGCGCCCCGCAACCGGTGCGGCGTCCTCGGCCGCCCGCCGGCGATTCGCGGCGGCGCCCGCCACCTGCGCATGGGCTAGGTTGAACACCATGACAGCTCCGGCGGGCGGCTTCGGCGAGGGCGGCCACGACGACAAGGCCGACTCGCCTCACGCCGGCGGCCCAGCCCCCGAGCAGCCGGATCCGACCGCACGCTGGGAACCGCCCGCGGCGCCTCCCCCGCCCGAATCGGCGCCGCCCACTTATCCCCCGCCGGGCTACCCCCCCGACTACACAGCCGGGTACGGGCCGTCCTATCCGCCGCCCGTTCCACCACCCGCACCGGGATACGAGCAGCCGCCCGGCTATGGCGGACCCGCCTATCCGCCGCCGCCGCAGTACGGTGGCGCACCCGCCGGCTACGGACCCCCCGGATATCCAGGCGGCTACCCGGCACCGGATTACCAGAGCGGTTACTACCCGAGCCCTGATTACCAAAGCGGCTATGTGCCCGCGGGCCCGCAGAAGGCCGGGACGAATGCGCTGGCGATCGCCTCGCTCATCGCCTCGTTCACGGGCCTGTTGTGCTGCATCGGCTCCATCGTGGCCATAGTGCTCGGCGCCGTCGCCCTGGAACAGATCAAGCGGACTCGACAAGACGGCTTCGGCCTGGCGGTCGCGGGCATCGTCATCGGAATCGCCACTCTGGGCGTGTCGCTGGTGTTCGTGCTCTTCGCGCTGCACTCGCGATAGAGCGTCAGGCCCCGGGCTGTCTCGCGTCGGACCGCCGGCTGCCTAGGCTCTACTCCCATGGGATCGGTCAACAGGGTGTACGTCGCGCGGCTGTCGCGGATGTTGGTGTTGGGTCCGCTGGGCGAATCCGTGGGCCGCGTGCGCGACGTCGTGATCAGCATCAGCATCGTGCGCCAACAACCGCGTGTGCTCGGGTTGGTGGTCGACCTGGCGACCCGGCGCAGCATCTTCATCCCGATTTTGCGCGTCGCCTCCATCGAGCCCAACGCCGTGACACTGAGCACGGGCAACGTGTCCCTGCGTCATTTCGAGCAGCGGCCCGGCGAGGTGCTGGCGATCGGCCAGGTGCTCGACACCGTCGTCAAGGTCAGCGACCCCGAACTGCCCGAGTTGGCCGGCCTCGACGTGGTGGTCACCGACCTGGGAATCGAACAGACCCGCACGCGCGACTGGATGGTGAGCCGGGTCGCCGTGCGCAGCCAACGCCGGCTGGGACGGCGGGGTCCCGTACACGTTGTCGACTGGCGGAACGTGCAGGGCTTGACGCCGTCGGCCCTGGCGCTGCCGGGTCAAGGCGTGGCGCAACTGCTGGATCAGTTCGAGGGCCGCAAACCGGTCGACGTCGCCGACGTCATCCGCGGGCTGCCGGCCAAGCGCCGCTACGAGGTGCTCAAGGCGCTCAACGACGACCGGCTGGCCGACATCCTGCAGGAGCTGCCCGAGTTGGATCAGGCCGACGTGCTGTCGCAGTTGGGCACCGAGCGATCCGCCGATGTGCTCGAGGAGATGGACCCCGACGACGCGGCCGACCTGTTGGGTGTGCTGAATCCGACCGACGCCGAAATGCTGTTGACCCGTATGGATCCCGGGGATTCGGCCACGGTGCGGCGGCTGCTCACCCACTCGCCCGACACCGCGGGGGGCTTGATGACCTCGGACCCGGTGGTGTTGACCCCGGACACCGCGGTCGCCGAGGCGCTGGCCCGCGTCCGCGATCCCGACCTCAGCGCCGCGCTGTCGTCCATGGTGTTTGTGGTGCGTCCGCCCACGGCCACCCCCACCGGGCGCTACCTGGGTTGCGTGACGCTGCAGCGCCTGCTGCGCGAGCCGCCGGCCGAACTGGTCGGCGGGATCGTCGACAGCGACCTGCTGACGCTGACGCCGGAGACACCGCTGGTGTCGGTGACCCGCTACCTCGCCGCGTACAACCTGGTGTGCGGACCGGTGGTCGATGACCAGAACCATCTGTTGGGCGCGGTCACCGTCGACGACCTGCTCGATCACCTGCTGCCGCACGACTGGCGGATGGACATGCAGGAACTCGACACCGCAGGCCGTATCGAAGGACTGGGAGGATCCGCGTGAGCAAGTCCACGAGTCTGCGGGGGCTCTACACCCCGCGGACCTCGCGCAGATATTCGCCGCGGCTTGATCCCGATACCGTCGGGCAACTCACCGAGTCGATCGCACGCTTCTTCGGCACCGGCCGGTATCTGCTGCTGCAGACCATCTTGGTTTTCGTGTGGATCGCGCTGAACCTGTTCGCCGTGGGACTGCGCTGGGACCCCTACCCGTTCATTTTGCTGAACCTGGCCTTCTCGACGCAGGCCGCCTACGCGGCGCCGCTGATCCTGCTGGCCCAGAACCGTCAGGAAAACCGGGACCGGGTCGCACTCGAAGACGACCGCCGTCGCGCCGCGCAGACCAAGGCCGACACCGAGTATCTGGCCCGCGAGCTGGCCGCCGTGCGGCTGGCAGTCGGCGAGGTGGTGACGCGCGAATACCTCCGCCATGAACTCGATGACCTGCGCGAATTGCTGGTCGGATTTGCAGCCGGATACCGCGGATGCCGACCCGGTTCAGGGCGGCGACGGACTAGAGCGAACGGCTAAGAAATCGAGGTGAGAACCGTTTCGGCCATTGCGCCACTCGTGTCACAAGAGTTATGTATGGTGATCTGGTTCACGAAGCTAACAGAAAGTTAACCCAGCTCACACATCTAGGACGGTCGAGTGCGCATAGGGGGAAGCCGGGGTGAAAGCCCCGCCGCCGCGACTCTGCGGCAGCGAGCACTTCGGAACACGCGCAAGCCGATTTTCGGCGTGGCAATGATTACTCCATTGGTCTTCGCGGGGGCGGTCAGCGCGACGTCTCCGTCGCTTCCGGTGCGAATGCCCCCGCGGCATACCGCCGTCACCCCGGTGGCGGCGGTCTCCCCGACCTTCCCCGACCTCACCGGGCCCGCCGTCGTCGCGGTCGATCGCGGCCCGACCGTCTTTCACGTCGCCGAGCCCGCGTTGTCCGCTCCGCCACCGGCGATGATCGTGAATGCGCCTGGCGCGCTTGGCATTCCAAAGATCGCACTGGCCGCCTACCGCAGCGCGGAACAGAAGATGGCCGTCGCCGCCCCGGGCTGCGGCGTCAGCTGGAACCTGCTGGCCGGAATCGGGCGCATCGAGTCGGGCCACGCGGGCGGCGGCGCGGTCGATGCACGCGGCACCGCGATCAACCCGATTTATGGCCCGTCCCTGGACGGCACGCTGGTCGGCAACGAAACCATCGTCCAGAGCAGCGCCGGCAATCGCGTCACATACGCCCGCGCGATGGGACCGATGCAGTTCCTGCCGGGGACCTGGGCGCGCTACGCCTCCGACGGCAAGGGCGACGGCGTGGCGGATCCACAGAACATCTTCGACGCCACCCTGGCGGCCGCCCGCTACCTGTGCAGCGGCGGACTCAACCTTCGTGATCAGTCGCAAGTCTTGACCGCGATCTTGCGCTACAACAACTCGATGCCCTACGCGCAGAACGTGTTGGGCTGGGCGGCGGCCTACGCCACCGGCGTCGTGCCGGTCGACCTGCCGCCGATGACCGGACCGCCGCCGCCGCTGGCCGACGCGCACCTCGAGCACGCCGAAGGGCTCGGGCCCAACCTGCCGATGAACATCAACGGCCTGCCGCTGGACGACCCGCTGGCGCGTGTCCCGCTGATCGACTTGAGCAGCCCCGGGAGCAGGTCACGCGTCAATTCGCCGCCGATGTTCCCGTGGATGACGCCGACGCCCCAGCAGGCGCCGCCCCAGGTGGGTTGCACGGTGATCTGCATCAACTCACAGGGTTCACCGCCGGCCGCACCGCCGCCGCCGTTCGCGCCGCAACAACCGTTCGCGCCGGCGGCGCCCGCGCCCCGCAGCCGTTCGCGCCGGCGCCGCCCGCGCCGCCGCCGTTCGGTGCCCCGCCACCGCCGATGCCGTTGCCCCGCCGCCGGATGCGGACCCCCCGGCTGCCGGACCTTCGCAAGCCGGACCTTCGCAGGCCGGACCTTCGCCGAAGCCTGCCGGCCCGTCCGGCGCTGCGCCCGGCGCGCCCAAACCGAAGCAGCCCGGGACCCGGCCCCGCCAGCTGACCCGCGGCCGCGCCGCCGAATCACCTCGTCGCACACGCATACACTCGGCGGTGATGTCCCGCCATGACTCTTCTGATTCAGCAGCCGACCTGAGCGCGGCTATCCGCACCGCCCTGGGCAAGGTGATCGACCCCGAACTGCGGCGTCCGATCACCGAACTCGGGATGGTCAAGAGCATCGACGCCGAGCCCGATGGCGCGGTGCACGTCGCGATCTACCTGACCACCGCCAGCTGCCCGAAGAAAACCGAGATCAGCGACCGCGTCAGCCAGGCGGTCGCCGACGTCCCGGGCACCGGCGCGGTCAAGGTCACCCTGGACGTGATGAACGACGAGCAGCGCACCGAGTTGCGCAAGCAACTGCGCGGCGATGCCCGCGAGCCCGTTATCCCGTTCGCCCAACCGAATTCGCTGACCCGCGTCTACGCCGTCGCGTCCGGGAAGGGCGGAGTCGGCAAGTCCACCGTCACGGTCAACCTGGCGGCGGCGATGGCGGCCCGCGGCCTGTCGGTCGGTGTGCTCGACGCCGATATCCACGGCCATTCCATCCCCCGGATGATGGGCACCACCGACCGGCCCACCCAGGTCGAGTCGATGATTCTGCCGCCCATCGCTCACGACGTGCGGGTCATCTCGATCGCTCAATTCACCGAGGGCAACACCCCGGTGGTGTGGCGCGGGCCGATGCTGCACCGGGCGCTTCAGCAGTTCCTGGCCGATGTCTACTGGGGTGATCTGGACGTCCTGTTGCTCGATCTGCCGCCGGGCACCGGCGACATCGCCATCTCGGTGGCACAGCTGATCCCGAACGCGGAAATTCTGGTGGTGACGACGCCGCAGCTGGCCGCGGCCGAGGTCGCCGAGCGGGCCGGCAGCATCGCATTGCAGACCCGTCAGCGCGTCGTCGGCGTCGTGGAGAACATGTCCGGGCTCACTTTGCCCGACGGCTCCACACTGCAGGTGTTCGGCGAGGGCGGCGGCCAGCAAGTGGCCGAGCGGCTGACCCGCGCGGTCGGCGCCGACGTGCCGCTGCTGGGTCAGATCCCGCTGGACCCCGAACTGGTGGCCGCGGGCGATTCCGGCATACCGCTGGTGCTCAGTGCACCCGATTCGCCGGTGGGCAAGGCGCTGCGCGGGGTGGCCGACAGCTTGTCGTCGCGCAAGCGCGGACTTGCCGGCGTATCGCTCGGGCTCGATCCGACCCGGCGCTGACGGCTCGAGACTCAAGGGCCCGGGCCCGGCGTTCAGGTCGCGTCGGTGTCGAACGGCGTGTGAGCGCCGGCCTGCGGTTCGGCCGCCGGCGGCTGCCCATTCGGCGCGGGAGGGACGGGCTGCGGGGTTTGCGGCGGCGCGCCATTCACCGGTTTGTCGAAGCTCCCGGTCAAGAAGGAGTCGTCGCCATCCAGCAGATGCTTGGTCAACGCCGCGCGCGGCGTCATGCCCCGAAGCTTCTGCAGTTCGCTCAGCGGAACGCGAAGATCGTCGAACTCGGGTCCGAGGTCCTCGCGCAGCTGACTGGTCACACCGCTGAGGTAGTCACGCGCCTGACGCAAAGCGTTCGACGTCCACCGGATCGCACCCGGCAGCCGCTCCGGCCCGAGGACCACCAGCCCGACCACGACGAGGACGAGCATGTGCTCCCAGCTCAGGCTGCCGAACATCAGCTGTCGGGGTCTGGTTTGACGGTCAGCGTCACGTGCCGGCCGTCGCGGACGACCTCGATCGGCGAATCCTGGCCGATGGTCAGCTGCCGTACGGCGACGACGAATTCGTCGGCGTCGGCGACCTTGCGGTTGCCGACCTTGACGATGACGTCGTTCTCCAGAATTCCGCCCTTTTGCGCGGGGCTGCCCGCCTTCACGTTGGCCACCTGGGCGCCGGAGGCGATCGCGTTGCTCACCGACCGGGTGCTGACCCCCAGCGTCGGGTGCACGATCTTGCCGTCCTTGATCAGCGTCTCGGCGACCTGCTTGGCCTCGTTGATCGGGATCGCGAAGCCCAGCCCACTTGCGCTGTCGGACAACGACTTACCCGCGGTGTCGATGCCGATCACCTGGGAATCCATGTCGATCAGCGGACCGCCGGAGTTTCCGTGGTTGATCGACGCGTCGGTCTGGATCGCGTCGATCACGGTGTCGGTGTCCGAGCCCTCCCCCGACAACGGCACCGGTCGGTGCAGCGCGCTGACGATGCCGTGCGTCACGGTGCTGCGCAGCCCCAGCGGCGCACCTGCGGCCAGAACCTCGTCGCCCACCCGCACCTTGTCGGAATCGCCGAGCCGCGCCACCGACAGGTTGTCGACGTTGTCGACCTTCAGCACCGCCAGGTCGGTCTTGGGGTCGCGGCCCACCAGGTTCGCGGGCACTTCTTTGCCGTCGTTGAACACCACGGTGGTCTTGAACTGGCTGGGGTTGTTCGCCGCCTCGGAGATGACGTGGTTGTTGGTGACGATGTAACCGCGGCCGTCGATCACGACACCGGAGCCCTGCATGCCCTCCTGGTCGCTCTTGGACTCGATGGTCACCACGGAGCCCGCCGTCGCGGCCGCCACCTTGGCGAACCGGCCGGCCGGGGCTTCGCCGTTGCCATTGGTCGACAGCGTCACCTTCGAGGTGGTGAACGCCTCGGCGACCTCGGCCGTCTTGCGACCGATCACCCCGCCGAGCACGCCGATGACCAACGCGATCAGCAGCAAGACCAGCAACGCAAGGTAGGACACCTTGCCGCCGAACAACACGTCGCGCACGCCCAGCTTGCCGCCATAGCCCAGCGCGGTCCCGGATCGCGACGGCGGCACCGCCGGTGTACCCAAGGCCGCCGCGGCTCCCGGGTCTCGCCAGGGATCGTCGAGCTCGTCGGGCTCGGCACCGTCTTTCTCGGCGGCCAGCGCGTTGGCGTCCACCGGGTGGCGCTGCAACGAGTCGGGGCTACCGTCCGGCCGATGGAACGCCTCCTGCAGGACGGGGTCGGCGGGTCGGTCGCTCGGCCGGAATTCGGCCTGGTCCCGGTACTTCTGCGGACGGACGCGCTCGGCCACGAACGACCCGCGCAGCCCGTCGGGACGACCGAACTCCTGACGCGATGCGGGGTCGACCGGTGGACGCGAGATGGGGCGCGGCGCTAAGCGGTTGCCGCTGTCTTTTGCTTGGTCGTAGCCTTGGTCGGAGGTCACGTTGTCCCTTTTGGATCCTCTACTTGAGCGCTCGAGACGGGCCTTCACCGGGCGAAATACGCGGCACCGGCGTTGTCCGTGTCCACCCTAGTATCCACGGTGCGCCGTTGGTCGGCATGAACGCGCACCGGTGCGAACGCAGCACGCTACCGGCCCTTGCGCCGGTCCCGGCCGTCACGGTCCGCGAAGCGGTCGGGTGCCTGCGCGGAGGAGTCCTCGGGCGACTCATAGGGAATGTCCGCCAGCATGCCGAGCAGCGTGCTGGGGATCCGGATCGGGCGCGAATCGCGCAGCGCCGCACGCGCCCGGCTCTGGTCGTCGACCTCGGCAGCGCACTGGGCGCACAACGACAGATGATGTGCGGCCCGCAGGTGTGCGTTCATCCGCAACTCACCATCGACGAACGCCGCGATCGCCTCGACGGACAGGTGCTCGGTGGAACCGAATTGGCGCGGTGCGCCGATCGGCGCATCACTTTGGGAGGCGAACTGAGCGGGAAGCCAGGAGAACGCGCGGCGGAACACTTGTCCTCGATCGGGCATCACCGGCTCCTCGCCACTCGATTCTTATCGCTACCTTATTTCGAATGTAGCGCGGGCGGGTGCGCAATACCGTGGCGAAGGGCGCAAAAGCCGCTGAATAGCTGCCCTAACGTTAGGCGGGCGAGCGCTGACTTATGCGGAGCGGGCGCGCAGCGCGTCGTGATCGGGGTGCGCGGCCAGGTAGTCGCGCAGCGCCTGGCGTCCGCGGTGGATGCGGCTGCGCACGGTGCCGAGCTTGACGCCCAGGGTGGCGCCGATCTCCTCGTAGGACAGGCCTTCGATGTCGCACAGCACGACGGCGGCACGAAACTCCGGCGGCAGCGAATCCAGCGCGGCCTGCAGGTCGGGCCCCAGCCGCGAATCGTGGTAGATCTGCTCGGGGTTGGGCTCGTCGGCGGGCACCCGCTCGTAATCCTCGGGCAACGCCTCCATCCGGATGCGCGCGCGCCGGCGCACCATGTCAAGGAAGAGGTTGGTGGTGATGCGGTGCAGCCACCCTTCGAACGTTCCCGGCTGGTAGTTCTGCACCGACCGAAAGACCCGGATGAAGGTCTCCTGGGTGAGGTCCTCGGCATCGTGCTGATTGCCGGACAGCCGGTAAGCCAGCCGGTACACCCGGTCGGCGTGCTGGCGCACCAACTCGTCCCACGACGGCATGGCCGCCTTGTCTCCGGTGGCGTCGAAGACCGCAGTGCCTTGCGGCGCATCGGACGGCTCCACCCACTCGTCGGCCGGCAGCCCCTGCGCGTGCGACATGCTGGACGGGCTGAGAAGAGTGGTGATGATCGAGTCCTCCGAATCCGGCGTGCCAAACAGCGACACTTCGTCTATTGCGGCAACAGGTAGCTCCCAGTCGGTATTCCCGGTCCGGCGCCCTCCGCGATCCATACGGCTACCGTCGTCTACCGGAGTATGTGCGGTATATGAACAGTCTGAGCCGAACCTGAGAAACCGTATCGTTACCTGCGCTGTGCAGGAGATATCCATCGCCGAGTGACCTTAAACGCGTCGGGACCGTTGCGCGTGTCACCGAAGCGGATTCAGGCGCGCCTGCCGGACTGCGCGGCGAAGTGGAATACGCTGCGGGCATGGACGGCACCGACGCAGAATCCCCCGGCCAGGCGGGGCCCGGCCGGGCGGAATCGCTCTTCGCACACGCCGAAAACTCGATATCCGAAGATGCGGTGTTGGCGGCCGCCCGCGAGCGGGCCGTGGACATCGGCGCGGGCGCTGTCACGCCGGCGGTCGGTGCGCTGCTGAGCATGCTGACCAAGTTGAGTGGCGGCAAGGCGATCGCCGAGGTGGGCACCGGCGCGGGCGTCAGCGGACTGTGGCTGTTGTCAGGCATGAGTGACGACGGTGTCTTGACGACGATCGACATCGAGCCCGAATATCTGCGGCTGGCCAAGCAGGCGTTCACCGAAGCCGGCATCGGCCCGTCGCGCACCCGGCTGATCGGCGGGCGTGCGCAAGAGGTGCTCACCCGGCTCGCCGACGCCTCCTACGACCTGGTGTTCATCGATGCCGACCCGATCGATCAGCCCGACTACGTCGTCGAGGGCGTACGACTGTTACGTCCCGGCGGAGTGATCGTGGTGCACCGCGCCGCGCTGGGCGGGCGGGCCGGTGATCCGGCGGCCCGCGACGCCGAGGTGGTCGCGGTGCGAGAGGCGGCCCGTTTGATCGCCGAGGATGAGCGACTCACCCCGGCGCTGGTGCCGCTCGGTGACGGCATTCTGGCGGCCGTTCGCGACTGATCTTTCCGTAGGACCGCCCTTTTTGACCGCGGCGTTCGCCCCTGGGCACGCCTCTTCGTAGGCCGGCGACATCTTTACGAATTCTTGACGCGCGCCGTGCTTGACGGCGGACTGAACATGCGTTTAGCGTACTGAACATGCGTTCAGCCGACCTGACGGCCGCCGCCCGGATCAGAGATGCGGCCATCGAGCAATTCGGCGAGCACGGATTCGGCGTCGGGCTTCGCGCCATCGCCGAAGCGGCCGGCGTGAGTGCCGCGCTGGTCATCCATCACTTCGGCTCCAAAAAGGGCCTGCGCAAGGCCTGCGAGGACTACATCGCCGAGACCATCCGTGGCACCAAATCGGAGGCGCTGCAATCCAACGATCCGGCAACGTGGTTCGCCCAGTTGGCCGAGATCGAGGAGTACGCGCCGCTGATGGCGTATCTGGTGCGCAGCATGCAGACCGGCGGGGAACTGGCGAACATGCTGTGGCGCAGGATGATCGACAATGCCGAGGCGTACATGGAAGAGGGGGTGCGGGCCGGGACGATCAAACCCAGCCGCGACCCCCAGGCCAGGGCCAGATATCTGGCGATCACCGGCGGCGGCGGCTTCCTCCTTTACATCCAAATGCACGAAACGCCAACCGATTTGCGCGCGGTGCTGCGCGATTACTCGCGCGACATGATTCTGCCCGCGCTCGAGGTCTACACCGAGGGACTGATGACCGACCGGACCATGTACGACGCATTCCTGGCCGCTGAAGATCAAGGAGAATCTCGATGCCGACTGAAAACGCCGCTGGATTTGCACCCATCGAGATCCGGGGCCTCACCAAGAATTTCGGTGCGGTGCGAGCGCTGGACGGCCTGGACCTCACGGTGCAGGAGGGAGAAGTCCACGGGTTCCTCGGGCCCAACGGCGCCGGGAAGTCGACGACCATCCGGATCCTGTTGGGTCTGGTGAAGGCCGACGGCGGCAGTGTGCGGCTGCTCGGCGGCGACCCGTGGACCCAGGCGGTCGCCCTGCATCGCCAAATCGCTTACGTGCCAGGCGACGTGACGTTATGGCCCTCGCTGACCGGCGGCGAGACCATCGACCTGCTGGCCCGCATGCGGGGCGGCATCGACAAGAAGCGCCGCGCCGAGTTGATCGAGCGCTTCGACCTGGACCCGCACAAGAAGGCGCGGACATACTCCAAGGGCAACCGCCAGAAGGTCTCGCTGATTTCGGCGTTCTCGTCGCACGCCAGGCTGCTGCTCCTGGATGAGCCGAGCAGCGGCCTGGACCCGTTGATGGAGAATGTTTTTCAGACGTGCGTGGCGCAAGCCCGCGACCGGGGTACGACGGTGTTGTTGTCCAGCCACATCCTGGCCGAGACGGAAGCGCTGTGCGAAAGGGTGACGATCATCCGGGCCGGCAAGACCATCGAAAGCGGCTCGCTGAGCTCGATGCGGCATCTGAGCCGCACCTCGATCAAGGCCGAGATGACCGGCGATCCCGGCGATCTCAGACGGATCAAGGGCGTCGAGGACGTCAGCGTCGAGGGCACCACGCTGCGCGCCCAGGTCGACAGTGAAAGCCTGGGTGAGCTCATTCGGGTGCTCGGTGACGCCGGGGTGCGCAGTCTCGTCAGCCAGCCGCCGACCCTCGAAGAGCTCTTCCTGCGCCACTACGACACGTCTGGCGGCGACGGTCGGCACGGACGCGATGCGGCGAAGGTCTCGCTGTCATGAGCACGACAACGCTGGACCGACCGTTAGCGTCGGGATCGCCCGCGCCGCTTCATGGTTCGAACTTCTCCGGCACGCTGGCGATGCTGCGCCTTTACCTGCGCCGCGACCGGGTCTCGATGCCGCTGTGGGTATTGCTGCTGTCGGTGCCGTTGGCCACCGTGTACGTCGGCAGCATCGAGAAGGTCTACCCCACCGCGGCCGCTCGCGCCGGGTTCGCGGCCTCGATCATGGCCAGCCCGGCCCAGCGCGCCCTGTACGGCCAGGTCTACAACGACAGCCTTGGCGCCGTGGGCATTTGGAAGGCCGGAATGTTTCACGTGCTGATCGCGGTGGCCGTCATTCTCACGGTGATCCGGCACACGCGCGCTGATGAGGAGAACGGGCGGACCGAGTTGGTCGACTCGACCGCGATCGGCCGTTACGCCGCCCTGAGCGCGGCGCTGCTGCTGTCGTTCGGAGCGTCGGTAGCCACCGGTGCCATCGGTGCGGCCGGGCTGTTGAGCACCGACGTCCCGGCCGCCGGGTCGCTGGCGTTCGGGGCGGCGCTGGCATGCTCTGGCCTGGTGTTCACCGCCGTCGCCGCGGTGACCGCCCAGTTGTCTCCGAGCGCCCGATTCGCCCGCGGGGCGGCGTTCGCCGTCTTGGGCACCGCGTTCACCCTGCGTGCCGTCGGCGACGCCGGTAACGGGACGCTGTCGTGGCTGTCTCCGCTCGGGTGGTCGCTACAGGTCAAGCCGTATGCGGGCGACCGCTGGTGGGTCCTGCTCCTGCACCTGGTGACGACGGCAGCGCTGACCCTGCTGGCCTATCGGTTGTTGGCCGGCCGCGACGTCGGCGCCGGGCTCATCGCGGAACGACCGGGCCCTGCGAAGGCCGCTCCGGCGTTGAGCAACGCCTTTGGCCTGACGTGGCGGTTGGACCGCGCAGCAGTGCTGCTGTGGACCGTCGGGATGTGCCTGTACGGCCTGCTGATCGGCAGCATTGTGCACGGCATCGGCGACGAGCTGGGTGACAGCGGGCGTGGCGCGTGACATCGTGGCACGGATGGGTGGCACGCAGCGCCCTCGAGGAGGCGTTCATCGCCGTCGCGTTCGCCATGATGGGGATGGTGGCCGCCGCGTTCGCCGTATCGCTCACGTTGCGGTTGCACCAGGAAGAGTCGAGCCAGCGAGCCGAAACGGTGCTTGCCGGCGCGGTGTCGAGAACCCGTTGGCTGACAAGCCATTTGGTGACCGCGCTCGCCGGATCCGCGGTGGCGATGCTGGCCAGCGGGGTGACCGCCGGTCTCGCCTACGGCATCGCGGCCGGCGATATCGGTGCCAAGCTACCGATGGTCGTCGCAAGCGCGGCCGTCCAGCTGCCCGCGGTGTGGCTGTCGTCGGCCGTGACGGTCTGCGTGTTCGGCGTCGCGCCGCGCCTGACGCCGGCGGCGTGGGGTGTGCTGATCGGCTTCGTCGCCCTGTACCTGATCGGCTCGTTGGCCGGGTTCTCGCAGTGGTTGCTCGACGCGGAGCCCTTCGCACACATTCCACGGATTGGCACAGGTTTCACCGTCGTACCGCTGCTATGGTTATCGGCAATCGACGCAGGGCTCATGATTCTGGGGGCCATGGCTTTTCGGCGCCGCGACCTACGCTGCTAGGAGCGTGATGGAAACCGGAATCAGGGTGACGGCCGCATCCGTCTTGGGCCTCCTCTCGTGGATGTTGATCCTCTTCCTGCCGGCCGGCACGTTGCATTACTGGCAGGCGTGGCTGTTGATCTCCGTGTTCACGACGACAGCCATCGTCCCGACGGTCTACCTGGGCCGGACCAATCCCGCGGCGCTGCAACGCCGCATGCGCGCGGGGCCGCAAGCGGAACCCAGGAGAATTCAGCAGTTCATCATCGCCGGCTCCTTCCTGGGCCTGATCGCGACGATGACGTTCAGCGCGTTCGATCATCGGTTCGGCTGGTCGTCGGTGCCACCCTGGCTGTCGGTGCTCGGTGACGTTCTGGTGGCGGCGGGGCTCGGAATGGCCATGCTGGTGATCTTCCAGAACAGCTACGCCGCCGCGACGGTCACCGTGGAAACCGGTCAGACGGTCGTTTCCCACGGCCTCTACGCGTTCGTGCGCCACCCGATGTACGTCGGAAATGTCATCATGATGATCGGCATCCCCCTGGCACTCGGCTCTTACTGGGGATTGCTCTTCGTCATCCCGGGCAACGTGTTGCTCACGCTGCGCATCCTCGACGAGGAAGAGCTGCTGACCCACGAATTACCCGGATACCGCGACTACACCCAACGCGTGCGCTATCGGCTGGTGCCCTACATCTGGTAGGCACCGGGCCAGCGACTTAGGGTATTGGCGTGCAGCGCAATCGACCACCTGCCCTGGACCGCCCATGGCGGCGCCCCGGCGCCCTGCGGTACGCATTGAACCGGATTCGCGGCATCGCCCGGCCGCCCGTCACCGTCACCGAGCCGCCCGGCGATCTGCGTATCGAGCGCGATGTGGCCGTCGCGACCCGCGACGGAACGATCTTGCGGATCAACGTTTTTCATGCCGGCGGCGACGAAGCAGTGCCCCGGCCCGCCATCCTGAGCATCCACCCCTACGGCAAGGACAACTTGCCGACGCGGCGAGGCAACAAGACGACCTTCTCGGTGCAGTACCGCATGATTCGCCAGCCGCAACCGGTCGCCTTCTCCACCCTGACCGGTTGGGAGGCACCGGATCCGGCGTGGTGGACCGCGCACGGCTTCATAGTGGTGAACGCCGACTCCCGCGGGTGCGGTCATTCCGATGGCACCGGGAACCTGCTGTCTCGCCAGGAAGCCGAAGACACCTACGACCTGGTGCAGTGGATCGCCGCACAGCCGTGGAGCGACGGCAACGTGGTCATGCTCGGCGTGTCCTACCTGGCGATCAGCCAGTACGCGGTTGCCGCCCTGCAGCCGCCGGCGCTGCGGGCGATCTGTCCGTGGGAAGGCTTCACCGACGCCTACCGCGACCTGATGTTTCCCGGCGGCGTGCACGAGATCGGTTTCAGCCGGTTGTGGTCGCGCAACCTCAGTCGCGACACCCGGCAGAGCTACGACCTCGCGCGGATGCAGAACGAGCACCCGCTGCGCGACGACTTCTGGCGCTCCCTGGCGCCCGACCTGTCGGCGATCAAGGTCCCCATGCTGGTCTGCGGGAGCTTCTCGGACAACAACCTGCACAGCCGCGGTTCGATGCGGGCCTTCGTGCACGGTGGCTCCGACCACGCCCGGTTGTACACCCACCGCGGCGGCAAGTGGACGACCTTCTACTCCGAAGCGGCACTGGCCGAGCAGTTGAAGTTCTTCCGCGACGTGCTGGACGGCGCCCCGGGCTCCCGCAGTGTGCGCCTGGAAGTGCGCGAGGACCGCGACACGGTCACCGCGGTGCGCGAGGAAGACGAATGGCCGCTGACCCGCACCCATTGGCGCCCAATGTATTTGGGCGACGCCGGCACACTGACGCCCGAGCAACCTGCATCGCCTGGCCGCATTTCGTTCGAAACACGTTCCGGTGCGGCATCTTTCACCTGGACGGCCCCCGAAGATGTCGAGCTGACCGGTCCGATGGTGGCCCGGCTGTGGGTGGAGCTGAACGGCTGTGACGACGCGAACTTGTTCGTCGGTGTGGAGAAGTGGCGTGACGGGCGGTTCGTCGCCTTCGAAGGGTCCTACGGTTACGGTCGCGATCGGGTGACCACCGGGTGGCAGCGAATCGCCCTGCGCGCCCTGGATACCAAGCTGTCCCGGCCCTGGGAGCCCGTCACCACGGCCACCGATCCGCGGCCGCTCTCGGCCGGCGAGCTGGCGCCGGTCGAGGTGGAGCTGGGCCCCTCGGCGACGCTGTTCCGCGCAGGCGAGCAGTTGCGACTGGTGGTCGCCGGGCGCTGGTTGTCCCCGAGAAACCCGCTCACCGGCCAGTTTCCCGCATGGTACCAAGGCTCGTCGCGCGGTCGCTTCACCCTGCACTGGGGACCGCAGCGCGAGGCCCACCTGCTGATCCCCGAGATCCCCGGCTAAATCGCGCTGGATCCTATGGCGCAACTCCTCAGCAGTCAGCTACCCGGACCGCATCGTCGTTGCGCTAGATCCACACGCCTTTGCCCACCGCGACCACGCCGCCGGCGCTGATCGCGAAGCGCTCCCGGTCCCTTTCCAGGTCCACGCCCACCATTTCGCCCGGCCCGACGACGACGTTCTTGTCCAGGATCGCGTGGCGCACCACCGCGCCGCGGCCCACCCGGGCACCGGGCATGATCACGCTGCCCTCCACGATGGCGCCGTCGTCGACCACCACGTTGGACGAGAGCACCGAGTTGCGCACCGAGGCCGCCGAGATGATGCTGCCCGCCCCCACCACCGACTCCTGCGCGGAACCGCCGTTGACGAACTTCGCCGGCGCCAGGTTCTCCGACTCGCCGCGGATCGGCCAGCGTTTGTTGTACAGGTTGAACACCGGATGCACCGAGACCAGGTCCATGTGCGCGTCGTAGAACGCGTCCAGCGTTCCCACGTCGCGCCAATAGGCCCGGTCACGATCGGTGGCGCCGGGCACCTCGTTGTCGCTGAAATCGTAGACGGCGGCCGTCCCGTCCTCGACCAGCCGCGGGATGATGTCACCGCCCATGTCGTGATCGGAATGGTCGTCGTCGGCATCGGCACGGATCGCGTCGATGAGCACCTTGGTGGTGAAGATGTAATTACCCATCGACACGAACGTCGCCTCGGGGTCGTCCGGGGTCCCAGGTGGATCCAGCGGCTTCTCCACGAAATCGCGGATGCGGCCGGACTCGTCGGAGTCGATGCAGCCGAACGCGGTGGCTTCGCCGCGCGGTACCCGAATGCCCGCGACCGTCGCGCCGGCCCCGCTGTCGATGTGGAACCGGACCATTTGCTCGGGGTCCATCCGGTACACGTGGTCGGCACCGAAAACCACTATGTAGTCGGGGTCTTCGTCATAGATCAAATTGAGTGACTGATAGATCGCATCGGCGGAGCCGGTGTACCAGCGCGGGCCGAGTCGCTGCTGCGCGGGCACCGGCGTGATGTACTCACCCGCCAGGCCGGACAACCGCCAGTTCTGCGAGATATGACGGTCCAGTGAATGCGACTTGTACTGGGTGAGAACGCAGATGCGCAGATACCTGGCATTGACCAGGTTGGACAGGACGAAGTCGATCAGTCGATAGGCGCCGCCGAAGGGAACCGCGGGCTTGGCACGGTCCGCGGTCAGCGGATATAGCCGCTTGCCCTCACCGCCGGCCAGGACGATGCCCAGCACGTGTGGCGCTTCCCTCATGATGTCAAACCTATCGGCCGGTGCGGAGGGCTGCCAGCACAATGGTCGATTGGCGCAGTTCTGTCGGGCTGTCCGTCAAGGTAATTGGCCGCACACGCTCGCTAAGATCGCACCGACGTTGCGGCCAACCCGGCTCGCCTTGGCCCTCACCCGCAAACTACCGTGCGGGTATGCGGGTGGCGATGATGACGCGGGAGTACCCACCGGAGGTGTACGGCGGGGCGGGAGTACACGTCACCGAGCTAGTCGCCCAGCTGCGCCGGCTGTGCACGGTCGACGTGCACTGCATGGGCGCACCGCGGCCGGGCGTGCCAGGGAGTGCAAGTGCATCAGCCCGACCTGCGGCTGCAGGGGGCCAACGCCGCGATGTCGACCCTGTCGTCCGACCTGATGATGGCCAACGCGGCATCGCAAGCCGACGTTGTCCATACACACACCTGGTACACCGGCATGGCCGGCCATCTGGCCGCGCTGCTCTACGGCGTCCCGCACGTCTTGACCGCTCATTCGCTCGAGCCGCTGCGCCCGTGGAAGGCTGAGCAACTCGGTGGCGGCTACCGGATATCGAGCTGGGTCGAGCAGACCGCGGTGCTGGCCGCGGACGCCGTCATCGCGGTCAGCGCCGCGATGCGCGAGGACGTCCTGCGCGTCTATCCCACACTGGATCCCAGTGCCGTGCACGTCATCCGCAACGGCGTCGACACCGACGCCTGGTACCCGGCGGGACCCGTACAAACCGGATCGATGCTGGCCGAACTGGGCGTCGATCCGGCCCGGCCCATTGTGGCGTTCGTGGGTCGAATCACGCGGCAGAAGGGGTTGGCGCACCTGGTGGCGGCCGCCCATCGGTTCAGCCCGGAGGCGCAGGTGGTGTTGTGCGCCGGCGCGCCCGATACCCCGGAGATAGCCGACGAAATTCGCGACGCAGTGGCCGGCCTGGCCCGCAGTCGCACCGGGGTGTTCTGGATCCAGGAAATGCTGCCCATCGGGGAGTTACGCGAAATCCTATCGGCGGCATCGGTTTTCGTTTGTCCGTCGGTGTACGAGCCGTTGGGCATCGTGAATTTGGAGGCGATGGCATGTTCGACTGCGGTGGTGGCCTCCGATGTCGGCGGAATCCCGGAGGTGGTTGTTGACGGGATCACCGGCACGCTGGTGCATTACGAGCCCGGCGACGCCCGGGAATATCAGGCCGGATTGGCCGATGCCGTCAACGAGTTGATCGCCGATCGTGAAAAGACGCAGCGCTACGGCGAGGCCGGACGCCAGCGCTGCGTCGAAGAGTTCTCCTGGGCCCACGTCGCCGAGCAGACCCTCGAGATCTATCGGAAGTTGTGTGCGTAGCACCGCCGAATCCGTGCGGCGGGGTGCCCTAGCTGGAGCTCGTGACGCCCTTGAGCTCGTCACCGAGGGCAGCGGCTTCGTCGGGCGTCAGCTCGACGACCAGTCGGCCGCCTCCTTCAAGTGGTACCCGCATCACGATGCCGCGCCCCTCCTTTGTTGCTTCCAGAGGACCGTCTCCGGTCCGGGGCTTCATGGCCGCCATCGAGTGCTCCCTCCAGATTCGAGCTGGCCCGCCCGTGCGGACCTGGTCGGCACCGAGCATGCGCCGCCAGCGAACCTCGAGCCATGCCCGGCATCGAACTGCGTTGTCACCCCCCCATTGTTCCCTATCCAGGTCACCCCTTGTACAAAGACCCACATCTGTGTGCTCAGCGTGCTGAGGCGGGCACCCAGCAACCGCGGATATGGTCATCGACCATCCCTGTCGCCTGCATCAGCGCATAGGCGGTGGTCGGCCCCACGAAGCGGAACCCGCGCCGCTTGAGTTCACGCGCCATGGCCTTCGATTCGTCAGTGGCCGACGGGATTTGGGACGGGTCGACCGGCCGGGACCGCGGCGACGGCGCGAATGACCACAGCAGGTCCGCCAGGTCCGCCGGAGTGCCCAGTTCGGCGGCGGCGCGCGCGTTGGCGATCGTGGCCTCGATCTTGGCGCGGTTGCGGACGATTCCCTGATCCGCCAACAGCCGCTGCACATCGGCATCGGTGTATTCGGCGATCTTGCTCGATGTCGAATTGGTCGAACGCGCGCCGGAAATTCTCCCTCTTTCGCAGAATGATCAGCCACGACAGGCCGCTTTGAAAGGCCTCCAGATTCATCCGCTCGAACAACGCGACGCCGTCTTTTACCGGTTGGCCCCATTCGCGGTCGTGGTAGTCGCGGTAGAGCTCGAAATCGGGACCGGGCCGCACCGTCGCCCAACTGCAGCGAACCAGCTCGTCTTCACTCACATTGAGTCCTGACGATCCTCGCCGTCATCCGGTTCCACCGACTCCCCGGCGGCCTCCTGCCCGACGGCCGGCGACGCATGCACGGCGGCCAGCTGGCCGCGCAGCGCCTCGAGCTCACGCGCGAGCCGATCCAGCACCCAGTCCACTTCGCTGGTTTTGTAGCCGCGTAGCACCTGGGTGAATTTGACCGCGTCGACGTCGGAGCCGGTCACCCCGAACGCGGGCAGCACCGTGGCCGTCGTCCCCCGCGGCAGGGGCGGCAGCTGCTCGCCACGCCCGAACAACAGGCTGGCCGCGCCGAACAGGACGATCGCCACCAGCACCAGAACCACCAGGTAAAGCAACACCAGCGCCACGTGATCGATATTGCCCTATGCCGCCGACACGGCGACGGCCAGCGTGACCTCCGCCGGGGGCTACCGGGGCCGGATCGCCTGCATCGGCGGCCGGTCTGTCAGCGACACCGGCGAGGTGTGGGCGGTGTAGCCCTCAAACCCGGAGCCGCCGCGACCGTCGGCCACGAACTGGGTCAAACCGACCCCGGAGTCGGGGATCCCGCAACGCGACAGCAGGGTCGCGATGACCTGGCGGCTCATCGCGCCCAGCTCGGCCAGCGGTCGGTTGCGGTGCGCCCGCACGCCCAGGTTGACCTGGGCGATCGCATCCAGCCCCAGCCGGTCGAAGGTGTCCACCAACAGGCCGATCTCCACGCCGTAGCCCGGAGCGAACGGCACGGAAGTCAGCAGTTCGCGGGTGGCCGCGTACTCGCCGCCGAGCGGCTGCAGCATGGAACCCAGCTCGGGGCGCAAAGCGGCGAGCAGCGGCCGGGCCACCAGCTCGGTGACCCGCCCGCCACCGGTAGCGCCGGCGCCCGCCCCCGCGTCGCCGACGTTGAGGGGCCGTCGGTAAAAGCTCTTGACCAGGTGCACACCGTCGCCGGTGAGCAGCGGACCCACCAGCCACGGTACGAACATCGGGTGCGGGTCGATCAGGTCCGAGTCGACGAACACCACGATGTCGCCGCGGGTGGCCGCCAGCGAGCGCCACAACGCCTCACCCTTGCCGGGTCGGATCGGCACCTCGGGCAACGCCTGCTCGCGGCTGACGACGCGGGCGCCCGCGGCGACGGCGCGGATCTCGGTCTCGTCGGTGGAACCGGAGTCCAGCACGATCAGCTCGTCCACCAGGCCGTCGACCAGCGGTGAGATGCTTTCGATCACCGACTCGATGGTCTCTTCCTCGTCGAGGGCCGGCAGCACCACCGAGATGGTCCGCCCGGCCTTCGCGGCCTCCAGCTCGGCGAGCGTCCAGCCAGGCCGGTTCCAGGTGCGGTTGGCCAGCCATGTGTCGCCGGGGCGGGCGGCGAGGAGGCCGTCGTTGGCGAGATCGCCGACGACCAGGTCCGATGTCGTCATGCCAGCCCCCTCACCGTGCGCGCCGGCGGGCGCGTTCCCTGGATCGAGGCCACCATTTCGAGCACCCGGCGGGTGGCCGCGACCTCGTGCACCCGAAACATCCGCGCACCGGCGGCGGCCGCCAGCGCGGTCGCCGCCAACGTTCCCTCGAGCCGCTCGGTCAATTCCACACCCAGAGTCTCCCCGACGAAGTCCTTGTTGCTCAAAGCCATGAGCACGGGCCACCCGGTATTAACAAGTTCGTTCACGTGGCGCAACAGCATCAGCCCGTGAAAAGTGTTCTTGCCGAAGTCGTGGGTCGGGTCGATCAGCACCCGGTCGCGTGCCACTCCGGCCGCCACCGCCCGCTCCGCGGCGGTCGTGACCTGGGCGATGACATCGTCGACCACGCCGCGTGTGGTGGTGCCGTAGCCGACCCGGAACGGACGCGTGCGCGGCAGCGCGTTGCCGGTGTGCGAACACACCAGGCCCGCGTCGAACTCCGCGGCCACCTCCGGTAGCGCGGGGTCGATCCCGCCCCAGGTGTCGTTGATCAAGTCCGCGCCGGCCGCACAGGCCACCTTGGCGACGTCGGAGCGCCAGGTATCCGCGCTGATCAGCTGGTCCGGATACGCGTCGCGCAGCCATTCGATGAAAGGCACCAACCGGGCGATCTCGGTGTCGGCGTCGACCTCTTCACCCGGCCCGGCCTTGACACCGCCGATGTCGATGACGTCGGCGCCCTCGGCGACGGCCCGGTGTACGGCCGCCCGGGCGGCCTCGTCGCTGAAGGTCGCACCTTTGTCGTAGAACGAGTCCGGGGTGCGGTTGACGATCGCCATGATCAGCGCACGATCGGCAGCGACCGGGCGACCGCACAGAGTTGATCGGCCGGCTGACGCCGGCGGTGTCGAATGCACACGTCCATGGTGCCCGGTCGCGGCGCCACGCGCGGCCCGGGGATCGCAGACGGCGGGCCGGGGCCCTACGGGCGTTTGCCCTCGGCTACTTCGCCGGGATAGTCGTCGTAGAAGGGGACGTAGCCCTCGTCGCGCCCCGCCAGCACGTACAGCGGATCCTTCACGTCGGAGCCATAGGCCTGCTCCCGCAGCTCCACCTTGCGGCTCTTGAAGGTCGTGGTCTGCTCGATCGACTCCACCACCCGCACGAACAGCGGCAGTGCATAACCGGGCAGCTGGTCGTACACGGCACGGGCCAACGACTTTCCGTCGAACTCGGCGCCGTCGCGCAGCTTGACCGCGGCCATCCCGGCCCGGCCGCCCGTGCGCGGAATCTCGACCCCGAAGACCGTGCAGTCCTCGACGGAGTCGTCGGACGCCAACGCCGCCTCGACCTGTGTGGTGGCCACGTTCTCACCCTTCCACCGGAAGGTGTCGCCGAGCCGGTCGACGAACGCGGCATGGCCCATACCCTGCGGGCTCATCACGTCGCCCGTGTTGAACCAGCAGTCACCCTCACGAAAAGCGTTGCGCACCAACTTCTTTTCGCTCGACTCGGAATCCGTGTAGCCGTCGAAGGGCTGCAGCCGGTTGACCGGACTGAGCAACAGACCCGGCTCTCCGGCCGGGACCCGACGCACCCGGCCGTTGTCGTCGCGCAGCGGGGCGCCGGTGTCGGGGTCGTACTCGACGTAGGCCAGCGGCATCGGGAACACACCGGTGGAGCGGGGCACGTTGAAGACGTTGATGAACGCGGCGTTGCCTTCGCTGGATGCGTAGAACTCGCACACGCGAGCGATGCCGAACCGCGTGGTGAACTCGTCCCAGATCTCCGGGCGCAGACCGTTCCCGGCGATCACGCGCACCTTGTGTGCGCGGTCGGTGGGCTTGGCCGGCTGGTTGAGCAGGTAACGGCACACCTCGCCGATGTAGATGAACGCGGTGGCCTCGTTCGCGATCACTTCGTCCCAGAACTTCGACGCCGAGAACGACTTGCCCAGCGCCAGCGTCGCCCCCGAGTTGATCACCGACGACAGCGCCACCGTCAGCGCGTTGTTGTGGTACAGCGGCAGGCAGCAGTAGAGGGTGTCCGAGCTCTTGAGCCGCAACCCGATGCCGCCGAACGCCGCGAGCGCCTTGAGCCACCGCAGGTGCGTCATGACGCTGGCCTTGGGGTAACCCGTTGTGCCCGAGGTGAAGATGTAGAAGGCGGTGTCCCTGGCATGCACGGCCGACGCCGAGGCCGGGTTGGTGGCCGGGGCGCTCGCCGCGAACCGCTCCAGATCCTCGACGGTCAGCGTCTCGGTGCTGCCCGGACCGCCGCACTCGGCCACCGCGCTCACCAGATCGGTCTCGGCGACGAGCACCTTGGCGTCCAGCAGGCCGAGGCTGTGCGCGAGCACGTCGCCGCGCTGGTGGTAGTTGAGCATGCCGGCGACCGCGCCGCACTTGACCGCGGCCAGCATGGCCAGCACGGTGTTGGGAGAGTTGCGCAGCATGATGGCCACGACGTCGCCCTGGCCGACGCCACGCGAGGCCAACACAGCGGCGTATCTGTTGGCGGCGGCGTTGGCGTCGCGGTAGGTCAGTTGCTGATCGCCGAACCGCAGGAAGATCCGGTCGCCGAAGCGGGCCGCCCGCTCCTGGAACACCGTGCCGATCGATTTCTTGGAACCCGGCTGGGCCAGCAGCCCGGTCCTCGCGCCGCGCACGATCACCGGCAGGTCAGCCAGCACGGCCGGCACCCGAAAGGCGACGTCGGCCAGTTTGACCGCCGTGCGCGCTCCCCCGTCATGATCGGACACGTGATCCCCTCGATTCCTTTTCGAAGTCAAGCTCGGCGGACAGCCTAGTAGGGGTAGCAAACCAGTGGCGGCCTCAGGCGGGTGCGCAGGCTTCCAGCGCCGCACTCACCTTGTCGACCAGCACCACCCGGTCCATCGCCGCCTGGGAGACGTAACCGCTATCCAGCAATCCGCACAACCAGGTCCACAGCCCTTCGTAATGGCCGAAGGGATCCAGCAGCACAATGGGTTTGTCGTGCAGACCCAAGAAGCCCGTCGTCCATGCGTCGAGCAACTCGTCGAGGGTGCCGACGCCACCCGGCAGCACGACGAACGCGTCGGCCCGGTCCTCCATGAGCTGCTTGCGCTCGTGCATGGTGTCGCTGACGATCAGCTCGTCGGCGTCAGCATCGGCGACCTCGCGGCGCATCAAGATCTTGGGGATGACGCCGACGGTCCGGGCCCCGCGGGCGCGCGCCGCGCTCGCCACCGCGCCCATCGCCGAGACCCGGCCGCCACCCCACACCAGCGTCCAGCCGCGTTCGGCGATCCCCTCGCCGAGTTCCGCAGCGACTCCGAGCAATTCGGGATGCTCCGGCCCGGACGCGCAGTACACGCACACCGACCACTCGCCTGATGAATCGCGTCCGCCGGGCATATCCGCCAAAGGTAGACCAACCGTCGACAACCCGTCATATGTGGGGCTTTCGCCCTGCCGCGCGGCTCGCGCACCATAAAATTCGGCAGTGCCGATTCGATGGAACGTGCCCCAGCATGCGACAGCCTCAGAGCGGCTGGATGCGGCTTTGGCCGACAGTCCCCGCGGAGCGGTGGTGTTGGGGCCCGACGGCGTCGGCAAATCCACGCTGGCACGGGTGGCCGTCGAGCGTTTCGCCGAGCGGCATCCCGACGCGCTCATCCGGTGGGTCACGGGCACGCCTACCGAACGTGCCGTCCCGTTCGGCGCCTTCAGCCATCTGGTGGAGATCGCCGACCTAGGCAAGCCGGCAGCGCTGCTGCGAGCCGCCCGGGCGTCGCTGGGCGGTGACGACCTGCTGCTCGTGGTCGACGACGCCCATCATTTGGACGTCCTGTCGGCCACACTGGTGTACCAGCTGGCGCGGGACGGCGCGGGACGGCTCGTCGTCACCGCCCGCGCCGACTCCCCTCCCGAGGCGATCGCGGCGCTGTGGAGCGATGGCCTGCTCACCCGCATCGACGTCGAGGCGGCCGGCGGACCCACCGCGCCCGCGGAGATCGATGCGTTTCTCGGCGAGCTCCCCGCGACGGCTCGGTCGGTGCTGGAGTATCTCGCCGTCGCCGAGCCGCTGTCAGTCACCGATCTGACCGCGCTCGCCGGCGACGGCGCGGTGGCCGACGCGGTGACGTGGGGTGCGGCGGAGACCCGGGCGCGGGGTGGATCATCCGACGACCCGGTCGTCTATACGGCCCACCCGGTGTTCGCGGAGCGGACGCGCGCGGCGCTCGATCCCGGCGACGCGCGACAGCGACGCACCGACCTGGTCAAGCTGCTGTCCCAGCGGCCTTCGGAACACCTCAGCGACCGGCTGCGGGTGGTGTCGCTGGCGCTGGACAGCGAGACTCCCCCGCGGGTCACCGACGTCGTCGCAGCCGCCCAGCAGGCGCTGCGGCTGGGCGATTTGGCGCTGGGCGAACGGCTGGCCCGATCGGCGCTGCAGCGCTCCGCCGGATTGGCGGCGCGGCTGGCGCTGGCGCACGCTCTGGCCTGGCAGGGGCGCGGGCGCGAGGCCGACTCGGTCCTGGCCGAGGTCGACTCCGGCGCGTTGACCGAAGCGGCGCTGATGGACTGGGCTCTGTTGCGGGCGGCAAACCAGTTCTGGATGCTGAGCGAACCCGAGCGCGCGACCGCGTTCTTGCGGACCGTGCGCAGTCGGGTCACCGATACCGGCCCGCGGACCACCCTGGACGCGCTCAGCGCGACGTTCGCGATGAACGCGGGCAACGTCCGACACGCCGTCAAGGTCGCGGGCGACGTCCTTGCGTCCCCGTCGGCCGATGACCAGGCGGTGGCCTGGGCGGCCAGTGCGGCCGCACTGTGTTCGGCGCGCGAGGGCCGATTCGATGACGTCGAGCCGCTGGCGCAGCGCGCCTTGGGCGCCGAACATCCCGGTCTGCTGCGCTTCACGATCGGGCTGGGCCAGACCACCGCGCTGTTGATGGCCGGCCGGCCCGACGAGGCCCGCCGGCTCGCTCAGCAGTTCACCGACTTCGCCGAGCTGCAACAGCCGGGCCGCGCGATCGGCGAGGTGCTGCTGGCGCACGTGCTGCTGGCCAGTGGGGAATTCGCTTCTGCGGCAGCATTATTGGCTCCGGCGGCCGGCACCCTGGAACGCACCGGCTACTCGTGGGGGCCGTTGTCGCTTACGCTGCTGGCCACCGCGCTGTCCCAGCAGGGCGACACTGCCGCCGCGGCAAAAGCGTTGAGCAGGGCCGAATCCCGGCACGGCACCAAGTCGGCGTTGTTCGCACCCGAGCTCGGCGTGGCGCGCGCGTGGCGGCTTGCCTTGGTGCGGGACGCACACGGCGCGGTGGCTGCCGCGCGAGACGCCGCCCGGATGGCCGAACGAGGCGGGCAGCGCGCCGTGGCGGTGCGGGTGTGGCATGAGGCCGTGCGGCTGGGCGATATCCGGGCCGCCGATCCCCTGGCCCGGCTCTGCGGCGAGATCGACTGCGTTGCAGGGAGAATGGCGCTGAACCATGCTCGCGCGCTGGCCGCCGGGGATAGTGCGGGGCTGCGGGCGGTGTCCGACGAGCTGACGTCGATCGGCATGCACGCGGCCGCCGCCGACGCCGCAGCGCAGGCGCAACGCTGCGCGGCCGGGAAGCCTTAGCCGCTCAGGTAGCAGCGCAGCACCTCCACCGCGGCGGTGATGTTGGCGACCGCGACCCGCTCGTCGCGCTTGTGGGCCAGATTGGGATCACCGGGTCCAAAGTTGACCGCAGGTATGCCCAGCGCAGCGAACCGGGCCACGTCGGTCCAGCCGTACTTGGCTCGGACGTTGCCGCCGGCCGCCTCGACCAAGGCCTTGGCGGCGGGTTGGGATAGCCCGGGCAGCGCGCCCGCCGCCGCGTCGATCTGTTCGATGCGTACGTCGAGTCCGGCGAGCACGTCGTGCACGTGTTGCAGGGCGTCGGGCAGCGACCGGTCCGGGGCGAAGCGGAAATTGACTGTCACCGCGGCCGCGTCGGGAATGACGTTGCCCGCTACACCGCCGTCGATGCGCACGGCCGACAGGCCCTCACGGTAGACGCAGCCGTCGATATCGACGCTGCGCGCCTCGTATGCGGCCAGCCGGTCCAGCACGGCGCCCAGCTTGTGAATCGCGTTGTCTCCCAACCATGATCGCGCCGAATGGGCGCGGGTCCCGCTGGCGCTGACCACGACGCGCAAGGTGCCCTGGCAACCGGCTTCGATGTAGCCGCCGGTGGGCTCACCCAGAATGGCCACATCGGCCGACAGCCAATCCGGCAGCTCGCGCTGGATGCGGCCCAATCCGTTTGCCGGCGGCGTCGATTTCCTCGCAGTCATACATCACCAGCGTGAGATCGTGCACCGGTTCGGCCACGGTGGCGGCGAGGTGCAGAAACACGGCGTCCCCGGATTTCATGTCCGCCGTGCCGCAGCCGTACAGGTCACCGCCGTCGCGGCGGCTGGGCAGGTTGTCGGCGACCGGGACGGTGTCGAGGTGCCCGGCCAGAAGCACCCGCGACGGCCGCTGGTGGTGCGTGCGCGCCAGCACGGCGTTCCCACTGCGAACGATCTCGAACCCGGAAGTCTGAGTCCGCAGCGCGGCCTCGACCTCGTCGGCCAGCCGCGCTTCGTCCCGCGATTCGCTGGGGATGTCGACCAGCGCCGCGGTCAGCGCGATCGGATCGCCGCGTAAATCCAGCACGGTTTCAGGCTAGTGGCGATCGCAAGCGCGGCGAAGCCGGGCGCAGCGGGTCGCCACCATTTGGCCAGTGGCGATCGCAAGCGCGGCGAAGCCGGGCGCAGCGGGTCGCCACCCATTCGGCCAGTGGCGATCGCAAGCGCGGCGAAGCCGGGCGCAGCGGGTCGCCACCATTTGGCCAGTGGCGATCGCAAGCGCGGCGAAGCCGGGCGCAGCGGGTCGCCACCATTCGGCCAGTGGCGATCGCAAGCGCGGCGAAGCCGGGCGCGGCGGGTCGCCACCATTTGGCCAGTGGCGATCGCAAGCGCGGCGAAGCCGGGCGCGGCGGGTCGCCACCGATTGGCCAGTACTCCGGGAGCCGCCGGTGCGCACCCGCCCGCCGCCCAAGTAACCTGACCGCCGTGACTGGAGCTGCAGGTATCGGGCTGGCAACGGTGGCCGCCAATGGATCGATCCTCGACACATGGTTTCCCGCACCGGAACTGACCGACTCGGGCACCAGCGCGACGTCCCGGCTGGCGCTGTCCGACATCCCGCCTGAACTGACGGCACTGATCGGCCGGGACGACGACCGCGGCACCGAGACCGTCGCTGTGCGCACGGTGATCGGCTCGCTGGACGACACGGCCGCCGACGCCTACGACGCCTACCTGCGATTGCATCTGCTCTCGCACCGGCTGGTGGCGCCGCACGGACTGAACGCCGGCGGCTTGTTCGGGGTATTGACGAATGTGGTCTGGACTAATCGCGGACCGTGCGCCGTCGAGGGATTCGAGGCGGTCCGGGCCCGGCTGCGCCGCCACGGACCCGTCACTGTCTATGGCGTCGACAAGTTCCCGCGGATGGTCGACTATGTCCTGCCGACCGGGGTGCGCATCGCCGACGCCGACCGCGTGCGTCTGGGCGCGCACCTGGCCCCGGGCACGACGGTGATGCACGAGGGTTTCGTCAACTACAACGCCGGCACGCTGGGGGCCTCGATGGTGGAGGGACGCATCTCCGCCGGGGTGGTGGTGGACGACGGCTCCGATATCGGTGGTGGCGCCTCGATCATGGGCACGCTCTCCGGCGGTGGCAGCGAGGTGATTTCGATCGGCAAGCGGTGTCTGCTCGGCGCCAACGCCGGCTTGGGTATCTCATTGGGCGACGACTGCGTCGTCGAAGCGGGCCTGTATGTGACCGCGGGTACCAAAGTCGTTACGCCGGAAGGCAAAACGATGAAGGCCCTGGAGCTGTCCGGCGGCAACAACCTGCTATTCCGCCGCAATTCGGTGAGCGGGGCGGTGGAAGTGGTGGCCCGCGGCGGTCAAGGCATTGCCCTCAACGAGGACCTGCACGCCAACTGAGGTTGCCCTATAAGTCGACGGGGATTTTCTCGGCGGCCGGGGCGGTGCGAAGCGCGGTTCCCTTGGTTTCGGGCAGCAGATAGACGGACACGAAACTGGCGACGATAAGGGTCGCCATCATGAGCCCGATCGCCCAGCTGCCGTAGGCCGCAAGCAAGCTGCCCGCCAGCAGCGGCGGCACGGCGGCGCCGAGGATGCCGGCCAGGTTCATCGCCACCGCCGCGCCGCTGTACCGGTAGCGCGTGGCGAACAGTTCGGGAACGAAGGCCCCCGTGGGGCCGTTGGCCACCGCCGCGCAGGCGAACATGCCCAGGACGGCGACGGCGTACATGACGGGATTGCCGGTATCCATCAGCGGGATCACCACGAATGACCACGGCAGACACGCGGCCAGCCCGCACAGCATCACCCGGCGACGCCCCACGCGATCGGACAGCCACGCCCCGAACGACACGAACGCGATACTCGTCAGCCCGGCCAGCGCGCCCACGCCCCAGATGAAGCTGCGGGAATAGCCCAGATGGGAGTGGGCGTACATGACGAGGAACGTGTTGCCCAGGTATACGAACCCCATGCCACCCAAAAAGCAGCCGGCGACGAGCACGATCTCGCGCCGCTGCAACCGCACCAGCTCGGCCAGCGGGGCTTTCGGCACCAGATTGCGGGCCTTCTCCTCCACGAACAGCGGGGTCTCATCGATGTTCAGCCGCACATAGAGCGCGATGCCGATCAGCCCGCTGCTGATCAGGAACGGCACCCGCCATCCCCATTGCATGAACGCCGGGCTGCTCTCGCCCATGGTGAGACTGACCGCCAGGAAGGTCAGGCTGGCCAGTATCCCCGCCGTCCCACCGCCCAGCGAGGTGAACATGCCGTACCAGCCGCGCTTGCCGGGCGGCGCGTACTCGGCACTCAGCAGGACGGACCCGGCCCATTCGCCGCCGACGGCGAACCCTTGGAACAGCCGCAGGGCGACGAGGATCAGGGGTGCGGCGATACCGATCGAAGCCGTATTGGGGACCAGGCCCACGCTGACGGTCGAGGCGCCCATGATCAGCAGCGTGGCGACCAGCGTCTTCTTCCGGCCCAGCCGGTCTCCGAAGTACCCGAAGACGGCCGCGCCCAACGGCCGAGACAGGAACGCCGTCGCGAACGTCGCCATCGAGGCGATGGTCGCCACCGTCGGGCCGAGGCCCGGGAAGAACACCGTGGGAAAGACCAGTGCCGCCGCGGTCCCGTAAATCAGAAAGTCGTAGAACTCGATCGCCGAGCCCACCAGACAGGCGGCCGCAATCCGACGCATGGGGGTAGGTGCCGTAGCACCGGCGGTGATGACTTGAGCGGCCTCACCCATGGCGGCTCACTGTCCGGTTGCATCGATACACGGTTACGACGGTAGGTGACGCCGCGCGGCCACGCTCGACGCTCGAGCTGGCAACTTGCTGCGTGTCTTGGCGCCCCGGCTGACCAGGCGCCGAGCAGGCTGAGCGGCCGCTCAACCGTCGGTCAGCAGCTGCTTTTTGAGGACCTTGCCCATGGCGTTGCGCGGCAGCGCGTCCACGATGCGGACCTCACGAGGCCGCTTGTGCACCGAAAGCTCTTGAGCCACATAGTCGATCAATGCGTCGCCCTCTGCCGATCCGACGACGAACGCGACGATGCGCTGACCCAGATCCGCATCGGGCATCCCGACGACCGCCGCCTCTTGCACACCGGGATGCCCGAGCAGCACCGTTTCGATCTCGCCCGCACCGATGCGGTAACCACCGGACTTGATCAGATCGACCGATTCGCGTCCGACGATGCGGTGCATCCCGTCGCCGCCGATCACCGCGACATCGCCGGTGCGATACCAGCCGTCCGCGTCGAACGCCTCGGCGGTGGCTTCCGGTCGGTTCAGGTAACCGTCGAACATCATCGGTCCGCGCACGTGCAGCTTTCCGACCGTCTCCCCGTCGTGCGGCACCAGCCCGCCGTCGTCGTCGAGCACGCGGGTCTGCACACCGGTAAGCGGCAGGCCCACCCATCCCGGCCGTCGCTCGCCGTCGGCCCGCGTGGACAGCGTGATCAGCGATTCCGAGGCACCGTAGCGTTCGATGGGCTGATGTCCGGTGAGTCCGGCCAGCCGGTCGAACACCGGGACCGGCAGCGGCGCGCTTCCCGAGACCAGTAGGCGCGCCGGGCTCAGCGACCGGGCGGCCGTCTCGTCGGCCACCACCCGCGACCACACCGTCGGCACCCCGAAGAACAGCGAGCCGCCGTGGGCGGTAGCGGCCTGGGCATACCCCGCCGGCGTCGGCTTGCCGGTATGGATGAAGCGATTGCCGATCCGCAGCGACCCGAGCAGCCCCAGCACCAGGCCGTGCACATGAAACAGCGGCAAGCCGTGCACCAAAACGTCGTCGGCAGTCCACTGCCAGGCTTGCGCCAGCGCGTCCAGGTCGGCGGCGATCGCCCGCCGGCTCAGCACCACACCCTTCGGCAGCCCGGTGGTCCCCGAGGTGTAGATGATCATCGCGGTGGCGTCGGGCGACGGCTCGGGATAACGGTGCCAGGACCGGGCGTGCAACCGCACCGGGACGTGCGGCAGCCCTTCGGGCTCGTCGGGGACCGGCCCGAGCCAAGCTCGCACCCCGGAATCGGTGAGCATGTGGCGCCGTTCGGCGGCGCCGACGTCGGCCGGCACCGGGACCATCGGCACACCGGCGATCAGGCAGCCGGTCACCGCGAGGACCGTCGCCGCGGTCGGCGTGGCCAGGATGGCGACCCGGCCCGCGCCGGCGACCCGCTCGGCCACCGAGGTGGCGGCGCCGACCAGATCGCTGCGGCTCAATATGGCACCGTCGATGCGCACCGCGTCGGCGATGTCGGTAGCGGTGACCGCCGAAGGATTCAGGGACGCCAGCAGCACGCCAGCAGGCTACCCGGCGTTCGGAGGATCAGTTCCGCTCGTCCCAAATCTTCGTCAGCGTGGACAGGATCTCCTCGCCGCGGCCCAGTCCGCCGAGGTGGCTCTCGCCGGGCAGCACGATCAGCTCGCAGTCGGGCAGCAGCGACACGACGTGCTCGCCGTGGGCGAAGGGGACGATGTGGTCGCTGTCGCCGTGCCACCAGCGCACCGGGACCTTGACTTCATCGAGCCGGAATCCCCAGTCCTGGGTGAACAGGATGATGTCGTTGAACGGGGCCGCCAGCTGCTTGCGGCTGCCGTTCAACAGGTCGTCGAGGAACATGGCGCCGAACTCGGGCCGGGTCAGCAGGCGCCGGTCGCCCTCGGGCGATATCGCGGCGTATAGATACAGCGCGGGATTCGCGATCGGGCGGATCATGCGGACCACCAGGCTGGCGCCGATCCGCAGCGGGTCACCGCCCAGCCGCAGCAAGGGTGCCACCCGCTTGCCCAGGTTCATCAGGCCGCTGGTGATGCCCTCGTCGCCGAGGAAGGGCGCGACGCCACCGAGCACACCGAGAGCGACGACCCGGTCCGGCAGGACCGCGGCGGACGCGAGCGCGTACGGCCCGCCACCGGAAAGACCGATGATCGCCATCTTGCCGATGCCCAGGGTGTCGGCGATGGTCCGCAGGTCGTCGCCGAACGCGCGGATGTTCTCGTACCGATGCGGCGTCGACGAACCGATGCCGGGCCGGTCGAGGCCGATCAAACGGATGTTGTGCTTCTCGGCGTAGACCCGGGCCTCGACTGGGATCTGCCGACGGGCCCCGGGTGTGCCGTGCAGCCAGAACATCGCGCGTCCCTGCGGGTCACCGAACTCCGCGAAGCCGATCTGGCGGTCTTCGCCGACGGCGACGTTTCCTTCGAGTTTTGGGCGGGCGATCGCGATGACCATGTCAGCAGCTTGGCACGTGACGCGCGGTTTACAAAAAGCTGGCTAGGTGTTCAGCGCCCGGTCGCCGATCACCCGCTGGTCGCGCAGGGCGGCGACGTCGTCATCGGAAAGATTCAGGCCGCGCAGGATTTCGTCGTTGTGCTGGCCGAGCGTCGGCGCGGGCGTGCGGTGGTGACGAGTCGGTCCAGGTGTGATGCGAAACGGCCAGCCGGGATAGCGATGAGCTCCGGTGATCGGACGCTCGTACTCCTCGTAGAAGCCCCGCTCGTCGAGTTGGGGTATGTCATACATCTGCTCGCCCGTGATCACCCGCTCAGCCGGAATGCATTGCGCCTGAAGCGTTTTCATGATCACGTCGGCAGTTTGCGTGCGGGTCCAACCGGCGACCAGTTCGTCGAACACGTCGTGATCGATGCCGCCGCGGTCGGGCACGGACAGCGCGACCCACACCTCGTTCTCGTTGGTCGGATACACGCCCTGCAGGTAGTCGCGCCGGCGATTACCTTCCCGGGGCTGGACAACACCGTTCATCGAGTACTCGATCACCGGCTCGGCGGTAACGCACGCGGCGACCTCGATCTGGGCGACCTCGATCAACCGTCCCTGCCCGGTGCGGCGCCGATGTTCCAGCGCGGCCAGCAGGGCGACGCCTGCGTGCACGCCCACGACGGGATCGGCGGGCCCTTGCGGGTTGCAGGGCGGCCCGTCGGGGTAGCCGGTGACCGCCGACATCCCGGCGGTCTGCTCGAAGTTCAGCGCCCACCCGACGTAATCGCGCCAGGGGCCCGCCAAACCGAAACCCGGCATCCGGACCAGAATCACGTCGGGCTTCAGGGCTACCAGCGAGCCGTAGTCCAGGCCGAACTGCTCCACCACGCGTGGTGAGAAGTTCTCCACCACGACATCGGCCTGCGCGGCCAGCCGCCGGGCGATCTGAAGTCCGCGCTCCGAGGTGAGGTCGAGCGTGAGGTCTCGCTTGTTGAGGTTGGTGGCCTGCCATAGCGCGCTGCGCTCGTACCAGTCGTCACCCTCGAAGGGAAACGCGCCCGAGTAGCGAAAGCCGTCCGGCCGCTGGATGGATTCGACCTTGATGATGTCCGCGCCGAACGCACCCAGATAACAGGTCAGGTAGGCACCAGCCCAAAAAGTGCTCAGATCAAGCACTTTCAGCCCCGCAAAGGGCTGCGTCGTCCGATCGGGTGTCGGGCCGGGTTGCGACGCAGGGCCTTCGGTGAACCGGAATGCCTTTCCCGGGCACCGGAACCCCCCGCCATCGATGAAGAAGCCTCGACTGGCGTATTGCGGACATTCCAGTATGGTGGCCCCGTCGTTGACCGGGGCGGCCGGAATGCGCAATGCCTGGCACAGTTCGACGATCTCCGCGACGGTTTGGTCAGCGAGCAACGGCTCTGCACGAGAATAGAATTCGGCGCGCTCCGGGCCTCCCATCATGACTGCGATCTGCTGCTCGCCGAACTCGGGCAGGCCGAGCATCGCGCACACGTCGAGCCAGTGCTGACCGGTCAGGCAGTTGATGCCCACCCAACCGTCGGCGGCGCGAACCACTCCCAGCATGGGGGCAGACCGAACGTTGCCGGGCAGGCCGAGACTGCGCATCCGCTCGGCCATCAACATCGGATACGGCAGGGTCGATAGCAGCGACTCATATTCGGAGACGTCCACTTCACTTACGCGGCCGGCGGTTTGCAGTCGCAGCGCGGTCAGCGCGCCCAACGCGCCGTAGGCGCCCGCGACGTACTCAGCGATTCGCCCGCCGACCTGCACCGGCGGTCGGTCGGGATCGCGCGCGCTGACCCAGCCAGATGCCGCCTGCACGGTCAGCGGCGTGGCCGGCCGGTCACGCCAGGGCCCGGATTGGCCGAAGTGGGATATCCTCAGCAGCACCAGGTTTGGGTTGATATTGCCTAGACAGTCGGCGCCGAGGCCCCATTCTTCCAGCGTTCCGGGCGGAAAATTCTCGATGAGCAACTGCGCCCGTTCGATCAGCCCCCTGGCATCTGCCATGTCCGCAATTTGCTTGCCGGCGTTCAGGTATTCGAACAGGCCCGAGCGCTGCGGATCGGCGATGCCGCCCGGGAACGGCCCCCAGTACCGCAGGGGATCTCCGGTGGGCGGTTCGATCTTGATGACCTCGGCGCCCAGGTCGACCAGAAGCTTTGCCGCGTAGGGACCCGAGATCTCGCTGGCGATTTCGACGACGTGCAGCCCCGCAAGGGGTCCCGTCACGCGGGAACCCCGATCGCCATCGGTTCCATGTACTGATGCAGCCCGCCGATTCCGCCGCCTTCGCGGCCCAGCCCGCTGAGTTTGAAGCCGCCGAACGGCGCGCCACCGGGACTGATGCCGTTGACCGCGATCTGGCCGGTGCGGATGCGGCGCGCCACGCCGACGGCACGGTCCACGTCTTCACCCCAGACCGCGCCGGAGAGCCCGTATTGCGAATTGTTGGCGATCGCGACGGCGTCGTCGTCGTCTCGGTAACGCAGCACCGACAACACCGGGCCGAACACTTCCTCTTGCGCGATAGTCGAATTCGGGTCCACCCCGGACAGGATCGTCGGTTCGAGGTAGTAACCGACGTCCAGGTCGCCCGGCCGGCCCCCGCCGGTCACCAACTTCGCCCCGTCGCTGCGCGCACCGGCGATGTGCGCCTCGACGCGGTCGCGTTGCGCCGCGCTGATCAGCGGACCCATCTGCACGTCAGGATCGGTGGGGTCGCCCACCTTGACCTCGCGGGCCAGTGCGGCCAGCCGATCGACAACGTCGTCGTGCAGCGAATCGGGCAGTAGCAGCCGGCTGTGCAGGATGCAGGCCTGTCCCGCGTGCAGCGAACAGGATTGGAACAGCATCTGTTCCAGCATTTCGTCGGTAACGACGGCGTCGTCGAGGACGATGCTGGCCGACTTTCCGCCCAGCTCCAGCAGAATTCGTTTCATCGTTTCCCCGGCGGCGGACATCACCTGGCGGCCCACGACCGAACTGCCGGTAAAGCTCACCATGTCGATGCGCGGATCGGTGGTCAGCAGCTTGGCGGCCTCGATGCCCGAGGGCGTCACCACATTGACCACCCCCGGCGGGATGTCGGTGTGCTCATCGATCAGGCGCGCCAGCGCGAGCCCCGCCAGCGGGGTCAAAGGAGAGGGCTTGAGCACAACCGTATTTCCAGCCGCCAGAGCGTGATTCAGCTTCATGACGTTGAGGCAGTGCGGGAAGTTCCACGGCGTCAGCACCGACACGACGCCGAGGGGGGCGTGCCGCAGCAAGGTGGTTCCGGCGCTGATGCCGCTGACCTCCTGGTCGACCAGCTGGGTGGCGAGCTGGGCGGCGTGCATGGACATGAACCCGGCGCCGTCGATCTGCATGATGCGCTCGTTGGCGATGCAGCCCCACTCGACCTGGGACAGCGCGAAGAAGTCGTCGGCATGCTTGGTCAGGGCCTCGCCCAGTTGGTTCAGGCACCCGGCGCGCTGTTCGGCCGACATGGTGCCCCACGGTCCGCTGTCAAAGGCGCGGCGCGCGGCCGCGATCGCGGCGTCAACCTGCGCGACACTCGCGTCGGGTGCGGCGGCGATGACGGCCTCGGTGGACGGGGACAGGTCGTCATAGCGGCCGTCCTGCGGCTCGACCCAGTTGCCGTCGATGTAGAGCTGGTAGTCCTGGACAAGAGCGGGCGAATCGGCCATGTGCTTCCTCCGGTCATCTGATCACTTGGTGTACACCCCGACGTGGCGGTCGTCAATCGTCAATCGCGTGAAATCGGAGCTATGTACATATTTTGGTGCCGTGTTGACAGCGCGCATCGGCGCGGAGTAGACACATTCGTCAGACAGATTGTGCTGATCTGTCGGATCGGGTGTCCTGCGAGAGGGGCTTGCCGTGCAGACTCATCCGCCGCTGCGTTCGCCGAGCTTCCCGCTGCATTCCCCCGATTTCTATGCGGGTGACCCGTATCCCGCCTACCGCGAGCTGCGCGCGACGTCGCCGGTGTGCTGGAACGACGTCACCAATTTCTGGGCGCTGCTCAAGTACGAGGACATCCGGTACGTGTCGAGCAACCCGGCACTGTTCACCTCGACCCAGGGCATCACCATCCCCGATCCGCAGCTGCCCAACCCGGTGCAGCAGGGCAGTCTGATCTTCACCGACCCGCCGCGGCACCGGCAGATGCGCAAGCTGATCAATGCGGGCTTCACCAAGCGGCGGGTGGCGGTGCTCGAGCCGAAGATCCGCGAGATCGTGCGCAACATTCTCGACGGCATCGAACCCGGCTCCGTGCACGAGTTCGCCGAACAGATCGCCGCTCCGCTGCCCACCCGGATGATCGCCGAACTGATCGGCGCCCCGCCCGACGACTGGGAGCAGTTTCGGGCCTGGTCGGATGCTGCCACCGGAACGGCCGATCCGGAGATCGAGCTCGACCCGTTGGTGGCGGCCGGGCAACTCTACGAGTACTTCCAGCAGCTGATCGCGGCCAGGCGCGCCGAACCGCGCGACGACTTGCTGTCGGTTCTGGCCGACGCCGAGATCGACGAACACCGGCTGGACGACGAAGACCTGCTCAATTTTGCCTTCCTGCTGCTGGTGGCCGGCAACGAAACCACCCGCAATCTCATCGCGCTGGGGACGCTGGCGCTGATCACGCATCCCGACCAATGTCGTCTGCTCGTCGAAGATCCCGCCCGCATCCCCCTCGCGGTCGAGGAGATGCTGCGGTGGAACAGTCCCGTGGTACACATGGCCCGCACCGCGACCGCCGACGCCGAGATCCGCGGTCAGCGGATCCGCGAAGGCGAGGTGGTGGTGATGCTCTACGGGTCGGCCAACCGGGACGAAGACGTGTTCGGCCCCGACTCCGAGGAGTTCAAGGTGACCCGCCACCCCAACCCCCACATCGCCTTCGGCTGTGGTGAACATTCTTGTGTGGGTGCGCAATTGGCGCGGCTGGAGGCGACGGTGCTTTTCGATGAGCTGCTGCGCCGCTTCCCGGGCATGGAGCTGGTGGGCGAGGTGGACAGGATGCGGGCCACCATGGTGCCCGGGGTGAAACGCATGCCGGTGCGGATGGGGGCCTGAACCAATGGACCTGGAATACACACCCGAGCAAGAGAAGCTGCGCGCCGAGATCCGCGCCACGCTGGAAACCGTGATGACGCCGGAGCGCGTCGCCGCGGTCAGCGAGCACATGGAGGGTGGGCCCGCGGTGCGTGAATGCGTCCGCGCCCTGGCTGCGGCCAATCTGCTGGGCGTCGGCTGGCCGAAAGAATATGGTGGACAAGGGTTCTCGGCTATCGAGCAGTTCATCTTCTCCGAGGAGGCGCGCCGGGTCGGCGCGCCCATCCCGCTGGTGACGCTGAACACCGTCGGCCCGACATTGATGCACTACGGCACCGACGAGCAGAAGCAGCGGTTTCTGCCCGCGATCCTGGACGGCACCGTGGAGTTCGCCATCGGCTACTCCGAGCCGGGCGCGGGCAGCGACCTGGCCTCGGTGCGGACGACGGCGGTCCGCGTCGGCGACGAGTACGTGATCAACGGCCAGAAGATGTTCACCAGCGGCGCCGCCTACGCCGATTACATCTGGCTGGCCGTGCGCACCGATCCGGATGCCAAGAAACACAAGGGCATTTCCATCCTCATCGTGCCGACCTCTTCGCCCGGCTTCTCCTGGCAGCCGCTGCACACCATGCCGGGCATCTCGACCTTCTACACGTTCTACGACGACGTCCGGGTGCCCGTCAGCGCACTGGTGGGCGCGGAGAACCAGGGCTGGCAGCTGATCACCACGCAATTGAACTTCGAACGCGCGGCGCTGGGCAACCTCGGCGCGCTCGAGCCGCTGTTCGAGAAGACGCTGGACTGGGCCGTCACCACCGAGCTCGACGATGGCCGAGTCATCGACCAGCCCTGGGTGCAGTCGGCGCTGGCCCGGGTCGAAGCCCAAGTCGCCGCGTACAAGCTCATCAATTCGCGGGTGAACGCGGCGATGTCGAAGGGGGTAGGTCGCGATGGGCTGCAGATGGGGCAAGCGTCGGCGGCCAAGGTGTTCGGCACCGAGCTCACGCAGCAGGTCGCCCGGGAGCTACTCGAGGTCCTCGACGGCAACGGGGTGCGGCGCGGCGCCGAGGCCCCGCTGCGCGGTGCGCTGGAATCCGCCTACCGCCAGGCCGTCATCAATACGTTCGGGGGCGGCGCCAACGAGATTCAACGTGACATCATCGCCATGGCCGGACTGGGCATGCCCCGGGCACCGCGCGACCTTCGGGCCGCGAAATAGCAAGGAGGACAGAACCCAGTGACCGACTCAGAAACCGTCAGAGCCAAGGTGCGGGCCCTCGTCGGCCAGCCGACCGGCGGCACCGGAAAGCCCTCGCTGGCACCGGATCCCGTGAATCAGCCGATGATTCGGCACTGGGCGTACGCGATGGCCGACATGAACCCCGTCTACATCGACCCGGAGTTCGCCGCGTCGTCGCGGTTCGGTGGCATCGTGTCGCCGCCGGTGATGCTGCAGACGTGGACCATGCCGTCGCCGAAGCTGGAGGGAATCGGTGAACGGGGCGGGGCGCCCGTCGAGATCACCAGCAATCCCACTGCCTTCCTCGATGAGGCCGGTTACACCAGCACGGTGGCGACCAATTCGGAGTTCGAGATCGAGCGGTACCCGAGACTGGGCGACGTGATCAGCGCGACGACGGTCTACGAGTCCGTCTCCGACGAAAAGAAGACGGCGCTGGGCACCGGTTTCTTCCTGACTTGGCTGACGACCTACACCGACCAGAACGGCGAGGTATTGGGACGCCAGCGATTTCGGGTGCTGCGTTTCAGGCCGGCAGACTGATGGCGGCGCGTCTGGCGCCGGCGATCACACCGGACACCGAATTCTTCTGGAATGGCTTGCGGGAGAACAAGCTGCTGATCCAGCGCTGCGGCGGCTGTGGACAGCTGCGTCATCCGCCCCGCCCCATGTGCCCGCACTGCCGCTCGCTGGAATGGGAGGCCATCGAATCGTCGGGCCGCGGCACCGTCTACAGCTATGTGATGCCGCACGAGCCGAAGTTTCCGTTCTTCGAGTACCCCTACGTCGTCGTCCTGGTGGAACTCGAGGAGGGGGTGCGGCTGGTGTCCAACCTGACCGGCGTCGACCCGGCCGACGTGACGCCCGGGATGCCGGTCGAGGTGCATTACCAGACCTTCGACAACGAACTGGTGCTGCACCAGTTCCGGCCGAGCGCCTAGGCCTGCCATGGACTTCTCGTTCACAGAAGAGCAGGAGACGATCGCCAAGCTGGCCCGCGATCTGTTCGAGCGTAGCGCCACCCCGGAACGGCTGACCAAGCTGGAGGGCGGCGACGCCGCGCTATGACGCAGCGCTCTGGGAAGATCTGGCGGCCGCCGACCTGCTGGGCACCGCGCTGCCGGAGTCGGTGGGCGGGAATGGTGGCGGCTTCGTGGAGCTCGGGGTGCTGCTGTCCGAGATCGGTTACAGCGTCGCGCCGGTCCCCGCGTACGCCACGCTGGTGCTGGCTGCCGATCCGATCGCCCGGCACGGCAGCCAAGAACAGCAGCAGCGGTATTTGCCGGGTGTGGTCAGCGGATCTCGCATCCTGACAACCGGATTGGCCGAACCCGGCCGCTCGGATCCGGCTCGCCCGGTCACCACCGCGCGCCGTGACGGCCCGAATTGGCGCCTCGACGGCGTCAAGGAGTTGGTGCCGGCCGCGCAACTCGCCGACACGGTGCTCATTCCCGCCGCCACGAACGACGGCGACGTAGGCCTTTTCCTGATGGGCCGCGATGCCGCCGGCGTCGAGATCCGCCCGGTGCCCACGACGAATCGCGAACCACACGCCGATGTATTCCTGGACGGCGCAACGGTGGCCGCCGCGGACCTCATTGTCGGCGACGGGCTGGTCGAGTCGCTCTACACGCGCGCACTGGTGGCGCTGGGTGCGATCCAGCTCGGGGTCACCGAACGGGCGTTGCGCATCGCCGCCGAATACACCACGGGTCGTGAGCAATTCGGCCGCCCGATCGGCAGCTTCCAGGCGGTGCAGCAGCGGATGGCCGATGCCTTCATCGACGTCGAGGCCATTCGGTGGACCACCTGGCAGGCGGCCTGGTTGATCGCGCACGGGCGTCCCGCCGACCGCGCGGCGCGCATCGCGAAATTCTGGGCATCCGAGGCCGGCGCCCGCGTGGCCGCCACCGCCCAGCAGGTGCACGGCGGCATCGGCATCGACGTCACCTATCCCCTGCACCGCTATTTCCTGTGGGCCAAGCACAACGAGCTGACCCTCGGTCCGGCTTCGGCACAGCTGGCCCGCCTCGGCGCAACCTATTCGGAAGGACCCGCATGACGACCACCTCCAGCCGCACTTTGCAATGGCAGGACATTTCGGTCGGTGACGAGGTCACGCCGCTCGAAATCCCCATCACCACAACGATGATCGTCGCCGGTGCGATCGCCACCCGTGACTTCATGCCGGTGCACCACGACCGCGACTACGCCAAGCGGCAGGGCTCGCCCAACCTGTTCATGAACATCCTGACCACCAACGGCTACTGCGTGCGCTTCCTCACCGATTGGGCCGGGCCCGAGGCGATGGTGAAGAAACTGTCGATCCGCCTTGGCGTGCCGTGCTTTCCGGACGACCCACTGCGGTTCACCGGCAGCGTCACCGGCAAGACCGAAGGATCGGACGGTGAGAACTTCGTCGAGGTGACCTTCGCCGGCGCCAACAGCCTGGGCGACCACGTCTCGGGCACCGCGGTCCTCAGCCTGCTCGAAGCGAGCCGGGCATGAGCCGGACGTTGCCGGGCGCCGCGGCCATCGTCGGGATCGGCCAGACGGAGTTCTCGAAGGAATCCGGCCGCAGCGAGCTGCAATTGGCGTGCGAGGCGGTCAGCGCCGCGCTCGACGACGCCGGACTGGACCCCGGCGACGTCGACGGCATGGTCACTTTCACCATGGATTCCAGCGACGAGATCGACATCGCCCGCAACGTGGGCATCGGCGACCTGAGCTTCTTCTCCCGCGTGCACCACGGCGGGGGCGCCGCCGCCGGCACCGTCGTGCACGCGGCGATGGCCGTCGCCACCGGTGTCGCCGACGTGGTGGTGTGCTGGCGAGCCTTCAACGAACGTTCCGGCTTCCGGTTCGGCGGCAGTGGCCGCAGCATGGCCGAAACACCGTTGTTCATGGCGCATTACGCGCCGTTCGGGCTGCTCACCCCCGCGGCCTGGGTCGCGGTGCACGCCCAGCGCTACATGTCGACGTACGGCGTCACCAACTCCGACTTCGGCAGGATCGCGGTCGTCGACCGCAAGCATGCGGCGACCAATCCCGACGCCTGGTTCTACCAGCGTCCGATCACCCTCGAAGACCACCAGAATTCCCGCTGGATAGTCGAACCCGTGCTGCGCCTGCTCGACTGCTGCCAGGAGAGCGACGGGGGTGTCGCCCTGGTGATCACCAGCGCCGAACGCGCCCGCGATCTGCGGCAGCCGCCGGCGGTCATCACCGCGGCCGCGCAGGGTGCGGCCCACAACGGCGAGATGATGACCAGTTATTACCGCGACGAGATCACCGGGCTGCCCGAGATGGGCGTGGTGGGCCGGCAGCTGTGGCGCGACTCCGGCCTCAAGCCGCAAGACATCCAGACCGCCTTCATCTACGACCATTTCACGCCGTTCGTGTTCGCCCAGCTCGAGGAGCTCGGATTCTGCGGGCGCGGCGAGGCCAAGGACTTCGCCACCGTCGAGCGGCTGTCGCTGGGCGGGGAGTTCCCCATCAACACCAACGGCGGCCTGCTCGGCGAGGCCTACATCCACGGCATGAACGGCATCACCGAGGGGGTGCGCCAGGTGCGCGGCACCTCACACAACCAGGTCGCCAGGCGTCGAGCACGTGCTGGTCACGTCGGGAACGGGCGTGCCGACCAGCGGTCTGATTCTCGCACCGGCCGGCTGAGGGGACCGTCATGCCGAAACTCGCGCTCCTGACCGCCCACGGCGGGCCCATCGAGCTGGCCGAATTCCCCTTGACCACACCGGCGCCCGGGACGGCGGCGTTGCGGCTGCGGATGGCCGGCATCTGCGGGTCCGACCTGCACATCTTCCGCGGCGAGCTGCCGTTGCCATGCCCGTTCGCCATGGGTCACGAAATGGTCGGGGAGATAGCCGAACTCGGCGAGGGCCTGAACACCGACGCGACCGGCAAGCCGCTGGCGGTCGGTGATCGTGTGGTGGCTCCCTATTTTTGGTTCTGCGGCAGCTGTCACTCGTGCGCGCGGGGTCGCTCGTACGCTTGCCAGAACCTGATGGCCGGCGAATACCGCACCCACGAGCAGTCGCCGCACTTCGTCGCCGCCTACGGCGAGTACTACTACACCAGCCGCCGGCAGCCGTTGTACAAGGTTCCGTCGGACCTGCCCGACGAGGCAGTGGCACCATTGAATTGCGCTTTGGCTCAAGTGCTTTGGGCGCTGCGCGATGTGCGGCTCGGGGACACGGTCGTCATACAGGGTGCCGGCGGGCTGGGGATCAACGCCGCGGCCGTCGCGCGGACGGCGGGCGCCGCCGCGGTCATCGTCATCGACAAGATCGCCGAACGGCTCGACGTCGCCGCCGACTTCGGCGCCACCCACTGCATCGACGCCAGCGCACTCTCGGCAGCGGAGGTCACCGAGCAGGTGCACAACCACACCGACGGCATCGGCGCGGACTGGGTGCTCGAGGTCGTCGGCGTGCCGGGCGTCATTCCCGAGGGAATCGGGTTCCTCAACAACGGGGGGACACTGCTCGAGGTCGGCAACGTCGGGATGGGACGCACCTTCGAGCTCGACCCGAGCGCCTTGGTCTACGGCAATAAGTCGGTGCGCGGCGTAATGCTGTATGACCCGGTCACCCTCGCCGTCGGACTAGCTTTCCTGCAGCACACGAGCTTTCCGTTCGAGCGGTTGATGCCCAAACCATTCCGCCTGACCGATGTCAACGCCGCGTTCGCCTCGGCCGATGCCGGGCTGGTTCCCCGAGGTGCTTTGATTCCATGACGGCCCAGGCGACTCCAATTATCGACACCCGCGAGCTCATCGTGGAGTCAGCTTTCGCCTGCTTCGGCAAGCAGGGATTGCAGAAGGCAACCATCGTGGACATCGCCAAGCGGGCCGGCGTATCGCGCAGCACAATCTACGAATACTTCAGCGACAAAGCCTCGATCGTCGAGGCGTGCGCCGAGCACGCGTCTGAGCGGTTCTATCGCGAGATGACCAAGGCGATGGACGGTTGCGGCACGCTGGAGGACAAGCTCTGTGCGGCAGCCGTTTTCGTCACTCAAGCGCGACGGGTCATCGCGTCGGAGAAGTATTTCGACGAGGATGCGATCAGCCTGTTGCTGACCAAGGACGCCGCCGTGCTGCTGCGCGAATGCGTCGAGTTCTTCGCCCCCTACTTGTCCGCCGCCAGGCTCACCGGTGAGGTGCGTAAGGACCTCGACATCGAAGCCGCCGGTGAATGGTTCGCGCGTATCCTGTTCTCACTTTTCAGCACGCCGTCGTCGACGCTGAACATGGACGATCCCGACGTAGCAGCGGAATTCGTTCGTGCCCACGTGGTGCGCGGGTACGCCAGCGAGCGGCCGCGGCCGCGACGCGGCTAGGCGTGTGAGTAATGGGCTTCGAGTGTGCGTCCAAGGCGGGCTCGTCGGTGGCGGTTTCAAGGTTTGGTTGCAACAGTGGTTTCTGTTGGCGGTGACTGTAGTAGGTGGTTGAGGCGGTTGGTGGGGTTATCCCAGTCGAATCGTTTTCGGGGTCGTCCATTGAGTTCGGCGGCGACTTCTGCCAGGTAGTCCGCGGAGTGCACGGAGAGGTCTGTGCCTTTTGGGAAGTATTGGCGGAGCAGGCCATTGGTGTTCTCGTTGCTGCCGCGCTGCCAGGGTGAGTGTGGATCGCAGAAGTAGATGTCGATGCCGGTATCGATGCTGATGCGCTTGTGCGCGGACAGCTCCCTGCCCTGGTCCCAGGTCACCGATCGACGCAAGACTTCGGGCAAGGCTGTAATCATGGTGGTCATTGCTTCGGCCACTACGCCAGGATGGCGACTAGTGGGCAGGTGGAGCAGCTGCACGAATCCTGTGCTGCGTTCTACCAGCGTGCCGATCTGGGATTTCCCGTTCTTGCCCAGGATCAGATCGCCTTCCCAATGCCCAGGCACCGCGCGGTCAGCCACCTCTGCGGGACGCTCACTGATATTGACCATGCCCGCGATCTGGCCCCGGCCATCGCTGGCGCGTGCGCGTGCGCGTGGCTTACGTAGCGCCCGCCCAGTGCGCAGACAAGCGGTGAGTTCTCGCCGCAGTTCCCCGCGTCCTTGCACATAGAGCGCTTTGTAGATGGTCTCGTGGGACACCTGCATCTCCGGGCGATCGGGATAGGTCATGGTCAACAATCCGGCGATCTGTTCCGGGCTGTATTTCTTAACCAACAACGCTTGCACCTCGCCCCGCAACGCCGAGCAGCGGCCCAGCTTGCCAGTCTTGGGCCGGCGGGCCCGCTGCTCACTGCGCAGTTGAGCAATCCGCGCCGAATAGCCTGATTTCGCCTCCCAGCCCGCCCGGCGAGCCCCGAACCGGTACCGGGCGCGATAGCGGCCCACATGCCCGCGCATTACACCATTGGTCGCGATCTCTCGCATGATCGTCGAGGGCGCCCTGCCCAGCCGGGCGGCCATCGAGCGGATCGACTCACTCTGGGCGGTGCCGATCATGATCTGTTCGCGCTCATCAGCTGACAACCGCGGCCGCCTAACCCCCGCAGGTCTTGACCACTGTGGATTCACACCCCCAAATCTGCGAAACCACTTGCTACCGCAGGTCGCCGACACGCCGACCCCAACCCCGGCATCCTCGGAAGACACACCCGCTGCGATCAACTCCCAATACCGACGCTGCACCGACAACTGCTGAGGCTCACCCGACATCAACACCCCTAACTACGAAGTGTTGCAATCACCCCTTGAGGCCAAGGGTCGTATCACCGCCCAGCGTTCACACTCAAAGCCGTGAGCGCACGCTCGATGGCTCCTGCACGTCAACGCCGCTGTTCGGGCCACACGGTGGCGGCGACGCGAACCGGTCGGCGATGGCCGGGCAGCAGGTGCGCGACGGGTAGTTCTTCGAGACGCCTGCTGCCCGGATTTTCCACCGTCGCTGCAGCCCGTCCGCGATCTCTATCGCAGAAAGCCGCCGGAATTGCGGCCAGCGCCTGCGGGTGGTTCAAGACGACAATCTGGCGTACTCCGGGGCGTTCAACAACCTTTCTTTGAGCAATGCATCGATGTCTTGTGCTTCGACTCCGGGAAAGTTGCGCTGAAGTGTGAGTCATCCCTTGGTACGGTCCCAAGATGAGGTTGAGAAACGGTGCAACCTTCGCTGGATACACCGTCGTGCGGTTGCTGGGGTCCGGGACGATGGGCGAGGTCTATCTGGTCGAAGACCCAAGGTCGCCTCGCCAGCGCGCGCTCAAGATTCTGCCGGTGCAAGTGTCAGCTGACGCTGAGTTTCGAGACCGGTTCTACCGCGAAGCCGACTTGGCCGCCACTTTCTACCATCCGCATATCGTCGGCGTACATGACCGGGGCGAGTTCGATGGCCAACTGTGGATCGCGATGGACTATGTCGAAGGCGCCGACGCCGCGCAGTTGATGAAAGAACACTACCCGGACGGGATGCCAGCACATGACGTGCACGACATCGTTTCCGCGGTGGCCGACGCGCTCGACTACGCCCACCAGCGGGGCCTATTGCATTGCGACGTCAGACCGGACAACATCGTGCTCACGAATCCAGCACACGGTGAACGACGGATCCTGTTGACCGGTTTGGGAATAGCCCGGCAACAAGGCGAAATCAGCGGACTGACCGCCGCAAATTTCACCGTGGAACAGGTCGCCTACTGCGCACCCGAACAATTATTGGGCTCGGGCATTGACGGTCGCGCCGACCAGTACGCGCTGGCAGCCACCGCTTTTGACCTACTTACGGGTGCGCCGCCGTATCAGCATTCCAACCCGGTCGTTGTCATCAGCCGACACCTCAACGCAGCACCACCGAAGCTCGCTGATCGGCGCCCCGACTTGGCGCAGCTCGACAAAGTGCTATCGACTGCCCTGGCCAAAGACCCCGCCGACCGGTTCGACCTGTGCCGCCAGTTCGCCACAGCCCTCGCTGGACAGGCCGCCGCTCCGCGGGAGTTCTTCGGCGCTGTGCGCCCTGCCCCGGAGCAAGTCGACCCCGAACCGCCCAGCAGATCGGCGCCGGAGCGACGACCCAGCGCGACTGCGCCGTCGGCGCCCGCGCAGTCGGGGTCCAGAGGTCTGGAACCCCGGCGGCGCAAGATCTTGCTCGGGGCGGCGGCAGCGGCGGTCGTGCTTACCGTCATCGGCTGGATGATCGGGTACATGATCAACAATCAGGTCTTCGCGCCGTCGACCAGCACCGCAGCCGCTATCACTCCGGGTCCCGTACTCATCGGCACTTATGGGGTGGACTACGACGGGGCAAAGCGAACCAAGAACGGCACTATCGACCCCGCTACCGATACCTCCAAAGCTTGGTGGGCATTTCGTTCTTGGTGCACACCTCCGGTGTGCGTTGCAACGGGGACCAGGCTAAACGACCAAAACCCCCAAGTGGCGCGCACACCAGGCGATACAAACGAGTTGCACTTCGTCGACGGTCAGTGGCGGGCCGCGACTCTTCAGGGCAAAGTCCAGCAACAGCGCTGCCTGGCAGATAACCGGAACATCACAGCAGGCGCCGAGACCGAAGCGGTTACGTGGTCTTTGGAGCCACAGCCTGACGGCACGCTCCAAGGCGTTCAGACCGAGACTGTTCTCAGCAATGAATGCGGCAATCAAGGAACGGTGTACCGAACGCCGTTGGTGTTAACGCGGAAAAGCGATGTGCCGCCTGGTGTCACCGTCGCCGACCCAGCGGCAATAACCACGAGCCCGACCGCCAGCACGTCTGCAACAGCCGCTGCGGGTCCGGCACTCGACGGCACCTACCGCGTGGATTACGACTGGGCAAAGCAAACGGCCAACGGCGCTCCAACGACCGGCGATCCCAATATGACCCAGACCACCAATTGGTGGGCGTTTCGTTCGTTCTGCACTGCCACAGGATGCGTCGCCACAGGATCCCGCCTGGCCGAGGCTAACCACAACGAGGCCCGAGGTGGTGCCCGCGTTCTCCGCTTCGCCGACGGTCACTGGCAGGACACGCCTTACCTTCATCCACCGGAACAGTGCCGCGGAACAAGCGGAACAGCCACCGATACCTCAACGCTAAGTTGGTCATTGGAGCCACAGCCTGACAGCACGCTCCGAGGCGTTCAGACCGAAACCGTTATCAGCAATGAATGCGGCAATCAAGGAACGGTGTACCAAACCCCGGTAGTCGCAACGCGGACAGGCGATGTGCCACGCAGTGTCACCATCGCCGACCCAGCCTTATTCGCCGCCCCTCCTGCGCCACCCACCAACGGCCCTCACCCCTAGAGTTCGACCGAAACTGAGATCGATGATGGGCCGCGCGAGGGAAGTTGCCGCACAAGATGCGGGGCGATCATCACTCTGCGACGATTACGGACAAGTGACTCCCATGAAGCTACTACTCGCGGCCCTGACAAGCCTTGCCGTCATCATCGGCATGGGCCTGCCCGCGCGCGCCGATAGCACCGACGACGCGTTCATCGCCTCACTGCAAGCGGCCGGCTTTACCTTTTCGGACGCGGGGCAGGTAATAACGGCGGCCCATTACGTGTGCCATGCCGCCGATGGTGGCACGGCTATGGCGGATATCGCCAAGGCAATCCAATCCAAGGACTCCGCACTGAGTGACGAGAAAGCGGCCAAGTTCACGACAGTCGCCGCTAACGCGTACTGCCCCCAAGCGCTTTCGACCGACAGTTCCTCGAGCAGCGCCCCGACCAGTGCCGCCAGCAGTGCCCCGAGTAGCGCTCCAAGCAGTGCCCCGAGCAGTGCTCCAAGCAGTGCCCCAACTAGTGCCCCGAGCAGTGTCCCCACCGGTACCCCGAGCCCGTCGCCGCCCAATGACCGAGCGGTGCCCCGCAGCACCATCTCTTAGCGCAGAGCCCGAGCGCGGAGCGGCGACGGTAACGGGGATCCTTTCGCCGGTGTCGTCGCACTGACTGCACACGCAAAGCCCTCGGCGCACACTCAATGGCCGCGCTGCGCAACCGCTCGCAGGAAGAAGGTCAGGTTGGCCGGACGTTCGGCCAGTCGGCGCATCAAATAGCCGTACCACTGGGTGCCGAACGGGACATAGACCCGAACCTGGTTACCGACTCCGGCGAGCCGACGTTGCTCGCCATCGCGGATTCCGTACAACATCTGATACTCGAAACCGGTTGCAGCACGGCCTGCTTCGCGTGCCAGCGAAGGCACCGCCTCGATGATCTCCGGGTCATGGGAGGCCACCATCGGGTAGCCCGACCCGGCCATCAACACCTTCAGGCAGCGCAGGTACGCATCGGTGACGTCGGCGGGTTCGCGATAGGCCACCGCCGCGGGTTCGTCGTAAGCGCCTTTGCACAACCGAATTCGCGCCCCGGCCGCCGCGAATTCCTGGCAGTCGCCGAGCGTCCGACGCAGGTAGGCCTGCAGAGCCACGCCCAGCCATTCGAAATCAAGCCGCAGGTCGCGCACGATCGCCAGCGTCGAGCCCGTCGTCGTGTGGTCTTCTGCATCGACCGTGACCCACACGCCCGCCCGCTGCGCCGCTTCACAAATAGCATTGGCGTTCTCCCGGGCGATCTTCTCGCCGTCACGACTCAGTGACTGCCCTAAGGCCGACAGCTTCAGCGACACCTCGAGCGGCGCGACGACGGCGTGATCGCCCAGACGCGCCAGGTGGTTGATGAGATCCAGGTAAACCTGCACCGCCTTGCCGGCATCGTCGGCGTCGGTGACGTCTTCCCCGAGGTAATCGAGGCTGACGCAGCGGCCCGAACTACGAAGCGCGGCAACGCTGTCCAGCGCGTTTTCGATCGTCTCGCCGGGAACGAACCTGTGCACCACGCGACGGGTGACCGGTAGGCGCTCGGCGGTACGACGCAACCCTTCGCGCCGGCTGGCCGCCATGATCGCCGGGCGCAGGGTGGTGGCGAACAGCCCGGCCATCAGTCGGCGCCCATGTGCGGATAGGTGTGATCGGTCGCCGGGACGAACGTCTCCTTGATGGTGCGGGCCGAGGTCCAGCGCAACATGTTCAGCATCGACCCGGCCTTGTCGTTGGTGCCCGAGCCCCGCGACCCGCCGAACGGTTGGCGCCCGACGACCGCGCCGGTCGGCTTGTCGTTGACGTAGAAGTTCCCGGCGGCGAACCGCAACCGATCCTGCGCCCTCAGCACGGCGTCGCGGTCGTCGGCGATGACCGCCCCGGTCAACGCGTAGCGCGACCCGGCGTCGACGACATCGAGGATTCGTTCGTAATCGCCGTCGGGGTACACGTGCACCGATAGCACCGGGCCGAAGTATTCCGTCGCGAACGACTCGTCCGTCGGGTCGTCGGACAGCAACACCGTGGGGCGCACGAAATAGCCTTCGCCATCGTCATATTCGCCACCGACGGCGACGGTGACGTGCGCCGCGCCCTTCGCCCGCTCGATGGCGTCGACGTTCTTGAGGAAGGCGCGCCGGTCGATCAGCGCTCCCCCGTAGTTGGTCAGGTCGGTGACATCGCCGTAGCGCAACGCGGCCGTCTTGCCCAGGAAGTCGTCGCCCATGCGGCGCCACACCGATTGTGCGATGAAGGCCCGCGACGCCGCCGAGCATTTCTGCCCCTGGTAGTCGAACGCGCCGCGGATCAGCGCCGTGCACAACACGTCCGGGCGCGCCGACGCGTGCGCGACGACGAAGTCTTTGCCGCCGGTCTCACCGACCAGCCGCGGATAGCTGCGATAGTGGCCGATATTGGCGCCCACCCGCTGCCACAGCTGCTGAAAGGTGGCCGTCGACCCGGTGAAATGGATGCCGGCCAGTCGCGAATCGGCCAGCGCCACATCGGAAACCGCGAACCCGTCGCCGGTGACCAGATTGATCACCCCGGGCGGCAGACCGGCGGCCTCGAGCAGCTGCATGGTCAGATAGGCGGACAGCGTCTGGGTTATCGACGGCTTCCACACCACGGTGTTGCCCATCAGCGCCGGTGCCGTCGGCAGGTTGCCCGCGATCGAGGTGAAGTTGAAGGGCGTGATCGCATAGACGAAGCCGTCCAGCGGGCGGTATTCGCTGCGATTCCACTCCCCCGGCCCGCTAATCGGCTGCTGGGCCAAGATCTGCTGCGCGAAGCTCACGTTGAACCGCCAGAAGTCGATCTGCTCGCAGGGCGAGTCGATCTCGGCCTGGTAGACCGACTTGGATTGACCGAGCATCGTCGCGGCGGCGATTTTCTCCCGCCACGGCCCGGCCAGCAGGTCGGCGGCGCGCAGGAACACCGCGGCGCGCTCATCGAACGGCGTCGCCGCCCAGCCGCTTTTCGCCACCATCGCGGCCTCGATAGCCGCTTCCGCGTCGGCGTGCACGGCATTGGTCAGGGTGCCCAGCGCCGCGGCGTGCCGGTGGGGCTGAACGACGTCGATCCGCTCGCCGTCGCCCATCCGGTGAGCGCCACCGATGACATGCGGGAGGTCGATGGGGTGACCGGCCAGCGCGGCCAGCTCCATGCGCAGCCGGGCGCGTTCCGGCGAGTCCGGTGCATAGTCATGGACCGGCTCGTTGGCCGGCAGCGGGACCTTCGTTATCGCGTCCATCCCGCCAGGGTCCCCGCGGTCAGCACGGATCGGGTTAGTCGATCGGACAATTTGAGCCATTACTGGTAGTAGTATCGGACAACATGGCCGGAGTGGGCCTCGGGCGGCTGCTGCTCGCGCTGGACGCGACGCTGGTGAGGCTGGTTGACGCGCCGCGTGGTCTGGACATACCGGTGACGTCGGCGGCGCTGATCGACTCCGACGACGTGCGACTCGGGCTGGCGGCGGCGGGTTGCGCCGACGTCTTCTTCTTGCTGGGCATCGCCGACGATGAAGCGCTGCGGTGGATGGACACTCAGGCGCGCGACCATGCGCCGGCCGCCGTCTTCGTCAAAGAGCCGTCGAATGCGTTGGTGACCAAGGCCGTTGCCGTCGGCTCGGCGGTGGTGGCCGTCGACCCGCGGGCCCGTTGGGAGCGGCTCTATCAGCTGGTCAACCACGTCTTGGAGCATCACGGCGACCCCGCCGACGCAATGGATGACTCGGGCACCGATTTGTTCGGGTTGGCGCAGTCGCTCGCCGACCGCATCCACGGCATGGTCAGCATCGAGAACGCCCAATCACACGTGCTGGCCTATTCGGCTTCCAACGACGAAGCCGACGAGCTGCGCCGCCTTTCGATCCTTGGCAGGGCGGGGCCGCCCGAGCATCTCGAGTGGATCGGCCAATGGGGCATCTTCGATGCATTGCGCTCGGGCGGGGAAGTGGTCCGCGTCGCCGAGCGGCCCGAGTTGGGGCTGTGCCCGCGACTGGCCGTCGGGGTTCACCAACCGGAACCCGATGCGCGGCGACCGCCGGTGTTCGCCGGAACCATCTGGGTACAGCAGGGCTCCCAACCGCTGGCCGACGACGCCGAGGAGATATTGCGCGGCGCCGCAGTGCTGGCCGCACGCATCATGTCGCGGCTGGCGGCGCGGCCATCGACCCACGCCCGGCGCGTGCAGCAACTTCTGGGCCTCGGCGACGCCGAGACCCTCGCGCATGTCGACGTGGCCGCGGTCGCACGCGAACTCGGTCTCGCCGCCGACGGCGACGCAGCACTGATCGGTTGGGACGCGGCCGAAGATTCACCGCGTCACGCTCGGATCGCCGACGTCATTGCGCTGAGCGCCAGCGCTTTTCGACGCGACGCCCAGGTCGCCTCGTCCGGCTCGCGCACCTACGTGCTCCTGGCCCAGACTCGGAACCGGTCGGTCACCTCGTGGGTGCGCGGCACCATCGGCGCCATGCGCGCCGAACTCGGGGTGCAGCTACGGGCGGCCATCGCCGCACCGATCGCGGGCCTCAGCAGGGCCGCCGCGGCACGCATCGAGGTGGACCGCGTACTGGACAGCGCTGAGCGGCACCCGATTTCGTTCGGCCAGGTGACGTCGCTGGACGAAGCGCGTACCACCGTCTTGCTCGACGAGATCGTGACACTCATCGGCGGCGAACAGCGCCTGATCGATCCACGGATCCTGGCCCTGCGCGACGACGATCCGGTGCTGGCCGAGACGCTGCGAACCTATCTGGATGCCTTCGGCGATGTCACCGCGGCCGCACAATCATTGCGAGTGCATCCGAATACGGTTCGCTACCGGGTGCGCCGGATCGAGAAGCTGATGTCGACGTCGCTGGCCGATCCCGAGGTGCGGCTACTCTTTTCGCTGGGATTGCGCGTCCTGGAAAGTCAGTGACGCGCCCTGCCCGGCATCGCGGACGCAACCGCCTTGCGCAGGCGCGTCCCCCTATTGGCTATTCGGAGTCTGGGTCTCTTCGAGAAAGTGAACCACCACATCGGGACCGGTGGAGTGCATCTTGATGGACAGCTCGAGCAGCCGGTCCTTGGCCTGCTTCGGAAGCAGCTCAATCGAGCGAGTTGTGGCCGAGTCATACTTAGCCCCGGGAAAGCGCTGCAGGAGAACGTCTTTATGCTCTTCGGTGGTGTAGATTTCGAGCAGCTTCATGCCGGCGAACGCCTCAATCGCGTGGTCCGCCATTCCGGCATTGGCCAGCGCTTCCAACCGCTCCTCGTTGATCCACACGTTGACTTTAATCTTCTTCTCGGCGCTACTCATGAGTTCTCCAACTGGTTCAGGGTGAAGACCGGCAGTCTGTCTTTCAGATACTCCTCGGTGACGAACGGCGAACCCTGGCCGTACTTCGCGGCGCTGTCCATCACGACTTCGAACACCTCATGCCGCATCACCTTCTGCGTCGGCTTGACCTCATCGGTGAGGATGCTTCGAATTAGGCTGCCGCTGAAGCTTTGTGACTGCTCGTCATGGCCGCACAGCGCCGAGTTGGTGACCTCCTGGCACACCGGGCAGTACCAGTTCTCCCGCAGAAACACCGGTTTGATTCCCAGCTCGCTACGGTATTGCTTGAGAATGTTCTGGGAATCGTAGGGATGGTAGAAATCGCCCACACCCGCGTGGTCCCGGCCGAACATGTGATGCGTGCAGCCAAGGTTCGTGCGCAGGATCGCGTGGAAGATCGCCTCCCGCGGCCCCGCGTAGCGCATGTCCCACAGTGTGAACGAAACCAGGTGGACGTCCTCGCGGAAGTAACCGCTGTTCCGTAGTTCGTTCTGCGCCAGAAGGATCGCCTCGTCGATGTAGTCTCCGACGCGTTTTTGGCCGATGATCGCATTGACCAGCACACCCGTGTTCAGGTTGTCGACGGGCTGGTCCTCGTTCGCCGCCAGCCACGCTTGCTTCATCAAGGCCTCGTGGCCGGTGTGCGGAACGTTTCGGGTCTGATGGGCGACGGCGCGCTTCCAGTCCTTTTTCGCCAGCGCATCCTGGTGCTGTCGCGGCGTGAGCCAGAAACTCTTGAAAGGTTCGTTGAACACCGGCTCGTTGATGAGCGTGATGTCGCCGCCGATGAAACGATCCGCGTAAGCCAACGTCTTCTTGACGCCAGGATGCCGAGAATCGGTTGTGCCATAGGTTTTCTCGGCCATACGCTCCAAGTCGTATTCGTAGACCTCGGAGACCTCGAAGAGCGCCATCGGGGCGTCGAGATACTCGAGGACGACGCTCTCGCCCGCTTTCACCCCGAATTTCTCGACGTCTTCCGCGGAAAGATCGAAGACGATCGGGATGCTCCACAGCGTCCCGTCGGAAAGCTGGAACTCGTCGAGCGTGCTGTCCACATCGCGGCGGCCCATGAATCCAGTCAGCGGCGTGAAGAAGCCGTAGGAAAGGCTGATCACCTCGTGCGCGGCGGCTTTCGAGATCGGGATGCGCGGCAACCCGTCGATCTGACCAGCCGCATTTTCCGTGGACACCCGTTCCACGATCGGCTTGCCGTTGTGACCCTGGTAACTCATGAAAGTGACCTCTTTCGCGTATTCAGCGGTTGCCTGTGCGGTGAACGGCTCCCGACGCCGTCTTGCCGAATCCGTCCGCTAAGCGTCTTGGACCACGGTCGCGATGACGCCCACGTGCTCGAGATGGGCGATCACTTCCTCGGCCAGCGTGTCCGCGTCCTTGTAGCCGCCGTCGAGGCGCAACTCGGGTTGCACCGGCGCCTCGTAGGGGTCGTCGATTCCGGTGAATCCCTTGATTTCGCCGGCCCGGGCTTTTTTGTAGAGCCCTTTCGGATCACGCTGCTCACAAATCTCAATCGGGGTGTCGATGAAGATCTCCTGGAAGTCGCCGTCATTCAAGGTGGCCCGAATCGCGTCACGATCGCGAACGTAAGGGCTGATGAAGGCCGTCAATGCGATCACCCCGGACTCGCAGAACAGCTTCGCGACCGCGCCGATACGGCGGATGTTCTCCTCGCGATCCTGGGCCGAGAATCCCAGGCCGAACCTCTTCGCGAACTCGGGTCCATGACGCTCTTCGAGCAGTTCCGGGCCCGCATTGAGCCCGTAGCGGACATTATCTCCATCCAGTAGAAAGCTGCGTATGCCCCGGTCGTAGAGCTTCTGCTCGACGACGTTGGCGACCGTGCTTTTGCCGGAGCCGCTCAGCCCGGTGAACCAGATGACGCAGCCCTTGTGCCCGTTGAGGCCCTCGCGGTCGGCGCGGCTTATCTGATGTTCGTGCCACGTGATGTTGTTGGCCATTCCAGCTCCTGTCACAACGTTTCAGACGCGCGCGGGCGCGTACACATGGGACGACGAAACCCTCACGGCCACTTACCATTCCTCCGCATCACCGACTGCCGGCCGGCCGGGCACCGCATCCGTTCGATACGCACCCGTACCCGCCGGCACACACGCTCGGCTTGGGACGGCTCGGCTTGTGACGGCAAGGTTGCGTAGCGATCCCTGGCGACACACCTTCACCATATTGTTTATCAACCAATCCGGATTACAACCAGTCCACAAGTAAAGATGATCAACTTAAGGCAGTTTTTGGTCCGCGCTATCCGCGCCGACGCGGTCCCGGCTTACTTATCGCTGGTTTGTTCGGAGTCTTCAGACTCCGTGTCCTTCGCGGGGTCATCGATGACCTGATATGTCGGGTCACTCAACGACATGGGCCGGTTGCCGGACTGCTTAGGCTTGCCCGTGATCCTCAAAAGCTGGCCGGGCGCGATGTCGGCCCCACCCCGCCCGGAGCGGAACGTGACGCCGATTTCGCCGCTGTTGTCACCAACGACGACGTGGCGGCGAGTCTGCCTACCTTCGTTGATGTCCTCAATTTGGTTCACCCGTCCTTCGAACGTCGCGCGCTGACCGGGTATCAGACCCGACACGGTGATTAGCGTCGGCCCGCTGTCGGGGTGTTCATAAGCTTCCACGACCTGCTCTTCGTCCTGGCTGATCCACGCTTCCACTTTGTCGAGCTCGCGGGCGACGCGTTGCTCGAAGTTGTCCGGGTACGCCTGTCGGATCCGGTTTTGGACGTCGTAGGGCACGATCGTCGCCGCGGCGTCCGGTATGAGGCTGACAGCGCGGGAAACCTTGTCCGCCGTGCGGTCGTGCAGCAGGCGCCCCAGCAGTGGTGCGTACGTGCGACGCGGCAGCAACACTGTGACGTTGGTGTTCCGTTGCTCATCGCGGGATTTGGCGACCAGAACCTGCGCGGCCCGGGTGATCCGCCGGTCTGGGCAGTCCACCACTCGCAACGGGGTGTCGAGCTCGAAGTGGTCCCAGCGCGCCCGTATCAACTGAGCGTGGGCTTCGTCAACCATGAAGTGCACCGCCACCAACTCGTCGGCCCGCAATCCTCGGCCGTAGCGCAGCGCCTCGATGACCGCGAGGTCAACAGAGTTCACAAACACGAACACCTTGTGCCGGGCGTACTTGACCAGCTCCGGGCGGTCGGTGCGAAACATCTCGAGAATGGCTGCCTCGGCGCGGTATTCGCGATTCAGTCGCATCAGGATGAACACCAGCAGCGGGAACACGACGACCACCAGCCATGCGCCCTCGGTGAACTTGGCCACCGCGAAGATGCCCACCACGATCGTCGACAAGATTGCCGCGGACAGGTTGATGGCCAGTCGGCGCCGCCAACCGGGTTCGCGCTGGGTCAAGTGGTGTTTGGTCATTCCGTAGCCGGCCATCGAGAATCCGGTGAATACGCCGATGGCGTAGAACGGGACCAAGCGCGTTGACCGAGCCGCCCGTCGCCAGCAGCAGCGCTACCGACAGCGCGGTGAGCGCGATAATGCCATTCGAAAACACTAGGCGGTGGCCGCGTTTCATCAACTGTCGCGGCAGGAAGCGGTCTTCGGCGACGAAACTCGCCAACGCCGGGAATCCGTTGAAACTAGTATTGGCCCCCGTGAACAGGATGGCCGCTGTCGACGTCTGGACGAGGATGTAAAAGATTTTGCCGATGAGCCCATTGCCGAAGACGGCCCGGGCAACCTGCGACAGTACCGACGGATACCCGGCGATATACGGCGTCGCATGGGTGACGTAGGTGAGGTAAGCAACGCCGGCAAGCAAGAACCCGAGTATGCACGCCATCACGGTGAGCACTCGGCGGGCGTTGCGGCCCTGCGGTTTGCGGAAGACGTTGACCGTGTTAGAGATCGCCTCCACCCCGGTCAGCGACGAACCGCCGTTGGCGAACGCACGCAGCAACACCAGGACCGTCGCGCCCATCACGAGGCCGTCGCCCTGATGGATCGGGACCGTTCCAGCGATGTGTTGGGCATCGTAAGTCGGTAAATGCCAGAATAAGTCGCGGACGACGCCGGTCACGATCGTCAATACGATCATCGAAACGAAAAAGTAAGTGGGGGCGGCGAATTGCACACCCGCTTCCCGCAATCCGCGCAGGTTCGCAAAGCAGATGAGCAGCACGACGCCGACGGTGATGGTGAGGCTATAGGGCCCCAACGCCGGAACCGCCGATGCTACCGCCACTGTCCCGGCCGCGGCTTGTACCGCCACCGTGACGACGTAGTCAATCAGCAGCGCCGCGGCGGCCACCTGCGCCACGCGTGGTCCGAAATTCTCTCGAGCCACGATGTAGGAACCGCCTGCGCGCGTGTAGGCCATGACGACTTGCCGATACGACGCGGCCACCAACACCAGAATCACCAGGATCGCAGCGTTGATGGGCAGCAACAGCGCAAACGCCGCAAGCCCGGCCTTGGGCAGCAGCTCGATCAGAATCTGTTCGGTGCCGTAGGCGGTGGACGAGATCGCGTCCGGCGAAAGTGCACCCAGCGCAATCGGGTTGGATAACTTCTCGGTTGACAGGCTCTCGTTGATCAGCGGCTTCCCGAGGAATATCCGCTTGGCGATGTCGCCTAGCGTGAGCGGGATGCGCAGCCTGCCGGTCGAACTGGTCACGAGCACCGTCCTTACCCAGAGATCGTGAAACGCCTCCGAAGCATTGTGCACGCCCGCCCGTCTCCGGGGCACCAGACGGTTCGGATCGACTGGGCTGGATGCCCGCCTGCGCTTCGCGCTGCGAAGCGGGCTAAACGAGCCGCTGCACGGCGGCGGCGATCCGCTCGTCGCTGGCGGTCAGCGCGAGCCGCACGTGTTGCGCACCGCGCGGGCCGTAGAAATCACCCGGTGCCACCAAGATGCCGCGCTGCGCCAGCCAGGCGACGCTGTCGTGGCATGGCTCGCCGCGGGTGGCCCACAGATACAGGCCGGCTTCGGAGTGGTCGACGGCATAGCCGGCCGAACGCAGTGCAGGCAGTAGGGCCGCGCGGCGCCGTTCGTAGCGCTCCCGCTGCGCCAGCTCGTGGGCGTCGTCGTCCAGGGCCGCCACCATGGCCGCCTGAACCGGCGTCGGCACCATCATCCCGGCGTGCTTGCGGACGGCCAGCAGCTCGGCGACCAGGTCGGGGTCTCCCGCGACGAAACCGGCCCGGTACCCGGCCAGGGACGAGCTCTTCGACAGGGAGTGGATCGCGAGCAGGCCGGTGTGGTCGCCGTCGCAGACCGAAGGATGCAGGACCGACAACGGCTGGTCGTCCCAGCCCAACCCCAGGTAGCACTCGTCGGAGGCCACCAAGCAGCCCCTGTCGCGCGCCCACGCGACCACCTTGCGCAGGTGATCGACGCCCAGGACACGTCCGGTCGGATTGCTCGGCGAGTTCAGGTAATACAGCGACGGGGATTGCGGGCCCAGCTGGGTCAGCGAATCCGCGCGCAGCACTCGCGCTCCGGCCAGCCTGGCCCCGACCTCATACGTCGGATACGCCAGCTCGGGCACGACGATCACGTCCGCGGGGCCCAGGCCCAGCAGCGTGGGCAGCCACGCGATGAACTCCTTGCTGCCGATCACCGGCAGGACGGCCGCCTCGGCCAGCCCGGTGATGCCAAACCGGCGGTCCAGCGCGGCGACGGCGGCTGCGCGCAGCCGGGCGGTGCCGGCGGTGGCGGGATAGCCCGACGCCGAAGCGGCTGCGGCCAGCGCCTCCTGGATCACCGGGGCTACCGGGTCGACCGGGGTTCCGACGGAGAGGTCGACGATGCCGTCCCGGTGGGCGCCGGCCAGCGCTTTGGCGTCGGCCAGGGTGTCCCAGGGGAACTCCGGCAGGGCCGCCGACACAGCCGGCCTGCGCTTTTTGAGCTGGTGTGGCACCGGGCCGCTCAGTCGCCTTCACCTTGCGGGGGCAGATCCTTGACCACCTGCGGGTCGTTCTCGGTCATGCCCACCTTGGCTGCACCGCCGGGCGATCCCAGCTCGGCGAAGAAGTCCGCGTTGATCTGCGTGTACTGGCTCCACTGGTCCGGCACATCGTCTTCGTAGTAGATCGCTTCGACGGGGCAGACCGGCTCACACGCCCCGCAGTCGACGCATTCGTCGGGGTGGATGTAGAGCATCCGAGCGCCTTCGTAGATGCAGTCGACCGGGCACTCCTCTATACAGGCTTTGTCCTTGATGTCGACACAGGGTTCGGCGATCGTGTACGTCACAGACGTCTCCTCCATGTACTTGGGCTCGAAGGTGGGCTGCATTCCGCTCCCACCGGCGCGTCCGGCCGCTTCCGGTTGAAGCTCTCGGTTACTGATACTAGACGTTGCAGATACAGGTCAACCATCCGGCGCGCCTGTCATTGCACAGATTTAAGACCGACAGTCTCGGACTCGGCAACCTGGCCTCGTTTCGCCGAGGGCGAACGCCGCGAACAAGCCGCTGACCTGCATAGAGTAACGCCCCGGCGGCGCCCTTCGATATCCGTTGTGTTGCAAGCAGGCTCGCGGGGCCTGGTAATCTCGGTCGAGAGCCGGCAACCGCTTGGCAGATGTCACCGCCGCAGCAGCGGTGCATTTATTTGGGGAAGGGTTCCACACATGAGGCTGTCGTTGAGCAAATTGGGCGTTGCGGTTGGCAGCGCAGCGGTGGCGTTGAGCGCCGCGGCCGGGATCGCATCCGCCGATCCGGTCACCGACACAACCTGTAACTACGGGCAGGTCATGGCCGCGCTTAACGCGACGGACCCAGCCACTGCCCAGCAGTTCAACCAATCGCCGATGGCGCAGAGCTACTTGCGCCGGTTCCTCGCCGCTCCGCCGGCGAAGCGCGTGCAGATGGAGCAGGAGATCCAGGCCATGCCGCAGGCTGCGGGGTTCATGGGCACGATCCAGCAAGTCGCCACCGTCTGCAACAACTACTAGGTCGACCCGCGCCGACTGTTCAGTAGCCGCTGAGCAGTCGGCGTACCCGACCCAGGGTCTCCGCGCCGGCGCGGCTGCGAATGCGTGATGGATCGGCGGGCCTACGGCCCCACAGCAACAACACGCGCGCGGCCGCGTCGGTTTCCAGGGCCGCCGGGCCTTCGGGCTCGGCCAGGCCGATGGTGATCCGATCGGAATCGGCGGCCAGGACGACGTCGTCGGTGCCGTCGGCTCGCAGTCGAGCCTCGATGCTCTCACCCGGGCCCAGCAGCTTGGCGCCCTTCACCAACAACGGCCTGCCGACCGCGACGACGCTGTGCGTGGTCATCCACGGCTCGGCCAGCCGCGCTTGGGCGTCCGTCTGGTCCCCGGTGATGTCCCAGCTGTGCAGGACGAGTTCTTCGCGCATGTGCTCGGCGAACCAGGGCACCTTCATGGTGCGGCCCGTCCAGGCGACATCGGTGTCCGCGGGGACAGCTTCGGCCGCCACAGCGACCTCATTGAGGGTGGCCATCCGGTCCAGCAGCGCGTCCCACAGGTCCGTGTCGTTCAGGGCGCGCAGTGGGCCCTCGCGTTCCTCGAAATTGCGGGTGGCGACGGGTTGTCCGTCCAGATGGGCACCGAGCACCCGCGCGAGTTCTTCGGCGTTTCCGGCTTGATGGACGACGATGTCGCGCACCGTCCACGCCTCACACCAGGTTCCGGCGTCCGGACCGTGCCGGCGCACCGCATCCAGGAACGGCCGCCATTCGGGGAATCGATCGTCGTCGATGTGTCGCTTCACGGCCTCCGGTATACCCGACGCGTCCGACAGGCGGGCGAACTACGCGGCCAGCGTCGTGTAATCGGTGGTGCGTTGCCGCGCCGGACGCCCGATGCCTTCGGCGATCGCGGTCAGCTCCGCCACCGTCTTGGCCGATCCGTGCTCCGAACCGGCCATCCGCGAGATGGTCTCCTCCATCAGCGTGCCGCCCAGATCGTTGGCGCCGCCGTTGAGCATCACCTGGGTGCGCTCGACACCGAGCTTCACCCAGCTGGTCTGGATATGAGAGATGCGGCCGTGCAACATGATTCGCGCCAGGGCGTGCACCGCCCGGTTGTCGCGATGGGTGGGCCCCGGACGCGACGCGCCGGCCAGATACAACGGTGAGCTCTGATGTACGAACGGCAATGGCACGAACTCGGTGAAACCGCCGGTGCGGTCCTGGATGTCGCGCAGCACGTTCAGGTGGCCGACCCAGTGCCGTGGGCTGTCGACGTGGCCGTACATCATCGTCGACGACGACCGCAGGCCCACTTCGTGTGCGGTGGTGACGATTTCGATCCACATCGACGTCGGCAACTTGCCTTTGGTCAGCACCCAGCGCACCTCGTCGTCCAGGATTTCGGCGGCGGTGCCGGGGATGGTGTCCAGGCCGGCTTCGCGCAGGCTGATCAGCCACTCGCGAATGCTCAACCCGCTCTTGGTCACCCCGTTGGCGATCTCCATCGGGGAGAACGCATGCACGTGCATCGACGGCACCCGAGCTTTGACGGCGTGGACCAGATCGGCGTAGCCGGTGACCGGCAGCTCGGGGTCGATGCCGCCCTGCATGCACACCTCGGTGGCGCCTTGCGACGTGCGCCTCCCACGCGCGGTCGGCGACCTCGTCGGTGGACAGCGAGTACGCGTCGGCGTCGCCCTTGCGCTGCGCGAACGCGCAGAACCGGCAGCCGGTGTAGCAGATATTGGTGAAGTTGATGTTGCGGTTCACCACGAAGGTCACGTCGTCGCCGACGGTCTCGCGGCGCAGCGAATCCGCCAGGGCCGCAACAGCTTCCAGCGCGGGACCGTCGGCGGTCGCCAGCGCAAGGTACTCGTCGTCGGTGCAGCCGGCGGGGTCGCGTTCGGCCGAGCGCAGCGCGGCGAGCACGTCGGTGTCGATGCGCTCGGGCGGCGCCTTGCGCGGCCAGCTCGTGGACGTGCGCGCGGATCGATTCCCAGTCGCCGAAGGCGCTGTCGAGGTCGCTGCGGGTTTCGGTGTTGCGGCCCTCGGCTGTCGATCGCCGCGTTGAGGTCGACCCGGCCCGAGGAGCCGACGTCGTCGGGCTCCTGCCAGGGCAGCCCCACCGGGTTGACGTCGCGAGCCAGGCCGGTCGCCGGATCGGCCAGCGCGATCACGTGCCCCGCACCCGCGGGTCGATCCACGCCGCGCCCGCCTGCACGTATTTGGGCTGCGCGGTCAGCCGCTGCACCAGCTCGTAACCGGCTTCGGCGGTGACGGCGGCCAGTTCGTCCAGGGCCGGCCACGGCCGCTCCGGGTTGACGTGGTCGGGTGTCAGCGGCGAAACCCCGCCCCAGTCGTCGACTCCGGCGCCGATCAGCGCCAGGCACTCGTCGCGCGACACCAGATTGGGTGGCGCCTGAATGCGCATCCCGGGACCGAGCACCAACCGCGCCACCGCCACCGTCGCCAGGTAGTCCTCGATGCCGGCGTCGGGGACAGCGGCCATCGCGGTGTGTTCCTTGGCCCGGAAATTCTGCACGATCACTTCTTGCACATGCCCGAACTCCTTGTGCGACTTGCGAATCGCATGCAGGGTGTCGGCCCGTTCGGCGAGGGTCTCGCCGATGCCGACCAGCAGGCCGGTGGTGAACGGAATGGACAACCGGCCCGCGTCGGTCAGCGTGCGCAGCCGAACGGCCGGGTCTTTGTCCGGGCTGCCGTAGTGCGCAAGCCCTTTCGTCTCAAACAGCCGCCGCGACGTCGTCTCGAGCATCATGCCCATCGACGGCGCCACCGGCTTGAGCCGCGCCATCTCCGACCAGCTCATCACGCCGGGATTCAGGTGCGGCAACAGCCCGGTCTCTTCGAGCACCCGGATCGCCATCGCCCGCACATAGGACAGCGTGGAGTCGTAGCCCCGCGCCTCCAGCCACTCGCGCGCCTCCGGCCAGCGATCCTCGGGCCGGTCGCCGAGTGTGAATAGTGCTTCCTTGCAACCGAGTTCGGCGCCGCGCCGGGCGATCTCGAGGATCTCGTCGGGTTCGAGATACATGCCGGCGCCCTGGGCGCGCAGCTTGCCCGGGGACGGTGACGAAGGTGCAGTAATGGCAGCTGTCCCGGCACAGGTGGGTGACCGGGATGAAAACCTTGCGCGAGTAGGTGATCGGCAGCCCACCGCCCGGGCCCCGCCGCCCGGCCGACTCCAGACCCGCATCGCGCACCCGTGCCGCACTGGCACACAGATCCGCCAGGTCCGCACCGCGCGCGGTCATGGCGAGTGCCGCCTCGTCGGTGTTCAGCGCGACGCCGTCTCGAGCCCGCCGCAGCACCCGCCGCAGCGCGGAGGCGGCCGCCTTCGACGAGGCTTCGGGCCCGGCCTTCGGCGGGGCTCCTTGAAACCTTGGCCGGAATCACAGGGTTGGGCAGGGCGGTAGGCTCCTCGCCCGGAGTCAACAGCACCTTCGTGTAACTTCCCCACGATCGAATTTCATCCGTGCGTCCCAACATGTGAAATCGTGGCACCCGACTGGCGGGTCCCGTCTGGGCAACAGTCAACAGTAGCGGCACACCCGCGCGGGCGCGTGGGCGACATCCCGGCGAATCGTCAGACGTCCCGCGCCTGCGCCGCCACAGCACCCATACCGGCGGTGCGACCCCCAGGATCAGGAGCAATAGCGCCCCGTAGGCCATCAGCCCGCGGCCCCCCAGGATGACGTCGTCGGCCGGGCCGCCCATGCTGATCACCGCCACGGTCAACAGCCACGTCCACAACGGCAACGCCGCCAGCCGGGGCGAACGGGTCCATCGCCCGGCGGCCCACACCAGCGCCGCGTTGACCAGTCCGGTAATCAGTCCGCTGATGGGAAACGGAATCGTCCCGATATAGAGAGGCAGCAGCAGAGCCCCGGCAAGTGCGGAGAGCACCCCGTCGACCGCCAAGAGGGCCAACACAACGAAACGGATCGCGGGGTCGGTCGCGCCGCTGTCTTCGACGGACGCGACGCGTGGCTTGGTTTCGGTCAGGTCGGGACGCTGTCGATATTGGACAGGATGGAGCCGATAACCCACTGAAAGCTGTCCAGCCGGTCCTGCCAGTGCTGCAGATTAGGGTCCAGGTCGGGGTCCATGCGAATTCCTTCCGTGGCTGCCTGATTGGCAGCTTACCGCGTCGGGGCCGTCGGGAAACCAAGCCCTGCGAGCAGGTCCGTTTCCCAGCCGCGCTCGTCGCGCTCCCCCGCCGCGCCGGCGGCCAGGACGTAGTGCTCATGCCCCGAGTATCGGTATGGCCATGTTGTTGGACAGCGCGCAGGCGCGGCCGGTCGGTCCCACCACCACTTGGGTGGCGTGCGCGGCGAGTGCCGCCCGCTTGGCGGCCCAGGCCTCCGCGGCCGGTCTCGACGACGGCGTCGATGTCGGCGTCTGCGTAGCCGAAGGTGAACTCTTCTTTCGGCGGGATCGACCACTCGGGCCGCAGATCCTGGGGCGTCAGCGCGTCCAGGCCGCCTCGAATGCGCTCGCCGCAAAGACCGACCAGTAGAACTTCGGTACGGCCCAGGGCTCGCCGGGGAAGTCGGCAACGCCCGCTCCCGGGCCGGCCGCCGCCACGGCGGCCGTCGTGACCCGGTGTGCGTGGACGTGATCGGGATGGCCGTAGCCGCCGTTCGGATCGTAGGTCACGACGACGTGCGGGCGCTGCTCGCGAATGATGGCGACCAGGGCGCCGACGGTCTCGCGCTCGTCGGCGTCGATGAAGCGTTGCCGGTGCCGCGGCGGCGTGCCGCTCATCCCGGAATCGCGCCACCGGCCGGCGCCGCCGAGGTAGCGGGGTTCGCTGACGCCCAGCGCCTGCAGCGCGGCGGTCAATTCGCCGATCCGGTAGCCGCCGAGTTGGTCCGCGCGATCGACGGCGAGTTCGGCCCAACGGTCGCCGATCACCTCGCCCTCCTCGCCCAGCGTGCACGTGACGACGAGGACATCGGCCCCGCGGGCGGTGTAGTGGGCGATGGTGGCGCCGGTGCCGAGGCTTTCGTCGTCGGGATGCGCGTGGACGAACAGCAACCGCGGCGTCTCGGGCATGACGGCACCCTACCGGCAGCGGCGACGAGATCGGCAGCAGGTTTAGTGACCGGCACCGTTTCTTAAGTTCGTGGTCGGGCGGCCGCGTCGCCGAGACGTCAGCGAATAGGAACGCGCACGGCTACTATCGAGAAATGCCGCAGCTCACGGACGCAGACCACACGGGCAATCGAAGCCGCCGGCGAGGCGAAGTCCTCGAACGCGCGCTCTACGAGGCCACGTTGGCCGAGCTGGCCGAAGTCGGTTACGGCGGGCCTGACGATGGAAGGAATCGCGGCGCGCGCCCACACCGGCAAGGCCGCGCTGTACCGGCGCTGGGACACCAAGTGCGAGCTGGTGCACGCCGCTTTGGTTTTCGCGCTGCCGCCGCTGCCCGAGCTGCGCTCCGGCCGGTCGGCCAGAGAGAACCTGCTGGCGATGTTCACCGCCCAGCGTGACATGCTGGCCGGAAAGACCGGCTTCCCCGGTCTGGACGTCATCCATCAGCTCTTGCACGAACCCGAGATGCGGGCCATCTTCGCCGACGCCGTGGTGCGGCCGCGCATGAAGATCGTGGAATCGATCCTGCAAGCCGCCATCGAAAGACGGCGACCTCGACCCGGCAAGGTCGTCACGCCGCTGACCGCTCGCATCGGGTCGGCTCTGATCAACCAGCACTTCCTGCTGAACGGGGAGCCCCCGAACCGGCGCGAGCTGGCGCTCATCGTCGACACGGTGATCCCGCCGCGAGCGCGCCGGGCCGCCGACTGACGGCGCGGGCCTTATGGCCCGGTTTTGATCCATTGGCCGGCGTCGCCGACGATGCCGACGGGCACCGCACCGGACAGGCTGACGTTCTGCACGCTCGGGCCGGCCGCGACGATCGTCGTGTCCTGCAGGATCGGCAGCACGGTGGACATGTTCCACAGTCGCGGTTCGACCGCGGTGATCACGTCGTTGATGTTCTTGGTGCCGTTGAGGGCGGCGTCGATGTTCGACTGAATGCTGCGATCGCAGATGCCGGTGAGGTTCGACGGCGCCTGCACCAGCGCGCTGGGATCGGCGGGACGGCTGGGCGGCGGGGTCGTGGTCGGTGTCGTCGAGGCAGCAGGCGGCCGGGTGGACGGCGTGGGAGCGGCGGGCCGAGGGTGCGGGCGCCGGCCCGTTGGAGATCGGGACCTGGGTCGACTCCAACGCGGGGCAGCCGTAACGGGAGGCGAGCAGCGTCGCCAGGTTTCCGCCCGCCTGATGCCAGCCGACGATCGCGTCCACGTGGTTGTTGTTCAGCGCGTCGTGATAGAGGGTGACCGGGTCCAGCGCCAGTACCGTCGCGTCGATGCCGACGTTGCGCAAGCGGTCGGCGGCGGTATTGGCCACCGCGACCGCGGTCGGGTCATTCGCCGCCACCCCGATGACCAGTGAAAGCTGTTGGCCGTCCTTGCTGATCCGGCCGCGGATGACCTCGGGCGGCCCGGTGTTCGGCGGGGCCGGCGCGGGCGACGCGGAGAGTTGGGTTCGACCTTGTACCCGGCCCCCGCCAGCAACGCCAGCGCCGCCGGAGTCGTCATCGCCGGGGGCGCGGTCGGCTCGTAGCCCGGGTCGCTCGGCGCACGGATCTGGGCCTGGTCCAGGGTGACGGTGTTGTCGCTGCCTGCGCCCACGGCGGCGAGCAGGTCGACATCAAGCAGCCCCAGAATCGCCTTACGGACTTGCGTGTCAGCCAGTTTGGGCTCGGTGGCCCGCAGCGTGAGCTGCATGACCCGCGGCGTCACGATCCGGGCGGTCCGGACATCGGGAATGGCGGACAGCTGCGCGAAGGCCGCCGAGCCGCCATGCACCTGCGCCACCTGGGTGTCGCCGTTGCGCACGGAGTCGGCCAGCGCGGCCGGCGCACCGGCGCGCCGGAAAAGGATGAGCGCGGGTTTGGCCGGCGGCCCCCAGTAGCGGTCATTGCGGGCGACCAGGATCTCGTCGCGCTGCGGATCGATGCTTTCCACCCGAAACTGCCCGCCGGTGACCGGGAGCGTTCGGGCCAGGCCCGCCGCGAAGCCGCCGGGCACGTCCTTGACGATGTGCGCCGGCAGGATGTCGCTGAACAATTCCTTCCACGCCGGATACGGTTCGGCGAAGGTGACCACCGCCTGCTTGCCGCCCTCCAGGGACTGCACGCCGGTGATGAGGTCATAGCCGGCCGGGTCGACGACGCCGGGCTGGCTGACCATCTGGTGCCACAGGTACCAGAAGTCGTCGGCGGCGATCGGCGCGTTGTCGGTCCACTGCGCCTCGGGCCGGATCTTGTAGGTCACCGTGAACGGGTTCTGGCTGGTCACCTCGGCCGACACCAGCAGAGTCGGGTCCATCTCCCAGCGTGAGCCGGTCGGCGTGTTCGTGTCGGGAACCGGGCGAAAGGCGCTGGGCAGCACCAGCGCGCTGATCGCCGCGTTCACCGGCGACAGGTCGGAGAGCAGGTGTGGATTGAAGCCGGCCCCGATCGAGTCGATGCCCATGATGATCTCGCTGACCCGGGGCGGCGGGGGCACCGAGTTGTGCGGCGTATCGGTGCTCTGCGGCGCCGGCGGCGGGTTGACCGTGCAGGCCGAGAGGACGAGCCCGACCAGCGAGACCAGGCCGCCGAGCACCATGAACAAGCGGCGGACGCGTCTCGGCACGCTGATCAGGGTATCGAGCAGCCGCACAGCAGCCCGTCCGACCACGCGGTGTTAACCCCGGGCCTTCGCGCGCGACCGGCTGCGGGCCCGGGCGGTGGCGTCCAGCTCGACCTTGCGCACCCGCACGATCTCCGGAGTCACCTCGACGCATTCGTCTTGCGCACAGAATTCCATGGCCTGCTCCAGATCGAGCTCGAGCGGCCTGGCCAACGTTTCGATGACATCGGCGGTCGACGACCGCATGTTGGTCAGCTTCTTCTCGCGGGTGACGTTGATGTCGAGATCCTCTGCGCGCGGGTTGATTCCGACGACCTGGCCCTCGTAGGTGTCCTGGCCGGGCTCGACGAAGAACTGGCCCCGGTCGGCGAGCTGGATCATTGCGAACGGTGTGATGGTGCCCGCGCGATCGGACACCAGCGACCCGGTGTGGCGTGCGCGGATCTCCCCCGCCCACGGCCGGTAGCCGTCGAACACGGCGTTGGCGATGCCGGTGCCGCGGGTCAAGGTGAGGAAGTCGGTGCGGAAGCCGATCAGGCCGCGGCTGGGCACAATGAAGTCCATCCGGACCCAGCCCGCCGCGTGGTTCGTCATCTCTTCCATGCGGCCCTTGCGCGCGGCCATCAGCTGGGTGATCGCGCCGACGAATTCGTCGGGGCAGTCGATGGTCATCGCTTCGAAGGGCTCGTGCAGCTTGCCGTCGATCGTCTGGGTGACGACCTGCGGCTTGCCAACCGTGAGCTCGAAACCCTCCCGACGCATCTGCTCGACCAGCACCGCCAGCGCGAGCTCGCCGCGGCCCTGCACCTCCCAGGCGTCGGGCCGGCCGATATCGACGACCTTGATCGACACGTTGCCGACGAGTTCGGCGTCCAGCCGCGACTTCACCATCCGAGCGGTCAACTTGTGACCCTTCACCTTGCCTGCCAGCGGCGAGGTGTTGGTTCCGATGGTCACGGAAATGGCGGGCTCGTCGACGGTGATGCGCGGCAGCGCGTGCGCGTGGTCCGGATCGGCCAGCGTGTCGCCGATCATGATCTCCGGGCAGCCCGGCGACGGCGACGATGTCCCCAGCGACGGCTTCGTCGGTGGACGTACGTTCCACGCCTTCGGTCGCCAGCAGCTCGGTGATCTTCGCGTTCGTGATGACGGGCATGCCCGTCCACCTCGCGCATCCAGGCCACCTGCTGGCCCTTGCGGATCCGGCCGTTGTAGATGCGGATCAGCGCGAGCCGGCCGAGGAAGGCCGAGGCGTCGAGGTTGGTGACCAGCGCCTGCAACGGCGCCTCGGGGTCGCCCTGCGGCGGCGGGATGTGCTCGAGCAGAACGTCGAACAGCGGATCGAGGTTGTCGCCGTCGGGAATCTCGCCATCGGCCGGTTCCGTCGTGCTGGCGATGCCTGCCCGTCCCGAGGCGTACAGCGTCGGCAAGTCGAGGGCGTGCCTCGGCGGCCTTCTGTGCGTCCTCGTCGAGGTCAGATGCGACGTCGAGCAACAGGTCGTGGCTCTCCGAGACGACCTCAGCAATGCGAGCGTCGGGCCGGTCCGTCTTATTGACGACCAGGATCACCGGGAGATGGGCGGCCAGGGCTTTGCGCAGCACGAAACGGGTCTGCGGCAGCGGGCCCTCGGAGGCGTCGACCAGTAGCAGCACCCCGTCGACCATGGAGAGTCCGCGCTCCACCTCACCGCCGAAGTCGGCGTGGCCCGGGGTGTCGATGACATTGATGACGGTCGTCGTCCCGTCCGCATGCTTGCGATGCACGGCCGTGTTTTTGGCCAGGATCGTGATGCCCTTTTCTTTTTCCAGGTCTCCAGAGTCCATGAGCCGCTCGACCGTGTCGTCGCCCCGGTGGTGCAGCGCGCCGGACTGCCGCAGCATCGCGTCAACCAGGGTGGTCTTTCCGTGGTCGACGTGGGCGACGATGGCGACGTTGCGAAATAGCACGTCGGTGATTGTGGCAGCGGGGGCCCCGGATAGCGAACCGGCTGGTGACCGGGCGAGGCCCGCCGGCGGCTACCAGCCGCGCCGTCGCGGCGCCGTACCGACGAGTTCGCCCTTGCCCGACGCCTCGCGGCTGCGGTAGACGATGTAAGGGCGGAACAGGTAGACGACCGGGGCGCTGAACACGTGCACCAGGCGGGTGAACGGCCACAGCGTGAACAGCACCATGCCGATCAGGGCGTGCAACTGGTAGTCCAGCGGGGCGTTGATCATCACCTCGCCGTGCGGCTGGAATATCCAGATCCGGCGGAACCACAAACCCACCGTGTAGCGGTAGTGGAACTCGCCCCCGTGCGGGCCGGTGCCGATCAGGTCGCAGTACAGGCCCACCACGATCGCCAGCAGCAGCACCGCATACATCACCTTGTCGCTGCGGCTGGTGGCCATGGCCACCGCCGGACGGGTGAACCGCCGGTAGATCAGCAACCCGATGCCGATCAGCGTCGCGACGCCGGCCATCGACCCGGCAATGACCGCCTGCAGATGGTAGAAGTGGTCGCTCATCTTCAGCAACTGGGTGACGCTCGGCGGGATGAACAGCCCCATCACATGTCCGGCGAACACCGCCAGGATGCCGAAATGGAAGATGGGGCTGGCGATGCTCAGCAGCCGCGACTCGTAGATCTGCGAGGACCGCGAGGTCCAGCCGAACTTGTCGTAGCGGTAGCGCCACCACGTGCCCACGATCAGCACCGACAGCGTGACGTAGGGCGCGATGTCCCAGAACAGGACGTTGTTAAACACTTGACGTTCCTTTGCGCGGTGGCACGGTCAGGGTAAACGGTTGCAGCCCAACGGCTTCCGCCGGAGGCCCGGCTTTCGCCAGCCGCTCGGCGCGGCGCACTTCCTGATCGGTTGCGGCGGGCAGGGTCTCGCAGACCGCCGCCACCGTCGGCTCGTAGGGCGAGCTGTGCGTCGGCCAGGGCGCCGCGCAGCACGTCGATGGGCACGCGGTGCTGGTCCAGCAACCGCCGGCCGACCTCGGGATCGACGGTGGCGGCGAATTCGAGCACCACGGTCAGATGATCGGGCGCCTCGCCGCCCGGCGGCTGCACACCCGCCTCCCGGTAGGCGGTGGCGAACGCCAGCATCTCCCGGCCCCGGTTGCGGGTGTCCCCCGCGGTCCAGTAGGTCAGGTACATGGTGCAGCGCCGGCGCATGTCGAAGGTGGCGACATAGTCCATCGCGGCGGCCATCGGCTCGCGGGCACGCAGCGCCGGCGACCGTCTGCCAGAGCAGCGCCGCCGGCGAACCGCTGATGTGGCCGACCAGCTCCTCGACGGCGTCCAGCCGCCCGGCCAACCCGTCGTCCGGGTAGGCCAGCAACAGCGAGGCCGCCTGCCACACCAGACGATCCTGCATCGCCCGGTTGGTGGAGCGCTCCCGAAGCGCCGCAAGCAGCTTTCATCGCTGCCGCTCGTCCGGGAACATGCCGGCGGGCACTTGGCCACCGTCCCAGTTGAGCAGGTTGACCCGCCTACGGGTGGCGCCGGCTGTCGTCGCCGCGCTGCTTGAGGGTGTGGAAGGTCTCCACGGACACCGGCACCGGATCCGACTCGTACATGCCCGGCCCGCCGTCGCCCGTCAACGAGCAGCCCATCTCCTCGAGGTCGCGGGCCTGGGGCGCGAAGGCGGTCGGAATGACATAGCGCTCTTCGTATTTCGCGATGGCCAGCAGCCGGTACATCTCGTAGATCTCCTCTTCGGTCAGGCCGACCGAATGCGGGATGTGCGGCTGGGTCTCGCGGCCGAGGTTGATGTCGCGCATGTAGGAGCGCATCGCCGCCAGCCTGCGCAGCACGCCTTCGACCACGGCGGTATCGCCGGCGGTGAACAGTTCGGCCAGATATTGCATCGGGATACGCAGCGCGTCCAGCGCGCCGAACAGGTTGCCGAGGTCCTCCCCGTCGTGCCCGTCGCGGCTGACCGCGTCGACCACCGGCGACAGCGGCGGGATGTACCAAACCATCGGCATGGTGCGGTATTCCGGGTGCAACGGCAGCGCCACCTTGTAGGTGTGGATCAGCGCGTAAACCGGGGAACGCTGCGCGGCCTCGATCCACTCGTCCGGGATGCCCTCTGCCCGCGCGCCGGCGATGACGTCCGGATCGTTGGGGTCCAGCAGGATCTCGCACTGCGCGGGATAGAGATCGGTCTCTTTTTCCACCGAGGCCGCCTCCAGCACCCTGTCGACGTCGTAGAGCACCACGCCCAGGTAGCGCAGCCGTCCCACGCAGGTTTCCGAGCAGATGGTCGGCAGGCCGACCTCCATCCGCGGATAGCACAGCGTGCACTTCTCGGCCTTGCCCGTCTTGTGGTTGAAATAGACCTTCTTGTAGGGACATCCGGACACACACATCCGCCAGCCGCGGCAGCGGTCCTGGTCGACCAGCACGATGCCGTCCTCGCTGCGCTTGTACATCGCGCCCGACGGGCACGACGCCACGCAGGACGGGTTGAGGCAGTGCTCGCAGATGCGGGGCAGGTAGAACATGAAGGTTTCTTCGAGCGAGAGTTTGACCTCTTCGCTGACCTTCTTCAGGATCGGGTCATCGGCCAGGATCTCCGGCGACCCGGCCAGGTTGTCGTCCCAGTTCGGTCCCCACGAAATCTTCATGGGCTCACCGGTTATCAGGCTCTTGGGTGCGGCCGTCGGGAAGGTGTCGCCCGCGGGTGCCGTGGTCAGGTTCTCGTAGTCGTAGGTCCAGGGCTCGTAGTAGTCGCCGATGAGGGGCAACTTCGGATTGGCGAAGATCCGCAGCAGTTTGTGCAGGCGGCCGCCGTCGCGCAGCCGCAACCGGCCCTTCTTGTCGCGGATCCAACCGCCGCGCCACCGCTCCTGGTCCTCGTAGGTGCGCGGATAGCCTTGCCCGGGCGGGTTTCGACGTTGTTGAACCAGACGTATTCGGTACCCGGGCGGTTGGTCCACGCCTGCTTGCAGGTCACCGAACAGGTGTGGCAACCGATGCATTTGTCGAGGTTCATCACCATCGCCAACTGCGCCATGACCTTCATCGGGGCTCCCCCTCTCGCGCCGCATCGGTGCGCATCAGTACCGCACCTCCTGGCTGCGACGGCGCACGACGGTCACCTCGTCGCGCTGGTTACCGGTCGGCCCCAGGTAGTTGAACGCGAACGCGTGTTGGCCGTAGCCACCGGCCAAGTGGCTGGGCTTGATCCGCACCCGGGTCAGCGCGTTGTGGTTACCGCCGCGCTTGTTGTTGGTTTCGGAGCGCGGCGTGTCCACGGTGCGCTCCTGGACGTGGTAGACGAAGACCACGCCGTCGGGCATCCGGTGCGAGACGATCGCCCGGCACACATAGATGCCGTTCACGTTCACCGCCTCGACCCAATCATTGTCGCGCACTTGAATTTTCGCCGCGTCGCCCGGACTCATCCACATCGTCGGGCCGCCACGGGACAACGACAGCATGTACAGGTTGTCCTGGTAGGTGGAGTGGAACGACCACTTCGAGTGCGGCGTCAGGTAGCGCACGGTGAGCCCGATGCCGTCCTCGGCATGGGCCGAGCGTTGGCTGGCCGAACAGGCGTGCCATGTCCAGCGGCGGCCGGAACACCGGCAGGTGCTCGCCGAGCTCTTCGACCCAGTCGTGCGCGAGATAGAAATGCATTCGCCCGGTAAGGGTATGGAAAGGCTTGAGGTTCTCGATGTTGATGGTGAACGGCGCGTAGCGCCGGCCGCCCGTCTCGCTGCCCGACCATTCCGGGCTGGTGACCACCGGAACCGGTCGCGCCTGGGTGTCGGCGTAGCTGATGCGCTTGTCCTCGCTGCCTTCGGCCAGATGCACCAGCCGCTGACCGGTGCGCTTTTCCAGTTCGTGGAACCCCTCGACCGCCAGGCGTCCGTTGGTCGTTCCGGACAGCAGCAGCAACACGTCGGCCATCCGCGAGGCGGTGGTGACGGCCGGACGTCCCGCCGCCACACCGGATTTGAGTACGCCGAACTTGGCCGCGAGCTCTTCGACCTCCCGGAAGGGATGCACCGTGACGCCTTTGGTGGTCAGGCCGAACTTGTCGACGAGCGGGCCCAGCGTCAGCCACTTTTCGTAGATTGCAGAGTAGTCGCGTTCCACCACGGTGAGCTTGCCCATCGTGCGACCCGGCACCGGCGTCGCACCGGAGTGCAGCCAATCCTGTTCGGTGCCATCGGGATAGGCCATCGCATCCGGGGTATCGTGCTGCAGCGCGGTGAGCACCACGTCGGTGCGGGTGCCCAGGTGGTTCTTGGCCATGGCGCTGAAGGCGCGGGCGATGGCGCCGAAAGCGTCGAAGTCCGAACGCGTTTCCCACGGCGGATCGGTCGCGGCGCTGAACGCGTGCACGATAGGGGTGCATGTCCGTGCTGGAGATGTCGGCCTTCTCATACCAGGTCGCCGCCGGCAGCACGATGTCGGACACCAGCGTCGTCGAGGTCATCCGGAAGTCGATCGACATCATCAGGTCGAGCTTGCCCTCGGGGATGTCGCCCTCACAGGTCACGCCGGTGGGCCGCACCCCGTCCTCCGGCGGCAGCGCCGAAGCGTTGGAATCCGTCCCCAGCAGATGGCGCAGGAAGTATTCGCCGCCCTTGCCCGAAGAGCCGATCAGGTTGGCGCGCCAAACAGTAAGCACCCGTGGCCAATTCACGGGGTTGTCGGGATCGGTCACCGCGAGCTTCAGCTTGCGCTGGCCGAGCTGTTCGGCGACGTAGTCGGCGACGTCGCGATCAGCGGCACGCGCCTCGTCGGCGACATCCAGACTGGACCGGTCGAACTGCGGGTAGTACGGGCTCCATCCCATGGCCACCGCGGACGCCAGCAGGTCCATGGTGTGCTTGCCCGCGAACCTGCCCCGGCCCACCGGGCTGGCCAGCTTGTCCGCGCCGTACCCGTCGTAGCGCCATTGGTCGGTGTGCGCGTACCAGTACGAGGCGCCGGGCACCTGCCGAGGCGGGCGCACCCAGTCGGTTGCCATCGCCATCGTCTGGAAGCCGGTGAGCGGGCGGACCTTTTCCTGACCGACATAGTGGGCCCAGCCGCCACCGTTGCGGCCCATCGATCCGGTCAGCATCAGCAGCGCCAGCACCGCGCGGTAGATCGCGTCGCTGTGGAACCAGTGGCAGATGCCCCCACCCATGATGATCATGGAGCGGCCGCCGGATTCCTCGGCGCTGTGCGCGAATTCCCTTGCCACCCGGATGGCCTGTGCGGCCGACACGCCGGTGATGGCTTCCTGCCATGCCGGGGTGTTCTGCGCAGTGGCGTCGTCGTAGCCGGTGGGCCATTCGCCGGGCAAGCCCGGGCGTGCCACACCGTATTGGGCGAGCATCAGGTCGAAGACGGTGCACACCAGGTGCTTACCGATGCGGCGCACCGGGACGCCGCGTGCCACGGTCGTGCCCTCGCCGTCGATCGTGTCGAAACTGGGCAGGTGGACGAGCGCGGTGTTGTCATCTCCGTTGCCGCCACGCGCGTCTCGCGCACTGAGCGCAGGATTGAGTTCACCGAGATCGAGGTTCCACTTTCCGACACCCGACTCGCCGTACCGGAATCCCAGCGAACCATGGGGCACCACGACCGAATCGGTCGATTTCGTCCAGCACCGCGGGCTTGAGCGCGGCGTTCTCTGAGCTCTTGAAGGCCTCCCCCAAATCCGCTGCAGTGAGGTTCTTTCCCGGCACCAGCATGTCGCCGCGTTCTTCCAGCTTGATCAGGAACGGTAGGTCGGTGTAGCGGCGGGAGTAGTCGGCGAAGAACGGAACCTGCTTCTGCACATAGCATTCCGAGAGTATGACGTGGCCCATCGCCATGGCCAGCGCCCCGTCGGTGCCGGCAGCACAGGGCATCCACTCGTCGGCGAACTTGGTGTTGTCGGCGTAGTCCGGGCTGACGGTCACAACCTTGGTGCCGCGGTAGCGCGCCTCGGCCATCCAATGCGCGTCGGGCGTGCGGGTGATCGGGACATTGGAGCCCCACATCATCAAATACGCTGCATCCCACCAGTCCCCGGATTCGGGCACATCGGTCTGGTCGCCGAAGACCTGCGGTGAGGCCACCGGGAGGTCGGCGTACCAGTCGTAGAACGACGTCATGGGGGCGCCGATCAGCTCGAAGAACCGCGAGCCGGCGGTGTAGGACACCATCGACATCGCCGGGATCGGAGAGAATCCTGCGACGCGATCCGGTCCGTAGGTCTTGATGGTGTGCACGTGGGCGGCGGCGATCAGCTCGGTGGCCTCGGCCCAGGTGACCCGAACCAGTCCGCCCTTCCCACGGGCCTGCTGATAACGGCGACGACGCTCGGGGTCGGCCTGGATGTCGGCCCACGCCAGCACCGGGTCACCCAGCCGCGCCTTGGCTTCCCGGTACATCTCGATCAGCACGCCGCGGGCATAGGGGTAGCGCACCCGGGTGGGCGAGTAGCTGTACCACGAGAAGGACGCGCCACGGGGACAGCCGCGCGGCTCGTACTCGGGTCGGTCCGGGCCCACCGACGGGTAGTCGGTCTGCTGGGTCTCCCAGGTGATGATCCCGTCTTTGACGTAGATCTTCCACGAGCATGATCCGGTGCAGTTCACCCCGTGCGTGGAGCGAACCACCTTGTCGTGGCTCCACCGGTCGCGGTAGAACACGTCGGCTTCGCGTCCGCCCTCCCGCGTGACCGTGCGCAGGTCGGCCGAGATCTCGCCGGGCGTGAAGAACCGCCCGCTGCGCTCCAAGAGCTCCTCGAGCACTCCGCCGATGTGAGGTGTGACAGTCAAGAAGTACTCCTCCGATTCGGTAGTGTCGCGCCTCGTCGCCGGGCCGTTCGTTCGACCCCGTGTGCGTTGCGTTCGGCAATCAGCCCAGCGGCCCATCCGTCCGCACCAGCCCGGATCGGCTCGACGCTCGGCATCTCAGGCCCGCGGCCCGGGGGCGAAACCGCACCAGCATCGATCTGGCACGACGGCGAAATCGAGTCCGCCGCGCCTGGGCCGTTCTCGGAGAATGGCGTCATGAGCATCGGTTCTTGCGCGTCGGCAGGCTGGACAAGCCGACGCACATCCAGAGCAGATTTTTGTGGCGTTGTTATTACACGTCTTATTGTTTCCTTCAGTTCACCGCGAAGACCTGCAACGCGCCTGAACATCAGCTGCGGGAAGTCTGTGGGCTTGTTATGAGGTGGCTGTCTGCAGAGCCCTGGCCAAATCGCCCAACCAACCACGATCGGCCGGGACCCAGTCGAGATCGTTCAGCTCAGCCGCGGTGATCCAGCGCAGCGCCCGATGGTCCCGGGCATCGGGTTCGCCCCGGATCAGGCGCACGCGGTAGGCCCGCAGCGTGAAAAGGCCGTCCACCGCGATGTCGGCGCCCAGCCGGCCGTCCACCGCGACGTCGCCGACCGAAAGGCCCAACTCCTCGGCCAACTCACGGGCCAGCGCGTCGCGCTCCGTTTCACCGGGCGCGACCTTGCCGCCGGGCAGCTCCCAGCGGCCCGCCAGCTCCGGCGGGCGGACGCGTTGTGCCACCAAGACCTTGGCGCCGCAGATCAGTGCGCCGGCGACGACGATCTGGGTCGGCATGGCCAGTGACGGTATACGGTCGGCACCCTCAGCTGGGCACGGCGCTCTGAGCTGACGAAGTTCAAAGTCACCGAAATGGCACCCGGCCTTCGCGAAGTGAGTCGAATTCCCTTGCGCCACATAGACTCTCTTCCAGTTTTGCGCACCACCGTGGGATACTCGACACCAGTCGGTGGCTATCTTCTAGGGCACTTTCAGAAATGGGGGTTGGCAATGAGTACCGAATCCGCAAAGACGTTCATTCGCACCTTCAGGGGCTATGACACGGCCGCGGTCGATGCTTACATCCAGGTGTTGCTCGCCAAGCAGAAGTTCCTGATCGACGAAGTGCAGAACCTCAGGGCCGAGCGAAACCAATTAGGCGATGAAGCGGCCGCGCTCCGGATAGAAGTCGCATGCCTCAAGGATGAGGTCGCCGTCCTCTCGGACACCTCACCGTCGCCCTACGCGATGCAGCATCGGATGGCGAAGCTGCTGCGGCGTGCGCTCGATGAGATCTCCCAGATGCAGAGCGAGTCGCGCGCCGAGGTGGAAGCGCTGATCACCGAGGCCGAGGCCGAGACCGAGGCCGCCCGGCGAGAGCACCGGGAGTTGCTGGAGGAGATCGCCGCGCAGCGAAAAGCGCTGGAGACGGAGTGTGCGGCAACCAGGAAAGAGTGCGACGCCGAACTCGCCAGGATGCGGGCCGAAGCCCAATCGTCGATCGAGGAGGCGTGGCGGGAAGCCCAGCATGAGCGCGAGCAGCTCCTCGCCGACGCAAAGCAGAGAGTCCGTCATTCCGATGAGCAGGCTCGCAAGGCGCTGGGCGAGGCGAATCAGCAACGAATCATGATCCTGGAAGAACTGATGGGCGTGGCCCGCGATCTCGATAGGGTTCCGGCGATCCTCGAGTCGGCATACCAAGAACGAAACAACCCGCCGGATTCCAGCGTCGTGGTGCAGCTGGATCAGAAGAATCAGACACCGGGTCCCGCCGTTGCCTCGTAGATGACCACTGCGTGGGCGAGAAGTCGCACGTCTGTCGCTCTCCCGTGGTTAGCTGCGAATTCAGCTCCACGGCATGGCCAGTGACGGTATACCGTCGGGGGATGGCTGTGTTATCGGATGAACAGGTGGACGCCGCACTGCCCGATCTGGAGGGATGGGAACGCGCCGACGGTGCCCTGCGCCGCTCGATCAAATTTCCGAGTTTCCTCGCCGGCATCGACGCCGTGCGCCGGGTGGGCGAGCACGCGGAGAGCAAGGACCATCACCCGGATATCGATATTCGTTGGCGGACAGTGACTTTCGCCCTCGTCACACACTCCGAGGGCGGGATCACGCAAAACGACATCGACATGGCCCGCGACATCAACGGCATCGTCGGAAGTTAATCCGCGGCCGGGCCGTCGCGTTCGGTCTCCCGGCTGCCGGTGGCCGCGATCCAGATCAACGTCGCCACCGCGGCCACGATGTAGACCAACCCCGCCCAGGCCAGGTACCACGGTCGGCTTATCTGCCAGATGTTCGGTTGAGCGAAGCTGAGCAACCACGGCACGCCGATCAGGGTGAGGGCCAGCCAGCCCCACCCCACGATGCGCGCTCCGCGCAGTTCGCGCACCGGGCCGTGAATCGCCCAGATCATCAGCGGTACCAGCCACACCCAGTGATGCGTCCAGGAGATCGGTGAGAGCAGCAGCCCGAACAACTCCACCACCAACAGCCTGCCCAACCGGTCGTCGGGATCGAGGGCGCGCCAGGCCAGCACGGCCAGCACCGCGGTGACGACGATGGCGGCCACCAGCAGCGGGCCGAATCCGACGTCGTCGCCAAGGATCCGCGAAATGCCCCCGCGCCAGGACTGATTGAACGAGGTGGCGATGGGGCCCACCCGGTGAGCGTCGCCCAGCAGGTCGGTGAAGTAGTAGCGCGTTTGATCTCCGACGACCAGGATCGAAATCCCAATGGTGGCAACGAAAACGACAGCCGAGAACGCCGCCGCGCCCCACCGGCGGACACCGACCAGATAGACACCCGAGATCGCTGGGGTCAACTTGATTCCCGCCGCAACGCCTACCGCCAGCCCCGACAGCCACCACCGCGTGCTGCACACCGCCCACAGCACCGCGGTCATCAGCAACACGTTGACCTGCCCGTAGTCGAACGTGCTGCGCAGCGGCTCGATCCAGATGGAGATCGCCGTCCACAACATGGCGAGCCGCCGGCCCTCGCCGACGGCGACTCCCATCAGGCGCTGGCTGAGCCGGATCGCGCCGTACAGCGCGGCCATCGTCGCGATCTGCCACAGCAGGGCCACCACGCCGAACGGCAACAGATGCAGGGGGTAGAACACGACGGCCGCGAACGGCGGATAAGTGAACGGCAGCGGGAAATCCGGCGTCTGATCGGCATAGACGTAGCTGTACAAGGTGCCGGGGTGATCGATCGCGGCAGACCCGCCGAGGTAAACGTGCAGGTCGACGAAGTTCGCGCCGTTGGGCGCCAGATACGTCCAGGCCAGCCGGGCGGCGATGCTCGCGATGAGCAGCATCGGCGCGGCCACCCGAAGGGGACTCGCCGACCGCGGGGTATCGGGTGCCGCCGGTGCGGCCGAGGTGGTGTCTATCCGCCCGACTTTAGCGAGCGTGGCCTGCACCGCGGCGCCATCGGTCCTGACATGTCCCCCTGGGGGTCGTTGATGCGTTCGGTCACCGATCCCGCTCGTATCCGTAACGAGTTTATAAATGCCACACGTGTCACTTGAGTCTCATCTGCATCAAAGTAACTTCAGCGCCGAACCTGTAATCGATCAATCAGGGAGAGTCATGCCAACCATCTGGACTTACATGCGTGCAGCCGCCGTCGTGGTCGGTTCGTCCGCAGCGCTATTGACGGGCGGTATCGCCCACGCCGACCCCGTGCCGGCCCCGGCCGTGCCGAACATTCCGCAGCAGCTGATTAGTTCGGCGGCCAACGCACCGCAAATCCTGCAGAACCTCGCGACCGCACTCGGGGCCACGCCCCCGGCGGCTCCGGCCACTCCGGGCATCAGCTTCCCGGGCGTTCCGGCGGCCACCTCGCCGGCAACCGCGGCGGCTCCGGCGGCGGGCCTTCCGTCGATCCCCGGGCTGACCGCAGCCACCACCCCCGCCGCTCCGGCGTCCTCGCCGGCTGGCAGCTCCTTGCTTCCGGGGTTGGCCCAGTCGGCGACGCCCGCCGCGCCGTCGACGGCAACCGGTGGCATTCCGGGGATGATCCAGGGCCTGACGGGTGCGCAGCCGGCGGCTGCGGGTCCGACCGCTCCCGCCGCGCCGTCGATTCCGGGTCTCCCGACAATCCCGGGGTTGTCGGCACCCGCGGCACCGGCCACTCCGCCGGCTCCGCAGCTTCCGCAGGCGCAGGTCAACATGCCGGCGATGCCTGCCGGCCTGCCGGTCAGCGTGCCTCCGAAGGTGACGCTCCCGCAGGATCTGCCGGCGCTCGCTTCGGGTCAGGCTCCGGCTGCGCCCGCGGCACCGGGTGCACCAAGTGCACCGGCTGCACCGGGTGCACCGGCGGCCAGCCCCGCGGGACCGGTATCGCCGTTGCTGGCCGCCCTGCCCTGAGCCATTCCATAAACGGCTAAACCACTACAAGAACCAGAGGACACCGTGGCAACCACTTGGAATCTGTCCATAGGTTTGGCCGCTGTCGTCACGGCATCGGCTGTCGCGTTCGGGCTCTGCCCGAGCGCGACAGCCGACCCGGCGGCGCCGCAGCCGATCCCGCAACCGAATGCGGCCCAAGGGCTTCCGGGGCTGCCTGCCTTAGCGCAGCTGAGCCCGCTCATCCAGCAAGCCGCCAGCGATCCGCAGCAAGCGACACAGCTGCTGATGGCCGCAGCGCAAGCCTTCGCCCACAACCCGAGCGCGCCCAGCGAGTCGAAAAACGTTGCGGCAGCGGTCAATCAGTTCGTCGCGGACCCCGGCGCGCCGGTGCAACACGTGCCCGCGGCAGGCGTCGAACCCGGTTCGCAGGCCCACCTGCCCGCGGGCATCGACCCGGCTCACGCGGCCGGCCCCGCCCCGGCCTCAGCGCCCACCGCTCCGGCGCCCGCTGCGGCTCCGGCACCCGCTGCGGCACCCGCTCCCGCGCCCGCAGCGGCTCCGGCACCCGCTGCGGCTCCGGCACCCGTCGCACCGGGCCCCGCCCAACCGGCCAGCGCTCCCGTCGCGGCGCCGGTCCCGGCACCACCGGCGCCGGACGCGGCACGGCAGGCGGCCCCCCCGGCACCGGAAGCCGCACCCGCGCCCGCACCTGCGCCCGCACCGGCACCGGACGCCGCCCCCGCGGCGGCGGCTCCGGGGTTCGGCGCTGACGCGCCGCCCACGCAGGACTTCATGTACCCGTCCATCGGCACCAACTGCCTTGCGGACGGCACCAGCGCCATCGCCACGGCGCTGTCGGTTGCCGGGCCGGCCAAGATTCCGGCCCCCGGTCCGGGACCCGGGCAGACCGCGTACGTGTTCACCGCCGTCGGCACGCCCGGCCCCGCCGAGGAGCAGAAGCTGCCGTTGAACGTCACCTGGTTGAACCTGACCACCGGCAAGTCTGGGACCGTCGCACTCAAGCCGCGCCCGGATATCAACCCGGAGGGGCCGACGACGCTGAGCGCGATCGCCGACACCGGCTCGGGCAGCATCATGTCGACGATCTTCGGGCAGGTCACCACCAAGGAGAAGCAGTGCCAGTTCATGCCCACAGTCGGATCGACTGTGGTGCCGTAACGGACCGGCGCCGCCGCCTTCTCGTTGCTGACGAACGCGCGTGTCCCCACACCGGGGTCACGCGCGTTCGCTTCTAGTACGCCATGAACAAGATGGCGTCGCGGTCGTACTCGAGGCCAGGATGAGCGCTGGCGAGGTGCGCTTGCGTCAACTCGACCAGTTCGTCTTCGTCTTTACCGACGATGGCTTCGCCGCACGGACACGTGATGTGTGTCTTCACGTTCTCGCCCTTCCCTTGTGATGACCTTGCTTATTTCGCCGCCTTGGCCGCTGCTTTCAGCCGCTTTTTATATGCTCGCACTTTCCCCATCGATTGGGCATCGACGATATCGGCGACGGAGATGTGTGCACCTGCCTTGCCGAAATCCCCGGCGGCCGCGCGCCAGCCCCTCGGTGTCACGCCGTACTGCTTGCCCAACAGGGCCAAAAAGATCTGCGCTTTCACGTCGCCGAAGCCCGGCAATCCCTTGATCCGCCGCAGCAACTCGTTTCCGTCAGGATCACCGGCGGTCCACAATCCGGCAGCGTCCCCGTCGTAGCGGTCCACGATGATCTGCGCCAGCGCTTGGATGCGCTTGGCCATCGACCCCGGAAAGCGGTGTATCGCAGGCCTTTCCGAGCACAACGCGGCGAACTTCTCCGGGTCGTGCTCCGCGATTTCGACGGCTGAAAGGTTTCCGAAACTGCCCATCCGGTCCGCGATCTTCTTCGGCCCCGCGAAGGCAGTCTCAAATGGGACCTGCTGATCCAGGACCATTCCGATGAGCAGGGCCAATGGATCATCGGCCAGCAGCTTGTCGGCCTCGATATCTTGAGCCAGGCAGAGTTTCACTGTCAACGACCTTCCTTCCGCTGAACACCCTAAGACCGATGACGCATTTCGCAGACTACCTACCGGGACAGCGGCAGCGATCGGCAGATGACAACCCGGTTATCGTGACCTGGTGGTGGATGAGGCCAAAGTGGCACTGATGCTGGCCCGGGACGAACTGCATCAGCTCGTCAACTCTTACTGCCGAGCCGTCGACCGCGCCGACTACGACGCCCTCCACAGCCTGTATCACCCCGACGCCACGGACTCCCACGGCTCGTTCTCGACCGGCGGCGTCGAACAGTTCATCGCACAACTCCAGGCCGCGGAACCATATGTACGCGTCTCCCAACACAACATCACCACAACGAACTTCGTGATCGAAGGCGATACGGCGCGCGGTGAGATCTACTGCCTGGTGTTCCATACCTTCGCCGGCCCCGAGCACGACATCGACGTCATGATCGGCGGACGCTACCTGGACACCTACGCCAGACACGACGGCCGCTGGAAGTTCTTCCAACGCACCATCGTGGCGGACTGGGCCTACCAGAACGACCCGTCCCAGGTGGACTTCGGACACCCCAGCACTCGGGGAAGCCTGCGCGGCGAACCCGGCCAGGCCGACCCCTCCGTCCGCCTGTTCGCGGCGCCCGAAGGCTGAAGCCCGTCAACGTGATCCGTCGGGCACAGCCCAGCCGTGGGGCCGGCGACCATCAACCGCTCTTGCGGCGGAATTCCCGGCGGTTTCCCACCGCGCCGTGCGCCCGCGATTGCTTGCCTGTGCCGTCCGTGTGGTCGGACCCGCTCGACGATTTCGCCTTCTTGCGGTCCAGGGCCTCACGGAATTTGCGCTTGGTGTCGTCGTCGGACGCGGGCGATTCAGGCGCTCCCGAAGACGACGACGACTTCGAAGCCTGCGAGGCATTGGATTCAGCCATAGGGGCAGCCTAGTCCGGGTTAGCCGAACGGTTCGGTAGGCGGCGCGGCTACCGCTTCCCCGGCGGCATGCCGTACAGGTGCGAGATCGGCAGTGTCAGCAGCACGCGCCGGTCGGTGACCATGGCCTGCCGGTACTCGTCCCAGTCCGGGTGTTCACCGGCGATGTTGCGATACAACGCAATCAGCGCTTCCACGGTGTCGTCGTCGGGCGCGGCGGCCGGCGGGGTCAGATCGGCGGTGCCTTCGGCGACGGCATACGACCAGCCGTCGTCTGCGTCGACCAATATCGAGGCGCGCGGGTCCCGACGCAGGTTGCGGGTCTTGGCGCGCGGCTCGGTGATCGACACCTGGATCACCATGCTGCGCGGGTCGAAGTGATAGCTCACGTTCGACAGCTGCGGCCGCCCGTCGCGCTTGATGGTGGCCAGCACCCCGAGGGAATGCCCACTGATCAAAGCCAGCAATTTGTCGTCGAAGACTTGGCGTCCCATGACGAAAGCCTAGTCGCACACGGCCGGGGCGGCCCGGCATATCCGCCGCGCGGCCGACCTGGTGAAATCGGGGCATGACCAAATACGCGGCCTTTCTGCGTGGCGTCAACGTGGGGGGCGTCAATCTGAAGATGGCCGAGGTGGCGGCCGCACTCACCGAGGCGGGCTTCACCGAGGTCCGGACCATTCTGGCGACCGGCAACGTGCGGCTCGAATCGACCGCCGGCGTGGCGTCGGTGCGCAAAAAGGCCGAAGCCGCGCTGCGCGACCGGTTCGGTTACGACGCGTGGGTGCTGGCCTACGACATCGATACGGTGCGCGCCGTGGTCGACGCCTACCCATTCGAGCGTGAGCTCGACGGCTATCAGTCCTACGTCACCTTCGTCGCCGACCCGGCCGTGCTCGACGAGCTTGCCGCGCTCGGCAAGGACGCGGGTCCCGACGAGAAGATCCGCCGCGGTGACGGCGTCATCTATTGGCAGGTACCGAAGGGCAGCACGCTGGATAGCAGCATCGGCAAGACAATGGGTAAGCCGCGGTACAAGTCGTCGACCACGACGCGCAACCTGCGCACGCTGGACAAGGTGTTGCGCTAAGCTGCGGCTACCAGAAAGTCTGTGCGCCAATGGTTTTCGGCGCCCGTGGAGCACCCGTCACTCGTCGGGCACCGCTTCGATGTAGCGCACCGCGTCGGCCTTGTCCAACCCGAGCCCACGCGCAACCCGGACGTACTCGCGGGCCGCGGCCGCCATCGCGGCGTCGGTCGGGTCGTAGCGGGCGACGAAAGTGCCGAAGCGCCCGCGGGTTTCGATGATGGCGGAGGTCTCCAGCTCGCGGTAGGCGCGCGCCACGGTGTTGACGGCGACGCCGAGCTGGCCGGCCAGATCGCGCACGGTGGGCAGGCGGGTGCCGGGCGGCAGCGCGCCCTCCCGGACTCCGTCGATCACCTGCGTCCTGAGCTGGTCGAACAACGGCTTTCCCGCCTTCATGTCGACCTTCAACCAGTCACGCAGCTCCACCCGTCCAGTATCCCCCACTCCCGGCTATCTTGGTGGGATGCGAGTAGCGGTGCTCAGCGGCGCGGGGATCTCCGCGGAAAGCGGGGTGCCGACCTTCCGCGATGACAAGAACGGACTGTGGGCGCGTTTCGACCCTTACGAGCTGTCCAGCACCCAGGGCTGGCGCGACAACCCGCAGCGAGTTTGGGGCTGGTATCTGTGGCGCCACTATCTGGTCGCCGACGTCCAACCGAACGCGGGTCATCGGGCCATCGCCGCCTGGCAGGACGACGCCCAGGTCACCGTCATCACTCAGAACGTCGACGACCTGCACGAGCGCGCGGGCAGCCACTCGGTTCACCACCTGCACGGCAGCCTGTTCGAATTCCGTTGTGAGCGTTGCCGTATGGCCTATTCGGATGCGCTGCCCGTGATGCCCGAGCCGGCGCTGGAGGTGGAGCCGCCGGTTTGTCGCTGCGGGGGGCTGATCCGGCCCGACATCGTGTGGTTCGGTGAACAGCTGCCCGACGAGCCGTGGCAGCGCGCCGTCGAAGCGACCGAGGCCGCCGATGTGATGGTGGTGGTGGGGACCTCGGCGATCGTCTATCCGGCGGCCGGACTGGCCGAGCTGGCACTGTCCCGCGGCACCGCCGTCATCGAGGTCAATCCCGAGGTCACTCCGTTGTCGGGCAGCGTGACCATCAGCATGCGCGAGACGGCCAGCCAAGCGCTGCCCGGGTTATTGCAGCGGCTACCCGCGCTGCTGGGCTGATCGGGCCGGGCCGGTCAAGGCCGGCGCGCGCGGCCCAGGAGTAGCTCCGAGACCGGCATCGGCGCCCAGGCGGGCAAGGTGAACTCCCGCCGCGACGTGTCGACTTTGAAGCCCGCCTCGATGATCGAGCGCTCGGTGTCACGATGGGTGTGGCAGTTACCGAACAGCCGCGGCCACAACGTCGCATCGACGAAGCGCTGAAAGCGCCCCCGCGCACCGGCACTGGCGATGTGCTCGAGATAACGCAGCTCACCGCCCGGCCGCAGCAACGAGTACAGGCGCCGCAACACGTCGCCCGGGTGGCGCACCGAGCACAACACCAGCGAGCACACGACGGCGTCGAAAGACTCTCCGCCGCTGAATGATTCGGCCGTCTCGCCGATCACGACGACGCGGACGGGCGCCACCTCCGCCGCGGCGCGGGCCTGGGCCGCCAGGCGCGGTTCGGGCTCCATCGCGATCACCTGGTCGACCGAGTCGGGGTAGTGAGCGAAGTTCGTGCCGATTCCCGCGCCGACTTCCAGCACCCGGCCGGACAGGCCCGCCAGATTCTCCCGGCGCAGCGCGCGGATCGCCTCCACCTCATGGGTGGCGACGACCGGCCAGACCCGCGCGAAGAAGGGGTTGTCGACCACCGTTGTCATACGTGTGTGAACCTTTCCGACTCGGTTGAGCCTCACAATAGGGTCTTACGACAAGCCGGGCCGGCGTTAACGGATAATGGGCACCGGCTCGGCGACCACGGGCCGACGGAGCTCGACGGGGTCCGCGGCCGGGTCGCGGTGCTGCACGGCTTCTTCGGCCGAGCCCTCACTGATGCCGAACCGGTCATGTAGCCATGCCAGCGGTTTGGGAGCCCACCAATTCCACCGGCCCATCACATGCATGAAGGCCGGCACGACCACCATCCGCACCAAGGTGGCGTCGGCCAACACGGCAAGGGTCAACCCAAGACCGAACATGCGCATGAACGAGACGTGAGCGGCGATCAGCGCGGCGAACGACATCGACATGACCAACGCGGCCGCGGTGATCACCCGACCGGTGCGCGCGATGCCGAGTGCCACGCTCTCGTCGTTGGCGGCATGAGCCTGCTTCGCGGTCGGTTTCGCCGGTCGGGCGGCGCCGGACGCCAGCCAGTACTCCCGGATCCGGGAGAGCAGGAATACCTCGTAGTCCATGGACAATCCGAAGGCGATGCAGAACAGCAGCACCGGCATGTTGGCCACCAGCGTCCCGCTGGAGATGGTTCCGAGCGCACCCAGATGACCATCCTGGAAGATCCACACCAGCGCACCGAACGCCGCGGTCAACGACAGGCAGTTGCACGCGAGCGCCTTGACCGGCAGCAGCACGCTGCCGGTGAGCAAGAACAGCAACACGAAGGTGATCGCCGCCATCAACCCGAGGACCAGCGGCAACCGGTCCGTCACGGCATCGACGCTGTCGCGGTTGACCTGCGCCAGCCCGCCCATCTCGACGGATCGGCCCGCGGGCCCGGGCACCGCATGCAACCGCTTGAGCTGGGCGTCGTTCGCTGTCGAAAACAGCGGCGCCGTGCTGCTGACGGTCAGCAAGGCGCTGCCGTCGGCCAGCCCGGTCGCCCCGGCCGGCGGTCCCACCCGCTTACCGGCCGCGAAGGTGCCGCCGGGGGCCGACACCGCCGACACATCCGCGACCCGTGACAGGTCGGCGGCGTAGGTGTCGAAGTCCGCGGGATGCAGGCCCGCGGCATCGGGAACGACGACGGGCACCGACGTCGCCGAGTCGTGCGCGAAATCGTCGCGCAGCGCATCACCGACCTGATGAGCCGACGCCGAGCGCGGCAGCACCCGGTCGTCGGGGAAGCCCCACGTCACGCGCAGGAACGGATACCCGAGCAGCAACAGGAGCGCAACGACGGTAAGGCCGATCGGTGCCCAGCGGCGCATCACGAACTTGGTGGACCGGTACCAGAACAGTTGCTCGACGGGCTTGTGCACCGGTGCGGAGCCCGCCGTGTTTCCAAGCAGCGTTCGCCGCACCAGCCGGCGAACGTCCAGCGCGTCCAACCGCGGGCCCAGCAGTACGATCGCGGCCGGGGTTATCACGATCGAGGCGGCCGCGACGAAGGCGACGGTGGCCACACCGGCGTAGGCGAACGACTTGAGGAAGTACATCGGGAACGCCACCGTCGCCGCCATCGACAACGCCACGGTGACCGCGGAGAACAACACGGTGCGGCCCGAGGTGGCCATGGTCCGGATGAGTGCCGCGTCCCGGTCGTGGCCCTCGGCCAACTCGTCGCGATAGCGGCTGACGATCAACAGGGTGTAGTCGATGGCCAGGGCCAGGCCCAGGGCGGTGCTCAGGTTGAGGGCGAAGATCGAGACTTCGGTGGTGTAAGTGATCAGGCGCAACACCGACATCGAACCGACGACGGCCAGCGCGCCCAGCGCCATAGGCAGCGCCGCCGCCAGCAACCCGCCGAACACCCAGATCAGCACCACGAAGCTCAGCGGCAGCGCGATCATCTCCATCAGCAGCAGGTCGGCCTGGTTCTGCGTGTTGATCTGCGCGTACTGCATCGCCGCCCCGCCGGCCCGCACGGTGACACCGTCACGGTCGTGGACGAACTGGTCCGCCAGTGTCTGCGCATTGCTCTGGGCGTAGTCCTCCCCGCCCTTGAGGTTGACCACGACCAGTCCGGACTTGCCGTCGCGGCTGGTCAGGTCAGCCGAGGCCGGTGGCGGGGCGGTCCACGGCGAAGAGACGTTGTAGACCAGCGGGGACTTTTGCAATTTGTCGACGAGGTCCGTGCCCACCTTGCGGGCCTGTCCGCTGTTGGCGCCGTCCGGGCTGCTCACCAGGACCAGCATCTGCTGACCGCTCTGGCCGAATTTATCGGTCAACACGTGAATAGCGTGTGCCGACTCCGAGTCCGGGTCTTGAAAGCCGCCCGGTGACAGGCTCTTGGCGACGGGGACGCCGAAGATGGCGGCGGCGATGAACACCAGGACACCGGTCGCGATGATGCGGCGGGGCGCCCTGATGGCGACTCGGGCAATCTTCTGCAGCATTCGAGCCCTTCCGCCGCCAGTGCCCGATCGCGCTGGCCGCTGGCTTTCGCGACAAAGTAACAACGTAATTTGCACGCGTCAAACAGTGTTGTCCTTAAACACGCAGAGCCTGCCCGGACCGTTCAATCCGCTTTTTAAACCGCACCGACACTAAGAGTCCGCCCAGAAAAATGTGCCGCAACTAAGCAGCTCACGGGCCAAATCGCTGCGCGGAGCGCGGCCAACCTACTGGCCGGTAAATTGCCAACGTTTTCCGAATCGTGACTCAAAGATTCCTTAATGGTGGCCCATACGCTCAGTGTCATGTGGATCGACGACACAAGTGCCGACGTCATCAAGGTTGACTTCGAAGCCCTCTACCACGGCGACGTGCTGGTGGAAGGCGAGACCTCGGAGCAGTTCGACGAACTGCAAGCCGCGAGCTGAGGCAGACCATGAGTATGCTCGCACGGATGTTGATGGCCGAACCCAACGTGAGTAGATGGTTCCGCAAGTAACCAGTGAGCTTGATTCACGAGAGCCCCCCGCCGACGCGGGGGGCTCTCGTTTTGCCTGAGGTGGTGCGGCTCAGCGGGGCGCCATCCGAATGGCGCCATCCAAACGGATGACTTCGCCGTTGAGCATCGGGTTCTCGACGATGTGGACGGCAAGCGCGCCGTACTCGTCGGGATCGCCCAGCCGGGCCGGGTGCGGCACCTGCTTGCCCAGCGAGGCCTGCGCCTCCTCGGGCAGCGATCCCAGCAGCGGCGTCTTGAACAGGCCCGGCGCGATAGTGACCACGCGGATGAGCTCGCGCGACAGGTCGCGCGCGATCGGCAGGGTCATGCCGACGACGCCGCCCTTGGACGCCGAGTAGGCGGCCTGGCCGATCTGGCCCTCGAACGCGGCGACCGAGGCGGTGTTGATGATGACGCCACGCTCCTCGCCGACCGGCTCGGTTTTGGCGATGCGCTCGGCGGCCAGTCGCAGCACGTTGAAGGTGCCGATCAGGTTGACCCCGATCACCTTCTTGAAGCCGTCCAGCGGGAACGGGCCGTCTTTGGACAGGGTCTTGATGGCGTTGCCGATGCCGGCACAGTTGACGTTGATGCGCAGCGTGCCCATCGACTCCGCGGCGTCCAGCGCCTTGCCGACGGCGGTCTCATCGGTGACGTCGGCCTCGACGAAGCGCGCGCGATCCCCGAGTTCGCGGACCGCTTCTTCGCCGCGCAGGTCGATGACCACCACCTGGGCACCGCGGTCGAGCAGTCGCTTGGTGGTGGCCAGGCCCAGGCCCGACGCTCCCCCGGTGACGACGGCAACGGCGTCTTTGATCTCCATCCGAGTCCTTCCTGATTCGCTTGTGTCCAGCCAACTGGTTGGTTGGGAACTATACCCAGTCCTTGAGCACCGCTTCGGCGTCGGTCACCGGCGCCGCCGGACGCGGCGTCTCCGGCGCTGTGCGGGAGAACCGCGGCGCCGGCAGCGGCTGCAGGCCGCCGTTGACTTCGTAGAACGTGTTTCGTTCGGTGATATGCGGCTCGGTCTGCACCTCACCGAAAGCCAGCACGGGCGTCACGCACGCGTCGGAGTCGGCGAAAACCTTGGCCCAGTGGTCGCGGTCCTGACTACCGAACTTCTCGGTCAGCGCGGCCCGCAGTTCGGGCCAGCGGCTGACGTCGTTCTGCCCGGGCAGGTCGGCGCCGTCCAGGCCGAGTCCGGTCAGCATGGCGGCGTAGAACTGTGGCTCGATGGCGCCGACCGCGACATAGCGCCCGTCGGCGCATTCGTATGTGTCGTAGTAGGGCGCGCCGCCGTCGAGCAGGTTGGTGCCCCGCGCGTCGGTCCACATGCCCGAGGCCCGCATCTGCCACATCATCTGGATCAGCACGCTGGAGCCGTCGACCATCGCGGCGTCGACGACCTGCCCCTTGCCCGAGGTCTGCCGCTCCCACAGCGCGGACAGGATGCCGAGCAGCAGGAACATCGAACCGCCGCCGAAGTCGCCGACCAGGTTCAGCGGCGGGACCGGCCGTTCGTTCGCCCGGCCGATGGAGTGCAGGATGCCGTTCAGGGAGATGTAGTTGATGTCGTGGCCGGCCTGCTGGCTGCGCGGGCCGGTCTGGCCCCAGCCGGTCATCCGGGCGTAGACCAGCCGGTCGTTGACCTTGGCGCAGTCTTCGGGGCCCAAGCCGAGCCGCTCGGTGACGCCCGGTCGATAGCCCTCGATCAGCACGTCCGCTTTGGCGATCAGCTTGAGGACGAGGCCGCGCCCTTCGTCGGACTTCAGATCGGCGCGTCACCACCCGCCGGTTGCGCATCATCGCGTCCTTGGTTGCGCCCCCGGGACCCGAGGACGGGCGATCGATGCGCACCACGTCGGCGCCCAAGTCCCCCAGGATCATCGCGGCGTGTGGGCCGGGGCCGATGCCGGCCAACTCGACAACACGCAGTCCCTTCAACGGTCCAGCCATGATCCACCGACCTTTCGTCTGCTCTGACGCCGTTGACCGTTCGCAACCAAACAGCCGATCGTTCGACATCTTCGCAGTCGTGCCGTAAGGCCGCGCACCCCGGTCACTTATGGTGAGTCCATGCCTTCACCCGCGAGCGCCACCCTCACTCCAGTCGCCGGCCTCGACGTCACGCTGTCCGACGGTGTGTTGTCGGTGACCATCAACCGGCCCGACAGCCTCAACTCGCTGACCATTCCGGTGATCACCGGCATCGCGGACGCAATGGAATACGCGGCCACCGACCCCGAGGTCAAGCTGGTACGGCTCGGCGGCGCCGGGCGCGGCTTCAGCTCCGGTGCGGGCATCAGCGCCGACGACGTCTCCGGCAGCGGCGGCGTCCCGCCGGACGAGATCATCCTCGAGATCAACCGGCTGGTGCGCGCGATCACCGCGCTGCCGCACCCGGTGGTGGCCGTGGTTCAGGGACCGGCGGCCGGCGTCGGCGTTTCCATCGCCCTGGCCTGTGACGTCGTATTAGCTTCGGAGAGCGCGTTTTTCATGCTCGCCTTCACCAAGATCGGTTTGATGCCCGACGGCGGCGCGTCGGCGTTGGTGGCGGCCGCGGTCGGCCGCATCCGCGCCATGCGGATGGCGCTGCTTCCGGAGCGGCTGACCGCCGCCGAGGCGTTGTCGTGGGGCCTGGTCACCGCGGTCTATCCGGCCGGCGATTTCGATGCCGAGGTGGACAAGGTGATCGCCCGGTTGCTGGGCGGCCCGGCGGTGGCCTTCGCCAAGACCAAGCTGGCGATCAACGCGGCCACGCTGACCGAGTTGGACCCCGCCCTGCAGCGTGAATTCGACGGACAGTCGGTGCTGCTGAAGTCCGCCGACTTCGTCGAGGGCGCGACGGCCTTCCAGCAGCGGCGCGCCGCCAACTTCACCGACCGCTGAAAGTCGTTGCGGTGATCGGCCGCAAACGCTTAATCCTGCCGCGATGCGGTAATCCTCCTCGTCAGACCCCACTGGCTGACGAACGACGGAGGATCGATGCCCGAACAGGTGCGGTGCCTGGTGACCGGAGCGACCGGCTACATCGGCGGGCGCCTGGTGCCCCGACTGCTGGACGAGGGCCATCGCGTTCGGGCGTTGGCGCGCAACCCCGACAAACTCGCGCAGGTGCCGTGGCGGCAACAGGCCGACGTGGCACGCGGCGACCTCGGTGACGTCGATTCGCTGATCGCCGCGTTCGACGGCATCGACGTGGTGTACTACCTCGTCCACTCGATGGGCAGCCTCGAAGGACTTCGCCGCCGAGGAAACCCGCGCCGTCCGTAACGTCGTGACGGCCGCGCGGCGCGCCGGGGTGCGCCGGGTCGTGTATCTGAGCGGGCTGCATCCCGAAAACACCGATCTCTCACCGCATCTCGCGTCGCGCACGGCCGTCGGGGACGCGCTGATCGACTCCGGCATCGAGACGGTGGTGTTGCAGGCCGGGGTGGTGATCGGCTCGGGTTCGGCGTCGTTCGAAATGATCCGGCACCTCACCGACCGGTTACCGGTGATGACGACGCCGAAGTGGGTGCACAACAAGATTCAGCCGATCGCCGTGCGCGACGTGCTGTACTACCTGGTCGCGGCGGCGACGGCGCCGGTCCCGACGTCGCGCACCTGGGACATCGGCGGGCCCGACGTGCTGGAATACGGCGAAATGATGCGGGTCTACGCCGACGTGGCGGGCCTGGGCAAGCGCTATCTGATCGTGCTGCCGTTTCTGACCCCGACGATCGCCAGCCTGTGGGTGGGCACGGTGACCCCGATCCCGCCCGGCCTGGCGCGGCCGCTCATCGAATCGCTGGAATGCGATGCGGTGATGCGCAACCACGACGTCGACGACATCATCGCGCCACCGCCCGGCGGCCTGACCGGCTACCGGCGGGCCGTCGAACTGGCGCTTGCCCGGGCCGCGCGTGGCCTGCCCGAACCCACGTGGTCGTCGTTGCGGTCCGAGCCCGCCGAGGCGCTGCCCACCGACCCGGATTGGGCGGGCGAGATCGTCTACACCGATGTGCGCGCCGCCGCGACCTCCGCCGAACCCGCGAACGTCTGGAAGGCGGCCGAGGACGTCGTGAACTCCCGCGCAGCCGACTGGAGGGTCGAGGAGCGCACCGCGGAAACCCTGTTGCGGCTGCGTTCGACCAAGCGAGCGCCGGGCCGGGAGTGGCTCGAGATCGCGGTCACCCGCCAAGACGGCCGCGGCACCCGTTACACCCAGCGGTCTACTTTTCTGCCGAGGGGCATTCCCGGGCGCGTGTACTGGTTTTTCGTTCGGCCGGCTCGCGCCGTCGGCGATGCGCGCGCTCGACCGCGAGGTCGTCGCCGCGGCCAAATAGCCGGCGTCAGACGCCGAACATCGGCGGCAGCACAAGAACCATGATGAGACCCCACACCAAGTGGGTGAGCATCGGCGCCAGGACACCGCCGGTGGCCCGGCGCTCGAACGCGCACACCGTCCCCAGGATGATCGCGGCGAAGCCGAGCATCGGGTTGCCGCTGGCCAGCGTCGCGCACGTATAGAGGACGGTCGAAATCAGCGACCGGGTGGTAGCCGGCCCAGGGCGGTATAGAGCGCGCCGCGAAAGAACACTTCCTCGGCGACGCCGTTGATCAGCGTGATCGCCACGATCACCGGATACCACCCGTGGTGGGCGTAGAGCAGCACCCGGGTGATCAACTCCGCTACCGGCGTGATCTCCCGGGCGATCAGTCCGCCCACCACGAACGCCCCACCGACCAGCAGGCCGATGCCGGTGCCGGTGATGACCGGCCGCTGGTTGCGTCCGCGCCAGCAGATGCCGCCCAGATGCAGCGGGCCGGAGATCAACGCTCCGGCGGTCCACACCCCCGCCAGCACCAAGCGTCAGCCAGTAGAAGCTCGCATCCCCCGGATGGCGCCGCAACGAGAACCCGAGCACCCCGGCACCGATGACCACCGTGATAGCCACGATGACCCGCCGACGCCGCACTACCCCGGGCGACTCATGATGCGGCACAGCAACATTCGTGATCGCACGGCGCATCTCGCCGAGGGCGCCGGTGTGGTGCTCGCTCGTCGACTGGGTCATGCTGGACGCACCTTCGGGGTCAGGGCGATCAGGATGTCGAGGCCGGTGCGTACCGCTCCGGCCACCGGTCCGGGGACCCTGTTCACCAGCCCCAGGGTCGGGTGCGCGACAGGCGGGGTGACCCGTCGCGCGAGTCGGCGGATGCGCAGCGCGTCCCCGCCGGCCCAGGCGGGATCGGTGTCGGCGAGATGGTGCGGGTCGGCCAGGGCGTTGACCGGGCGCGGCCGGCGCTTGGACTGGCCCGCCAGGGCCAGGGCGATGGACTCGTCGATGCCGAGCAGGCCACCGGGCGGATCGGGAACGCGATCGCGCAGGCTGCTGGCCGACGCCACCATCGGGTGGTCGAGCGATTCGACCAGATCGCCCGCCAGCCCCTGCGGCACAGGCAGCGCGACACCCGTGATCAGCGACGCCAGCGTCGTGTCGATCCTGCCGACCGGCAGTCCGGTGTGCCATCGGCCTGAGACGCGCGCATACGCCTTGAGCAGGTCCCGGTAGGACGTGGTGTCCGGGCCGGCTATGTCATACGCCCCGGCGGGCACCATGTCGCGATCGCCCGCGGCGACGAGATAGTGCAGTACATCGCGGATGGAGATCGGGTCGATCGGGTTGTCCATCCAGCATGGGATCGGGATCAGCGGGAAGCGGTCGCCGACGTAGCGCATCATCTCGAACGACGTCGAACCCGCGCCGATGATGATTGCCGCGCCGAGCCACACCAGCTCGGGACCATCTGGGATGGTGAGCGCCTCGGCCACCTCGGCGCGGCTGGTCAAGTGCTCGGATAAGTCTTCGTCGGCGGGCACGAAGCCGCCCAGGTAGACGATACGTCGCACGCCGGCGTCGCGAGCCGCCGCCGCGAAGTTCGCCGCCGCGGTCTTGTCGACGTCGCGAAATCCGGGCTGTCCGATCGCGTGTACCAGGTAATACGCCACGTCAACGGGTCCGCAACCGGCGAAGGCGGAGGCCAGCGAAGCGGGGTCGGCGGCGTCCAACTTCATCGGTGTGACGTTGCCGAACCAGCCGAAACGCTTGAGGCGCGCCGGGTTCCGGGTGGCCGCCGCCACCTCATGGTGATTGGCCAGCAGCGCCGTGACCAGTCGTGATCCCACATAACCGGTGGCACCGGTGACCAGAGCCCGCATACCCCGACCCTATCGGGACGACGATGCACGCCGCTCGCGGCGTGCAGAGGAGTCGGGCATTTGAACCGGCGGCGCGCCGGCACCGTCATCCATACATGGACCATGGGGGAAGCCGCGACTTCGCCGGCTCAACGGGCGTCGCCCTGAAAAATCCGTCCATCTCCGGCATTGCGGTGAAGTTTCCACCCAACCGCTATACCCAAAGTGAGGCCATCCGCGCACTCACCGACATCGCCGGTCCAGACTTTCAGCGTTTCGCGCGCAGCAGCGGGGTCGAGTTCCGCAATACCGCGCTGCGGCCGCCGCGCTACCGCGAGCTGAATGGATTCACCGGGGCCAATGACGCCTACCTGGCGGTCGCGCTCGACCTTGGCGAGCAAGCGCTGGTGACCGCCCTGGACGAGGCCAGGGTCAAGCCGTCGGAGGTCGACATCGTGTTCTTCACGACGGTCACCGGGCTGGCCGTTCCGACGCTGGAGGCCCGGCTGGCGACGCGGGTCGGGTTGCGGCCAGACGTCAAACGCGTCCCGCTGTTCGGCCTGGGCTGTGTCGCCGGTGCGGCCGGCGTGGCGCGCATGCACGACTACCTGCGCGCGTTTCCCGGCCACGCGGCTGCGCTGCTCGCGGTGGAGTTGTGCTCGCTGACCGTTCAACGACAAGGCAAGTCGGTCGCCAATCTCGTTGCCACCAGCCTGTTCGGGGACGGCGCGGCCGCGGTGATCACCGAGGGCGCCCACCGCGCCGGCCGCGAACACGCCGGTCCCCGGGTGCTGGCTACGCGCAGCCATATCTATCCCGATACCGAAGAGATCATGGGCTGGAAGATCGGCGGCGACGGCTTCCGGATCGTGCTGTCCGCCGACGTGGCCACCATCGCCGAGAAATACCTGGGCGACGACGTCAGAAATTTCCTCGCCGACCACGGGCTGACCCCCCGCGATGTGACGACCTGGGTATGCCACCCGGGCGGCCCGCGGGTGATCGAGACCGTCGAGAGCGTTCTGGACCTTCCCCCTGACGCTCTCGACCACACGCGAAAATCGTTGCGTGAGAACGGCAATCTGTCGTCGGTCTCGGTGCTCGACGTGCTCGCGGCCAATATGACTGATCCGCCCCCGCCCGGTTCGATCGGGCTGATGATCGCGATGGGCCCGGCGTTCTGCTCCGAGCTGGTACTGCTGGCCTGGTAGAGCTGGTAAAGACTGTAGCCATGTATTACCTGCTGGTGCTGGCGGTCGGGCTCGAGCGTGTGGCGGAGCTGGTGGTGTCCACCCGCAACGCGCGCTGGTCGTTTACGCAGGGCGCCAAGGAGTTCGGCCGATCCCACTATCCGGTGATGGTGACCATTCACACCGCGTTGCTGATCGGCTGCCTCGTCGAACCGTGGGCGCTGCACCGGCCGTTCATCGCATGGCTGGGCTGGCCGATGCTAGCGGTGGTGGTGGCCAGCCAGGCGTTGCGCTGGTGGTGCATCACGACGCTGGGCCGGCGGTGGAACACCCGGGTCATCGTTCTGCCACGGGCGCCGTTGGTGCGTCAGGGTCCCTACCGCTGGCTGCATCATCCGAACTATGTTGCTGTGGTGGCTGAAGGGTTGGCATTGCCGTTGGTGCATACGGCGTGGCTGACCGCGGCCTGTATTCACCGTGGCCAACGCCGCGTTGCTCAGGGTGCGTCTGCAGGTGGAGAACTCTGCGTTGGGATACACGTGAGCGACTACGACGCGGACCTGTTGATCGCTGGCGGCGGCCCGGGCGGGCTGGCCACCGCGTTACACGCTCGCCGCCAAGGACTTTCGGTGATCGTGGCCGAGCCGCGGGACAACCCCATCGACAAGGCGTGCGGCGAGGGGCTGATGCCCGGCGGGCTGGCCGAATTGACCTCGCTGGGCATCGATCCCGTCGGCATGCCGTTTCACGGCATTGCGTATGTGAGTGAACGACGGCGGGCCCAGGCGCGCTTCCGCGGCGGGCCGGGGCGCGGTGTGCGTCGCACGACGCTGCACGCGGCGCTGGCCGCGCGCGCCAAAGAGCGAGACACCGACTGGATCCGTGCGCGGGTGACGAGCGTGGTGCAAGACGCCCACGGCGTCTCGGCCGCGGGTGTGCGCGCGAAATGGTTGGTGGCGGCCGACGGACTGCATTCGCAGGTGCGGCGCGCCGTCGGAATCACCGCGACGGCGGGGACGCCTCGGCGCTATGGCGTGCGGTGGCACTACCGGGTGCCGGTATGGTCGGAATTCGTCGAGGTGCACTGGTCGCGCTGGGGCGAGGCGTACGTGACACCGGTCGAGCCGGATCTGGTCGGCGTGGCCATCCTGTCGCGCGGCCAGCCCGATCTCGCGTGGTTCCCGCGACTGGCCCGCCAGCTGCACGGCGCCAGCCCCGGGCAGCCTCGCGGCTGCGGCCCCTTGCGGCAGGTGGTCGCGCGCCGCTCCGCCGGGCGCGTGCTGCTGGTCGGCGACGCGGCCGGCTACGAGGACGCACTCACCGGGGAGGGAATCAGCCTGGCGCTCAAGCAGTCCGCCGCGGCGATCGATGCCATCGTCAACGAGACGCCGGCCTCGTACGAGAAGGCCTGGCGCCGGATCACCCGCGATTACCGGCTGCTCACCCGCACGCTGGTGCTGGCCAGCACGCCGCGGGCGGTGCGCCGCGCGGTCGTCCCGACGTGCTCTCTGCTACCTGCGGTCTTCGGCCGCGGGGTCAACATCCTGGCGGGCTAGTCCTGATGGTGGCGACCCGCTTCGCCCGGCTAGCGCGCCTTCCAGACCGGTTCCCGCTTCTCGGCGAACGCCAGCGGTCCCTCCTTGGCGTCCTCGGACTTGAGCAAGGCCTTCATCTCGCGCATGGTGCGCTCCCAGCCCGGCTCGTCGCCGACGACGACCCCGTCGTCGACGCCGTAGGCGACCCGCTTGCTGGCCTGCACCGACAGCGGCGCGTTGACGGTGACCCGCTCGGCCAGCGCCAGCGCGGCGTCCAGCACCGACCCCTGCGCAACGACCTCGTTGATCAGGCCCCAATCGCAGGCGGCGGCCGCGCTGAGCGGTTCCCCGGTCAGCAGCAGCTGCATCGCCACCTTGCGGGGCAGCTGTTCGGCGATGCGGAAAACGCCACCCGCTGCGGCGATCAGCCCGCGCTTGACCTCGGGCAGGCCGAACTGCGCGCGTTCGTCGGCCACCACCAGGTCACTGGCCAGCGCCAGCTCGGTGCCCCCGCCCAGGGCGGTTCCGTTCACCGCCGCGATCGTGGGCTTGTCGATGAAGTGATGGACGTATCCGGCAAAACCCCATTCGGGATGGTCGGGGTGATAGAGGTTCTCCCGGCGCGCGATAGCCTTCAGGTCGGCCCCGGCGCAGAACGACTTGTCGCCCGCACCGGTGACCACCACCGCCCGCACCTCGGGGTCGTGCTGCGCCTCTTCGAGCGCATCCCCGAGTCCGATGCTGACGGCGGCGTTCACCGCGTTGCGGGCTTCCGGCCGGTTGATGGTTATCACCATCACGTTGCCCCGGCGCTCGGCCAGGGCCCCCGGCGCTTCCGTCACAGCAGTTCCACGATGGTGGCGTTGGCCTGGCCGCCGCCCTCGCACATGGTCTGCAGGCCGTACTGAATTCCCTTGTCCCGCATGTGATACAGCAGCGTGGTCATGATCCGGGCACCGGATCCGCCGAGCGGGTGGCCCAGCGCGATGGCGCCGCCGTTGGGGTTCAGCTTGTTCTCGTCGGCGCCGATGTCCTTGAGCCAGGCCAGCGGAACCGGCGCGAACGCCTCGTTCACCTCGTAGGCGCCGATGTCGCCGATGGACAGGCCGGAACGCTTCAGCACCTTCTGGGTCGCCGGGATGGGCGCGGTCAGCATGATCACCGGGTCGGCGCCGGCCAGCGTCGCGGTGTGCACCTTGGCAATCGGCTTGAGACCCAGTTCCTTGGCCTTCTCGGCGGACATGAACAGGATCGCCGCCGAACCGTCGGAGATCTGCGACGAGTTGCCGGCGTGGATCACGCCGTCTTCCTTGAACGCCGGCTTCAGCGAGGCCATCTTCTCCATCGGCGTGCCGCGGCGGATGCCCTCGTCCTTGAGCACCACGTTGCCGTCCTGGTCCTTGATGCCCACGATCTGGTCATCGAAGGCGCCGGAATCCTGTGCCGCAGCGGCCTTTTCGTGCGAGTCGAGCGAGAACTGGTCCAGCGCGGTGCGGTCGAACCCCCACTGCTCGGCGATCATCTCCGCGCCGATGCCCTGGTTGGGGATCTGGCCCTCGTAGCGGTCCAGGAAGGACTGCGGGTACGGCCGCCCGCCGTTGGCCAGCGACGCCCCCATCGGAGTCCGCGACATCGACTCGACGCCACCGGCGACGACGACGTCGTAGTGTCCGGCGATGACGCCGGCGGCGGCGAAGTGGATGGACTGCTGGCTCGAGCCGCACTGGCGGTCCACGGTCACACCCGGGACGGTCTCGGGCCAGCCGGCGGTCAGCAGCGCGGTGCGGCCGATGTCGAGGGCCTGTTCACCGGCCTGCATGACGCAGCCCCAGATGACGTCGTCGACCAGGCCCGGGTCGACGCCGGCCTTGTCGACCAGGCCGTTGAGCACCTGCGCGGAAAGATCCGCCGGGTGTACCCCGGACAATCCGCCGTTGCGCTTGCCGATCGGTGAACGCACTGCCTCGACGATGACGGCTTCAGCCATGGTCTTGTCTCCTTTGACACGTGGACTTCGAGAAGAGTGGAGTCTTGCGTCGATTGTCAACCAAGGGGTTGGGCGGGCGATGCCCGGGGTGGTTTTCGGGCGCAGCTGCCGGCGCGCGGACCAGAATTTTGTTCTCATCACACGCCGCGCGGCGCAATAATGGTCGAGTGAAGCGGCTCAACGGTATGGATGCGATGCTGCTGTACAGCGAGACGCCGAACCTGCATACGCACACCTTGAAGGTGGCGATCGTCGACGCCGCCGACTTCGACGGCGAGCTGGACTTCGACCTATTTCGGCGCACGCTACGTCGGCGGCTGCATCGGCTGGATCCGTTGCGCTACAAGCTAATCGACATCCCATGGCGGTTGCATCATCCGATGTGGCTGCAGAATTGCGAAGTCGATCTGGACTATCATCTGCGGCGCGTTCAGGTGCCCGCCCCGGGTGGGCGCCGTCGAGCTCGACGAGGTGATCGGGCAGATCGCCAGCATTCCACTGGATCGCGACCGTCCGCTGTGGGAGTTCCACTTCGCCGAAGGCATGGCCGATCACAAAGTCGCAATCATCGGCAAGATTCACCACGCCTTGGCCGACGGCGTGGCCTCCGCGAATCTGCTGGCCAGGATCATGGACGTGACCGGCCCGGTGCAGGACGACCGCGACAATGACACAACGTGTGCTCCGCCCTCGACGGCGGAGCTGCTGCGCGCCGCCGCAGAGGATCACGCCCGGCAGGCCGCCGCGTTACCCGGAGTGATAGCCGAGGCGCTCGCCGGGGCGCGACGGTTGCGGCGGCGCGCCCGGCAGCGCGGTAGACAGCCAGATCTTGCCCGTATGTTGCACGCGCCACCGACATTCATCAACCACAAGGTGTCTGCGGCAAGGACTTTCGCCACCGCGACCCTGTCGCTGGCTCAGGTCAAAGAGACGGGTAAACATCTGCAGATCACCATCAACGACATGGTGATGGCAATCGCCGCGGGAGCGTTGCGCGAGCTGCTCTTACGCTATGACGGCGGCGCGGATCAACCCCTGGTCGCTTCGGTCCCGGCCACGACGGACAGGTCGCCACAACGGATCAGCGGTAACGAGCTTGGCGGCATGGCGGTGTCGCTGCCGACGCATATCGGCGATCCGCTGGAGCGGGTGCGGCTGACGACGATGAGTACCGCAATCGCCAAGGAGAACAATGAGCTGTTCGGCCCCGAGCTGTATGGCAGATTGATCAGCTACCTGCCGGGCGCCGCGGCCCCTCTCGCGTTCAGATGGCTGGCCCGGCGGAACACCAGAAACAGGCTGTTCAACATCCCGATCTCCAACGTGCATGGGGCCGCGTGAGCGCGGCCGGTTCGCCGGCGCCCCGGTCAGCGAGATCTATTCAGCCGGTCCGCTGATCACCGCCTGCGGCATCAACATCACCGTGTGGAGCTACGTCGATCAGCTCAACATATCGGTGATCGCCGACGACCGCACCCTCGGCGACACCCATGAACTCACTGACGCCATGGTCAGCGCATTCTGCGAAATCCGCACTGCTGCAGGCTTTTCCGCCGACGTGGCCGTCGTGCAGAACGCGATGCCGCCCGCCGCTGTCAAGTCGATGGGCTAGCACAGTTCCGGTCGAACCGGCCCTACCCCAGAACAGGGAAGCGCCGCTCGCGGGCCAGCCCGTCCAGGGCCTTCTGCATCGCCGCGCGGACGTGCGCGTCGACGTCGGCGGCGGCAGGCGTGTCGCCGAATCGGGTGACGATGTCGATCGGTTCCAAGACCTCGCTGACGATCTTCGTCGGCAGCGGCAGATTGGGCGGCATGATCATGCTCAGCCCGAACGGAAAACCGACGGTGATCGGCAGAATGTCGGATCGCCAGCGCGACAGGCCAAGGCGCTTCGCCAGCCATGTGCCGCGCGTGAGGAACAACTGGCTTTCCTGCCCGCCGATCGACACCACCGGCACGATCGGCACATGCGCATCGATCGCGGCCCTGACGTATCCGGTCCGGCCGTTGAAATCGATGACGTTCTCCGCCACGCGTCGGTCGGTAGGCGTCGTAGATCCCGCCCGGAAACACCAGCACCACACCACCGGACCGCAGGGCCCGCGCGGTGTTTTTCGCGGTGGCGCGAATGAGGCCGACGCGGGCCAGCCATCCCGACATCGGCCCCACGAACATCCCGTCGTGGCCGAGGGTGTACAGCGGACGCTCATAGCCAAACCTGCCGTAGAACGCCGCGGCGAAGATCAGCACATCGGGCGTCGAGCATGCCGCCCGAGTGGTTGCCGACGATCAGGGCACCGCCATCGGGCGGCATCGATTCCAGCCCACGCACTTCGAAGCGAAACCAGCGCCGTGCCAGCGGTTCTGCTGCGGTGACCAAGCGCTCGGTGAAGCCGGGATCCCACTCGCCGAAATCGTGGGCGCTCACGGGATCGGGGTGAAGTCGAGGTGCAACTCGGTGAGACCTCGCATCTGCCAGGTCGGGTCGTAGGTGTAGCGACGGGCGTCCGACGGACCGTGCTCGGCCTCCGCAATGGCGATGTCCGCCATCCGGTCGAGTATGCGGTTCAGCGAGATTCGCCCCTCGGCGCGGGCCAGCGGTGCGCCCGGGCAGGAATGATTGCCGCGACCGAAGGCCACATGTTCGCGGACATTCGGGCGGTCGATGCGAAACTCGTCGGGCTCGCTCGAATTTTCGCGCGTCCCGGTTGCTCGCACCGGGCAGCAGCATTACCGTGCTGCCCGCCGGGATGTCGATGTCACCGATCGAGGTCGACGTGCGCGCCATCCGGAAGTGGCACTTGACCGGGCTTTCCATGCGCAGCGTCTCCTCGATGAAATTCGGTATCCGGCTACGGTCTTCGCGGAGCAGCGTTTGCAAGTCCGGGTTTTCGGCGAGCAGCGCGGATCCCGAAGCTGAGCAGCTTGGTGGTGGTTTCCTGGCCGGCCGCGAACAGGAACGTGGCGAGCCGGACCACGTCGATGACTTCCGGCGTCGAGCCGTCGGGATACTTCGCCTGAGCCAGCTCGGTCAGCACGTCTTCGCGTGGTTCTCGGCGGCGTTCGGTGATGTGGGTGGTGAACTTTTCGTCGAGGTATTCCAGCGGATTGTGCGCGCGGGTCACCGAGTCGTCCTCGATCCCGCCGACGAACTTGCCGGAAAACACGTCCCGAAACTCTTCGTGGTCTTCGACCGGAACTCCCAGCAGGTCGGCGATCACCAACCCGGAGAAGGGTCTCGCGTACTCGTCCAGGAACTCACAACGGCCGCGGGACACGAACTCGTCGAGCTGCTGGTCGGCGAGTCGCCACATGAAGTCTTCATTTTCCTTGAGCCGCTTGGGTGTCAGCAGGCGGCTGAGCAGACCCCGCGTCCGAGCGTGCTCCGGTGGGTCTTGCGTGACGATGTGTTCGCTCATCGGGATCTGCGAGCGATGCTGCTCGATCAAGTGGCCGATGTCGTCGCCCTCGGGCTCGAACGGCAATGCCGGAAAACGGGCCGGCGACCGAGACGCACGACGAGAACGCCGGATCTTTGTAGACCGCGAGCGCTTCGTAGTGTCCCGTCATGGCCATGACGCCCTGGTCGGGTTGCGCCAGCACCGGGCAACGCGCGCGCAGGTGGTCGAAATAGGGGTACGGGTCGGGGATCAGGGACAGGTCGGTGAAGAAATCGACCGATTCGAAATCGTTCAACAGGACTCCTAGGCATCCAGGTGGCCGCCCCACCAACGTCAACCCCGGCGACGCACCCTCTCCTGCCAATCTAGGCCTGAACAAATATTTGGTCAAGTTAGACGGGATGAAGTCAATGGGGACTAGCCGGACAATCGCTGGACGAGCCGCGGCAGGCCCGGCCCGTCGAGCATTGCAGCAGCGCGGTGCGGCCGGCGACAGCCATCATCAGCGCGGCCACCGGTCCGCGAATTTCTGCGCCACTCCCCCATACCCGGCCAATATCATCGGCGCGCAGACTGATTCCGCGCAATCGGCCCAGCGGGACGAAAGCCAAACGGCCACGGACCGGTCAGGAAGTCCATGGCCAATGCTGCCAGCTGCGGATCGGGTGGAACGGCAGTCCAAGCGGGATCCTGATGTCGCCGGCGTGCACCAGAACATCCGCCAGTGGGTCCAGGGGCCCGAACAGCGGCGGGTCGATCCGGCGATCCGCGCATCGGCGCAAACTGGCAACGATCTCGGCGGCCGGCAATTCGCGCACGGTGGCGCGCCAACTCATCGATCGCGCGAGCCATGCTCCTACGGCGCAGCGCGAGCCGCAGGAACGTGGGGGTGCCATCCGTTGCGGTGCTGACCGCATGAGCGGCCACTGTCTTGACATCCCAGCCCGCGCACAGGCTCGGCGTCGCCAATTGTGCGTCGTCCAAGCCGTCCAGCAGACTTGCGATGCCACGCCGCTCGTCGGCGACGGCGGCGAACACAAATTCGCGGTCCACGCGCATCGGCGTTACCGCAACGAGATCGCCGCCACGGCCGCGACTAAGCCCGAACCACGACCATGACGGCAATCCCGTTGAAAGACGATTTACCCGGCAGGGTATCCGACCGACTTGATCTCGGTGTACTGGTCGAATCCGGCCACACCGTTCTGGCGCCCCACACCGCTTTCCTTGTATCCGCCGAACGGTGTGTCGGCGCCGTACGGGGCGCCGCCGTTGACGCCCATGAAGCCGGCCTTGATTCGGCGGGCCACCGCCAGCGAATGCTCGAGCGAACCGGCAATCACGTTGCCGGCCAACCCGTACACGCTGTCGTTGGCGATCCGGATCGCGTCCTCCTCGTCGTCGAACGGGATGACCGAGAGCACCGGGCCGAAGATCTCCTCCTGCGCGATCGTCATCTTGTTGTCGACGTCGGTGAAAAGCGTTGGCCGGATGAAGTATCCCTTGTCGAAACCGGTTTCCGCGCCGGGGCCGCCGACCAGCGCCGTGGCACCCTCTTCGACGCCCTTCTCGATGTAGCCCGTCACGCGGTCGAACTGCCGTTGCGAAATCACCGGCCCGCACAGCGTTCCGGGGTCCTGCGGGTCGCCGCACGTGACGTTCTCGTAGATGCTCTTGAGGATCGCCACGCCCTCGTCGTAGCGGGAGCGCGGCAGCAGCATCCGGGTCGGGTTGGCGCAACCCTGACCGGCGTGCATGCACGGCGCGATGCCGATCATGCACGCCATCCCGAAGTCGGCGTCCTCCAACACGATGGTGGCCGACTTGCCGCCGAGTTCGAGGAACAGCCGCTTCATGGTCGCCGCGCCCTTTTCCATGATCCGCTTGCCGACCACCGTCGAGCCGGTGAACGAGATCAGGTCGACCTTCGGCGACAGCGTGAGCTCCTCGCCCACAAAGTGGTCCGACGCGGTGACGACGTTGACGACGCCGGCGGGGATGTCGGTCTTTTCGGCGATCAGCCGGCCCAGCCGGGTCGCGTTGAACGGCGTGTTGGGCGCCGGCTTGAGCACGACGGTGTTGCCGGTGCCCAGCGCCTGGCCGAGCTTGTTGAGGGTGACCTCGAACGGGAAGTTCCACGGCACGATCGCGCCGACCACGCCCACCGGCTCCCGCCAGACTTTGCGGGTGGTGAGCGCGCCGGTGAGGCTGATGACCCTGTCGCCCAGGTCGGTCTCCCAGGCGTACTCGTCGATCAGCCGGGCGGGGTACTTCAGCCCGTCTTCCAGTGGGGCGTCGAGCTGGGGGCCGAACGTGATGGCCCGGGGCGAGCCGACCTCGAGGATGAGCTCCTCGCGCAGCTCGTCGATCTCGGACTCGATCGCGTCGTGCAGCTGCAACAGGCAGCGCTTGCGCAGCTCCTTGTTGGTCGACCAGTCGGTCTCGTCGAAGGCGCGCCGGGCGGCGTCGATGGCCCGGTGCATGTCCTCCTTCGAGGCGTCGGCGACCTCGCCGAGCGACTCCTCGGTCGCCGGGTTGATGTTGGTGAAGGTGCCGGCCTGGCCGTCGACGAGCTTGCCGTCGATCATCATCTTCGGCTCGAAGCGGACCTTTACAGCCTCAGTCATATCTGTCACTCTCTTTTGACTCGTTAGACGGGGCGTCCCGCAGAGCGCTGGTTACCCTACGGGGAGCCTTACTGGAAACTAGCCGATTGGCAAGTGCAGCCTGTTCCGGGCGGGTTCACTGGGGGTCGAACAGCACCGGAACCGACGTCGGCGACCGGAACACCTGGCCGCGGATGTGCGGGTCGTCCCCGTCGGGGTCCAGCCGAAGGTTCGGCAGCCGGTCGAGCAGAAGGTTGATGGCGGTGCGCATCTCGAGCCGCGCCAGGTGCATGCCGAGGCAGACGTGCACGCCGTGCCCCCAGCCCAGATTGGCCTTGGCCTGCCGGTGGATGTCGAACGTGTCCGGGTCGGGATAGCGATCTTCTTGCCGGTTCGCCGAACCCAGCATCGGCATCACCGTCGCCCCGGCCGGGATCGCCACGCCGCCGAGTTCGGTGTCGCGGGTCGCCACCCGGGTGATGGTCAGCAGCGGCGGTTCCCACCGCACGCCCTCCTCGATCGCCTGCGGCAGCAGCGAGCGGTCGGCGCGGATGGCGTCCAGCTGCGTCGGGATCGGACAGCAGCGCCAAGAGCAGGCTGCCCAGCGCCCGGTAGGTCGTCTCGACGCCGGCGGGCAGCAGCAGCCGCAGGAACGAGAAGATCTCCTCGTCCGCGAGCTTCTCCCCGTCGATCTCGGCCGCGGCGAGCGCGCTGATCAGATCGTCCTTCGGCTCGGCGCGGCGGGCCTCGAGTATCGGGGCGAAGTAGTCGCACAGCGCAGCCGAGGCCGCAAGCCCGCGTTCCGGGTTCATCAGCCAGCTCAGCAGCGAAATCGACCACCGCTGGAACTGCGGGTAGTCCTTCTCCGGCAAGCCCAACAGACCCGCGATGATCTGGCTCGGATAGTCGAAGGTGAACTCCTTCACCAGGTCCGCCTTGCCGTTGGGCGCGAACTTGTCGATCAGGCTGTTTGCCACGCGGCCGACCAACTCGTCTTCCCAGCGCGCCAAAGACTTCTGCGAGAACGCCTTCGATACCAACGAACGCAGCCGGCCGTGGATCGGCTCGTCCATGCCGAGCATCACGCCTTCACCCAGCACCGGGCCGAACGCCGCGATGACGGCCGACGACGAGAACGTCTCGTTGTCGCGCAGCATCTGCTGGATATCCTCGTGGCGGTACACGATGAACATCGGCAGCGATTCCTCGTGCGGAAGCGCGCCCGATGTCTCGAGTCGCTGGACCGGTTCCTCGCGGCGCAGCCGCGCCAATTCGGTGTACGGGTCGCGCACGTCGCCGGAGATCGCGTCGTCGAAGAGCCGAAATCCTCTAGATCGTCAAAAAGCTGTCCCATTACTACCCCTTCAATCCCCTTCGTGCCGCGTTTTCGGCGCGTGAACCGCGCCGCCACCGCGGCCAAGCGCTGCAACACCGGCTGCGGCAGAACACGCGCGACGAAGCACCATCGCCTTTTGGCCGCGGTCAACGGCCACGCGCCGTCCCGCATCGACCCCTGTCTGGGTATGCCCAGCACGATCCGCGACATGTGGTGCATGCCCGAGGACGGCAGAATCCTGTTGGACGCCAACAGCATTGAGGCATCCGGGCCCACGCCGCGGCGGCGGAACGCGCCCTGGTCATCCAGCGCCTTGAGCAGGCCGTCGGTGAACCGCTCGGGCGGCCTGGCGAAACTGATCGCGAATCGCCCGCGGGTGTTCATGGTGTCGTGCAGCCGCGCGTACGGGCCGTCGAAATTGCGGTCATCGGTGGTGCCCGCGTCGGTGATGATCTCGGTGTCATACGTGCCGGCCACCAGAACGGTGACACCGAGACCGAACGGCGCGATCTCGCACGCCATCGACTCACCCCACCGCTCCAACGCCCCCTTGGCCGCCGAGTACGGCGCGGTGCCCGGCTGACCGCGCACCCCGGCCGCGCTGGAACCAGCACGATGCGTCCCTCGCCCGCCGCCCGCATCGACGGCAGCAGAGCCTGGGTGAGCGCGACGGGGCCCAGGACGCTGGTGGCGAACATGCTTCTGCCACAGCGCCATATCGGTCTCCTCGACCATCCGGCGGCGGAGATACCCGCGTTGTGCACCAGCGCTAGGGTGTGCCGACGGCTTCTTCGATTGCCTTGGCCGCCGCGGCGATCGACGCGGTATCGGTCAGGTCGAGCTGCACGCCGATCAGCCGATCGTCGTCGGCAGCGGCGCCCCGTCAGCCTGGCGCAGCAGCGGCATCCCGCGGTCGGGCGTGCGCATGGCCGCGACCACGCGCCACCCCTCGCGATACAGCCGCACGGCCGAGGCGAAACCCAGTCCGCGGGACGCGCCGGTGATGACGACGGTGCGCGGCTCAGCCATTCTTGCTCGGGGTTGCACAGGCGCCTTGACCGGGCGGCGGCGGCTCGACGTGGGGTCGGCCGTTGGGTTGCCCGCTCGCCCACGTCGACCAGATCCCGACCGAGACGGACCCTGGGCGCCCGCCTTCTCGTAAACGCCTTGCGGGTCATAGACTTTGGCCTCCGGGTAGGGCCACGGGCAGGCCACCGAGGTCGCGGCATCACTGGCCTTGATGGCGGCGAACCAGCCCCGTAGGCGAAGTAGGACACGTTGATGATGGCGAACATCACCAGGAACGTGCCGAGCACCGGACGCGGCGGGAAAATCTTCGCTTTCGCGGCCAGTTTCTCCGCCACCGATTGCCGGTGTCGTCGCGGTAGCAGAGGATCGCCGCGGGCACCATCACGAAGCGTCACCGAGAACGACTCCCAGATCAGCGGGAACTGGAAGGTCGTGCCGGTGAACACCGATCCCCACGGAATCACCTGCGAGTAGATGTACATGCCCCAGTGGATCGAGCATGATCTCCAGGAACGCATCGAAGATGAAGCCGATCACCAGGGTGATCAGCCCCAGGCTGATCAGCGGGTGCCGCGAGACGTAACTCGTTGGGCCCGTACTTTGCCTGTAGCC
>CAWKJQ010000028.1:0-577542 GCA_963849935.1 uncultured Actinomycetota bacterium
CTCAACGCGATGCCGAGCTAGTTCATCGGGTCAGCGCTCGGGCGCCAGCAGCACGTCGGCGTCGAAGCAGCTGTGGTCGCCGGTATGGCATGCCCCGCCGACCTGGTCGACCGTCAGGAGCACGGTGTCGCCGTCGCAGTCCAGGCGCACCTCGTGGACGTACTGGGTGTGACCGGACGTCGCCCCCTTGATCCACTGCTGGCCGCGCGAGCGCGAATAATAGGTCGCCTCACGGGTTTCCAGGGTCCTGGCCAGCGCCGCATCGTCCATCCAGGCGACCATCAGCACGTCTTGGCTGCCGCGCTCCTGCACGACTGCGGCGAACAGGCCGTCGGCGTTGCGTTTCAGCCGCGCGGCGATCTGCGGGTCGAGCGTCATCGCACGGTGATCCCTTCTGCGGCCATCGCTGCCTTCACCTGTCCGATGGTCAGCTCCCGGAAGTGGAACACGCTGGCCGCCAACACCGCATCGGCGCCCGCCGCGATCGCCGGCGCGAAGTGTTCGGCCGCCCCGGCGCCACCGCTGGCGATGACCGGCACCGTGACCGCCGAACGCACCGCCTGCAGCATCTCCAGGTCGAACCCTGCCTTGGTGCCGTCGGCGTCCATCGAGTTCAGCAAGATCTCACCGACCCCCAGATCGGCTCCGCGCGAAGCCCACTCGACCGCGTCGAGCCCGGTGCCGCGCCGCCCGCCATGCGTGGTGACCTCCCAGCCCGACGGTGTCGGCATCGCGCCCGGGGGCACCGTGCGGGCATCGACGGACAGCACGATGCACTGGGAACCGAACTGCCGCGCCATCTCCGCCAGCAGCTCCGGCCTGGCGATCGCGGCGGTGTTGATCGAAACCTTGTCGGCTCCCGCACGCAGCAACACGTCGACGTCGGCCACGGTGCGCACCCCGCCGCCCACGGTCAGCGGGATGAAGACCTGCTCGGCCGTGCGGCGCACCACATCGAGCATCGTCGCCCGTCCCGATGACGACGCCGTCACGTCGAGAAAGGTGAGCTCGTCGGCGCCTTCGGCGTCATAGGCGGACGCCAATTCCACGGGATCGCCCGCGTCCCGGAGGTTTTCGAAGTTGACCCCCTTGACCACGCGGCCACCGTCGACATCGAGGCACGGGATCACTCGCACCGCCAGGCCGTGCGGACTCGGTGGCATGTCAGTAGTCCTCCGGCCGGCCAGTGGCCCGCAGGATTTCGAGGATCTCGGCGTGGGCACCGGGGCTGGCCGCCAAGGCGGAATCCGACGAGGGTGTCCACTGCTGCCCGGCCAGGTCGGTGACGACGCCCCCAGCGGCTCGCACCAGCGCGACCCCGGCGGCGTGATCCCACACATGGCCGCCGAAACTTATTGCCGCACCAGTATTCCGTCGGCGACAAACGCGAGGTCCAGGCCGGTGGAGCCGTGCATGCGCAGTCGCGACGAGACCCGGCTGAGGTTCTCCAGCAGCGCGATTCGGTACCGTCCCGGGAACCGGCCGCGCGCGTCCGCGCTGAACGACCCGGCGCCGACCAGTGCGTCGGCCAGATCAATGGAGGTCAACGGCGGCTGCGGCACCCCGTTCTTGCGCAACGGGCCACCCGCCACCGCCGTGTAGCGCTGATCCATGAACGGCAGCCAGGTCAGCCCGGCCATCGGGTCGCCATCGTGCAGCAGGCCGAGCAGGATGCCCGCCATCGGTGATCCGGCCGCGTAGTTGAAGGTGCCGTCGACGGGATCCAAAACCCACACCCAGGGCGAGTCGACGGCCGAACCGCCGAATTCCTCGCCGTGCACGCCGATCCCGGTGGCCTCGACGAGCGCGGCGACCACCTGCCGCTCGATCGCGAGGTCGACGTCGGTGGCAAAGTCGTTGCCCTTCTTGCGGACCGCGGAGTCGGCGCGGTGACCGGCAAGGAACGGTTCGACCGCGTCGTCGAGGATCGCCGACGCCTGCGCCACCAACGTGTGCACGTCCATGCCGGTGCTACCCCGCCACCGCGGCCAGCGCCTGCGGCAAGGTGAACCGCCCCGCGTAGAGGGCCTTGCCCACGATGGCGCCCTCCACCCCGCGGCCGGTGAGGGTGGCGATCGCGCGCAGGTCGTCGAGGCTGGAGACGCCCCCGGAGGCGATGACCGGGGCGTCGGTGCGTTCGGCGACGGACGCCAACAGGTCCAGATTGGGACCGCCCAGCGTGCCGTCCTTGGTCACGTCGGTGACCACGAACCGCGAACACCCTTGCCCGTCAAGGCGTTCCAACACTTCCCACAGGTCGCCCCCGTCGGTTTCCCAGCCGCGCCCACGCAGCCGGTGCTCGCCGTCGACGATCTGCACGTCCAGACCCACGGCGACCTTGTCGCCGTGTTCGCTGATCGCCCGGGCGCACCACTGCGGGTTCTCGAGGGCCGCCGTGCCCAGGTTCACCCGGGCGCAGCCGGTGGCCAGGGCGGCGGCCAGCGAATCGTCGTCGCGGATACCGCCGGACAGCTCCACCTGCACGTCGAGCTTGCCGACCACCTCGGCCAGCAGTTCGCGGTTGGAGCCGCGCCCGAACGCCGCGTCCAGGTCGACCAGATGGATCCAGTCGGCGCCATCGCGCTGCCAGGTCAGCGCGGCGTCCAGCGCTGAGCCGTATTCGGTTTCACTGCCCGCCTTGCCCTGCACCAGACGCACGGCGCGGCCGTCGACCACGTCGACGGCGGGCAACAAGATCAACACATTCCCTCCTGTGTGCCGAGACCGCAACGGATGTGCGTCGGCGGCTGTTGCTTGCCAGAAAGCGCTTCGGCGAGGCCCGTCACAAGTCCTGGACCCAATTGCTCAACACGGCCGCGCCGGCATCCCCGCTCTTCTCCGGGTGAAACTGGGTGGCGGACAACGGCCCGTCCTCGACCGCCGCCAGGAACGGCGCCTTCATGGGTGGCCCATGTCAGCACCGCGTCGGGCGAACCTTCCCACTGCTGCGCGGCATAGGAATGCACGAAGTAGAACCGGGTGTCGGCGTCGAGTCCCTTGAACAGGACAGTGCCGGGCCCGGATTCGACCACGTTCCAGCCCATGTGCGGAATGACCGGCGCCTGCAGCCGCGTGACATATCCCGGCCATTGAGCGCAGCCCTCGGTCTCCACGCTGAATTCGACGCCGCGGGCGAACAGGATCTGCATCCCGACACACACACCCAGCACCGGGCGCCCGGCGGCGACCCGCTCGGCGATGATGCGGTCACCGCCGACGTGGCGCAGCCCGCTCATGCAGGCCTCGTAGGCACCGACGCCGGGCACCACCAGGCCGTCGGCGGCGGCCGCGGCATCGGCGTCGCCGGTCACCTCGACCGACGCACCGACCCGCTCGAGCGCACGCTGAGCCGACCGCAGGTTGCCCGAGCCGTAATCCAGGACGACGACGGATTTCGCTGTCACAGAACCCCTTTGGTGGACGGCACGTCCGAGACCCGAGGGTCGGACTCGACCGCCTGGCGCAGCGCCCGCGCAACCGCCTTGTACTGCGCTTCGGTGATGTGGTGCGGGTCGCGCCCGTACAGGACGCGCACGTGCAGCGCGATGCGCGCGTTCATGGCCAGCGATTCGAACACGTGCCGGTTGATGACGGTGTGATAGGGCACCGAGTTGCCGGCAATGGTGGTGTGCTGCAGATGATCCGGTTCCCCGCTGTGCACACAGTAGGGCCGTCCGGACACATCGACCGCCGCGTGGGCCAGCGTTTCGTCCATCGGGATGAAGGCGTCGCCGAACCGGCGGATGCCCCGTTTGTCGCCCAGGGCCTGGCCGAGCGCCTGACCCAGCACGATCGCGGTGTCCTCGATGGTGTGGTGTCCCTCGATCTCGACATCGCCCTTGGTGCGAACGGTCAGGTCGAAACTGGCGTGACTGCCCAGGGCCGTGAGCATGTGGTCGTAGAACGGCACGCCGGTGTCGATGTCGACCTGCCCGGTGCCGTCGAGGTCGAGTTCGATGACGATGTCGGATTCCTTCGTGCGGCGCTCGATGCGCGCACGGCGGGTGGCGGTCGCTGTCACGGTGCTCCTACGGGGCTGGGGGTAACTGGCGCCAGTTCGGTGGCGGCGATCTGGGCGCTGGCGCGCAGGAAGGCGTCGTTCTCCTCGGCCAGTCCGGTTGTGGCGCGCAGGTAACCGGGGATTCCGACGTCGCGGATCAACACGCCGGCGTCCAGATACCGCTGCCAGGTCGCCGGAGCGTCGGAGAATTCGCCGAACAGGACGAAGTTCGCGTCGCTGGGAATCACCCGAAAACCCAAGGCGGTCAATGCTGCGCCGACGCGTTCGCGTTCGGAGATCAGCGTGGCCACGCTGCCCAGCGTGTCATCGGCGTGCCGCAGCGCGGCGCGGGCGGCGGCCTGGGTGATCGAGGACAGGTGATACGGCAACCGCACCAGCAGCATCGCGTCGATCACCGCCGGGGTGGCGATCAGGTAGCCCAGCCGGCCACCGGCGAAGGCGAACGCCTTGCTCATGGTGCGCGAGACGATGAGCTTGGTCGGATACTCCCCTATCAGCTCGACCGCGCTGGGCTGGGAAGAGAATTCGCCGTAGGCCTCATCGACGATCAGGATGCCGGGCACCTCGTCGAGCAGCCGCCGCAGGTCCGGCAGCGAAACGCTCTGCCCTGACGGGTTGTTCGGGCTGGCGACGAACACCACATCGGGCCGGCGGTCGGTGATGGCGGCTACGGCGGTATCGACGTCCAGGCCGAAGTCGTCGGCGCGGGCGGCGTGCAGCCATTCGGTGCGGGTCCCGTCGGCGATGATCGGGTGCATCGAGTAGGACGGGACGAACCCGATCGCGGTGCGCCCCGGGCCGCCGAACGCCTGCAGCAGCTGCTGCAGGATCTCGTTGGAACCGTTTGCCGCCCAGAGGTTTTCGAGTCCGAGCTGGACGCCGGTCTGGGCGGTCAGGTAGGCGGCCAGGTCGGTCCGCAGGGCCACCGCGTCGCGGTCGGGATAGCGGTGCAGGTCGGTCGCGGCCTCGCCCACCGACCGCACCACGTCGTCCACCAGCGCCCTGCTGGGCGGGTGGGGGTTCTCGTTGGTGTTCAGCCGCACCGGGACCGCCAATTGCGGTGCCCCGTAGGGCGATTTGCCGCGCAGATCCTCGCGCAGCGGCAAGTCATCCAGTGTGGGCCGCTTGGTCGTCATCGCTCGAACCTCCGCCGCACCGCTTCGCCGTGTGACGGCAAATCTTCGGCCTCGGCCAGCGCGATCACATGCCCGGACACGTCTTTCAGGGCCGCCTCGGTGTAGTCGACGACGTGGATGCCGCGCAGGAAGGTCTGCACGGACAGGCCGCTGGAGTGCCGGGCGCTGCCGGCGGTGGGCAGCACGTGGTTGGATCCCGCGCAGTAGTCACCGAGGCTGACCGGCGCGTACGGCCCGACGAAAATGGCTCCGGCCGAACGTATTCGGCCCGCCACGGCCGCCGCGTCGACGGTCTGGATCTCCAAGTGTTCGGCGGCGTAGGCGTTGACGACGGTGACACCGGCGTCCAGGTCGTCGACCAGGATGATCGCCGACTGGCGTCCACCCAGTGCGGCCGTCACCCGTTCGCGGTGCACTGTCGTCTGCAGCTGGGCGGCCAGCTCGGCCTCGGTGGCGGCGGCCAAGTCCGCGCTGGGGGTGACCAGCACGCTGCCCGCCATCTCGTCGTGCTCGGCCTGACTGATCAGGTCGGCGGCCACGAGCGCCGGGGCGGCGGTGTGGTCGGCCAGGATCGCGATCTCCGTCGGGCCGGCTTCGGCGTCGATCCCGACCCGCGACCGGCACAGCCGCTTGGCGGCGGTCACGTAGATGTTGCCGGGCCCGGTGATCATGTCGACGGGCGACAGCTCGGTGCCGTCGAGGTCGGTGCCGCCGTAGGCCAGCAGCGCCACCGCCTGAGCCCCGCCGACGGCCCACACCTCGTCGACGCCCAGCAGCCGGGCGGCGGCCAGGATGGTCGGGTGCGGCAGGCCGTCGAATTGCGCCTGCGGCGGGCTGGCCACCACCAGCGAGGCGACACCGGCGGCCTGGGCCGGCACGACGTTCATCACCACGCTGGAGGGGTAGACGGCGTTGCCGCCGGGCACGTAGAGGCCCACCCGGTCGACCGGGACCCACCGCTCGGTGACCGTCGCGCCCGGGCCCAGGGTGGTCGTGACGTCGGTGCGACGCTGGTCGGCGTGTACGGCGCGGGTGCGTTCGATCATCACCCGCAGCGCGTCGGCCACACCCGCGTCCAGTTCGGCCAGGGCCTTCTCGAGCGCGGCGTCGGGCACCCGGACGGCCGGGGGCCGGACCCCGTCGAACGTGGCGCCGAACTCGAGGGCGGCCTGCGCGCCGCGCTCGGCGACGGCCTGCACGATGGGCCGGACCTTCGGCAGCACCGCCTCCACGTCGGCGCCGCCGCGGGGCAGCGCGGCCCGCAATCGGGCAGCCGTCAACTCCGCGCCCCGCAGGTCGATACGGGCCATCGGCGACGGTTGGGTGGTGCTCACGGTGTCCATTGTCCCAGAGGATCTCAAGTCAATATCCGACCGGTACAGTGCCGGTATCGAGGCCATACCCCGCGCTTAAAGAAGAGCCGACCCAGGGAGCCGCCATGTCCGCCAAGGATCACCCCAACAATGCCCCGGGCATCCCGATGATGTTCCCGCCCTGGTTCGAGCGGTTCCAGATCAAATACTTCAACCCGGCGGTCAAGCCGATTGCCCGCTTTCTGCCCGGGACCGCGACGATCAAGCATCGCGGTCGCACCTCCGGCAAGGAGTACGAGACCATCATCACGCCCTACCGCAAGGGCAATGTGCTGGCGATCGCGTTGGGTCACGGCAAGACGAACTGGGTGAAGAACGTGCTGGCGGCCGGCGAGGCGGACGTCCAATTCAGCCGCAACCGGACGGTGCACCTGATCAACCCGCGGATCCTGCCCGCCGGCTCCGACGGCCCCGACGTTCAAGGCCTGCCGCGGATGGCACGTATGCAGCTGCGCCGCATCGGGGTTTTCGTCGCCGACATCGCCTGAGCCCGCACGCTTGGGGCGTCGGGGCGCTGGTGGCGTTGAGTGTGCGCTGGTGGCGTTGAGTGTGCGGCCAGGGCGGCGACACGCCGGGAAGGAGAACGAGAGGGGAGGGGAGGGGGGGGGGGGAGGGGGAGGGGGGGGAGGAGAGGGGAGGGGAAAGGAAGAGGGGAGGGGGGGAGCGAGAGGAAAGAAGAGGAGAGAGGAGGAGCAGGGGGGGGAGGGGGAGAAGGAGAGAGGAAAGGGAAGCGCGGGAGGGGCAGCGGAGGGGGGGGGGGGGGAGGGAAAGGAGGCGCGGAGCAACTGCGCGTGAGCAGCGGGGCCGGAGAGGCAAGCTGCGCGCCGGGGGGGGAGGAGGGGGAGAAACAGCGGACAGACGCGGAGGAAGACAGACGCGGAGAGCAGGTGAGAGAACACAAAGCGCCAGTGCAAGGACGCGGGGAACTGCGGGAGAACCACCGCGGCGCAGGGCGGGGCACGTAAGCACGCGCAGCGCAGGCAGCGAGGGGGGAGACGCGGGAGGAAACAGTGAGCGGCAGAGGGGCGACGCGCGGGCGGGCAGGGAAGGCGACGACGGGCAAGAACGGGAAACCAGACGGACGCGGAGAACGCAGCACAGGAGTGCAGCGCCACGCAAGGCACGGCGAGTGGCCGAAGCAATGACACCAGAACAGACCTGCCGAAGTTGCGCGATCGGTGACCTGGGACCAGGGCAGGGAGCTGGCGCAAAGCGCATCAGCCGATACCGGCATCGACATCTACTCTGCGACCACACTCACCCTGGCAGCGCGGCAGCACGAGAACACCAATGGCGCGCGCAAACCAAAGGCACAGACTTCCGTGCACTCGCGGACTACTGCGAAGTGCGCCGAACTCAAGGACGACCGAAAACGATTGATGGGAAACCACAACGCTCAACCCTACTAAGTACGCCACAGAAACCACTGTTGCAACAAATTGAAAGCCCGGCGAAACCCGCCCAGGATTCACCCTCGACGCCCAGGATTCACACTCGACCGTTCGGACCCGCGCAACGAAACGCAACGAAATAGGAAAGCGAAGCAGGAAACCGGCGTACGAAGCGCCAACTACATGTCCAACCCGATGTCGAGCACCCGCACCGAATGGGTCAGCGCGCCGACGGCCAGGTAGTCGACCCCGGTCGCGGCGTAGGCGGCCGCGTTCTCCAGGCTGAGCCCGCCCGAGGATTCGAGCAGCACGGCGGGTGCGCGCGCGTCCCGGCGCTGCACGGCCATCTGTGTCTGCCACACCGGGAAGTTGTCCAGCAGGACCAGCTCGGGCTTCTCGGGCAGCACCTCATCCAGCTGCTCGAGTGAATCCACTTCCACCTCGCACGGCAGATCCGGCGCCGCGTCGCGCACGGCCCGCAGCGCGTCGACCACCGATCCCGCGGCCACCACGTGATTGTCCTTGATCAGGGTGGCGTCACCGAGCCCGAGCCGGTGGTTGACGCCGCCGCCGACCCGGACCGCGTACTTCTGCAAGACGCCGCAGGCCGGGCAGCGTTTTGCGGGTGTCGCGCACCTTGGCCTTGGTGCCGTGCACGGCGGCCACCCAGTGCGCCGTCGCGGTCGCGATCCCGGACAGGTGGCAGATCAGGTTCAGCATGGTCCGCTCGGCGGTGAGCAGGCCGCGGGTTTCGGCTCGCAGCGTCAGCACCGACTCACCCGGCTGCAGGTGGGCCCCGTCCTCGACGCGGTCGACCACCTCGTAGCCGTGGGCGCCGAGCACCTCGTCGAGCACCAGCAACGCGATGTCGATGCCGGCGATCACGCCGGGCTCGCGGGGCACCATGGACGCGGTCGCCACGGCCTCGGCGGGCACCGTCGCCAGGGTGGTGATGTCGGGTCCGTAACGCAGGTCCTCCGCCAGCCCGCGCTTGATGGTTTCGCGCGCGGCGGTCAGTTCACAGTCGGACATCGTGGTCATACGACCGCCGCCAACGCCTCCACCAGCACCGCGCTCTGGTCGTCGGCCAGGCGCAGCACGTTGCTGCGCCCGAGCTCGGACGCGGTCTGCGGATACTCCTGGCGATGGTGGCAGCCCCGGCTCTCGGTGCGGGCCAGGGCGGCGGCCGTGACCGCGCGGGCGGCGACGGCCAGCGCGACATCCTCGAAGTCACGGCGGCCGGACACCGGGCGGAACTGCGCCTGCGACAGCATGGTGGACAACCGGCGTCAGCCCGGCGGCGTCGCGCACCACCGAAGCGTCCCGGCTCATCGCGCGCTGCAGTTCGGCGCGCTGGGGCGCGGTGTGGACGACCGGCTCGGGCGCGACGCGCGCGCACACGCCCCGTCGTCGCCGCATGCGTGGCCGCCAACTTGCCGGCCCGCCCGCCGACCACCAGGCCTTCCAGCAGGCTGTTGGACGCCAGCCGGTTGGCGCCGTGCAGTCCGGTGCGCGCCACCTCGCCCGCGGCGAACAACCCCGGCAGCTCGGTCTGGCCGTACACATCGGTGACGATGCCGCCGCAGCTGTAATGCGCCCCGGGAACGACCGGAATGGGTTGCCGGACGGGATCGATGCCGGCGGCCCGGCAGGCGGCCGTCACCGTCGGGAACCGGGTGGCGAAGTCGCCGATGTGGCGCGCATCGAGGAAGACGCAGGGATCGCCGGTGGCCTTCAGCCGGGCATCGATGGCCGCCGCGACGACGTCGCGGGGCGCCAGATCCCCCATCGGGTGAACACCGGCGGTCACCGAATCGCCTTGCCGGTCAATCAGTCTCGCACCCTCACCGCGGATGGCCTCGGTGACCAGCGGACGCCGCCCGCCGGCCGCGTCGGGGGCGAACAGCATCGTGGGGTGGAACTGGATGAACTCGAGATCGCTGACGGCGACACCGGCCCACAGGCCCAGCGCGATTCCGTCGCCGGTGGAGCCCTCGGGGTTGGTGGTCGCGCCGTACAGGTGCCCGAGGCCGCCGGAGGCCAGGATCACCGAAGGCGCGCTGATGATTCCGTACCCGTCCGGGTTGCCCACCAGGACGCCGGTCACGGCCGCACCGTCGTGCAGGACCCGCAGCGCCACATGGCCGGTGCGGATATCCAGCGTGCGTGCGGCGTGGTCGAGGGCGCGCTGCACCTCCGCACCGGTGGCGTCACCGCCGGCATGCACGATGCGGCGCCGGGAGTGCCCACCCTCGCGCGTCAGCGCCCACTTGCCGGGCGCGGATTCGTCGAATCGTGCTCCGTCGCCGACCAATTCGGCCACCGCCGCGTACCCGTCGGCGACGATCGAGTAGACCGACTGCGGATCGCACAGGCCCGCACCCGCGACCACGGTGTCGGCGACGTGGGCCTCCACCGAGTCGTCATTGTCCGGCAGCACCACCGCGATGCCGCCCTGCGCATAGTGCGTCGCGGTCGCCCCGCCGGCCTGGTCGGCCTTGCTCAGCACGACGACGCTGCGGCCGGCGCGGTGGGCGGCCAGCGCGGCGGCCAATCCCGCGACGCCGGTGCCGATGACGACGACGTCGGCGCTGTGCGTCCACTGGGGACCGGCGGTCATTCGCCACCGCCCGGCTGCCCGATTTCGATCATTCGCTGCACGCTGCGCCGGCCGGCGGCTGCGACGTCGGGGTCGACATCGACTTCGTCGGCCCCCTCGACCAGGCAGCGCAGCAGGGCCGCCGGGGTGATCATCTTCATGTACTTGCAGGAGGCGCGGTCGTTGACCGCGCGGAAGTCGACTTGCGGTGCGGCCCGGCGCAATTGGTACAGCATGCCGACCTCGGTGGCGACCAGTACCTTGCGTGCGTCGGTCTGGTTGGCGGCCTCCAGCATGCCGCCGGTGGACAGGATCTTCACCCGGTCCGGCGGGAAGGCGCCCTCACCCGCGAGATACAACGCCGAAGTGGCGCAACCACATTCGGGGTGCACGAAGAGCTCGGCATCGGGATTGGCGCGGGCCTGGTCGTTCAGTTCGTCGCCGTTGATCCCGGCGTGCACGTGGCATTCGCCCGCCCACACATGCAGGTTCTCGCGACCGGTCATCCGGCGCACGTGGGCGCCGAGGAACTGGTCCGGGCAGAACAACACCTCGCGGTCCGGGTCGATGGACTCGACGACCTCGACCGCGTTGGACGAGGTGCAGCAGATGTCGGTGAGCGCCTTGACCGCCGCCGTGGTGTTGACGTAGGAGACGACGACGGCGCCGGGGTGTTCGTCCTTCCAGGCGCGCAGTTCGTCGGCGGTGATGGAATCGGCCAGCGAGCAACCGGCGCGCTGGTCCGGGATCAGCACGGTCTTGTCGGGGCTCAGGATCTTGGCCGTCTCGGCCATGAAGTGCACCCCGCAGAACACGATGGTGTCCTCGGGCGCCTCGGCGGCGATCCGCGACAGCGCCAGCGAGTCGCCCACGTGATCGGCGACGTCCTGGATCTCGGGCAGCTGATAGTTGTGCGCCAGCACGGTCGCGCCGCGCAGCTTCGCCAGGCGGCGAACCTCGGCGGCCCACTGCTCATCACCGGCGACCCCCGCGTAGCCGGTCGGTGAATTCGTGATGTCGGCGATCATGCCTTCGGCGAGCGTGTCCATGCGATTGATAACCGTCATGGCGGCTCCTTTCAGCCCAGGAGGTTTTCGACTTATAATCGAAAACATGGCCCATGGTAGCACCGCCCACGAAGTGCTCGCGGTCGTGTTCCAGGTTCGCGCAGTGACCGAACAGGTTACGAAGGGACGCCGCGCGGCGAAACCGCAGCTGAACGTGCTGTTATGGCAACGCGCCCAGGATCCGCAGCAGGGCAAGTGGTCGCTGCCGGGCGGGCAGCTGCGCAACGACGAGGACATGATCACCTCGGTCCGGCGCCAACTCGCCGAGAAGGTCGACCTCAAAGAGCTGGCACACCTGGAACAACTCGCGGTGTTCTCCGACCCGCACCGGGTGCCGGACACCCGCGTGATCGCGTCCACATTCCTGGGCCTGGTGCCCTCCCCCGCCAGCCCCGAACTGCCGCCGGACACCCGCTGGCACCCGGTGAACTCGCCTGCCGCCGATGGCCTTCGACCATGGCCAGATGGTGGACAACGCCCGCGCCAGGCTGAACGCCAAGATGTCCTACACCAATATCGGATTCGCTTTGGCGCCAAGGGAATTCGCGCTTTCCACGCTGCGCGACATCTACGGCGCCGCGCTGGGCTATCAGGTCGACGCGACGAATCTGCAGCGAGTGCTGGCCCGGCGCGGCGTGATCACGGCGACCGGCACCATCGCACAGTCCGGGCGCAGCGGTGGACGCCCGGCGGCGCTGTATCGGTTCACCGACGCGGCGTTGCGGGTGACCGACGAATTCGCCGCGCTCAAGCCACCGGGGCCGCCAGGCTAGGCTGGCGAGAACGCGTCATCGGGCGACGCGCGGGCAATTCGACTTCAGTTAGCGCTCTGACCTGGCCGGAGCGGCGAGAAATCGCTCACACTGCGGCGATTACGTTTTGGTTACCTGCCGTTCGTGCGCGAGAATGCCGGGTGGCCACGAAGGGAGCCTCAATGGCTGAGCTCGGCAACCTGGCAGGCACGCACGGCGCGGAATGGATCGCCCGGCCGCCACACGAGGAACTGCAGCACAAGGTGCGTCCGCTGCTGCCCTCGGACGACCCGTTCTACCAGCCGCCCCTGGGCTTCCAGCATGCCGAGCCCGGCACCGTGCTGCGCTCGCGCGACGTCGAGCTGGCGTTCCTCGGCCTGATCCCGCAGCCCATCAAAGCCGTCCAGCTGCTCTACCGGACCATGGACATGAACGGCGAGCCGGAGGCCACCGCCACGACGGTGATCGTCCCCGCCGACCTGCGCCCCGGGCAGCCCTGCCCGCTGCTGTCGTACCAGTGCGCGATCGACGCCGTCTCGTCGCGCTGTTTCCCGTCCTACGCGCTGCGGCGCAGGGCGAAGGCGCTGGGGGCGATCGGCCAGTTCGAGCTCTTCCTGATCACCGCCGCCGTCGCCGAGGGCTGGGCCGTCTCGGTGCCCGACCACGAAGGCCTCCGCGGCCTGTGGGGCGCGCCGTACGAACCCGGCTACCGCGTCCTGGACGGCATCCGGGCCGCGCTGAGCTCGGAGCGCCTCGGACTGTCCTCGTCGGGCGCCCATCGGGCTGTGGGGGTACTCCGGCGGCGGGCTGGCCAGCGCCTGGGCCGCCGAGATGTGCGCCGACTACGCGCCCGAACTGGACATCGTCGGGGCGGTGCTGGGCTCACCTGTCGGCGACCTGGGCAACACCTTCCGCCGGCTCAACGGCAGCTTCCTGTCGGGGCTTCCCGCGCTGGTGGTGGCCGCGCTCGCGCACATCTACCCGGATCTGGACCGGGTGATCCGAGAGCACACCAACGAGGAGGGGCGCGCCCTGCTCGACTCGCTGGAGAAGATGACGACGGTGGAGGCCGTCGTGCGGATGGCCGGCAAGGACATGGGCGACTACCTCGACGAGCCGCTCGAGCAGATCCTGTCCACCCCGGAGGTCACGCACGTCTTCGAACACATCAAGCTGGGCGCCGCGGTTCCGACGCCGCCGGTGCTGATCGTGCAGGCCGTGCACGACTACCTGATCGACGTCGCACGACATCGACGTGCTCGCCGACGCGTATTCGGCCGGCGGCGCGCGACGTGACCTACCACCGCGACGCCTTCAACGAGCACATGATGCTGCACCCGCTGTCGGCGCCGATGGCGCTGCGCTGGCTGACGGACCGCTTCGCAGGCCGGCCCGCTGACCGAGCACCTGATCCGAACCACCTGGCCGACGATGTTCAACCCGATGACCTACGTCGGGCATGGCCCGGCTGGTGAAGATCGCGGCCAAGGTCGTCACGGGCCGCAAGATCGGCCGCCGTCCGCTATGACACGGGCGCTTCGCGCGCCTCCCCCTCGCGCCGGCAGCGCATCGGAAGGCCTGGGCTGCGGCGGAAGCGCACCCAGGTCGTCGCGGGCGTCCGCGGCCACGCGCACGGCGTAGACCAGGGCCGCGATGCCGGCCGGCCACAACAGGCTCACCGCGATCTGCAGCGGACCGTCCGAGAAGAACACCGGCGGCGCCTGCGTGACGTACGCGACCGACGGGCTTTTCGTCAGCGGTACCGCATCGAAATTCAGGGCGCCGTAGCTCAGCCGCACCAGCCCGGCCCCCACCGCCGAGGCCGCGGCGGCGGCGGCCACCATGCCGGTCGACAGCGCGATGACCATCCCCGGTCCGCGATGCTGCGCGCCACTGCCACACCCACACCGAGGCCACCACCGCCAGCACCGTCAACAGCCCCAGCATCAGGGCCGGCGCGACGAAGAAGTGCTCGGACTCGTTGCCCAGATAGTCATGAACCCGTTCGCCCGAGCGGGTGAGCGCCACCACGGCGCGAATCGGCGGGGCGATCCAGGCCCACAGCGCGCCGATCACCAGTCCGGTTGCCGCCGACGCCAAGACCACGACCAGGAGCGCGCGCACCCGCGTCCGGCGGGAAACGGCGACGGGTGCGCGGGATCTGCGGTATCCGCGTCGGTCTGCTCGGTCACCGCTGCGCCTCCAGATCGGCGGAATCGACCTCACCGTGCCTCGAGCAGCGCGCCCGCCAGCCGTCGGGGCGAACCTGCACCACCATCCGGCGGCCGCATGCCGCGCAGAACCGGGGAGGCTCAAGACCCAACTGGGCCGCTGTCGGCACTGAGGTGCCCCCTAATTCCCCGGTGTAGACGTTGTAGACGCCGGCACTGACTACTGCTCCCAGGGCGCCCAAATCGCCAACCACAAGTCTCCAACCCTAGCCGCGGCAGCCGGCCTACAAACTGGCGTTGAGCCCCTTGAGGGGCATCTGCAGATCGTCGAGCAGTTCCAGGTCGGATTCCGCGGGACGGCCCAGCGTGGTCAGGTAGTTGCCGACGATCACGGCGTTGATGCCGCCCAGGATGCCCTTCTTGGCGCCCAGGTCGCCCAGGGTGATCTCGCGGCCACCGGCAAACCGCAGCATGGTGCGCGGCAGCGCCAGGCGGAATGCGGCGACCGACTTCAGCGCTTCGCTCGCCGGCATGCACTTCCAGGTCGCCGAACGGGGTACCGGGCCGCGGGTTGAGGAAGTTCAGCGGCACCTCGTCGGGGCCGAGTTCGGCCAGCTCGGCGGCGAATTCCGCGCGCTGCTCGAGGGTCTCGCCCATGCCGAGGATGCCGCCGCAGCAGACCTCCATGCCGGCGTCGCGGACCATCGACAGCGTTTCCCAGCGCTCCTCCCAGCTGTGGGTGGTCACGACGTTGGTGAAGAACGAGCGGGCGGTCTCGAGGTTGTGGTTGTAGCGGTGCACGCCCATCTCGGCGAGCTGCTCGACCTGCTCGGCGGTCAGCATGCCCAGCGAGCAGGCGATGTTGATCTCGACCTCGTTGCGGATCGCTTCGATGCCGGCCGCGACCTGGGCCAGCAGCCGCTCGTCCGGGCCGCGCACCGCGGCCACGATGCAGAATTCGGTGGCGCCGGACTTGGCGGTTTGCTTGGCGGCCTCGACCAGGCTGGGGATGTCCAGCCGGGCGCTGCGCACCGGCGACGCGAACAGCCCCGACTGCGAGCAGAAGTGGCAGTCCTCCGGGCAGCCGCCGGTCTTCAGGCTGATGATGCCCTCGACCTCGACCTCGGGGCCGCACCAGCGCATCCGTACCTCGTGGGCCAGCGCCAGCAGCTCATCGAGCCGGTCGTCGGACAACTGCAGCACCCGCAGCACCTGGTCCCGGCTCAATCCCTGGCCGCCCTCCAGCACCTGCTGCCGGGCCACCGCCAAGATGTCCTCGTCGTTGCCGGTTTCGGCCGTCGGTCGAGTTGCCGCTTGCGTCACCAGGTACTCCCCTGCCTCTTTTTCGTGTCCGCGCGCGGGGACACATCTGCCACGTGGTGGTGGCAGCCCGAATGAAAAGGTGTTCAAAGAAGGGTAACGGCACGGAGGACGCGACCAATCTATGGGTATACGACCATGGTGACTCCGCACGTCGAAATCCTGGCGCACCACTACCTCCTGTTGGCGGCGCCGGCGTTCCTGCCTGCGGTGATCGTCGTCGCGGTGATCTTGTACATCGCGCTGCGCGACCGTCGCGAGGGCCGCAACACCACCGGCGCGCCGACCGACGCCTCCCATCCCGACACGCCCGACAAAAAGCGTGATTGACGAGCCCTGCATCGGGGCATTAAACAAACAATTGCGAACCTACTTGACAGTAATAAGCGGTTGACGGAATCGGATCCTCCGGGGCAGCCCGGCGCGGTTGGGAGGCACGACGATGCGGTCGAATGAACTGACGATTGTTGCCGAGGCACCGGCACGCGGTGCGGGGCTGAACCAGGTGATCGGGCTGTCGATCGCCGCGGTGGTGATCACGCTGCTGATGCTGTGGGTGGGCTATGCCCATCGCACCCATCGCATCACGTGGTTGACCCGCGTCGCCGACAAGCTCGGCGAGAAGTTCCACCGGCCCGACTGGGTCGCCCTGCCGGTGCTGGTGTTCACCACCTCGATCATCTGCGCGCTGTTCGGGTTCATCTGGGACGTCAGCTGGCATATCGGCAACGGCCGCGACCCCGGGCCGTTGGCCAACCCGGCGCACTACTTCATCATCATCGGATTGTTCGGAATCTTCCTGGGCGGAATGACGGCCGTCGTGCTGCCGTACGACAAGCCCGGCCCGGCGGCGGTGCGCATCACGCAGAACTGGTACGCACCGGTCGGCGGCGTGCTGATGGCCGGCTGCGGGCTGTACGCGATGATCGGGTTCCCGCTCGACGACATCTGGCACCGCATCTTCGGCCAGGACGTAACCCTCTGGGGCCCAACGCATTTGATGATGATCGGCGGCGCCTGCTTTTCGCTGTTCGCGGTGCTGATGCTGGAGCGCGAAGGTGAGGCCGAAGAAGGCGAAGACGTCTACCACGGCGTCTTCATCACCTTCCTGCGCTACCTGTCCTTCGGCGGGTTGTTCATCGGCTTGTCGGTCTATCAGATCGAGTTCGATTTCGGCGTCCCGCAATTCCGCCTGGTGTTCCAGCCCATGCTGATCGCCGCGCGCGGCGGCCCTGGCGGCGGTCGCCGCCCGCATCACCATGGGGCGGGGCGCGGCCCTGATCGCGGCCGTCTTCGCCATCGCCCTGCGTGGCGGGGTCGCCCTGCTGGTCGGGCCGATACTGGGGGCTCCGATCAACTGGTTCCCGCTGTACCTCGGCCCCGCGCTGGCGGTCGAGCTGGTCGCGCTGACCCCGCTTTTCAAGCGCCCCATCGTGTTCGGCGCCGTCGCCGGGCTGGGCGTGGGCACCGTGGGACTGTGGCTGGAGTCGCTGTGGATCGGCGGCGGTGTACCACTACCCGTGGCCGATCAGCATGTGGGGCGAGGCCCTGGCGATGGCGGTGCCGGTGGCGGTCCTGATGGGCATGTGCGGCGCCATGTTCGGCATGGTGCTCACCGGACAGCGCCTCCCGGGGCGCGCCATCGGCATCTCGGTAATCGTGGTGACGGTTCTGGTGATCGGCGGCGCGGTGGCCAACGGACTGCACATCGTGGTGCCGAGCAAGAACAACGCCACCATCACGTTGACCGATCTGCCCAGCGCACCGGGGCAGCGCATGGTGTCGGCCGACGTCCAACTGCTACCCGCCGACATGGTCAGCGACCATCCGGACTGGCTGACGATCCTGTCCTGGCAGGGGCGCATGAACAACGACCGCGGCCTGGTCATCGACCGGCTCGCCAAGGTCGGGCCGGGGCACTACCGCTCCACCCAGCCGGTTCCGGTGTGGGGCGAATGGAAGACCCTGCTGCGGGTCCAGGACGGCCGCACGATGACGGCCGTGCCGATCTGGGAACCGGCGGACGCCGCCATTCCGGCCCCCGAGGTCCCCGCGCTGGCATCGAGCACGCGGCCGTTCGTCCTGGAAGTCACGATCCTGCAGCGCGAACGCGACCAAAGCGCGCCGGCCTGGTTGTTCACCGCAGGCGGGATCGTGGTGCTGTTCCTGACGCTGATGGTGATCGCCGGCTTGACCTGGGGGGCCGGCCGGATCAACAACTCCATCGCCGAGCCGGAACCGGTGGAGGACAAGCGGCCGATTCCCCGGGCGGCGTAGGGCCGATGTCACTTCGCGGCACTCTCATCGCGGCGTGGGCGGCGGCGCTGGTCTGCGGCCTGGTCGGCTGCGGCGGCTCCGCGCAGCAAGCCCGCGGCCGCACCGCTGACGGTCGACGTGACCATCGCCAACGGGCAGGTCACTCCGACCAACGCCACGCTGCAGGCCAAGGTGCATCAGCAGATCACCCTGCACGTGACCAGCGACGCCACCGACGAGCTGCACGTGCATTCGACGCCCGACCACAAGTTCCAGGTCGCGGCCGCACCCAACCAGACGTTCCAGTTCGCCGTCGACGTTCCCGGCAACGTCGCGGTGGAGCTGCACCATCTGGACCGCACCGTCGCGACCATCCAAGTGCAGCCGTGAGCTCCGCCGCCGCGGCGGTGGTGCTCGCGCACGGCCTCGGCGGTTCGGGTGACCTTCCGGTGCCGTACGCCTACGCGATGGTCGGGGCGGCATGGGCGTTGACGTTCACCTTCGCGCTGGTGGCGTTCGCGTGGCGGCGGCCGCGGTTCGATCCGCTCAAGCCGGGCCGGCCCTTGCCGACGGCGCTGACGACGTTCGTCGACTCCCGGGTGACCCGGTGGTCGGCGGCCGCGGTGGCCCTGGTGTTCGCGGCGTGGGCGGTGGCCGCCGGGGTGTGGGGTCCCGACTCGGAGTCCAACGCGCTGCTCGGGCGCGTTCTACGTGCTGCTGTGGGTCGGGTTGGTGGCGCTGTCGCTGGCCTTCGGGCCGGTGTGGCGGGTGATTTCGCCGATGCGCACGGTGTATCTGCTGCTGCGGCGCATCACCCCGGAGCGGCTCGGCCGGCCGCGGCTGTCCTACCCCGAAGGCTGGGGATATCGGCCCGCGGCGTTCGGCCTGTTCGCCTTCGTCTGGATGGAGCTGGCCAGCCCGAACTCGGCGTCACTGCCCTGGGTCAGGACGTGGATAGCCGGCTACGCCGTGCTGATGCTGGTCGGCGCGTGGCTGTGCGGGCAGCGCTGGCTGGCCCGCGCCGACCCGTTCGGCGTGTACAGCATGGCCGTCTCCCGGCTCTCGCCGTTTCGCCGCAACCGGGAGACCGGCAAGATCGTCGTCGGAAACCCGCTCGACCATCTGCCGTCGCTGCCGGTGCGGCCGGGTGTCGTGGTGCTGCTGGCGGTGCTGCTCGGGTCGACGGCGTTCGACAGCTTCTCGTCGTCGCCGACGTGGCGCGGCTTCTCCGACCAGCTCACCCGCGAATTCGGCGCGCCGCCGACATTGGCGTCGTCGATGCTGCGCACGGTCGGACTGATCGTCTTCATTTGCGTTGTGGCAGTGACGTTTTCACTCGCGGCACGCGCCACCGGCGGGGTCAGCCGCAGAGCAGCGCCGCGAATTGCCCGGCGAGATGGCGCATTCGCTGATCCCGATCGTGGTGGGCTACATCTTCGCGCACTACCTGTCCTACCTGGTGGAGCGTGGACAGCAGGCGGTGTTCGCGCTGGCCGACCCGTTCGGCCACGGGTGGAATCTGCTCGGCCTGGCGCATCTGCACGTCGCCTACGTGTTGTCCATGCACCCGCCGGTGCTGGCCGCGGTCAAGGTGACGTGCGTGGTGACCGGGCACATCGTCGCGGTGATCGCGGCCCACGACAAAGCGCTGCGGCTGCTGCCCGCGGGCCATCAGCTCACCGGGCAGCTGACGATGATGCTGGTGATGGTCGGCTACACCTTCACCGGTTTGTATCTGCTCTTCGGGGGCTAACGGCCGATCAGGTGCTCGACCTTCTTGTTGCCGTCCCAGCGGCGCAAACCCGCGAAGCTGCCGTCGATCTGGGCGGGCCGGCCCGCGATGCGCAGCGCCCGCCCGAGCTGGGCGCCGCCGACGCGCCGGGCCATCGTGACGTGCGCGGTCCACTGACCGGGCAGGCTGTTGGGCATCGGGCCGGGCGACAGATGCGGACCGCACACCCGATGCACCTCGGCGTGCAGGGCCAACAGCTCGCCGGTCGGCACCACCAGCCGCGCGAAAACCGCGACTGGCGCGGCCGAATAACACCGGCGCACCGATGCAGGCAGCGCAGCGGCAGCCGCTCGCTCACCGGGCTCAGCAGCTCGTCGACGTCGGCGGCGATGCCTTCGGCCACGGCCAGCGTCACGTGCGGCCGGCTGGCGGGCGCCTGACTGGGAATCCCGGCCGTGGCCAACGCTTCCCAGATGTGCCGGATCGCCGCCTCGGTGTCGCGGTCGAAGACCAGCTCGATGGAATGGACCATCAGGCCACCAGCGAGGTGACCCAGTCGCGGTCGAACGCCTGGGCGCACAGCGACGCGAACTCGGCGGCGTCCAGCGATGCCGCCCCTTCCGGCAGCGCGGCGCGCACCGCCGCCAGCCGGGCCAGCGCGGACCGGTTCGTCGTCTCGACCACCCCGGGCCGCCGGGGCCAGCTGCCGATGACCAGGCCGGCGCACGAAAGATTCTGTGCAGCAATCGATTCCAGAGTCAGCGCGGTGTGGTTAAGGGTGCCCAGCGACGGGCTGACCACGACCAGCACCGCGGCGCCGAGCGCGACCGCGAGGTCGCGTGCGGTGACGCCGTTTTCGCCGAGTTCGACCAGCAGTCCCCCGGCTCCCTCGACCAACGTCAGTCGCCCCGGCCGGTCCAGCTCCGCCGATGAGCGCCAGCAGCTGCTCGCGGGTGGGCAGCGGCATTCCGGCGTCCTCGGCGGCTGCCACCGGCGCCAGCGGCTGCGGATACCGGCCGAACCCGGCCAGCTCGCGTCACCCCGGACAGCCGGGCCACCTCGGCGAGGTCGTCGTCGCCGGCGTCGACGCCGGTCTGGACCGGTTTGCACACCGCCACGTCGAGGCCGGCCTGACGGGCATGACAGGCCAGCGCCGCGGTGGCGACCGTCTTGCCGACCCCGGTGTCGGTGCCGGTGACGACCAGAACCGTCACCGGCGCGCCTCAGCCAAGCTTGGCGAGCACTTCGGTCAGCACACGGCGCGCGACCTCCAGCTCGGCGTCGTCCAGCGACGCGCGCGCGGTCAGCCGCAGCCGCGACGTCCCGGCGGGCACGGTCGGGGGCCGGAAGCAGCCCACCCGCACGCCGGCGTCCAGGCAGGCGGTCGCGGCGGCCACCGCCACGTCCGGATCGCCCAGGATCACCGACACCACCGCCGACTGCGGAGCCTCGGGCACGCCGCAGGCCTCGGCCAACATGGCGGCGTGGCGCAGTACCGCGTCCGCCCGCCAGGGCTCGGACCGCAGCACCGTCAGCGCGGCCCGCGCGGCGCCGACCGCCGCCGGGGCCAGGCCGGTGTCGAAGATGAACGTGCGCGCCGCGTCGATGAGATGGGCGCGCACCGGCGGCGGCCCGAGCACCGCGCCGCCCTGACTGCCCAGCGCCTTGGACAGCGTGGTGGTCATGACCACGTCGGGCGCGCCGGCCAGCCCGGCCTCGTGCAGCAGCCCGCGCCCGCCGCCGCGCACGCCCAGACCGTGCGCCTCGTCGACGATGAGCAGGGCGCGGTGGCGACGGCACGCCTCATGCAGTTCTCGCAGCGGCGCCAGCGCGCCGTCGGTGGAAAACACCGACTCGGTGATGACGACCGCACGCTCCTCGTCGCGCGCCTGCAGCGCCGCCTCCACGGCGCCGACGTCGCGGTGCGGTGTCACCGCCACCCGCGCCCGCGACAGCCGGCAGGCATCCACCAGCGACGCGTGCGAATACTCGTCGGAGACCAGCAGCGAACCCCGTCCCGACAGTCCGACGACGGCGCCCAGGTTGGCCGCGTAGCCGGAGGAGAACAGCAGTCCGGATGCGGCGCCGACGTAGTCGGCCAGCTCGGACTCGAACTGCTGGTGCAACTCGGTGTCACCGGTGACCAGCCGGGACCCGGTTGCCCCGGCGCCCCACATGCGCAGCGCGGCGACCCCGCCATCGATCACGTCGGGGTGTTGGGAGAGCCCGAGGTAGTCGTTGGAGGCGAGGTCCAGCTCGGTGGCGACGGCGGGACGCGGCCGCAGTGAGCGGCGCAGCCCGGCCTCGCGGCGCTGCCGTTCCACCGCCTCCAGCCAGGCCAGCGGGGAAACCTCGATCGGTGCCTTCATCGGCGTTCAGCCTACGAGGCCGGCGACTTGCACCATCGCCGAGGTGATCTGGGCGATCTCGTCGGGCGTGCAGATGTAGGGCGGCATCGCGTAGACCAGGTTGCGAAACGGGCGCAGCCAGACGCCGCGGTCCAGCGCCGCCGGGGTGGCGACGGCCAGGTCGACGGGCCGCTCGCATTCGATGACGCCGATGGCGCCGCACACCCGGACGTCGCTCACGCCGGGCAGCGCCCGCGCCGGCTCGAGTCCGGCCGCCAGGCCGGCGCCGATCTCGCCCACCCGCGACCGCCAGTCCTGCGCCGAGCAGCACCTCGACGCTGGCCACCGACACCGCGCAGGCCAGCGCGTTCGCCATGAACGTGGGGCCGTGCATCAACGCTCCGGCCTCGCCGCCGCTGATGGTGTGGGCGATGTCGGCCGTGCACAAGGTGGCGGCCAGGCGTCAGATATCCCCCGGTCAGCGCCTTGCCGACGCACATGATGTCCGGGCTCACGCCGGCGTGGTCGGCGGCGAAGAGCTCGCCGGTGCGCCCGAAGCCGGTGGCGATCTCGTCGAAGATCAGCAGCACCTCGTGCCGCCGGCAGATGTCGCGCAGGTCGCGCAGGTATTGCGGGTCGTGGAAGCGCATGCCGCCGGCGCCCTGCACGACGGGCTCGACGACGACGGCGGCCAGCTCGGCGGCAGTGCCGGACCAGCTGCTCCTCGAACGCCGCGCTGTAGCCGGGGTCGTAGTCGCCGCGGCACCTGCGGGGCGAACACCTGTTTGGCCAGGATGTCGGTCCACAGCGAGTGCATGCCGCCGTCGGGGTCGCAGACGCTCATCGGGGTGAAGGTGTCGCCGTGGTAGCCGCCGCGCCAGGTCATCAGCCGGTGCTTGCCGGGCCGGTCGCGGCTGCGCCAGTACTGCAGCGCCATCTTGACTGCCACCTCCACCGAGACCGATCCGGAGTCGCTGAAGAACACCGTCTCCAGTCCCGCCGGGGTGATGTCCACCAGCAGCTGGGCCAGGCGCGCGGCGGGTTCGTGGGTCAGCCCGCCGAACATGACGTGGTTCATCGCGCCGAGCTGGGCGGACAGGGCCGCATCCAGCACCGGGTGGCCGTGCCCGTGGATCGCGGTCCACCAGGAGCTCATGGCGTCGAGCGCCTCGACGGGCTTGCCGTCGCGGATCAGCGTGAGCCAGGCGCCGCGGGCGCCGACCGCCACCACGGGGGCGACGGATTCGGCGCCGATGGTGCTGTAGGGATGCCACAGGTGCGCGGCGTCGATCGCGCTGATCTGCTCGGGCGTCAGCCCGGCCTTCGCCGCGGGCATAGTGATCGAGGGTAAAGCAGCCGATTCGCGCAAAACTCCGACGTCGGGAAGCATGGGACATCATGGCCACGCCGCAGCAGCCCGACAGCGCAGCGCCCGGACCCGAGGCCGGGCCGCGCGCCGGGGCCCGGCTGGTCCAGGGACACGCACTACCCGCTGGTGGACTACGACGACGAAGCGCCCCGGGTGCTTCGCGTGCGGGTGGCGCCCTGGGACGTCATCTGCACCGTCGCGTTCTTGGTCCTGCTCGCGGTGCTGGCCACGGCGACGACCTGGCCGACGACGGCTTTTCGGATTCCTGGCGAATGTCTGCGAGGACGAGACCTGCGGGCCGGTTCCCTACGGGCTCGACCTGTACATCCACCCGGTGGTGTGGGGCGGTATCGGTGCGGCCATGGCCGCGGCGGTCATCGGGCCGGTCGTTTCCCTGCTGAAGGGCTGGTACATGTCCTTCTGGCCGGTGCTGGCGCTGGCGCTGGTGATGGTCAGCTCGATAGCCGGATCGCTGCTGACAATGTTCAGCGAACGCTACTGGCTCTGATCGTCCCCTGCCGGCCTCCGGCGGACGTGCGAATTCGTAGCCGGACTGAGACCGAAATCACAACTGCGCATACGGGATTGGGCGCGCCAGTCACCGTCCGGTCACGGTACGACAAAAAATCCCGCGCGGACCTGGCGGCTACCACCATTTGTTGTCAAAGTGGCTTGTGTGACTGATGTGAATACAGCGGCCGACCGCTGATTCACTTCGCAGTGCCATGGACGGCGTCCGGCCCCAGCGTGGGGGCCTCGCTTGGTTCATGAACCGGGGGCGGACGCGCGAAGTCACCGCGCCAAGGCCCATTGAGCGCCTGAGAGGCCAGGAAAAATGAAACGCATCTACGCCTTCGCGATCGGTTTGGCCCTGCTCGGGGCGCCGATGGTGGTTCCCACCATCGCGACCGCCGACCCGGGCGCCAGGTCGATGGACTATCAGCAGGCCACCGACGTGGTGATCGCCCGCGGTCTGTCGCAGCGCGGTGTGCCGTTCTCCTGGGCCGGTGGCGGCATCAACGGCCCCACCCGCGGCACCGGTACCGGCATCAACACCGTCGGCTTCGACGCCTCCGGGCTGATGCAGTACGCCTACGCCGGCGCCGGCATCAAGCTGCCGCGGTCCTCGGGCGCGATCTACCGGGTCGGCCAGAAGATCCTGCCGCAGCAGGCCCGCAAGGGTGACCTGATCTTCTACGGCCCCGAGGGCACGCAGAGCGTCGCGATGTACCTGGGCAACAACCAGATGCTCGAGGTCGGCGACGTCGTGCAGGTCTCGCCGGTGCGCAGCCAACGGCATGACGCCCTACATGGTCCGGATTCTCGGTGCCTCCGCGCCGGCGCAGCAGGCACCGTTGCAGCAAGCGCCGCAGCAGCTGCCCACCCAGCAGACGCCGCAGCAGCCCGCCCAGCAGGCCCCCTGCAGCAGTCGCCGTACCAGCAGACACCACAGCAGCTGCCCACCAGCAGGCGCCGCTACAGCAGGCACCGCTGCAGCTTCCCGCCCAGCAGGCGCCGTTGCAGCAGGTTCCGACGCCGCAGGCACCGCTGCAGCAGTCGCCGTTGCAGCAAGCGCCCGTGCAGCAGTGCCGACCCAGCAGTCGCCGTTGCAGCCGACCGGCGCCGGCATCGGCAGGTAATTTCCCGGGCCGTTCTCGGCCGTCCGACACCCGCCACTTGCTCCCCCGCCGCCCGGCGCGGACGCTCAGCAACCCACCTGAGCAGCCGCCCCGCCGCGAGCTGTCGGGAGCCGGTGGCGGGTTTTCGGTAAGTTAACTGTCGATCATGCAGACCCCGCCACCGCCTCCCGCACCGGACGCCATCGCCGATCCGGGTGCTACGGGGGTGCACAAAGCGGGGTCCGAGGGGTTTTATCGCTACGACCTCGACGGCCTGCGCGGCATTGCGATCGCGCTGGTCGCCGTCTTCCATATCTGGTTCGGCCGGGTCTCCGGCGGTGTGGACGTGTTCCTGGCGCTGTCCGGATTCTTCTTCGGCGGCAAGGTCATTCGCGCCGCGCTGAACCCGGCCGTGACGCTGTCGCCGGTGGCCGAGGTGATCCGGCTGATCCGACGGCTGGTTCCCGCCCTCGTCGTGGTGCTGGCCGGTTGCGCGGTGCTGACCATCCTGGTGCAACCGGAGACCCGTTGGGAGACGTTCGCCGACCAGAGCCTCGCCAGCCTCGGCTACTACCAGAACTGGGAGCTGGCCAACACCGCATCGGACTACCTGCGGGCGGGCGAGGCCGTCAGCCCGTTGCAGCACATCTGGTCGATGTCGGTGCAGGGGCAGTTCTACGTCAGCTTCCTGGTGTTGATCGCCGGCTTGGCCTATCGTGTTCCGGCGCCGGTTGGGCGCCCGGTTGCGCACCGTGTTCCTGGTGGTGCTGACCGCGTTGACGGTGGCCTCGTTCGTGTACGCGATCATCGCGCATCAGCAGGACCAGGCGGCCGCCTACTACAACAGCTTCGCGCGAGGTTGGGAGCTGTTGCTGGGGGCGCTGGTCGGCGCGCTGGTCACGCGCGTCCGCTGGCCGATGTGGCTGCGGACGGTGTTGGCCACGGTCGCGCTGGGCGCTGTGCTGTCCTGCGGGGCGCTGATCGACGGCGTGCACGAGTTCCCCGGCCCGTGGGCCCTGGTGCCGGTCGGCGCCGCCATGCTGATGATCCTCGTCGGAGCCAACCTGCGTGGCGGTCGCGGCACGGATGGCCGGTTGCCGCTGCCCAATCGGCTGCTGGCGACGCGCCCGCTGGTGGAGCTGGGCGCCATGGCGTATGCGCTGTACCTCTGGCACTGGCCGCTGCTGATCTTCTGGCTGTCCTACAGCGGCCACAAGCACGCCGGCTTCATCGAAGGCGCGGTGCTGCTGCTGGTGTCCGGTGTGCTGGCGTATCTGACCAACCGGCTCGTCGAGGACCCGCTGCGCTACCGCGCATCCTCGAAGCCGCGCCGCGCCGGCGCCGACCAATCCGTGGCCGACGCGCCTGGCCCGGCCGACGATGGCGCTGGGATCGGCCATCGTGCTGCTGGGCGTGACGCTGACCGCGACCTCATTCACCTGGCGCCAGCACGTCACGGTCTTGCGGTCGGCCGGCAAGGAGCTCAGCGTCCTCAACCCGCAGGACTATCCCGGCGCTCGTGCCCTGACCGAACACGTGCGCGTGCCCGCGTTGCCCATGCGGCCCACGGTCTTAGAGGTCAAACAAGACCTGCCCGTTTCGACCCGGGACGGGTGCATCAGCGACTTCGTCAACCCCGCGGTGGTCACCTGCACCTACGGCGATGTGGCCGCCGACCGGACCATCGCGCTGGCGGGTGGGTCACACGCCGAGCACTGGCTGCCCGCGCTGGACCTCCTGGCCAAGCTGCACCACTTCAAGGTCGTGACGTACCTCAAGATGGGCTGCCCGCTGTCGACCGAGCAGGTCCCGCTGATCATGGGCAACAACGCCCCCTACCCGCAGTGCCGGGAATGGGTGCAACGAACGATGACCAAACTGGTCACCGACCGGCCCGACTACGTCTTCACCACCACCACCCGGCCGTGGAACATCAAGACCGGCGACGTGATGCCCGCCACCTACATCGGGATCTGGCAAACGTTGTCCGACAACAACATTCCCATCCTCGGCATGCGAGACACGCCCTGGCTGGTCAAAAACGGTCAACCGTTCGACCCGGCGGACTGCCTGGCCAAACGGGGCGGCACCGCGCAGTCATGCGCGATCAAACGTTCCGACATGCTCTCCGACCGCAACCAGACCCTCGACTTCGTCGCGCAGTTCCCGCAGCTCAAGGTGCTCGACATGTCGGACGCGATCTGCCGCACCGACGTGTGCCGCCCGGTCGAGGGAAACATCTTGATTTATCACGGCGCCCACCACCTGTCCCCCACCTACGTGCGGACCATGGCACCCGAATTGGGCCGCCAGATCGCCGAGGCCACCGGCTGGTGGTGACCCGCCTTACTCCTGGCCTCCAACGCGCGTGAGCGCACACCGCGCGCGGATAAGGTCGATGGGTGTCAACCAACAGTCCCGCTTCAGAAGCAGGCGGTAACCACCAACCCAAGCTCGCCACCGTGTGGCCGGGCAACCCATATCCGCTCGGCGCCTCCTACGACGGCGCGGGAACCAACTTCTCGTTGTTCTCCGAAATCGCCGAGAAGGTCGAGTTGTGCCTGATCGACCATCACGGCAGCGAGTCGCGGATTCCCTTGGACGAGGTGGACGGATTCGTCTGGCACGCTTATCTGCCGAACATCACCCCCGGCCAGCGCTACGGCTTTCGCGTCTACGGCCCCTTCGACCCGGCGGCGGGTCACCGCTGTGACCCCAGCAAGCTGCTGCTCGACCCGTACGGCAAGGCTTTTCACGGCGACTTCACTTTCGGCCAGGCGTTGTTCTCCTACGACATGAAGGCGGTCGACCCGGACGGGCCCAACGCCGACGGAGCCGACCCGGGCACTCCCCCCATGGTCGATTCGCTGGGCCACACCATGACCAGCGTGGTGAGCAACCCGTTCTTCGACTGGGGATCCGACCGCGCACCGCTGACCCCCTACCACGAGACCGTCATCTACGAAGCCCACGTCAAGGGGATGACGCAAACCCATCCCAGCGTCCCCGAGGAGCTTCGGGGCACCTATGCCGGGCTGGCCCACCCGGCGATCATCGATCACCTCAGGTCGCTGCGGGTCACGGCCATCGAGCTCATGCCGGTGCACCAGTTCATGCACGACTCGCGACTGCTGGACCTGGGCCTGCGAAACTACTGGGGCTACAACACTTTCGGGTTCTTCGCCCCGCACAACCAGTACGCGGCCAACCGCGCGTCCAGCGTCGCCGAGTTCAAGTCCATGGTGCGCAGCTTCCACGAAGCCGGCATCGAGGTGATCCTCGACGTGGTCTACAACCACACCGCCGAGGGCAACCACCTCGGACCGACCATCAATTTCCGCGGCATCGACAACGCCGCGTACTACCGGCTCGTCGACACCGACCTGCGGCTGTACAAGGACTACACCGGCACCGGCAACAGCCTGAATCCGCGCCACCCGCACGTGCTGCAGCTGATCATGGACTCACTGCGCTACTGGGTGACCGAGATGCACGTGGACGGTTTCCGCTTCGACCTGGCCGCCACGCTGGCCCGCGAACTGCACGACGTCGACCGGTTGAGCGCGTTCTTCGATCTGGTGCAGCAGGATCCGATCGTCAGCCAGGTCAAATTGATCGCCGAACCGTGGGACGTCGGCGAGGGCGGCTACCAAGTCGGAAATTTCCCGGGTTTGTGGACCGAGTGGAACGGGAAGTATCGCGATACTGTGCGCGATTACTGGCGGGGCGAGCCCGCAACACTGGGCGAGTTCGCTTCCCGGCTGACCGGGTCGTCGGACCTGTACGAGGCGACCGGCCGGCGTCCCAGCGCCAGCATCAACTTCGTCACCGCACACGACGGATTCACCCTCAACGACCTGGTGTCCTACAACGAGAAACACAACATGGCCAACGGGGAGGACAACCGGGACGGGGAGAGCCACAACCGATCGTGGAACTGCGGCGTCGAAGGCCCCACCGACGACCCCGACATCACCGAGCTGCGCTGCCGCCAGATGCGCAACTTCTGGGCGACCCTGATGCTCAGCCAGGGCACGCCGATGATCGCCCACGGTGACGAGTTCGGGCGCACCCAGAACGGCAACAACAACGTGTACTGCCAGGACTCCGAATTGTCTTGGATGGACTGGTCTTTGGTCGACAAGAATGCCGACCTGCTGGCGTTCGCCCGCAGGGTGAGCACGCTGCGCAAGCGGCATCCGGTGTTCCGCCGGCGCCGGTTCTTCGAGGGCGAACCGATCCGCAGCGGCGACGAGGTGCGCGACATCACCTGGCTGAATCCGAGTAGCCGCGAGATGACGCACGAGGACTGGGGCGAGAGCATTCACAAGTGCGTGGCGGTGTTCCTCAACGGTGAGGCCATCAGCGCGCCCAACGACCGCGGTGAACGGGTGGTCGACGACTCATTCCTGTTGTGTTTCAACGCCGGTGAAGATCCGGTGGAGTTCGTCACGCCGAACAGCGACTATGCGAAAGAGTGGACCGTGGAACTGGACACCAACGAACCGGCGGGCCGCAAAGAAGGAGCCGATCAGGTGGTGACCGCCGAGGAGAAGGTGTCGTTGCCCTCGCGCTCACTGCTGGTATTGCGTAAGACGCAGTGACGCATGGCTTTACCCGTCATCTCCACCTACCGGCTGCAACTGCGTGGTGAATCCAGTGGATTCGCGTTCACCTTCGCCGACGCGGAAAACCTGCTCGACTACCTGAACGACCTCGGGGTGTCGCACCTGTACCTGTCTCCGATCATGACCGCGGCCGCGGGATCGAGCCATGGCTACGACGTCACCGACCCGACGACGGTGTCTCCCGAGCTCGGCGGCCGCGAAGGCCTGGCGCGGTTGTCGGCGGCGGCCCGGGCGCGCGGCATGGGCCTGATCGTCGACATCGTGCCCAACCATGTGGGCATCGACCAGCCGCAGCAGAACCCGTGGTGGTGGGACGTCCTGCGCAACGGCCGTTCTTCGCCCTACGCAACGTATTTCGACATCGACTGGGACCTCGATGACGACGGCCGCATCGTGTTGCCGGTGCTGGGATCCGACGACGATGCCGCCGACCTCACCGTCGACGGGGACCTGTTGCGCCTGGGCGATCTGGCGTTTCCGATCGCGCCCGGCACCGCGGGATGGCAGCGGCCCCGAGGTGCACGACCGCCAGCACTACCGGCTGGTGGGCTGGCGCAACGGCGTGTGCGGCTACCGTCGCTTCTTCTCGATCACCTCGCTGGCCGGGCTGCGTCAGGAGGATCGCGCGGTCTTCGACGCCACCCACGCCGAGGTCGGCCGGTGGTTCGCCGAGGGGCTGGTCGACGGCATCCGCATCGACCACCCCGACGGCCTGTCCGACCCGTGCGGGTATCTGGCGTGGCTGCGCGAATTGACCGGCCCGGAGGCCTGGATCGTGATCGAGAAGATCCTGGCCGTCGACGAGGCGCTCGAGCCCACCCTGCCGGTCGGCGGCACCACCGGTTATGACGTGTTGCGCGAAATCGGCGGCGTTCTGGTTGATCCCCAGCGGTGCCGCGGCGCTGACCGCGCTGGTGGAATCCGCCGGCGTGGACTACCACGGCGATGCCGGACATGCTGGTGGACCTCAAGATCCATTCGGCCACCGACACGCTGGCCAGTGAGCTGCGCCGGCTGCGCCGCAGCATCGTGGCGGCGGCCGGCGTCGACCACCCGCGGCTGCCCGAGGCGGTGGCCGCGCTGCTCACCCATATCGAGGTCTACCGCTGCGACTATCCCGGCCTGGTCGCGCTGCTGCCCACCGCACTGGCCGAAACCGAGGCGAAGGCACCACAGTTGGGTCCCGCACTGCAGGTGCTGGCCGCGGCGCTGGCCCGCGGCGGTGAGCCGGCCACCCGGCTGCAGCAACTCTGCGGCGCCGTCACCGCCAAGGCCGTCGAGGACTGCTTGTTCTACCGTGACGCCCGGCTGGTTTCGCTGAACGAGGTGGGTGGCGAGCCGCAGCGCTTCGGTGTCGGTGCGGCCGAATTTCATCACAGCGCCGCCACCCGCGCCCGGCTGTGGCCGCAGACCATGACGACGCTGACCACCCATGACACCAAGCGCGGCGAGGACGTGCGGGCCCGCATCTCGGTGCTGTCGCAGGTGCCCGTCGCTGTGGACCGAGTTCCTCGCCCGCTGGGAGATCGACGCGCCCTCCCCCGATCCGGCGACCGGACAGTTCTTGTGGCAGAACATCTTCGGCGTATGGCCGGTCAACGGCGAGGTCACCGACGCAGCTGCGCGAGCGGCTGCACGGCTACACCGAGAAGGCCATCCGGGAAGCGGCCTGGCATACCTCGTGGAACGACCCGGACGCCGAATTCGAGGACGCGGTGCACCGATGGCTGGACACCGTGCTCGACGGCCCGGTGGCCGGCCAGCTGACCGAGCTTGTCGCCCAACTCAATCCGCATGCCGCCAGCGACGCGCTGGCCCAGAAGCTGCTGGCGCTGACCGTGCCCGGGATTCCGGACGTGTACCAGGGCACCGAGCTGTGGGACGACAGCCTGGTCGACCCGGACAATCGCCGTGCCGTCGACTACGCCGCCCGCCGCGCCGCCCTGCAGGAGTTGGAGCATCCGAAGATCCGGGTCGTCACCACCGCGCTTCGCGTGCGCCGTCACCACCCGGACACCTTCCTGCACGGCGACTACGTCCCGCTGCTCGCCAACGGCGACGCCAGCGATCACGTGCTGGCCTTCCGCCGCGGCGAGGACATCGTGGTGGCGGTGACCCGCTGGACCGTGCGGCTGGCCGAAACGGGCTGGGGCAACACGGTTTTGCCGCTCCCCGACGGAACCTGGAAGGACGCCCTCACCGGGGCGATCGCCGACGGTCCGACGTCGGCCGCCCAATTGTTCGCCGACCTGCCCGTCGTTCTGCTGGAGCGCCACCATGACTGAATTCCGGGTCTGGGCGCCCAAACCCGCGCAGGTTCGACTCGACGTCGAGGGCCAGGTGCACGCCATGACGCGCTCGGCCGGCGGTTGGTGGCATGCGACCGTGGACACCGCGCCGGACGCCCGCTACGGCTACCTGCTCGACGACGACCCCACCGTGTTGCCCGACCCGCGCTCACCCCGCCAGCCCGAGGGAGTGCACGCCCGCTCGCAATTGTGGGATCCGGCCGCCGCGACGTGGACCGACAGCGAGTGGGCCGGCCGCGCGGTCGAGGGCGCGGTGATCTACGAGCTGCACCTGGGCACGTTCACCGAGGCCGGAACCTTCGACTCCGCCATCGAGAAGCTGGACTACCTGGTCGATCTCGGCGTCGACTTCGTCGAGCTGATGCCGGTGAATTCCTTTGCCGGCACCCACGGCTGGGGATACGACGGTGTGCTGTGGTACAGCGTGCACGAACCCTACGGCGGCCCCGACGGGCTGGTGCGCTTCGTCGACGCCTGCCACGCCAAGGGTTTGGGGGTGCTGATCGACGCGGTGTTCAATCACCTCGGCCCGTCGGGCAACTACCTGCCGCGATACGGGCCCTACCTGTCGTCGGCGAGCAACCCGTGGGGCGAGGGCATCAACATCGCCGACGCCGACTCCGACGAGGTGCGCCGCTACATCATCGGGTGCGCGCTGCGCTGGATGCGCGACTTCCACGCCGACGGCCTGCGGCTGGACGCCGTCCACGCGCTGGTGGACACCACCGCGATCCACATCCTCGAGGAGCTCGCCACCGAAACGGACTGGCTGGCAAAGCAGTTGAGGCGCCCGCTGTCGCTGATCGCCGAGAGCGACCTGAACGACCCGCGGCTGATCACCCCGCGCGATCGTGGCGGCTACGGTCTGACCGGGCAATGGGCCGACGACATTCATCACGCCATCCACACCGCGGTTTCCGGCGAGCGCCAGGGCTACTACGCCGACTTCGGCAGCCTGGCCACCCTGGCGCAGACACTGCGCCACGGCTTCTTCCACGCCGCCACCTATTCGTCGTTCCGGCATCGCCGCCATGGGCGGCCGCTGGACACCAGCGAGAAATCCGGCATCCCGGCCACCCGGCTGGTCGCCTACACCTGCACGCACGATCAGGTCGGCAACCGCGCCCTGGGAGACCGTCCGTCGCAGAACCTGACCGGCGGCCAGCTGGCCGTCAAAGCGGCACTCGTGCTCGGATCTCCCTACACCGCAATGCTTTTCATGGGTGAGGAATATGCGGCGTCGACGCCGTTCCAGTTCTTCAGCTCACACCCCGAACCGGAGCTGGCGCGGGCCACCGCCGAGGGACGCAAGGCCGAGTTCGCCGAACACGGCTGGGACGCCGACGAGATTCCCGACCCGCAGGACCCCCAGACGTTCGCGCGACTCCAAACTGGACTGGGCCGAGGTCGACACCGGCGAGCACGCCCGGCTGCACCGCCTCTATCGCGACCTGATCGCGTTGCGGCGCAACCACCCCGACATGGCCGACCCCTGGCTGGAACACCTCACGGTCGACTACAACGAGGACGAGCGCTGGATCACCGTGTCTCGCGGGCCGGTTGCGCATCGTGTGCAACCTCGGCGCCGAGCAGGTGAGGATCCCGGTCAGCGGTGAGGTGGTGCTGGCCTGGGACGAGCCGACCGTCGATGCGGACGGCACTGTGCTGCAAGGCGCATTCGTTCGCCATCCTGTCGACGTGAGTTGCGGCTACACGATGGCCCGGCCGGCGGGATGTACCGCCCGGGCGACCGCGTCGGCGAGCGGATCGATCTCATCGGGAGTCAGGTCGGAGATCGTGATGCGGATGCCCGCCGGCGTGTGCATCCGGAACCGGCTGCCCGGCGCCGCCGCCCAGCCCGCGCCGAGCAGGCGGGAAACCGCGACCGCCTCGTCGGGAACCGGCACCCACACGTTGAGCCCGGAGCGCCCGTGAGCCGCCAGGCCGCGTTCGGCCAAGGCGTCGCATAGCCGTAGGCGGCTGGTCGGCGTAGTGCCGCTCGGCCGTCGCGACCAGCGCCGCCGCCGCCTGGTCGGACCACAAGCCGACGGCGAGCCGCTGCAGGATGTGGCTCACCCAGCCCGGCCCGAGCCGCAACCGGCCATGCACGCGCTCGACGGTGCGGTGGTCTCCGGCGAGCACGGCCACTCGCAGATCGGGGCCGTACGCCTTGGACGCCGAGCGAACGAACGCCCAATGGGCGGTGCGGCCGGCCAGGGTGTGCAGCGGTACACCGGAAATGCCCGCGCAGTGGTCGTCTTCGACCAGCAGCAGATCGTCGGACCGGCCGCGCCAACAGCTCACGCAGCGACTCGGCGCGATCCGCCGAAAGCGCGGCGCCCGTGGGGTTTTGCGCGCGGTTCGTGAGCACCAGCGCACGCACCCCGCTGCCCAGCGCCCGGGCCAGGTCGTCGGGCAGCGGCCCGTCGTCGTCGACCCGCACCGGTTCGGCCGAAAGCCCCAGCGCGGCAAGGAGATCGAGCAGGTTGGCCCAGCCCGGATCCTCGACGGCGACGCGATCGCCGGGGCGCAGATGCGCGGTGAGCGCGCGCTCGATGCCGTCCAGCGCGCCGCTGGTCACGGCCAGGTGATCGGCGGGGATCGCCGTCGGCGGACAGCGCGCGACGGGCGAACTCCTCCAGCGCCGGCGAGACCGCCTGCTCGCCGTAGAGCACCGGCTGGATCGCGCCCGCGGCGGCCGGCGACGCGCCGCGCGATGGGCAGCAGGGCCGGGTTCGGGTTGCCGGTCGACAGGTCGCGCACGCCCGCGGGCACGTCCAGGCCGAGCAGCGAGCGCGGGGTGGTCGCCGGGCGATGCCGGACGCGGGTGCCGCGCCGCCCCGCGGTCTCGACGGCCCCGCGATGACGCAGCAGGCGGTAGGCCGCGGCGGCGGTGTTGGCGTTCACGCCGAGCTGGCCGGCCAGCTCGCGGACCGGCGGTAGCGCGTCGCCGGGCGCCAGGGCGCCGGCCGAGATCGCCGCCTCGATGCTGGCGGCTATGGATTCCGCGCCGGTTCCGGTTATGCTGCTTTGTACTGGCACGCAAAGTATTATGTACTAGAACAAACTTGAGGGCAATCTTGTGGACACCGCATACCAGCCGACGACACGCACCACCCCGACCCGCTACCGCGAGCGCGCTCACTACGACCGCCGCGCGGTTCACGCCATCCTCGACGAGGCGCCGATCTGCCACCTGGGCTACCTGAGCGCGGGTCGGCCGGTGGTCTTGCCCACGACGCATGCCCGGCTCGAGGAAACGCTCTATCTGCACGGTTCGACCGGCAGCGGACCGTTGCTGGCGGCGAAGGCGGCCAAAGCGTCCGGGGCGGGCCTGCCCGTCTGCGTCACCGTCACCCTGGTCGACGGTCTGGTGCTGGCCCGGTCGGCGATGCACCACTCGGTGAACTTCCGCTCGGTGGTCGTGCTGGGTGACGCGCGCGTGGTCGACGACCCCGCGGAGAAGTCGCGGGCGCTGCAGCTGCCTGCTCGATCACATCGCACCGGGGCGCTCCGCCGACTGCAGGGCCCCCGATGCCCGCGAGCTCGCCGCGACCGGGGTGCTCGCGCTCGACCTCGTCGAGGTGTCGGCGAAGGTGCGCAGCGGCCCCCCGGCTGACGATCCGCAGGACGTTCCGCTGCCCCACTGGGCGGGAGTGGTGCCGCTGAGCCTGACGGCCGGAACGCCGGTGCCGGCCGACGACCTCGACCCCGGCGCTCCTGTGCCGCCGTACCTCAGCGGCGCACCGCCCCTGAGCCGCGAGGGCGCTCACGCGTCCGGCTGTCGAGGGCCCGCCCGCGTGGTGCTGTCCCACCAGAAGCCGACGAGCATGACAGCGCCTGCCCAGGCCACGCCGAGCATCCAGCCGGCGAGCACATCGCTGACGTAATGGACTCCCAGATAGACGCGCGAGAACCCGATCAGGAACACCGAACCGATCGCCACGGTCCAAACGACCACGCGTCCGGTCCACCACGGGATCAGCCAGCGGGTCAGGATCCACGCAGTGATGACCGTGACGGCGGCAGTGCCGGTTGCGTGCCGGAGGGAAACGAATACCCGTCCGCGTCGACCAGGGCGAATGGCACGGGCGGGCGTTCTCGGCCCACCAAGGCTTTGGCTGTGAAGAGCACCAATGGAATGCCACCGCCGCAAATGAGAGCAAGCACCACGGGCCGCCACGACCTGCACCGCCAGGCGGCAGCAAGCGAAATCGGAAAGGCGAATGCCGTGAGCAACAGGGGACCGCCCGCGTGAGTGACCACCCGCAGGGTGGTGGTCAGCCATCGATCACGGTGGCCGGCAAGCCACGAAGTTATCGGCTGGTCGATTCCGGCGATGCCGTCGCCCTCGAGCACGTCGTCGAGAACTTCGGTGAAGCCGACCGCCAACGACACGACCGCGGCGAGCCCGAGAAGCAATGCGATGCCGGCGATCTCGCTTGCCGGGAACCGGCCGGTCAGCGACCGCCCCTTTTCGCCGATGCGCCCCCGCACCCACGTGATCGCTTTGCCGATCACGGGAACTTCGCACACCCGCTCCATGAGTCCCCGTAACCGCGGTCCACGCCGAGCAACCCAGATCGCCGCCACACAAGCAGGGCGAGCGAACCACGGTGGCGGCGCTGACCAGCCCGAAACCGCCGGCACCGGGTCCAGAGGCTGATGCATGTTCTCGGGCGGGCTAGAGCAACAGGTAGCGGTAGGCCGGCGAGCCCGGTTTCAGGGTCTCGACGTGCAACTCCGTCGCGCGCATCCGGGCCAGCAGGCCGTCCAGGTCGGCCGAGGATCCCAACTGGATGCCGACCAGCGCCTCGCCGGTCTCCCGGTTGTTGCGCTTGACGTACTCGAACAGGGTGATGTCGTCATTCGGTCCCAGCACCGTGTCGAGGAAGCGGCGCAGCGCGCCGGGCTCCTGCGGGAAGTCCACCAGGAAGTAGTGCTTGAGGCCGAGGTGGACCAGCGAGCGCTCGAGCACTTCGCCGTAGCGCGACACGTCGTTGTTGCCGCCCGAGATCAGGCACACCACCGTCGAACCGGGCTCGATGTCGGCGTCCAGCAATCCGGCGACCGACAGCGCGCCCGCGGGCTCGGCGATGATGCCCTCGTTCTGATAGAGGTCGAGCATCGCGGTGCAGACCGCACCCTCGTCGACCGCGGTGATCGAAACCATGTCGCCGGCGGCCGCCAGCGCCGCGTAGGTCAGGTCACCCGCCCGCCGCACCGCGGCGCCGTCGACGAACTGGTCGACGTCGTCCAGCGTCACCGGCTCCCCGGCGGCCAGCGCGGCCATCATCGCCGCGGCGCCGGCCGGCTCGACGCCCAGCACCGACGTGTTGTTGGTCCGCTCGGCGAGATAGGTGGTGATGCCGGCGATGCAGCCGCCGCCGCCGACCGGGACCACCACCAGATCCGGCTCCCCGCCGAGCTGGTCGAGCAGTTCGGCGGCGATGGTGCCCTGGCCCGCCATGGTGCGCAGATCGTCATAGGGCGGTACCAACGTGGCGCCGGTGCTTTCCACGTCGGCCAGGGCCGCCTCGGCGGCGAGGTCGTAGGTGGCGCCACCCACGATCAGGTCGATGAAGTCGCCGCCGTGGTAGCGGATCCGGTCGCGCTTCTGCATGGGCGTCTTGGCGGGCACATAGACGCGGCCCTGCACCTGCAACATCCGGCACGCGTAGGCGAAGCCCTGCGCGTGGTTGCCCGCCGACGAGCACACCACGCCGGCGGCCAGCTCCGCCTCGGACAGCTGGACCAGCAGGTTGTAGGCGCCGCGCAGCTTGTAGGAGCGCACGATCTGCAGGTCTTCGCGCTTGAGGTAGACCCGCGCGCCGGTGATCGCCGACAACCGGTCGCTGAACTGCAACGGGGTCGGCGTGACCACCGCGGCGATCCGCTTGGCCGCGCCGTCGATGTCAGCCGCGGATAGCGGCGAGACGCTCGGGCTGTGGCTCAATTCGGCGGACACTGGTCAATGGTGCCACGACAGCCGACCAACTCCGGAATTCAGTCGACCGGGGTCAGCACGAACACCGGGATCTGGCGGTCGGTCTTGGTCTGATACTCGGCGTAGTCGGGCCACGCCTCGACGGCGCGCTCCCACCAGGTCGCCTTCTCATCGCCGAAGACCTCGCGGGCGTCGTAATCGCGGGTCACCGAGCCGTCCTGCAGCTCGACGCGGGGGTTCTTCTTGATGTTGTGGTACCAGACCGGGTGCTTCGGCGCCCCGCCCAGCGAGGCGACGACCGCGTACTGGCCGTCGTGTTCGACGCGCATCAGCGGCGTCTTGCGCAGTTTGCCGGTCTTGGCGCCGACCGTGGTCAGCAGAATGATCGGCTTGCCCTTCATGTCGGCGGCCTCGGCTCCCCCCGACTCGGCGTATTTGTCAGCTTGCTCGCGAGACCAATCCAACGGCGACGGTTCGTACTCTCCAGAAAGCGGCATGCCACTCACTCTAGGCGGCCGGCGCTCACGGCGCTGAGCCCGTGAGGTAGTGCGCCAGCACCGGGCGCAGCCATTCGGTCAGCGCCGCATCGTCCATCGCGACCAGCGCCGGCACGCCAACGATGTTGCGCGCCACGGCGATTCCCAACACCTGCGATCCCACCATCGCGGCCCGCTCGGCGGCCCGGTCGGGGGTGACGGTGGTCAGCGCCGGGGCGACCTTTTCGACGAACACCTCCAGTAGCGCGTCGGCGGCGACCCGATTGGTGGCGGCCGCGCGCAGCAGCGGCAGAAAAGATCCGCCGGGATCCCACACCCGGACGAGAAACGGCACCAGGATGTCGGCGATGCGTTCCGGGGCGACGCCGGTGAGGTCGGGGAAGCTGATGTCGAGTCGCGATACCGCGGCGAACAAGTCGGCCTTGTTGCCGAAGTAGTGCATGACGAGCGCCGGATCGACGCCGGCCTCGGACGCGATCGACCGGATGGTGGTCCGCTCGAAGCCATGGGTGGAGAACAGGGTGCGCGCGGCACCCAGGATGTTGGCGCGGGTGACCTTTCCGTCGCGGGTGGGCATGCCGAAATTCTAGTTCAACAACTGTTGACATCGCTAGCCAGCGGGCTTACGTTGATTTCAACAGTTGTTGAATCGCTTCGGAAGAGGTTCGGAAATGACCGTGACCGTCATCCAGATAGGGCTCGATCCCGACGTGATCGATTACTCGTCGCCGGAGTTCGCCCAGTTCGCAGGCCTGACGAAGGACGTGCTGCGGGCCGCCAACGACGACAACGTCGCGGGTTTGCGCGCCGCGGGCTACCAGGTCGACAACTGCCTCATCGACTTCGGCGCCGCCGGCGCCGAGAAAGCCCGCGAATGGCTGCTCGCCAAGCACTACGACGCGGTGTTGATCGGCGCCGGGATACGCCTGGTGGCCGGCAACACGCTGCTGTTCGAGTCGATCGTCAACATCGCGCACGCCACACAGCCCGGCTGCCGCTTCGTCTTCAACCGGGCAGCCCAAGCCACCCCCGGCGACATCCGTCGCTGGTACCCCGAACCGGAAGGAGCGATCCGATGAGGACAACCACTGTTCACGACGTCGACGTCCTGGTGGTGGGCGCGGGCCCCACGGGCCTGACCGCCGCGGGCGACCTGGCCCGCGCCGGGCGGTCGGTGACCGTGCTGGAGCGCTGGCCCGCCGAAAACCCGACCAGCCGCGCGTTCGCCGTCATGCCCCGGACCCTGGAGGTCCTCGAATCGCGTGGCGCGGCCGACGAGCTGCTGGCGCTCGGCCAGCGGGGACCGGACGTGACACTGTTCGCCAAGGCCCGGCTGGACCTGACCCGGCTCGACTCGGCCTACCCGTTCGTCCTGGTCACCCCGCAGACCAACGTCGATGCGGCACTGCGCCGATACGCGGTGGCCGAAGGGGCCGACATCCGGCGCGGCATCGAGGTGGTGGCGCTCGAGCAGGACGCCGACGGAGTCACGGTCACCGCCCGCGCCAAGGGCGACGGCGACCCCGCATACCGGCAGACGTGGCGGGCGCGGTACGTGATCGGCGCCGACGGCGCGCACAGCACCGTCCGCACCCTGCTGGGCGTCGACTTTCCCGGCAAGACGGTGCTGACCTCCCTGATGCTGGCCGACGTCAAGCTGGCCCACGGCCCGTCGGGCGGCGGGTTGGTGGTGGGCACCACCGGCGACGTCTTGGGATTCCTGGCCCCCTACAGCCGTCACGAGGAGGACGGCTCGTGGTACCGGGCGCTGGTGTGGGACCGCGACCACCAGCTGCCCGACGACGCGCCCGTCGACGACCGCGAGATCATCGACGTCCTGGCCCGCGCCATGGGCACCGACTACGGTGTGACGCAGATCGGCTGGAAGTCGCGATTCCATTGCGACGAAAGGCAAGTCGCGCAGTATCGGCACGGACGGGTGTTCCTGGCCGGCGACGCCGCGCACGTGCACTCACCGATGGGCGGCCAGGGCATGAACACCGGCATCCAGGACGCCGCGAACCTGGCCTGGAAGCTCGACGCCGTGCTCGGTGGCGCCGACGACGGGCTGCTGGACACCTACCAAAGCGAACGCCACCCGATCGGCAAACGGGTGTTGTTGCAGTCCGGGATGATCGCCCGCGGCGCGACGCTGCATCGGCGGGCCGCGATTTGGCTACGTAATCTGTTGGTGCCCAATATCCTTCGCATTCCGGCCGTGCAGGACTTCGTGGCCGGCAGTTTCGCGGGAACGGCGTTGCGTTACGGCCGGCGCGGACTGGTGGGCACCCGGGCCGCCACGATCCCCCTCGTTCAGGCACGGTTGACACAGCTGCAGCGCGGTGGCGGTTACGTCTTCATCCGCGAACACGGCGCCGCGCCGATCGAGGCACCCGGGGTGCAGCAGGCCGAGCGGGCCGACCACGGGCCGGCCGTGCTGGTGCGCCCCGACGGGTACATCGCGTGGGCGGGCGCGTCGGCGCGGGCGGCCGACGCGCTCACGAAGATCGCGGCGGCCACGGCAATTGCCGCGCGCACGAGGTGATTTCGTCCTAGTCCGTGCGCTCGGGTTCCTGCGCAACGAACGACCGGAGACGACGGCGGGTCTGGTGGTCTTCCGCGCCGGGCTCGCCGTCGCTGTGCCGGCCGCGCGTGTAATCGCCCTGCCACGGCTTCTCGTTCGCCGCGCCGTCCGCGGCTTCCTGCTCGCGGCCCAGCGCGCCGCGCGAGCCCAGGAAGTGCTCGTGCTTGCGGTGCAGCTCCTCGTCGGATTCGATCGGCCTGAGCTCGGGGGCGAACTCCTCGAGCTCGGCCCGCCGTTGCGGCACGATCATGCAGATCGGCTCGTCGACCTCGAATCGCACCGGCATGAACTCGCGGGTGAACTTCCAGTTCATACTGAAACTCGAAGTGGCCCAATCGGTTTCGACGATGCCTTCCAACGGCGAGATGGCGTCCTTCGGATGGTTGGCCGGCCCGCGGACCAATAGGTTGTAGCCCGGCGGGGTGCGAAACAGCATCGGCAGGTGCCAGGTCAAGATGCCGTAGCCGAAGTGGCTGGACGGCAGGAACTGACCGCTTTCGCGGGTGTCGGGCGCGATCATCAGGTCCGTGCGGTCGTTGCCGCCCATCCACGTCGCGGTGAACGCGCTGCGGTTGCGCACCTCCCAGCCGCTCTGGTTGGCGATCAGCATCGGCAGGCACCGGTGCGGCCAGCCCTGCCGAATCTCCGACATCCATGCCCGACCGATCGGCGCCGGGCTGATCGGCGGCGCGATGTCATGGGTGACGTACCCGATCAGGGGCCGGTGCTCCCTGTGGAGTTGTCACTCATCGGCTCCTCGATTCGCCGGTTACCCGGGATAGCAGTATCTCCGCGGAGCGGCCAGCGGAGATGTTGACCATCCGGGTTCGCCCGCTGCACCGCCTTGGAATCACGTCCACCATAGAGGCATCGCACCTGTCATGCGCGCCGACGAATGTCAGATCGCACCCGTCACCATCTTCAAGCGGTGCCTCGCGAAGGTCTCGGCGCGGCAAGTTCCCGCAGGGACGAAAGGAACAACTCATCCATCCGTGGGCTCAATTCGGCCAGCGTTGCGGCGCTGGCATAGCCGGCGGAACCAAAGACACGTTCGAGCGCATCGGTAGCAGTAGTGGCGCCTATGGAAAGACAAAGGCAGGCAACGCCTTCTGCCCGGAGTTCTTCGAGGGCCTTGTAGGAGTCGGCTTCGGCGTAACGGCCTTCGTAGCCGTCGTCGTAAGGAAATCCATCGGAAAGTACGACCAGCAGTCGATTCGGCGTGCCCGCCTGGGTTTTGAGTATCTCGCCCGCACCTCGGATTCCGGCACCGAGGCGCGTATAGCCCGACGGTTCGAGATGGTTGAGCCGAGCGCGCCCGACAGCGCCGAAACTTTGGTCGAACGTCTTGATGACCGGCAGATGGACAGCGTGGCGGCCCTGCGATCTGAAGGCGTAGACGGCGACGCGGTCACCAAGCTCTTCGAGTGTGACGGCCAGAGTGGCGGCCGCACGTCGCTGATGGTCGTGCACCGCGAGGCCGTCCGCATCGGCGTCGACGGCAGACCCGGAGGCGTCGATCAGAATGAGCACGCCGAGATTGCGGGCAAGTTTGCGGCGCTCGAGGTAGACGTGCTCGGGTGCGGAAAATCCTGATTGCAGATCGACGAACAGGTCGATTAGCGCCTCGATGTCGAGTTCGTCCCCGTCGGCACGCCCGCGCAGGACCTTCGGCCCGAGCCCGACGCGAGCCAGGCGGCGCCGCAGCACGTCATCGTGCGCCACGCCGGCATCGGAGACGTCGGCGGCGGCGGTCAATGGAAAGTCGATGACCCGGCACCAGTCGGGCTTGTACCGGTCGTTGAAGACGTCCCATTCCGGGTGCAGGGCGCCGCCCACACCGATCGCAGCTCCGGGCTTGCCATCATCGGTGAAATGGACCCGGGTGGGCAGGGGACGCGCATTCGGAGCGATGTCTTGCACCCGCCGGGTCGAGCGAACCGTCATCTCGGCGCCCGCGGCACCGTCTCCAGGTGATCGCGAACCTCCGAACATCTTGCGGAAGTAGTCCGACATCGACTGGTTGTTGAGAGAGCGGACTTTCAAACAGTTTGAGGATCTTGCTCTCCCCCGACTTCCCGCCGTCATCGTCTTCGTCGTCGTCCTCCGATTCAGGCATGTCGATGGGGTCGAACTGCAATCGGAGGTCTTTGTTGGTGGCCCGTCCGCCCGGTCGGGCGGGCGCCGCCATCAGCTGGGAGGGTTTGATGACACCGAACCACCCCGGTGGGTCGGCGACCTTGGTTCGGCTCTTGGCCACCTCGAGTGACTCATCGGCGGTCGCGGTACTCGGTCTTCCGTCCGGAAGCAGCTCGGCATCGAGCGGAATGTGTCGGGCGAGATCGGCAAGAACCCGCCGTCCTTCGAGTGCCAGGTAGCGGCGCGCCAAAGTGGCACGTGCCCGCAGTCCCCTGACCAATCGCGGATCAAGGCTGCCCGCGCCGAGAAGTGCGGCCTGCACCAGCATCTCGCGGCGCTGCTGCTGCGCGGAGCCGCGGGCCGAGACGAAGATGAACCGGCCGTTCGTGTGAGCGGGTCGGCCGGCCGGCGCCTCGGCGACTTCGACGGATCTGCCGGCGATGTAGGTGGCGAGGAACCGGAACCGGTCGGGATTGTGGGGATGGGAAGCGTCGGTCACGTCTGGGGTAGGACGGTGTTGACGAGTTCATCGAGGGCCCGGATGACATCGTCGTCGTCGGAGAGCACCTGGACGACGGCCGCGTGGACTGCACTGCGCAGGTTCAGCCCTTCAGCGGCGAGGCCGCCGGCGAGAATCAGCATGCGAGTGGAGGACACTTCGCGCAACGGTGAGCCGTCGAGGTTTCGGATGGCGTACGCGAGCTTGACCAACGAACGTGCGGTCTCGGTGTCGATCCCGGCTTCGTAGGCCACCACCTCGGTCTCGACCTCAGGGGACGGGTAGCCGAGCTCGATGGCGACGAAGCGCTGACGGGTCGACTCTTTGAGGTTCTTCAGGACGCTCTGGTAGCCGGGGTTGTAGGAGATCACCAGCTGGAATCCGGGCGCCGCCGGCAACGTCGTGCCGAGCCGGTCGACCGGAAGCTCGCGACGGTGATCGGCGAGCGGATGGATGACCACGGTGGTGTCCTGCCGCGCCTCCACCACCTCGTCCAGATAGAAGATGGCGCCCTCGCGCACGGCCCGGGTCAAAGGGCCGTCCACCCAGACCGTTTCACCGCCCTTGAGCAGGAACCGGCCCACCAGATCGGCCGACGTCATGTCCTCGTGGCCGGCAACGGTGATCAGGTTCCGGCCCAGCTGGTGGGCCATCGCCTCCACGAATCGTGTTTTGCCGCATCCCGTGGGGCCTTTCAGCAGCACCGGCAGGCCTCGGCGGGCCGCCGCGCGGAAGACCTCCACCTCGTCGCCGACGGCCCTGTAGAAGGGCGCCTTCGAAACGGAGCGAACGGCTGCGGGTTGACTGTTCAACAATTACTTCCCCCGATCGAGCGGAACGTTTTTCGGCAGCTTTACTCCCCCGGGTAGGACAAGCTGACCGTCGTGGTTGATGTAGCCGGAATTCGAAAGGGGCACCGGCAGCGAAGGATCGGGGCACGGCCGGTCGGTGTCTGCGCCGCAGATGCCCATCAGGAAGTACGAGCGCTTCAGGATGTCATCGGGCCAGGGATCTTGGTGCATGGCGAACCACTGCGCGGGAAGGTTGTAGAAGACGAAGAAGAAGGCGCTGCATGCGGCGAAGATCGCCAGGAAGCGGGTGAGCTGCTGCCTGACGAAACCGCCTCGAACGCGGTCGAGTCCGCGCTCGACGAAGGTCCGGCCACGGTCGTCGGTGAAGTAGCGCAGGCAGCACAGGCCGGCCTGCACACCGCCCCACATGAGCCCTTCATAGAGCGGCCACTGGTAGTACGTGCCGGCATTGACCGACAGGGCCCGAATCGCGCCGGGGTAGGTGAAAAGCCCCATCGGCATGAGGAATAGACCCTCGATGACGAAATCGAAGACGAAGGTCCAGGCGATCACCACGCCGATCAAGCCGAAGGTGTTGATGTTGGGCCACCGCTGCTTGGCTTTGCGCATCACCCAGCAACCGAGCATCGTGCAGAGCAGGACGAAGAAGTAGCCGGGAGCGTTCATCAGGAACGGCTCGGCCATCATGGCGCCCGGTTTCCCGAACGACACCCAACCCGGAACGTCCTGGACCCACGAGCCCCGGTTCCACATCCAGGTGTTGTACGTGCTCCACGTGTTGAAGTAGTTCAGCAGCGGATCCTGAAAGAACAGCAGGCCGCATGAGATCAGGAGCATGCCGTCCAGGGTGATTCGCCGCTCCCGACGCCACGGTCGAATGATGAACCACCAGAAGGCAATCGGCAGCCCGACGACGATGACGGCGGTCCAGGTGAAGAGGATCGCCTTCATGAACGTCGGTGGCTCGCTCGGTCCCGGAGGAACCCGCTCGAAATGGGGCCCGGCGATCCAGCGGATCCACACGTACAGCTGGAAAGCGAGAATGGCGCCCCCGGCGATGGCCCAGATCCGCACGGGCTTGGCCTTGGGAGGAGCTTTGGTCCCGAGTGAACCCACATCCCCGATCGACTCGGTAACGAACGGCGCGCTCTTGCTGCTCGACAGTTCCGTCATGACACTGCCCTCCTGAATCGTCGTGATACAGCGTCCGCGAACCCGACTTCGCTGACGCCCGATGGCGCGCTCGCGACAGGCATGCGCACGCTCACGATGAGTGGTCAGTCGTGGAGCTCTTCAGCCGGTTCTCCGTCAAGATACCAATGAGTATCTCATAAACCAAGGATATTCTCAGATCCTATGGCAGAATCGCGACATGGTCGAGCGCTGGACGCGAGAGCGGCGCCTTGAGCACACTCGTTCGCTGCTGCTGGACGCCGCGGAGGAGGTGTTTGCCGAAAAAGGTTTCATGGCAGCGTCTCTCGACGACATCGCACACGCCGCGGGCTATACGAAAGGCGCCATCTACAAACACTTCGCCGCGAAGGAAGACCTGTTCCTGGCGGTGAGCGATCGGTACTGGCGCCGGTATTTCGACAACTTCTCCGAGGTGATGTCGACCGCCACGCAGATCGGGGCGCGCGAACTCGACCAAATCGCCGAGCGTTGGCGAAAACTAAGCCTTGACCGCGGCGCCGAGCACGCCGCGCTGGGACACGAATTCACCCTGTATCTACTTCGCAACCCCGACGCACGGGAACGGGTGGCCGCGAAGCGATCAGAAGTCGTCGAGGCACTGGCCAAGTTCATCGTCGAAGGCATGGACCGGCTGGGCGGAGCGCTGCTGATCCCTCCATTGACATTCGCCCACATACTCGTCGCCACCACTGACTCCGTCATGCTGGGCAGCCAGCTCGACGACATCGATCTCTACCGGCCGACCCTCGAAATGTATGTGTCCGTCATCAAATTGCCTTGAGCACAACATTTTTCATTTAGCCCGTTCGCCATTGAGCTGAAACTCGGCCACTGAGCTCGGATCGCGCGTGCTGTCGGCGGATCGCGTCTCACCGCGTTCTGGCCAGCTCCGCGATGGTGTTGACCCGCCGGATGGCGGTGGCGATCTCGTCGGCGAACTCACGACGCCGCCGGGCGATGTCGCGGGTCGTCGGAGCCGTCGACCAGCTCGCGATGCCGGGCCAGTCGCAGCGCGGTCTTGAACAGCTCCATCGACCTCGATTCGGCGTTGGCGATCCTGCGCTGCAGCTCCCACTGCTTGCCGACCTCGAGGCACTCGGCGAGAAACGCGTTCTCGTCGAACGATTCGTCCTCGTAGGCGGCGAGCCGGTCGGCGACGATGTGGTAGGCGTCGAGGAACGGGCGCAGCACGAGGTGCGCCAGCAGCAGGTCGGCCTTTTCCAGTAGGCCGCGCACGTCGGCCGCGCTGGCCGCCTTGCTGGTGTCATCCACCCGCCCGATCAGGCGCACCTCGTCGGCGAGTTCCTTCTCGAACTGCGCGCGCGCCGAGAACAGGAACTCGAACTTCAGCAACTCGCGCAGGCTCAGCGCCTCGTCGCGCACAGCCGTCGGTTGCACCAGCCCGTCCACCGAGCCCTCGGCGTCCTCGATGGCGGCCAGCAACGCCGTCTCGGCGATGGCGCGGTCGACCAGGATGTGGATGGCGGTGTTGCGGTAGAACGCGGCGACCAGATGCTGGTCGGCGCCGATGCCCCACACCGGTTCGGTGCCGGCGTCGTACACGCTGACGACGCCGGAGGCGACCAACTGGTGCAGGGTCCAGCGGATGGTCGAGCGATTCGTCAGGTCGGCGGCGCCGGCCACCTTCCAGTTGCGCGCCGCGATGTAGCTCGCCAGCGGCCGCACGGTGGCCAGCACCTCGCTGATGGACAGCGAGCGGTCGGCGCCCAGCAGCGCGAGGCTCACCACCGCGGTCGGGGTGACCGGCGTGGCGCGGTTGATCCGGTGCTCGACGTCCAGCGCGATGCGTTCGATCTCGGTGCCCGTGCCGGACTCCTCGGCGCGCAACTCCTCGAGGCGCTTGCGCAGCGGCAGCGGTTCACCGAAGTCGAGGTAGGCGCGGCCGAGCCGCTCGCCCTGCTGTCGCGCCAGCCGGATCAGGAAGCGAAAGTCTTCGGGCCGCTTCGTCGCGCCGTAGGCCTCGGTGGTCATGGCTTCCACCTCGTGCAGCTGGTCGTACACGATCGAGGTCGGCACCAAATACACCTCGGGGCCGTCGATTTCGTCGACGGCGTCGCTGATGTAGCGCAGGATCCCGAACACCGGCGGCCGCAGCTTGCCGGTCCTGGTCCGGCCGCCTTCGATCGACCAGGTCAGGTTGGCGTGGTTTTGCACCAGCTGCGCGGCGTACGCGCGCAGCACGAAGCGGTAGACGGGAATGTCTTTCGTCTGGCGCCGGATGAAGATCGTTCCGGTGCGCTTGGCCCAGGCGCCCATCGGGAAGAAGTTCAGGTTGGCCCCGCCGAAGGTCAGCGCGGGCGAGAGCCGGTTGGCCTGGATCACCTCGGGCAGCAGCAGGCCGTCCAGATAGGAGCGATGCGAAAAGGCAAACGCCAGCGTGGCTTTGCGGTCCAGCTTGCGCAGCTGGGCGATCTGATCCTCGTCGGTCAGCACGTCGTAGGCCCGCATCAGCCAGCAACTGAAGCCGCGCCAGGCTTTTACCGCCCGCTCGTCGAGCGAGGGCGCCATCTCGCGCAGGTAGCAGGCGGCCTCGGCGCGCACGCTGTCCAGATCGCGCCCGAGCTCGTGGGCCAGCTCGCCCAGCCGCTCGTCATACCATGGCGCGCCCAGCAATTCGACGACCTCGGCCGGGTCCGTCGACAGCGGTGACGTCGATTCCTCGACGATGCCGCTGCGCTGCAACAGCTTTCGCACTCCAGCCCGGCCGATTTCGCGGGCGGTCCCCGCCGGCCCCCGCTCATGCCGGCTGCACCGTGACGGCTGTCGGCGGGCTCGTGCACCTCCGGATGCGGTTCGGGCGCGTAGAGCTGCTCGATCTCGTCGGCGTATTTCGCCATGATCGGCTTGCGTTTGAGCTTCATCGTCAGCGTGATCTCGTCGCCGCCGGGCTCCCACAAGGTGGGCAGGATGCGGAACCGTTTGATCTGTTCCACCCGCGAGAGTTTGGCGTTGCCCGCGGCCACCCCGGCCGCGATCTGCGCGATGACCTCCGGGTCGGCCGCCAGGGCGGCGGGCGAGGCGTCGGACAGGCCGCGCTGGGCCGCGTACGGGCCGACCGAGTCGGCGTCGAAGACCATCAGCGCGGTGTTGTACGGCCGCCCCTCGCCGATGGTGATCATCACCCCGACCATGGGGCAGGCGGCCAGGATGGCGTTCTCGATGTTGGCCGGGGACATGTTCTTTCCGGCCGCGTTGATGATCAGCTCCTTCTTGCGGTCGACGATGCGCAGGTAACCCTCGGCGTCGACCTCGATGATGTCGCCGGTGTGCAGCCAGCCGTCGGCGTCGATCGCCTCGGCGGTCTTCGCCGGTTCCTTGCGGTAGCCCTTCATCACCAGCGGACCGCGGACCAGATATTCGCCGTCCTCGGCGACCTTGCCCTCCAGCCCGGGCAGCAGCTTGCCGACGGTGCCCAGTCGCGCGTCGTCGCGGATGGCTGACACGCTGGCAGCGCAACTCAGCTCCGACATGCCCCATACCTCGCTGATCGGGATCCCGATGCCGGCGAAGAACGCCAACGTCTCCCTGGGGATCGGCGCCGCACCCGAGACGGCCCAGCGCAGTTCGCCGAACCCGAGCCGCTCGCGCAGCTTGGACAGCACCAGCTCGTCGGCCTTGGCCCATTCGGCGGCCACCTCGGCGGACATCCGGCTCGCCGGCCACCAGCGCGGCGGCGCGCTTGGCGGCCACCGACATCGCCCACTGCAGCGCCTGGCGCTTGGCCTCGTCGGTCTCGTTGGCGACGACGAATTCGATTGCGGCCTTGAGCTTTTCCCACACCCGCGGCACCGCCCCCCACACCGTGGGCCGCACGTCGGGCAGCGCCGCCGCAATGGCGCGCGCGTCAGTCGACGGCGGTCACCTGGGTGCCGAACACCTCCAGGCGGATACAGGGCCATCATCCGGTCGGCGATGTGCGCCGACGGGCAAGATACGACGTGGTCCGATCACCGAACCGGCTGCCGAGCACGGCGTCGAGTCCGTACGCCTCGAACAGCAGATTGGCGTGGGTCATCTCCACACCCTTGGGGTTTCCGGTGGTCCCGGAGGTGTAGATGAGGGTGACGACGTCGTCGGGTCGCACCGCTCGCCACGTCGCCTCGAAGTCGAAATCGTCGTGCGCGGCGGCATACAGGTCGTCGACGGAGATGGTGCCGGGCGGCGAACCGTCGATGCAGACGATGTGCTCGATGGGTGCACCGCTGGCGCGAATGCGGTCCACGTACTGCTCCTCGCAGATCGCGACCTTGGTGCCGGCATTGTCGAACAGGTAGGTCAGCTGCTCGGCGGGCAAGCGTGTTGTACACCGAAAACGATGTGGCCCCAAGGTGTTGGGCGCCGATCTCGAACGGGTAGAACTCGATCCGGTTGGCCATCATCAGCGACACCGTGTCGCCCCGCCGGACTCCCAGACCCGCCAGGCCGGCGGCGACCTTGCGCACCTGCGCCGCGAGCTCGCGCCACGTCAACGCCTGCGTGCCGCCGGGCGTCCGGAGCGCGACGGCCTCCGGGTCGATCGACGCGGTGCGCTGGAAACGCCTCGCAAAAGGTGGCCGGAACCTGGGCTGTCGTCATTTCCGTCCTCCTCGGCGCCACGTCAGCACTGCCTTCGTGAGCCTACGTCCGAGCACAGGGGCACGGAACATATCGCGTGACTTCGCCGGGTGGCCCGGCTCATGACCCGGGACGCCAGAGCTGCACCGTGCTCGTCGCGCCGCCGGGCAGTTCCAACAGCTCGATCGGCGTGCCGTCGGGGTCGTAGATGAAGAACATCCGCACTCCCCCGATGTCGACCGGCGGCTCGGCCCGGACGGCGGGGTGGTCGCGCGCCACCGCCTCGTAGGTGGCGTCGAGATCGTCGACACGAAACGAGATGTTGGTGTAGCCCAGGTGCGGGCCGCTCGGGCACTCGGGCACCGCGCCCAACGACAACAGCTCCACCATCGCCGCCCCGATCAGCCCGCCGACCATGCGGCCCCGCTGGGCGGCACCTCCGGTGACCGAATCCAGTCCGGCGCCCTCGAGTTCGACGTCGAACACCACGTCCATGCCCAGCACCGCGGTATAGAAGCCCAGCGACGCCTCGATGTCGGAGACGCCGATGCAGACGTGGGAGAAGTTCTGCACGGCGATGGGGCGCTGCTGGGTCATGGGGGCTCCTTGCCGGGGTGGGGCGGATGAATGCCACAGGTACAGGCGTCGATTGAGGGACACGTGCAGCGCATCCCCCACTCGATGACGGCGCGGGCGCGGGCCAACGACTCGATCTGCGCGTCGATCTCGGCCAGTTTGGCCTCGGCCAGCGCGCGGCTGACCGGCCGCCCGGGAGCGTCGTCGGCGAACAGCAACTGGATCTCCTCCAGCGAGAATCCGGCGGCCTTGCACAGCGCGATCACCTCGAGGCGGGCCAGAATCGAGTCGTCATACCGGCGCTGACCGCCCAGCCGCGCCGGCTCCGGCACCAGGCCGATCTGCTCGTAGTAGCGCAACGCCGTCGCGGCCACCCCGGCCTGGCGCGCCACCTCCCCGATCGTCAGGCTCGGCGCCATCGCGCCTCCCGGGAATTCGATGCTTGACTTCGAGCCAACTCTAAGTCCTTGACTGTGGATATGACCATCCCCCGATACGCGGAACTCACGGTTCCCGCTACGCCCTGCTGCGATCCTTCCGCCGCGACGGCACGCCCGTCGACACCCCGATCTGGTTCGCGTTCGACGACGACGGCCTGCTGTTCCGGACCAAGATGGGCCCGAAGACCAGGCGGCTGGCCGCGCGCCGTGACGTCGAACTCGCGGCATGCGACTACCGGGGCCGGTGCGTCCCGGCGCGACGACGGTGGCCGGCCGCGCCACGGTGCTGTCCGGCGCCGAGGCCGAACGCGCCAACCGCGTGCTGCACCGGCGCTACGGCTGGCAGTGGAACATCGTCCCGCTGATCAAGGTGCCCGGCGTGACCAACGTGCACCAGAGATCTGTGCGCGCGCGAGAAGTTACGTCGCGCCCGCGACCGCGGGGTGTGGCCGGACAGCGTCATCGTGCGGGTTGACCTGTCATGCACGCTGGTCGACTGTGAAGTCTAGGCTTCACGTACGGGCGCGAGCGGTGACACACCAAATCTTCACCCTGCGCGACAGATCAGGCGAACGCCGACGTGGCGGCCCTAGCCGCCCAGGCAGCCCGGGCCGAGCAGCGCCTTGAGGTCCCCCATCAGCGCCGGCGACGGCGTAACCCGAAGGGAGGCATCCAATTCCAGCGTGGTGATCCGGTCCCCGCTGATCAGCCGCAGATGCACCTGCGACGTGCCGGGGTGGCGGGCCAGCACCTGCTTGAGCGCGGTGACCTTGTCGATGGTGCACTGCCGCGTCGGCAGGCTGACCGCCAGCGGCCGGTTCGGCTGCGCATTGGAGAAGTCGGGCACCACGAGCTCGTTGGCGATCAGCGCGACGCGGTCGTCGCGCAGCGACACCTTCGCCTTGATCAGCACCACGACGTCGTCGGCGATGTCGGCCCCGTACACGGAGTACGCCTGCGGGAAGAACATCACCTCGATGCCACCGGTGAGGTCCTCCAATTGGGCTGAGGCCCAGGGCATTCCGTTCTTGTTGACCCGCCGGTTGACCGAAGCGAGGATGCCGCCCACCCGCACCTGGGTGTCGTTGGGGACATCGCCGTCGAGGATGGCCGGGATCTGGGTGTCGACCTGGGCGGTCAGCAGGTGCGCCACCTGGTTGAGCGGATGCCCGGACACGTACAGGCCCAGCATCTCTCGCTCCAGGGCGAGCTTGTGCTTGTCCTCCCACTCGTCGTCGGGCACCTTGATGTTGAACACCGATTCGGTGCAGCCGTCGTCGCCGCCGAACAGGTCGAACTGGCCCATCGCCTCGGCCTTCTTGGTGCCCAGCACCGAGTCGACCGCGTCGGTGTGCACCAGGAACAGGCCCTTGCGGGCATGGCCCAGCGAATCGAAGGCGCCCGCCTTGATCAACGACTCGGTGACCTTCTTGTTGCAGGCCGCGACGTCGATCTTGTTCAGGTAGTCCGAGAAGTCGGTGAACTTGCCCTTGCCGTTGCGGGTGCCGATCAGCGAGCCGACCACGTTGGCGCCGACGTTGCGCACCGCGCCCAGCCCGAAGCGGATGTCTCGGCCCACCGAGGCGAAGTTCACCAGCGACTCGTTGACGTCCGGCGGCAGCACCGTGATGCCGAGCTTGCGGCAGTCGGCCAGGTAGACCGCGGCCTTGTCCTTGTCGTCGCCCACCGACGTCAGCAGGCCGGCCATGTACTCGGCCGGATAGTTGGCCTTGAGGTAGGCGGTCCAATAGGAGACCAGGCCGTAGCCCGCCGCGTGCGACTTGTTGAACGCGTAACCGGCGAACGGAAGGATGGTGTCCCACAACGCCTTCACCGCTTTTTCGGAGAAGCCGTTGGCGGTCATGCCCTCATAGAAGCCCTTGTACTCGGCCTCGAGCACCTCGAGCTTCTTCTTGCCCATCGCCTTGCGCAGCGCGTCGGCCTTGCCCATCGTGTAGGAGGCGACCTTCTGGGCGATGAACATGATCTGCTCTTGGTAGACGATCAGGCCGTGCGTCTCGGCCAGGATCTCGCGCAGCGGTTCCTCGAGCTCCGGGTGGATCGGCTTGACCGCCTGACGACCGTTCTTGCGGTCGGCGTAGTCGTTGTGGGCGTTCATGCCCATCGGGCCGGGCCGGTACAGCGCCAGCACCGCGACGATGTCGTTGAACTCGGTGGGCTGCATGCGGCGCAACAGGTCTCGCATCGGCCCGCCGTCGAGCTGGAACACACCCAGGGTGTCGCCGCGGCCGAGCAGCTCGTAGGTGGGCTTGTCGTCCAGCGGCACCGATTCCAGGTCGAGGTCGATTCCCCTGTTGGCTCTTGATGTTCTCCAGCGCGTCGCCGATGATCGTCAGGTTCCGCAGGCCCAGGAAGTCCATCTTCAGCAGGCCGATGGCCTCACACGACGGGTAGTCCCAGCCGGTGATGATGGCCCCGTCCTGGGGCCGCTTCCACAGCGGGATGGCCTCGGTCAGCGGCTCGCTGCTCATGATCACCGCGCACGCGTGCACACCGGCGTTGCGGATCAGGCCTTCCAGGCCGCGCGCGGTCTGGTAGATGGTGCGCACGTCCGGGTCGGTTTCGATCAGACCGCGGACCTCGGCGGCCTCCTTGAACCGCTCATGGCCCGGGTCGGTGATGCCCGACAGCGGAATGTCTTTGGCCATGATCGGCGGCGGCAGCGCCTTGGTGATCCGGTCGGCGATCGCGAACCCGGGCTGGCCGTAGTGGATGCGCGCCGAATCCTTAAGCGCCGCTTTGGTTTTGATGGTGCCGAAGGTGATGACCTGGGCGACGCGGTCGGAGCCCCACTTCTCGGCGGCGTAGCGCACCATCTCGCCGCGACGACGGTCGTCGAAGTCGATGTCGATGTCGGGCGCCGACGGTCGCTCCGGGTTGAGGAAGCGCTCGAACAGCAGACCGTGCGGAATCGGGTCGATGTTGGTGATGCCCAGCGCGTAGGCCACCAGCGAGCCCGCCGCCGAGCCACGCCCCGGCCCCACCCGGATGTCGACCGACCGCGCGTAGTTGATCAGGTCGGCGACGATCAGGAAGTACGACGGGAAGCCCTTGTCGCAGATGACCTTGATCTCGTACTCGGCCCGGTCGAGGTAGTCCTGACCGACACCGGATCGGGAAACGGCGCTGCAGCCCGGCCAGCACCTCGTGGTGCAGCCAGGTCGCCTGGTCGTGTCCCTCGGGCACCGGGAAGATCGGCATCCGGTCGCGCGGCGCCCACACCTCGTCGTACGACTGCACCCGCTCGGCGATCAGCAGCGTCGAGTCGCAGGCGCCGGGAACCTCGTCGTCCCAGATCTGGCGCATCTCGGCGGCCGACTTCAGGTAGTAGCCGTCGCCGTCGAACTTGAACCGGTTGGGGTCCGAGAGCGTCTTGCCGGTCTGCACGCACAGCAGCGCCTCGTGGTTGTGGGCGGCGTCGCGGGTGACGTAGTGGCAGTCGTTGGTGGCCAGCGGCGGGATGCCCAGCTTGCGGCCGATCTCGAGCAGCCCTTCGCGGACCCGTTGCTCGATGGACAGCCCGTGGTCCATCAGCTCCAGGAAGTAGTTGTCGGCGCCGAAGATCTCGCGCCACTTGGCGGCCGACTCCAGCGCCTCGCGCTCATGCCCCAGCCGCAGCCGGGTCTGCACCTCCCCCGACGGGCAGCCGGTGGTGGCGATGATGCCCTCGGCGTGTTCGGCGATGATCTCGGCGTCCATCCGCGACCACTTGCCGAGCTGGCCCTCGAACGACGCCAGCGAGGACAGCTTGAACAGGTTGCGCAGGCCGGTGGCGTTCTCGGCCACCATCGTCATGTGCGTGTAGGAGCCGCTGCCCGACACGTCGTCGGACTTCTGGCCGGGGTCACCCCACAGGATCCGCCGGGTGTCGAAGCGCGAGGCCGGCGCGATGTAGGCCTCGACGCCGATGATCGGCTTGATCCCGGCCTTGGTCGCCGCGTTGTAGAACTCGCTGGCGCCGAACATGTTTCCGTGGTCGGTCATCCCGACCGCGGGCATTTGCAGCCGGTCCACCTCGGCCAGCATCGGCGCGATCTTCGCGGCACCGTCCAACATCGAATACTCGGTGTGGTTATGCAGGTGCACGAAGGACGAGTCGCGACGAACGCTCGCGTGAGGAGGAATCGAACCGGTCATAGGGACGCCAGTCTATGACCGTGGACCGACACGAGTTCGGCGTGTCGCCGCGTGTGTCTTGAGCCGTTTACCCGTACAGCTCGACGAAGTTCTTCAGCGACTTCTGGACGTCGCCTTTGACGGCGCGCGCCGCCGCCGAACCCACCGGACCGAACAACGCCCGTCCGCCCAGTTCGAGGCGCAGACCCAGCGTCGATCCCTCGTCGGTGGGCCGCACGGTGAGCGTGACGGCGTATTTGGCGCCGCCTTTGCCGGATCCCGACATCGCCACCTCGTGCGGCGGGTCCCACGTGGTCACCGTCCAGGTCACCCGGTTGCGGAGGCCCTTGGCCCGTGCCACGCCGACGATCTGGGTGCCCTCGGCGATCTCGTCGGGCAGTTCGCTGCGCCACGCCTCGTGCATGACCAGCCAGTCGCCCAGGTCCGACAGATCGGAGACGTGGTCCCACATGTCCTGCGGGGTCATCGGGACGTCGGCGGTCAGGTCCACAGCAGCCACCGCCTGAGCCTAGCGCTTCGTCACATCCGCCACTGCGGTCTCATCGCCGGAGGCACAAGGTCAGTTGCCCGCCTCTGAGCGACAACGGGAGACGGGCGCGGACGACAGACGGTGCGCGACAACGAAACGGTGCGCGGACGGGAGACGGCGACGCGCCACCGGCAGACGGGCACGCGCGGCGGCAGACCGACGACGAAACACCGGCAGACAGCACGCGCCCCCAGTTGTCGCTCAGAGGCGGGCATTTCGTCACCTGTCCCGACGCAGAGACGGATGTGACGGGTGTGATCCGGCGGCCGCGATCGCGCCGCATCGTCAGCTCTTGGGCCCGCCGCGGAATCGATTGCCGATCCGGATGCCGGGCAACAGCAGGCTGCGCGGCACGAACCGGCCGCCGGTGCTGACAACCTTGGGCACCACGCCGGGCACCACCGTGCGCCGGCCGGACAGCATGCCGCCGATGGCCGCCTCGGCCACGTCGCGCGGCGAGACCTGCGCGATGGGAATGCTGAACCGCTCGGCGTTGGCGATCTCGGCCCACTCCGTCGGCACCGGTCCCGGGCACAGGCAGGTGACCGACACCCCCGTCCCGTGCAGCTCCTCGTGCACCGCTTCGGAGAACGTCTGCACGAAGGCCTTGGTGGCCGAATACACCGCCATGAAGGGGACCGGCTGGAATCCCGCGATCGACGCGATGTTCATCACCGCGCCGGCACCGCGCTCGACCATGCCGGGCAACGTCGCGTGGGTGAGTTCCATCAAGCGCCAGCGCGTTGAGGGTGACCTCTTCGCTCTCGCGGTCCACCGGCAGCTCGTGAAACACCCCGCTGGTGCCGAAACCGGCGCTGTTGCACAGGCCGGCGATCGGCTCGCTGCGCAGCCGGTTCGCCAGTTTGGCGCGGGCCTTGCTGTCGCTGAGGTCCAGCGGCAGCACCTCGACGGCGACCGAGTACTCCTGGCCCACCTCGTTGGCCAACTCGTCGAGGCGCTCGCGGCGCCGCGCGACCAGCAACAGCGGGAAGCCGCGGCGGGCCAGTCCGCGAGCCAGTTCGGCGCCGATACCGGACGAGGCGCCGGTGATGACAACGGTGGTCTGAATGTCAGGTTTTGGAAGGCTCATGGTGTCACCAATGTATCCCTCGGGTCGCCCGCACGAAGTTCTCGCTGCGTTTGTCGAATTCCGTTGTGTCGGTTGATGATTCACTCCCTTTGCGGCGCTGGAGTCGCTGAACATGGCGAACGCCCGGTTGCGCACCCGATCCATCACCGCCGGGTTGACCGCATCGGCGACGGCGGCGAACTGCCCGAACGGTGAGCTGGCCCGGCGGGGCCGGTGCACGATCGCGTCGGCGATCACGCCGGCCGCCTGTTCGGGCGTCAGCGCCGGGAACTTGTCATAGAGCGTGGTCGGGCTGATCATCGGCGTGCGCACCAGCGCCATGTGCACCGTGGTGAACCGCACGTCGTCGTTCACGGTTTCGGCCTGCAGCGCGTCGCACAAGCTGTCCAGCGCGGCCTTGCTGGCGATGTAGGCCCCGAAGCGCGGCGCGCGGGTCTGCACGCCGACCGAGGAGACGTTGATGACGTGCCCGTATCCCCGCTCGCGCATCCCGGGGATGAACTTGAGGATCAGCTGGACCGCGCCGAGGTAGTTCAGCTGCATGGTGCGCTGGTAGTCGTGGATCCGGTCGTAGGACAGCTCGAGTGAGCGCCGGATCGAGCGCCCCGCGTTGTTGATCAGGATGTCGACGCCGCCGAGATCGTCGAGCACCTGATCGGCCATGGCGGCGATGGCGTCCATGTCGGTCAGGTCGCACGGGTAGACGTGGGCGGTCCCACCGTGCGCCGCGGATCTCGTCGGCGACCTTCTCCAGGTTTTCCCGGGTGCGCGCCACCAGCGCCACCGCGCCGCCGGCTTCCGCGATCTTCTTCGCGGCGGCCTCACCGATGCCCGAGGATCCCCCGGTGATCAGGGCGGTCTTGCCCTTGACGGCGTCCTCGAGGGTGCGGCCCTGGACCGCGTCGAGCAGATTCCTCAGATAGAACGGCCGATACCGCCCGGCCGAGTTCGGGGTGTTGACGATGTGAGAAACCGCCGCCAGTGGTTTTTCCACCAGGTTCCCCAGCGAGTTCTCCACCAAGTTCGTTAAGTCACCGAGATTCATCGGCTTTCGCTCCTGATGATGTGAGCCCCCCGACCGCAACTGGCCTGCCCGTTGACCACGACCGCCTCGGGGGGCTGCGCGAGTGATGTGACGTGCATCAGAGCCAACCTAGGTCATCAAGCCGCTCACCTCGACGCAGATTGCGGTCATGTGTCACGACACGCGCCCTCACGGTTCGCCGAGAGCAAGCGTCAGCCGTGAGCAATCCTCTTGTTACACAACGCAATCCGGGCGTGACCGCGCACTAACTGACGAGCAACGCCGAGATGTTCCAATCCTGCTTATGAAAATTCTGGCGCGCTTCCGCAGATCCGCGGCGGCACCCATCTACGACCGGATCGGTGGACACGAGGCGATCGAAGTCGTCGTCGAGGACTTCTACGTTCGGGTGCTTGCCGACGATGAACTGTCCGGCTTTTTCACCGGAACCAATATGAACCGCCTCAAGGGCAAACAGGTGGAGTTCTTCGCCGCGGCCCTGGGCGGCCCGCAGCCCTACGCCGGCGCGCCGATGAAGCAGGTGCACCAGGGCCGCGGGATCACCATGCACCACTTCGGTTTGGTGGCCGGGCATTTGGCCGACGCGCTGGCCGCCGCCGGGGTGCCGTCCGAGACGGTGACCGAGATACTCGGCGCGATCGCACCGTTGGCCCCCGAGATCGCGACGGGCGACGCCGGGAAGGTCGGGGTCTGAGCGGTTGCGCCTAGCATGCCTGACATGCGGCGCACATTTGACGACCTGATCGCCGAGGCGGACGCCGCCCCGGTCGACGGCTGGGACTTTTCGTGGCTGGACGGCCGGGCCACCGAGGAACGCCCGTCGTGGGGTTACCAGCGCCTGCTCCGGGACCGGTTTGCGACGGTCTCGGCCGCGCTGGACATTCACACCGGCGGCGGTGAAGTGCTTTCCGGGGCGGCACCGTTCCCGCCCACCATGGCGGCCGTGGAGACGTGGCCGCCGAACGCGGCCCTGGCCACCCGGCGCCTGCATCCGCTCGGCGTCGTGGTGGTCGCGACACGGGATGAGCCGCCGCTGCCGTTCGGCGATGACGCTTTCGACCTGGTGACCACGCGCCATCCGATCTCCGTCTGGTGGACGGAGATCCTTCGGGTGCTGCGGCCGGGCGGTACCTACTTCGCGCAGCACATCGGTCCCGCGACGATGGGCGAGCTGGTCGAGTACTTCCTCGGGCCGCAGCCGGAGAAGTGGGCCGAGTTTCACCCGGACGCCGTCCGCGCACAGGCCGAGGCGGCCGGGCTGGAAATCGTCGATATCCGGATGGAGCGGATGTGCGCCGAGTTCTTCGACATCGGCGCCGTCGTGTACTTCCTGCGCAAGGTGATCTGGACGGTGCCCGACTTCACCGTGCGGGGCTACCGCGACCGGCTGGCCGAACTGCACGAGCGCATCGAATCCGACGGGCCGTTCGTCGCCCACTCCGTGCGGCTGCTCGTCGAGGCGCGCAAGCCGGCATGAGTCAGCCCTCGTCGCGCAACACGTCCAGCGCGTGTTGCAGGTCGGCCCATTCGTGTTTCAGTCGAACCAAGCTGACTAAATCAGGCCGAGCAGTTGCAAGTCGGTGACGTATTTGATGATGATCGCTGGCGACACGTGCGGGATGTCCGGATTGTTCTTGTCGGGGCCGATTTTGGCTTCTTGCACGGCCGATCGGAATCGGTCGGTGGACGCTAGGGACCCGCGGATTGGCGCTGCGGGCTGTACATCGGTGGCATTGTGCAATGGCAGCCCTCTGAGGGGCGAGTGCTGGCGCTGTCGAGCCGGCAGCCGAAGTAGGGCAGTCTCAAACCGCTGCACCCATTCACCAAAGTCATCGATGCGCTGGATCGGGTAACCGGCCTCGATCAGCCAGTCGACGTACTCATCGAGCCCAATCCCGTCGTCGTGAGGGTTCATCACATGGTAGGTCTGAAACCCGTCGGCCGATTGGGCGCCCAGCGTCACGATCGCATCGGCGATGAATTCGACGGGCAACCCGTCAAAGTGTGAGCGTTGACGGTTGCCGTCTGCGTCAAGCTGGTAGAACGAGCGCGGCGCCATGCCAGTGGCCATCACGCTTAACACCATCCGGGTAAACATGTCCGACAAATTGAGCTGGCCGGCATAAGTGGTGTCCGCCAGAATCATGTCGCACCGAAAAACCGCTACCGGCAGGCCGCACAGATCATTGGCCTCCCGCAACAGCACCTCGCCGGCCCACTTGCTGTTCCCGTAACCGTTGGCGTTGCTGCCATTGATTGCGCGGGTGGGGCTGATGACCCGGATGTCGGCATCCTCGGTGAACGCAGAAGGCTCGACCTGGTCGCCGACGTTGGCGGTCGACACGTAGACATAAGGCTTCAGCTTCGCGGTCAGCGCAAGGCGGATCAGCTCGGCGGTGCCCGCGACGTTGGGCTCGAACAGCTCACTGTAGGGCAGAACGCCGTTGACCAGAGCCGCGGAGTCCACGATCAGATCCACGGTGCCCGCCAGCCGCTGCCAAGTCTGCTCGTCCAGCCCCAGGTTGGCCTCGCCCTTGTCGCCTGCGATGACCTGCAGATGGTCGGCGGCGAGTTCCTGGAAGTGGGCCAACAGGTTCGGATCGCCGCTGTCGAAGGTCGCCTCGAGACGGCGCCGTGCGTCGTCGTCGGAATCGGCTCGCACCAGGCAGGTCAGCGTGCCCTCAACCAGGTCCATCCGCTGCAGCCATTCCAGAGCCAGGTACCGCCCGAGGAAGCCGTTCGCCCCGGTCAACAGCACCGTCCGCACCTCGGCTTTGGGCAAAGGCAGCACCGGCGCATCGGTCAGCGTTGGGGCGTCGATGAATTTGTCCAGCGTGAGGTCCTTAGCGTGCACCTCGGTGGGCTCGCTGCCATGCACCGATACAAAGCGTGGGTCGCTGGCATGGTTGTCCAACCGCTGGCTCAGGCTCCTCACCGACGGAGCGTCGAACAAGGTCCGCACCGCAAGGCGGGCATCGAGCGCGGTGTTGATCGCGGCTATCAGGCGCATCGCCGACAGCGAATCCCCACCAAGATCGAAAAACGAGTCGTCGACGCCGACGCGTTCGAGGCCGAGGACCTGAGCGTAGATGCCGGCCATAATGTCTTCGGCCAAGGTGGCCGGGGCCCGGTAGTGATCGCCGTCCTGGTAAGACGGTGCCGGCAGGGCGCGTTTGTCGAGTTTGTCGTTCGGTGTCAGTGGCAGCGCGTCGATGACAACGACCGCGGTCGGAACCATATAGGTCGGCAGCCGCTCGACGAGCGCGGCGCGGATCTTGGCCGGTTCTGCGGTGCCGGTGACGTACCCGACCAGCCGCTTATCGCCGGGACGGTCTTCGCGCGCGATCACCACCGCCTGCTCCACCCCGTCCAGGCCGCTCATTGCCGCCTGGACTTCACCGAGCTCGATGCGATACCCACGGATCTTGACCTGCTCATCAGCACGGCCTACGTAACCCAGCTGCCCTTCGGGAGTCCACCACACCAAATCTCCGGTGCGATACATCCGGCCCCCGGGCCCCCCAAAGGGGCAGGCCACAAACCGCGACCCGGTCAACGGAGCCCGGCCCAGATAGCCACACGCCACACCTCGTCCGGCCACATACAATTCCCCGACCACACCCGCGGGTACCGGGCGCAACCAGGCGTCTAGCACGAATAACGCTGCCCCGGACACCGGCGAACCGATGGGGACTATCCCCTTCCCGACCGACCCGGCCTGTAGCGGCGCACTGATCGCCACACACATCGTGGTCTCGGTGGGGCCGTAGGCGTTGATCATCATCCGCCCACGCGACCACCGGTCCACCAGTTCGGTCGGGCAAGCCTCACCGGCCACCATCAATGCCGTCGATTCCAATCCCTGCGGAGAGAGCATGCCCACAGCCGAGGGTGTCTGGCATAACACGCTGACCCGTTCAGCCACCAGCAAGTCGTGGAAGTCCTCCGCTGAGCCGGTGATCACTTCGGGCATTACGACCAGCCGACCACCATGCAACAACGCGCCGAAGATCTCCCACACCGACACATCGAAGGCATAGGAATGCCACTGCGACCACACCTCCCCCGGCCCCGCCGGCAGGACGCTATCCACCGACGCCAACAGTTGAGTGACGTTCTGGTGGGTGACCGCCACTCCCTTCGGCACACCGGTGGTGCCCGAGGTGTAAATCAGATACGCGATATCGTCGGGAGTCGGCGCCGCCAATGCGGTGTTCGGTTGGGTGTCGACCGCGGCGTTGTCGATATCGATGATCGGCAGGTCGTCGCCGGGAAATCGCTCGGCCAGCGCGGCGGTGGTGATCACCGCGATCGGCGCAGCATCGGCGAGCATGAACCCGATCCGCGCCGTAGGCAGCGCCGGGTCGATCGGCACGTAGGCCGCCCCGGTCTTGAGCACCGCCAACATGGCTACGATGGCCTCAGCCGAGCGGGAGAATAGCAATCCCACCCGATCACCTGGGCTAGCGCCCTGGTCGGCCAACAGGTTCGCCAGCCGGTTAGCCGCCTCATCTAGCGCGCGATAGGTCCACGACCGCTGTCTGCAGCTAAGCGCCACCGCATCCGGTGTTTCGGCCACCTGTGCGGCGAACAACGCCGGAATCGACACACCCGGCTGCGACGCGGGCTGGGTCAACGCCGCCCGGTTGGCCCACCCATCCAGGCGAGTCTGCTCAGCCTCATCGAGCAGATCCAGCGAGGAGAGCCTCCGTGTGGGGTCGGCGATCAGCGCCACCAGTACGCGCCGCAACCACTCGATTACCGTCTCGATACTGGTTGCGTCGAACACATCGGTGCGAAATTCCACCTCCCCGCCGATCCCGGCGGGCTCACCAGTTTGGGTCCAACGCTCTCCCAGTGAAAAGGCCAAATCCATGCGCGCGGTGTTGGTGTCAGCCGGCAGCGGCGTGACATGCAGATCGCCCAAACTCAACCCAGGAGTCAGACTTGTGTCCTGCGGAGCAAAGTTCTGCCAGGCCAACACGACCTGTACCAGCGGGTGATGGGCCAGGGATCTGATCGGATTGAGTCGCTCCACCAGCACCTCAAAAGGCACGTCCTGGTGCTCGAAGGCGGCGAGGCTGCGGCCACGCACCTGAGCCAGCAACTCGACGAAGCTGGGATCGCCAGCCAAATCAGTCCGTAACACCAAGGTGTTGACGAAGAAACCGATCAACTCATCCAGTGCCAGGTCATCCCGTCCGGCGATCGGGAACCCAACCGCCACATCGTTGCTCGCACTGAGTTTGGACAACAACACGGCGAGTGCCGCCTGCACCACCATGAAACTGGTCGCCTTGTGCTCAGCAGCCACCGCGCGAACCTGCTGCAGCATCTCCGCCGGCCAGTTCACCGCCACACTGGCACCGCGATAGTCAGCGACCCGCGGATAGGGCCGATCGGTGGGCAACACCAGCCGCTCGGGCAGCCCGGCCAGCGCTTGCTCCCAGTAGCCCAGCTGCGCGGCGATACGGCTGTCGCTGTCGGCCAGATCGCCTAGCTGCGCGCGCTGCCACAGCGTGTAATCGACGTACTGCACCGCCAACGGTGCCCAGCCTGGGGGTCGCGCCGCACACCGGCTGGCATAGGCCACCCCCAGATCACGCACCAGTGGGGTGATCGACACTCCGTCGGCGGCGATATGGTGCACCACCGCCATCAATATGTGTTCTTCATCGCCGACGCGGAAAAGCCGTGCCCGCAAAGGGATTTCGGTGGATAAATGAAACGGATGACGTGCCGCGGCGCCGATGGCCTCCCCCAGCTGGTCTTCCGACCACTCGGTGGCATCAACTACATCCCAACCGAAGTTGGCCCGCTCCACAGGAATAACCACCTGTCGGGGAATACCGTCGGGCGCCGGGAAAAGAGTACGAAGGCTCTCGTGGCGGCCCACCACATCGGCCAAGGCGGCACCCAACGCGTCGGCGTTTAGGCACCCGCTCAACCGCAGGGCCACTGCCATGTTGTAGATCGGGGAGGGGCCTTGTAATTGATCGATGAACCACAACCGCTTCTGAGCGAATGACAACGGAATCACCGCGGGCCGCTTCGCGGCCACCAGTGGCGTGCGTCGACCCACCTGCTTGCCGATGCGCGGCGCCAAGCTGGCCACTGTGGGTGCTTCAAACAACGACCGCACTGTGACGCTCGCATCAAATGACTTGTTGATTGCGGCGATCACCCGCATCGCCGACAGCGAATCTCCACCCAGGTCGAAGAACGAGTCATCGACCCCGACGCGCTGCAGCCCGAGCACCTGGGCATAGATACCGGCCAGGATCTCCTCAGTCAGGGTGCCAGGGGCGCGGTAACGATCAACGTCGCTGTATTCCGGTGCCGGCAGCGCCCGGGTGTCCAGCTTGCCGTTGACCGTCAACGGCAGTCCGTCGATCACCACCACCGCGGCCGGCACCATATAGCCCGGCAGCCGCTCGCCCAACGCGGCGCGTATCTGGGCCGCATCCGCGGCCCCGGTCACATACCCCACCAGCCGCTTATCCCCGGGGCGGTCCTCACGGGCAATCACCACCGCCTGCTCGACCCCATCCAACCCGGCCAACGCGGCCTGCACCTCACCCAACTCGATGCGATACCCACGGATCTTGACCTGCTCATCAGCACGCCCCACATAATCCAGCTGCCCATCACCACGCCAGCGCACCAGATCCCCGGTCCGATACATCCGCGCCCCCGGAGCACCGAATGGGCACGCCACAAACCGCGACCCGGTCAACGGAGCCCGGCCCACATACCCGTACGCCAGCCCGCCACCGGCCACATACAACTCGCCGATGACCCCGACCGGCACCGGACGCATCCACCCGTCGAGCACAAAGAACCCGAGGTGAGCCAACGGCACCCCAATGGGGCTGCCACTGCTCTCGACATCGGCATCGACGATCTCGCGCAGCGAGGCATGCACCGTGGTCTCGGTAATGCCATACATATTGATCAGCCGCGGCAAGCCCTGGTGATTGTGCAGCCACGTCCCCAGACGCTGCGGTTCAAGAGCTTCCCCGCCGAACACCACCGTCTCGAGCTTGAGCTGACTTCCCAACTCCGGCGCCAGTGCTTCGGCGGCGGCCAGCGCATAGAACGCCGACGGAGTCTGGCTCAACACGCTGACCTGTTCAGCAACCAGCAGCGCGTACAGCTCTTCGGGGGAACGCACCACCTCGTCGGGCATCACCACCAGGCGCCCGCCCCCGAGCAGGGCACCAAAGATCTCCCACACCGACACGTCAAACGCCAGGGAACTCCATTGCGACCAGACGTGTCGCGGCGCGAGCTCGGATTCCAATGACGCCAGCAGCTGAGTCACGTTGCCGTGCGGGATGGCCACTCCCTTGGGCACCCCGGTGGTGCCCGAGGTGTAAATCAGGTAGGCGATGTCCTCAGCGGCCGGCGCCGGCAGCGCGGTGCACGGATAGTTCGGGATGCCGGGATCGTCGACATCGACGACCAGCAGCTGGTGCCCCTCGAGCCGCGAGCGCAGGTCCGCGGTGGTGAGCACGGCCATCGGCGCGGCATCGGCGAGCAGGAACCCGATCCGCGCGTCGGGATGTGCGGGGTCTATCGGCAGGTAGGCCGCCCCGGTTTTGAGCACCGCCAGAATCGCCACGATCGCCTCGGCCGAACGCGGCAATAACAAGCCCACCCGCTGTCCCGGGCCCGCGCCGTGACTGGCCAACAGCTGCGCCAACCGGTTGGCGGACTCATCCAGCTCGCGATACGTCCACGACCGCTGCCCGCAGCTGATCGCCGGCGCGTCGGGCGCCCGGGCCACCTGCTCAGCGAACGCCCCCGGAATCGACGCCGTCGCCGCAGCGGGCCGCGTCAACACCGCCCGATTACCCCACCGCTGCAGCTGGGTGTGTTCGGCATCATCGAGCACATCGACCGAAGACAGCCGCTGCATCGGGTCAGCGGTCATGGCCACCAACATCCGCTGCAACCGCTCGATCAGCGCTTCAATGCTGTTCGCGTCGAACACATCAGTATCGAACTCAATGCGAAAGCCCAGCTCTTGGCCCGGCAGGGCTTGTACCGCAAGCGGGTAGTGGTTGTATTCGCGAGTGCTGAACTCGGTGATGGCCAACTCGTCAACGCCGGCCAGCCCGGCGGTATCAATCGGGTAATTTTCGTAGACAAATAAGGTGTCGAACAGCTGGTCGTGGCCGGTGATGCGGTGGATCTCGGCTAGCGCCAGATGTTGATGCTCCAGCGTGTGGTTGCGGGCATGTTGCAATTGCTCGAGCAGGTCAACGGTTTTGGTTGCCGCAGTGATCCGTGCGCGCACCGGCACCGTGTTGATCAACAACCCCACCATCGAATCCGCACCGACCAGCTCGGCCGGACGCCCCGACACCGCGGTACCAAACGCCACATCGTGTTGACCGGTCAACGAACACAACAGCTGCGCAAAAGCGCCCTGCAGCACGACATTGACGGTGGTGTGCTGGGCGCGCGCCAACTCCCCAACGGCCTCAGTAATCGCCGCTGCCATTTCATGCGACACCACAGCGCGTCGCCCCAACCCCGCTCGGCCCGGCGGACCCACCAGCGTCGGTGTGTCAAATCCGGCCAACACCTCACCCCAGGCCACTTGCGCGGCCTCGATGTTGCGCTCGGCCAGCCAGCTCACAAAACTGCGATATGACGTCGGCGCGGGCAGGCGCTGCCCGTAATAGCCGGCGAAGACCTCGCGCAGCAGGATGGGCAGCGACCAGCCGTCCATTACGATGTGGTGGTTGGTGAGCACAAACCGGTGCCGATCTGGGCCGGTGCGGATCAATGCCGCCCGAAACGCCGACTGCTCGGCCAGATCGCAGACCGCGGCGCGTTCCACCGCACAGAGTCGCTGGACCTGTTCTTCGACATCGGCATCGGCGTCGGCCAGCTCGACGTACCGCCACGGCACGGTCGGCTCAGCCGGAAGGACTTGCACCGGCTCGTCGAACTGCGCGCAGAATCGGGCTACCAGGTGCGGGTGGCGGTTCACCACCGCCTGCACCGCCATGCGCAGCCGATGTGGATCAAGGGCCCCGGTGATGGTGATATCCAGCTGCACCGCATACACATCATCACCGACGCTGTGGACGCTGCCGGCGTGGAACAGCAGTCCCTGTTGCAGCGGGGTCAGCGGCAACACGTCAGCGATCGTGAAGTGCTGCTGCAACTCCTCGATCTGCGGTTGACTCAACCGGGCCGGGACGATATCCGACGGGGTCAACCCGCCCCCACCGGCGCGCACCTGCGCACAAATCCCGCTCAACGCCTCAAACCACAACCGGCTCAACCGGGCCACCGCGGTCTCATCCAGCGCTGAGTGCGCCCACGACCAGTTGGCATGCAACTGCGGACCAGCATCGGTCTCCGCGGTGCCCGCGTTGAGCTCCACCGTATGCGCCAACGGCATCGGAATCGCCGAGAGCACCCCGGTCAACGACAAGCCCTCCGCAGAGAGCCGCCAAAACTCCTCAGAGACTTCGCCAGCCGCCGCGCCCAGCCGTCCCAGATAGTTGAACCCGATCACCGGATCCGACCCGCCCAACTCCACCGCGGGGTTCAAATACCGCAACAACCCATAGCCCAGCCCATCGGGCAGGGCACGCAGCTGCTCCTTGGCGCCCTTGACCACCGCGCCCAACGCGGCATCCCCGGAGGCGACCTGCGTCCAGTCCAACCCGCCCACAGCCAACGCCACCGGATACTTCGTCGTGAACCAGCCCACCGTGCGGGTCAAATCCACCCCGGGCGCCAACTCCTCATCACGGCCGTGACCCTCCACATCAAAGCCGACCGGAGCCCCCCCGGCACCCACAAACTCCGCGACCGCCAACCCGAACCCGATCAGCAAAATGTCTTGCACCCCGGCATGAAACGCCGCGGGCACCTCCCCCAACAACATCCGGGTCGTCTCGACATCCAGTTGCGCCGACAAATGCCCGGCCGTGGCAAAGGTATCCACCGCGGGCTGCACCGCCGGCAATACCGCCGCGGCCGCCGCCACCTGCCGCCACACCTCAACCTGCGCCACCACCTCAGGGGTGTGGGCGTGCTCTGCCAGCAACTCGCCCCAGCGGGCAAACGAGGTCCCCGGCGCCGGCAGCGCAATCGGCTGCCCACTGTGATGCTGGGCCCAGGCGATATTGAGGTCTTCAAGCAAGATTCGCCACGACACCCCATCAACAGCCAAATGATGCACGATCAAGGCCAACTGACCCGTTGAGGCCGCCCACACCGCACTGAGCATCGCCCCAGCGGTCGGGTCCAACCGCGACCGCGCCCCCACCAATACGTCCTCAGACAGCACCGGCACCGACTGCAGACATGCGCGGGCGTCCACCGACCCAGCCTCGGGCACCGTCAACGACCACTGACCCGCGTGATCATCAACACGCAGCCGCAACATTGCGTGGCGATCCAACACCGCCTGCACCACCGCCACCACATCGGCTTCGCTCACCCCGACCGGCGCCTGCACCACCATCGTCTGGTTGAACTGCTCGGTCGGGCCCTCCACAGATTCCAGCCAGCGCACGATCGGAATCGCCGCCAGCGCCCCTACACCCTCATCAACCGGACCGACCGCACCATCGGCCACCACCGCCACCCGAGCCAACCCGGCCACGGTCTGCTCGACAAAGATGTCGCGCGGCCGACACAACAAACCAGCCGCGCGGGCCCGGGCCACCACCTGCATCGACAAAATGCTGTCCCCGCCCAGCTCGAAGAAGGAATCGTCGACTCCGACCCGCTCCAACCCCAGCACTTGTGCATAAATCCCGGCCAAGATCTCCTCGGTGGCAGTAGCCGGGGCCCGATACCGGTCGGTGTCGGCGTATTCGGGTGCCGGTAAAGCCCGGGTGTCCAGCTTGCCGTTGACCGTCAACGGCAGCGCATCGATCAGCAGTACCGCCGAAGGCACCATATAGGCGGGCAGCCGCTCGCCCAGCGCGGCGCGCATCTGGGCGGGGTCAGCGGTCCCGGTCACGTATCCCACCAGCCGCTTATCACCGGGACGGTCCTCGCGGGCGATCACCACCGCCTGCTCGACCCCATCCAGCCCGGCCAGCGCGGCCTGCACCTCACCCAACTCGATGCGATACCCGCGGATCTTGACCTGCTCATCGGCACGCCCCACATACCGCAACTGCCCATCGGCACCCCAGGACACCAGATCCCCGGTCCGATACATCCGCTGACCCGCCGCACCGAAGGGGCACGCCACAAACCGCGACCCCGTCAACCCCGCCCGACCCACATACCCATACGCCAACCCGCCACCGGCCACATACAACTCCCCGATCACCCCGACCGGCACCGCACGCAACCACCCATCCAGCACAAAGAACCCCAGATGCGCCAACGGCACCCCGATCGGGCTCACCGCGCTATCCACGTCAGCGTCGACGATCTCGCGCAGCGAAGCATGCACCGTGGTCTCGGTAATGCCATACATATTGATCAGCCGCGGCAACCCCGAATGGTTTTCTAGCCACGGACCCAGCCGCTGCGGCTCCAGCGCCTCCCCACCGAACACCACCGTCTCCAACTTGAGCTGATGACCCAACTCCAGCGCCAGCGCACCACCGGTTTGCAGCGCATAAAACGCCGACGGGGTCTGACTCAACACACTGACCTGTTCAGCAACCAGCAAGGCCTGCAGGTCGTCAGGCGAGCGGACCACCGCATCGGGCACCACCACCAAGCGCCCCCCGTGCAACAGCGCTCCCCAGATCTCCCACACCGAGAAGTCAAACGTCAACGAATGACACTGCGTCCATACCTGCCCGGGCGACAATTCCAGATCAGCGTCCAATACCTCCAGCAGCCGAATGACGTTGCGGTGAGCGACCGCTACCCCCTTAGGCACACCGGTGGTGCCCGAGGTGTAAATCACATAGGCGACGTCCCCAGCAGCCGGCGCCGGCAACCCCGTACTGGGCTGGACGCTCACCGCCGGATCGTCGATCTCGATAACCAGCAGCTGGCGCCCTTCAAGCCGCGAACGCAACTCCGCCGTGGTAATCGCGGCCATCGGGGCGGCATCAGCGAGCATGAACTCCATCCGCGCCGCCGGCACCCCCGGATCAATCGGCACATAAGCCGCCCCAGCCTTGAGCACCGCCACCATCGCCACGATCGCCTCAGCCGAGCGCGGCAACAACAACGCCACATACTGCCCCGGACCCACACCATGACCAGATAGCAAGTGCGCCAACCGATTCGCCGCCTCGTCGACCTCGCCGTAGGTCCACGAACGTTCCCCGCAACTGATCGCCACCGCCTCGGGGGCGCGCGCCACCTGCACGGCCAACAACTTCGGAATCGACACCGATGCCGCGTCGGGCTGGGCCAACACCGCCCGGTTGCCCCACCTTTCCAGGTGGGCGTGCTCAATATCGTCAAGCACATCGATGGACGACAGCCGCCGAATGGGGTCGACGGTCATCGCCAACACCACTCTTTGCAGCCGTTCGATGAGTGTCTCGATGCCGGCCTGGTCGAATACATCGGTGTCGTACTCGACGCGAAGACCTAATTCGAGACCGGGCTGAGCAGCCACCGTCAGCGGGTAGTGGTTGTACTCGCGGGCGCTGAACTTGGTGATCACCAACTCATGTCCGCCGGTCAACGCGGCGTTGTCGATCGGGTAATTTTCGTACACGAACAAGGTGTCGAACAATTGGTCCCGACCGGCCGCGCGGAAGACCTCGGGTAGCGGCAGATGTTGGTGCTCAAGTGTGTGGTTGTGGGCGCGTTGCAGTTGGTCAAGCAACTCAACAGTGGTGGTTGCCGCGGTGATGTGCGCTCGCACCGGCACCGTGTTGATCAACAGGCCCACCATGGAGTCCGTGCCGACTACCTCCGCCGGTCGCCCCGAGACCGCGGTGCCGAAGGCCACATCATGCTGACCGGTCAGCCACATCAGCAGCTGTGCGAAAGCGCCCTGCAACACGATGTTCACGGTGGTGTGTTGCGAACGCGCCAACTCGCCAACAGCCTGAGTGGCCTCGACGGGCATCCGATGCGATACAACGCCTCGCCGCCCCAGGCCCAACCGGCTTGCCGGACACACCAACGTCGGGGTGTCAAAGTCGGCCAGTACCTCACCCCAGGCCGCGTGGGCGGCGCCGCGATCCTGACGGGCCAGCCAGCTCACAAAACTGCGATACGGTGCGGCCGCGGGCAGCCGCTGCCCGTAGTAGCCGGCAAGGATTTCCTGCAGCAGGATCGGCAGCGACCAGCCATCCAGCACGATGTGGTGATTGGTGAGTACAAACCGGTGCCGATCTGTTGCGGTGCGGATCAGCGCCGCTCGGAAAGCCGGCGGGTCGCCCAGGTCGCATACCGCGGCGCGTTCGGCGGCGCATACCCGCGCCGCCTGCTCCTCGACATCGACGTCGGGGTCTCCGGCGTCCAGCTCGACGTAACACCACGGCACCACCGGGTCAGCCGGGATGACCTGCACCGGCTCGTCGAACTGTGCACAGAATCGCGCCGCCAGGTGCGGATGCCGAGTGAGCACCGTCTGCACGGCCACGCGCAGCCGGTGCGGGTCAAGGGCCCCGGCGATGGCGATGTCCAGCTGCACCGCATACACATCGTCGCTGCCCTGTGTGGTCGCGGCATGAAACAGTAAACCCTGCTGCAAAGGGGTCAACGGCAACACGTCAGCGACACGGTCTTGCCGGCACAGCTCATCAATTTGCCGCTGGCTCAGACGGGCAGGCGCGACATCGGACGGAGTCAATCCGCCCCCGCCGCTCCTGACGTGCGCACAGATACCGGTCAGAGCCTCAAACCACAGCCGGCTCAGCCGGCTGACCTGAGCGTGATCCACGGCCGAGCGCGCCCACGTCCAGGTGGCGTGCAACTGCGGGCCCGCGTCCGTGTCCACGGTGCCGGCGTTGACCTCCAGGCTGTGCATTAGCGGCATGGGTATCGCCGCGGCAGCGCCGGTGAACGACAGGCCCTCCTGGCTTATCCGCCATAGATCAGCAGACGCCTCGACGGCCGCAGCTCCCAGTCGCCCTAGGTAGTTGAACCCGATCGGCGGATCGGAATCCCCCAGGTCGATCTCCTTGTTCAGATACCGCAGCAGGCCGTAGCTCAGCGGGTCGGGAAGCGCGCGCAGCTGCTCTTTGGCGTCCTTGATTACCTCCCCCAGTGCGGCCTCACCGGCCGAAACCTGCGCCCAGCCCAGCTCCCCGACGGTCAGCGAGACCGGGTACTTGGTGGTAAACCAGCCCACCGTGCGCGATAAATCGACATCGGAGGCCAGCTCGTCGTGGCGCCCGTGACCCTCCACGTCGATGCCGATCGGCGCGGCGCCGGTGCCGAAAGACTGCGCCAGCGCCAACCCAAACGCGATCAACATAACGTCTTGCACTCCGGCATGGAATGCCGCCGGCACTTCACCCAACAGCATCCGCGTCGTCTCGACGTCCAGGGACGTCGACAAGTGACCGGCCGTGGCAAACGTATCTACTGCAGGCTGCACTGCCGGCAACGCGGCAGATACCGCCGCGACCTGGCGCCACGTTTGCGCCTGCTCCACCATCTCCGCAACGTGTGCCTGCTCCGCCAGCAGCGACGCCCACCGGGCAAACGATGTCCTCGGGGCGGGCAGCGCTATCGGTTGCCCGCTGTGATGCTGGGCCCAGGCGATGTTTAGATCCTCAAGCAAGATGCGCCAGGACACCCCGTCGACAGCCAAATGGTGAATGATCAACGCCAGCTGGCCCGTGGTCTCCGCCCAGACGGCGCTGAGCATCACCCCGCCAGCCGGATTCAACCGGTCTCGCGCATCCGCCAACGCCGCGTCGGACAACATATCAACCACGTGCAAGCACCCGCGCGCATCCACTGAGCCCGCCTCAGGCACGTGCAGAGACCAGCCCTCGGGGCCTTTGTCGTCGACGCGCAGCCGCAGCATGGCATGTCGATCGAGTAACGCCTGAAGTATCGCGACCACACTAGGCTGGGTCACCGCCGCCGGAGCCTGCACCACCGCCGTCTGGTTGAACTTGTCGACCGGACCGTCGACACTTTCCAGCCAGCGCATGATCGGGGTCGCAACCACCGGCCCGAGGCCCTCGTCAACTGGGCCGGCCGCACCTTCGACCACCGAAGCCATCCGGGCCAGCCGCGCCACGGTCTGCTCGACGAAGACATCTCGCGGCCGACACACCAGACCGGCTGCTCGAGCCCGGGCCACCACCTGCATCGACAAAATGCTGTCGCCACCCAGCTCGAAGAACGAGTCGTCTACCCCTATTCGCTCCAGCCCGAGCACCTCGGCGTAGATGCCGGCCAAGACTTCCTCAGCCGCACTTGCCGGGGCGCGGTAACGATCCGCATCCTGGTACTCCGGAGCGGGCAGGGCACGCTTGTCGATTTTGCCGTTGACCGTCAGCGGGAGCGCATCCAACAGCAGCACCGCGGCCGGAACCATATAAGTAGCCAGGTTTTCGGCTAGCTGAAGGCGAATCTTGGCCGGGTCGGCGTTTCCGGTCACGTAGCCGACCAGGCGCTTGTCACCCGGGCGGTCCTCGCGGGCGATCACCACCGCCTGCTCCACACCATCCAGTGCAGTCAGCGCGGACTGGACCTCACCCAGCTCGACGCGATACCCGCGGATCTTGACCTGTTCATCGGCACGCCCCACATACCGGAGCTGTCCATCAACGCCCCAGTACACCAGATCCCCGGTGCGATACATCCGTGTTCCCGGCGCTCCCGCTCCGCCAAATAAACAGGGCACAAACCGCGATGCGGTCATCGCCGGCCGGCGCAGATAACCACACGCCAGCCCCCGCCCCGCCACATACAACTCACCGACCACACCGGCCGGCACCTTTCGCAACCATCGATCCAGGACAAACAACGCCGCCCCCGGTACCGGCGAGCCGATCGGCACTGGCCCTTTGGCAATCGACCCGGCCTGTAGCGGCGCACTGATCGACGCGTATACCGTCGTCTCGGTTGGACCGTAGGCGTTGATCATCATCCGACCCGGCGCCCACTGATTCACCAACTCGACTGGGCAGGCCTCACCGGCCACCACCAACGCGGTGGATCCCAAACTTTGCGGTGACAACACGCCTGCGGCAGATGGGGTTTGGCTTAAAACCCTGACACCTTCACCTGCCAGTAAAGCCTGGAAGTCTTCCGGCGAGCGCGCCACTGACTCCGACACCACCACCAGCCGCCGACCGTGTAGCAGGGCGCCGAAGATCTCCCAGACCGAAACGTCGAAGGCATAGGAATGCCACTGCGACCACACCAACGCCTCGGCCAAATATGCGTCCAGTGATGTCAGCAGCTGGGTGACGTTGTGGTGGGTGACGGCTACCCCCTTAGGTACTCCGGTGGTGCCCGAGGTGTAGATCAGATAGGCGATGTCCTCGGGAGCCGGTGTGGGCAAGGGGGTGCACGGATAGGTCTGGAGGCGGCGGTCCCGCACATCAATGACCGGCAGTTCGTACCCGTCCAGCCGTGAGCGCAGGTCGCCCGTGGTGATCACCGCCACCGGCGCGGCATCATCGAGCATGAACCGGATCCGTGTCGCGGGCAGTGCCGGATCGATCGGCAGATAAGCCGCACCGGACTTCAGCACCGCCAGAATCGCCACGATCGCCTCAGCCGACCGGGAAAAAAGCAGCGCCACTCGGTGTCCCGGGCCCGCCCCATGGCCGGCCAAGAGGTGCGCCAACCGGTTTGCCGCCTCATCGACCTCGCGATAGGTCCACGAACGCTCCCCGCAGCTTATGGCCACCGCCTCCGGCGCACGCACCACCTGCGCGTCAAACAAAAGCGGGATCGACACAGCCGGTAGTGCCGAGTCGTCGACCACTGCCCTGTTGCCCCACCCGTTCAACCGGGCGTGCTCAGCCTCATTGAGTACGTCCAGCGACGAGAGCCGCCGCTCGGGAGCGGCGGTCATCGCCACCAACACGCGTCGCAACCACTCGATGAGCGCCTCGATGCGGGCCGTGTCGAAAACGTCGTGGTCGAATTCGACGCGAAGCCCTAGCTCGCGGCCGGGCAGCGCTTGCACCGCAAGGGGGTAGTGGTTGAATTCGCGGGCGGTGAACTCGGTTATGGCCAGCCCGTCTACGCCCAACGGCGCACCGGTGTCGATCGGATAGTTCTCGAACACGAAGAGGGTGTCGAACAACTGTTCCTGGCCGGTGATGCGGTGGATCTCGCTAAGTGCCAAATGCTGGTGCTCAAGCGTGTGGTTATGGGCGCTTTGCAGCTGGGCGAGGAGGTCGGTCGTGGTGGTCGCCGCCGTGAGGTGTGCCCGCACCGGCACCGTGTTGATCAACAGCCCGACCATGGATTCTGCTCCGACGATCTCGGCTGGACGCCCCGAAACCGCGACGCCGAAAGCGACATCATCCTGACCGGTCAGCAACATCAGCAGCTGCGCCCATGCGGCCTGCAGCACAACATTGACAGTGGTGTGATGCGAGCGCGCGAGCTCCGCAAGGGCCTGCGTGGTCTGCTCGGGTAGCTGAAATGATGCAACGCTCCGCGGCCCGAGCTCGAGGCGACCGGCCGGACCCACCAACGTCGGGTTGTCGAAACCGGCGAAAACCTCACCCCACGCCGCGTGAGCGCCAGCAAGGTCTCGGTCGGCCAGCCAGCTGACGAAACTGCGATACGGCACGGCTGCGGGCAGTCGCTGCCCGTAATAGCTGGCGAATATTTCCCGCAGCAGTATCGGCAGCGACCAGCCATCCATGACGATGTGATGGTTGGTCAGTAGAAACCGGTGCCGGTTTTTTGCCGTGCGGATCAACGCGACCCTGAAGGCCGGTTGGTCGGTTAGATCGCAAACCGCGGCACGTTCGGCCGCGCATACGCGCTGGACTTCCTCATCGATAAAAACGTCGGGGCCTCCGGCGGCCAGGTCGACATACTGCCAGGGCGTCACGGGATCAGCCGGGATGATCTGGACCGGCTTGTCGAACTTTGCGCTGAACCGGGCCGCCAGGTGCGGATGCCGGTTGACCACCGTTTGCACCGCCTCATGCAGCTGGTGGGGATCCAGGGGACCGGTCACGGTGATATCGAGCTGCACCGCGTACACATCGTCGTCAGCCTTCGCGTTGCTGGCATGAAACAACAACCCCTGCTGCAGGGGGGTCAACGGCAAAACGTCAGCTATCCGCATATTGCCGCTCAAGTTCGTCGATCTGCTGCTGGTTTAGCCGGGTAAGCGCGACATCCGACGGCGTCAATCCGCCTCCACCACTGCGCACATGGGCACAGATCCCCCCCAGCGCCTCGAACCACAACTGGCTCAACCGGGCCACCTGGGCTTCATCCAGCGTTGATTGCGCCCAGGTCCAGTTCGCTTGCAGCTGCGGACCGGTGTCGGTCTCCACGGTGGCGGCGTTGAGCTCCACTGTGTGCGCCAAGGCCACCGGGATGGCGGCGGCCGCACCGGTCAGCGACAAGCCCTGCTGGCTGATCCGCCACAAACTGTCGGCAAGGTTATCCGCCGCCGCACCCAGGCGCCCCAAATAATTGAATCCGATCACCGGATCTGACCCGCCCAGCTCAACCTCGGGGTTCAGATAACGCAGCAGACCGTAGCTCTGCGGGTCGGGCAGGGCACGCAGCTGCTCTTTGGCGTCCTTCATCACCGCCCCCACCGCTGCGTCGCCAGCCACCACCTTCTCCCAGTCCAGCCCGCTGACGGTCAACGCCACCGGATATTTTGTGGTAAACCATCCCACCGTGCGCGATAAGTCCACATCGGCGGCCAACTCCTCGTGGCGCCCATGGCCCTCCACATCGATGCCGATCGGCGCGGTGCCGGTGCCGGTGCCGGTGCCGGTGCCCAAGAATTGCGCTACCGCCAACCCGAACGCAATCAACAAAACGTCATGGATCCCAGCGTGAAACGCGACCGGCACCTCCCCCAATAGCATCCGGGTCGTCTCAACATCCAACGACACCGACAAGTGCCCCGCGCTGGCGAACGTATCCACCTCGGCCTGCACTTCGGGCAGCGCGGCCGGTGTCGCCGTCACCTGCCGCCATGCCTCGGCCTGCTTCACCACCTCAGCTGTGCGTGCGCATTCATTCAGTAGTGACGCCCATCGGGCAAACGAGGTTCCCGGAGCCGGCAGGGCGATCGGCTCCCCGCTGCTGTATTGGACCCAGCCGATGTTGAGGTCTTCCAACAAGATTCGCCACGACACCCCATCGATGGCCAAATGGTGGACGATCAACGCCAACTGGCCCGTGGTGTCTACCCACAACGCACTGAGCATCACCCCGGCGGATGGGTCCAACCGCTGTCGTGCCGCCACCAATTCCTGATCGGACAACACCTCCACGGACTGCAGGCGATCGCGCGCGTCCACCGAGCCGGGCTCGGGGACCTGCAGCGACCATCCCCCGGCGCCGTCGTCGTCGACGCGCAACCGCAACATGGCATGCCGATCTACCAAGCCCTGCAACACTGCCGCCACGTCGGCCTCGGTCACCCCGGCCGGCGCTTGCACCACCATCGTCTGGTTGAACTGATCGGTCGGGCCGTCCATGTGGCGCAGCCAGTGCATGATCGGGGTGGCAACCACCGAGCCGATACCTTCATCAACAGGGCCTGCTTCGTCCTCGGCCACCCTGGCCACCCGGGCCAGCTTGGCCACGGTCTGCTCGACGAAGATATCGCGCGGGCGACACAGCACCCCGGCCGCTCGGGCGCGGGCCACGACCTGCATCGATAAAATGCTGTCGCCACCCAGCTCGAAGAAGGACTCGTCGACTCCGACCCGCTCGAGCCCGAGCACTTGGGCGTAGATGTCGGCCAGGATCTCCTCGACCGCGTCGGCCGGTGCCCGGTAACGATCAACGTCGCTGTATTCGGGTGCCGGCAGGGCCCGAGTATCCAGCTTGCCGTTGACCGTCAACGGCAGTCCGTCGATCACCACCACCGCGGCCGGCACCATATAGCCCGGCAGCCGCTCGCCCAACGCGGCACGCATCTCGGCGGGATCGGCGGCCCCGGTCACATAGCCCACCAGCCGCTTATCCCCGGGGCGGTCCTCACGGGCAATCACCACCGCCTGCTCGACCCCATCCAACCCGGCCAACGCGGCCTGCACCTCACCCAACTCGATGCGATACCCACGGATCTTGACCTGCTCATCAGCACGCCCCACATAATCCAGCTGCCCATCACCACGCCAGCGCACCAGATCCCCGGTCCGATACATCCGCGCCCCCGGAGCACCGAATGGGCACGCCACAAACCGCGACCCGGTCAACGGAGCCCGGCCCACATACCCGTACGCCAGCCCGCCACCGGCCACATACAACTCGCCGATGACCCCGACCGGCACCGGACGCATCCACCCGTCGAGCACAAAGAACCCGAGGTGAGCCAACGGCACCCCAATGGGGCTGCCACTGCTCTCGACATCGGCATCGACGATCTCGCGCAGCGAGGCATGCACCGTGGTCTCGGTAATGCCATACATATTGATCAGCCGCGGCAAGCCCTGGTGATTGTGCAGCCACGTCCCCAGACGCTGCGGTTCAAGAGCTTCCCCGCCGAACACCACCGTCTCGAGCTTGAGCTGACTTCCCAACTCCGGCGCCAGTGCTTCGGCGGCGGCCAGCGCATAGAACGCCGACGGAGTCTGGCTCAACACGCTGACCTGTTCAGCAACCAGCAGCGCGTACAGCTCTTCGGGGGAACGCACCACCTCGTCGGGCATCACCACCAGGCGCCCGCCCCCGAGCAGGGCACCAAAGATTTCCCACACCGAGAAATCGAAGGCCAAGGAGTGGCACTGCGTCCAGACCTGACCCGCCAGCTCCATCCCGCCTGCCAAGGACTCCAGCAGCTGGGCCACATTGCGGTGAGCGACCGCCACTCCCTTGGGCATCCCGGTGGTGCCCGAGGTGTAAATCAGGTAGGCGATGTCCTCAGCGGCCGGCGCCGGCAGCGCGGTGCACGGATAGTTCGGGATGCCGGGATCGTCGACATCGACGACCAGCAGCTGGTGACCCTCGAGCCGCGAACGCAACTCCGCGGTGGTGAGCACGGCCATCGGCGCGGCATCGGCGAGCAGGAACTGCATCCGCGCATCCGGTTGTGTGGGGTCTATCGGCAGGTAGGCCGCCCCGGTTTTGAGCACGGCCAGAACCGCCACGACCGCCTCGGCCGAGCGCGGCAATAACACTGCGACGCGCTGGCCCGGACCCACTTGCTGGTCGGCCAACAGCTGCGCCAACCGGTTGGCGGCCTCATCCAGCTCGCGATACGTCCACGACCGCTGCCCGCAGCTGATCGCCACCGCCTCCGGCGCCCGGGACACCTGGGCGTCAAGCAGCTCCGGAATCGACATCAAAGCGGGTGCGGGGTCCGTCAACACCACCCGGTTACCCCACCTCGCCACGGTGGCGTGCTCCGCCTCATCGAACACATCGATCGACGACAACCGCCGACTCGGATCAGCGGTCATTGCCAGCAACATCCGCTGCAACCGCTCGATCAGCGCTTCAATGCGGTTCGCGTCGAACACCTCGGTGTCGTACTCGACCCGCAGGGCCAACTCGGGCCCGGGCTGGGCCGCCACCGTCAACGGGTAGTGGTTGTACTCCCGGGTGCTGAACTCGGTGATGGCCAACCCGTTAGTGCCGGCCAACGCCGCGGTATCAATCGGGTAGTTCTCGTAGACAAACAAGGTGTCGAACAACTGGTCGTGACCGCTGATCCGGTGGATCTCGGCGAGCGCCAGATGCTGGTGCTCCAGCGTGTCGTTGTGGGCCCGTTGCAGCTGATCGAGCAAGTCAGCGGTGGTGGTGGACGCGCTGATGGCGGCCCGCACCGGCACCGTGTTGATCAACAATCCCACCATCGAATCCGCACCGACCAACTCGGTCGGACGCCCCGACACCGCGGTACCAAACGCCACATCGTGTTGACCGGTCAACGAACACAACAGCTGCGCAAAAGCGCCCTGCAACACGACATTGACAGTGGTCTGGCGTGAACGCGCCAACTCATTAAGTGCTTGCGTCGTCTGCTCAGACAACAGGTAGGACGCAACGGCTCGCCGCCCCGAGTCCGCCCGGCCCGGGGAAGCCACCAGTGTCGGGGTTTCAAAGCCGGCCAACACCTCAGCCCAGGCCATCTCGGCGCCAGCATGATCTTGACGGGCCAACCAACTGACAAAGCTGCGATACCGCGTAGGCGCGGGCAGCCGCTGATCGAAGTAACTGCCGATGATTTCCTGCAGCAGGATGGGCAGCGACCAGCCATCCATCACGATGTGGTGGTTGGTGAGCACAAACCGGTGCCGATCAGGAGCGGTCCGGATCAGCGCCGCCCGAAACGCCGACTGCTCGGCCAGATCGCAGACCGCGGCGCGTTCGGCGACACATATCTCCTGGATCTGCTCAGCAAGATCCAACTCGGACCCGCTCAGGTCCACATACCGCCACGGCACCACCGGGTCAGCAGGAAGGACCTGCACCGGCTCGTCGAAGTGGGTCCAAAAACGAGCAACCAAGTGGGGGTGGCGACTCACCACCGTATGCACTGCCTCGCGAACACGGCGAGATTCAAGGGCACCAGCGATGGTGATGTCTAGCTGCACCGCATAGACATCGTCGCTGCCTTGGGTGGTGTTGGCGTGGAACAGCAGTCCCTGTTGCAGCGGGGTCAGCGGCAACACGTCAGCGATCTGGCCATGCTGCTGCTCGAGTTCGTCGAGGTGGTGCTGAGTCAACCGGGCCGGGACGATGTCCGAGGGCGTCAACCCGCCCCCGCCGGCGCGCACATGCGCACACATCCCGGCCAACGCCTCAAACCACAGTTGGCTTAACCGGGCCACCTGCGCCTCATCCAGCGCCGAGGGCGCCCACGACCAGTTGGCATGCACTTGCGGGCCGGCATCGGTTTCCGCGGTGAGCGCGTTGAGCTCCACCGTATGCGCCAACGGCATCGGGATCGCCCCGAGCACCCCGGTCAACGCCAAACCCTGCGAACTGATCCGCCACAACTCCTCAGACACCTCGGCCGCGGCCGCGCCTAGCCGTCCCAAATAGTTGAACCCGATCACCGGATCCGACCCGCCCAACTCCACCGCAGGATTCAAATACCGCAACAGCCCGTAGGTCAGCCCGTCGGGCAGGGCACGCAGCTGCTCTTTGGCGTCCTTGATCAGCGCCCCCAACCCCGCATCCCCGGCGGCGACCTGCGCCCAGTCCAACCCACCCACCGCCAACGCCACCGGATACTTGCTGGTAAACCAGCCCACCGTGCGGGTCAAATCCACCCCGGGCGCCAACTCCTCATCACGGCCGTGACCCTCCACATCAATACCGACCGGCCCACCGGTGCCCACAAACTCCGCCACGGCCAACCCGAACCCGATCAACAACATGTCTTGCACCCCGGCATGAAACGCCGCGGGCACCTCCCCCAACAACATCCGCGTCGTCTCCACATCCAGCTCTGTGGAGAGGCGCCCCGCGGTGGCGAACGTGTCGCGCTGCGGCTGCACCGCCGGCAACGCCGCCGGGGGCGCGGCTACCTGCCGCCACGCCTCGACCTGACCCACCACCTGCGGCGCCTCGGCATGCTCGGCCAACAACTCCGCCCACCGCGCAAACGAGGTCCCCGGCGCCGGCAACGCAATCGGCTGCCCCCTGTGATGCTGGGCCCAGGCGATATTGAGGTCTTCCAACAAGATCCGCCACGACACCCCATCAACAGCCAAATGGTGCACGATCAACACCAACTGCCCCGTCGAGGCCGCCCACACCGCACTAAGCATCACCCCAGCAGCCGGATCCAACCGCGACCGCGCCCCCACCAACACCTCATCGGATAACACGTCCACCGACTGCACACAGTTACCGGCCCGCACCGAGCCGGTCTCGGGCACCGACAACAACCACTGACCCGCGTGATCCTCCACGCGCAGCCGCAACATCGCGTGGCGATCCAACACCGCCTGCACCACCGCCACCACATCGGCGTGGCTCACCCCAGCCGGGGCCGACACCACCATCGTCTGGTTGAACTCATCAGTGGGGCCCTGCACAGCTTCCAGCCACCGGATGATCGGGGTGGCCCCCACCGGCCCCACACCCTCATCAACCGGACCGACCTCACCGTCGGCCACCACCATGGCCACCCGCGCCAACCCGGCCACGCTCTGCTCGACGAAAATGTCGCGCGGTCGACACAGCAAACCGGCCGCCCGGGCCCGGGCCACCACCTGCATCGACAAAATACTGTCCCCACCCAGCTCAAAGAACGAGTCATCCACCCCGACCCGCTCCACACCGAGCACCTGGGCATAAATCCCGGCCAAAACCTCCTCAACCACGCCCTCCGGAGCGCGATAACCAACACCGACCCGGTACTCCGGAGCCGGCAAGGCCCGGGTGTCCAACTTGCCGTTGACCGTCAACGGCAGCCCATCCAACATCACCACCGCGGCCGGCACCATATACCCCGGCAACCGCTCGCCCAGCGCGGCGCGGAGGTCAGCCGGCTCGGCCGTCCCGGTCACATACCCCACCAGCCGCTTATCACCCAGGCGGTCCTCACGGGCGATCACCACCGCCTGCTCGACGCCATCCAGCCCAGCCAGTGCCGCCTGGACTTCGCCGAGCTCGATGCGATACCCGCGGATCTTGACCTGCTCATCCGCACGCCCCAAATACCGCAACTGCCCATCGGCGCCCCAGGACACCAGATCCCCGGTCCGATACATCCGCGCCCCCGGACCACCGAATGGGCATGCCACAAACCGCGACCCCGTCAACCCCGCCCGGCGCACGTATCCACAGGCCACACCGTGACCTGCCACATACAACTCCCCGACCACACCGGCCGGCACCGGCCGCAACCACCCATCCAGCACAAACAATGCCGCTCCCGGCACCGGCGCGCCAATCGGCACCGCCCCCGACCCCGCTACTAGCGGCCCGCTCATCGCCGCATACACCGTCGTCTCGGTCGGGCCGTAGGCGTTGATCATCACTCGTCCGGGCGCCCAACGGTCCACCACCTCGGCCGGGCACGCCTCGCCGGCCACCACCAACGCCGCCGACTCCAACCCCGCAGGAGACAACATCGCCACCGCAGACGGGGTTTGGCTTAAGACGCTGACGTGTTCAGCGACCAGCAATGCGTGCAAGTCATCGGGGGAGCCGGCCACCTCGTCGGGCACCACCATCAGCCGCCCACCACCCAGCAGCGCCCCGAAGATCTCCCATACCGAAACGTCGAAGGCATAGGAATGCCACTGCGACCACACCCCGGCCGCCGGCAGACCCGCAGCCAGTGACTCCAGGAGTTGCGTGACGTTGTGATGGCTGACTGCCACCCCCTTAGGGACCCCGGTGGTGCCCGAGGTGTAAATCAGGTAAGCGATATCGTCGGGCGTCGGGCCCGCCAACGCGGTGCTGGGCTGTGTATCTACAGCGGGATCGTTGACATCGACAATCAGCAGCTCACACCCGTCTAGCCGGCCCCGCAGCCCCGCGGTAGTGATCGCAGCGATCGGCGCGGCATCGGCAACCATGAACTGCATCCCGGCGTGCGGCAGCGCCGGGTCGATCGGCAGATACGCCGCCCCGGTTTTGAGGACCGCCACCATCGCCACGATCGCCTCCGCCGAGCGCGGCAACAACAACGCCACACACTGTCCGCGATCCACCCCATAACCAGACAGCAAGTAGGCCAGCCGGTTAGCGGCCTCATCGAGTTCCCGGTAGGTCATTGAGCGGCCCGCGAAAGTCACCGCTAACGCCTCGGGTGTGCGGGCCACCTGCGCAGCGAACAACGCCGGAATCGAACCCGTCGTCGCAGGCTGGGTGAGCACCGCCCGGTTACCCCACCCATCCAGGCGAGCCTGCTCAGCCACGGCGAGCACATCCACCGATGACAGCCGCCGAGTGGCATCGGCGGTCATCCCCACCAACATGCGCTCTAGGCGATCGATCAGTGTTTGGATGCTGGCCGCATCAAACACGTCGGTACGAAACTCCACCTCCACCCGAATCCCGGCAGGCTCACCGGCCTCGCTCCACTGCTCGGTCAGCGAAAATGTCAGGTCCATGCGGGCGGTGTGGGTGTCTACCGGGAGAGGGGTGGCCTGCAGATCACCCAGCTTCAGTCCGGCGGCAAGCCCGCTGTCCTGTCGGGCGAAGTTCTGCCAGGCCAACAGCACCTGCACCAACGGATGATGAGTTAAAGATCGGGTCGGGCTGAGCCGGTCGACCAGCATCTCAAACGGCACATCTTGATGCTCGTAGGCGGCCACGCTGCGCCGACGCACTTGGGCCAGCAGCTCACCGACACTGGGATCACCACCGACATCGACCCGCAGCACCAAGGTGTTGACGAAAAACCCAACTAGATGGTCCAGTGCCGGATCGCCACGTCCGGCGATCGGGAACCCTACGGCCACATCGCTGCTGGCGGCCAGCTTGCCCAACAACGCCGCCAACGCGGCCTGCACCACCATGAAGCTGGTCGCATTGTGCTCACGAGCCACCCGGGCCACCTGCTGCTGCAGCTCCGCTGGCCAGTCCCGCGCCGCACTAGCGCCGCGATAATCGGCAACGAGCGGATAAGGCCGATCGGTGGGCAGCTGCAGGCGCTCGGGCATGCCGGCCAACGCCGCCTCCCAATAGGCCAGCTGCGCGGCGATACGGCTACCGCTATCGGCCAGATCACCTAACTGGGTGCGCTGCCACAACGTGTAGTCGGCATACTGCACCCGCAAAGCCGGCCAGCCCGGGGCCTGCCCCGCACACCGGGCGGCATAGGCCACACCCAGATCACGCACAAGCGGGTTGATCGACCAGCCATCAGCAGCGATATGGTGCACCACCGCCACCAACACATGCTCGTCCTCAGCGACGCGCAAAAGCAGGGCCCGCAATGGGATTTCGGTCGCCAGGTCAAATGGGCGACGCACCGCGGTGTCGATAGCCTCCTGAAGCCGGCTTTCCGACCAGCCAGTGGCATCGCCCACCTCCCAGCCGGAACCGGCCCGTTCCACCGGCACCACCAGCTGCTGGGGGATCCCCTCGGGCGCCACAAACAACGTGCGCAGGCTCTCGTGGCGGTCCACCACATCAGCCAGCGCGGCACCCAACGCCTCGACATCAAGGTGTCCGCCCAACCGCAACGCCACCGCTATGTTGTAGATCGCTGACGGACCTTGCAGCTGGTCGACGAACCACAACCGGGTTTGAGCAAATGACAACGGCACCACTGCGGGCCGCTCAACCGGCACCAACGGCTCCAGACCGCCCCCTTCACCGATACGGGACGCCAACTGAGCGACCGCGGGCGCCTCGAATAAGGCGCGCACCGAAAGGCTGGCATCCAGCCCGGTGTTGACCGCGGCGATCACCCGCATCGCCGACAGTGAATCCCCACCCAATTCGAAGAACGAATCGTCGACTCCGACCCGCTCGAGTCCAAGCACCTGGGCATAGATCCCGGCCAGGATGTCCTCAGTGGGGCTGGCCGGGGCGCGGTAATGATCACCATCCTGATACTCCGGTACCGGCAAGGCGCGCCTGTCGAGCTTGCCGTTGACTGTTAACGGCAGTGCACCCAACGCCACCACCGCGGCCGGCACCATATAGGTGGGCAACCGCTCGCCCAACTGCGTACGTATCTGGGCGGGATCGGCTGTCCCGGTCACATACCCCACCAGCCGCTTATCACCGGGACGGTCCTCGCGGGCGACTACGACGGCCTGCGTAACCCCGTCCAGGCCGGCCAGCGCGGCTTGGACCTCACCCAACTCGATGCGATACCCGCGGATCTTGACCTGCTCATCGGCGCGGCCCACATAATCCAGCTGCCCATCAGCACGCCACCGCACCAAATCCCCGGTCCGATACATCCGTTGACCCGATGCACCGAACGGACACGCCACAAACCGCGAGGCGGTCAACCCGGCCCGCCGCCAATACCCAACACCCACCCCGGAACCGGCCACATACAACTCACCGACCACCCCGGCCGGCACCGGACGCAACCAGCCATCCAGCACAACCAACGCCGCGCCCGCCACCGGCGACCCGATCGGCGGCGCACCCGACCCCGCCACCAGCGGCGCGGTCTTGGAGGCCCAAATCGTGGTCTCGGTGGGGCCGTAGACATTGATCATCACCCGTCCGGGCGCCCAGCGATCCACCAGCTCGGACGGGCAGGCCTCACCACCCACCACCAACGCCGCCGACTCCAACCCCTGCGGCGAGAGCACCCCCACCGCCGACGGGGTCTGAGTCAACACACTGACCTGTTCGCTGACCAACAGAGCGTGAAAGTCCTCCGGCGAGCGGGCCACCACATCGGGCACCACCACCAACCGCCCACCATGCAACAACGCACCCCAGATTTCCCACACCGAAAAGTCAAAGGCGTACGAGTGAAACTGCGTCCACACCTGTTCGGGCGCCAGCTCCACGCCGATATGTAGGGCGTCGAACAACTGGGCCACGTTGTGGTGGGTGACCGCTACCCCTTTCGGCACACCAGTGGTACCGGAGGTGTAGATCAAATAGGCGATATCGTCGGGGGCCGGCGCCGGTAAACCCGTGCCGGGTTGGGTCTGGATCCGGAGATCGTCCACCTCGATGATCTCCACGCCCAACCCGTTTAGCCGCGAGCGCAGATCCGCGGTGGTGACCGCGGCGATCGGCCCGGCGTCGGCAACCATGAACTCGATCCGGGCCGCCGGCAGCGCCGGATCGATGGGCAGATACGCCGCCCCGGTCTTGAGCACCGCCAACATCGCCACGATCGCCTCAGCCGAGCGCGGCAACAACAAACCCACCACACACCCCGGCCCCACACCAAGACCAGACAACAAGTGGGCCAACCGATTAGCCGACTCATCAACCTCGCGGTACGTCCACGAACGCTGCCCGCAGCGGATCGCCACCGCCTCCGCAGCACGGGCCACCTGATCGGCGAACAACGCCGGAACCGACACCGAGGCCGCCGCCGGCGGCGTGGGCTGCGTTAACGCCGCCCGATTACCCCAACCCTCCAACCGGACACGCTCGGCATCATCAAGCACCTCCACCGAGGACAGCCGCCGAGTCGGGTCGGCGGTCATCGTCTCGAGCACCCGCTCCAGGCGATCGATCAGTGTGTAGATGCTGGCCGCATCGAACACGTCGGTGCGAAATTCCACCGCCCCGCCGATCCCGGCGGGCTCACCGGCCTCGGTCCACCGTTCGACCAAGGAGAAACTCAAATCCATCCGAGCGGTGCGAATATCCACCGGCAACGGGGTGACCTGCAAGTCACCCAAACTCAGCCCGGCAGTAGGGCCGCGGTCCTGGCCGGCGAAGTTCTGCCAGGCCAACAGCACCTGCACCAACGGATGATGGGCCAGCGAGCGGGTGCTGTTGAGCCGTTCCACCAACACCTCAAACGGGACGTCCTGATGCTCGAAGGCGCCCAAACTGCGCGCGCGCACCTGAGCCAGCAGCTCACCGACACTGGGATCACCACCGACGTCGACCCGCAGCACCAAGGTGTTGACGAAAAACCCCACCAACTCATCCAGCGCCGGGTCCCCGCGCCCGGCGATCGCAAACCCCACGGCCACATCGCTGCTGGCGGCCAGCTTGCTCAACAGCACCGCCAAGGCGGCCTGCACCACCATGAAGCTGGTCGCATTGTGCTCACGAGCCACCCGGGCCACCTGCTGCTGCAACTGCGCCGGCCACTCCACGGCCACCGTGGCGCCGCGATAATCAGCCACCAGCGGATAAGGCCGATCAGTCGGCAACTCGAGCCGTTCGGGCATGCCGGCCAGCGCCGCCTCCCAATAGGCCAGCTGCGCGGCGATACGGCTACCACCATCGGCCAGATCACCTAACTGAGTGCGCTGCCACAACGTGTAATCGGCATACTGCACCCGCAAAGCCGGCCAGCCCGGGGCCTGCCCCGCACACCGGGCGGCGTACGCGGTCCCCAGATCACGCACCAGCGGAGTGATCGACCAGCCATCAGCAGCGATATGGTGCGCCACCGCCACCAACACATGCTCGTCGGCGCCGACACCGAAAAGCGCTGCCCGCAACGGGATCTCGGTCGCTAAATCAAACGGGCGACTTACCGCGGCGCCGATGGCCTCCTTTAGCCGGTCTTGCGGCCAGCCGATGGCATCGATGACCTGCCACCCGAAATCGGCCCGCTCCACCGGCAACACCACCTGCTGGGGGACGCCCTCCGGCGCCGCAAACAAGGTGCGCAGGCTCTCATGGCGGCCCACCACGTCGGCCAACGCCGCCCCCAACGCGTCGGCGTCCAGGCGGCCGCACAGGCGCAACGCCACCGCCATGTTGTACATCGGCGAAGGACCCTGCAACTGGTCGATAAACCACAACCGAGACTGAGCAAACGACAACGGCACCACCGCCGGACGCGGCACCGCCACCAACGGCTCCAGCCGGCTCCCCTCGGCACCGATCTGCGTCGCCAAGCCGGCCACCGTGGGCGCCTCAAACAACGCCCGCACCGAAAGACTGGCATCCAGCCCGGTATTGACCGCAGCGATCACCCGCATCGCCGACAACGAATCCCCACCCAACTCGAAGAACGAGTCATCGACCCCCACCCGCTCCAGTCCGAGCACCTGGGCATAAACACCGGCCACGATCTCCTCGACGAGGGTGCTCGGGGCCCGGTAACGATCGACATCCTGGTACTCGGGTGCCGGCAGGGCACGCTTGTCGAGTTTCCCGTTGACCGTCAACGGCAACGCCTCAATCACCACCACCGCCGCGGGCACCATATACGCAGGCAACCGCTCACCTAGCGCTGCCCGCACCTGGGCCGGATCAGCCGTGCCGGTCATGTACCCCACCAGCCGCTTATCGCCCGGACGGTCCTCGCGGGCGATCACGACGGCCTGCGTAACCCCGTCCAACCCGGCCAGCGCGGCCTGCACCTCACCCAACTCAATGCGATACCCGCGGATCTTGACCTGCTCATCGGCGCGCCCCACATAATCCAACTGCCCATCAGCACGCCACCGCACCAAATCCCCGGTCCGATACATCCGGTCCCCGGGCCCGCCGAATGGGCACGCCACAAACCGCGACGCCGTCAACCCAGCCCGCCGCCAATACCCGCACCCGACCTGGGCACCGGCCACATACAACTCACCCACCACACCCGGCGGTACGGCCCGCAACCACCCGTCCAGCACAAAAAATCCAAGATGGGCCAGCGGTACCCCGATGGGACTGACACGGCTGTCGACATCGGCGTCGACGATCTCCCGCACCGAGGCATTCACCGTCGTCTCGGTGGTGCCGTACAGGTTGAGCAGGCGCGGCGACTTCGGGTGATGGCGCAACCACGGCCTGAGGCGCTGCGGCTCCAGCGCTTCCCCGCCGAACAGCACAGCCTCCAGCTTCAGCTGGTTTCCGAGCTCGGGCGATTGCGCATCAGCGGTGAGCAGTGCATAAAACCCCGACGGCGTCTGGCTTAAGACACTGACCTGCTCAGCGACCAGCAACGCGTGAAACTCTGCCGGTGAGCGCACCACCGCATCGGGCACCACTACCAGCCGCCCACCGCGCAAAAGCGCACCCCAGATCTCCTGGACCGACACATCAAACGCCAACGAACTCCACTGCGACCACACCCCGGCCGTCGGCAGGCCCGCATCCAACGATTCCAGCAGCTGGGTGATGTTGTGGTGAGTGACGGCCACCCCCTTGGGCACACCGGTAGTGCCCGAGGTATAGATCAGGTAAGCGACGTTCTCAGCAGCCGGCGCCGGTAATGCTGTCCCAGGTTGGCTCTCCACAACGGGGTCATCGACATCGATGACCACCAAGTCACACCCGGCCAGCCGCTCGGCCAACTCAGCCGTGGTGACTGCAATCAACGGCGCGGCATCGCCAACCATGAACTGCATCCGTGCTGGCGGCAACGCCGGATCGATCGGCACATACGCCGCTCCGGATTTGAGGACCGCCAAAATCGCCACGATCGCCTCAGCCGAGCGCGGCAACAGCAACGCCACGCACTGTCCCGGGCCCACGCCATGACTGGACAGCAAGTGCGCCAACCGATTAGCGGCCTCATCGAGTGCCCGGTACGTCATTGAGCGGCCTTCGAAGGTCACCGCCACTGCATCCGGTGTGCGGGCCACCTGCGCGGCGAACAACCCCGGAATCGACAACCCATCCGGTACAGGCCGGGTCAAAACCGCCCGGTTACCCCACTCATCCAGGCGGGCTTGCTCAGCATCGTCGAGCAGATGCATCGACGACAGCCGCCGAGTCGGGTCGGCGGTCATCGCCTCGAGCACCCGCTCCAGGCGATCGATCAGTGTGTGGATGCTGGCCGCATCGAACACGTCGGTGCGAAATTCCACCGTCCCACCGATCCCGGCGGGCTCACCGGCCTCGGTCCACTGCTCCCCCAGCGAGAAGGTCAGGTCCATGCGGGCGGTATGGGTGTCTACCGGCAGCGGGCTGGCCTTCAGGTCACCCAGCTTCAGCCCGGCAGCGGACCCACTGTCCTGGCCGGCGAAGTTCTGCCAGGCCAACAGCACCTGCACCAACGGGTGATGGGCCAGCGAGCGGGTGCTGTTGAGCCGTTCCACCAGCACCTCGAACGGGACGTCTTGGTGTTCGTAGGCGGCCAGGCTGCGGCCACGCACCTGAGCCAGCAGCTCCGCGACACTGGGATCTCCGGCCAGATCGGCCCGCAGCACCAAGGTGTTGACGAAAAAACCAACTAGATCGTCCAGCGCCGACTCGCCACGTCCTGCGATCGCAAATCCGAGGGCTACATCAGTGCTGGCGGCCAGCTTGGCCAACAGCACCGCCAAGGCGGCCTGCACCACCATGAAGCTGGTCGCGTTGTGCTCACGAGCCACCCGGGCCACCTGCTGCTGCAACTGCACCGGCCACTCCACGGCCACCGTGGCGCCGCGATAATCAGCCACCAGCGGATAAGGCCGATCAGTCGGCAACTCGAGCCGTTCGGGCATGCCGGCCAGCGCCGCCTCCCAATAGGCCAGCTGCGCGGCGATACGGCTACCACCATCGGCCAGATCACCTAACTGAGTGCGCTGCCACAACGTGTAATCGGCATACTGCACCCGCAAAGCCGGCCAGCCCGGGGCCTGCCCCGCACACCGGGCGGCGTACGCGGTCCCCAGATCACGCACCAGCGGAGTGATCGACCAGCCATCAGCAGCGATATGGTGCGCCACCGCCACCAACACATGCTCGTCGGCGCCGACACCGAAAAGCGCTGCCCGCAACGGGATCTCGGTCGCTAAATCAAACGGATGCCGCGCCGCGGCGCCGATGGCGTCCTCTAGCCGGTCTTGCGGCCAGCCGATGGCATCGATGACCTGCCACCCGAAATCGGCGCGCTCGACCGGCAACACCACCTGCTGGGGGACGCCCTCCGGCGCCACAAACAAGGTGCGCAGGCTTTCATGACGGCCCACCACGTCGGCCAACGCCGCCCCTAACGCGACGGCGTCCAGGCGGCCGCACAGGCGCAACGCCACCGCCATGTTGTAGATCGGCGAGGGCCCCTGCAACTGGTCGATAAACCACAACCGGGACTGAGCAAACGACAATGGCACCACCGCCGGACGCGGCAGCGCCACCAACGGCTCCAGACCACCCCCCTCGTCGATACGGGGCGCCAACTCAGCCACAGTCGGCGCCTCGAACAACGCCCGCACTACAACGCTGGCGTCAAAAGATTTGTTGATTGCCGCGATCGCCCGCATCGCCGACAGCGAATCCCCACCTAGGTCGAAGAACGAGTCATCGACCCCCACCCGCTCCAGTCCGAGCACCTGGGCATAAATCCCGGCCAGGAGCTCCTCGGTCAGGCTGGTCGGTGCCCGGTAGCGGTCGACGTCCTGGTACTCGGGTGCCGGCAGGGCACGCTTGTCGAGTTTCCCGTTGGGCGTCAGCGGCAGTGCATCCAATACCATTACTGCCGCCGGCACCATATACGCGGGCAACCGCTCGCCCAACTGCGTACGTATCTGGGCGGGATCGGCTGTCCCGGTCACATATCCCACCAGCCGCGTATCACCAGGGCGGTCCTCGCGGGCGATCACGACGGCCTGCGTAACCCCGTCCAGCCCGGCCAGCGCGGCCTGCACCTCACCCAACTCAATGCGATACCCGCGGATCTTGACCTGCTCGTCCGCGCGCCCCACATAATCCAACTGCCCATCAGCACGCCACCGCACCAAATCCCCGGTCCGATACATCCTGTCCCCGGGCCCGCCGAATGGGCACGCCACAAACCGCGACGCCGTCAATGAACTGCGGCCCACATAGCCGCACGCCACGCCCCGACCGGCCACATACAACTCACCGACCACCCCGGCCGGCACCGGCCGCAACCACCCGTCCAGCACGAACAATGCCGCGCCCGGCACCGGCGAGCCGATCGGCGGCACTCCCGAGCCCGCTAACAGCGGCGCACTGACAGCAACACACATCGTGGTCTCGGTCGGGCCGTAGGCGTTGATCACCACTCGCTCCGGGGCCCAGCGGTCCACCACCTCGGTCGGGCAGGCCTCACCGACCAGCACTAACGCCAGTGAATCCAAATTGTGAGGTGAGAGGACCGCGACCTCAGACGGGGTTTGGCTCAAGACGTTGACGTGTTCAGCGACCAGCAATGCGTGCAGTTCGTCTGGCGAGCCGGCCACCGGCTCGGGGATCACCACCAGCCTTCCACCGCCTAGCAGTGCCCCGAAGATCTCCCACACCGAGACGTCGAAGGCAAAGGAGTGCCACTGCGACCACACCCCGGCCACCGGCTGGCCCGCATCCAACGATTCCAGCAGCTGGGTGATGTTGTGATGGCTGACGGCCACCCCCTTGGGCAGCCCGGTGGTGCCTGAGGTGTAGATCAAATAGGCGATGTCCCCAGCAGCCGGCGCCGGTAACGCCGTGTTGGGTTGGCTGTCCACGGCGGGGTTGTTGACATCGATGACGACCAGGTCACACCCGCCCAGCCGGTGGCCGAGTTCGGCGGTGGTGAGGGCAACCAGCGGCGCGGCATCGGCAAGCATGAACTGCATCCGTGCTGGCGGCAGCGCCGGATCGATGGGCAGATACGCCGCCCCGGTTTTGAGGACCGCCAAAATCGCCACGATCGCCTCAGCCGAGCGCGGCAACAACAACGCCACACACTGTCCCGGGCCCGCCCCATGCCCGGCCAACAGGTGCGCCAGCCGGTTGGCGGCCTCGTCGAGTTCCCGATAGGTCATTGAGCGGGCTTGGAAGGTCAGCGCCACCGCCTCGGGTGTGCGCTTCACTTGCGCGGCGAACAACACCGGAATCGACGGCGTCCCCGGCGCGGGCAGGGTCAATACCGCTCGGTTACCCCACTCGTCCAACTTTGCGTGCTCGGCCTCTTCGAGCAGTGGTATCGAGGACAGCCGCCGATTCGGGTCGGCGGTCATCGTCTCGAGCACCCGCTCCAGGCGATCGATCAGTGTGTGGATGCTGGCCGCATCGAACACGTCGGTGCGAAATTCCACCGTCCCACCGATCCCGGCGGGCTCACCGGCCTCGGTCCACTGCTCCCCCAGGGAAAAGCTCAGGTCCATGCGGGCGGTATGGGTGTCTACCGGCAGCGGGCTGGCCTTCAGGTCACCCAGCTTCAGCCCGGCAGCGGACCCACTGTCCTGGCCGGCGAAGTTCTGCCAGGCCAACAACACCTGCACCAACGGGTGATGCGTCAGGCTGCGGGAGGGGTTGAGCCGTTCCACCAGCATCTCAAACGGGACGTCCTGATGCTCGAAGGCGCCCAAACTGCGCGCGCGCACCTGAGCCAGCAGCTCACCGACACTGGGATCACCACCGACATCGACCCGCAACACCAAGGTGTTGACGAATAGGCCCACCAACTCATCCAGCGCCGGGTCCCCGCGCCCGGCGATCGCAAACCCCACGGCCACATCGCTGCTGGCGGCCAGCTTGCTCAAGAGCACCGCCAAGGCGGCCTGCACCACCATGAAGCTGGTCGCATTGTGCTCACGAGCCACCCGGGCCACCTGCTGCTGCAACTGCGCCGGCCACTCCACGGCCACCGTGGCGCCGCGATAATCAGCCACCAGCGGATAAGGCCGATCAGTCGGCAACTCGAGCCGTTCGGGCATGCCGGCCAGCGCCGCCTCCCAATAGGCCAGCTGCGCGGCGATACGGCTACCACCATCGGCCAGATCACCTAACTGGGCGCGCTGCCACAACGTGTAATCGGCATACTGCACCCGCAAAGCCGGCCAGCCCGGGGCCTGCCCCGCACACCGGGCGGCGTACGCGGTCCCCAGATCACGCACCAGCGGAGTGATCGACCAGCCATCAGCAGCGATATGGTGCGCCACCGCCACCAACACATGCTCGTCGGCGCCGACACCGAAAAGCGCTGCCCGCAACGGGATCTCGGTCGCTAAATCAAACGGGCGACTTACCGCGGCGCCGATGGCCTCCTTTAGCCGGTCTTGCGGCCAGCCGTTGGCATCGATGACCTGCCACCCGAAATCGGCCCGCTCGATCGGCATCACCACCTGCTGGGGGATGCCCTCGGGCGCCACGAACAGGGTGCGCAGGCTCTCATGGCGGCCCACCACATCGGCCAGCGCCGCCCCCAACGCATGCGCGTCTAGGGATCCGCATAGGCGCAACCCGACCGCCATGTTGTAGATCGGCGAGGGCCCCTGCAACTGGTCGATAAACCACAACCGAGACTGAGCAAACGACAACGGCACCACCGCCGGACGCGACACCGCCACCAACGGCTCCAGCCGGGCCCCACCGCCACCGATCCGCGCCGCCAAGCCGGCCACCGTCGGCGCCTCAAACAACGCCCGCACCGAAAGGTCTGCATCCAGCCCGGTATTGACCGCGGCGATCACCCGCATCGCCGACAGCGAGTCGCCACCCAACTCGAAGAACGAGTCATCCACCCCGACCCGCTCAACCCCGAGCACCTGGGCATAGACATTGACCAAAATGTCCTCGACCGCCTCGGCAGGAGCGCGATAACGATTAACATCCTGGTACTCAGGCGCGGGCAAGGCGCGCTTGTCGAGTTTCCCGTTGGGCGTCAAGGGCAGCGCATCCAACACCACCACCGCCGCCGGCACCATATACCCCGGCAGCCGCTCGGCAAGCACGGCGCGGATTTCAGCCGGATCAGCCGTGCCGGTCACATACCCCACCAGCCGCTTATCACCCGGGCGGTCCTCGCGGGCGATCACCACCGCCTGCGCAACCCCGTCCAGCGCACTCAACGCGGTCTGGACTTCACCCAACTCGATGCGATGTCCGCGGATCTTGACCTGCTCATCGGCACGCCCCACATAATCCAGCTGCCCATCAGCACGCCACCGCACCAAATCCCCGGTCCGATACATCCGGTCCCCGGGCCCGCCGAATGGGCACGCCACAAACCGCGACCCGGTCAACCCAGCTCGCCGCACGTAGCCGCACGCCACGCCCCGACCGGCCACATACAGCTCCCCGACGACCCCGGCCGGCACCCGACGCAACCCGGCGTCCAGCACAAACAACGCCGCCCCCGGCACCGGCGAGCCGATCGGCGGCACCCCCGACCCCGCCACCAACGGCGCACTCATCGCCGCATACACGGTGATCTCGGTCGGGCCATACGCGTTGATCACCACCCGTCCCGGCGCCCACCGATCCACCACCTCGGCCGGACAGACCTCCCCACCCAGCAACAACGCCACCGACTCCAAGCTCTGCGGCGACAACGCCGCCACCGCATACGGAGTTTGGGTGAGCACGTTGACCTGCTCGGCGATCAACAGGTTATGAAACTCAGCTGGTGAACCGGCTACCCCGTCGGGCACCACTACCAGCCGCCCCCCGCCGAGCAGCGCAGCCCAGATCTCCCAGACCGAAAAGTCGAAAGCATACGAATGACACTGCGACCAGACCTGCTCCACCAGCAGATGTGTCGGCAACGACTCCACCAGATGGGCCACGTTGTGGTGAGTGACGGCCACCCCCTTGGGCAGCCCGGTGGTGCCCGAGGTGTAGATCAGATAGGCGATGTCCTCAGCAGCCGGAGTCGGCAACGCCGTGCACGGGTAGCTGGCGATGCGGGGGTCATCCACCTCGATGGCCACCACCCCGCACCCGTCCAACCGCGACCGCAGACCTGCCGCGGTCATGACGGTCACCGGCGCGGCATCGGCAACCATGAACTGGACCCGCTCTGCCGGCAGCGCCGGATCGATGGGCAGATACGCCGCGCCGGTTTTGAGGACCGCCAAGATTGCCACGATCGCCTCGGCCGAGCGCGGCAAAAACAGCGCCACACACTGTCCCGGGCCCGCCCCATGCCCGGCCAACAGGTGCGCCAGCCGGTTGGCGGCCTCGTCGAGTTCCCGGTAGGTCATCGAGTGGGCTTGGAAGGTCAGCGCCACCGCCTCCGGTGTGCGCTGCACTTGCGCGGCGAACAACCCCGGAACCGACACCGAGGCCGCCACCGGCGGTGTGGGCTGCGTTAACGCCGCTCGGTTACCCCATTCATCCAACTTTGCGTGCTCGGCCTCTTCGAGTAGTGGCATCGATGACAGGCGCCGCCTCGGGTCGGCGGTCATCGCCTCTAGCACCTGCTCTAGGCGATCGATCAGTGTGTGGATGCTGGCCGCATCGAACACGTCGGTGCGAAACTCGACCGTCCCACCGATCCCGGCGGGCTCACCGGCCTCGGTCCACTGCTCTGCCAGAGAGAAAGTGAGATCCATGCGGGCGGTATGGGTGTCTACGGGCAGGAGGGTGGCCTGCAGCTCACCCAGCTTCAGTCCGGCAGCGGGACCATTGTCCTGGCCGGCGAAGTTCTGCCAGGCCAACAACACCTGCACCAACGGATGATGAGTTAAAGATCGGATCGGCTTGAGCCGCTCCACCAACACCTCAAACGGCACGTCCTGATGCTCGTAGGCGCCAAGGCTGCGGCCACGCACCTGCGCCAGCAACTCCGCAACAGTGGGATCACCACCGACATCGACCCGCAACACCAAGGTGTTGACGAAAAACCCCACCAACTCATCCAGCGCCGGGTCCCCGCGCCCGGCGATCGCAAACCCCACGGCCACATCGCTGCTGGCGGCCAGCTTGCTCAAGAGCACCGCCAAGGCGGCCTGCACCACCATGAAGCTGGTCGCATTGTGCTCACGAGCCACCCGGGCCACCTGCTGCTGCAACTGCGCCGGCCACTCCACGGCCACCGTGGCGCCGCGATAATCAGCCACCAGCGGATAAGGCCGATCAGTCGGCAACTCGAGCCGTTCGGGCATGCCGGCCAGCGCCGCCTCCCAATAGGCCAGCTGCGCGGCGATACGGCTACCACCATCGGCCAGATCACCTAACTGGGCGCGCTGCCACAACGTGTAATCGGCATACTGCACCCGCAAAGCCGGCCAGCCCGGGGCCTGCCCCGCACACCGGGCGGCGTACGCGGTCCCCAGATCACGCACCAGCGGAGTGATCGACCAGCCATCAGCAGCGATATGGTGCGCCACCGCCACCAACACATGCTCGTCGGCGCCGACACCGAAAAGCGCTGCCCGCAACGGGATCTCGGTCGCTAAATCAAACGAATGCCGCGCCGCCGCGCCGATGGCCTCCTCAAGCCGGTCTTGCGGCCAGCCGTTGGCATCGATGACCTGCCACCCGACATCGGCCCGCTCCACCGGCAACACCACCTGCCGAGCAACCCCGTCGGCTGCGGCGAACAGGGTGCGCAGGCTCTCATGGCGGCCCACCACATCGGCCAGCGCCGCCCCCAACGCATGCGCGTCTAGGGATCCGCATAGGCGCAACCCGACCGCCATGTTGTACATCGGCGAAGGACCCTGCAACTGATCGATAAACCACAACCGAGACTGAGCAAACGACAACGGCACCACCGCCGGACGCGACACCGCCACCAACGGCTCCAGCCGGGCCCCACCGCCACCGATCCGCGCCGCCAAGCCGGCCACCGTCGGCGCCTCAAACAACGCCCGCACCGAAAGGTCTGCATCCAGCCCGGTATTGACCGCGGCGATCACCCGCATCGCCGACAGCGAGTCGCCACCCAACTCGAAGAACGAGTCATCCACCCCGACCCGCTCAACCCCGAGCACCTGGGCATAGACATTGACCAAAATGTCCTCGACCGCCTCGGCAGGAGCGCGATAACGATTAACATCCTGGTACTCAGGCGCGGGCAAGGCGCGCTTGTCGAGTTTCCCGTTGGGCGTCAAGGGCAGCGCATCCAACACCACCACCGCCGCCGGCACCATATACCCCGGCAGCCGCTCGGCCAGCACGGCGCGGATTTCAGCCGGATCAGCCGTGCCGGTCACATACCCCACCAGCCGCTTATCACCCGGGCGGTCCTCGCGGGCGATCACCACCGCCTGCGCAACCCCGTCCAGCGCACTCAACGCGGTCTGGACTTCACCCAACTCGATGCGATACCCGCGGATCTTGACCTGCTCATCAGCACGCCCCACATAATCCAGCTGCCCATCAGCACGCCACCGCACCAAATCCCCGGTCCGATACATCCGGTCCCCGGGCCCGCCAAATGGGCACGCCACAAACCGCGACCCGGTCAACCCAGCTCGCCGCACGTAGCCGCACGCCACGCCCCGACCGGCCACATACAGCTCCCCGACGACCCCGGCCGGCACCCGACGCAACCCGGCGTCCAGCACAAACAACGCCGCCCCCGGCACCGGCGAGCCGATCGGCGGCACCCCCGACCCCGCCACCAACGGCGAACTCATCGACGTATACCAAGTCTCGGTTGGGCCATACGCGTTGATCACCACCCGCCGCGTCGCCCACCGATCCACCACCTCGGCCGGGCACGCCTCACCGGCCAGCACCAAGGCCGGTGCATCCAGCCTCTCCGGAGTGAGCATTGCCGCCGCAGAAGGGGTTTGGCTCAAGACGCTGACCTGCTCAGCGACCAGCAACGCCTGAAAATCGTCCGGTGAGCGGCCCACCGCATCCGGCACCACCACCAGGCGGCCACCGCGCAGAATCGCTCCGAAGATTTCCCACACCGAGACGTCGAAGGCATAGGAGTGCCACTGCGACCACACCCCGGCCGCCGGGAGGCCCGCATCCAACGATCCCAGCAGCTGGGTGATGTTGTGATGAGTGACCGCCACCCCCTTGGGCACCCCGGTAGTACCCGAGGTATAGATCAGGTAAGCGATATCCTCAGCAGCAGGCGCCGGTAATGCGGTCCCAGGTTGGCTCTCCACAACAGGGTCATCGACATCGATGACCACCAGGTCACACCCGGCCAGCCGGTCGCCGAGTTCGGCGGTGGTGATTGCGGCCAACGGCGCGGCATCAGCCAGCATGAACTGCATCCGTGCCGCCGGTAACGCCGGATCGATCGGCACATACGCCGCGCGGGCTTTGAGCACCGCCAACATCGCTACGATCGCCTCAGCCGAGCGCGGCAACAACAACGCCACACACTGCCCCGGGCCCACACCATTACCAGACAGTAAGTGCGCCAACCGATTAGCGGCCTCATCAAGTGCCCGGTAGGTCATTGACCGGCCCCCACAGCTGATCGCCACCGCCTCCGGGGCTTTCGCTACCTGCGCGGCGAACAACCCTGGAATCGACAATCCAACCGGTACAGGCCGGGTCAACACCGCCCGGTTACCCCACTCATCCAGCTCGGCGCTATCGCCGCCATAGAGTAGATCGATCGACGAGAGCCGCCGCCGTGGGTCGGCGGTCATCGCCATCAATACCTGCTGCAAACGCCCTGCGAGATCGGCGACGTTTAAATTCGAAAATGGCTGCCCAGCGCCCATTGTGCTGAGGAAGAGTTGGTCACCATCGCCGAGAAAGAGCAGCCCAAAGCCGTTGCCCACGGGGCCAGGATTGGTGAATGACGCCGATGCCGGAACACCACCGAAGGCCATAGTAAAGACGGATGGAAGAAAATTGACGCTCACCCTGCCGGCTGACTGCAGCGCGTCTCGGGGGCGAACTTTGCGCTCGAGGGCCTGAACCGGAAACCGCTGATGCTGCAAGGCTTCTCGTATTCGGGTGTCAACATACTCACAAAAACCGGCAACGGTCGATTCCGGCGCAACGCTTAATACCAGCGGCACCACTCCGGCGACCATTCCGGGAAGCGTCTTCAACTCCGGACGTACCCGCCGGTTGACCGGGAAGTCGAGCACCACCTCCGAGCCCTCAGCGCACCATCCATGCACCAGAAGTGCACAAGCCGCGGTGATGACAGATGCTCGGGGGACGCTTCAGACGTTGGATATGTCTTCAACGCGACGAAGAAGGACCGGCTCCAATCGAACCGGTGCAGAAGCCAAATCCAAATCATGCTGGCTCGCGACTGACGGCAACCGACAAAGCGTTCCGCTTTCCGTCGGCAGGTGTTGAGTCCAATAGGCCTGATCTTCGAGATAATCGTCGGACGTTTCATATGCCGACTCGCAGTCAATCAGCTGCTGCAAAGAGCCAAAGACTGTAGGAGGAATTGGCGCGCCAGAAACAATTGCAGAATAGACATTTGCAACACGATAGCCGGTAAGTGCAAGGCCGGATCCGTCTGCCACGATATGGTGGCAGGACGCGAACAAATAAAATTCTTCGGACCGCGTCCGAAACAAAGCGAATCTGAACAATGGTCCAGTGAACGACATTGGCGTGCGTTGAACCGATAATGCAATGCCACGAGCTTCCTCAGCGGGGTCGTCCGAACCGGACACGTCATAGAATGGCAGCTCGACGTGTGGGTAATCGATCGCCCGCTGATATACCTGGCCATCCACCTCGAAAAAAGCGGCCCTGCCCGGTTCGGCCTCGCGCACCACCCGACGGATCGCCCATTCAAGGGCGGCACGGTCTGCCAGACCGTCAATTTTGACGAAGAGGCCGAGCTGCCACTCCGTTCGGACCTGACCCGTCTCCTGCGCAAGCCATATGTCCAGCTGTCCGCGCGTCAATGGAAATGATCGGTCATCGAGCTCCATCTGACCCCCGATCAGTTGGTTCACTCATCAACAGCCCGACCCGCTGCCGGCTTCTCGGGCAGCCCCCTCGGCCGCATATCGTTGCCAGTCCTGTTCGAAAAAGCTGTCGTTGTCGTCGGGGAATGAATTGATGCTCATCGGTTCTCCAGACCGTCCAGGCGACATGAGTCCAACGCATGCAAACCCTACTGAAGGCCAGCGGCTTCGTCCGGAATTTCCACAAACTTCCTGATGCGCCTCATCACGTCGTGACTTACTGATTGACTTGCGACGGTGTGGGCAGTGCTTCCACGCTGCGACCTGCAGCAATCCTTTGGCTTTCTGGCGTTTCGCTACCGAAGAGGCACGCACGGCGCCGTGACGATCATGTTTTCGATGCTCGTCGGTTAAGCAAGGTACAGACCGACGGCTAACAATCACCAACGGTAGGGCGGGGCGACTGGGGCTGGCCGCAGGGCCGCCGTCCAGAGCAGCTCTTGGCTACTCGGACGCTCGGTGAGGTGCCCGGCGCGCCGATCAGCTAACTCAACATGGCGTACCGGAGCTAAGTCGGCCTAGCACGCGATCATTGCGACACACGATGATTCACGACGATAACTCCCGGCGCCGTCTATCCTGTCGCCGTGAGCAAGAGCAGCCGCACCGGCGCGAAGCGCCTCGCTGGGTCTTCTTCCAGTAGCGTTAAGAGCCTTAGCGGCGCAGCAGTCACTCGTGACCTCAGAACGCATTTGAACGAGTCGCACCGCCAATCCCCGGCCGGCCGCCCGCCAAATCAATCAATGGCGCAGCAGCGCCCTCCTTCGCTGCCGGCGGCAGCACGCGCGGAGTTGAGCTTTTGACCGCCGCCAAGCCACAAACGGAGACGGCGGCCCGCCCGGTCGCTCTATTCGTGTTGGGCATGCCCCGGTCCGGAACCTCGGCGCTCACACGGGTTCTCTCGCTATGCGGCGCAACGCTTCCCACCGGGCTCGCGGGCGCCAATCCGGCCAATCCCCTCGGCTACTGGGAGCCGCGAAAAGCCCTTCATCTCAATGATGTAATCCTTCGCCGCCACGGCAGCTCCGGGTTCGACCCTTCCCTGCGGTTACAGGAAGAAGGAGCGTTGGATGCGGAACAGGAGGCCGCCTGCGTCGTCGACATTCAAAGATTTTTTGCCACGTTGCCGGCCGCCCCGGTCGTCGTAATCAAGGATCCGAGGATAACGGCGCTGTCTGGCATGTGGTTTGAGGCGGCGCGTCTGTCAGGATTCGACATTGTGACCGTGATTGCGGTGCGCCATCCACAGGAGGCCGCCGCGTCGTGGTCGGCGTCTAATCGAGCATCGCCGGAGCTGGCAAGTGCATTATGGCTGAAATACAATCTGTTGGCCGAGAGGCACACACGCGCCCTACCGCGCGTATTCGTCGAATACGCCAACCTCCTCGAGGACTGGCGCCGGGAAATAAAACGCATCTCGGCAGCACTCGCGATCGATGTCAACACCCGTCATGAGAGCGCCGTCGAGGAATATCTCACACCGGATCTTCGCCGCTATCGACACTGCGGCCGGGTGACCGAGTCTTTCGGCACAGACTGGAATTCCACTGTCTATGACACGCTGTGCCGGGCCGCCCGTGATGAGCGCTGCGATGAGACTGCACTGGATCGCGTTTTCGAGGCCTATCGAGCGAGCGCAAATGGTTTCCGGATTGCCTTCGAGGATTTCCACCGCATCCGCAACCGAGTTTGGCTCAGCCCGACCATCCTGAAGCTGGTCAACGATGTCATCGCGCTGACTCACCGACGCCGCGGGCCATGGGCCTAAATTTGAGCAACGGATATCTGTTCGAAACACACGACCTCTAAAGCGCCGTTCGCCGTCCAAATCTTCCGAAGCGTACCCGCCCACCCGTGCCTCGGTGAGTTAGTTGGTGAGCCTACGATCGGCTGCAGCAAGTTTCACGAGAGCGTCGGAACCGCACGAATCGACCTTTTGTTTCCGTGACTCCTTCGCGCAGGCACCGAAACGATTGGTCCCGGAGATTTTCATTTCACGATCTGGATGTTCGCCGGAACGCAGAGGAAAGATCGGCCAGCCGCCTACGGCGTGCTGCACGTCGCGGCCCGCATCACCCGGGATGCCTGCGGGCAAAACGTTCAACAAGATCAGCGGCAACCGCAACACTTTCGGCGGGTTTGGCCAACCCGATCGCGAGCTCGCGGGCCCGGGCGACACAGTCCGGGGCAAGGATGCTACGCAAATCGGCAGTCAGCGATTCCCGGGTCGTGCTTGAAAAGCGCCGGGCGGCGCCCACCTTCATATGTTTGACCCAGGCCCCCAGAGCGTCTGATCTAGCAATGTCGGAAGGATCAACGTCGGGACACCCCAGCGCGCAGGCCCGCGGCCGTGGTGCCCATCCCACCGTGGTGCACGACCGCGCGGCAGGCCGGGAAAATGCCGCATAATTCACCGTGCGCACAACCTTGACGTGCTCGAACTGGGGGACATGGCTGAAGTCGCTCCCGCCTGAGCAAACCAACGCTCGCTCGCCCAACTGCGCGCAGCTCACGCTGATCATTTCCAACGTGTCCGCCGGAGATCCGACCGGCATACTGCCAAACCCAAAAAAATCGGCGGTTCCCCCGCGGCAATCCACGACATGACCCCTTCATCGGCATCCGTCGGCAACTCCATCGTCAACGGCCCGACAAAGGGCCGCCGACCATTCCATTTCGCCCATTCGGCTGCCAGCCCGGGAAAGCAAACCTCATCGTAGGCCTCGATTTCCAGTGATCCGCGTCTGGCGATCCGCCGCGACGGGGGGACTGTTGCCTTCGGTTAGGCCCATTTCGCAACGCTGCGCATTCTCGACCTTCTTCAGCTGGCGCCAACCCAGCCACTCGTCGATCCTCATTGCGGCGCGGCCGAATGGCGGCGGCAGGAGTGGCAGAACCTGGCCGTTGGCGCGCACCGGGAACAAATGCAGTTCAGCCAACGGAATGTCGTGGTACTCAGCGGCGTTGGCGGCAATCCCCTCAAAAGTGAGGCCGGTGATCAGCAGGTCGGCCCCGTCCGCCAGCGAGGTCAGCGTCGTCGTCATTTCCTTCGAGCACTCGTTGACACGCTTCGAGGCTTCGTGGGACAACCTGATCAGGTGCTGAGTTTTCCAGAAGTTGCGGAGGAGACGCGTCGAGAACTTGGTGTGAATGTCGAGCATGGCCTGCATATTCGGTCCGTAGGCGACGGCAGCAAGCCCAACCGACTCGACGAAGCCAACCAGGCCGTGCGCGACTGCCATACGCACTTCGTGCCCTCTGCGCAAGAGTTCACGGCCGAGAGCAGCCTGAGGCTCGATATCGCCACGAGTTCCATAGCCTGCCAGCACAAATTTAATTGCGGATCCTCCCCTTCACTTCCCGGTGCGCATCCGCGAATTGAAAGCGGCAGTCTTGCTTCTCCTGGCTCAGTCGTCCGACAGCATAACCCGATACCCGCGGAATCGACCTGGGATCAGGCCTCTCCCTCCACGGAGGATTAAGGATCTGCCGAAGCATTGTCAGGCATCACCGGGAGACCGCCGGCCTACCTCATCTGTCGTCGCACAATACGTCCAGTGCGTGCTGCAAGTCCGGCGGATACTCGCTGACAATCTCCATCCGTCGACCATCGGCCGGATGCGCGAACGCTAGCGACCGCGCGTGCAACCATTGACGTTCCAGCCCAAGCTTTTTCGCCAACGTCGGGTCGGCTCCGTAGACGAGATCGCCGCAGCAGGGATGGTGCAGCGCGGCGAAATGCACGCGGATCTGGTGCGTGCGGCCGGTTTCCAGGTGCACGTCGAGCAGGCTCGCGGCGACGAACGCCTCCACGGTGTCGTAGTGGGTGAGGCTGTGCCGGCCGTCCTTGGCGACGGCGAACTTCCATTCACCGCCGCGGTGGCGGCCGATCGGCGCGTCGATGGTCCCGCTGGACGGGTCCGGATGTCCCTGCACCAGCGCGTGATAACGCTTGTCGACCGTGCGCTGCTTGAACGCCCGCTTGAGCACGGTGTAGGCGCGCTCGGACAGCGCCACCACCATCACCCCGGACGTGCCGACGTCGAGGCGGTGCACAATGCCCTGCCGCTCGGGCACCCCCGAAGTGGTGATCCGGTAACCGGCGGCGGCCAGGCCGCCGAGCACCGTCGGCCCCGTCCAGCCCACCGACGCGTGCGCGGCCACCGCCGCCGGCTTGTCGACCGCGACGATGTCGTCGTCGGAGTACAGGATGGTCATGCCATCGATGTCGACCGGCGTGTTCTGCAGCGGCGCCGGCGCCTCGGGCAGGCGCACCTGCAGCCAGGCGCCGCCGGTCAGCCGGTCGGACTTGCCGGCCTGCACGCCGTCGAGCTCCACGCCGCCGTCTTCGGCCAAGGCGGCCGCCGCGCTCCGGGACAACCCCAGCAGCCGCGCCAGCCCGGCGTCCACGCGCATGCCCGCCAGTCCCTCCGGGACGGGCATCGAGCGGTCACTCACCCGCGGTGTCTGCGCCGTCGGCCTTGCGCCGCCCGACGGAGTCGAAGTCGAACCCGAAGATCGACAGCACCACCAGCAGGATGGCGCCGCCGACCACCGAGGGATCGGCGACGTTGAACACCGGCCACCAGCCGACCGACAGGAAATCCACGACGTGGCCGCGAAGCGGCCCTGGGGCGCGGAAGAAGCGATCGACCAGGTTTCCCATCGCGCCGCCGAGAATCATGCCCAGGCCCACCGCCCACCAGGGTGACACCAGGCGCCGGCCCATCCAGAAGATGCCGACCACGACACCGCTCGCGATCAGCGTCAGCACCCAGGTGTAACCCGTCGCCATCGAGAACGCCGCGCCTGAGTTGCGCACCAAGGTCCAGGTCACCGTGTCGCCGATGATCGGCACCGGCTGGCCCGGCGGCAGCAGTTTGACGGCGAGGACCTTGGTGACGATGTCGAGGGCCAGCACGATGGCCGCGATCGACAGCAGCAAGCGCAGCCGCCTCGGAGCACGTTCGGGCGGCGCGAGGGCTTCGGACTTCGCGTCATGCTCGACGGTGGCGGTCTCACCAGCCTCTTCGGCTGAGGTCACCGGCTCAGTCGATTTCGTTGGTTCCTCAGGCACTTCCCCATCATCCTCCACCGCCCGGCGCAGGCTAGCCATGTTCACCCACCCGCGATGCGCAATGATGCCAGCATGGCCCGCATCACCGTGATCGCCACCGGGGGCACCATATCGACCCGTGTCGGCGCCGACGGTGTGCGGCGCCCTAGCCAGAGCGGATCCGCGCTGACCTCCAGCCGCGACGTCGATGTCGTCGACCTGATGGCGGTTCCCAGCTCGCAATTGACACCGGCCGATTGGGATCGGATCCGTGCTGCCATGCAAGACGCTATTGACGACGGCGCTGACGGTGTGGTCATCACCCACGGCACTGACACCCTTGAGGAGACCGCACTTTGGTTGGACCTCACCTATGCGGGCGCGACCCCGGTCGTGCTGACCGGGGCCATGCGCAGCGCCGACGCGCCCGACGCCGACGGCCCCGCCAACGTGCGCGACGCGCTGGCTCTGGCGGCCAGCACGGCCGCCCGTGACTGCGGCGTGGTCCTGTGCTTTGCCGGGCGTATAATCCAACCGCTGGGCATGAGCAAGCGGACCACCGAGGAACCGAGCGGCTTCACCGGTCATCAGATCGGCACGATGGCCGGCGACGTGAAATTGGCCGGGCCGAAGACGCGCCCGTACGTCGGCGAGCTACAAGCCGCCACCGCACCGCGTGTCGACATCGTCGCGGCGTACCTGGGCAGTGATGCGGTGGCGCTCGACGCGTGCGTGGCCGCGGGGGCGCAGGCCGTGGTGCTCGAGGCGTTGGGTTCGGGAAACGCCGGGCCGGCGGTGGTCGAGGCGGTGCGCAGGCACTGCGGCAACGGGCTGGTCGTCGCGGTCTCCACTCGCGTGCCCGGTGGGCGGGTGGGCGCGAGCTATGGCCCCGGCCACGACATGGCGGCCGCGGGGGCGGTGATGGTGCCGAGGCTGCGGCCGCCGCAGGCGCGCGTCCTGCTGATCGCCGCGCTGGCGGCGAACCTACCGGTCGCCGACGTCATCGCCCGCTGGGGCTGACAGGGCATCGGCCTGCAGACCCCCGATGTAATCGGGCCAATCCAGTGAGTCGACCGGGTTCGCGCGCACCAGGTCACCGCCGTCGGCGGGAAACGTCCGGGCCGGCCCGGGGCCGGAGCTGCGGGTCTCGAATCGCGCGGTGACCACGCCGTGGCCGGCGCCCTGCACCCAGCCGTGCCCGAGCTCGCGGTGGGCCACGTCGTCGCCGATCCGCCACCCGGCGGCCTCACCTGTTGGGGGACCGGGGGCGAACATGGCCTCGGTCGCCGTTGCAACCGACGGTGAATCCGATTGCGCCTCAGGCAGTTCCAGGTCCGGAAACAGCGATTCCTGGCGGACGTCGCTCAGCCCGGAAAAGCCCACGCCGAGAAGGCGAATTGGCCCGATGTCGCGCGGATCGAGCAGGAGCCGCCGGGCCATGCCCAGCAGCGCGGCGACCTCGGTGGTGGCGTAGGGCAGGGTCGCGGACCGGGTCAGCGTGCTCATATCGGATTTCTTCAGCTTGACGGTGACGGTGCGGGCGCCACGGCCGTCGCGCAGCAGGCGGTGATGGGCGTGCTCGGCGATCGGCTCGATGGCCTCCCGCAACTGCTCCAGACTGGTCAGGTCCACGGCGAAGGTCGATTCGGAGCTGATCTGCTTGGCCTCGGCGCGCTCGGCGACCGGGCGGTCGTCGATACCGCGGGCCAGCCGGTGCAGCGCAGGCCCGATCGTGGCGCCCAGAATGTTGGCCGCCTCGGCCTCGGTCAGCGCCGCCAGCTCGCCGATGGTCTCGATGCCCAGGCGATGCAGCCTCTCCTCGGCGACCGGCCCGATCCCCCATAGCCGGCGCACCGGCAGCCCACCCAGCAGCAGCCGTTCCTCGGCGCGGCGCACCACCCGAATCCCGTCGGGCTTGGCCAGTCCGGAGGCGATTTTGGCGATTTGCTTGCCCGAGCCGGCGCCCACCGAGGCGATCAGCCCGGTGCGTTCCCGAACGCGCCGCCGCAGGTCCTCGCAGAACGCCTCGACGTCCTCGGCGGCCGCCCCGGTGAGTTGGGCGGGTTCACCGAATCCCTCGTCGAAAGACAATTGCTCGACGACGGGCACAACGCCGCGAATGGTGTCGAAGACGCGCCGGCTGGCCAGCCCGTAGACGACGCCGCGCGGCGGCAGCACCACCGCGCTCACGCCGACCAGCCGGCGGGCCTGATGCATGGGCATGGCCGAGCGCGCCCCGAACACCCGCGCCTCGTAGCTGGCCCCGGCCACCACGCCGCGCCCGCCCACACCGCCGACCAGCACCGGGCGGCCGCGCAGGGTCGGGCGGGTGAGTTGCTCGACGGAGGCGAAGAACGCGTCCATGTCCAGGTGCAGCACCCACCGCGACTCCACACGATCGATGCTAGGGCCCACATGAAGGGCCAGTGGAGACTACCGTTTCGGCATGGCCATGAACCTCGCGCACCGCCGGATTTGCAGCTCGGGCCGCTGGGCCAGGGCGGTCGAGGACGAGCTGCTGCCCTGGGTGCTCGCCGATGTCGATCTGGGCGACAACACGCTCGAGATCGGCCCGGGTTACGGCGCGATCCTGCGGGTGCTGGTCGACAAGACGCCGCGGCTCACCTCGGTGGAGATCGACCCGCCGATGGCCGAGCGCCTGCAGCGGCTCTACGGCGACCGGGCGCGCATCATCAACGGCGATGCCACCGCCACCGGGTTGCCGTCCGACGAGTTCAGCTCGGTGGTGTCGTTCACGATGCTGCATCACGTCCCGACCGCGGAGCTGCAGGACCGGTTGTTCGCCGAGGCGTTCCGGGTGCTTCGACCGGGCGGCGTGTTCGCCGGCAGCGACAGCGTGACCTCGCTGTGGTTCCGGATCCTGCATTTCCGCGACACGTGCAACACGGTGTCACCGGATACCCTGCCGGATCGATTGCGCGCGGCGGGGTTTGATCGCATCGACGTCGAAGTTCGCGGGGGCCGGCTGCGCTGGCGGGCGGTCAAGTGATGGACACCGAACCCGCCGTTCCGTCCGAGGGCGCATCGCCTGCGACGCGATGGGCGCGGCTGCGCCATCAATGGAACGAGCGCCTGCAGCCCGGCGAGCAGGCAACGGTGTCTGGCGTGGGCGTCGTTCACCCTGACCTTCGCGGGCCTGCGCGGCCTCACCCACTGGATCCGCGCCGGCCATGGGCCGTCCGGTGGCGGTGTGTCGTTGGGCGGCAAGCACTTTCACCACTACAACATCGGGATCGGCATGCTGGCGACGGTGGCCGGCGTGGGGCTTCGCGGAAGCGAGGAGCAGCGGCGGCATCCCGCGGCCGCGGTGGCGTACGGCGCCGCGAACGCCATGATCGTCGACGAGCTGGCGCTGCTGTTGGACCTCAAGGACGTCTACTGGGCCTCGGACGGCCGCAAGAGCGTGGACGTCGCGGTGGGCCTGATCGCCACCGGGGCGACGGTGGCGGTGGGCATGCCGTTCTGGCCGCATGTCCACCATGCGCTGCGCCGTCGCAACTAGGCCTTGGCGATGCTCACCCGCACGCCGTCACCGATCTCGGCGCCGTCGGCCGGATCGCCGAATTCGAAACTGGTGGCCAGGATTTCGCCCGCGATGAGGTCGCGGTGGGTGCGCGCCCAGTCGGCCCGCTCGCCGGGCACCGCCATCACCACCGAAATCCGGTCGGACACATCCAGGCCCGTCGACTTGCGCAGCTCCTGCAATTCGCGGATCCGGTCCTTGGCCCAGCCCTCGGCTTCGAGCTCGGGGGTCACGGTGCCGTCCAGCACCACCAGGCCCGCCCCGTCGGGCAGCGCCGCGGTGAATTCCGGGTCGGCCGCGACCAGTCGCGAGCTGTATTCCTCGGGTTGCAGCACCGCGGGCCCGGCGGTCAGGGTGCCGTCCGGATTGACGACGCCCTCCCCCGCCTTGACCGCCTTGATGGCCGCCTGCACGTCCTTGCCCAGCCGCGGCCCGGCCACCCGTGCGTTCACGGTGAGCTCGAACCGGCCGTAGGTGTCGATCGCGTCGGTCAGCTCGACGCTCTTGACGTTGAGCTCGTCGGCGATCAGGTCGGCGAAGGGCTCCAGCCGCTGTGGATTTTCCACCGCCACAGTCAGTTTCGGCAGCGGCAGCCGCACCCGCAGCTTCTTGGCCTTGCGCAACGAGGACGCGGCCGAGCAGACCTCGCGAACCTGATCCATCGCGGCGACCAAACCGGGGTCGGCAGGCACGTCGCCGGCCTGCGGCCAATCGGTCAGGTGCACCGACCGCTGCGAAGTCAGGCCGCGCCACACGATCTCGGTCACCGAGGGAAGCAGCGGCGCGGCCAACCGCGCGGTCACTTCCAGCACCGTGTGCAGGGTGTCGATGGCGTCGACATCCTCCTCCCAGAACCGCGAACGCGACCGTCGCACATACCAGTTCGTCAGCGCCTCGGTGAACTGGCGCAGCTGCTCGCAGGCCCGCGAGATGTCGCAGCTGTCCATTTCGCGGGTCAGGTCGTCGCGCAACTGGGCCAGCTTGGCCAGGATGTAGCGGTCCAGCACCTGCGTCGAATCAGTGCGCCACGTACCGACTTTGGGCGCATAGAGGGCCAGGAAGCTGTAGGCGTTCCAGAACGGCAGCAGCACCTGGCGCACGCCGTCGCGGATGCCCTGCTCGGTGACGATGAGATTGCCCCCGCGCAGGATCGGCGAGGCCATCAGGAACCAGCGCATGGCGTCGGAGCCGTCGCGGTCGAACACCTCGCTGACATCGGGATAGTTGCGCAGCGACTTGCTCATCTTCTGGCCGTCGGAGCCCAGCACGATGCCATGTGCCACACAGGTTTTGAAGGCGGGCCGGTCGAACAGCGCGGTGGCCAGCACGTGCAGGGTGTAGAACCAGCCGCGGGTCTGCCCGATGTACTCGACGATGAAGTCGCCGGGGTAGTGGCCGTCGAACCACTCGGAGTTCTCGAACGGGAAGTGCACCTGGGCGTACGGCATGGAGCCCGAGTCGAACCACACGTCGAGCACGTCGGGAATCCGCCGCATCGTGCTGGAACCGGTCGGATCGTCGGGGTTGGGCCGGGTCAGCTCGTCGATGAAGGGCCGGTGCAGGTTGGTGGGCCGCACCCCGAAGTCGCGTTCGAGTTCGTCGAGGCTGCCGTAGACATCGATTCTCGGGTACTCGGGGTTGTCGGACTTCCACACCGGAATCGGGGTGCCCCAGTAGCGGTTTCGGGAGATCGACCAGTCCCGGGCGCCCTGCAGCCACTTGCCGAACTGGCCGTCCTTGACGTGCTCGGGATGCCAGGTGATCTGCTGGTTGAGTTCGACCATGCGGTCCCGGAATTCGGTGACCGCGACGAACCACGACGACACCGCCCGATAGATCAGCGGGTTGCGGCAGCGCCAGCAGTGCGGATAGGGGTGCTCGTAGGTTTCGTGGCGCAGCAGCACCGCGCCGTTGGCCGCGGCGGGACCGCTGCCGTTCTTCAGGTCGCGGATGATGTGCGGGTTCGCGTCAAAGACATGCTGCCCCTGGTAATCCGGGACTGTCGCGTCGAAGCGCCCCTTGGAATCGACCGGCGTGACCGGGGTGATGCCGACCCTGTCGGTGGTCGCCATGTCGTCCTCGCCGTAGGCCGGCGCCATGTGCACGATGCCGGTGCCGTCCTCGGTGGTGACGAAGTCGCCGGGCAGCACCTGAAACGCGTTGGCCGTGTCCATGAAATACGGGAACGGCGGCAGGTAGCGGGTGCCGAGCAGGTCGGCGCCGCGATGGGTGGACAGGACCTCCGGGTCTCTTCAGCCCAGCTCGCGGGCGTAGGCGGCCAGCCGCGGTTCGGCCAGCACGAAGCGCCGGTCCCCCACCCGCACTTGCACATAGGTCACGTCCGGGTTGACGGCGACGGCGAGGTTGGACGGCAGGGTCCACGGTGTCGTCGTCCAGATCAGCAGGTGCGCCCCGTCGAGTGGGCCGCCGACGACCCTGAATCCCACCGTGAGGGCGGGGTCCTGGCGGCTCTGGTACACGTCGTCGTCCATCCGCAATTCGTGGTTGGACAGCGGGGTTTCGTCGCGCCAGCAGTAGGGCAACACCCGGTAGCCCTCGTAGGCCAGGCCCTTGTCCCAGAGCTGTTTGAACGCCCAGATCACCGACTCCATGTAGGGCAGGTCCAGCGTCTTGTAGTCGTTGTCGAAGTCGACCCAGCGCGCCTGGCGGGTGACGTAGGCCTGCCACTCGTCGGTGTAGCGCAGCACCGAGGCACGGCAGGCGTCGTTGAACGCGGCGATGCCCATGTCGTCGATCTGCGATTTGTCGGTGATGCCCAGCTGGCGCTCGACTTCGAGTTCGGCCGGCAGCCCGTGGGTGTCCCAGCCGAAGCGGCGCTCCACCTTGTAGCCGCGCATGGTGCGGTAGCGCGGGACGATGTCCTTGACGTAGCCGGTGAGCAGGTGCCCGTAGTGCGGCAGCCCGTTGGCGAACGGCGGCCCGTCGTAGAACACGTATTCCGGCGCGCCGTCACGGCGGGCGATGCTGGCCCGGAAGGTGTCGTCGCGGGCCCAGTAGTCGAGCACCTCGAGCTTCGAGCGCGGGAAAGTCGGGTGCCCCCGGCTTCGGGTAAGCCTTGACCTCAGCGTTGTCGGTCACGATGCGCGTTGTCTCCTGTGCCACGGTGCAAACCGGGGACGACGACGCGCTGGCTGCGCGAGCGCCGCGGTACCACCCCGCTTGCCGCGCTTTCGCGTGGCCACTCGATCACGGCTGTGACGGGCCTACCCGTTCGGTTCTACTGAGCCGCCGACGGCTGTTCTTCCGAAGGCTCCCCGGTGATGGCCGGATCGACGCCAGTAAGACGATTCTACGAAGACCCGCAAATCCGGACGCACTCCAAGGGGTCGCCGAGGCGCAGAGCTATCTCTGCGACCAGGCGACCCCTTGGAGCGGGAGTTGCTCGACGTCCATCACAGGCCGGCCTTCAGGCCTGGACTTCGAGGACGCCGACCCGCCAAGCGCGGCGTACACGTGCCGCAGCGGAACGCTGAGCAGGCGGGCGGCGCCGTCCACCAGCGGGTCGCCACCGGCGCCGAACGTCGGGTTGTCGGCCCGGCGGCGGGCTTCCGGGCCAGCGGGCGCCGGGATCGTGCCGGTGTCGCGCACCACGGTCAGCGTGGGGGCGGGAGCTACGGTGCGCACTTCGTCGTAGAAAGCTGCGGTCATCATCGCCTCCTAGAGGGGAGATCCAACGGGGACTGATTGGACTGACGTGTCCCGTCCCATATCGGTTCCGATCTTGGAGAACGCTTGGCCGATAACCACTTAACGTTGCGACGACTCAGCCGAGAAAGTCGCGCCGGAGACCGGATCGGGACGAAACACAGTTCGGACTTCGGTCCGGACTGTCGCTCGAACTCATGTGTCCCTCACCTCCTCGCGGTCACGACGCATGCGCGGGTCGCATGCAATCTATGCGCAGCAGAGGAGCAGAACCCGACGACCATCGGCGATCCGCACCCCTCTCGTCAGAGCTTTGGCACCACACGACGTGTCCTGGCCTGGAAAAACAATCCAAGCCGGAAGCCACCTGGGCTCAACCCTTAAGCCGGGAGGAGCTGTCCTGACCCGGGGCGTCTTTCGACGTTCGGGGTCAGTGGCCTGTATTCGTGTAGACGCCTCACCTAACGAGGTGCATACCCGACCGATGATGCACGACGGGTATGACGGGGTCAAATCCCGCGGATGGCGTGTCGGGGATTCTGTACGCATACATGACGGCCACACACAGCGTTCGGCCAGGTTCACGACCCTGAGCTGGGAATATTCTCCGGCTCGCCGTTAGCGAGCCGCCCGGATCACTTCTCGACGAGGCCGTCCAGCCGGCCGATCGTGTCGATGAACTCTTCGACCATGTCGAGCACCACCGCGCGCGTCGGGCGCACCCGGTCGAGCGAGCCCACCACCTGCCCGACGAAGTAGGTGGCCAGCTCGCGCGCCTCGGCGCCCTGGTGAGCGGCGGCCTGGTTGATGCGCACCTGCGGCTCGGTGATCAGCGCGGTCTGCAAGGGCATGCCCAGCGGGTCGGGGTTCTCCGGCCGGTCCCACTCCTCCGTCCAGGCGGTCCGCAGCATCCGCGCCGGCTTGCCCGTCATCGAGCGCGACCGCACCGTGTCCGACGAGCTGGCGGCCAGGAACTTCTCCTTGACTACGGGCACCGTCTCGGCCTCTTCGGTCGTCAGCCACACCGAGCCGCACCACACGCCCTCGGCGCCCAGGGCCAGCGCCGCGGCGATCTGGCGCCCGCGGGCGATTCCGCCGGCGGCGAGGACGGGCACCGGCGCGACGGCATCGACGACCTCGGGAACCAGGACCATGGTCGCCACCTCGCCGGTATGACCGCCCGCCTCGGTGCCTTGCGCGACGATCAGGTCGACGCCCGCGGCGGCGTGCCGTTGCGCGTGCCGGGTGGTGCCGGCCAGGGCGGCCACCAGTACGTCCTGGCCGTGTGCGCGTTGGACGAGGTCCGCCGGGGGCGGCCCGAGCGCGCTGGCGATCAGCCGGATGTTGTGGGAGAAGGCTACGTCGAGCAGCGGCTCGTAGGCCTTCGGCGAAATGCTTAGGCCGCCAAAAGATTCGCGCGTTTGCTCGGTGGCCGCCGTGACCCCGTAGCGGGCCAGCAGGTCGTCGACGAACGCGCGATGCTCGTCGGGCAGCAGAGTGCGGGCCTGTGTCGTGTCGATGCCGCCTTGCTCGGCGCCGACGTATTTGGGCGGCAACAGCAGGTCGACTCCGTAGGGCTTGCCGCCGGTCTGCTCCTCGATCCAGGTCAGTTCGTTCTGCAGGCGTTGGGGGCTGTGCGCGGTGGCGCCCAGGATCCCGAAGCCGCCCGCATTGGTCACCGCGGCCACCACGTCGCGGCAGTGGCTGAACGCGCAGATGGGGAATTCGACTCCGAGCGCCTCGGCGACCCTGGTTCTCATTGCCCGACGCTAAGGAGCTAGCGATTGATATGTCAATCGATCACGGCCTCCGATCCATGGCCAAGCCCGTTGGCCGCGCAGTTGTCCCCCGAAGAGCAGGTCGCGCCGCCAGGCGCTGACATCGCGCAAGGACCAGCCTTCACTAGACCACCGTTACCGATGTCGACGGCAAGCTCGTCGCGCACGCGATGTAGACCTATCGGATTGTTGGTACTTCAGGTGACCGGCCGTCCGGCGGCCAACTGGAAACGCCGTCCTCCAAGCGGGACAAGAAGACTGTGCAGAATCGATGCGACCATCCGCCAGGCGCCGATGGCGGTGACAAGCTCGATGAGAACTGTCTTATCGCCGTGCAATTCGCGTTCGCAGGCCGCCCAGCTATCAGCGCTCACCGCGCCGTCATGTATCACGTCGTCGGTGGCCGCCAGCACCGCCCGCTCGGCACGTCCGAACCCGTCGTATGCCTGCCAATCGCGCACCCCGAGCAGATCGTCGCCGCTCACGCCCAGTCTCGATGCGACGCGCCAGTGTTGCGTCCACTCATAGTCGCACGCAGTGAGCCAGCCGATCCGCATGATCACCAGCTCCCGCAAGCGGGGGTCAAGGGCACCGTGCCACAGCATGGTGGCAAGTAGGTCATTGATGCCGCGCGCCAGCTGAGGATGGTTCAGCAAGACTTGGAAGATCGACAATTCGGCCATGTAGTTGGGCACGGCCGCCTCGTCGGCGGCGGCTTTCGCCTTGTCGAGCGGCAGTCCGGGCACGCGGGCTGTTGTCATGGTGTGAGCACTCCGTGTAATCGCGGGACAACGTCGCGTTCACCGGCCATGGTAGCCAGAAACTCCTCGGCGCCTTTCAAGGCGCACGCAATGGCGGAGGCCGGTTTTCGAACGGATGGCGGTCGGGCTGCTGGAGGTCGCATGAGCATGGCGACGAGCACCGATTCCGAACGACCCGCGCCAAAACCTAAACGTCCAGGCGGGCGAACTGATTCTGCCGGTACTGTTCGACGCACGTCGCTCGCCTGACCTTGCCGCTGGTGGTGATGGGGATTGAACCAGGCGGCACCAGAACGAGATCCGCCACGGTCAAACCATGGGAGTTTGAGATCGCCGATGTGACTTCACGTTTGACGGCGGCGAGCTTGTCCGCCGGATCGTCATGGGAGTCGCCGCGGTTCTTGAATTCGATGATGGCGACCAGCTTTTCGGTTTGCTTATCGGGTACCGCTATCGCCGCACAGCGACCGCGGGTGATCTCCTGGATCGTCGCCTCGATGTCGTCGGGAGAATGGTTACGCCCGTACACGATCAACAGATCCTTGATGCGGCCCATGATGAACAACTCACCATCAGACAGAAAACCCAGATCTCCGGTCCGCAGCCACGGCCCCTCAGGGGTGCCCACCGACGGAGCGACCAGCGTCGCACGAAACGTTTCTTCGGTCTCTTCTGGTTTCCGCCAATACCCCATTGCGACATTGTCGCCGTACACCCAGATCTCGCCCGTCGTTCCCGCCGGACACTCGGTCCTGGTCTCGGGATCGACAATCCGCACCAGCGGCGACTCCGGCAACCCGTAACTGACCAGCGCCGTTCCACCACTGGCGCACCGCTTCGCACGGCCGCCAGACAACTCACCAGAGTCGAAGCGAACGATTTCCGGTGGCTGCTGGCCCTGGCGGCGCGTTGCCACGTACACCGTGGCTTCCGCCAGGCCATACGAGGGGCGGAGCACCGTGTCGCGAAGGTCGAACTTGGCGAACCGCTCAGCGAAGCGCCGCAAGGTCGCCGCGTGGATCCGTTCGCTACCACTGGCTATGCCCAGCACGTCTTTGAGATCAAGCCCGGCCATATCCTCGTCGGTGGTTTTCCGCGCTGTCAGCTCGAAGGCGAAGTTGGGTCCCGCTGTGACCGTGCGGCGGTTGCTCGCCACCAGCTGCATCCAGCGGGCCGGTCGCTGCAGGAAAGCCACAGGGCTCATGAGCACCGTGTGAAGCCCGCCCAGCACCGGTTTGCAAATGCCCAGCATCAAGCCCATGTCGTGATAGAAGGGCAGCCACGACACCACAGTCATCTCTGGCGACGAAAGATGGGCAAAGTAGTCGTGCATCCACTGCTGGAAGTTCGCCAGCACGTTGCTATACGAAATCATGACTCCGGCGGGGCGGCGGGTCGACCCGGACGTGTATTGCAAGTAGGCAAGGTCGGGCCGGCTATCGACCCTGTCGGCGGCTGCACCGGAGTCCAGGTCCAGTGAATCAACCGCGATGAGTGATGGACCGGATTCACCGTTTTGCGGCTGAACATATTGGGCGACGTCACCGACAACCGAGGAAGTCGTGAGGATGACCGATGGCGACGTGTCATGCAGGACCGATTGAACCCGTTCGTCATGGGCGCCCCCCATCGGGGCCGAAAGCGGCACTGCAACCAGTCCCGCCTGCAACGCGCCCAGGAATGCGGAGATGTAGTGGAGCCCTTGGGGTACAAGTATTACGGCCCTGTCACCGGTTGCCGCGCAACGGCTGAGTTCATGGGCAACATTCAGCGTTCGCCGATACGTCTGATACCAGGTAAGGCTTTCGGCCACGCCGGCCCAATCCTGGTCATAGTCGATGAATGTGAACGCTATGTCATTGGGCTGAAGGCTGGCCCGCTCACGTAGCACAGCTGGAATGGACCTCTCCATCACCGGCATGACGTTACCGTGGCCGATACATTTAGCTCGTTCGCGGTGCTGCCTAAGCGTCCAGGCGGGCGAACTGATTCTGCCGGTACTGTTCGACGCACGTCGCTCGCCTGACCTTGCCGCTGGTGGTGATGGGGATTGAACCAGGCGATACCAGAACGAGATCCGCCACGGTCAAACCATGGGAGTTTGAGATCGCCGATGTGACTTCACGTTTGACGGCGACGATCTTGTCCGTCGCATCGTCGTGGGAGTCGCCGCGTTTCTTGAATTCGATGATGGCGACCAGCTTTTCGGTTTGCTTGTCGGGTACCGCTATCGCCGCACACCGGCCGCGCGTGATCTCCTGGATCGTCGCCTCGATATCGTCGGGAGAATGGTTACGCCCGTAGACGATCAACAGATCCTTGATGCGGCCCATGATGAACAACTCACCATCAGACACAAAGCCCAAATCTCCCGTCCGCAGCCACGGCTCCTCCGGGGTGCCCACCGACGGAGCGACCAGCGTCGCACGAAACGTTTGCTCGGTCTCTTCGGGTTTCCGCCAATACCCCATCGCGACATTGTCGCCGTACACCCAGATCTCGCCCGTCGTTCCCGCCGGACACTCGGTCCTGGTCTCGGAGTCCACAATCCGCACCATCGGCGACTCCGGCAACCCGTAACTGATCAGCGCCGTTTTACCGCTGGGGCACCGCTTCGCGCGGCCGGCAGACAACTCATCAGAGTCGAAGCGGACGATTTCCGGCGGCTGGCTCTGGCGGCGGGTTGCCACGTAAACCGTTGCTTCGGCGAGCCCGTATGAGGGGCGGAGCACCGTGTCGCGAAGGTTGAACTTGGCGAACCGCTCCGTGAAGCGTCGCACGGTGACCGCATGGATTCGTTCGCTGCCGGGACAGATGCTCATGATGTCTGCGAGATCATGCCCGGCCATGTCCTCGTCCGATGTTCGGCGCAGCGTCAACTCCAAGGCGAAGTTGGGTCCCGCCGAGAAAGCTCGCGTGTTGGTCGCCATCAGGTGCATCCAGCGCGCGGGTCGCTGCAGGAATGAGATGGGACTGGTAAACACGCTGCGAAATCCGCCCAGTACCGGTCCGCAGATGCCCAGAAACAAACCCATGTCGTGATAGAACGGCAGCCACGACACCACAGTCGTGTCTGGCGGGATGACGTTTCCGTAGTCCGCAAAATAGTCACCCGCCAGCTGTCGGTAATTGGCCACCAAGTTGCTGTATGAGATCGCAACCCCGGTCGGCCGACGAGTCGAACCGGACGTGTACTGCAGATACGCCATATTCGGCTGATCATCGAGCGTGAAGCTGGGTCGCCACGATGAGTCGGGATAGAGCGAATCGACAGCCACGACTGCGGGGGCAGAACCGTTCGACTGCGATCGAACACACTCGTTGACCCCGTCAATGACAGCGGACGTCGTGAGAACGATGGACGGCGACGCGTCATGAAATACCGAACTGACACGTTCGTCGTGGGCGCCACCCGCGGGAACCGAAAGCGGAACCGCGATAAGGCCTGCCTGCAAGGTTCCCAGGAAAGCGGCGACGTAGTCATGGGTCTGCGGCGCCAGTATCAGTGCGCGATCACCGGCCGCGGAATGGCGGCGGACCTCTTGGGCAACGCTGAGCGCTCGGCGATACGTCTGCGACCACGTCAAGGTGTTAGCAACACCGTCCCAATCCCGGTCGTAATCAACGAAGACGAACGCCGGGTCGTTGGGCTGCAGACTGGCACGCTCACGCAACAGAGCAGGAATGGACGTCTCAATCACCTGCATGAGGTTACTGTCACCGTGGTCGCTGCGACTGTACGTTTGAAAAGAAAGCTGAATAGTCGGCGGGTTCGCAGCCTGGGTTTCGGCGGCGAGCTACAACGGTTCGCCGGGCTCCTTGAGTTCCTGAGCTTGCGCCACCTGCTGTGCGGTGTAGCCGATGAACAGCGCCACCACGCCGATCAGAATGACCACCCCGGCCAGCCAGAGCAGTCCATAGGTGTAGCCGTGGTCGAGCGCATCCAACTGCTTGGCGTTCATGCTTTTTACCGGCCCAGTGGTGCCGCCCAGGTGCAGCGTGCGCGATGTGATGACCGCCTGAATGCCGGCCAGCACCATCGGCCCGCCGAGGCTAGTCAGCATGACCGTGATCGCCGAGGTGGGCCCGATGCGGTCGACACCGACGCTGGCGATCAGAGACAGCCCAAGCGGGACATTGATCAAGCCGAGACCGATGGCCCCAATCAGAAGCGGCACAATGAGATTCGGGAAGTACGGGATGCCCCGGTTGAATGTCGAGCCGTACAGCATCGCACCCACCATCAATACGGCGGCAGCGATCACCATGACCCGCGGCGGAAACCGCGACACCAGCCTCGACGACAGGGCCACCCCGATGGCCATCGCGATGGTAAACGGGATGAAGCTGATGCCCGCGCGCAGCGGACTGTAGCCCATGATGTTCTGCACATACAGTCCGACCAGCACCGCCAGCGTGAAACCCACCCCACCGGCCAGAAAAATGGCGGCGAAGGTCGGAAGCCGGTTGCGGTCCCGGAACAGGCTGAACGGCACAATGGGATTTTCGGCGGTTCGTTCGACCACTGCGAAGGCCACCGAAGCGGTCGCAGCCACCACACCCGAACCGATCGTGACCACCGACAGCCACCCATGCTCGGGGCCCGACAAGAAGCCGAACACCGCTGCGGTGCACGCCAACGTTGCCAGTACAGCCCCCCCGGCATCGAGCTTCATCCGCTCCTGTCGAGTTTCCCGCAGTGTGCTGGCGGCCAAGTACATCACCGCCAGCCCAATCGGCGCGTTCACCAAAAAAGCCAACCGCCACGACAGCTCGGTGAGCGCCCCGCCCGCCACCAGGCCCACCACCGAGCCAATAGCGTTCGTCGCGCCAAACACCGCCGTCGCGGCGTTACGTTGCGGGCCCTTCGGAAAGGTGTTGGCTACCAGCGACATACAGGTCGGTGCGATGACCGCGGCTGCCACTCCGTGCAGCAGCCGAGCTCCGATGAGGCTTTCTGGGTCCCATGCGATGCCACACATCGTCGAGGCGACGGTGAACAACGCGACGCCGGCGATGAAAGTGCGCTTGCGACCGAAGGTGTCTCCCAGGCGTCCGCCGAGCAGCAACAGTCCGCCATAGGTGAGCAGGTAGGCGGTGATAACCCAGCTGCGTCCGGCGTCCGACAGGCCCAACTGGTCCTGGATCTTAGGGAGCGCAAAGATCGCGATGGGGCCATCCATCGCCACCATCAGCTGCATGCCGCCGATTGCGCCCACCACGGAGATGAACCGCCGAGACGGCAGCCGATTGGGCAGGTATCTTCTCGTAAGGGGAGGCGCGGTCGGCTCCACGAGCATCGGGTTCGTTCCCTCGACGCGTGGAGCGGTCAAGTGAGGTAGTGTCCGCTCCGCGTCGTCGAGAGGCGCCATAGCCGACTACGCTACAGCAAGGTAGATTGCGGAGGCGTCGTTCTGTAAATGCTTGGGAACAAGCCCGTTTGGCGCCGTGGTCGCGCCCGTCACGCTCTCGGTGTGGCCCAGCGCATGGCGGCTCGCGCCGGTGGATCGGTGCGCTGTTAGCGTGCGATAGCGAAACGGGAGGACCGATGAAGACTATTCCTAAAATCTTGGTACTCGGGCTAATTGAGCCTGTCGTGTTCGGCTTGCTGGTGTTTATGGCCGCGTTTACGTTCAGCTACTGGCAAGCATGGGCGTTTCTGGTGGTGTTTTCCCTTTCGACGTTGACCGCCGGCATCTATCTGCGGCGGACCAATCCAGTCGCTCTTCAGCGCCGGATGCGTGGCGGTCCGGCGGCGGAGACCCGGACGGTGCAAAAGGTCGTAATGAGTGGTTGGTGGTTGTCGTTGGCAGCGACGGTAGTGGTCAGCGGCCTTGACCATCGCTTCGGCTGGTCGCGGGTCCCAACAGCCATCTCCCTCGTGGGCGATGTCCTGGTAGTCGTCGGACTATCGGTGGCGACCCTGGTGGTCATTCAGAACAGCCATGCGGCCGCAACCGTCCGGGTGGAGGCGAGCCAGGAACTGATTTCCAGGGGTCTGTACGGGCTGGTGCGTCACCCCATGTACACGGGCAACATCATCATGATGGTCGGCATCCCCCTTGCCCTGGGTTCCTACTGGGGACTCGCCTTACTCGTGCCTGGCGTTATCGTGCTTGCCTCGCGCATTCGCGACGAAGAACAGCTTCTTCAGCAGGAGCTGGCCGGCTACCGTGAGTACACGGGGAAGGTTCGGTATCGCCTGGTCCCACATATCTGGTAACAGCCGCACGAACTGCACGTGGTTGGGCCGAGTTCGGCTCGTGCCAAGCACCCGCAATGCGACATGCGGAAGCGATCTATCACCGTGCAGGCGTATCTCTGTCCCAATGCCGGCCCAAGCTTCTAACGGATGGTGCGTCGATCAACGCGCGCACCGAAAGGCGGGCTTCCAAGGTGAAGTTGATCGCAGCGATCGCCCGCATCGCGGCAAGCGAATCGCCACCTAGGTCGAAAAACGAGTCATCGAGCCCCACTTGGTCCACCCCTAGCACGTCGGCGTAGATGTCAACCAGAATCTGCTCGATCAGGCTAGCCGAGGCGCCATAGCCACCACGGATGTCGCGGTATCGGGATGCCGATAGCGCCGTGGCCGCCGACTGGGCCAACGCGGGCCGGTCACCCGACCCATCCAGGTGGGCCTGCTCGCCTTCGTCGAACAAGGTTATCGTCGACAACCGCCGCGCCGGCTCGGCGGTCATGGCCACCAAGATCCGCTCGAACCGTGACACCAGCGCGTCAATGCCGGCCATGTCGAAAACTTCCGTGCTGAATTGAACGCTGAGAAGCAGTTCGCGGCCCGGCACGGCCTGGATTGTGAGCGGGTAGTGGTAGTAGTCCCGGTTGGTAAATTCGGTGATTGTCAACTCATGCGTGCCCAAAGCGGTGCTGTCGGTCGGGTAGTTTTCGTAGACGAACACGGCGTCGAACAACTGCCTGTGACCAGTGATGCGGTGAATCTCGCTGAGCGCTAAGTGCTGGTGGTCAAGGGTGTCGTTGTGGGCGCGCTGCAGCTGATCGAGCAGATCGGCAGTAGTGGTTGTCGCCGTGATGTTCGCGCGCACAGGCACCGTGTTGATCAACAACCCCACCATCGATTCCACACCCGGCACCTCCGCGGGCCTACCCGACACCACCGCGCCGAAGGCGACATCGCTGTGGCCGGTCAGTGACTGCAGCAACCGCGCGAAAGCGGCCTGCAGCACCGTGTTGACGGTGGTGTGGTGCGAGCGCGCCAGCTCGTTGACACCGCGGGTGGTGTCCTCGGGCACCTGAAACGATGCGACGCCTCGCCGCCCCAGTCCGAAACGATCCTGCGGGCCGACCAATGTCGGGGTGTCGAAATCGGCGAACATCTCACGCCACGCAGCACGGGCGGCATCGCGGTCCCGATCGACCAGCCAGGTCAGGATTGTTCGGTACGACGCGGCGGTGGGCAGTCGCTGGCCGTAGTAACTGGCGAACAATTCCCGCAGCACGATCTGCAGTGACCAGCCGTCGAAGACGATGTGGTGGTTGGTGAGCACGATACGGTGCCGATCGGGCGCGGTGCGGATCAACGCCGCCCGGAAGCCCGGCTGGTTGGCCAAGTCGCAGACCGCGGCGCGTTCGGCGGCGCACACTTCCTGGATTTGGTCGTCGCGGTCCGAGTCGCCGCCGCTCAAATCGATGTAGCGCCAGGGCGCTTCAGGCTTCGCGGGGATGATCTGCACCGGCTCGTCGAACTGTGCGCAGTATTGGGCCACCAGGTTGGGATGCCGGTTAACCACCGCGTGCACCGCATCACGCAACCGCTTTGGGTCGAGTGAACCGGTGACGGCGACATCGAGCTGCACCGCATACACGTGGTCGCCGCCGCCCTGCGCGACTGCGGCGTGGAAGAGCAGCCCCTGTTGCAAAGGGGTTAACGGCAAGATATCGGCGATCTCATAACGCCCAGAGAGCTCGTCGATGTGACGCTGACTCAGCCGGGCCGGGGCGATATCGGATGGCGTCAATCCGCCGCCGCCGTGCTTGACATGCGCGCAGATGCCGGCCAGCGCATCGAACCACAAGCGGCTGAGCTCTCGCACCTGCGCGCGATCGAGGGCCGACGGCGCCCACGTCCAAGTGGCGCGCAGGTGCGGGCCGGCGTCGGTGTCGACCGTACCGGCGTTGACCTCCACGGTGTGCGCCAACGGCATCGAGATCGCCGCGACCGCGCCGGTCAACGACAAGCCCTCCTGGCAAAGTCGCCAACCATCACCGGGCGCGTTCCCCGCAGGGGCGGCCAATCGCCCTAGATAGTTGAACCCGATGGCCGGGTCGGACTCCGGTAATTCGACTTCGGGGTTCAGATAGCGCAGCAAACCGTAGGTCAGCCCATCTGGAAGGGCCCGCAACTGCTCTTTCGCGTCCTTGATCACCGCCCCCAGCGCCGCCTCGCCGGCTACCACTTTCACCCAGCTCAGCTCACCGATCGTCAACGGCACGGGATATTTAGTGGTGAACCAGCCCACTGTGCGCGTCAGATCCAAGTCGGGCGCCAACTCCTCATGACGCCCGTGACCCTCGACATCAATGCTGATCGGAGCCCCATGGGCACCCAAGAACTGCGCCCACGCCAAGGCGAACCCGATCAACAGAATGTCTTGCACCCCCGCATGAAATGCCGCCGGCACCTCCCCCAACAGGATGCGGGTCGTCTCGACATCAAGCTCCACCGCCAAGTGCGCGGCCGCGGCGAACGTATCAACCTCGGGGCGCACCGCCGGTAGCCTTGCCGGGATCGCCGCCACCCGTTGCCACGCCTCGGCCTGGTCCACGACCGTCGGGGCGTGCGCGTGGGCAGTCAGCAGCGACGCCCATCGGGCAAACGACGTTCCGATTGCGGGCAATACCACCTGCTGCCCGGTGTGACGTTGGGCCCAGGCGAGGCTGAGGTCTTCCAGCAGGATCCTCCAGGACACTCCGTCGACGGCCAGATGGTGAACAACCAGTCCCAACTGGCCGGTGGAGCCGACCCACACCGCGCGGAGCATCACCCCCGCCGCCGGGTTCAGTCGCGACCGCGTCGTTATCAAAGCCGCATCGCTTAACACATCCGCGGTCTGCAGGCATCCGCCGGCATCCACAGAGCCGGCCTCGGGCACCGTCAACGACCACCCGCCGGCGCCATCGTCCTCGACGCGCAGCCGCAGCATGGCGTGCCGATCCAGCAAGGCTTGCAACATCGCCACCACGTCGGACTCATCGACCCCGTCCGGTGCCTGTACGACCACCATCTGGTGGAACTCCTCGACCGTGCCGCCCATGCTGTGCAACCACCGCATGATCGGCGTGGCCACGACCTGACCGACACCCTCGTCGGCCGGGCCGTCCGCGCCATCGGCCACTGTGGCCACCCCGGCCAGCCGGGCCACGGTCTGCTCGACGAAAATGTCGCGTGGCCGATACAGCAGCCCGGCCGCCCGCCCCCGGGCGACCACCTGGATCGACAAAATGCTGTCCCCGCCAAGGTCGAAGAATGATTCGTCGACTCCGACGCGCTCCAGCCCGAGTACTTCGGCGTAGATGCCGGCCAGGATCTCCTCTGTGGGACTCGCGGGGGCACGATAGTCATCGCCATCGCGATATTCGGGTGCCGGCAAAGCCCTCTTGTCGATTTTGCCGTTGGCCGTAAGCGGCAGCGCCTCGAGCACCACTACGGCGGCCGGCACCATGTAGGCCGGGAGCCGCTCAGTCAGCTGTGTGCGTATCCCGCTCGGAGTCCCGGTCCCGGTGACATAACCCACCAGGCGTTTGTCACCCGGACGGTCCTCGCGGGCGATCACCACCGCCTGCTCCACTTCATCGCAGCCGGCCAGGGCCGCCTGAACTTCACCGAGCTCGATGCGGTACCCGCGGATTTTGACCTGCTCATCGGCACGCCCTACGTACCGCAGCTGTCCATCCGCGCCCCATGACACCAGATCCCCGGTGCGATACATGCGTGCTCCACGGGCTTGTGCGCCGGCGAACGGGCAGGACACAAACCGCGATCCGGTCAAACCAGCCCGGCCCGCATAGCCATATGCCAGCCCGGCACCGGCCACATACAACTCACCGACCACTCCGGCCGGAACCGGGCGCAACCACCGGTCCAGTACAAAAAAGCCCAGGTGGGCCAACGGCAACCCGATTGGGCTGGCAGTGGTTTCGACGTCACCGTGAATGACTTCCCGGAACGAGGCATGCACTGTCGTTTCGGTGATGCCATACATATTGACCAGCCGCGGCGATCCCGGGTGATTCTCCAACCACGTCCGAAGTCGCTGAGGTTCGAGCGCTTCCCCGCCGAACACCACTGTCTCCAGCTTCAGTTGATGTCTCAGCTCTGGCGATAACGCATCGGCGGTTTGCAGCGCATAAAACGCCGACGGCGTCTGGCTCAACACGCTGACCTGTTCACTGACCAACAAAGCATGAAGGTCGTCCGGTGAGCGGACCACTTCTTCGGGCACCACCACCAGTCGCCCACCTCCGAGCAGCGCACCGAAGATCTCCCACACCGAGTAGTCAAAAGCCAGGGAATGGCACTGCGTCCACACTTGGCCGGCCAACTCCAGATCCGCGTCCAGGGTCGTCCAGCAGCTGGGTCACGTTGCGATGAGCGACCGCGACGCCCTTGGGAACACCGGTAGTGCCGGAGGTGTAGATGACGTAGGCAATGTCATCCGCCGCGGGTACCGGCAACGGTGTGCACGGGTAGGTGTCATTGCGGGGATCGTCGACATCGATGACGGTCAGGTCGAACCCGTCCAGCCGGTCCGCCAGATCCGCGGTCGTAATTGCCGCCATCGGCGCCGCGTCGGCCAACATGAAGTGCATCCGCGCCGCCGGCATCGCCGGGTCGATCGGCAAATACGCGGCCCCTGCCTTCAAAACCGCCAGAATCGCCACGACCGCCTCAGCCGACCGCGACAACAGCAGCGCCACACGCTCGCCCGGGCCGACCCCGTGGTCGGCCAACAGGTGGGCCAGCCGGTTAGCTGCCTCGTCAAGGGCCCGATAGGTCCACGAACGCTGTTCCCAAGTAACCGCCACCGCCTCCGCGGCACGCGCCACCTGCTGGGCAAATAGCGCCGGAATCGACACCGGTGTGTCTGCGAGTTGGGTCAAGACCGCCCGATTGCCCCAATCGTCCAAACGGGCGTGCTCAGCTTCATCGAGAAGATCCATCGAGGAGAGCCGTCGACTCGGGTCGTCGACTATCGCCTCGAGGACGCGACGCAGCCGCTCGGTCAGCGCCTCGACACTGGCTGCGTCGAACACGTCGGTGCGAAATTCTACCGTCCCTGCGATCCCAGCGGGCTCACCCGCCTCCGTCCACTGCTCTTGCAGGGAGAACGTCAAGTCCATGCGAGCGGTGCTGGTATCCACCAGTAGCGGCATGGCCTGCAGGTCGCCCAATACCAGCCCGCCTGTGGGGTCACCGGCGAAGTTCTGCCAAGCCAACATCACTTGCACCAGCGGGTGATGGGTCAGTGAACGAGTTGGATTAAGCCGCTCGACAAGAACTTCAAATGGCACATCTTGATGCTCATAGGCGGCCAGGCTGCGCCGCCGCACCTGGCCCAACAACTCACCGACACTGGGATCCGCGGCCAAATCAACACGCAACACCAAGGTGTTGACGAAAAACCCAACCAAGTCATCCAGAGCGGGATCGCGGCGTCCAGCGATCGGGAAACCCACCGCTATGTCGGTGCTGGCGGCGAGCCTCGACAGCAGCACCGCCAACGCGGCCTGCACGACCATGAAACTGGTCGCACTGTGCTCCCCGGCTACTGCGCGAACCCGCTCTTGCAACTCCGCCGGCCAGTCCACCACCACAGTGGCGCCGCGGTAATCAGCAACTGCCGGGTAGGGCCGATCGGTGGGCAGCCGCAAGCGCTCGGGCAGCCCGGAAAGCGCATCCTGCCAGTAGGCCAGTTGGCCGCCGATGCGGCTCGAACTGTCGGCCAGATCGCCAAACTGTGCGCGCTGCCACAGTGTGAAATCGGCGTATTGCACTGCCAACTCGGGCCAGTCGGGCGCCTGCCCGCGACAGCGACTGGCGTACGCCACCCCTAGGTCGCGCACCAGCGGGGCTACCGACAACCCATCTGCAGCGATGTGGTGCACCACCACCACCAGCACGTGCTCCTTGTCGGCGACGCGAAAAACCCAGGCTCGCAACGGAATATCGGTCGCCAAGTCGAACGTGGAGCGCGCCGCGGCGCTGACGGCCTCGTGGAGCCGGCTTGCCGACCACCCGACGGCATCAACGACGTGCCAACCGGCCTCGGCCCGCCCTGGCGCAACCACCAACTGCTGCGGGATTCCCTCAACCACCGGGAACAGAGTTCGCAGGCTCTCGTGGCGGCCCACCACATCGGACAGCGCCGCACCCAGTGCATCGACCTCAAGCCGCCCGCGCAGCCGCAGCGCGACCGGGATGTTGTAGACCGGTGACGGTCCCTGCAACTGCTCTAGGAACCACAAGCGCGATTGGGCAAAAGACAAGGGAAGCACTGACGGCCGCTCGCAGGCCACCAACGGCTCAAGTCCGTTTCCGCCGGCAGCGATACGTGGGGCCAACTGGGCAACAGTGGGCGCCTCGAACAAGATGCGCACCGCAAGCCCGGCATCCAGGGCGGTGTTGATCGCGGCAATCGCCCGCATCGCCGACAGCGAATCCCCGCCCAGGTCGAAAAACGAGTCATTGACCCCGACCCGCTCGAGGTTGAGGACCTCGCAATAGATGCCGGCAATTATCTCCTCTACCGGACCGACCGGAGCGTGGTAGTGATCGCCATCGTGGTATTCGGGAGTCGGCAGGGCACGAGTGTCGAGCTTGCCGTTGGCGGTTAGCGGCAGCGCATCGATCACCACCACCGCCGCCGGAACCATGTAGGCCGGAAGCCGCTGAGCCAACGTCGTCCGCGCTTCACCCGGGTCAGCCGCGCCGGTGACGTAGCCGACCAGTCGCTTGTCGCCGGGGCGGTCCTCGCGGGCAATCACCACCGCCTGATCCACACCAGCCAGCGCGGCCAGCATTGCGCGCACTTCACCCAACTCGATGCGATGTCCGCGGATCTTGACTTGCTCGTCGGAGCGCCCGACATACTGCAGTTGGCCGTCGGTGCCCCACCGAACCAGATCTCCAGAGCGATACATAAGTGTCGCCGGCGCTTCTGCGCCAACGAAGGGACAAGCCACGAACCGTGACGCGGTCAGCCCACTACGGCGCAGATATCCGTACCCGAGTCCCCCGCCGGCTACATACAATTCGCCGACCACACCGTCGGGCACTGGGCGCAGCCATCGGTCCAGCACAAACAATGCCGCCCCAGACACCGGCGAGCCGATCGGCACAACCCGCGGTCCGGGCGTCAGCGGCGCGCTGATCGCCACGCACATCGTGGTCTCGGTGGGCCCGTAGGCGTTGACCATCACTCGCCCGGGCGCCCACCGGTCCACCACCTCGGCCGGACAGGCCTCACCAACCATCACCAACGTCGTCGATCCCAAACGCTCGGGCGTCAGCACCGCTATTGCAGAAGGGGTTTGGGTCAGGACGCTTACCTGTTGAGCATCCAGCAAGGTCTGCAATTCTTCCGGCGAGCGCGTCACCGACTCGGGCACCACCACCAGCCGTCCACCACGTAAGAGCGCCCCGAAGATTTCCCACGCCGAAACGTCGAAAGCCAGGGAATGACAGTGCGCCCACACCCCCGCGGGCGGCACCGCAGCGCCCAGGGACCGGAGCAGTTGGGTCACACTGCGGTGGCTGATGGCTACGCCCTTGGGGACGCCGGTGGTGCCTGAGGTGTAGATAAGGTAAGCAATGTCGTTTGCCGCGGGCAGAGGTAAAGCTGTGGCCGGGTAGGCGTCAATGTCGGGGTCATTGACATCGATTACCGGCACCTCACACCCGTTCAGCCGGTCGGCCAAATCGGCGGTGGTAATCGCGGCGACCGGAAGTCGCGTCGCCCACCACGAACTCGATACGGGCCGTCGGCGCGGCCGCGTCAATCGGCAGATAAGCCGCACCCGTCTTCAGGACCGCCAGCATCGACACGACAGCCTCAGCCGATCGGGACAACAGCAGCGCCACACAGTGCTGCGGGCCAACACCGCGGCCGGCCAATAGGTGCGCCAACCGGTTAGCCGCCGCATCAAGCTCCCGATAAGTCCAGGAACGGTCGCCGCAATTAATCGCCACCGCTTCCGGGCGCACGGGCCACCTGCGCGGCAAACATCGCCGGAATCGACGTCCCCACCGCCGGCTGGGTCAACACCGTCCTGTTACCCCACCCATCCAAACGAGCCTGCTCAGCGGCATCGAGCAGATCAATCGATCGACAATCGCCGCGTCGCGTCGGCAGTCAGCGCGACCAACACCCGCCGGAGCCGCTCGATTAGGACCTCGATGCTCGCGGCGTCAAAGACATCGGTGCGAAACTCAACGGTCCCGCCGATCCCGGCGGGCTCACCGGATCCTGTCCAGCGTTCAGCCAGCGAGAACACCAAATCCATGCCGGCAGTGTGGGCGTCGACCGGCAACTCGGTGACCTCGAGATCGCCCAAGGTCCGTTCGCCGGCAGGGTCGTTGCCCTGCCAGTTCTGCCAAGCCAGCATCACCTGCACCAGAGGGTGATGAGTCAGCGATCGAATCGGATTGAGGCGCTCCACCAGCACCTCAAAAGGCACTTCTTGATGCTCATAGGCACCGAGACTGCGCTGCCGCACCTGGGCCAACAATTCGGCAACAGTCGAATCATCGGCCAGGTCGACCCGCAGCACCAAGGTGTTGACGAAGAAGCCCACCAAGTCATCCAGCGCCGGGTCGCGGCGCCCCGCGATGGGAAATGCCACGGCCACATCACTGCTGGCGCTGAGGTTGGAGAGCAGGACTGCCAGGCCCGCCTGGAGCACCATGAAGGTAGTCGCCTCGTGCTCGCGAGCGAGCCCCGCAACCCGCTGCTGCAGCTCCACCGGCCATTCCACGACCACACTGGCGCTGCGCTGGTCAGCAATCGGCGGGTAGGGACGATCGGTGGGCAGTTGCAACCGTTCGGGCATCCCCGCCAGCACATCCTGCCAGTAACCCAGTTGCGCAGCGATGGGGCTGTGCGGATCGTCGAGATCACCGAACTGGGCGCGCTGCCATAGCGTGTAATCGACGTACTGCACCGGCAATTCGGCCCAGCCGGGAGCCTGCCCGGCGCACCGGCGCACGTAGGCCGCTCCCAGATCGCGCATCAGCGGGGTGATCGACCAACCGTCAGCGGCGATGTGATGCACGGCGGCAACCAGAACGTGCTCGTCCTCAGCGACGCGGAAAAGGCCGGCGCGCAAGGGTAGCTCGTCGGCCAGGTCAAACGGGTAGCGCGCCGCAACGCCGATGGCTTTTTCCAGCCGATCTGCCGACCAACCGACGGCATCGATGACCTGCCAACCGAAGTCGGCACGATCAATCGGCATTACGACTTGCCGAGGTATCCCGTCGACTGCCGGGAACAGCGTGCGCAGACTCTCGTGGCGGTCCACCACATCGCGCAGTGCGGCACCCAGTGCCTCGGTGTCAAGGCGTCCGCGCAACCGCAACGCCGCTGCCATGTTGTAGGCCGGCGAGGGTCCCTGCAACTGGTCGATGAACCACAACCTCGTCTGAGCAAACGACAACGGCACCACCGAAGGCCGCTCGACTGGCAGTAACGGCGCCAGCCCACTCGCATGCGCTCCGACCCGGGGCGCTAACTGGGCGACCGTGGGCGCTTCGAATAGGGCGCGCACCGTCAGGTGGGCATCCAGGCCGGTGTTGACTGCGGCGATCACACGCATCGCCGACAGTGAATCCCCGCCGAGTTCGAAGAAGGAGTCGTCGACGCCGACGCGTTCGAGTCCTAGGACTTGGGCGTAGATGCCGGTCAGGATTTCCTCGTTGGGGCTGGCCGGTGCGCGGTAGCGATCGACATGCTGGTATTCCGGTGCCGGCAGGGCCCGCTTGTTGAGTTTGCCGTTGACCGTCAGCGGCACCGCCTCGATCACCACCACCGCAGCCGGAACCATGTATTCGGGCAGCCGTTCGGCCAGCTGGGCACGAAGCTCGCCCGGATCGGCAGTCCCGGTCACATACCCCACCAGGCGCTTATCGCCGGGGCGGTCCTCCCGGGCGATCACCACCGCCTGCTCCACCCCAGCGCAACCGGCCAACACCGCCTGCACCTCACCCAACTCGATGCGATACCCGCGGATCTTGACCTGCTCATCAGCGCGACCCAAATACTGCAACTGCCCATCAGCGCCCCAACACGCCAAATCCCCGGTGCGATACATCCGCGCTCCCGGTGCCCCCGCGCCACCAAACGGACAGGCCACAAACCGCGACGCCGTCAACCCCGCCCGGCCCACATACCCATACCCCGCCCCGGCGCCGGCCACATACAACTCTCCGACCACCCCGGCCGGCACCGCACGCAACCAACCATCCAGCACAAAAAAGGCCAGATGATCCAACGGCACCCCCACCGGACTCACATTGCTATCGACGTCACCGGCGACGATCTCGCGAAACGAGGCATGCACCGTCGTCTCGGTGGTGCCATACATATTGATCAACCGCGGCGACTGCCGATGACTGTCCAACCACCCCGCCAGACGCTGGGGCTCTAGCGCCTCCCCGGCAAACAGCACCGCCTCCAGCTCGAGCCGCTGACCCACCTCCGGCTGCAACGCATCAGCAGTCTGCAACGCATAAAACGCCGACGGCGTCTGACTTAAAACATTGACCCGCTCACCGGCCAACAACGCATGGAAATCCTCCGGCGAACGCGCCACCGACTCGGGCACCACCACCAACCGCCCACCATGGAGCAACGCACCCCAGATCTCACACACCGAAACGTCAAACGACAACGAATGCCACTGCGACCACACCCGACCCGCCAACTCCAAGCGGGCCTGCATCGACGCCATCAGCTCCACCACACAGCGATGGCTAATCGCCACCCCCTTGGGAACACCAGTGGTCCCCGAGGTGTAAATCAAATACGCAACATCGGAAGCAGCCACCACCGGCAACGCCACACCCGGATCCACATCAGCGCGAAACTCGTTGACATCAACGACTTTCACACCATGGCCCGCCAACCGATCGACCAACCCCGCGGTCGTGACCGCCACGATCGGCGCGGCATCACCGAGCATGAAATCCACCCGCGCCTGCGGCACCGCCGGATCAATCGGCAAATACGCCGCCCCCGTCTTGAGCACCGCCAAAATCGCCACAATCGCCTCAGCCGACCGCGACAACACCAACGCCACCCGCTCACCCGGGCCCGCACCCTGCTCGGCCAACAACCCCGCTAACCGATCAGAAGCCTCATCCAGCTCCCGATACGTCCACGACACCGCACCACACGTCAACGCCACCGCCTCCGGAGTACGCACCACCTGCGCACCAAACCCCACCGGAATCGACACCGCCGCACCCACCGGCCGACTCAACACCGCCCGATTACCCCACCCATCCAGCCGAGCATGCTCACCTGGGCCAAGCAGATCTATCGACGACAACCGCCGCGCCGGATCTTCGGTCATGACCGCAAAGACCTTCTGCAGGCGCTCGATTAGCGTTTCGATGCCGACTGTGTCGAACAGCTCTGTGTCGTATTCGACGCGCAGAGCCAGTTCGCTGTCCGGCATTGCTTGCACAGCGAGTGGGTAGTGGTTGTATTCGTGATTGCTGAACTCTGTGATCGCCAACCCGTCCGCGCCTAACAACGAATCGGTCTCGAGCGGATAGTTCTCGTACACGAACAGCGTGTCGAACAGCTGGTCTTGGCCGATGACACGGTGAATGTCGGAAAGCGCAAGATGCTGATGCTCGAGCGTGTGGTTGTGAACACTTTGGAGCTGATCGAGCAGATCAGCGATCGTGCCTGACGCCGCGATGTTTGCTCGCACCGGCACCGTGTTGATCAACAGGCCCACCATCGAGTCGGCGCCGAATACTTCGGCTGGTCGCCCCGACACGGTGGCACCGAAGGCAACATCATGCTGACTGGTCAGCCAGGTGAGTACCTGCGCCCACGCAGCCTGCAAAACGGTATTGACGGTGGTATGGCGCGTGCGCGCCAATTCGCCGAGCGCGCGCGTGGTCTCGGCCGGCACGCGGAATGTTGCAACGCCCCGCTGCCCGAGCCTCAATCGTTCCGGCGGGCCGACCAGGGTAGGTGCGTCAAAGCCGGCTAAGACATCTCGCCAAGCTGCGCGGGCCGCTTCGAGGTCACGATCGGCCAGCCAATTAATGAAGCTGCGGTAGGGCACGAACGGGTGTAGCGGCTGACCGTAGTAGCTGGCAGAGATTTCAGCCAGCAGAATCGGCAGCGACCACCCATCCGCCACAATGTGGTGAACGGTCAGCACGATCCGGTGTTGGTCTTCCGCCGTCCGAATCAGAGCGGCCCGGAATGTCGGCTGCCCAACCAGGTCACGGACCATGGCCCGTTCGGCGGCGCACAGCCGCTGGACCTGTTCATCGACATCAGAGCCGTTGGACCCGACTGCCACGAACTGCCACGCAGCCGCCGGGTTGGCCGGGATTATCTGCACCGGCTCGTCGAACTGCGGGCAGAAGCGGGCCACAAGGTTGGGATGCCGGCGCACCACCGTGTTCACCGCATTGCGCAGCCGCTCAGGATCTAGTGGACCGGTCACGGTGATATCGAGCTGCAACGCGTAAAGATCGTCGTCGCCCTGAGCGGTACTGGTGTGAAAGAGCAGTCCCTGTTGCAATGGGGTCAGCGGCAAAATATCGGCGATCTTGAAGTGCTGCTCAAGCCCGCCGATCTCCTGTTGGCTCAGCCGTGCAGGCGCGATATCCGACGGCGTTAGACCACCCCCGCCGGCTCGCACGTGCGTGCAGATACCGGCCAGCGCGTCGAACCACAGCCGGCTCAGTCGGACCATCTGCGCGCGGTCCAGGGCCGAGGGCGCCCATGACCAGCTAGCGTGCAGGCGCGGGCCAGTGCCGGAGTCGACCGTGCTGGCGTTGAGTTCCACAGTGTGTACCAACGGCATGGGAATCGCCGCGGCGACATCGATCAACGACAAGCCCTCCGGGGAAAGCCGCCAGCCATCACTGGACCCGTCGTCCGTCGGAGCGCCTAGTCGCCCGAGATAGTTGAACCCGATTGAGGAGTCCGCACAGGCCAGGTCGACATCGGAATTCAGGTACCTCAGCAAACCGTAACTCAGTGGATCGGGCAGAGCGCGAAGCTGCTCTTTGGCGTCCTTGATAACCGGCCCCAAGGCCGCCTCACCGCCCACTATCTGCGTCCAAGACAGCCCATCGACGGCTAGTGACACCGGGTATTTGGTGGTGAACCAGCCCACCGTGCGCGACAAGTCGACATCAGGCGCCAGTTCCTCGTGACGTCCGTGGCCCTCGACATCTATATCGATTGGGGCGGCTGCGTTGCCCAAAAACTCCGAGACTGCCAATCCGAGCGCGATCAAGAGGATGTCCTGCACCCCGGCATGGAAAGCCGCCGGCACCTGACCCAACAGCATGCGGGTGGTCTCGACATCCAACGACACCGACAGATGCCCGGCGCTCGCAAAGGTATCCACCGCAGGTTGCACCGCCGGCAGCGCTGGCGGTGTCACCGCCACCTGCCGCCACTCCGCGGCTTGGCCCAGGACCTCCGGAGCGTGCGCGTGCTCAGCCAGTAGCCTGGCCCACCGAGCAAACGACGTGCCGATCGGGGGCAACACCACCGGCTGCCCGCCGCGATGTTGGGCCCAGGCAATGTTGAGATCCTCCACCAGGATCCGCCACGACACCCCGTCGATGGCCAAATGATGAATGAGCAACACCAATTGGCCGGTGGAAGCCACCCACAACGCACGAAGCAGGTCTCCGGTCGCGGGATTCAAACGCGACCGCGCCTCTATCAACGCCGCTTCGGACAACACGTTTGCCGTGTGCAGGCACTCCTCGGCGTCCACCGAGCCGGCCTGCGGCACACTCAGCGACCATCCCTCCGCCTCGTCCTCGACGCGTAGCCGCAGCATGGCGTGCCGATCCAGCAAGGCTTGCAGCAGCAGAACCACATCGTTCCGGGTAAGGCTCACCGGACCCTGCATCATCATCGTCTGGTTGAACTGCTCAACCGCGCCATCCATGCTCTGTAGCCAACGCATGATGGGGGTGGCCATCACCGGCCCAACACCCGCATCGGTCACGCCGACGGCACTATCGGCAACCTTGGCCACCCGGGCCAGCCGGGCGACGGTCTGCTCGACGAAGATGTCCCGCGGCCGGCACAACAGACCGGCAGCCCTGGCCCGCGCTGCGACCTGCATCGACAAGATACTGTCCCCGCCGAGTTCGAAGAAGGAGTCGTCGACGCCGACGCGTTCGAGTCCTAGGACTTGGGCGTAGATGCCGGTCAGGATTTCCTCGTTGGGGCTGGCCGGTGCGCGGTAGCGATCGACATGCTGGTATTCCGGTGCCGGCAGGGCCCGCTTGTTGAGTTTGCCGTTGACCGTCAGCGGCACCGCCTCGATCACCACCACCGCAGCCGGAACCATGTATTCGGGCAGCCGTTCGGCCAGCTGGGCACGAAGCTCGCCCGGATCGGCAGTCCCGGTCACATACCCCACCAGGCGCTTATCGCCGGGGCGGTCCTCCCGGGCGATCACCACCGCCTGCTCCACCCCAGCGCAACCGGCCAACACCGCCTGCACCTCACCCAACTCGATGCGATACCCGCGGATCTTGACCTGCTCATCAGCGCGACCCAAATACTGCAACTGCCCATCAGCGCCCCAACACGCCAAATCCCCGGTGCGATACATCCGCGCTCCCGGTGCCCCCGCGCCACCAAACGGACAGGCCACAAACCGCGACGCCGTCAACCCCGCCCGGCCCACATACCCATACCCCGCCCCGGCGCCGGCCACATACAACTCTCCGACCACCCCGGCCGGCACCGCACGCAACCAACCATCCAGCACAAAAAAGGCCAGATGATCCAACGGCACCCCCACCGGACTCACATTGCTATCGACGTCACCGGCGACGATCTCGCGAAACGAGGCATGCACCGTCGTCTCGGTGGTGCCATACATATTGATCAACCGCGGCGACTGCCGATGACTGTCCAACCACCCCGCCAGACGCTGGGGCTCTAGCGCCTCCCCGGCAAACAGCACCGCCTCCAGCTCGAGCCGCTGACCCACCTCCGGCTGCAACGCATCAGCAGTCTGCAACGCATAAAACGCCGACGGCGTCTGACTTAAAACATTGACCCGCTCACCGGCCAACAACGCATGGAAATCCTCCGGCGAACGCGCCACCGACTCGGGCACCACCACCAACCGCCCACCATGGAGCAACGCACCCCAGATCTCACACACCGAAACGTCAAACGACAACGAATGCCACTGCGACCACACCCGACCCGCCAACTCCAAGCGGGCCTGCATCGACGCCATCAGCTCCACCACACAGCGATGGCTAATCGCCACCCCCTTGGGAACACCAGTGGTCCCCGAGGTGTAAATCAAATACGCAACATCGGAAGCAGCCACCACCGGCAACGCCACACCCGGATCCACATCAGCGCGAAACTCGTTGACATCAACGACTTTCACACCATGGCCCGCCAACCGATCGACCAACCCCGCGGTCGTGACCGCCACGATCGGCGCGGCATCACCGAGCATGAAATCCACCCGCGCCTGCGGCACCGCCGGATCAATCGGCAAATACGCCGCCCCCGTCTTGAGCACCGCCAAAATCGCCACAATCGCCTCAGCCGACCGCGACAACACCAACGCCACCCGCTCACCCGGGCCCGCACCCTGCTCGGCCAACAACCCCGCTAACCGATCAGAAGCCTCATCCAGCTCCCGATACGTCCACGACACCGCACCACACGTCAACGCCACCGCCTCCGGAGTACGCACCACCTGCGCACCAAACCCCACCGGAATCGACACCGCCGCACCCACCGGCCGACTCAACACCGCCCGATTACCCCACCCATCCAGCCGAGCACTCGCGTCGTCGTCGAGTAATTCGAGCGATGAAAGTGGCCGCGTCAGATCTGCGGTCATCGCCACCAGGACCCGTTGCAACCCGCCGGCCAGATCAGTGATGTCAAAATTCGATAGAGGCTGCCCAGCTCCCGCGGTGCTTAATGAGAGGTGGCCATCAGCACTCAAGAAAAACAACTCAAAGTGGTCAACGCGGCCGAAACGAGTCACCATCCCCGATGCCGGCGCATTCGCAAAAGGCAGAAGGGTTATCGATGGGACGAAATTGACGCCCACCCTGATGCTGCGACCGTCCCGGACCGGCCAACTGAGCTTTGCGCTCCAGAACGTGTACCGGAAACCGCTGATGTTCCAGCGCCTCGCGTATTCGCATGTCAACGTACGCACAAAATTCCGCAACCGTAGATTCCGGTGAAACCGTCAATACGAGCGGCACGACACCCGAAACCATCCCGGGAAATGCGCCCAAGTCGGCATTCGTGCGCCTACTGACCGGGAAATTAAGAACAACTTGTGAGCCCCCGCCGCACCACCCGCGCACTAACAGCCCGCACGCCGCGGTGATCACCGACGACCGGCGCATTTGCAAGGCGTCAGCCAACTCGTGTACCCGACCAACGACCAAAGAGTCCAATCGAACAGAATCAGAAACCGAATCGCGCCCCTCTGTTGATTGCGAAAGGCTATATCGTGATTCGCTTTCCAGTGGAAGATTCCCGCTCCAATACGCTGAATCCGCGGTGTACTCCTCGGACGCCTCGTACTCTGCCTCGCAGTCGACAAGGTCCTGCAGCGAACCGAAGAAAGCAGAAGGTACCGGCGCGTCCGAAATAAGCGCGGAATAGACTGCGGCAACCCGATTCGCAAAAAGCACGGTGGCGAATCCATCGATGACCAGATGGTGAAAGCACAACAACCAATAGAATTCGTCCCGCTGCGTCCGGAACAGTGCAAATTTGAACAGCGGGCCGGCTTGCGGCATCGGAGTACGCCGGATCGTTTCTGCTAGCCGGTAGGCCTCAGGCACGGCTTCTTGCAAGTGGCTGAGATCGTAGAAGGGAAGTTCGACCTCCGGGTCGTCAATCAGCCGTTGAAAAACCTGGCCATCCACCTCGAAAAAGGCGGCCCTGACCGGCTCGGCTTCGGCCACCACGTGCCGGATCGCTTGTTCCAGCACATCACGTTCTAGTGCGCCTTCAATTACGGCGAATGCGACGATGTGCCACTCGGGATCGAAGCGACCTGTTTCCTGCGTCAGCCAAATGTCGAGTTGCCCCCGCGTCAGCGGAAGGGCACCCTCATCACGTTTCATCCGAACGCTCCAAACCCCCCATTACAGTTGTCGCAGCTTCGGCCCAGTGCCAAGATCCCGCCCGCAGTCTTGGGCCGTGCATCGGTTCAGTTCTGATCGAAGTGGTCCGGCTAGGCCGCCCAATACGCTCCACCGCGTCCGACGTGCCGTTCGGCTGGCACGTCGTAGGAGGTCGGCCGCAGGTCATGTCGCTCCAAGACGAAGGAATATCCCATCTCGTCGCCAAACGGACTGATCCTCACCGGTCCTCTCAGATGGTCTAGTAGGCGGTCGACCTCTGCGTACTTTACTAGGAAGTGCTGCCAGCCCGCCTCCTGGGAGGCCGCTAACGGCAGCCAGAATTTGGTCAAAGTTCATCTGAGCCAAGTGAAGCAAGCGGCTCGCTACGGCGTGGGCCCCGCAGGTTCTGGCGGGTCTGGCGTGCGGCGACGTGAACTGGTGCGACGATTTTGACATAGTGGCTTTTCGTTGAACGGCTGGGCGGTGAGCTTTCGTTTTCCGACGTCCGTGGGTCCTGACAGCGAACACGCGACCTGGCACTGTCATCCGGCGGATTTTGATGGTCATGCAAACAATACCCGGCTAGCGCCATGCACTAACTTGCCGCGTCAAGCCTCGACAGCCCTGTGGGTGTGACTACCGCGTACACCCGTTACGGCTCAGCCGCGCTACGACCTGACCCCGCCGACCGCTACCTGGGAGGCCTCGACTGCCAGTCATGTGTTGTCGTGGTCACCAGCGTGGGTCCGGTCAAGTTTACCCAGACCCGTGATCTCAAGGCTCACCGACTTTCGTTGCCCAGCAGCACCAAGCATGAAAAGAATGTCGCCTACAGGCGCGCCCAGCCAGAACCTCCAAAACCGCCGCCGGAAAACCGCCCAGGCATATTGGCCGTCCCCGATCAGCCAATATCCTGCAATCAGGAGAAGATAGTACAAGACGCGCTTCCATCGCGCAGTAATCATCTCGACATTCATCTCCATTATTTCGAGCCCCCAAGCTCGGTACCGCCATTGCAGCTCGTAGCGGCTCTGGAATTCAAAGAATGCCCGCATTTCTCCATTGGTGACTAGGTATTCATCGAAGACGAGAATGGAACCCTCGATGAAGCGATCCTTGCAGGCCTCTAACGCATGCAGGCAACTCTCATACGTATCCAAATCCATGTGAAAGAGCCTGATTGAGGCGGACGGCCGGGCGGCCAAGAATGGCGCTAATGTATCGTGGGTACTCCCCTTTATGTACTGCACATTCCGACCGAGCGCGGCAGGGACACCGTCGTGCAAGCTGACGCCGGTATCCCGCATAGCACGTTGCGCAAAGGGGTCTGATAGTGAGAAAGTTCCGCGCTTGAATACGACGTGGTCGTCGACTCGCCAGTCTTCGATAAGGCCCGAAAATGTATCGAAGCCGTAGGCCTTGCCGCCGCAAGCATCGGATATGAGCCGTGTCGACCAGCCGATCCAGACGCCTAAATCGAGCAGCAATTCGTCAGGATTCTCCACGCGCGATTCCGGTAAGCGCGACGCTTCCCACAATAACGGGTGCCCCCGAATTCTGCGTCCCCGCAGATCCGAAAGCGTGCGGCCGATAAAAGCACGATACTCGTCGTCGTAGACCCTGATGTCCCGAGCATATAGGTTTGGAATATAGCGGTCACGACCCTGATAAACGAAGCGCGCACATATAAGCAACAGCACAAGTACGGCAATGACCACCAAAAGAACAGGCACGAAATAGCATGCGGTAGCCACGAGAAGCCCCATACCAGTGAGAATCGTCTTCCACATGCGATGAAGGTGCGTCCGATCCACAGTCCGGCTATCGACGACTACGTCCACCCGTTGACCTCCATGTTCTCGACTCGGTCCTGCAGATGGGAACCGTGCCCGAAGCTGCCGTGCCTCACCCGCCATTGACGCGCCCTATAGTCGCGCTCTCCCACCTCTGCATCGACTGAAATGACCCATGTGTCAGCGCTATGGCCCACGCCGCAAACCACAGCCGTCGGGTTCCCTCAGTCAGCTCCTTGGACCCGACGAGCCGGCGACTCTCGGGCCGACGACGATGGTGTCATACGGCGGTTCACGCCTGTGCATCCGGCCGGGGCTCGTTTCAAGCGTGAGTGCCTCGCACCGCCATCCGAAGCGGCTATGCCACGATCCCCGCGCGTCGGTTCCCGGCGGCGTAACCCGGAACCGTCTGCCCGGCCCCATGCTCGCCAGCCGGCGCGATGTTCCTCCGTTTGAGCCGGGATTTCAGAGAATTCGCGGGCTTCTCGACCAGGAACCAGCTGAGCGCCGCAACCGGCAAAGTGGCGATGGCTGCAACGGTCGCGAAAATAATCGGATTCATACTCCCAAGCCCACCGAGGACCAGCAACTGCTGTATTGGAAAGGCGTAAATGTATACGCCGTAGGACAGATCCGTCCGTAATCTCAAGCGCTTGTTGTGGATGAGGGCACCTGAAACGATGATCGCGTAAGCCAGCGGAACGGCTCCAACCAAGCGGTAATTGGGTAGCCACATCGATGCCAGGGCGATGATCGCGCTTAACGCGACGAGTGACCACCGGGCGGGTATCAGGTTTCGGAACTGATATAGAAGCGCCCCGGCCAGGAACATGACAGCGAAGCGTGCAGCAGTAACCTGCACGAGTAGCGCGGCAATCGTGGGGTTGTGTGCGGCTTCGATCTGTCGCGGCGTGCCGATAGGTAATTCAAGCAAAGACCAAACCCACGTCGGCAGTAGCGCCGACCACGCCAGCGCGAGTCCGAGAGCGACGGGAACAAACCACCGGCGCTTGAGGAGTCCGACAACACCGAAAACAGCGACAGCGACATAGCACAGCACTTCCCATATAAGAGTCCAGAGCGAGCCGTTCCATATGAAGGGAAAAGGGATTTCATGCGGTGTTCCGCCGACGTCGTTTTGAAACGTCAACACTGCGCTGTTTTTCAAAACGTAATCGACCGGTGCGCGGGAGAGCAGCAGCCGGACGGCTGCGCCGCCCTGGATCGCGACACTGAGCGGGGCAATGACAAACGCAGTGATTATCAGGCAGACCCAGAACCCTGGGAGGATCCGAAGGCCTCGAGCGGCGAAGTAGCTACGCAACCGCGGGTTACTGAGCCAACTCGATGTGATGAGGAATCCTGAGATGGCAAAGAACCCGTCGACCCATGCGTCCCTCAGAAACTGGTGGATTGGACCATCCGACAGGTGACGGCCGGTGAGTGCAAAGGAGTGCAACAAGATCACCCCGGTAGCAAGCGTTAACCGCCACGCGTTCAATGCATTTCGTCGCAGATCAAATTCCTGCCCGAGTTTCATACTCCCCCGTCCATTTGCCACAGTGGTGAGCGACCGGCGATCTCTCGAGGCCGGCGACCTTCGAATTTGGGCTCATTGCATGTGGCCCGTAGCTTCCAAGTGGGTACCTGGTGTACTCACGCCGATCGTCAGACGTCGCCCCTGGTCCTGAAAAGGTCGAGCCCTACGGTAATTCGAACGAAGGCGTCACGCACCGGCGTGCACCCCGAAATGTAGCGCAACGTGCCCTGCGCCAAGACAAGAACCGACCGCACGATACGCCGGCGCTGGAAATGATCGCCAGCACAAGGGAGGTTTTGCCACCGTGCGGGCGATCGTGATTCCCTGCAGGTCTCGAATATGATCGATTCGAAACCCTACTTCTGCAAGACATGCGGACTCACTTGTTTGCTCCGCGGACCAACCGGAGGCTTCGGCTCTTGTCAACATCCGTGCTCGTCACTGGTGGGGCGGGATTCATCGGGTCTGCGCTTGCGCACCGTCTCGTCGAAGCAGGTTACGACGTCGCAGTGATGGACGTCCTGCACCCCCAGGTGCACGCCGCAGGCCGAGCGATAGACCTGCCGCCATCTGTGCGGTTCTTCACCGGCGACGTCACCCACGCGCCCGACTGGGATGCTGTGCTTCGGTTGTTCCAGCCTGCTCAGGTAATCCATTTGGCAGCCGAGACGGGAACGGCCCAGTCGCTGACCGAGGCGACCCGCCACGGCTCAGTGAACGTGGTGGGCACCACCCAGCTTCTTGACGCCCTGAGCCGCGCAGCACTGGTGCCCGAGCAGCTCGTCGTGGCGTCGTCAAGGGCCGTCTACGGCGAGGGCGCTTGGCAAAGCGGTCAAGAAATTTTCTATCCGCGGCCGCGCAGCCACGCCCAACTGCTGGCCGGCATCTGGGATCCCACCGGACCCAACGGCGAGACCAGCGGTGCCGCTTCCGAGCTGCGCAGACCAGACGGAGCCCCGCCCAGCCAACATTTACGCCGCGACCAAGCTTGCGCAGGAGCACATGCTGGCGGCTTGGACGGCCGCGCATGACACCAATCTCAGCGTGCTGCGTCTGCAGAATGTCTACGGGCCGGGCCAGTCGCTGACCAATTCGTATACCGGAATAGTCGCTCTCTTCGCGCGTTTGGCGCGCGAGCATCGCTCGTTGGAGGTCTACGAAGACGGTCGGATCGTGCGCGATTTCGTCTTTATCGATGATGTCGTCAACGCGATGACCGCCGCGGTGCAGAGGCCTGCCACCGAGCCACGTTGCCTGGACATCGGCTCAGGTATCGCGACCACCATCCATGAGCTGGCGCGCAGTATCGCCGCGATCTGCGACGCCCCCGAACCGACCGTGGTATCGAAATTCCGCGACGGTGACGTGCGGGCCGCGAGTTGCGACCATCGAGCCAGCAACGAAAACGCTCGACTGGCGTCCGAAGTGGGCGCTCGAGGACGGCCTGCATGCGCTGCTTGAATGGATAGGCAGGCAGCCCGAATTCATTTCGCAGTCAGCCTAATATACCCATGTTGAAGGTCGTCCCGGATAGGACATGATCGGGTGACGTCAACGGCACCAACACTTCGACCGGTCAGCCCAGACGCCTGACGCGGGCGAAATTTTCGGCAAGATCCGCGGCGACTCCAACGGCTTCGCTGGGTTTGGTCATTCGGGTGGCGATCTCGCGGGCCCGCGCGGCGTATTGCGGGGCCAGGATGGTGCGCAGATCCGCGACGAGCGATTCTTGGGTAGCGGTGGAAAAGCGCCCGGCGGTACCGACCTTCAGTCGTTTGACCCGAATTCCCCACATGGTCTGAAAGAGGTCGGTCGAAAGGATCAACGTGGGGACCCCGGCGCGCAACCCTACTGCGGTGGTGCCGGCGCCGCCGTGGTGCACGACCGCACGGCAGGAAGGAAAGATGGACGCGTAATTCATCGCGCGCACCACTTTGACGTGGTCGAAATGGGGGACGCGGCTGAAGTCACTCCCGCCTGCGCACACCAACGCCCGCTCGCCTAACTGCGCGCAGGCCGCGCCGATCATGGTGAGCGTGTCGGCGGCATATTCGACCGGCATACTGCCGAAACCGAAGAAAATCGGTGGAGTTCCTTCGGCGATCCACGAGGCGACTTCGTCATCACCATCCGTCGGCGACTCCATCGTCACCGCGCCAACAAAGGGCCGGCGGTGATTCCATTTCGCCCATTCGGCGGCCAGCCCGGGAAAGCAAGCCTCATCGTAGGCCTGGATCTCCAGCGACCCGCGTTCGGCGATCCGCCGCGGCGGGTCGCCTTTTGCCTTCGGCAAACCAAGTTGACGGCGCAGCGCGTCCTCAGGCCTCTTCATCGCAAGACGCCAACCCAGCCAACCGTAGCCCTTCATTGCCGAGCGGAGCAGCGGCGCCGGCACGAATGGCAGGATCTCTCCGTTGGGCCGCAGCGGCAACCAATGCAGTGTGGCCAACGGAATGTCGTAATATTCCGCGACGTTGACAGCGATGTCCTCGAAATTCACGCCGGTGAACACCAGGTCGGCGCCGTCTGCCAGCGACGTCAGGGTTGCGTTGACCTGCTCGCGGTATTTAAACATTGGTTCCGAAGACTCGCGCGCGAGCCTGATCAGGTCCCGAATCCGCCAGGGGTTGCGGAACAAACAGGTCCAGAAGTCGCGGTACGGGTCCAGAATGGACTGCACTTCCGGACCGCATGCGACCGCCGCAAGCCCAGCTGACTCGGCGAAATCAAACAGGTCAGGCGCGACAGCTATTCGCACTTCGTGCCCTCTGCGCAGCAATTCACGGCCCACAGCGACGCAGGGCTCGACATCTCCCCGGCTCCCCCAGCCCACCAGCGCAAATTTCATCGCGGATCCTCCCCTGTAATTCCCGCGTGTTCTGCGAAATGTAAGCAGCGGCAGCATAACCCGATATAGGCGGTATCCGTGTTGAAATCAAAAGATTGCGCCAATAAGCAACTTGGTTAGCGAACTTGAGTTAGCGGACTACTCCGCGGCGAATCACTTCCTTTCACGCCACGACACCTGGTATCAAGGCGGAATCGTCTCTCTACGGGGCGGCGGGCGGCGAAGGGCCGACTGGGCGAGCAGCTCGACCGGCCGAGGGTGCCATCAGCCATTGATACGGCCGTCAAACCTATGACGCCGTAACGTTGGGCGAGATTTCGGCGCCTCGAGAATGCGGCGAGGTGTTGAACAGTGCACGGCCGCCTTAAGGTCGGCCCACGCACCGGAGGCGAGCCAAATCCTCTATCAGATCGGCAGTGGCCGCGACGCTTTCCGCTGGTTGGCTCGTACGGGAAGCGATCTCGCGGGCCCGAGTGGCGTATTCCGGAGCGAGGATGGTTCGAAGATCCTCGATTAGGGATTCCCGGTTAGTGGTCGAAATACGCCGTGCGGTCCCCGCTTTCATTCGTTTGACCGATCCTCCTCGCAACGCTTGATCGGGCCACGTCCATAGGATCAGCTGCGGGACCCCGGCGCGCAGCCCTACGGCCGTGGTGCCTGCGCCACCGTGGTGCACGACCGCGCGGCAGGCCGGGAAGGTGGCCGCGAAGTTCACCCCGTCCACCACCTTGACGTGCTCGAAATGCTGGATGCGACCGAAGTCGCTCCAGGCGGAACAAACCAACGCTCGCTCGCCTAGCTGCGCGCAGGCTGCGGCGATCATGGCGAGCGTGTCGGAGGGAGATTGGACCGGGATGCTGCCAAAGCCGAAGAGAATCGGCGGTTTTCCCGCGGCAATCCACGACGCGACCTCGTCATCCACATCCGTCGGCGACTCCAGGGTCAACGCGCCAACGAAGGGCCGTTGACCATCGTATTTCGCCCATTCGTCCGCCAGCCTGGGAAAGCAAACCTCGTCATAGGCCTGGATTTCCAACGATCCACGTTCGGTGATCCGCCGCGACGAGGGGCGTGTTGCGTTTGGTAGGCCCAGCTCGCGGCGCTGCGCGTCTCTCGACCTTTCTCGTCATGCGCCAATGTAGCCACTCGAGCATGGTCAGTGCGGAACGCGCCAACGGCGCTGGCAAGAACGGCAGGAGGTGGCTATTGGCCCGCATCGGGAAGGTATGCAGAGTGGCCAGCGGAATGTCGTAGTGCTCAGCGACGTTGCCAGCGCCCTCCTGAAAACTTATGCCCGTGAACAGCAGGTCGGCCCCGTCCGCCAGCGACATCAACGTCGTGCTCATGTCCCCCCAGGACTGGATACCGGGCTCCCACACTTCACGCAGCGACCTGATCACATCTCGGACCTTCCAGAAGTTGCGGAAGAGACTGATCCAGAAGTCGCGGTGGCTGTCGATCACCGCCTGCGAATCCAACCCGTACGCGACCGCCGAAAGTCCAGCCGCTTCGGCGTCGCCAACGAGGTTGGGAGGGAAAGCTATTCGCACGTCGTGCCCTCTGCGCTGCAGCTCACGGCCGACAACGATGAAAGGCTCTACATCGCCACGAGTTCCATAGCCTGCCAGCACAAATTTCATTTCGGTCATCTCCCCTTTCCGTGCGCGGAAGCAACGTCGGGGCTAGGAAGCTAATCGCAGTGCGCGTTCAATAAATTCGACCCGACGTTATCGTTCTCAGTCGTCGTTCGTCACCTTGGCCAAACAGTACATTCGGTAGGAGTCTCGTCCACTCTGGACGTTCCGGTAGATCGCCGATCCGTGAGCCGGCACCGCGTCGCGCGCCCAGCGCGACAAATACTTTGGTGCCAAGTTCTTCATCGACTCGTGCATGCGGCTGCGAATTCAACGTCATCCCTCGAAGCACCTCAGCATCGATCGGCCGCCACGACACCACCGGTAGCCCAGGTGCACTGTTCAGCGCCGGCTCCGCCCTCGACACCCAATCCAAGCGTTGACGCACATCGGCATAGAGAAGCGCCCCGCCGGGGCGCAGGACGCGGGCGACCTCAGCCAGGAACCGGTCGAAATGCGGGTAGCAGTGCGCGGATTCGACATTGATTACCGCATCAAAAGACTCGGCAGGGAAAGGAAGGTTTTCGGCGTTGCCGTGCACAAACTCTAAACGAGACACTTGATGGCGGCGGCGGCAGAACGCGACACCCGCGGCGTTGGCATCCAGCCCGACGTAGGATGCCGGGTCCATGGTGCGTGTCAGAAAAGATGCGCCGCCACCGTGCCCACAGCCCACCTCCAGCACGGACTTGCCGGCAAGTCCGCCGGCCTGGGTGGCGGTGACGTGATACAGCTGAATGGGGTACCGCTCGGGCTCGTCGGCTGCGTCCAACGCCAGGCCCAATGGGGGGTCTTCCTCGTAGCCGTAGTTCAGGAAGACCACGTCGTCGCCGACGCGGCCCGTCAGGTAGGGATAGAACCGTTCCTGCGCGCCGTGCACGACTGCCAGCGCCGCGCGCTCGAACAGGCTGTGGACGCGTGTATTAAAGCCGACCATTAATACCATCCCTGTTGCCTCGAACGCCGGATACACATCGAGGCTACATTCAGGCCACGAAAGCGTTGCCGGGCGTGGCAGGCTCGGCGCATGCCCCCTGCCGATCAGCCAACACACCGTAGGCGGGCAAAGTTTTCGACGAGATCGGCGACACTGGAAACACTTTCAGCGGGTTTGGTCATCCGGGTGGCGATCTCGCGGGCCCGCGCGACGTACTGCTGGGCCAAGATGGTGCGCAGGTCGGCGACCAGTGATTCGCGACTGGTGGTCGAAAAGCGCTGGGCTGTGCCCACTTTCAAGCGTTTGACCCGTACTCCCCAGAGCGTCTGATCGAGGTCGGTCGAAAGAATCAATGTGGGGACTCCGGCGCGCAAGCCCGCTGCCGTGGTGCCCGCGCCACCGTGGTGCACCACCGCGCGGCAGGCGGGAAGGGTGGCTGCGTAATTGACGGCGGCCACTACCTTGACGTGTTCGAACTGGGGGGCGGAAGTGAAGTCAGTCCCGGCGGCGCATACCAACGCGCGCTCCCCTAACTGCTCGCACGCAGCGCTGACCATGGAGAGCGTGTCGGTGGCGGATTCGACCCGTATGCTGCCAAAGCCGAAGAAGATCGGCGGTGGTCCCGCCGCAATCCACGACGCGACCTCCTCATCGGCATCCGTTGGCGACTCCAGCGTCAGCGCGCCGACAAAGGGGCGTTGGCCATCGTATTTCGTCCATTCGGCCGCCAGGCCGGGAAAACAAACCTCATCGTAAGCCTGAATTTCCAGCGATCCGCGGTCGGTGATCCGCCGCGGCGAGGGTTCGTTTGCCGTCGGCAAACCAAGTTCACGGCGCTGCGCGTCCTCGACCTTCTTAGTCCCGCGCCAAGACACCCACCAGAACACCCTCATGGCGAAGCGGCCCAGCGCCGCCGGCAGGAATGGCAATAGCTGGCCGTTGGCCCGCAACGGGAAATAATGCAGCGTGACCAGCGGAATGTCGTAATGCTCCGCAACGTTGACTGCAGCGTCCTCGAAATTCAGGCCGCTGAATAGCAGATCGGCCTCGCCTGCCAGCGTCATCAGCGTCGCGCTCATCTGCTCCCAGCACCGGATAATGGGCTTCCCGACTTCGCGCCGCGCACGAATAAGCTCCGGGATCCGCCACGGGTGACGGAAAAGACCGGCCCAAAAATTGCGGTGCGCGTCCAGAACGGTCTGCAGTTCTACCCCGCAGGCGACCGCCGCAAGCCCAGCCGACTCCGCGAAGCCAACGAGGTCGGGAGGAACGACCACGCGCACATCGTGCCCGCGGCGCAGCAGTTCACGGCCGGCCGTGACGCAGGGCTCGACGTCGCCGCGGCTTCCGTAACACGCCACCACGACTTTCATTGCAGAGTTTTCGACACGGTGGTTCCTTCATTGGTGCATGATGCGGCGGCGCTCAGAGAGGCGTGCCGGTAAGCGAGAAGTCCTTCAAGGCGCTCGAAAGGTCATGCCGCAAATCGTCGTTCGAGTTGGGGCAGCCCGGCTGATAGGCAACAGCCGTGACGAAGACCTGTCCGTTCGCTCGTCCCGATCCTACGACCTGCATCCCGCGAAACCGCTGCATCATCGCCTCAGTCATGCCCAGGTAGTGCATTCTCATCGCGAAGTAATCGGCGTCCGCACCATCCGCTCGGGTGGCGGCCGGGTCGACCACACCCATATGCGTTGAGATGACACTGGTCCCATTGCCGCCGATCAGCTTGACGAGCCGCTTAGGCAACAGCGGAACCAGCGACGTCAGCGCCCGCTCTTCGTCGGGCACCTGCTCGCGGCGAATCAGCGCTTGTTTGATTGTGGCCCGGATGTCCCGCAAATCTGTCGTCGACCGTGCAGGGTCGACCGTGACGTCTATAGGGCTGGTCGCGTTGCCGCGAGTATCGCCGGGGATGCGCTCGTTGACCGGGATCCGCAAGGCGACCGAACCGTCGGTCGTGACCCGTCCTCTTTGTTCGGCGAGGCGGGCCGCCAGTCCCGCAAGCAGCGTGTTGCTCGTCCCGCCGAGCGACTGCGCGCAGGCCTCCCACTCGTCGGCGTCCACAAACATCGTCGCAACCGGGAGGGCGATGAGTTCTTCGGCGCCGGCAGACGCCAGAGGTGGCGTGGGAGACTGCCGAGTGGCAGCTCCAGGACCACCGCGGCTACGCCGGGCCATCCGTACGGCAGTGACCACGCCCCGACCCAAAGCAGGGAGGTCGCGCATGGTTTGGCGGGCGTCCTCGCGCAGGGCCTGCCACCGCCGCCGCGACGCGGCAGCGGGCCAGCTGTTGAGTGCGTCGCGCCCGAGCGCGGCATCGGCCAGCCCCTCGAACAGCCCGAGTGCGTCAGTGAGGCAATGTGGGATGACCAAGCTCACGCCGGCACCGCCGTCGGTGAACGGAAGCACCGCAAGGTGCCATAGTGGCCCGTGTTCGCAATCCAGTGGGGTTTCGACCTGTTCGTGCAGCCACGTGTCGAATTCTTCACGCGGTCGAGCCGCCGCGACGATCTCAAGGTCGGCTGAGCCGTTGCTTGATACCCAACGGTGGCGGCCGAATGCCAGTGGTGAACGTTCGATTCGGCGGGACAACCGTCCCCGCCGAAGCTGATCATGGAACTGTCGCAGGGCTTCGATGTCGATCGCGCGGTCGTACACCCAGACGCTCTGCAGCAGGGTCGTGACGCCCGACGCTCGCCCGAAGTCGAACATGCTCTGGTCGCGCGGATCGAGTACGTTCTCCATTGTCTTACCGTATGTCCTATTCACCGTGTGGCTCATAAGCGTCTTCACCTTGCCATGCCTACGCAACCGCCCGCCACGCAGGATACGTTGGGTCGTCCTCCGGGCAGCAGTTACGTTGGTCGCGACTTCCTGGGCAGGAGTGCAAAATAGGCGATTCAGGTCGTTCATTGAGCGACGTAAGCAAGCCTCGAACAACAGGACGTATCGGGGAAGCAGGCCGGAAAAGTCAACACGGTAGTGTGCGGACTATGTGGGGCTCGGTGCTGGTGATGGGGCTCATCACGGGGCTCGATCCGATGCGCATCGGTGTCACGCTCGTCGTCATCTCCCGGCCACGGCCGGTACAAAACCTGCTCGCTTATGGGGTTGGCAACCTGATAGCGTGCGGTTTCACCGTCGTGATGCCGCTGTCGGTGGTGCACGTCACACCAGCGTTCAAGTCTTTTGCGGATAATTTGGCCACGAGCAACACCCTCCGGCACGTTCAGCTCGGCATGGGTGCGCTCGCGCTATCGATTGCCGCGTTGATGACAGTGCGCTGGCTGACGCGGGCGCGCCAGCCAGCGCACGTTGCGACGCCGGGCGACAACCCGGCCGCCCTGGTGCCGGACTCGAATACACCGCCTGCAATCTCGTGGCTGTTGGGCCGTGGGAAGGATGGGTCGGCGGAGCCCGCGTCTGCGACCCGCCGACTACTCGGCCGCGCCCACAGTGCGTGGGAAAGCGGATCCTGGTGGGTCGCTTTGCTAATCGGCCTCGCCTTAGGTCCGCCACTGGACGGCGTTCTGTTCCTACTGGCCATCATCGTGGCCGCGGGAGGCGCATTCGGCACGCAGGTCAGCGCCGCCATCATCTTCGTGGTCGGATTGCTTTCGGTTGTCGAGATCACGCTTGCCAGCTATCTCGTTACCCCAACGAAAACTTACGCGGTACTGGAAGCGGTGCATGACTGGGCGCGGAATCATCGTCGAAAGATCCTGTTAATCATATGCACAGTCGGCGGGACCGCCCTCGTGGTCAGCGGTATGGGCACTGTGTGGAGCAGGTGACCAAGAGTCCGCCTGCATCCCCCTATCGATCAGCCGACGCGCCTGAGGCGCGCGAAACTTTCGATCAGATCGGCGGTGGTTGTAACGCTTTCGTCGGTTTTGGTCATCCGACTAGCGATCTCTCGGGCCCGGGCAGCGTATTCAGGGGCGAGGATGGTGTGAAGGTCTGCGACCAGCGATTGCTGGTTGGTGCTTGAGAAGCGCCGATAGGTGCCCACCTTCAGTCGTTTGACCCGAGCTCCCCACAGCTTTTGATCTGGCCACGTTGAAAGGATCAACGTGGGGATTCCGGCGCGCAGACCGGCGGCCGTGGTACCCGCGCCACCATGGTGCACGACCGCGCGGCAAGCGGGGAAGGTGTCCGCGTAGTTCATCGTGGCCACCACCTTGACGTGGTCGAAACCAGAGACGTGGCCGAAATCCGTCCCGCCGGCGCCAACCAATGCCCGGACGCCTAACTGCGCGCAAGCCGCGCCGATCATGGCGAGCGTGTCCGCCGGAGATTCGACGGGCATGCTGCCAAAGCCGAAGAATATCGGCGGTGATCCCGCGGCAATCCACGAAGCGACCTCGTCATCGACATCCGTTGGCGACTCCAGCGTCAGGGCGCCGACGAAAGGCCGGCGGCCGTCGAAGCTTGCCCACTCGGCTGCCAACCCGGGAAAGCAAACCTCGTCGTAGGCCTGAATTTCCAGCGAGCCGCGATCGGTAATCCGGCGCGACGACAGGCCCGTTGCCTTCGGCAAGCCCAATTCGCGGCGTTGGCGATCCTCCAGCTTGTTCGTCAAGGGCGACTGCAGCCACTCGAACATCGTGAGTGCGGAGCGCACCAGCGGCGCCGGCAAAACCGGTACGAGCTGGCCGTTGGCCCGCATCGGGTAGGTGTGCAGCGTAGCCAACGGAATGTCGAAATACTCCGCGACGTTGGCAGCGGACTGCTCGCCGATCACGCCGGTGAACAGCAGGTCGGCTCCATCCGCCAGCGACGTCAGCGTCGTGCTGATCTCCTCTGAGCACTGGGTAAAAAGCCGCCAATCTTTGCGCCACAGTCGGATCAGATCCTGGATTTTCCAGAAGCTTCGGGATAGACAGGTCAACAACTCGCGATGCACGTCCTGCCAACGCCGGGCATCCGGTCCGTAGGCCACCGGCGCGACCCCAGCCGATTCGGCGAAGTCAACCAGGTCAGGTGGAACAGCCGTGCGCACGTCGTGTCCTCTGCGCAACAGTTCACGGCCAACAGCGACGCAGGGCTCGACATCGCCACGAGTTCCATAGCTTGCCAGCACAAATTTCATCGCGGAGATCCTAGCGTTTCGTTATCGGGGCGCACGCTGCGCAATGAAAGCGGGAGCCTCGTGCTGGAAGGCTCAGCCGTTACTGATGCTCGTTCCGAGCCATCTGGCCGCGCAGGTGATGCAATCCAACAACACCTATAACCGAAGAAGGACCGCTGGTAGTGGCGACCTCGGCGCGGGCTGGAGCGCTGCCCAATGCTCGTCGGGAATGCCTATTCCGAGCCGGAGCGTCGCATCCGATACCGTGTCTTGATGATTCAGTTCGGTCTCACGAAGCCTCACACCGTCTCGAGCAACGTCGCACTCCACCATGAGGCGCACGCACCGCAGGGCGTCACGGACGAGTCGATCCGGGCCGTTGGGGCTTGATCAGTGGCCCTCCGGATACGTTCCGCACGCACATCTTTCATTGACCGCGCATCCAATCGTGCTGCCGCTCCGGATAACCGACTCGCGCTGGCGGACCAAACCATGTTTGCGGGACATCAGGCCGCTGACCAGAAGGTAGTTATCCAATGCATGTGGATTTATGAGCACGCTATCGACTTCGATGGGCTGAGGCGTTTCCACCACAACCTCGGCCAGGGGTTGTTGGGACGGCGCATCGAGCGTTCGCCGCTGCCATTCGGCCGGCATCGTTGGGTCTCCGATCGGGGCCCGCTCGGACATCGATATCGCTGCTCGCGCCCGTCCACGCGCTGAACTCAGCGACTGGGCTGATGAACGCTCACAACTGCCTACGGATCCGGAGAGGGGGCCCGGCTGGCATCTCGGCGTCCTTCCCCTTACGGACGGCTCGACCGCGGTCAGCCTGGTGCTTTCCCACTACCTCATCGACGGGCTCGGGCTTGCCCTCGTGCTGGCCGACGCCATCCTGGGCAACACACGTGACCTCGGCTATCCACCGCCGCGTTCACGCACCCGACTGCGCGCGGTCATGCAGGATGCCCGACAAACAGCGCAGGATGCTCCCGAGGTTGCCCGGGCGCTTGCCTTGGCGGCGAAACTGGCCTGTCGTGCGCCGACATGATATTGCCCGACCGCAGGAATCCCGACCCGTCGCCCTCCGTCAAGGCGATGACGACGACGCCCTCGTCGTCGTGCCGGCTATCACGATCTACATCGACCTGGATGATTGGGATGCCCGCGCGAAAGCTCTTGGCGGAACGAGTAACACGCTGGTCGCAGGATTGGCCGCAAAACTCGCGGAGCGCATGGGCCGCCGACGCACCGAGTGATGGCGCCGTCACCTTGCAACTCCCGATGAGCGACCGCGTCGAGGCCGACACGCGTGCCTTCGCAGTGTCGTTTGCGCGCGTCAGCGTCGACCCGACCCAGGTGACGACGGATCTGCGTGACGTCCGTGCCGCCATCAAGCAGGCGCTGACGACTCTGCGGGAGACGCCAGATGAGTCGTCGCAATCCGTGGCTGGCGCCGTTCGACACCGAAGCGGGCGCTGAAACGGACTGGCCGACGCGGTGGTCAGCCGACCCCGATCTCCCGGTGTTTTGTTCCAATCTCGGCGACCTCGGCCTCGGTGCTGTCCCGCCCTGATGGCACCGCGGCCGAGTACGCACCGCCGCATCTTAGTCACCGGACAGCAAGTCAACGCGACAGTGGCTTGAGCGAACGGGCGGCCAATTGACTGTGCAGTCTTGGCGCATAGGCGGCCGGATATGTCATCACCGTCGACGCCTACCAACCGGGCGCCGAGAACACAAAGACCGCGTTGCGTGAGCTGGCTGCGCGCACGCTGGCTGAGTTCGACTTGACTGGCGAGATCGACTAACGAGATTGCCGGTGCACCCGCAACCGTGGATCTCGCCGGCGACATCGGTTCAGGGCCCAGTCCCGGTTGCTGATGGCGTCTACCGACACATGGGTGACGGTCGGTGCCTACGCGAGAAACCGTAGAGCTACCCGACTGCCCGGTCTCCGCGCGTCCACAAAGTGCGCGTCTTGGCGGTTCGTCGGAACGGGACGGCTCAGTTTTCAGCCGCGTCGCGTGCTGCCAGCCTGTCGCGCAACTCTTCGGCCGTATATCGGGCCAGTTCTGTTCGATGTAGTCCAGACACGCAGCGCGGTCGGCTTCGCCATAAACCACCCGCCAGCCGGCTGGAACATCGGCGAAGGTCGGCCACAAGCTGTGTTGCTCCTCGTCGTTGACCAGACGAAGAAGCTGCCATTGTCGTCGTCGAACGGGTTGACGCTCACAAGTTCTCCAGACCGTGTAGTCGAGATAAGTGAAACCGTTCCAAACCATAGTGGAGGCCATCCAGGACCGGTACAGGGATTGCGAAAGTTTCCCGCTGCTCGACGCTCGGCGGCCGTCAACGGTCATCGCCCATAGCTGACCAGTCGCGTCATTCCAGCTAACGATCACGATTCGGTAAATTCCCATAAGCGGCTGGCGCACGCAGTAATAGCGTCGGTCCCTGCAATCTAGGCCGCTGACGTGCGCCAAAGCCCTGACACAATCGAGCATCAGTCGGCGCGGCGTGGGTAGCCCGGTTAGTCAAGGAGCTGGCACGCCCTGAGTTGAGCGGCGGACACGCTACATAGTCGTTGCTGGAAGGGGCGGGATGTTGTCTTTCGGGGCGATCGGTGATGTGCACGGCTCAGCTTCAGCGGATTCTTCGCCCTCCGCGGGCGACCGACCCTGTCACTCCGGTTGCCGTCATCGGCATGGCGTGCCGACTTCCCGGGGGAATCGACTCACCGGAGCGGTTATGGGAAGCGTTGCTGCGCGGCGATGACCTGATCACCGAAATTCCGCCCGACCGCTGGGACGTCGACGAGTACTACGACCCCGAGCCCGGGGTGCCGGGTCGGTCGGTGTCGAAGTGGGGCGCATTCCTGGACGATGTCGGCGGCTTCGATTCCGAGTTCTTCGGGATCAACGAGCGCGAGGCCACCGCGATCGACCCACAGCATCGCCTGCTGCTGGAAACCTCTTGGGAGGCAGTGGAGCACGCGGGTCTCAGCCCGGCAAGGCTGGCCGGCTCGCGGACCGGTGTGTACGTGGGTTTGACGCATGACGACTACATATTGGTGGCCGCCGATGCCCACGCCTTGGAGGGCGCCTACGGATTCCTGGGCAACAACTACAGCATGGCGTCCGGGCGGATCGCCTACGCCATGGACCTGCACGGTCCGGCGATAACGATGGACACCGCCTGCTCGTCTGGACTGGTCACGGTGCATCTGGCATGTCGCAGCCTGCACGACGGCGAATGCGACATGGCGCTGGCGGGCGGCGTTTCGCTGTCGCTGGATCCACGGAAATCCGCCGCCGGATCGGCAGGCGGCATGCTGTCTCCGACCGGACACTGCCACGCGTTCGACGTCGCCGCGGACGGGTTTGCCGTCGGCGAAGGCAGCGTGATGGTGTTGCTCAAGCGGTTACCGGATGCGCTGCGCGATGGTGACCGGATCTTGGCTGTGGTGCGCAGCACGGCCCTGAACAACGATGGCCGCACGGTGAACGTCACCACCCCATCGCGGGCCTCGCAAGTCGCGGCCTATCGGGCCGCGTTGGCCGCGGCGGGCGTGGACCCGAGCACCGTCGGCATGGTGGAGGCGCACGGCACCGGCACCCCGGTGGGTGACCCGGTCGAATTCGCCAGCCTGGCAGAGGTTTACGGCGTCGAGGGCCCGTGTGCGCTCGGCTCGGCGAAGACCAATTTCGGACATAGCCAGTCGACGTCGGGAACGTTGGGCTTCATGAAGGCGGTCCTGGCCCTGCAGCATGGTGTGGTTCCCCAGAATCTGCACTTCTCCCGCCTGCCCGACGAGCTCGCCCGAATCGAGACCAATCTCTTTGTGCCGCAGGAAAATACGCCGTGGCCCAGCAACGGTCACGCGCCCCGGCGGGCGGCGGTGTCGTCGTACGGGTTCTCGGGAACCAACGCCCACGCCATTTTGGAGCAGGCCCCCGCGGCCCCTGAAACCAATGCACAGCGCAACGGCGAGGCCGACGCCGCTACGCCGGCACCACTGCTGTTCCCGCTGTCGTCCACCTCGGCCGAGGAACTGCGCCAGCACCGCGGCACGGTTGGCCGACTGGGTGCAAGCGCATGACGACGTGGCGTTGCCGGACCTCGCCTACACCCTGGCGTGCCGGCGCGGGCACCGGCCGGTGCGCACGGCGGTCGTCGCCGGCAGCCGCGAGGAGCTGACCGCAGCGGTTGCGCGAGGTCGCCGAACGGCGATACTCCGTATCAGGCCGCGGTCGGCCAAGACGACCGCGGTCCGGTGTGGGTGTTCTCCGGGCACGGGTCGCAGTGGGCGGCAATGGGTGCCGAGCTGCTGGCCAACGAACCGGTGTTCGCCGCCACCATCGCCGAGGCGGAGCCACTGATCGCCCAGGAGTCCGGGTTCTCGGTGACCGAGGCGATGACGGCGCCCGAGGTGGTGACCGGCGTCGAGCGGGTGCAACCGACGCTGTTCGCCATGCAGGTCGCCTTGGCGGCCACCATGAAGTCCTACGGAGTGCGCCCGGGCGCGGTGATCGGCCACTCGCTGGGAGAGACCGCCGCGGCGGTGGTCGCGGGCGCGCTGTCGCTGGAAGACGGGGTACGCGTGATCTGCCGCCGCTCGCGGCTGATGTCCCGCATCGCCGGTTCCGGGGCGATGGCATCCGTCGTGCTGCCCGCCCAGCAGGTGCTTTCCGAGCTGATGGCCCGCGGCATCAACGACGTCGTGATAGCGGTGGTGGCCTCCCCGGAGTCCACGGTGATCGGCGGGGCGCCCGAAACGGTGCGCGAGCTGGTGGCCGCCTGGGAGGAGCGGGAAGTGATGGCCCGCGAGGTGGCCATCGATCTGGCATCGCACACTCCGCAGGTCGAACCGATCCTCGGTGACCTGTCGGAGGCACTGGTCGAGCTGGCCCCAAGGACACCGGAAGTTCCCTTCTACTCGATCGAGCCTGTTCGACCCGCGCGAACAGCCGGTGTGCGATGCCCGCTACTGGGTGGACAATCTGCGGCGCACGGTGCGGTTCGCCGCGGCGGTGCAGGCCGCGATGGAGGACGGCCACCGGGTCTTCGCCGAGCTGGCACCGCACCCCCTACTCACCCACCCGCTCGAGCAGAACGCCCGCAGCCTCGACATTCCACTGGCCGCTCTGGCCAGCATGCGCCGCGAGCAGGAAATGCCGCACGGGCTGCGTGGCTTCCTGGCGGATCTGCACAATGCGGGCGCGGCGGTCGACTTCTCCGCGCTCTACCCGAATGGGCGGCTGGTGGACGCGCCGCTGCCGACCTGGACGCACCGTCGGCTGCTGCTGAACCGCGACGGTCAGGAATCCTCCCCGACCCACGGCGCATGCACGGTCTCGGTACATCCGCTGCTCGGCCCGCATGTGCGCTTGCAGGAGGAACCGGAGCGACACGTCTGGCAAGGAGAGGTCGGCACCGCCGCCCAGCCCTGGCTGGGCGATCACCAGATCCGCAATGTGGCCGTGCTTCCCGGCGCGGCTTACTGCGAGATGGCGCTGGCGGCCGCGCGCGCGGTGCTGGGCGAGGCCTCTGAGGTCCGTGACATCCGCTTCGAGCAGGCGCTGCTGCTGGACGAGCAGACCACGGTCGGCGCCTCGGCGTCGGTGTCATCGCCGGATCGTCCTCGACTTCACCGTAGAGACGAATCAGGAGGGCGAGCACGCGCGGCAAGCTGCCGCAGTCCTGCATGCCGCAGACGGACGAGCGGCCACCTGCGCACGACACGTCGACGCTCCTTGCCGCGCATCCGCATCGCGAGGATGGCGCCGAGGTGCGCAACCGACTGGACCAGCGTGGCGTCCAGTACGGTCCGGCGTTCACCGGTCTCGACGCCGTGCACACCGGCGAGGGGCCAGGCGCCACAGTGCTGGCCGAGGTCGCGCTCCCCCGCCAAATCCGCTCGCAACAAGGCGCTTACAGCGTGCACCCAGCGCTGCTGGATGCCTGTTTCCAGTCCGTCGAGGCTCATCCGGACGTCCGCGGCCCTAGGCGAAGGCGTGCTGGGGCTGCCGTTGGGTGTCCGTCGACTCCGCTCCTACACCGCTGCCCGCGACGCCCACTACTGCTACACACGGGTGACGAAAGCCGACACGTCCGGGATCGAGGCCGACATCGACGTGCTCGACGAGCACGGGCGCAGTCCTGCTCGCCGTGCAGGGGCTGCGATTGGGCACCAGCGTCTCGGAGAGCGGCAACAAAGATCGGGTGCTGGCCGAGCGGCTGCTGACCATCGAATGGCGGCAACGAGAACTGCCCGACGTGGAATACGCCGACGCCGGGTAGCTGGCTGCTGATCAGCACCACCGCCACCGCCGATGTCGTTGGCCACCGCGTTGACCGACGCGCTGAAAAGCCATGGGTCGCAATGCACCGCGATGTGCTGGCCACAGAACGCCGACTTCACCTCGAACGCGGAACAGCTCACAAATCATCTGCGCGGCGGTGGATTCACCGGCGTCGTGATCCTGACGGGACCGAAAAACGGAGACGCCGAGACGCAGTCCCCGCAGCTGGGCGCGAGTACGTGCAGCATCTGGTGCATATCACCCGCGAATTGTCCGAGATCGCCGGCGAGCCGCCTCGCCTGTACACCGTGACCCGCACCGCCCAGACAGGTGCTGGCCGGCGACCGACCGAACCTGCAGCAGGCTGGGCTGCGCGGGCCTGATCCGGGTGATCGGCACCGAACATCCGCATCTGCGCGCCACCCAGATCGATGTGGACGACGCCACCGATGCCGAGCAGTTGGCGCGGCAACTGCTCAGCGGATCCGAGGAAGACGAGACCGCATGGCGCAACGGCCAGTGGTATGTCGCCCGGTTGTCCCCCACTCCGCTGCTACCCGAGGAGCGGCGAACCACCGTCGCCAACCATGAGCGCGACGGAATGCGTTTGCAGATCCGCACACCCGGGGATCTGGAGTCGATGGAACTCGTTGCGTGCGACCGCGTTCCACCGGGGCCGGGGCAGATCGAGGTCGCGGTCAGCGCGTCAAGCATCAACTTCGCCGACGTGCTTGGTCGCATTCGGCCGCTACCCGGCCTTCGAGGGGCGACTGCCCCAGCTGGGGACGGATTTTGCCGGGGTGGTGACCGCGGTCGGACCCGACGTGACCCAGCACAAGGTGGGTGATCATGTCGGTGGCCTGTCCCCCAACGGCTGCTGGGGCACGTTCATCACCTGTGACGCCAACCTGGCCGTCACGCTGCCCGCTGGGCTTTCCGACGCCGCAGGCGGCGGCGGTGACCACCGCGCATGCCACCGCCTACTACGGCCTGCACGACCTGGCCCGCATCAGCCGCGGCGACAAGGTGCTGATCCATTCCGGGACCGGCGGCGTCGGACAGGCGGCCATCGCCATCGCCCGCGCCGCGGGCGCGGAGATCTTCGCCACCGCTGGCAGCGAGCAGCGTCGACAGATGTTGCGCGACATGGGCATTGAGCATGTCTACGACTCGCGGAGCTTGGAGTTCGCCGACGGAATCCGCCGTGACACCGACGGCTATGGGGTGGACATCGTGCTCAACTCGGTCATCGGCGCCGCTCAGCGCGCGGGCGTCGAACTGCTGGCGTTCGGTGGACGATTCGTCGAGATCGGCAAACGGGACATCTACGGCGACACTCGGTTAGGGTTATTCCCGTTCCGGCGCAACCTGACGTTCTACGCCTTGGACCTGGCGTTGCTGTCATTCAGTCACCCGGACCGGCTGCGAGACTTGCTCAACACGGTGTATCAGCTCACCGCGGACGGCGCGCTGCCGATGCCGGAGAGCACTCAATACCCACTTGCGGACGCCGCCAACGCAATTCGGTTGATGAGCGGCGCCCAACACACCGGCAAACTTGTGCTCGAAGTCCCGCGCACCGGCAGCAGCCGCATCGTCGTGCCGCCTGCGCAGGTTCCGGTCTTCCGTCAGTGACGGCGCCTACATCGTCACTGGCGGGCTGGGAGGCCTGGGGCTGTTCTTAGCAGAGAAGATGGCCGACGGCGGCTGCGGCCGCATCGTGCTGTCCTCTCGGTCGCAGCCAACGCCCGAGGCGCTGGAAACGATCGAACGCATCCGCGCAATCGGTGCCGACGTCGTAGTGGAGTGCGGGGACATCGCCGAGGCCGGTACGGCGCAGCGGTTGGTCGCCACGGCTATGCGCCACCGGGCTTCCGGTGCGCGGTGTGCTACACGCAGCGGCGGTGATCGAGGACGCGATACTGACCAACATTACCGACGAGCTGATCGAACGCGATTGGGCCGCAAAGGTTTACGGTGCATGGAACTTGCACACCGCTACCCCTGATCAGCCGTTGGACTGGTTCTGCTCGTTCTCCTCGGCGGCCGCGCTGGTGGGCTCGCCCGGGCAGGGCGCCTACGCCGCAGCCAACAGCTGGCTGGACGCCTTCACCCTGTGGCGCCGGGCTCAGGGCCTGCCGGCCATCGCGATTGCGTGGGGCGCGTGGGCCCAAATCGGGCGTGCCACTGCCTTGGCGGAGGGCGCCGACATCGCCATCGCTCCCGACGAGGGCGCTTACGCGTTCGAAGCGCTGCTGCGCCACGACCGCGCCTACACCGGCTATGCGCCCATCATGGGCACCCCGTGGTTGACCGCCTTCGCCCAGCACAGCCCCTTCGCCGAAGCGTTCCGCTCCATGGGCCAAAATGCAGCAGGCACAAGCAAATTGCGTGCTGAGCTCAGCGAGCTGCCCTTGGACGAGTGGCCTATCCGGCTGCGCCGTTTGGTCTCCGACCAGGTCACCTTGATCCTGCGTCGCAACATCGATCCCGACCGTCCGCTCTCCGAATACGGCATGGACTCGCTGGGCGCCCTTGAACTGCGCACCCGCATCGAGACCGAAACGGGAGTACGCCTCAATCCCAGCGACCTTGCCAACATTGGCACCATTCGCGGTTTGGCGGGACTGCTGTGCGAGAAGCTGGCCCCTGCGGAAGCCGCCTGATACGGACGTGTTCAGTCCACCTGAGTCGAGATCCGCTTGGTGAGAAGGGTGAGGTGATACCGGCCCGCGCGTTGCCATGGGGTGTATGTCGTGCATTCGCCGACGCTTGCCGGACTGCTCTCGCAAACCTTCCGACGCCTGATGAAATCGCGGATGATTCGCGTGACTAAATGCGGGTTCTGGACGCCGAACGCCGCCAGCGTGTCAAACTCTTCGTCGCCGGTCGCAATGTGGGCGGCGCCACCGGCCGCAATCGTTCGCCGGATGGAATTGGCGAGCTGCTGCAGTCTGCCGCGCCGTCGCCGTCGTTGACTGCCTGCGCCTGCGCTACTTGCTGCGCGCTGTAGCCGATGAGGAGCGCCACACAGCCGACCAAAATGACCACGCCGGCCAGCCAGAGCAAGCCATAGGTATAGCCGTGGTCCAGCGCACGCAACTGGGCGGCGTTCATGAACTTCACGGGCCCAGTGGTGCCGCCCAGCTGCAAGGTGCGCGTCGTGATGAGGGCCTGGATGGCGACGAGCACTACCGGCCCACCGAAATTCTGCAGCATCATCGCGATCGCCGAGGTGGGGCCGATCCGGTCGTTGCCGACGCTGGCGATTAACGAAAGCCCAAGCGGGACGTTCATCATGCCGATACCAATAGCACCGACCACGATCGGCAGCACCAGATTGGGGAAGTAGGGGACGCCATGGTTGAGCGTAGAGCCGTACAGCATCGCGCCCAGCATCAGGATGCTGCCCGCAATCACGACCACCCGCGGCGGAAACCACGACACCAAGCGCGTGGAGGCGCCAACGCCGATGGCCGTCGCGATGGCGAACGGGATGAATGCGACGGCCGCCCGCAGCGGGCTGTACCCCATGATGTTCTGCACATACAGCCCGATCAGCACCGACAAGGTGAAAATCACCCCACCGTTCAGGAACATGCCCACGAATGTGGCCAGTCGGTTGCGGTCGACGAACACGCTGAACGGGACGACGGGGTTCTCGGCGGTGCGCTCGGCCACGACGAACGCCACGAAAGCGGCGAAAGCCACCGCACCCAAACCGACCGTGGTGGGCGACAGCCAGCCCTTCTCCGGGCCCATCGTTAAGCCGACAACCACCGCGGTACACATCAATGTGGCCAGCGCAGCGCCGATGGCGTCGAGCCGCATCCGCTTTTTCTGGGTTTCCCGCAGCGTGATGCCGCCCAGGTAGAGCACCAGCAGCCCAAGCGGCACGTTCAGCAAAAAAGCCAGCCGCCACCATACGTCGGTAAGGGCGCCGCCCACCACCAGGCCCATCACCGCGCCGACGCCTCCTATAGCGCCGAATACTGCCACCGCAGCGTTGCGCACCGGCCCCTTCGGGAAGGTGGTCGCGACCAGCGCCATACAGGTCGGTGATACGATCGCGGCGGCCGTGCCGTGCAGCAGCCGGCCGAAGACCAAGACGCCCCCGCTCCAGGCAACACCGCATAGGGCCGAGGCGAGGGTGAACAGTGCGACCCCGACGATGAAGGCGCGCTTGCGCCCTATGGTGTCACCGACGCGGCCGCCCACCAGCATGAGGCCACCAAAGGTCAGCACGTAAGCGGTGATGACCCAGCTTCGCCCAGCATTGGATAGGCCCAGCTCGTTCTGGATTTTGGGAAGCGCGAAGACCGCTATGGGGCCATCCATCGCGGCCATTAGTTGCATGCCGGCGATCGGAATAATCACGCCGAGGAACCGACGAGACAGCAGCCGGGTGGGGAAGTACCTTCGCGTACGATGCAGCGTCATCGGCTCGACGGCATCGGGGGTCGCTTGCTCCTCGCGCTCTGTCGTCCAGCGAGGCGGCATCCCCTCTCCATCTTGAGTGCCGCCATAGCGGGTTACGCTACAGCAAATGTATGGTGCGCGGCCGTGGTTCCCGCATCTCCGAAGATGTGAAGGCATCCCTGATGCAGGCGAAAATGTCAGATAACGATAGACGATCGCCATCTGCCCTATACATCGAATCAGTGCGGCACGGCGCATTATCAACCTCTGGTAAGCGTGAGGGCGACTCCGATCTAAAACTAGTCGGCGGCGGGTCTACCGCATTACGCAGTTAGCAACGAAGCGATCAACTGGCTAACGTCTCTGCGGGTCTCGCAGATGCGGCCGTGGATGACGCAGCCGGCGCAGGGCGAGGTGGTTCATGAGGCGACAGGCACACCTAGCTCGGTGAGCCTTATTAGAAATCGACGCGAAGCCGATTAGGGCCGTCGGGTGCATCATCTGTTGTCGCGAGGTCTGGCTATCCGCAGCGATCTACAATTCATCGCCCAGTTCGGTCGAGGGCGAAGACGCTGGCGCGGCGCGCGGCGCCGGGTCACCCGCCAGTGCGAGGATCTCGTCGAAACCCTCCAATAGGCACCGCGCGAACAATTGGTCATCTTCGACGGCGGCCCTGTCATAACGCACCGTGATGGTGCACCACCCGCCCCGCGATGTAAGCACGGCCGTCATCGCCACACCCGGCAACGGGCCAAGGCTGAACTGTTGCAGCACTTTCGCACCGGCGATGTAGGTATCGCCCTGGAAGAAAGGCAGATTGCTGGCCGTCACATCCCACGGAGCCGCCCCGCCGCTGATGGCATCCAGCACAGGCGCCGGCAATACACCCGGCAGCACGCTCAGCAGGGGCTGGACGAAACCGATGTTGTCCCTGGCACGCTCTTCACGGCGCTGTGTCATCTGCGCGCGGATCATCTTCATGCGAGCGACTGGATCGGCCGTCCCCACCGTCGCCGCCACATACACGTTGGTGAACCGGTTGCCGCCGGTAGGGTCAGCTTCAGTGCGAATGTTCACCGGCACCGCCATCGGCAGCGTGTCGATCGGCACGCCGAGACCCTGGTGATAGCGGCCCAACGCGCCGCACAGACCGGCCAGGTAGGCATCGTTGATGGAGCCGCCGCAGGCTTTGGCGGCCTGGTGCAGGTCGGAAAGCCGGAGCACCAGCGCTTCGGTGCGGCTGGCCAGGTTGCGCTGGCGCAGCAGCGGTGAGGGCTCCGCGGCGAGGCTCATCGCCCGCGCGCCCGAGCGCGCGTAGCCCGAGGCGCCCGCCAGCGCCGACCGCGGATTGAGCAGCACCCGCCCCACCATCGACAAAGCGCCCCACAGCACTTTCCAGACGGCCCCGACGATGCCGCCGGGCAGCTGTTTGAAGCCCTGCCGCATCAAGTCGTTGGGGGACAGATGCTGCGCAGTCGGTGGCGCAGCGGGCGACTCGGCCGGCGGATCGCGCTGCAGGTCGTAGAGCTGGGCGAACATCTCGACGGCGCCGACCCCATCCGTGAGTGCATGGCTCGTCTGCAGGAGCATCGCGGCCCGACCCTCGGCCAGGCCCTCGACCAGCGTGGCCGTCCACAGCGGCCGCGCGATGTCCATCGGGGATTGCACCAGCACCTCGGCCAAATCGAAGACTTCGCGCAGCGTGGCGGGCTCGGGCACACGGACTCGCCGCACATGGAAATCCAGGTTGAAGTCGGGATCCACCACCCACTGCGGGGCCGCCGTCGGCAGCGTCGGCACCACAACCTTTTGCCGCAGCCGCAAAACCCGTCGAGAGGCGTTATCGAAGTGGCCGCGGAAGCGCTCCCAGTCCGGCGTGGTGTCGAGGAGGAGCACCCCCAAGCCCCCCGAGCGGGTCCGCGGGTTGGCTTCACTCCGATACATCAGATAGCCAAGCGGTTCCAGTTTGCTGGACAATCCGGCGGCATCAGAAGACTTAGCCATTGTCGCGACCCCGCCTGAGCATCGGTCCTTGTGTCATCAATCCCGTCATTGCCACTCAGGCTCCTATTCAGACGAGTCCCGCCTTTGCCACACGTCACGCTAGCCCAATCGACACCAGGGTCGGAGCAAATTGCGCGTAGGTACCAGAGCCGGAACCGGCGTGCTTTCCTGAGATACGAAGCTGACTCATACGCACTCACATATCGTTTGGGACATGACACCAGAGGCCCCGGTCGTGCCGCTGACAGTCAGACACCCACCATGCTTCTCAAGGCGGCGGGGGGTGCGCACGGCAGAGCGTTCGCTGCTCCCGTGCGCCCCGCTGAGCGGCGAACCACCGTCGCCAACCGGCGAGCACGACGGTGGGTTCGCAGGTCCGCACGGCCGGCGATCAAGACTCGGTGACTGGTTCTGTGCGACTTCGGTGCAGCTGGGCCGGTCGGCGTCAATGCCACCCTCCGCGCTACGCAGGTCTGCTTCCAGGCGATCGCCGTTATCGAAATCTTGTCGGCCGGTTTGCTCAAAACCCCGACGTTTCGCCTGGGTCGCGGCAGTATTAGCTAAACGCCGAGCCGGGGAAACGGCCGCTCTGGCTGGCTTTCATGTACCAGAAGTGAACAGAAGCAAACACAGGGGACCTTTATTGAGATTAGTGGTAGCAAGTTGGGGAAGTCGTGGCGATATCGAGCCCTGCGCGGCTGTCGGCCGTGATTTGCTGCGCCGCGGACACCACGTGCGCGTGGCAGTCCCGCCGGAGCTCGTCGGCTTCGTGGAGTCGGCTGGACTTCCGGCGGTTCCCTTCGGACTGGATGCACATGCCATCCTGGAGGCCCACCACACCTTCGTGACGTGTTTATCCCGCAAGCCCTGGAACTTAAAAGACCTAAACAGGTCGTACCGAAAATTCTGGGAGCTCATTGCCGAGTGCCGGAAGGGAATAATCACTACGCTGACCTCGCTGGCGGACGGGTCTGACATGCTGCTAACCGGCCAAGTATTCGAGGGGCCCGCTGCCAACGTCGCGGAATATCACGACATTCCGTTAGCCACGCTGCATACCTTCCCCTTTCGGACTAGCAGCCAGGTCCTTCCTTTCCTGCCTTCAGCGGTGGCCCGCTCCGCAACCGCGTTGAACGAGTGGTTGGACTGGCGCCTGGCCAAGAGGGTCGAGGACGCGGAACGCCGCGACATGGGCCTAATTAAAGCAACGGGCCCCACGTCGCGACGGATCATCGAACGCGGGTCGCTGGAAATTCAGGCCTACGACGCCGTTTGCTACCCGGGGCTCGCAACCGAATGGTCGAAATGGAACGGCCAACGGCCCTTTGTGGGCACCCTGACTATGGAATTGGCGACCGATGCCGATGATGAGGTTGCCTCCTGGATTGCCTCGGGACCACCGCCAATTTACTTCGGCTTCGGCAGCATCGCGGTTGAGTCCCCGACCGACATGATGGCCATGATCAGTGCAGCATGCGTGCAGCTCGGCGAGCGGGCATTGGTTTGCTCGGGCTGGAGTGAGTTCAGCGACGTCTCGCATTTGGACCACATCAAGCTTGTCCCTGCCGTGAACCATGCGGTGGTCTTCCCGGCTTGCCGCGCGATTGTGCACCACGGCGGCTCGGGCACCGCGGCCGCATGCCTGCGCGCGGGAGTTCCCCAGTTAATCCTCTGGACGACATCGCCTGATCGGGCGATGTGGGCAACTCGTGTCAAACAATTGAAGGTAGGCACAAGCCTGCGATTGTCGCGCACTACCCAGGAATCGCTGATCGCAGACCTCCGCACCATCCTCGCCCCGCAATACGTCGCATGCGCCGATGAGATCGCGACCGGGATGACCGAACCAGGCGCAAGTGTTGCGGCCGCTTCCTACCTTGTGGAAAATTTCGTTCGCCTCCGGTGTGCTGACTGACCGGCGAAAGGCGGACCGTCGGAATGGTCGGTGATCGACCTCCGAGAGTTAGTTCGCTACAGTCGAATTTCGCGATTCTCAGGTCAACGTGCCATGACAGTCGCGATCTACTGCTCATGGGGGGCGGCAAGGTGTTGGGTCGCTAACACATCACTACGGGCGCCGATCCCTGAGCCGGAGGTGGCGACCCGACCAGCCGCCGCTGCCTACGAACGAGGTTGGAGTCGAGACCGGCCTCAACCGATCAGCCCTCCGTGATCTCCCCAGTCATCGCTCAGTTCGGTCGAGAGCGAACGACGCCGGCGCCGTGCGCGGCGCCGGTTCACCCGCCAGTGCAAGGATCTCGTCGAAACCCTCGAGGAAGGCATCGGGCAAACAATTGGGCCTCGCCGACGGCGGCCCTGTCGTAGCGCACCGTGATGGTGCAACACCCACCCAGCGATATATGGACGGCCGTCATCGCCACACCCGGCAACGGACCAGGCCGTACTGCTGCAGCACTTTGGCACCGGCGATATAGGTGTCACCCTGGTAGGAAGGCACATTACTGGCCGTCACATCCCACGGAGCCACCCCGCCGGTTATGGCCTCCAGCAACGGCGCTGGCAACACCCCCGGCAGAACACTCAGCAAGGGTTGGACGGAACCGATGATGTCCCTGGCACGCTCGTGGCGGCGCTGCGTCGTCTGCGCGCGGATCGACTGCATGCGAGCGACCGGATCGGCGGTTCCCACCGGCGCCGCCAAATAAACGTTGGTGAACCGGTTACCGTCAACAGGGTCGCCCTAGAGATTCGAACCGCTCCACCGAAGTCCTGCTCGACTAGCCGACCCCACCTATTAGCCAGGACCGTTTGCTAGGCTGTCGGCCGTGCCTCGCAATGTCGCGTTGATCACCGGGCCCACGTCCGGAATCGGCGCTGGCTTCGCGCGACGCTTCGCGGCTGACGGCTACGATGTGGTGCTGGTCGCTCGGGATGCGGACCGGTTGGCTCAACTGGCCCGTGAACTGGGCGACGAGGCGGGCAGTGCCGTCGAGATCCTGCCCGCCGACCTGACCGACTCCGCGGATCGCGGCAAGGTCGCCGACCGGTTGACCGTCGGGGTGCGGATCCTGGTGAACAACGCCGGTTTCGGCATCGGGCGAATTCTGGAGGACGGATCCCGGTTTGCTGCAAGCCCAGCTAGATGTCAACGTGACCGCGGTTATGCAGCTGACTCGGGCCGCGCTGCCACCCATGCTCGACGCCGGCGTTGGCACCGTGATCAACGTGGCCAGCGTTGCCGGGCTACTGCCGGGCCGGGGATACCCGGCGTATTCGGCGTCGAAGGCGTGGGCGGTGTCGTTCAGTGAGGGTTTGGCCGGCGGGCTGAAGTGGACCGGCGTCGGCGTGCAGCCGTGTGCCCGGGCCTGGTGCGCACTGAATGGCATCGCCGGGCCGGTATCGACATGAGTTCGGTGCCGTCGCGGCGGTGGCTCGAAGTCGAGGACGTTATACGGGAAGCCCTGGCCGATATCGCCCGCGGCAAGGTAGTCAGCGTTCCCGGAGTACAAAACAAGGCCCTGGTCATGTTCGCGCGAATGGTGCCGCGGAATCCGATGCCGTTGGCCAGCAACCTGCTTCAGCGGGGCCGAGGCCGCACCTGAGCTCACGACCCCCGCCCCCGGAGGAATAGGCGCACCCAAGTGCGTCGGCTCGCAATGGGGCGGGCCGCTTCACATTGTCGGGCTAGAGTAGACCGCCCGTCAGATCGACCTGCGCCGGGCCTTATAACGGGCCGCGCGCCCTGGTTGGCTGGCTGATCCGCGAGATCGCTGATTCACGACCAGACAACGCTGCCCGGGGAAGCGTCGAACGAAAGTGGGTTAGGCCCAAGTCCCCCTGCGTCGGCGAGCCATCGCGACCACGGCGCCGGTCAGCCTCTTGGTAAACAGCCGGAACAGCACGTTGTCGCTGTGGGTGAGGTCCGCGCCCATGGCCACCAGCGCCCGGCAATTCTCGAACGCCGCCCGGAAATCATGTTCGCTAGCTCGATATGCCTCGAAAACGCCGTCCAGCACAGACACGTCCCAGGGCTCATCCCGCGCGGCCGCGCTCAGCGCTTCGTGGACGGCGGTCATCCAGTCTGTGCCGAAGCAGTCTCTCACCGGGCCGCAGTGTCGCTGACGCCGAAGATCCGGTGTAAGAAATTCATCGATTGCGCTTTCGTTTCGGGCGTTGAGATCAATCGCGAGCGCCTTGGAAATTCGCTCTATTTCGCGGCGCCAGTCGTCGAGGAGGTTGGCGTAGTCGACGAACACGCGTGGTAGCGTGCGCGTGTGTCTCTCGGCCAGCAGACAGTATTTCAACCATAAGGCACTCGAGAGCTCCGGCGAGGTGGGGCCGGCCTGCGCTTGCGATGCTATGACCTCCTGCGGGTGACGCACCGTAATCACGGCCGCGACGTCGAGTCCGGCCAGACGCGCCGCCTCGAACCACATGCCGGATAGCACCGTTATCTGCGGATCCTTGATAACCAAAATCGGGGCTGCCGGCAGCCTGGTGAGAAACGCCTCGATCTTGGTGATGCAGGCGCTCTTTTGTTCGGAGTCGACCGCACCTTCCTCTTGCAAGCGCAGTGACGGGTCGAACCCTGGGCTGCCGAGGCGGCGCAGGATTGCTTCGTTGAGACTGAGGGCTGCACGCGGCTCCCAATAGCCACGCGGATTGGTCGAGTCGGCGCCCCTTACCCCGGCCGGGAGTGTACCGCCGCAGAGCGAGAGAACCCGCGTGAGCGCCGACGTTCCGGACCGACCCATGCCCAACACGAACAAAACGAGCGGGCTGGCCCCAGCCCTGGTGCGGGCGGAATTTTCCAGGAGATCGACGCTTGCACCACTTTCGGCCGGCTTGATCCCCCGGGCAAAATCCATCGCAAATCCCCCTTTCATCGTCGCGCGCACAGCTTAGCAGCGCGACGCCGCAATGTTCTCGGTTTCAGATACCTTACCCGGCACCGGCTCGATCACGGGCAATTCTTTCGCCGTAAGGCACTTAAGTTTTCTAAAGAGGTTTGATTTTGTTACATACAGGCCCAGAGTGATCTCACGTATGCAGCCGACAGCATACACGTGACGTCGCCGGCAACAACGTAGATCGCCAATTTGCAGATGAAAGGAATTCTTCCCCTTTCACCGCGGGCAGCGGAAATATGGTGCATGTTGCCATCAAATACATTACGCATAGGTTCCGGATACGACTCGTTAGTTCTTTGCTTGTGAAGGACCCCTCGGACGGCTGGTGAGTCCGAGGCTCTGAGCGTTTGGTTCCGGAAGGCCTCAACACGGACTTGCCCCGCCGCACTTCCACGTGAGCCCGACTGCTGACTGAGCTTTCCTATTGACGGCACGTGAAACAGGGTCACGGTGCCGACACCACCCGCAACTGCCGCCGGCCAGGGCGCCAAACACCGGCGACCGATCGCCGAAGTAAACACCATAAGGGGCTATCGGCCGGTCTCCGTGGTGAAACGACCAAGGATCACTACCGAACGGAACAGCGGGACGGCCCTATCATTCTGGCTTTGCTGGCGGCGGATCGGATCAGCCAGGCCGGCGGGACGATCAATCAGCCGTTGATCGATACGAACCGTTTCGCCTCTTCGAGAAGCTCCAAATTTCGGATCGACACCGCCCCGACCCGGCCCATACAGTACGCTCGCGCTGATCGTAGCTGCGGGCGGTTTGGGTGGAATCTAATGTGTGGCATTGCGTCGATTCTCGATGTGCGGGGTGATACCCGCGAATTACGTGAGCGGGCCGTGACGATGGCTCGCCTCCTGCGCCATCGCGGGCCTGATTGGAGCGGCGTCTATGCCGACGAATACGCTGTCCTCGCACACGAGCGGCTCTCGATCGTCGACGTCGAGCACGGGGCGCAGCCACTGACCAACCAGGCTGCCGACCTCGTCCTCGCGGTCAACGGCGAGATCTACAACCACCAGGCGCTTCGCGCCGACTTCCCTGATTATCCGTTCAAAACCTTCTCTGACTGCGAAGCGATCATCCCGCTATATGAGCGATACGGGACCAACTTCCTCAACCGACTCAGCGGAATCTTCGGATTTGTCCTCTATGACAGGCGAACCCACGACTTTCTGGTCGCTCGCGATCCGATTGGCGTCATACCCCTCTACACCGGCCGCGATGACCACGGAAACCTATATGTCGCATCGGAAATGAAGGCGCTGATCCGCTACTGCCGGCACATCGAGGATTTCCCCCCAGGCCACTACCTCACGCGCGACCTCGATAAGCCCCGGCGATATTACGATCCTCCGTGGCGGGACTTTTCGGCCGTCACCGGGCGGCCCCTTGACCTCGGCGCCTTGCGAGCCGGCCTTGAAGCCGCGGTTCATCAGCAACTGATGTCCGACGTGCCGTACGGCGTTCTCATTTCTGGCGGGCTCGATTCGTCGGTCATTTCGGCCGTCACGGCGAAATTCGCCGAAAACCGAGTCGAAGACGGCGACCGGACGCAGGCCTGGTGGCCGCGGCTGCACTCGTTCTGTATCGGGCTGGAAGGCTCCCCCGACCTCGCAGCGGCCCGAAAGGTCGCGGCGGCGATCGGCACAGTACACCACGAATACCAGTTCACCGTGCAGGAGGGCCTCGACGCGCTCCGGGACGTGATCTACCACACCGAAACGTATGACGTTACGAGCATTCGCGCCTCGACGCCGATGTACCTGATGATGCGGCGGATCAAGGCCATGGGGATCAAGATGGTGCTCTCGGGCGAGGGAGCCGATGAAGTCTTCGGCGGATATCTCTACTTTCATAAAGCCCCTGGCGCGCGGGAGTTCCACGAAGAGACGATCCGTAAACTCGATTTGCTCCACAAATACGATTGCCTTCGCGCCAATAAGGCCACGGCCGCATGGGGTGTCGAGATCCGCGTGCCGTTTCTCGATCGCGAGTTCCTCGACATCGCGATGGCGTTCGATCCTCGCGAAAAGATGGCCGGCCAGGGCCGGATGGAGAAGTATCCATTGCGGAAGGCGTTCGAAGGGTTTCTCCCGAAAGAGATCCTCTGGCGACAGAAGGAACAGTTTTCCGACGGCGTGGGCTATCGGTGGATCGATTCGCTGAAGGCGGTCGCCAGCGCGCACGTCTCCGATAGCGAGATGCAGAGTGCGCATTACCGATTCCCGTACAACACCCCAGCTACGAGAGAGGCGTACTTCTACCGGGAGATTTTCGAGTCGCATTTTCCCGGTCAAGCCGCTGCTGCGTGCGTTCCCGGAGGCCCCAGCATCGCGTGCAGCACACCGGCGGCCATTGCGTGGGACACGAGCTTCGCCAAGAACGCCGACCCATCAGGCCGCGCAGTGCTCGGCGTCCATCAGGATGCGAACGCTGAAGCATAGGGCAGGACTTTTAATCCCTTACCGAGGATGAATGCTTTATGAGCCCGCCTCCTCGACATGATCCGTTGACCCGCAGGTCCGCCGAAGTGAGGTGAGTCAACAGCGTGCCGTTTGCCCACCGTGGCCTTGTCACGCTTGTCCAGGGATTATCGAATAGTTGCCGCGAGAGGCGACTGCTCCCGTCCGAAATCCCCGCGCCGCGAGCAGCTCAAGCTTCTAAACAAAGTTTGAGTTGTCGCCCATACATATCGAGTGTTTCGGGGTTAATCATTTCGTCGTGTTCGCAGTCGACGGGGTACACGGTAATGTCGCCGGCAACGTAAGGTCGCCAATTTTGTGGGTCGCATAAATCACTGTCAATTTCACTGCTTCGCGCAGCCGTAAAGATGGTCATATCGCCATCGAACACGCCCGGTACATGCTCGCGGAGATACAACAAGTTGGCGTTATGGTTTTGCACCGCGAACTCGAAGATCTCACGGGGCGGGAGAACAAACTCCACCACGCGTCCTTGCTGGCTAATCAACTCTTCCGCCCGCTGGTAGGTCAGCGGCTCGGGCTCTTCTGGAACATCAAGGCCACTCGAGCGCAAAAACAGGTCCAGCAGGCGCTTTTCGCCTGGACTGTCCTCGTCTAACACTGGGTCGCTGTCCCCGTTGACACGCAGCACGGGGTCCAACAGCACAAGACGGTGGACAACTCCTCCGCGGCGGCGAAGCTCAATGGCGAGCTCGTGGGCCACGGCGCCCCCAAAAGACCAGCCGAGAAGGTTGTAGGGCCCATCCGGGTAGACGGCTTGGAGTCGATCCGCGTAATTTCTGGCCATGCCGCGAATCGACCCCGGTTCGGTTTCGCCGTTCTGTGGGATTTGGTTAATCCCGATGATCGGGCACTCCAAATAGTTACCCAGACCGCGATAGGCATAGCTTTGCCCATTGCCTTCATGAATACAGCACAGCGGGACGCCCGTACCCTCCTTGAACACCTCAACCGGGGCTAGCTGCACCGCGCTATCGTGGGTGCCCAACCGTTGACTCAGGGCTCTCACCGACGGCGCGTGAAACACAGTGCGCACCGCAAGATCGGCATCCAATGAACTGTTGATCACCGCGACCAGGCGCATAGCCAATAAGGAGTCCCCGCCCAGCTCGAAGAAGGATTCGTCGACTCCGACCCGCTCCAACCCCAGCACTTGGGCATAAATCCCGGCCAAGATCTCCTCGGTGGCAGTAGCCGGGGCCCGATACCGGTCGGTGTCGGCGTATTCGGGTGCCGGCAGGGCCCGGGTGTCCAGCTTGCCGTTGGCCGTCAACGGCAGCGCGTCGATCACCACCACCGCGGCCGGCACCATATAGGCGGGCAGCCGCTCGCCCAGCGCGGCGCGGATCTGGGCCGGTTCAGCCGCCCCGGTCACATACCCCACCAGCCGCTTATCACCCGGGCGGTCCTCGCGGGCGATCACCACCGCCTGCTCGACCCCCTCCAACCCGGCCAGCGCGGCCTGCACCTCACCCAACTCGATGCGATACCCGCGGATCTTGACCTGCTCATCGGCACGCCCCACATACCGCAACTGCCCATCGGCACCCCAGGACACCAAATCCCCGGTCCGATACATCCGCGTTCCCGGCGCTTGCGGCCCGCCGAACGGGCACGCCACAAACCGCGACCCCGTCAACCCGAGCCCGGCCCACATACCCATACGCCAACCCGCCACCGGCCACATACAACTCCCCGATCACCCCGACCGGCACCGGACGCAACCACCCATCCAGCACAAAGAACCCCAGGTGCGCCAACGGCACCCCGATCGGGCTGACCGCGCTGTCCACATCGGCGTCGACGATCTCGCGCACCGAGGCATGCACCGTCGTCTCGGTAGTGCCATACATATTGATCAGCCGCGGCAACCCCGGATGATTGTCCAGCCACGGACCCAGCCGCTGCGGTTCCAGCGCCTCCCCGCCGAACACCACCGTCTCCAACTTGAGCTGATGGCCCAGCTCCGGTGACAGCGCATCAGCGGCGGCCAACGCATAAAACGCCGACGGAGTCTGACTCAACACGCTGACCTGCTCGGCGACCAGCAGCGCATGTAGGTCTTCCGGGGAGCCGCACCACCTCGTCGGGCACCACCACCAGCCGCCCGCCACCAAGCAGCGCCCCGAAGACCTCCCACACCGAGAAATCGAAGGCCAACGAGTGGCACTGCGTCCACACCCCCGCGGCCGGCACGTCGGCATCCAGCGACTCCAACAGCCGGGTGACATTGCAGTGCGGTGACGGCCACCCCCTTAGGCACCCCCGTCGTCCCCGAGGTGTAAATCAGATACGCAATATCTTCAGCCGCCGGCGCCGGCAACCCCGTACTGGGCTGGACGCTCACGCGCCGGATCGTCGACTCGACGACCAGCAAGTCGATGACCATCGAGCCGCGAACGCAACTCCGCGGTGGTGAGCACCGCCACCGGAGCGGCATCGCCCACCACGAACTCCATCCGCGCCGCCGGCATCGCCGGATCAATCGGCACATAAGCCGCCCCGGTCTTGAGCACCGCCAAAATCGCCACAATCGCCTCGCCCGAACGCGGCACCAACAACGCCACCCGCTGGCCCGGACCCACACCATGACCAGCCAGCAAGTGCGCCAACCGATTCGCCGCCTCATCCAGCTCGCGATACGTCCACGACCGCCGCCCGCAACTGATCGCCACCGCCTCCGGGCGCGCGGGCCACCTGCGCGGCGAACAACCCCGGAATCGACACCGCCGCCGCGGCGGGCCGGGTCAACACCGCCCGATTACCCCACCGCTGCAACCGGGCGTGCTCGACCTCATCAAGCACATCGATCGACGACAACCGCCGCAACGGATCAGCGGTCATCGCCACCAACACCCGCTGCAACCGCTCGACCAACACCTCGACGCCGGCCGAGTCAAACACATCGGTGTCGTATTCAACGCGAAGGCCCAGTTCGTCGCCTGGTCCGGCCACTACCGCCAGCGGATAGTGGGTGGATTGGTGGATGGTGAACTCGGTGATGGCCAACTCGTGGTCGCCGGACAACGCGGCGGTATCGACCGGGTAGTTCTCGTAGACGAACAAGGTGTCAAACAATTGGTCGTGACCGGTGATGCGGTGGATCTCGATAAGCGCCAAGTGCTGGTGCTCGAGGGTGTCGTTGTGGGCGCGTTGGAGCTGGTCGAGCAGGTCGGTGGTGGTGGTCGTCGCGGTGATCCGCGCCCGCACCGGCACCGTGTTGATCAACAGCCCCACCATCGAATCCGCGCCGGCCAGCTCGGTCGGGCGCCCCGACACCGCGGTACCAAACACGACATCATGCTGGCCGGTCAGCCACATCAGCAGCTGCGCCCAGGCGCCTTGCAGCACGATGTTGACGGTGGTGTGGTGCGAGCGCGCCAACTCGCTCAGGGCCCGGTGGTCTGCTCAGACACCCCAAACGAGCCAACACCTTGCCGCCCCAGCCCCAACCGGCCCGGCGGACCCACCAGGGTCGGGGTGTCAAAGCCGGCCAACACCTCACCCCAGGCCGCTTGGGCGGCCTCCACGGTCTCGACCGGCCAGCCAGGTGACAAAGCTGCGATACGGCACGGCCGCGGGCAACCGCTGCCCGTAATAGCCGGCGAAGATCTCGCCGCAGCAGGATCGGTGTCGACCAGCCATCGAGCACGATGTGGTGGTTGGTGAGCACAAACCGGTGCCGGCCCGGCGCGGTGCGGATCAACGCCGCCCGAAACGCCGGCTGGTGGGCCAGGTCGCAGACCGCGGCGCGTTCGGCGACACACACCTCGCTGGATCTGCTCATCGACATCGACCTCGGCGCCGCTCGAGGTCGACATACCGCCAGGGCACCACCGGATCGGCCGGGATGACCTGCACCGGCTCGTCGAACTGGTCGCAAAACCGGGCCACCAGGTGCGGGTGGCGGGTGATCACGGCGTGCACCGCCTCGCGCAGCCGGTGCGGGTCCAGCGGCCCGGTGATGGTGAAATCCAGCTGCACCGCATACACATCGCCGACCGACCCTGCGTGGTGCTGGCGTGAAACAGCAGCCCCTGCTGCAGCGGGGTCAGCGGCAACACATCAGCGATCGTGTAGTGCTGGTGCAGCTCGTCGAGCTGCGGCTGGCTCAGCCGGGCCGGGGCGATATCCGAGGGCGTCAACCCGCCCCCGCCGGCGCGCACGTGCGCGCAGATCCCGCCCAGCGCCTCAAACCACAACCGGCTCAACCGGGCCGACCTGCGGTCGTGATCCAGCGCCGAGTGCGCCCACGACCAGTTGGCGTGCAGCTGCGGGCCGGCGTCGGTCTCCGCGGTGCCGGCGTTGAGCTCCACCGTGTGCGCCAACGGCATCGGCATCGCCGCGAGCCGCACCGGTCAACGCCAAGCCCTCCGGGGCTGATCCGCCAGAACTCCTCAGAGACTTCGGCCAGCCGCCGCGCCCAGCCGGCCCAGATAGTTAAACCCGATCACCGGCTCGGACCCGCCCAGCTCCACCTCGGGGTTCAAATACCGCAGCAACCCATAGCTCAGCGGGTCGGGCAGGGCCCGCAGCTGCTCCTTGGCGTCCTTGACCACCGCCCCCAACGCGGCCTCCCCGGCGACGACCTGCGCCCAGTCCAGCCCACCGACAGGCAACGACACCGGATATTTGGTGGTGAACCAGCCCACCGTGCGGGTCAAATCCACCCCGGCGGCCAGCTCCTCATCACGCCCGTGGCCCTCCACCTCAATACCGACCGGCGCCGCCGCCGGTACCCAAAAACTCCGCCGACCGCCAACCCGAACGCGATCAACAAAATGTCTTGCATCCCGGCATGAAACGCCGCGGGCACCTCACCCAGCAGCATCCGGGTGGTCTCCACATCCAGCTGCACCGACAACTGCCCCGCCGTGGCGAACGTATCCACCCCCGGCTGCACCGCCGGCAACACCGCCGCAGTCGCCGCGACCTGCCGCCACACCTGCGGCCTGCGCCACCACCTCGGGGTGGCGCGCGTGCTCGGCCAGCAGCGCCGCCCACCGGGCAAACGACGTCCCCCCGCCGGCAGCGCGATCGGCTGCCCACTGTGATGCTGGGCCCAGGCGATATTGAGGTCTTCCAGCAAAATCCGCCACGACACCCCATCGACAGCCAGATGGTGAATGATCAACGCCAACTGGCCCGTCGAGGCCACCCACACCGCACTGAGCATCACCCCGGCCGTCGGGTTCAACCGCGACCGCGCCGCCACCAGCACCTCCTCGGACAACACCGCCACGGTGTGCAGGGATCGCGCCGCGTCCACCGACCCGGCCTCGGGCACCGTCAACGACCACCCCCCGGCGCCGTCGTCCTCCACACGCAGCCGCAACATGGCATGGCGATCCAGCAACGCCTGCAACACCACCACCACGTCGGCCTCGCTCACCCCCGCCGGGGCCTGCACCACCACCGTCTGGTTGAACTGCTCGACCGGGCCCTCCACGCTGTCCAGCCAGCGCATGATCGGGGTGGCCGCCACCGTCCCGACACCCTCATCGACCGGGCCGGCCTCACCCTCGGCCACCCCGGCCACCCGGGCCAACCGGGCCACGGTCTGCTCGACGAAAATGTCGCGCGGCCGACACATCAGACCGGCCGCCCGCGCCCGCGCGACCACCTGCATCGACAAAATGCTGTCCCCGCCCAGCTCGAAGAAGGAGTCGTCGACCCCGACCCGCTCCAGCCCCAACACCTGGGCATAAATCCCGGCCAAGATCTCCTCGATCGCGCTGGTCGGGGCCCGATACCGATCGCCGTCGCTGTATTCGGGTGCCGGCAGGGCCCGCTTGTCCAACTTGCCGTTGACCGTCAACGGCAGCGCCTCGATCACCACCACCGCCGCGGGCACCATATACCGCGGCAGCCGCTCGGCCAGCGCGGCACGCAACACGGCCGGGTCCGCGGTCCCGGTCACATACCCCACCAGCCGCTTATCCCCGGGCCGGTCCTCCCGCGCGATCACCACCGCCTGCTCGACCCCATCCAGCCCGGCCAGCGCCGCCTGCACCTCACCCAACTCGATGCGATACCCGCGGATCTTGACCTGCTCATCGGCACGCCCCACATACCGCAACTGCCCATCGGCACCCCAACACACCAAATCCCCGGTCCGATACATCCGCTGCCCGCCGCACCCGAACGGGCACGCCACAAACCGCGACGCAGTCAACCCCGCCCGACCCACATACCCATACGCCAACCCGCACCGGCCACATACAACTCCCCCATCACCCCCACCGGCACCGCACGCAACCACCCATCCAGCACAAAAAACCCCAGATCGCGCCAACGGCACCCCGATCGGGCTGCACCGCGCTATCCACGTCAGCGTCGCGATATCCGCATCGAAGCATGCACCGTCGTCTCGGTAATGCCATACATATTGATCAGCCGCGGCAACCCCGGATGGTTTTCTAGCCACGACCCAGCCGCTGCGGATCCAGCGCCTCTCCGCCGAACACCACCTCTCCAACTTGAGCTGATCGACCCAACTCCAGCGCCAGCGCATCACCGGTTTGCAACGCATAAAACGCCAACGGGGTCTGACTCAACACACTGACCTGTTCAGCGACCAGCAAGGCCTGCAAGTCCTCCGGCAGCGGACCACCCCATCGGGCACCACCACCAGCCGCCCCCCTCAGCAGCGCCCCCCAGATCTCCCACACCGAGAAGTCAAAGGTCAACGAATGACACTGCGTCCACACCTGCCCGGCGACAAATCCAGATCCGCGTCCAATGCCTCCAGCAGCCGAATGACGTTGCGGTGAGCGACCGCCACCCCCTTAGGCACGCCGGTGGTGCCCGAGGTGTAAATCACATAGGCGACATTCTCAGCAGCCGGCGCCGGCAACCCCGTACTGGGCTGGGCGCTCACCGCAGGATCGTCGACATCGATAACCAGCAGCTCACGCCCTTCAAGCCGCGAACGCAACTCCGCCGTGGTAATCGCGGCCATCGGCGCGGCATCAGCCAGCATGAACTCCATCCGCGCCGCCGGCATCCCCGGATCAATCGGCACATAAGCCGCCCCAGCCTTGAGCACCGCCAACATCGCCACAATCGCCTCAGCCGAACGCGGCAACAACAACGCCACACACTGCACCCGGACCCACACCATGACCAGACAACAAGTGCGCCAACCGATTCGCCGCCTCGTCGACCTCGCCGATACGTCCACGAACGCCCCCCGCAACTGATCGCCACCGCCCCCGGCGTCCGGGCCACCTGCTCCGCGAACAACCCCGGAACCGACACCGCCGCCGCGGCGGGCCGACTCAACACCGCCCCATTACCCCACCGCTCCAACCGGGCGTGCTCGACCTCATCGAGCACATCCACCGACCGACAACCGCCGCAACGGATCAGCCGTCATCGCCACCAACACCCGATGCAACCGCCCGACCAACACCTCAATACCGGCCGAGTCAAACACATCAGTGCGGAACTCCACCTCCCCACCGATCCCGGCGGGCTCACCGGCCTCGGTCCAACGTTCTCCCAGGGAGAACACCAAATCCACTCGGGCGGTGTGCGTGTCGGCCACCAACGGGGTGACCTGCAGGTCACCCAAACCCAGCTCGGCTGGGGCGCTGTTCGGCCCGGCGAAGTTCTGCCAGGCCAACATCACCTGGACCAGTGGGTGATGGGTCAGGCTGCGGGTCGGGTTGAGCCGCTCCACCAGCACCTCAAACGGCACATCCTGGTGCTCATAGGCAGCCAGGCTGCGCCCCCGGACCTGGCCCACCAGCTCAGCGACACTGAGATCACCGGCCAAATCGACCCGCAACACCAAGTGTTAACGAAGAACCCCACCAGCTCATCGAGCGCAGGGTCCCGGCGCCCGGCGATCGAGAACCCCACCGCCACATCACGGGCTAGCGCCCAGCTTGGCCAACAACACCGCCAGAGCGGCCTGCATCACCATGAAACTGGTCGCGTTGTACTGGCGGGCTGTCCGAGCCACCTGCTGCTGCAGCGCCGCCGGCCAGTCGACGGCAATCTTGGCTCCGCGGTAATCAGCCGCCGGCGGATACGGCCGATCGGTGGGCAACTCGAGCCGCTCGGGCATCCCGGCCAGGGCCTGCTCCCAATAGGCCAGCTGCGCAGCGATCCGGCTGTCCGGATCGGAGAGATCGCCCAACTGCGCGCGTTGCCACAACGTGTAATCGACATACTGCACCGGCAACGGCGCCCAACTGGGCGCCTGCCCCGCACACCGGGCGGCATAAGCCACCCCCAAATCACGCACCAGCGGAGTGATCGACCAGCCGTCAGCAGCGATATGGTGCACCACCGCCACCAACACATGCTCCTCCTCGGCGACACCGAAAAGCTCTGCTCGCAACGGGGGCTCGGCGGCCAGGTCAAACGGGTGGCGCACCGCAGTGTCAATGGCCTCCTGAAGCTGGCCTTCCGACCAACCGGCGGCATCAACCACCGCCCAGCCGAAATCGGCCCGCTCGACGGGCACCACCAGCTGCTGGGGGATCCCCTCCACCGCCGCAAACAGTGTGCGCAGGCTCTCATGACGACCCACCACATCGGCCAGCGCTGACCCAACGCCTCAACATCCAGACGCCCACGACAACCGCAGCGCCACCGCCATGTTGTAGATCGCCGAGGGACCCTGCAGCTGGTCGATGAACCACAACCGGTTCTGGGCAAACGACAACGGCACCACCGCCGGGCGCTCCACGGCCACCAACGGCTCCAGCCCACCCCCCTCCACCAATCCGCGGGCGCCAACTCTGCCACCGTGGGCGTCTCGAAGACCGCGCCTACCGAAAGATGAGCTTGCAGACCGTTATTGACCGCAGCGACCAGACGCATCGCCGACAACGAATCCCCGCCCAACTCGAAAAATGAGTCGTCTACCCCAACCCGTTGCAACCCCAGCACCTGGGCGTAAATACCGGCCAACATCTCCTCGGTCAGGGTGGCAGGGGCGCGGTAATGGTCGGCGTCCTGGTAACCGGGCGCGGGCAAGGCACGCTTGTCGAGCTTGCCGTTGGGCGTCAACGGCAAGGCCTCGAGCACCACGACCGCGGCCGGCACCATGTACGCCGGCAACCGCTCAGCCATGCTCGCGCGCGTGCTCGCCGGGTCGGCGGCCCCGGTCACATACCCCACCAGCCGCTTATCGCCCGGGCGGTCCTCGCGCGCAATCACCACCGCCTGATCCACCCCATCGCAGCCGGCCAGCGCCGCCTGCACCTCACCTAACTCGATGCGATACCCGCGGATCTTGACCTGCTCATCAGCACGGCCCAGATATTGCAACTGCCCACCGGCGCCCCAGCGCACCAAATCGCCGGTTCGGTACATCCGCGTTCCCGGCGCCCCCGGACCACCGAATGGGCACGCCACAAACCGTGACGCGGTCAACCCCGCCCGGCCCACATACCCGTACGCCACCCCCGAACCGGCCACGTACAGTTCCCCGATCACACCGGGCGACACCCGGCGCAATCCGGCATCCAGCACGAACAACGCCGCCCCCGACACCGGCGAGCCGATCGGCACCACACCGGTGCCCGCCGTCAACGGCGAACTCATCGCGGCATAGATCGTCGCCTCGGTCGGCCCATAGGCGTTGATCATCACCCGCCCGGGCGCCCAGCGATCGACCAACTCGGCCGGGCAGGCCTCACCAGCCACCACTAATGCCGCCGACTCCAATCCCTCAGCCGATAACACCCCCACCGCAGACGGGGTCTGACATAGGACAGTGACGCGCTCAGCCACCAGTGCGGCGCGGAAGTCTTCCGGTGAGCCGGCGACCTCTTCGGGCATCACCACCAACCGGCCACCGTGTAACAACGCCCCGAAAATCTCCCACACCGACACATCGAAGGCCAACGAGTGCCACTGCGACCACACCCCAACCGCATCCAGGTCGGCATGCAACGACCCCAGCAGCCCCGTCACGTTGCGATGCGCGACTGCCACTCCCTTCGGGACGCCGGTAGTGCCCGAGGTGTAAATCAGATAAGCGACATCATCGGGGTCCGGCCCCGCTAACGGGGTGCTGGATTGGGCACCGATGACCGGGTCATCGACATCGATGACCGCCATATCGTGCCCTTCCAGCCGGTCGGCCTGCCCCGCCGTGGTAAGTGCGGCGATCGGCGCGGCATCGGCAACCATGAACCCGATCCGCGCCGTGGGCAACACCGGGTCGATCGGCAGATACGCCGCCCCGGTCTTGAGCACCGCCAGAATCGCCACGATCGCCTCAGCCGACCGCGACAACAGCAACGCCACACACTCACCCGGCCCAGCACCGTGACCGGCCAGCAAGTTCGCTAACCGGTTCGCGGCCTCATCCAGCTGGCGATAAGTCCACGAACGCCCACCGCAACTCAGCGCCACCGCCTCCGGGGTGCGGACCACCTGCGCCTCAAACAACGCCGGAACCGACACCGACCCCGTGATCTGCTGACTCAGCGCGGCCCGATTCCCCCACCCATCGAGGCGGGCGTGCTCATCCTCATCGAGTAAATCCAGGGACAACAACCGCCGTGTGACGTTAGCCGTCATGACTCCTGCGCCAAATCGTCCCCCAACTCAACCGTCATCGCCCCCAACACCCTCCCGAATCGCTCAGCCTGTATGGCCAACAACTCAAACACTCATCAGCAGCCTAGGACGACATTGCGAGGAAGGAGTCACTTCTTAGACAATCGGTTGATGGCTTTGGTGGGCCCGCGAAGGTGTGATTATCGATGTAAGCCAGCACGTCGGCGCGCCGAATTCGGCCTGCTTTCTAAGCGGCGCGGCAAGAACTGCGGCGCGCACGGAATCGACTATGGCGGCCATCATGGTTCTTCCGCGGCCTCGATCGGGGTGGGAATTTGCAGGCGATGATCCGCTGGTAGATGCTCCAGGCATAGAGCGATGCGATCATTTGGGGGCAACAGGAGCGTGTCTTTGAAGAGGGGGACCTGATGATCTACTAGCCCGTAGCGCTGAATTTCACGCTGACTTCCGTTTTCGGCACCGCCCACCATGGCCGCAAAGACGTTAAGCCTGATCTACCTATCTCTCGGCGTTCCGATCGTCGGCTCGGCATCCGTCAGCCAGTTTAGGCCCAAGTCCCGCTGCGCCGGTGAGCCAGCGCGGAAACCTCGCCGACCAGCTTCATCATGGCTGGCCTGAACCACACGCGCTTGCGGAGGCCGCGGTAATCGCTGAGCGCCGTTCGGAAACCATGTTCGCTCGCCCGATACGCTTCGAAGATGTTGTCCAGCGCGGACTGATCCCAGGGCTCGTCCCGACTGGCCGCGGACAGCGTTTGGTAGACCGTGGAATTCCAGTCTGTGCCGAAGAGCTCTGTTATCTCGCCGCAGTGTCGCTTTCGGCGAAGATCCGGTGTGAGAAACTCCTCGATCGCGCCCTCATTCCGGCTGTCGAGGTCGACCGCCAGGGCCGTGGAGATCCGCTTTACTTCCCGGCGCCAGTCCTCGAGGAGGTTGGCGTACTCAACGAACACGCGGGGCACGGCGCGCGTGTGTCTCTCGGCGAGCAGATTTTTCTTCAGCCACAAGGCATTCGCGAGCTCCGGCGAAGCTCCAACGTGCGCCGACCACGACGGGATGACCTCCTGCGGGTGGCGCACCACGATCACAGCGCCGACGTCGAATCCGGCCAGACGCGCCGCCTCGAACCACATGCCGGACAAAAGCGTTATCTGCAGGTCCTTGATGACTACGAGCGGTGCGGCCGGCAGCTCGGTGAGAAACGCCCGGATCTCGGCGATGCAGGCGACCTTCTCTTCGGCGCCGAACGCCCCTTCCTCCTGCAGGCGCAGTGACGGGTCGAACGCGGCGCTGCCGTTGCGTCGCAGAATTGTTGCGTTGAGATAGGTTATTTTGCGCGGCTCCCAAAAGCCGCGCGGATTGCTCCGGCCGGCACCAACCATCGCGGCCGGGAGCGTACCACCCGACAGCGCGAGCACACGCGTGAGAGCCGATGTTCCGGATCTGGCCATCCCTTTCACGAACAGAAGGACCGGACGGGCCGCGGTCCCGCTCTGCGCGGCGGCGGTCACGAGCACCACTTCGCGCTTGATGTCGCGCGCAGCGGACGAGCGCGGTGCTCCACCACAAGAACCCCCGGCAGGCCAGCGTGGAATTGATCAATCTGCGCTGCCCCCCGACGAAAGAAAGAAGATCCCGAGGTGCGCTTCGCGGTACTGCTTCGACTGTTGCGCATGGACACAGAATAGACGGCGACCCGTCGGCATCGCGTGAATTATCATCATCCGCACAATCTCCGGCCGGACGGGATACAGCTCCGCTACCCCCGGAGACCTTTTGCCGTCAACCGCGCCAGCTGCCCGCGGCGCTCACCGCCATTCTTGGCCTCACTTGCGAACCAATGGCGGGCCCCGCCAGCGCGAATTCCCTCAGCGGCGTTAGCATTTCGCCGACTGTGGCGGAATCGCTGCCAGATTACGTGTGCCAGGCGACGCGTCAACGTATTCGCACAGATTTGCTCAGATTCTGCGTCAGCGCACCGCCTTTCACAGCGTCCAACCTGCCACGCAGTTCCGCCAGCAGCACCACCGCGCTGCTAGCTACCACCGCCGTGGCTCGGCTGCCCAAACTTCCTGAGCCTAATACTGTTCGCAAGTGAGTAGAGCGACTTGTTCACCGTCAACCACCGTGTGGACGGGTCTCGCGTCAGCGTGATGTAGCGCGGCCCCTACCGCGCGCCCCCCGCGTTGGCTTCTGCGGCTATGGAGTCGTTTGCTTGTCGGAGATCGCCAAGCGGCCCCGGCGGGGCAGTCGTGCTGATATTCCCAGTTGTTGAGCGATCGAGGATAGGTTGTGATGGTTGGTGACCGCGAAGTTATGGGCGGTCATCAGGGTGCGTGTGGCCTCGGGCTGCCAGCACGAGACAACGGGCTCGTTCCGCCATGGATCCCGCGCGCCGATGAGTCGGCTGAAAACCCGCCGCACGCGGCGGTCGATTGCGATGAGCCAACTGCGTGCTCTGTGTTGAGCCGCTGGGTTCGGTATCGGGTAGGTGACGATCAGCCGGCTGGAGGGCGCAGAGCATTCGTCGATCACCGCGACGGTCGCCTGGACGTCGGTCTTGGTGAGGTAGTCCAGGACACCCTCCCAGATCACGTGGTCGGCGTCTTCGTGTCGTGTCCGGCCGCGGCGAGTGCGGATCCGAGCGGGTCGCGGCTGAAGTCGACCGAGACGTGGGTCAGCGACTTCGCGACGGGTCGCAGGCCATTGATGCCGGTCGCGCTTGTCCTTTTGCGACGCGGGGTGGTCCACCTCGTACACGTCGACTTCGGCCAGCTCTGGCAGCCGATAGGCGCGCGCGTCTCGCCCGGCGCCGAGGATGACCAGTTGCGGATTCGCTTTGGCGCGAACGGCCTCATCTATCGTTGCGGCACAGCCGACTCAGTGCGCGGAGACTGATGGCGATGGCGGCTATCACGGCGTGCATCGAGCCGTCGGTGGCGTGCGAGTCGCACAGCAGCCTTAAGCTCAATCTTTTGCGGAACTCTGCATGACACCAGTTTTGAGCTAGCGAAAGTGCCTGTCCTGCAAGGGATAGATTGTCAACGCGGCCGCGCAGCCGCCGGATTGTAGTGCCGCCCTCCCCCGCCGCATCCTGCGCGCGGCCCAGCGGCCGCGGGGTTACGGTCGGAGTATTCGAGTTCCAGCACCGGGGTCGACGTGTTGCCGTCCGGCGTCTGCAGGTGCGCCCGCTGACGCGCCGAGAAGCGTACTGTCCGCAACGCGGCGATCGATAGCGCGAGCACGCCTGCAGCACAACTTTCGACACCCTTAGCTCGCCGCGTCCTGGCCATGCCAAGCTCCTGCTAGCCTGACGTGCCACAGACACTCGGTCGTGGATTAGCCTTGACGTTGCGTTCGCGGAGGCAGCTCGGGATTCGGCAGCAACCTCCGAGGGCAACAGTCGAGCGAGGGAGGGATCGCTTTGGAGTCCGACGTCTTCACGCTAACAGAGGCAAGGCTGATTCCGGGGCCGCCGCTTCCCCTTGTGATAGAGCCGGTGAAAGAGGAGATCGACGCGGTGGCGTGGGCGACGGTGCACCGCCGCCCGATCCGCGAGCTTTTACTACGCCACGGCGGCATCCTGTTCCGCGGGTTTACCGGAGGGTCGGTTGAGACGTTCCGCAGCTTTATCGCGGCGGTGTCCGCCGAGCCCCTCCCCTACATGGAGCGTTCGTCGCCTCGGCACGAGGTGGCTGACCAGGTCTACACGTCGACCGACCATCCTCCACGCCACCGGATCCCCCTGCATAATGAGCAGTCCTACAACCTCACCTGGCCGCTACGCATCTTCTTCCACTGCGTAATCCCGCCGGCTGGTGGAGGCGGCACTCCTGTGGCCGACTGCCGCAACGTGTACCAGCGGATCTCGCCACAAGTACGTGAACGCCTAGAGGAACGTGACTACCTCTACGTCCGGCACTTCGGCACCGGCATGGGCCTCAGTTGGCAGGACGCATTCCAGACCAACGACCGCGCCGCCGTCGAAAGGTATTGCGCCGCCAACGACATCGAATTCACCTGGGGGGCGGGCGAGGAACTTAGCACTCGGCAGCGGCGACCGGTGTCCGCGGCGCACCCGGAGACCGGTGAGATGACGTGGTTTAACCATCTCACGTTTTTCAATGTGTCCACCTTGGACCCCGTGGTGGCCGAGGCACTGCTGTCGATGGGCAAGGAGAACCTGCCGAATAATACCTACTACGGCGACGGTGCGGAGATCGAGCCAGCGGCACTCGACGAGCTTCGCGCCGCATATGACGCCGAGAAAGTGGTCATACCCTGGCAAGAGGGCGACATCTTGATGCTCGACAACATGCTCGTCGCCCACGGCCGGGAGGCGTACACTCCGCCTCGGCAGATTGTGGTCGGGATGGCTGAGCCATGGTCCCGGAGTAAAGGGCGATAGCTTCGGCGCCTACATCGGTGGACAGCGCATCGAACCTGGTGTGCTGGACCCCAGATGACACCAGGAAGATCCGGATCAGCAATCTCGCGGAGCCTTCACGTCTGCGGCTTCCCACCTTATAAATTACGTTCAATTGCGTAGACCTACGCAGATCTTGCGCACTGGGCTGATCGTCATCGACCTATGCCGATTCTGGGACCTTTATCGAGTGGCCGCGTGGCGTAACACCAAACAGCAAGCAGGGGGAGCGAACCAGAGCTTAATAGCACGAACGGGTCTGCTTATTGACTGTTGATCAATAAGCAGGCTGATTTGCTGTGGTCGTGGTGCGTGAGCATATAGTTTATTCGCCTTGGAAGTCGTTACGCCGCAACGCGCGCCGGTTCGAAGCCTTCCGCGGCTAACCGTTAGTCTTGATGCTCTTGGGATAGTTACGAATGTCTAGTTCGGCGTGCACAGCCAGCGCGGTGCGACTGGTGGTCGCGGCATGGTGTTGACGATGACCCCATGGCTCACTAGCTGGCGCCTCGCCAGTTCATCGAGATGCGCGAGAGCAGCCGGTGCTCGATCTTGTTCCACTTAGATGCCCAGGCGGCAAGTGGCGGACGGTAATGTCGCGGCCGGTCATCGTCGGCGAGGTGGGAGGAGCATCGGGATTGCCCTAGCGGTGGACGACAAAGTCGGTCCGTCCCTCGGCGAGGCCGGGTCAGCGTGTCACCTCGACAAGCACAGTGGCAACCGTCGACGCGGCGAGGCCGGACCCAGCAGGTTGCGGGGGGCTTCAGCGACGAGCTACGGTCCCCCGGCGTCGCTGACTTTCTGCGCGTGCGCCACCTGCTGCGCGGTGTAGCCGATGAACAGCGCCACCGCGCCGAGCAGGATGACCACCCCGGCCAGCCACAGCAGGCCATAGGTGTAGCCGTGGTCCAGCGCATGCAACTGGGCGGCGTTCATGAACTTCACCGGCCCGGTGGTGCCGCCCAGGTGCAGCGTGCGCGACGTGATGACGGCCTGGATGACGGCCAGCACCACCGGCCCGCCGAGGCTCTGCAGCATCATGCGATCGCGGAGGTGGGCCCGATCCGGTCGGAGCCGACGCTGGCGATCAGCGATAGCGCGAGCGGGACGCTGATCATGCCGATACCGATACCGCCGACGACGATCGGCAGCACCAGATTCGGGAAGTACGGGATGCCGCTGTTGAGCGTCGAGCCGTACAGCATCGCGCCCAGCAGCAGGAGGCTGCCGGCGATCACCAGCACCCGCGGCGGGAACCGCATCACCAGCCGCGACGACGCGGCCACCCCGATGGCCGCCGCGATGGCGAACGGGATGAAGCCGATGCCCGCGCGCAGCGCGACTGTAGCCCATGATGTCCTGCACATACAGGGCGACCAGCAGGATCAGGGTGAACATCACCCCACCGGCAAGGAACATGGCCGCGAACGTGGCCAGCCGGTTGCGGTCGAAGAACAAATTGAACGGCACGATGGGGTTCTCCGCCGTGCGCTCCACCACGACGAACGCCACGAAAGCGGCCAGAGCCACCACACCTGAACCGATCGTGGTGGCCGACAGCCAGCCCTTCTCCGGCCCCATCGAGATGCCGAAAACCGCCGCGGTACAGACCAACGTGGCCAGCACAGCCCCGGTGGCGTCGAGCTTCATCCGCTCCTTCTGGGTTTCCCGCAGCGCGGTGCGGGCCAGGTAGATCACCAGCAGCCCGATCGGCACGTTCACCAAAAACGCCAGCCGCCACGACACCTCGGTGAGCGCCCCGCCCACCACCAGGCCCATCACCGAGCCGATACCGGCCATCGCGCCGAACACCGCCATCGCGGCGTTGCGTGAAGGCCCCTTCGGGAACGTGGTCGCCACCAGCGCCATAGAGGTCGGTGCGACGATCGCGGCGGCCACGCCCTTCAGCAGCCGGGCCAGCAACGAGGGCGCCCTCGTCCCAGGCGATGCCGCACATCGCCGAGGCGAGGGTGAACAGCGCGACCCCGACGATGAAGAGTGCGCTTGCGCCCGAATGGTGTCACCCAGGCGACCGCCCAGCAGCATCAGCCCGCCGAAGGTCAGCATGGAGGCGATGATCACCCAGCTCCGCCCGGCATCCGACAGGCCCAGCTCGTTCTGGATCTTAGGAAGCGCGACGAGCGCGATGGTGCCGTCCATCGTCGCCATCAGCTGCATGCCGCCGATCGCGATGACCGCGGCGATAAACCGGCGAGGCGGCAGCCAAGCCGGGAAGTACCTTGTCGGGTCGTGCAGCGTGGTCGGTTCAACGGGCATCGGGGTCGCTGGTTCCGAAGCGGTCTGTCGTCCACTGAGGCAGTGCTTGCTCTCCATCGTTGAGCGCCGCCATAGCGGGCTACCCTACAGCAAACGTGCGCTGCGCCGACCGTCGTTCTGTAACCCCCAAAGCGTGAAGGCATGCACTTGAGGGGGTGCTGATCCAGTCCATAATGTCATCGCTGGCAGCGGTCACGCGGCCAGATCTTCGGCGACTAGGCTTTGCAAGCGGACGGCGATGCGAGACTGCAGGGCCCCGCGCCTAGGTGGACGCGGTAGGCGTCCGCCGTGACACCGAACCGGGCGGAACGGGCAACCCATCTTGCCCAAGTTCGCGCCGTTACCGCCTGCTTCACGCAGCGACTCATGACTCAGCTCTTCGAGCCAGCGGGTGTGACGAGATCCCGGGAATCCTTCATCGCAATGCCGTACTTAAACTTCTAATGAATGTTTGAGTTGTTGGGCGTACATGGCGAGGGATTCGGTGTTCATCATTTCGTCGTGTCCGCAGTCGACGGGATACACGGTGATGTCGCCTGCGACGTAAGGTCGCCAGTTTTGGGGATCAGTGGAATTAGCGCCGTTCTCATTTTCACTGCGCGCAGCGGCGAATATGGTCATATCGCCTTCAAACACGTCGGGTACATGGTCGCGAAGATACAACCGGTTGGCGTTATGGTTGCGGACCGCGAACTCAAAGATCTGCCGGGGTGGAAGAACGAACTCCACCACCTGCCCGTGCCGGCGGATCAACTCCTCGGCCTGCCTATAGGCAAGCGGCTCAACGTGTTCGGGAATATCGATACCACTCGACCGCAAGAACAGGTCCAGCAGGCGACCCTCAGCCGGATTCTCGTCATCGAAAGCGTTGCCCCGCACGGTGCCGTTGGCATTCAACACCGGGTCGATGAGGACCAGAGATTGAACGACACCTCCGCGTCGGCGAAGCTCAATGGCGAGCTGGTGGGCAACGGGGCCCCCAAACGACCAGCCGAGCAGGTTGTAGGGCCCGACCGGATAAAGGGCTTGTAGTCGATCCGCATAATTTCTCGCCATATCCCGAATCGAATTCGGCTCGGGTTCGCCATTCTGCGGGATTTGGTTGATTCCGATAATCGGGCCATTCACATACTCACCCAGGCCCCGGTATCCATAGCTTTGCCCGTTACCTTCATGAATACAGCACAGCGGAACACCCGTACCCTCCTTGAGGAATTCAACCGGGACTAGTTCCACCCCGCTGTCATGTCTGCCTAGCTGCTGACTCAGGCTTCGCACCGACGGCGCATGAAGCAAGGTGCGCACCGCAAGATGGGAATCCAAAGATTTGTTGATCACGGCGACCAGGCGCATCGCCAACAGCGAATCCCCGCCCAAATCGAAGAACGAGTCGTTGACCCCGACCCGCTCCAGCCCGAGTACCTGGGCGTATATGCTGGCCAGGACCTCCTCGACCGCGCTGGCCGGGGCCCGGTAACCATCGGTGTCCTGGTATTCGGGTGCCGGCAGCGCCCGGGTATCCAGCTTGCCGTTAGCCGTCAACGGCAGCGCGTCGATCGCCACCACCGCGGCCGGCACCATATAGCCCGGCAGCCGCTCGGCCAACTGCGCACGTGCGGTGGCCGGGTCGGCGGACCCGGTCACATACCCCACCAGGCGCTTGTCCCCGGGGCGGTCCTCGCGGGCGATCACCGCGGCCTGCTCGACTCCGTCCAGCCCGGTCAGTGCCGCCTGAACTTCACCCAGCTCGATGCGATACCCGCGGATCTTGACCTGCTCATCGGCGCGCCCCAGATACCGCAGCTGCCCATCAGCACCCCAACACACCAAATCCCCGGTGCGATACATCCGTATCCCCGGCGCCCCCGCACCGCCGAACGGACACGCCACAAACCGCGACCCGGTTAACCCCGCCCGACCCACATACCCATACGCCAACCCCGCCCCAGCCACATACAACTCCCCCACCACACCGACCGCCACCGGACGCAACCACCCGTCCAGCACGAAAAAGCCAAGATGGTCCAACGGCACACCAATCGGGCTGGCATTGCTGTCGACATCGCCACCGACGATGCCCCGCACCGAGGCATGCACCGTCGTCTCGGTAGTGCCATACATGTTGATCAGCCGCGGTAGTCCCGGGTGGTTGTCCACCCATGCCCCAAGACGCTGGGGTTCCAGCGCCTCACCGCCGAAAAACACAGCCTCAAGCTTCAGCTGATCTCCCAGCTCGGGTGCTAGCGCATCGGCGGTTGCCAAGGCATAAAACGCCGAGGGGGTTTGGCTTAATATGCTGACTTGTTCGGTTACTAGGAGGGCATACAAGTCTTCCGGTGAACGGACGATGTCGTCGGGCACGATTACCAGCCGCCCGCCGTGCAGCAATGCTCCGAAGATCTCCCACACCGAAAAGTCGAAGGCCAACGAGTGAAACTGCGTCCAGACCTGTCCCGGCGACAGTTCCAGGTCAGCGTCCAGTGTCTCCATCAGCTGGGTGACGTTGTGGTGGGGGATGGCGACGCCTTTGGGGACACCGGTGGTGCCTGAGGTGTAGATCAGGTAGGCGATGTCGTCGGGGGCCGGCGCCGGCAGTGCGGTGTGGGGTTGGGTGTCAATGCGGGGGTCTTCGATATCGAGGACCAGCAGGTGGTGCTCGTCGAGCCGGGAGCGCAGGTCGGTGGTGGTGATCGCGGCGATCGGCGCTGCGTCGGCGATCATGAACTGGATGCGTGCATCGGGATGGGCGGGGTCGATCGGCAGGTAGGCGGCCCCGGTTTTGAGCACGGCCATCATGGCCATGACCGCCTCGGCCGAGCGTTGCATCAGCAGTGCGACCCGTTGACCCGGGCCGGCCCCGTGAGCGGCCAGCAGGTGCGCCACCCGGTTAGCGGCCACGTCGAGCTGGCGGTAGGTCCACGAGTGCTGTCCGCAGCTGATGGCGGGCGCTTCGGGGGCGCGGGACACCTGCCCGTCAAACAACTCGGGAATCGACACCGCCGGCGCGGCGGGCTGGGTCAGCACCGCGCGGTTACCCCACTGCGCCAGGCGGGTGTGCTCGTCGGCATCGAGCACATCGATCGCCGACAGCCGCCGCCGCGGATCGGCGGTCATCGCCACCAACACCTTCTGTAACCGCCCGATGAGCGCCTCGATGCTGGCCGCGTCGAACACGTCGGTGTCGTATTCGACCCGAAGGCCCAGTTCGTCACCCGGGCCGACCACCACCGCAAGCGGGTAATGGGTGGATTGGTGGATGGTGAACTCGGTGATGGCTAACTCGTGGTCACCGGCCAACGCGGCAGTATCAATCGGGTAGTTTTCGTACACGAAAAGGGTGTCGAACAATTGGCCGTGGCCGGTGGCGCGGAAGATCTCGGGTAGCGCCAGGTGCTGGTGCTCCAGTGTGTGGTTGTGGGCGCTGTGCAGCTGGTCGAGCAGGTCGGTGGTGGTGGTTGCCGGCGTAATGCGTCCCCGCACCGGCACCGTGTTGATCAACAGGCCCACCATCGATTCCGCGCCAGCCAACTCGGCCGGCCGCCCCGAGACCGCGGTGCCGAAGGCGACATCATGCTGACCGGTCAACTCGCACAGTAGCTGCGCGAAGGCGCCCTGCAACACAATGTTGACGGTGGTGTGGTGCGAGCGCGCCAGCTCGTTAAGCGCCCGCGTGGTCTGCTCAGACACCCGAGACGATGCAACGCCTTGCCGCCCCAGCCACCGCCCTGGCGGACCCACCAGGGTGGGGGTGTCAAAACCGGCGAACACCTCACGCCACGCCGCGTGGGCGCCGTCAAGGTCTCGATCGGCTAGCCAGCTCACAAAGCTGCGATACGGCACGGCGGTGGGCAGCCGCTGTCCGTAATAGCTGGCAATGATTTCCTGCAGCAGGATCGACTTCGACCAGCCATCCATCAAGATGTGGTGATTAGTGAGCACAAACCGGTGCCGGTCTGCTTCGGTGCGGAATAACGCCGCCCGAAACGCCACTTGGTCGGCGAGGTCGCAGACGGCGGCGCGATCGGCGGCGCACATCCGCTGAATCTGTTCATCGACGTCGACGTCGGGGTTCACGGCGTCCAACTCGACATATCGCCAGGGCGCCATCGGATCAGCCGGGATGACCTGTATCGGCTCGTCGAACTGTGCGCAGAATCGCGCCGCCACGTTCGGATGCCGGGTCATCACCGTGTGCACCGCGTCGCGCAGCCGATGCTGGTCGAGCGGGCCGCTCAACGTGAAATCCAGCTGCGTCGCATACACATCGCCGATGCCCTGCGCGGTGCTGGCGTGAAAGAGCAGCCCCTGCTGCAAGGGGGTCAGCGGCAACACGTCGGCGATCTCATATTGCTGCTGCAGCGCGTCGATTTGCTGCTGGCTCAGCCGGGCAGGCGCGACATCCGACGGTGTCAACCCGCCGCCACCACCACGCACATGCGCGCAGATACCGGCCAGCGCCTCAAACCACAACCCGCTCAGCCGGGCCACCTCTGCGTGATCAACTGCCGATGGCGCCCACGTCCAGTTGGCGTGCAAGCGCGGGCCGGTGTCGGTGTCGGCGGTGGCGGCGTTGAGCTCCACGGTGTGCACTAACGGCATCGGCACCGCCGTGGCCGCGCCGGTCAACGACAAGCCCTCGGGGCTGATCCGCCAAAAATCATCCGAGACCTCGGCCGCGGCCGCACCCAGACGCCCCAGATAGTTAAACCCGATCGCCGGGTCCGACCCGCCCAGCTCCACCTCGGGGTTCAGATAGCGCAGCAGACCATAGGTCAGGCCGTCGGGCAGGGCGCGCAGCTGCTCTTTGGCGTCTTTGATCACCGCCCCCAACGCGGCCTCGCCGGCCACCACCTGCGCCCAGTCCAGCCCACCAACCGCCAACGACACCGGATAGATGGCCGTAAACCACCCCACCGTGCGCGTCAGGTCCACATCGGGGGCCAGCTCCTCATCGCGGCCGTGGCCCTCGACGTCGATGCCGATCGGCGCGCCGCCACTGCCCAAAAACTGCGCCCACGCCAACCCGAACGCAATCAGCAAAATGTCTTGCACCCCGGCGTGAAACGCCGCGGGCACCTCACCCAACAGCATCCGGGTCGTATCGGCGTCCAGCGACACCGACAAGTGCCCGGCCGTGGCAAACGTATCCACCGCAGGTTGCACCGCCGGCAGTGCGGCCCGGGCCGTCGCCACCTGCCGCCACGCCTCGGCCTGCTCCACCACCGCCGCGGCGTGGGCGTGCTCGGCCAACAGCGCCGCCCACCGGGCAAACGAGGTCCCCGGCGCCGGCAAGGTAATCGGCTGCCCGCTGCGGTGCTGGGCCCAAGCGATATTGAGGTCTTCCAGCACGATCCGCCACGACACCCCATCGACAGCTAAATGGTGAATGGTCAACCCCAACTGGCCGGTCGAGGCCACCCAAAGAGCGCTGAGCATCATCCCGGCAGCTGGGTTCAACCGCGACCGCGCCCTTACCAGCGCTTCCTCGGACAACACCTCCACCGTGTGCAGGCAAGCCCGTGCGTCGACCAAGCCCGCTTCGGGCACCTGCAACGACCAGCCCCCGGCGCCGTCATCCTCGACGCGCAGCCGCAGCATGGCGTGCCGATCCAGCAACGCCTGCAACACCACCACCACATCAGCCTCGATCACCCCCGCCGGGGCCTGCACCACGACCGTCTGGTTGAACTGATCAACCGGGCCCTCCACGCCCTGCAGCCTGCACATGATCGGGGTTGCGACCACCCGGCCCACACCCTCATCGACCGTGCCGGCCTCACCGTCGGCCACCCCGGCCACCCCGGCCAACCGGGCCACGGTCTGCTCAACGAAAATATCGCGCGGCCGACACATCAGCCCGGCCGCCCGAGCCCGGGCCACCACCTGCATCGACAAAATGCTGTCCCCACCCAGCTCGAAGAACGACTCATCGACCCCGACCCGCTCCAGCCCCAGGACCTGGGCGTAGATACCAGCCAGGATCTCCTCGGTGGGACTGGCCGGGGCGCGGTAACGACCGCCATCCTGATACTCCGGTGCCGGCAGGGCCCGTTTGTCGAGTTTGCCGTTGACCATCAACGGCAGCGCGTCGATGACCACTACCGCCGCCGGCACCATATAGTCCGGTAGCCGCTCGGCCAGCTGGGTGCGCGTCCCGGCCGGGTCCACGTTCCCAGTCACATACCCCACCAGACGCTTATCACCGGGACGGTCCTCACGGGCAACCACCACCGCCTGCCCCACCCCATCCAACCCAGCAAGTGCCGCCTGGACCTCACCCAGCTCGATGCGATACCCGCGGATCTTGACCTGCTCATCGGCACGCCCCACATACTGCAACTGCCCATCAGCACCCCAACACACCAAATCCCCGGTGCGATACATCCGCGCCCCCGACCCCCCGAACCCACACGCCACAAACCGCGACCCGGTCAACCCGGCCCGGCCCACATATCCATACGCCACCCCGGCACCGGCCACATACAACTCACCGATCACACCGGCCGGCACCGGACGCAACCACCCATCCAGCACAAACAACGCCGCCCCCGACACCGGCGACCCGATCGGCACCGCACCCGACCCGGCACTAAGCGGCGCACTGATCGCCACATCCACCGTCGTCTCCGTCGGACCGTAGGCGTTGATCATCACCCGCCCAGGCGCCCACCGATCCACCACCTCGGCCGGGCAGGCCTCACCGCCCACCACCAACGCCACCGATCCCAAACCCTCAGGCGAGAACACCCCCACTGCCGACGGGGTCAGGGTGAGCACGCTGACCTGTTCGGCCACCATTAAGGCGTAGAAGTCGTCCGGGGAGCGGGTCACCGACTCGGGCACCACCACCAGCCGCCCGCCGTGAAACAACGCCCCCCAAATCTCGCGGACCGAGGCATCGAAGGCGTACGAATGCCACTGGGTCGACACCCGTGCCGGCCCCGGCGTTGTCAGACACGCATCTAGTGATTCGAGCAGCTGGGTGACGTTGTGGTGAGTGACCGCCACACCTTTGGGGACACCAGTAGTGCCCGAGGTGTAGATCAGGTAGGCGATATCCTCAGCGGCCGGTGCCGGCAAACCCGTGCACGGATAGGTCTGGATGCATAGGTCATTGACATCGATCACCAGCAGGTCATCGCCCTCTAGCAGCCCCGCCAGATCAGTAGTGGTGATCACTGCCATCGGCGCGGTGTCGGCGAGCATGAACTCGATTCGCGCGCGTGGATGCTCAGGATCGATGGGCAAATAAGCCGCCCCGGTTTTGAGCACCGCCAGTATCGCGATAATGGCCTGAGCGGAACGCTCAAACAACAGCGCCACCACGTCGCCGGGGCCCACCCCCTGGCCGGCCAACAGGTGCGCCAATCGGTTAGCGGCCTCCTCAACCTCGCGATAGCTCCACGAGTTCCCCCCGCAGCTGATCGCCACCGCCTCCGGCGCACGGGCCACCTGCGCGGCGAACAACACCGGAATCGATAGCGCCGGCGGTGCGGGCTGGTTCAACACCGCCCGGTTACCCCACCCATCCAGCCGGGACTGCTCACCGGCCTCCAACACATCCACCGACGACAATCGCCGTGTCGAGTCGGCGGTCAACGCCATCAACACCCGCCCCAACCGCTCGATCAGCACCTCGATGCTGGCCGCGTCGAACACGTCAGTGCGAAACTCCACCACCCCGCTAATCCCGGCGGGCTCACCAGCCTCGGTCCAGCGCTCAGACAGGGAAAACACCAAATCCATGCGGGCAGTCTGGGTGTCGGCCGGCAGCGGCGTGACCTGCAGATCACCCAGGGCCAACTCGGCGGGATCATCGTCTTGCCCAGGAAGGTTCAGCCAGGCCAGCAATACCTGGATCAGCGGATGATGGGTCAGGGATCGGGTCGGGTTGAGCCGCTCCACCAGCACCTCAAACGGCACATCCTGGTGCTCAAAGGCGGCCAAGCTGCGCTGACGCACCTGAGCCAGCAACTCAGCGACACTGGGATCACCGGCCACATCCACCCGCAACACCAAGTAGTTGACGAAAAACCCCACCAACTCATCCAGCGCAGAGTCCCGGCGCCCGGCGATCGAGAACCCCACCGCCACATCACGGGTAGCGCCCAGCTTGGCCAACAGCACCACCAAAGCGGCCTGCATCACCATGAAACTGGTCGCATTGTGCTCCCGGCCCACCCGCGCAACCCGCTGCTGCACCTCCGCCGGCCAGTCCACCACCACCCGGGCCCCGCGATGATCAGCCGCCGGCGGATAGGGCCGATCGGTGGGCAGCTGCAAGCGCTCGGGCAGCCCGGCCAGCGCCTGCTCCCAATAGGCCAGCTGCGCGGCAATCGGGCTGTGGTTATCGGCCAGATCACCCAACTGCGCGCGTTGCCACAACGTGTAATCGACATACTGCACCGGCAACGGCGCCCAACTGGGAGCCCGCCCCGCACACCGGGCGGCATAAGCCACCCCCAAATCACGCACCAGCGGATTGATCGACCAGCCGTCAGCAGCGATATGATGCACCACCGCCACCAACACATGCTCCTCGTCGGCGATACGGAAAAGCTGCGTCCGCAACGGGATCTCGATGGCCAAATCAAACGGGCGACGCGCCGTGGTACCGATGGCCTCACCCAGCCGGGTTTCCGGCCATCCACTGGCATCAACGACCTGCCAACCCAAATCGGCCCGCTCGACGGGCACCACCAGCTGCTGGGGGATCCCCTCCACCGCCGCATACAGCGTGCGCAGGCTCTCATGGCGACCCACCACATCGGCCAGCGCTTGGCCCAACGCCTCAACATCTAGACGCCCAGACAACCGCAGCGCCACCGCCATGTTGTAGATCGGGGAGGGACCCTGCAACTGATCGATGAACCACAACCGGTTCTGGGCAAACGACAACGGGATTACCGCCGGCCGCTCCACGGCCACCAACGGCTCCAGCCCACCCCCATCTCCACCAATCCGCGGGGCCAACTCTGCCACCGTGGGCGTCTCGAAGACCGCGCCTACCGGAAGATGAGCTTGCAGACCGTTGTTGACCGCAGCGACCAGACGCATCGCCAACAACGAATCCCCGCCCAACTCGAAAAATGAGTCGTCTACCCCAACCCGCTTCAACCCCAGCACCTGGGCGTAAATACCGGCCAACATCTCCTCGGTCAGGGTGGCCGGGGCGCGGTAATGGTCGGCGTCCTGGTAACCGGGCGCGGGCAAGGCACGCTTGTCGAGCTTGCCGTTGGGCGTCAACGGCAAGGCCTCGAGCACCACGACCGCGGCCGGCACCATGTACGCCGGCAACCGCTCAGCCAGCTCGCGCGCGTGCTCGCCGGGTCGGCGGCCCCGGTCACATACCCCACCAGCCGCTTATCGCCCGGGCGGTCCTCGCGCGCAATCACCACCGCCTGATCCACCCCATCGCAGCCGGCCAGCGCCGCCTGCACCTCACCTAACTCGATGCGATACCCGCGGATCTTGACCTGCTCATCAGCACGGCCCAGATACTGCAACTGCCCATCGGCGCCCCAGCGCACCAAATCGCCGGTTCGATACATCCGCGTTCCCGGCGCCCCCGGACCACCGAATGGGCACGCCACAAACCGCGACGCGGTCAACCCCGCCCGGCCCACATACCCGTACGCCACCCCCGAACCGGCCACATACAATTCCCCGATCACACCGGGCGACACCCGGCGCAATCCGGCATCCAGCACGAACAACGCCGCCCCCGACACCGGCGAGCCGATCGGCACCACACCCGAGCCCGCCATCAACGGCGAACTCATCGCCGCATAGATCGTCGCCTCGGTCGGCCCATAGGCGTTGATCATCACCCGCCCCGGCGCCCAGCGATCGACCAACTCGGCCGGGCAGGCCTCACCAGCCACCACTAATGCCGCCGACTCCAATCCCTCAGCCGATAACACCCCCACCGCAGACGGGGTCTGACATAGGACAGCTGACGCGCTCAGCCACCAGTGCGGCGCGGAAGTCTTCCGGCGAGCCGGCGACCTCTTCGGGCACCACCACCAACCGGCCACCGTGTAACAACGCCCCAAAAATCTCCCACACCGACACATCAAAGGCCAACGAGTGCCACTGCGACCACACCCCAACCCGCATCCAGGTCGGCATGCAACGACCCCAGCAGCCCCGTCACGTTGCGATGCGCGACTGCCACTCCCTTCGGGACGCCGGTAGTGCCCGAGGTGTAAATCAGATAAGCGACATCATCGGGGTCCGGCCCCGCTAACGGGGTGCTGGATTGGGCACCGATGACCGGGTCATCGACATCGATGACCGCCATATCGTGCCCTTCCAGCCGGTCGGCCTGCCCCGCCGTGGTAAGTGCGGCGATCGGCGCGGCATCGGCAACCATGAACCCGATCCGCGCCGTGGGCAACACCGGGTCGATCGGCAGATACGCCGCCCCGGTCTTGAGCACCGCCAGAATCGCCACGATCGCCTCAGCCGACCGCGACAACAGCAACGCCACACACTCACCCGGCCCAGCACCGTGACCGGCCAGCAAGTTCGCCAACCGGTTCGCGGCCTCATCCAGCTGGCGATAAGTCCACGAACGCCCACCGCAACTCAGCGCCACCGCCTCCGGGGTGCGGACCACCTGCGCCTCAAACAACGCCGGAACCGACACCGACCCCGTGATCTGGCTGACTCAGCGCGGCCCGATTCCCCCACCCATCGAGGCGGGCGTGCTCATCCTCATCGAGTAAATCCAGGGACAACAACCGCCGTGTGACGTTAGCCGTCATGACTGCTGCGCCAAATCGGCGGTCATTGCCACCAACACCCGCTGGAACCGCTCGACAAGCGTCCCAATGCTTACCGTGTCGAACACATCGGTATCGAACTCGAGGCGGATGCCCATTTCGCGATCCGGTAGAGCCATTACCGAAAGCGGATAGTGGTTGTACTCGCGGGCGGTGAGCTCTGTGATGGCCAACTCGCTGACTCCTAACAACGCGGCGGTATCGATCGGGTAGTTCTCATACACGAACAGGGTGTCGAACAATTGGTCGTGACCGGTGACGCGGTGGATCTCGCTAAGCGCCAAGTGCTGGTGCTCAACTGTTTGGTTGTGGGCGCTTTGCAGCTGGTCGAGGAGGCTATCGATGGTGGTTGCCGATGTGATGCGTGCCCGCACCGGCACCGTGTTGATAAACAGCCCCACCATCGATTCCGCGTCGGCCAACTCGGCCGGCCTACCTGAAACGGCCGTACCGAAGGCGACGTCTTGCTGGCCCGTCAGCCACATCAGTAACTGCGCCCAGGCCGCCTGCATCACAATGTTGACGGTGGTGTGGCATGACCGCGCCAGTTCGCCAAGTGCCCGCGTCGTCTCCTCGGGCACGTGGAACGATTCCACGCCGCGCCGCCCGCGCCCTGACCGACCTGGCGCGCCCACCAATGTCGGAGCGCCAAAATCGGCGAGCACTTCGCCCCACGCCGCTTGGGCGGCGGCGCGATCCCTACCGGCCAGCCACTAACAAAGCTCCGATACGACGGGGGTGCAGGCAACCGCTGCCCGTAGTAGCTGCCAATGATTTCCCTCAGCAGAATCGGTTGCGACCAGCCATCCATCACGATGTGGTGATTAGTCAGCACAAACCGGTGTTGATCGTCCGCGGTGCGGATCAACACGACCCGAAGAGGCGACTGGTCGGCGAGGTTGCAGACCGCGGCGCGTTCGGCAGCACAAACTTCCTGGATATGGGCTTCGACGCCTATGTCGCCGCTGAGGTCGACATACCGCCAGGGAACCATGGGGTCGGCTGGGATGACTTGCACCGGCTCGCCGAACTGTGCGCAAAAGCGCGCCGTCAGGTTTGGATGCCGGTTGATCACCGTGTGCACCGCCTCGCGCAATCGGTGCTGGTCCAGGGCTCCGGCAACGGTGATCTCCAGCTGCACCGCATACAGATCGTCGTTGGCCTGCGCGGTGCTCGTGTGAAACAGCAGCCCCTGCTGCAAGGGGGTCAACAACAGCACGTCAGCGACGCGGTACTGCCGCTCGAGTTCGTCGAGGTGCTGCTGGCTCAGCCGCGCAGGCGCGATATCGGACGGGGTGAGCCCACCCCCACCGCCGCGCACATACCCACAGATACCGGCCAGGGCCTCGAACCACAGCTGACTCAGCCGGCTGACCTGCATGCTGTCGAGGGCCGATTGCGCCCACCTCCAGTTGGCCTGCAGTTGCGGGCCGGTGTCGGTATCGAGGGTGGCGGCGTTGAGCTCCACCGTGTGCGCCAGCGCCACGGGTATTGCGGCGGTCGCGCCGGTCAACGACAGACCTTCGTGGCTGATCCGCCACAAATCACCGGAGAGCTCTGTCGCCGCCGCACCCAGACGTCCCAGATAGTTGAATCCGATCACCGGCTCTGACCCGCCCAGCTCGACCTCGAGGTTGAGATAGCGCAGCAGTCCGTAGGTCAGCGGGTCGGGAAGGGCGCGCAGTTGCTCTTTGGCATCCTTGATCACCGCGCCCAACGCGGGCTCACCGGCCACCACTTGCGCCCAGCCCAACCTACCGACGGCCAGCGATACCGGATATATGGCCGTGAACCAGCCCACCGTGCGTGATAAGTCCACATCGGCGGCCAACTCCTCGTCGCGGCCATGGCCTTCCACGTCGATGCTGATCGGCGCGCCGCCGTTACCCAAGAACTGCGCAACCGCCAACCCGAACGCGATCAACAGAATGTCTTGCACTCCGGCGTGAAGCGCCGCGGGCACCTCACCCAGAACGGTCCGGGTCGTTTCCGCATCTAGCGACACCGACAAGTGCCCCGCGCTGGCGAACGTATCCAGCTCGGGCTGCACTTCGGGCAGCGCGGCCGGTGTGGCCGTCACTTGCCGCCATGCCTGGGCCTGCTCCACCACCTCAGCTGAGCGCGCGTATTCATCCAGCAGCGACGCCCACCGGGCAAACGAGGTTCCTGGTGCCGGCAAGGCTATGGGCTGCCGGTTATGATGTTGGGCCCAGCCGATGTTGAGGTCTTCGAGCAAGATCCGCCAGGACACGCCATCGACTGCCAGATGGTGGATGATCAGCGCGAGCTGACGGGTGGAGTTCACCCACAATGCGCTGAGCATCACTCCGGCGCCCGGATTCAACCGGGACGTCGCAGCCGCGAGGGTCTCATCGGATAACGCGTCCACTGATTTCAGGCACGCCCGCGCGTCCACCGACCCGGGCTCGGGCACCTGCAGCGACCATCCCCCGGCGCCGTCGTCGTCGACGCGCAACCGCAACATCGCGTGGCGATCCACCAAGCCCTGCACGACCACCGCCACGTCGGCCTCGGTCACCCCGGCCGGCGCTTGCACCACCATCGTCTGGTTGAACTGATCGGTCGGGCCGTCCATGTCGCGCAGCCAATGCATGATCGGGGTCGCAACCACCGAGCCGATACCTTCATCAACAGGGCCTGCTTCGTCCTCGGCCACCCTGGCCACCCGGGCCAGCTTGGCCACGGTCTGCTCGACGAAGATATCGCGCGGGCGACACAGCACCCCGGCCGCTCGGGCGCGGGCCACCACCTGCATCGACAAAATGCTGTCGCCACCCAGCTCGAAGAAGGACTCGTCGACTCCGACCCGCTCCAGCCCGAGCACTTGGGCGTAGATGTCGGCCAGAATCTCCTCGACCGCGTCGGCAGGAGCCCGGTAACGATCAACGTCGCTGTATTCGGGTGCCGGCAGGGCCCGAGTATCCAACTTGCCGTTGACCGTCAACGGCAGCGCATCGATCAGCACCACCGCGACCGGCACCATATAGCCCGGCAGCCGCTCGGTCAGCTGCGCACGTGCGGTGGCCGCATCTGCGTTCCCGGTGACATAGCCCACCAGCCGCTTTTCCCCGGGGCGGTCCTCGCGGGCGATCACTACCGCCTGCTCGACCCCATCCACCGCGGCCAACGCGGTCTGGACCTCACCGAGCTCGATGCGATACCCACGGATCTTGACCTGCTCATCAGCACGCCCCACATACCGCAACTGCCCATCGGCACCCCAGGACACCAAATCCCCGGTCCGATACATCCGCGCCCCCGGAGCACCGAATGGGCAGGCCACAAACCGCGACCCCGTCAACGGAGCCCGGCCCACATATCCATACGCCAGCGCCGCGCCGGCCACATACAACTCCCCGATGACCCCGACCGGCACCGGACGCAACCACCCATCTAGCACAAAGAACCCGAGGTGCGCCAACGGCACCCCGATCGGGCTGACCGCGCTGTCCACATCGGCGTCGATGATCTCGCGCACCGAGGCATGCACCGTGGTCTCGGTAATGCCATACATATTGATCAGCCGCGGCAACCCGGGATGACGGTGCAGCCAGGGACCCAGCCGCTGCGGTTCCAGCGCCTCCCCGCCGAATACCACCGTCTCCAACTTGAGCTGGTGGCCCAGCTCCGGTGACAGCGCATCAGCGGCGGCCAACGCATAAAACGCCGAGGGGGTCTGGCTTAACACGCTGACCTGTTCGGCGACCAGCAGCGCGTGTAGGTCTTCGGGGGACCGCACCACCTCGTCGGGCACTATCACCAGCCGCCCGCCACCGAGCAGGGCGCCGAAGACTTCCCACACCGAGAAATCGAAGGCCAACGAGTGGCACTGCGTCCACACCCCCGCGGCCGGCACGTCGGCATCCAGCGTTTCCAACAGCCGGGTGACATTGCAGTGCGGGACCGCTACCCCCTTAGGCACCCCCGTCGTCCCCGAGGTGTAAATCAGATACGCAATCTCCTCAGCCGCCGGCGCCGGTAGTGCGGTGCACGGATAGCGCGGGATGCGGGAATCGTCGATATCGACGACCAGCAGCTGGTGACCATCGAGCCGCGAACGCAGCTCCGCGGTGGTGAGCACCGCCACCGGAGCGGCATCGCCCACCACGAACTCCATGCGCGCCTTCGGCACCCCCGGGTCAATCGGCACATAAGCCGCCCCGGTTTTGAGCACCGCCAAAATCGCCACGACCGCCTCGGCCGAGCGCGGCAATAACACTGCGACGCGCTGGCCCGGACCCACTTGCTGGTCGGCCAACAGATGGGCCAGCCGGTTGGCGGCCTCATCGAGCTCGCGATACGTCCACGACCGCTGCTGGCAGCTGATCGCCACCGCCTCCGGGGCACGACCTACCTGCGCAGCGAGCAATACCGGAATCGACACCGGAGTCGGCGCCGGCTCGGTCAACACCGCTCGGTTGCTCCACACCTCCAAGCGGGAATGCTCAGCGACATTCAGCATCTGGATCGACGACAGTCGCCGGGTGGGGTCAGCGGTCATGGCTACCAACATCCGCTGCAACCGCTCGATCAGCGCTTCAATGCGGTTCGCGTCGAACACCTCGGTGTCGTACTCGACCCGCAGGGCCAACTCGGGCCCGGGCTGGGCCGCCACCGTCAACGGGTAGTGGTTGTATTCCCGGGTGCTGAACTCGGTGATGGCCAACCCGTTAGTGCCGGCCAACGCCGCGGTATCAATCGGGTAGTTCTCGTAGACAAACAAGGTGTCGAACAACTGGTCGTGACCGCTGATCCGGTGGATCTCGGCGAGCGCCAGATGCTGGTGCTCCAGCGTGTCGTTGTGGGCCCGTTGCAGCTGATCGAGCAAGTCAGCGGTGGTGGTGGACGCGCTGATGGCGGCCCGCACCGGCACCGTGTTGATCAACAATCCCACCATCGAATCCGCACCGACCAACTCGGTCGGACGCCCCGACACCGCGGTACCAAACGCCACATCGTGTTGACCGGTCAACGAACACAACAGCTGCGCAAAAGCGCCCTGCAACACGACATTGACAGTGGTCTGGCGTGAACGCGCCAACTCATTAAGTGCTTGCGTCGTCTGCTCAGACAACAGGTAGGACGCAACGGCTCGCCGCCCCGAGTCCGCCCGGCCCGGGGAAGCCACCAGTGTCGGGGTTTCAAAGCCGGCCAACACCTCAGCCCAGGCCATCTCGGCGCCAGCATGATCTTGACGGGCCAACCAACTGACAAAGCTGCGATACCGCGTAGGCGCGGGCAGCCGCTGATCGAAGTAACTGCCGATGATTTCCTGCAGCAGGATGGGCAGCGACCAGCCATCCATCACGATGTGGTGGTTGGTGAGCACAAACCGGTGCCGATCAGGAGCGGTCCGGATCAGCGCCGCCCGAAACGCCGACTGCTCGGCCAGATCGCAGACCGCGGCGCGTTCGGCGACACATATCTCCTGGATCTGCTCAGCAAGATCCAACTCGGACCCGCTCAGGTCCACATACCGCCACGGCACCACCGGGTCAGCAGGAAGGACCTGCACCGGCTCGTCGAAGTGGGTCCAAAAACGAGCAACCAAGTGGGGGTGGCGACTCACCACCGTATGCACTGCCTCGCGAACACGGCGAGATTCAAGGGCACCAGCGATGGTGATGTCGAGCTGCACCGCATAGACATCGTCGCTGCCTTGGGTGGTGTTGGCGTGGAACAGCAGTCCCTGTTGCAGCGGGGTCAGCGGCAACACGTCAGCGATCTGGCCATGCTGCTGCTCGAGTTCGTCGAGGTGGTGCTGAGTCAACCGGGCCGGGACGATGTCCGAGGGCGTCAACCCGCCCCCGCCGGCGCGCACATGCGCACACATCCCGGCCAACGCCTCAAACCACAGTTGGCTTAACCGGGCCACCTGCGCCTCATCCAGCGCCGAGGGCGCCCACGACCAGTTGGCATGCACTTGCGGGCCGGCATCGGTTTCCGCGGTGAGCGCGTTGAGCTCCACCGTATGCGCCAACGGCATCGGGATCGCCCCGAGCACCCCGGTCAACGCCAAACCCTGCGAACTGATCCGCCACAACTCCTCAGACACCTCGGCCGCGGCCGCGCCTAGCCGTCCCAAATAGTTGAACCCGATCACCGGATCCGACCCGCCCAACTCCACCGCAGGATTCAAATACCGCAACAGCCCGTAGGTCAGCCCGTCGGGCAGGGCACGCAGCTGCTCTTTGGCGTCCTTGATCAGCGCCCCCAACCCCGCATCCCCGGCGGCGACCTGCGCCCAGTCCAACCCACCCACCGCCAACGCCACCGGATACTTGCTGGTAAACCAGCCCACCGTGCGGGTCAAATCCACCCCGGGCGCCAACTCCTCATCACGGCCGTGACCCTCCACATCAATACCGACCGGCCCACCGGTGCCCACAAACTCCGCCACGGCCAACCCGAACCCGATCAACAACATGTCTTGCACCCCGGCATGAAACGCCGCGGGCACCTCCCCCAACAACATCCGCGTCGTCTCCACGTCCAGCTCTGTGGAGAGGCGACCCGCGGTGGCGAACGTGTCGCGCTGCGGCTGCACCGCCGGCAGCACCGCCGGCGTCGCGGCCACCTGAGCCCACACCCCAACCTGGTCCACCACCTGCGGCGCCTCGGCATGCTCGGCCAACAACTCCGCCCACCGGACAAACGAGGTCCCCGGCGCCGGCAACGCAATCGGCTGCCCCCTGTGATGCTGGGCCCAGGCGATATTGAGGTCTTCCAACAAGATCCGCCACGACACCCCATCAACAGCCAAATGGTGCACGATCAACACCAACTGCCCCGTCGAGGCCGCCCACACCGCACTAAGCATCACCCCAGCAGCCGGATCCAACCGCGACCGCGCCCCCACCAACACCTCATCGGATAACACGTCCACCGACTGCAGACAGGAGCGCGCATCCACCGCGCCAGGCTCGGGCACCGACAACAACCACTGACCCGCGTGATCCTCCACGCGCAGCCGCAACATCGCGTGGCGATCCACCAAGCCCTGCAACACTGCCGCCACGTCGGCTTCGCTCACCCCAGCCGGGGCCGACACCACCATGGTCTGGTTGAACTGCCCGGTCGGGCCCTCCACCGCTTCCAGCCACCGCATGATCGGAGTGGCCAGCACCGGTCCCACACCCTCATCAACCGGACCGACCGCACCCTCGGCCACCACCGCCACCCGCGCCAACCGCGCCACGGTCTGCTCGACGAAAATGTCGCGCGGTCGACACAGCAAACCGGCCGCCCGCGCCCGGGCCACCACCTGCATCGACAAAATACTGTCCCCACCCAGCTCGAAGAACGAGTCATCCACCCCGACCCGCTCCACACCGAGCACCTGGGCATAAATCCCGGCCAAAACCTCCTCAACCACGCCCTCCGGAGCGCGATAACCAACACCGGCCTGATACTCCGGAGCCGGCAGGGCCCGAACGTCCAACTTGCCGTTGACCGTCAACGGCAGCCCATCCAACATCACCACCGCGGCCGGCACCATGTACGCCGGCAACCGCTCACCCAGCGCGGCGCGGAGGTCAGCCGGCTCGGCCGTCCCGGTCACATACCCCACCAGCCGCTTATCACCCAGGCGGTCCTCACGGGCGATCACCACCGCCTGCGCAACCCCCTCCAGCCCAGCCAGCGCGGCCTGCACCTCACCCAACTCGATGCGATACCCGCGGATCTTGACCTGCTCATCCGCACGCCCCAAATACCGCAACTGCCCATCGGCACCCCAGGACACCAGATCCCCGGTCCGATACATCCCTGTCCCCGGGCCCGCCGAACGGACACGCCACAAACCGCGACCCCGTCAACCCCGCCCGGCCCAGGTAGCCACACGTCAGCCCGTGACCTGCCACATACAACTCCCCGACCACACCGGCCGGCACCGGCCGCAACCACCCATCCAGCACAAACAACGCCGCCCCCGGCACCGGCGCACCAATCGGCACCACCCCCGAGCCGGGGGTCAGCGGCGAACTCAGCAGCACCACCATCGTCGTCTCGGTCGGGCCGTAGGCGTTGATCATCACTCGTCCGGGCGCCCAACGGTCCACCACCTCGGCCGGGCAGGCCTCACCGGCCACCACCAGCGCCAGCGACTCCAACCCCTGCGGCGACAACACACGCACCGCGGAGGGCGTCTGGGTGAGCACGCTGACCTGTTCATCAACCAATAAGGCATGGAAGTCTTCCGGCGAGCGTGTCACCGACTCCGGCACCACCACCACACGTCCGCCGTGAAGCAATGGAGTCCAGGTTTCCCACACCGACGTGTCGAACCCATACGTATGGCACTGAGTCCAAACTCCCGCCGCCGGCAGATACTCATCCAGCGTCTCTAGCAGCTGGGTGACGTTCTGATGGCTGACAGCCACTCCCTTGGGCACACCGGTGGTGCCCGAGGTGTAAATCAGGTAGGCGATGTCCCAGGGCGCCGGCGCCGCCAACCCGGTGCTGGGCTGCGTGTCCAATGCGGGGTCGTTGATGTCTAGGGTCAGCAGACCACGCCCGTCCAGCCGGTCGCCGAGTTCGGCGGTGGTGATCGCCGCCATTGGCGCGGAATCGGCAACTATGAACTGCATCCGGGCTGCCGGTAGCGCCGGGTCGATCGGCACATAGGCCGCCCCGGTTTTGAGGACCGCCAAAATCGCCACGATCGCCTCTGGCGACCGAGGCAATAGAAGCGCCACATATTGGCCGGATCCCACGCCATGCGCGGCCAACGAGTGAGCCAATCGGTTCGCGGCCTCGTCGAGTTCCCGGTACGTCATTGCGCGGCCGTCAAAGGTCACCGCTACCGCCTCCGGGGTGCGGGCCACCTGCGCTGTAAACAACGCGGGAATCGAATCTGCCGTCGCAGGCTGGATGAGCGCCGTCCGGTTGCCCCACTCATCGAGGCGAATGCGTTCGTACTCATCGAGCACGTTCATCGACGACAACCGTCGTCCGGGATCTGACGTCATCGCGACCAACAGGCGCCCCAGCCGTCCGATCAGCCCCTCGATGGTGGCCGCATCGAACACATCGGTGCGAAACTCCACTTCCCCGCCGATCCCGGCGGGCTCACCTGCCTCGGTCCAGTTCTCCCCTAGGGAGAACGTTAGATCCATGCGCGCGGTCCGGGTGTCTACCGGCAGAGGGGTGACTTGCAAGTTCCCCAGGCCCGGCCCGGCGGCGGAATCGCTTTCCTGCCGGGCAAAGTTCTGCCAGGCCAATAACACCTGGACCAGCGGGGAATGCGTCATGCTTCGAGTCGGATTGAGCCGATCAACTAGCACCTCAAACGGCACATCCTGGTGTTCGTAGGCGGCCAGGCTGCGCGCTCGCACTTGGCCCAGCAGCTCACCGACACTGGGATCGCCCGACAAATCGATTCGCAACACCAAGGTGTTGACGAAGAAGCCCACCAACTCATCGAGTGCCGGGTCACGCCGCCCGGCAATCGCGAACCCCACCGCCACATCTCTGCTTGCGCTGAGTTTGGCCAACAGGACAGCAAGGGCGGCCTGTACCACCATGAAACTGGTCGCGTTGTGCTCACGAGCCACCTGAGTGACCTGCTGCTGCAGCTGCGCCGACCACTCCACCGCCACCCGGGCGCCGCAATAATCAGCCACCGGCGGATACGGCCGATCAGTGGGCAGCTCCAGCCGCTCGGGCAACCCCGCCAGCGCCTGTTCCCAATACGCGACCTGTGCGGCGATTCGGCTGTCGCTGTCGTTGAGATCACCCAGCTGCACACGCTGCCATAGCGTGTAATCGACATACTGCACCGGTAGATCCGCCCAGCCGGGAGCTTGACCCGCGCACCGGCTGGCATAGGCCACCCCCAGATCACGGACCAGCGGATTAACCGACCAGCCGTCGGCGGCGATATGGTGCACCACCGCCACCAACACATGCTCGTCCTCAGCGACGCGCAAAAGCAGGGCCCGCAATGGGATTTCGGTCGCCAGGTCAAATGGGCGACGCACCGCGGTGTCGATAGCCTCCTGAAGCCGGCTTTCCGACCAGCCAGTGGCTTCGCCCACCTCCCAGCCGGAACCGGCCCGTTCCACCGGCACCACCAGCTGCTGGGGGATCCCCTCGGGCGCCACAAACAACGTGCGCAGGCTCTCGTGGCGGTCCACCACATCAGCCAGCGCGGCACCCAACGCCTCGACATCAAGGTGTCCGCCCAACCGCAACGCCACCGCTATGTTGTAGATCGCTGACGGACCTTGCAGCTGGTCGACGAACCACAACCGGGTTTGAGCAAATGACAACGGCACCACTGCGGGCCGCTCAACCGGCACCAACGGCTCCAGACCGCCCCCTTCACCGATACGGGACGCCAACTGAGCGACCGCGGGCGCCTCGAATAAGGCGCGCACCGAAAGGCTGGCATCCAGCCCGGTGTTGACCGCGGCGATCACCCGCATCGCCGACAGTGAATCCCCACCCAGTTCGAAGAACGAATCGTCGACTCCGACCCGCTCGAGTCCAAGCACCTGGGCATAGATCCCGGCCAGGATGTCCTCAGTGGGGCTGGCCGGGGCGCGGTAATGATCACCATCCTGATACTCCGGTACCGGCAAGGCGCGCCTGTCGAGCTTGCCGTTGACTGTTAACGGCAGTGCACCCAACGCCACCACCGCGGCCGGCACCATATAGGTGGGCAGCCGCTCGGCCAGGGCGGCGCGAATGTGCGCCGGATCGGCAGTCCCGGTCACATACCCCACCAGCCGCTTATCACCCGGACGGTCCTCACGGGCGATCACCACCGCCTGCGCAACCCCGTCCAGCGCGCTCATCGCGGCCTGGACCTCGCCGAGCTCGATGCGGTACCCGCGGATCTTGACCTGCTCATCCGCGCGCCCCAGATGCTGCAGCTGACCATCGATACCCCAACACACCAGATCCCCGGTGCGATACATCCGTGTTTCGGGCGCCTCGACCCGACCGAACGGACACGCCACAAACCGCGACGCGGTCAACCCCGGCCGGCGCACATACCCGCACCCCAGCCGACCTGCCACATACAATTCCCCGACGACGCCTACGGGAACGGGCCGCAACCACTGATCCAGTACAAAGAATGCCGCGCCCGGCACCGGAGACCCGATCGGCGGCACACCGGATCCCGGTAGCAGCGGCGCACTCATCGCCGCGAACATCGACGTCTCAGTCGGGCCGCAGACGTTGATCATCAACCGACCCGGTGCCCACCGATCCACCAGCTCGGCCGGGCAGGGCTCGCCGCCCATAATGAGCAACTCAACGGCATCCGCGCCCTGCGGTGACAACACCCCCAATGCTGAGGGTGTCTGGCTTAAGACACTGACCTGCTCGACAACCAGCAGGGCATGAAAGTCCTCCGGCGAGCGCACCACCTCGTCTGGCACCACTACCAGCCGAGCTCCATGTAACAGTGCGCCCCAAATCTCTTGGACCGAAACATCAAAGCCCAAGGAATGCCACTGCGTCCATACCCCTGACAACGGCAGATCTTCGGGTAGCGCACCCATCATCTGCGTCACCGTGTGGTGGCTAACCGCCACTCCCTTCGGAACACCCGTCGTGCCGGAGGTGTAGATGATGTAAGCGAGGTCATCGGGTGCCGGCGCCGATAACGGGGTGCTGGGCTGAGTGTCCAGCGCAGGGTCATCTACATCGATTACCAGCAGATCATGCGCGTCCAGCAGGCCGGCCAACCGTTGCGTGCTGAGCGCGGCAATCGGCGCGGCATCGGCAAGCATAAAGCCGATCCGGGCTGCCGGCAGCGCGGGGTCGATCGCCAGGTAAGCCGCGCCGGTCTTCAGCACAGCCAAAATCGCGATAACAGCCTGGGCGGAGCGCTCCAGGAGCAAACCCACCACAGACCCAGGAGCCACACCATAGCCAACGAGCAAGTGCGCTAGTCGGTTAGCGTCCTCGTCCAGTTCCCGGTATGTCCAAGTGTGCTTGCCGAAACTCAGCGCCACCGCATCCGGTGTTTCGGCCACGCGCGCGGCGAACAACGCCGGAATCGACACCGGCACCGGCGCGGGCTGGGTCAACACCGCCCGGTGGCCGATCTCGTCCAACCGGGCCTGCTCAGCCTCGTCGAGCACGTCCACCGTTGACAGCCGGCGGCTGGGCTCGTCAATCAACGCCATCAGCACCCGCGCCAACCGCTCGATCAGCGTCTCGATACTGGCCGCGTCGAACACGTCGGTGCGGAATGCCACCTCTCCGCCGATCCCGGCGGGCTCACCTGCCTGGGTCCAGCGCTCCCCCAGGGAGAACGTCAAATCCATACGGGCGGTGTGAGTCTCGACCGGCAGCGCCGTCACCTCCACATCGCCTAACGCCAGCCCGGCGACCCCGTCGCTGTCCTGCCGGGCGAAGTTCTGCCAGGCCAACAACACCTGCACCAACGGGTGATGGGTGAGGCTTCTGGTGGGATTAAGCCGATCCACCAACACCTCAAAAGGCACGTCCTCGTGCTCGTAGGCAGCCAAGCTGCGCCCACGCACCTGGCCCAGCAACTCAGCCACCGTGGGATCGCCGGCCAAATTCACCCGCAACACCAACGTGTTGACGAAAAAACCCACCAAGCCATCCAGCGCCGGGTCACCACGCCCGGCAATCGCGAACCCCACCGCCACATCACTGCTGGCACTGAGCTTGGACAACAACACCGCCAAGGCCGCCTGCACCACCATGAAACTGGTCGCGTTGTACTGGCGCGCCACCCGGGCCACCCGCTGCTGGAGCTCCGCCGACCAATCCACGGCCACCGTGGCGCCGTGGTAATCGGCCACCGGCGGATACGGCCGATCCGTGGGCAACTGCAAGCGATCAGGCAGCCCCGCCAACGCCTCCTGCCAATACGCCAACTGCGCAGCAATACGGCTCTCGCCGTCTTCGATCTCACCCAACTGCGCGCGCTGCCACAACGTGTAATCGACATACTGCACCGGCAACGGCTCCCAGCCAGGAACCTGCCCGGCAGCCCGGCTGGCATAAGCCACACCCAAATCAGCCACCAACGGATTGACCGACCACCCATCAGCGGCGATATGGTGCACCACCGCCACCAACACATGCTCGTCCTCAGCGACACGGAACAGCTGAGCCCGCAACGGAATCTCCGTCGCCAGGTCAAACGGGTAACGCACCGTCACACCGATGGCCTCCTGAAGCCGGCCTTCCGGCCAGCCACTGGCATCAATGACCTGCCAGCCGAAATCGGCTTGCGCACTGGGCACCACCAACTGCTGCGGAATCCCCTCAACCGCCACAAACGACGTCCGCAAACTTTCATGCCGATCCACCACATCGGCCAGCGCCGCACCCAGCGCGTCGGCGTCAAGCCGCCCGCGCAGCCGCAACCCGACGGCCATGTTGTAGATCGGCGAGGGCCCCTGCAACTGATCGATAAACCACAACCGGGTCTGCGCAAACGACAACGGCACCACCGCGGGCCGCTCCACCGCCGCCAACGGTTCCACCCCGGCACCCTGCTCGATCCGGGGGGCCAACTGGGCGACCGAGGGCGCCTCGAACAGGGCGCGCACCGGAAGTCCGGAATCGAAGGATTTGTTGATGGCGGCGATCACCCGCATCGCCGACAGCGAATCCCCGCCCAGATCGAAGAACGAGTCATCGATCCCCGCCCGCTCCAGTCCGAGCACCTGAGCGTAGATACCAACCAAGATTTCCTCGGTCACGGTGGCGGGAGCACGATAACGATCGACTTCGGAGTATTCCGGTGCCGGTAACGCGCGCCTGTCGAGTTTGCCGTTAGGGGTCAGCGGCAGCGCATCGATCACCACGACGGCGGCGGGAACCATGTAGGCCGGCAATCGCTCGGCCACTGCGGTGCGAATCTTGGCCGGGTCGGCTGCCCCGGTCACATACCCCACCAGCCGCTTATCACCGGGGCGGTCCTCACGGGCGATCACCACCGCCTGCTCCACCCCATCGCAACCGGCCAACGCCGCCTGCACCTCACCCAGCTCGATGCGATACCCGCGGATCTTGACCTGCTCATCAGCGCGACCCAAATACTGCAACTGCCCATCAGCGCCCCACCGCACCAGATCACCGGTGCGATACATCCGTGCTTCGGGCGCCTCGGGGCCGCCGAACGGACACGCCACAAACCGCGATGCCGTCAACCCGGCCCGGCCCACATATCCGGAGGCCACACCGCGGCCAGCCAGATACAACTCACCGATGACGCCTGCCGGCACCCGGCGCAGCACCGCATCCAGCACGAACAACGCCGCCCCCGACACGGGAGAACCGATCGGCACCACATCCGAGCCGGCGGTCAGCGGTGCGCTCATCGCCGCATAGACCGTGGCCTCGGTCGGGCCGTAGGCGTTGATCATCGTGCCTCTGGCCGCCCAGCGATCCGCCAGCTCGGGTGGGCAGGCCTCACCGGCCACCACAAGTGCCGTCGAATCCAACCCCTCCGGTGAGATCACCCCGACGGCGGAGGGGGTCTGGCTGAAGACGCTGACCTGTTCTGCTCTTAACAAGGCGTGGAAGTCTTCCGGCGAACGAGCGACGGACTCGGGCACCACCACCAGCCGGCCACCGTTGCACAGTGCACCGAAGATCTCCCACACAGAGACGTCGAAGGCGTAAGAATGCCATTGCGACCACACGCCGCCCTCCGGCAGGCCCGCCTCAAGTGATTGCACCAACTGCGTGACGTTGTGGTGGGCGACGGCCACGCCCTTCGGGGTGCCAGTGGTGCCGGACGTGTAGATGAGGTAGGCGATGTTGTCCGCCGATGGCTCCGGCAATGCGATGCTTGGTTGGGTCTCGATCCGGTGGTCGTCGACATCGATGACCAATACGTCATCCCGGTCCAGTCGGTCGGTCAGCCCGGTGGTGAGGACGGCAATCGGCGCGGCGTCGGCAAGCATGAAATCGATCCGGGCCACCGGCAGCGCCGGGTCGATCGGCAGGTAGGCCGCCCCGGTTTTGAGCACCGCCAGCATCGCCACGATCGCCTCAGCGGAACGGGAGAACAGCAGTGCCACACGCTCACCCGGACCCGCACCGTGAGCAACCAACAAGTGCGCCAACCGATTAGCGGCCTCATCAAGCTCGCGATAAGTCCACGAACGCCCACCGCAGCTCAACGCCACCGCCTCGGGCGTACGGGCCACCTGCTCGGCGAACACAGCAGGAATCGACGCCGTCAGCGGCGCCACTTGCGTCAAGACCGCCCGGTTGCCCCACACATCCAGGCGGGCCTGCTCAACCTCATCGAGCACATCCACCGACGACAGCGGCCGCATCGGGTCGGCGGTCATCGCCACCAACACCCGCTCCAACCGCTCGATCAGCGTCTCGATACTGGCCGCATCAAACACATCGGTGCGAAACTCCACAGCCCCACTGATTCCAGCGGCCTCACCGGTCTTGCCCCAGCGTTCCCCAAGGGTAAAACTCAAGTCCATCCGAGCGGTCTGGGTGTCCGCCGGCAGCGGCGTGACCTCAAGGTCACCCAACGCCAGCCCGGCGGCAGGGTCGCTATCCTGCCCGGCGAAGTTCTGCCAGGCCAACAACACCTGCACCAACGGGTGATGGGTGAGGCTTCTGGTCGGGATTAAGCCGATCCACCAACACCTCAAAAGGCACGTCCTCGTGCTCGTAGGCAGCCAAGCTGCGCCCACGCACCTGGCCCAGCAACTCAGCCACCGTGGGATCGCCGGCCAAATTCACCCGCAACACCAACGTGTTGACGAAAAAACCCACCAAGCCATCCAGCGCCGGGTCACCACGCCCGGCAATCGCGAACCCCACCGCCACATCACTGCTGGCACTGAGCTTGGACAACAACACCGCCAAGGCCGCCTGCACCACCATGAAACTGGTCGCGTTGTACTGGCGCGCCACCCGGGCCACCCGCTGCTGGAGCTCCGCCGACCAATCCACGGCCACCGTGGCGCCGTGGTAATCGGCCACCGGCGGATACGGCCGATCCGTGGGCAACTGCAAGCGATCAGGCAGCCCCGCCAACGCCTCCTGCCAATACGCCAACTGCGCAGCAATACGGCTCTCGCCGTCTTCGATCTCACCCAACTGCGCGCGCTGCCACAACGTGTAATCGACATACTGCACCGGCAACGGCTCCCAGCCAGGAACCTGCCCGGCAGCCCGGCTGGCATAAGCCACACCCAAATCAGCCACCAACGGATTGACCGACCACCCATCAGCGGCGATATGGTGCACCACCGCCACCAACACATGCTCGTCCTCAGCGACACGGAACAGCTGAGCCCGCAACGGAATCTCCGTCGCCAGGTCAAACGGGTAACGCACCGTCACACCGATGGCCTCCTGAAGCCGGCCTTCCGGCCAGCCACTGGCATCAATGACCTGCCAGCCGAAATCGGCTTGCGCACTGGGCACCACCAACTGCTGCGGAATCCCCTCAACCGCCACAAACGACGTCCGCAAACTTTCATGCCGATCCACCACATCGGCCAGCGCCGCACCCAGCGCCTCGGCATCAACACACCCAGACAACCGCAACGCCACCGCCATGTTGTACATCGGCGAGGACCCCTGCAACTGATCGATAAACCACAACCGATTCTGCGCAAACGACAACGGCACCACCGCGGGCCGCTCCACCGGCACCAACGGCTCCAGACCACCCGCACCCGCACCCACACGAGGCGCCAACTGCGCAACCGTCGGCGCCTCAAACAAAGCGCGCACCGGTAGGTCAGCATCGAAGGATTTGTTGATCGCGGCGATCACCCGCATCGCCGACAGCGAATCCCCACCCAGATGAAAGAACGAGTCATCGACCCCGACACGATCCGCACCCAACACCTGCGCATAAATACCGGCCAGCATCTCCTCGGTAAGAGTGGCCGGGGCGCGGAAGCTGTCCATACCGGTGTATTCCGGTGCCGGTAACGCGCGCCTGTCGAGTTTGCCGTTAGGGGTCAGCGGCAGCGCATCGATCACCACGACGGCGGCGGGAACCATGTAGGCCGGCAATCGCTCGGCCACTGCGGTGCGAATCTTGGCCGGGTCGGCTGCCCCGGTCACATACCCCACCAGCCGCTTATCACCGGGGCGGTCCTCACGGGCGATCACCACCGCCTGCTCCACCCCATCGCAACCGGCCAACGCCGCCTGCACCTCACCCAGCTCGATGCGATACCCGCGGATCTTGACCTGCTCATCAGCGCGACCCAAATACCGCAACTGCCCATCAGCGCCCCAGAACACCAGATCCCCGGTGCGATACATCCGCTGCCCGGACCCCCCGAAGGGGCAGGTCACAAACCGCGTGGCGGTCAACCCGGCCCGGCCCACGTACCCGTACGCGAGCCCGGCGCCGGTTACGTACAACTCTCCGACTACTCCCGCCGGAACCGGTCGCAACCATCCGTCCAGCACAAAAAAGCCAAGATGAGCCAACGGGACCCCGATGGGGCTCGCAGGACTGTCGACATCGCCCTGGATGATCTGCCGCAAAGAGGCATGCACCGTGGTCTCAGTGATGCCGTACATATTGACCAGCCGCGGCAACCTCGGGTGATTTTGCAACCACGTGCCCAGGCGCTGAGGTTCCAGCGCTTCACCGCCGAACACCACAGCGTCGAGCTTGAGCTGGCCAGCGTGCTCCAGTCGCACCGCATCAGCGGTTTGCAGCGCATAAAACGCCGAGGGGGTCTGGCTCAGCACGCTGACCTGTTCAGCGACCAGCAAGCTATGCAGGTCGTCCGGCGAGCGGACCACCGAATCGGGCACCAGCACCAGCCGCCCGCCGTGCAGCAGCGCACCCCATATTTCCCACACCGAGAAGTCGAAGGCCAACGAGTGACACTGTGCCCATGCCTGTCCTGGCGATAGCTCCAAGTCAGCGTTCAGTACCTCCAGCAGCCGCGTGACGTTGTGGTGGGCGACGGCCACGCCCTTCGGGGTGCCAGTGGTGCCGGACGTGTAGATGAGGTAGGCGATGTTGTCCGCCGATGGCTCCGGCAATGCGATGCTTGGTTGGGTCTCGATCCGGTGGTCGTCGACATCGATGACCAATACGTCATCCCGGTCCAGTCGGTCGGTCAGCCCGGTGGTGAGGACGGCAATCGGCGCGGCGTCGGCAAGCATGAAATCGATGCGCGCCTCAGGGTGTATCGGGTCGATCGGCAGGTAGGCCGCCCCGGTTTTGAGCACCGCCAGCATCGCCACGATCGCCTCAGCGGAACGGGAGAACAGCAGTGCCACACGCTCACCCGGACCCGCACCGTGAGCAACCAACAAGTGCGCCAACCGATTAGCGGCCTCATCAAGCTCGCGATAAGTCCACGAACGCCCACCGCAGCTCAACGCCACCGCCTCGGGCGTACGGGCCACCTGCTCGGCGAACACAGCAGGAATCGACGCCGTCAGCGGCGCCACTTGCGTCAAGACCGCCCGGTTGCCCCACACATCCAGGCGGGCCTGCTCAACCTCATCGAGCACATCCACCGACGACAGCGGCCGCATCGGGTCGGCGGTCATCGCCACCAACACCCGCTCCAACCGCTCGATCAGCGTCTCGATACTGGCCGCATCAAACACATCGGTGCGAAACTCCACAGCCCCACTGATTCCAGCGGCCTCACCGGTCTTGCCCCAGCGTTCCCCAAGGGTAAAACTCAAGTCCATCCGAGCGGTCTGGGTGTCCGCCGGCAGCGGCGTGACCTCAAGGTCACCCAACGCCAGCCCGGCGGCAGGGTCGCTGTCCTGCCCGGCGAAGTTCTGCCAGGCCAACAACACCTGCACCAACGGGTGATGGGTGAGGCTTCTGGTGGGATTAAGCCGATCCACCAACACCTCAAAAGGCACGTCCTCGTGCTCGTAGGCAGCCAAGCTGCGCCCACGCACCTGGCCCAGCAACTCAGCCACCGTGGGATCGCCGGCCAAATTCACCCGCAACACCAACGTGTTGACGAAAAAACCCACCAAGCCATCCAGCGCCGGGTCACCACGCCCGGCAATCGCGAACCCCACCGCCACATCACTGCTGGCACTGAGCTTGGACAACAACACCGCCAAGGCCGCCTGCACCACCATGAAACTGGTCGCGTTGTACTGGCGCGCCACCCGGGCCACCCGCTGCTGGAGCTCCGCCGACCAATCCACGGCCACCGTGGCGCCGTGGTAATCGGCCACCGGCGGATACGGCCGATCCGTGGGCAACTGCAAGCGATCAGGCAGCCCCGCCAACGCCTCCTGCCAATACGCCAACTGCGCAGCAATACGGCTCTCGCCGTCTTCGATCTCACCCAACTGCGCGCGCTGCCACAACGTGTAATCGACATACTGCACCGGCAACGGCTCCCAGCCAGGAACCTGCCCGGCAGCCCGGCTGGCATAAGCCACACCCAAATCAGCCACCAACGGATTGACCGACCACCCATCAGCGGCGATATGGTGCACCACCGCCACCAACACATGCTCGTCCTCAGCGACACGGAACAGCTGAGCCCGCAACGGAATCTCCGTCGCCAGGTCAAACGGGTAACGCACCGTCAGCACCGATGGCCTCCTGAAGCCGGCCTTCCGGCCAGCCACTGGCATCAATGACCTGCCAGCCGAAATCGGCCTGCGCACTGGGCACCACCAACTGCTGCGGAATCCCCTCAACCGCCGGAAACACGTCCGCAAACTTTCATGCCGATCCACCACATCGGCCAGCGCCGCACCCAGCGCCTCGGCATCAACACGCCCAGACAACCGCAACGCCACCGCCATGTTGTACATCGGCGAGGGCCCCTGCAACTGATCGATAAACCACAACCGATTCTGCGCAAACGACAACGGCACCACCGCGGGCCGCTCCACCGGCACCAACGGCTCCAGACCACCCGCACCCGCACCCACACGAGGCGCCAACTGCGCAACCGTCGGCGCCTCAAACAAAGCGCGCACCGAAAGATTGGTATTCAAGCCGGCGTTGACCGCCGCGATCACCCGCATCGCTAACAGCGAATCCCCACCCAGATCAAAGAACGAGTCATCGACCCCGACACGATCCGCACCCAACACCTGCGCATAAATACCGGCCAGCAACTCCTCGGTATCTGTCTGCGGCGCTCGGAAGGGTGTGGCGGCATACACCGGCGCCGGCAGGGCCTTGCGATCGATTTTGCCCGAAGAGGTCAACGGGAACTCGGCCAGCACCACGATCTGCGAGGGCACCATGTAGTCGGGCAACCGCGCGCTCAATTGTTGACGCACCTCAGTGAGCTTGGCGTTGGTGTCGGGATCGTTCGCGTGGGTGATGCGTTGGCGCGCTCCGGCGGAGGGCAGGTACAGATCGGTCAGCGGTGTGGCCTGCTGCGGGTGGATGAAGACGGCGTCCACCGTGCCGGGTTCGGCGCCCCAGGTGACGGCGACCTGATAGCCGGTGGTTTCACCCAGTTGATGCAATTGTTCCGGCGTGGCCGTCTCAGGGGTTGCGGACATCGCTTGAGCGAGTGCATCGGCCACGGGTAGCCCGGCCGCCAGCGCGTCTTCGACATGGACATCGGTGACGAGCCCGGTGCGCGGGATTCCGGCGATGCGGATGACGGCGGGCTGCTCGGATGTCAGTTGCTCCTGCAAGTCCATGAAGGCCTGCGCAACCGGTCCACGGCCAAACGGGGGCGTCGGCCAGTGACCGTACGGGCGCGGGATCCTTGCGGACGATGACGTCGTAGCGGTAGCGGTTCAGCTCGTTGTCGGCCCACCCGCGTTTGACTTGGATGTCAAGTCCGGCCACTGACGAGTGGTCGGCGGCCCAGATGGTGAAAAACTCTGGGGCTAACAGCAATTCGGCTTCACTGACCATGGAACGCTGCACTCGCTGCCGGATCTCGGCGGCGTCGGACGTGTTCGTCCGGCCGAGCGCGACTGCGGTGTGGAATGCGCTCTGCAGGGTGTGGTTACGCACGTCGCCGATAAACAGTGCCCCGCCCGGTGCCAGCAGATCCAAGGCTTTATCGATGACCTCGACCAAATATGCCGCGTTGGGAAAGTACTGGACGACCGAGTTGAGAATGACCGTGTCGAAGTAACTCGGCGATAGGTTTTCAGTGACATCGGCCGGTTGGGTCAGCAACTCGACCCGATCGCGCCACGGGATCTGCAGCTGCTCGAGCAAGCGGGCCAAATTGTCGATCGCCAGCGCCGAAAAGTCGGTGGCGACATAGTGCTCGCAGTGCGGAGCGACCTGCGACAGCACCAGCCCCGAGCCGGCGCCGATCTCCAGGACCCGTCGCGGCTGCAGGGCCATGATTCGATCCACTGCCGCCGAACGCCATTCCTGCATGTCCTCGAGCGGTATGGCGTCGCCGGTCAAGCTGCTGCGCCAACCCCGAAAATCCATACCGAACCCGGACGCTGGGTCAGCGGCGTACAGGTCGTCGTACACCTGTTGCCACTGTTCGACGGTTTCGGCGTCATGGTCGGCGGTGGTGGTGTGCTCGAGCGTGATGTAGGCGATCAGGTGGGTGCCGGCATTGCCGTGGTGCACGGTGGCGGCGGCCTGAGTGACCTGCGGGCACGCCAGCAGGGAGTTCTCGATTTCGCCCAATTCGATGCGTTGTCCGCGGAGTTTGATCTGCGTGTCGACACGGCCCAGATAGTCCACGGTCCCGGTACGGGTCCAGCGCACCAAATCACCTGTGCGGTACATACGTGAAGCCGGGCCCCCAAAGGGATTGGCCACAAACCGATCCGCGGTCAAGTCCGGCCGGCCCAGATAGCCATGCGCCAGCGCGGGTCCACCCAGGTACAGCTCGCCGACCACCCCGATCGGAGCCGGCTTCAGCCGTGCGTCAAGCACCAGCGCCGACACGCCGGCGATCGGGGCGCCGATGCCCACCGGCTGACCGGCCGTCAGCGGCGCACTGCACGTAGCCCAGACGGTCGTCTCGGTGGGGCCGTAGGCATTGAACATCCGTCGGCCGCGCGCCCAGGCGGCCGCCAATTCTGTCGGGCAGGCCTCACCCGTGGTGAGCAGCGTGTCCACCCGGTTCAAGCCGGTCCCGATCCAGCGTCGACAGTACCGTCGGAGTGAGTGCCGCCGCGTTGACCTGCTGGTTTTCCAACAACCTTGTTAACGGCTCGCCCGCATATGCGTCCGGTGGCACCACCACCAAGGCTGCCCTGGATCCCACGGCCAACAAGATTTCGCCGACCGACACATCGAAGGTCGGCGATGCCACCATCAGCAGCCGCGTGTCCGCATCCATCCCGAATACTTGATGCAGCGCAGCCACTCCCAATAGACCGGCGTGGCTGACCGCAACCCCTTTGGGGACACCGGTGGATCCCGACGTGAAGATCACGTGGGCGGTGGTGTCCACCGCCAGCGGTGCCAGCCGATCGGCATCGGTAATCGCCTCCGCGGACCGACCGGCCACGTCCAGGGAGTCCACCCGCAGCACCGGGCGCGCCCCGGCTCCGGCCACAGCGTCGGCGCCGTTCGTCAATACACACACGGCGTCCACGGCGTCCAACACCGTGGCGATGCGCTCGACGGGGTAGTCCAGATCCACCGGCACGTAGGCTCCACCGGCCTTCATCAGGGCCCACCACGCCACCACCAGCTCGGCGCACCGTTCCATCGCCACGCCCACCGCGCGTTCTGGACCCACGCCGGCCTCGATCAGCAGCCGCGCTAACCGTGTCGACCACTCGTCAAGCTCGCGATACGACAGTTCTCTCGCCCCGTCGACCACCGCCACCCCGTCCGGGTCGGCGGCCACCGCGGCAACCAGCAACTCCGGTGCCACGCCCACCGGTGCCGTAACACCAGCGCCAGACCATCTCGACACGAGGTCGAGCTCATCGCCGTCCAGCAACGGCACATCGCCCAGTACCACCGACGCATCCGCCACGACGGCTTCGATCACCCGCCCGAACCAGGTGACCAACCGCTCGATGGTGGCTCGGTCATACAAATCCGTGGCATACAACACCGCCCCGGCGGCCATCGGCGCGGCCAGATCTTCGGTCGCCACCTCGCCGAGTTCGATATCCAGGTCGAATCTGGCGGTGCGGGTGGCCACCGGCAGCTGTTCAACGCTGCCCCCCTCGATGGACACCAGGTCGGGGCGCGCATTGTTCTGAAAGACCATGAGCACCTGGAACAGTGGATGATGCGCCGTGGAGCGCACCGGGTTGAGCTGCTCGACCAGCCGCTCGAACGGCACGTCCTGGTTGCCGTAGGCGTCTAGCGCCTTCTGACGCACCTCCTCGAGCACGTCGGTGAACCGATGCGCAGCGCTGACGCCTACGCGCAACACCCATGTGTTGACGAAGAAGCCGACCAGATCATCGAGCGCCGCATCAGATCGTCCCGCGATCGGGGTGCCCAACACCACGTCGTCGCCGACCCCGGCCCGGTGCAAAACAACCGCCACGACCGCCTGCAAGACCATCGAGGGCGTCGCGTTATGCGCCGCCGCTACCGACTTGACCCCCGCCCACAGCTGCGGGTCGATGCGTACCTCTACCTCATCGCCGCGGTAACTTGGCAGCGGCGGGCGGGGCCGATCGGCCGGCAGCGACACCACCTCTGGCAGATCGGCCAACTCCTCCCGCCAGTAGCCGTAACTGCCCGGAGATCACACTGTCGGGATCAGATTCTGCCCCCAACCACTCGTGTTGCCACAGCGTGTAGTCCGCGTACTGCACAGCCAACGGCGTCCACCGCGGGGCGCAGGCCCTGGCTCCGCGCCTGGTACGCCTCGCCCACATCGCGGACCATCGGAGCCAGTGACCAGCCATCAAAAGCGATGTGGTGCACCACAATTCCCACCACATGCTGCTCGGGCCCCACCGAGTAGATCTGCGCCCGAATCGGGATCTCCGCTGACAAATCAAACCGATGGCCCGCCAGCGCCACCAACTCAGCGGCCACATCCTGCTCTGACAACGACACCACCGCCGCGTCGCGCCACCACATCCCCGGCACCGCGGGCAGCACCTGCTGGAACGGCACACCGTCGATATCCGGGAATACAGTCCGCAGCGATTCGTGGCGGGCGATCACATCGTCGAGGGCTGCGCCCAGCGCCTCGACATCGAGCGCCCCGCAGAGCCGGAAGGCGGTCGGTATGTTGTACGTCGCGACCCCGCCCTCGAACTGGCTCAGGAACCACAACCGATTCTGCGCGAACGACAAGGGAACCACCGGGGGCCGCTCACCAGCCACCAACGGCTTGCGCTTCCGCGCGTCTGCACCGATACGGGGCGCCAGCTCGGCAATCGATGGCGCCTCGAACAAGGAGCGCACCGCAAGTCCGGCATCCAGGCTGGTGTTGACTGCGGCGATCACCCGCATCGCCAACAACGAGTCCCCGCCCAGATCGAAGAACGAGTCATCGACCCCCACCCGCTCCACGCCCAATACCTCGGCGTAGATGCCGGCCAGGATCTCCTCCGTGGGGGTGGCCGGCGCGCGGTACCGATCGACATCCTGATACTCCGGTGCCGGCAGCGCGCGCTTGTCGAGTTTGCCGTTGACCGTCAATGGCAACGCATCCAACGCCACCACGGCGGACGGAACCATGTAGCCCGGCAGCCGCTCGGCCAGCGGCGCTGCGTATCTCGGCTCGGGTCTGCTGTTCCGGTGACGTAGCCCACCAGGCGCTTGTCGCCGGGGCGGTCCTCGCGCGCGATCACCACCGCCTGCTCCACGCCGTCCAGCCCAGCGATCGCCGCCTGAACTTCGCCGAGCTCGATGCGATGCCCGCGGATCTTCACCTGCTCGTCGGTTCGGCCCAGATAGTGCAGTTGCCCGTCGGCGTTCCAATACACCAGGTCGCCGGTGCGATACATCCGCGCGCCGGGGCCTCCGAATGGGCAGGCGACGAACCGCGATGCGGTCAAACCTGCCCGGCGCACATACCCGCACGCCAGTTGAGGACCCGCCACATACAACTCGCCGACCACCCCGGCGGGCACGGGTTGCAACCACCCGTTCAGCACAAAGAACGCCGCCCCGGGCACCGGCGGGCTGATCGGCACGACACCCGACCCCGCTGTCAGCGGCGCACTGAGGGCCACCCACATCGTCGTCTCGGTCGGGCCGTACTCGTTGATCATCACGTTTCCGGTGGCCCAGCGATCGACGAGGTCGGTCGGGCAGGCCTCGCCGCCTACTAGGAGGGTCACCGAATCCAAACCTTCGGGCGAGAGCATTCCCGCCGCCGACGGGGTCTGACACAAGACACTCACGTTTTCGGCGACGAGCAAGGCATGGAATGCTTCCGGCGAACTGGCCACCGACTCGGGCACCACCACCAGGCGGCCGCCGTGCAGGAGGGCGCCGAAGATCTCCCAGCCGGAGATGTCGAAGCTATAGGAGTGCCACTGCGACCAAACCTGTCCCGGCGCAGCCAATTTCGGGTCCAGAGACCCCATGAGCTGGGTGACGTTGTAGTGGCTGATGGCTACGCCCTTGGGAACACCGGTGGTGCCCGACGTATAGATCATGTAGACGATGTCATCGGGTGCCGGCACCGACACGTCCGTGGACGGGTAGCCGTCAGTGCGCGGGTCGTCGACGTCGATGACCAACAGGTCGAACCCGTCGAGCCGCTCGGCCAGCCCGGCCGTCGTGATCGCAGCCATGGGCGCCGCATCGGTGAGCATGAACTCGATGCGCGCCGCCGGGTGTGCCGGGTCGATGGGCAGGTACGCCGCACCGGTTTTGACCACCGCGACCATCGCCACGATCGCCTCGGCGCACCGCGAGAACAGCAGCGCCACACGTTCGCCTGGGCCTGCCCCCGCCTCGGTCAAGACGTGCGCCAACCGGTTGGCCGCCTCATCAAGCTCGCGATAGGTCCACGAACGTTCCCCGCATGTCAGTGCCACCGCCTCGGGGGCGCGGGCCACCTGCGCGGCAAACGACGCCGCAACCGACACCGCCGGCTGGACGGGCTCGGTCAACAACGCCCCGTTGCCCCAACCATTCAGGTCGGCGCGCTCACCCCCATAGAGCAGATCGATCGACGCCAAACGCCGCTCGGGATCGGCGGTCATCGCCGCCAAGACCCGCTCTAAGCGTCTCGCCAGATCCGCTGCGTCGAAATTCGAGAATGGCTGCCCGGCGCCCGATGTGCTGAGCGAGAGTTGGTCGCCGGCGCCCGAGAAGAACAGGCCGAAGCCGTCCATGAGGGCGTCATTGGTCAATGACGCCGATGCCGCAACGCCGCCGAATTCCACGCTGAATGTAGACGGGAGGAAATTGACGCTTACCCTGCCGGCCGGCTGCCCTGGGCTGCGCAGGCCGGCTTTCCGCTCCAGGGCATGCACTGGGAACCGCTGATGCTGCAGCAGTTCACGTATTCGCGCGTCGACATACTCACAGAAGCCTGCGACCGTGGCCCCCGACGAAACGCTCAATACCAGCGGCACCACTCCGGCGAACATGCCGGGGATCCTCTTCGAATCCGGATGCACACGCCTGCTGACCGGGAAGTCCAGCACCACCTCTGAGCCCTCGGCGGACCAAGCGCGCACCAAAAGTGCGCACGCCGCCGCGAGGACGGATGATCGAGGCACGTTCCACGTTTCGGCTAACTCTTCGACTCGGCGAACGATTGCCGGGTCTAATCGAACCGGGCCGGAAGGCCAATAGAGCATCTTCTTGCTCTCTCTTGGGGCAACGAAGAAAGCGGTACGGTCGCAGCGGGAAGGTTACGAGTCCAATAACGCCTCGTCTTCGGAGATAATCGTCGGAGGCTTCGTATTCCAGTTCGGAATCGACCAAGTCCTGCAAGGAGCCGAAGAAGTCAGGCGGGATGGGCGAGCCGGAAACAATCGCAGAGTAGATCGTTGCGATCCGATGCCCAACCAGCGCAATGCCGGAGCCGTCAATGACTATGTGATGACCGGCTGCGAATAAATAACATTCATCTTGCCAGGTTTGAAATAGCGCGAATTTGAACAGCGGACCATCGAATGGCATCGGCGTGCTTTGGATCGATGCCGCTATAGCGCGCGCTTCCTTCACTGGATGGCGCGATTCGCTCAGATCATAAAAGGCGAGCTCGACATCCGGGTAATCGATCGCCCTCTGGAAAACCTGACCATCTTCCTCGAAGAAGGTGGCCCTGACCGGTTCGGCCTCGCGCACTGCTCGCCGGATCGCCCATTCAAGCCGATCGCGCTCTACCGGGCCGTCAATTTTTACGAACAGACCAAGTTGCCACTCGGTACCGACGTGACCGGTTTGCTGCGCGAGCCATACGTCTAGCTGTCCGCGCGTCAGCGGAAGTGCCTCGGTTATTAAACTCCATCTGACTCCCCCAAGCACACGGTTCACCGTATCGATGGACCTCGCCCAAGCTCTCGCGCAGACTTCTCGCCCGTATATCAGGCCAGTTGTCTTGGATGTAGTCGCGACACGCAGCGTCGTCAGCTTCGCCGTGAACCACCCGCAGCCGGCTGGAACATCGGCGAAGGCTGGCCACCGGCTGTGACGCTGCTCGTCGTTGACCGAGACGAGAAGGCTGTCATCGTCATCCGTCGAACGGATTGCTGCTCACAAGGTCCCCGTACCGTCTAGTCGAGATGATGAAACCGATCCGAACATAGTGGAGGCCGATGGGCCCTGTCCGGGTTTTCGACAAACTACTTGGTATGGCTCCTCATTGCCGGGAAGTTCGCTGCGAGCCGCGGCGTTTCAGTTCCGTAACCTCCGCCGATGGGTGGCTTCAGCGATTCTTCCTTTCGTCGACACAGGATCTTTGAACGCGCTGGTTCGGTGCTTCAGCAGAGGGCGGATAAGGAGCAGTGGCCGGAAGGATTTGGAGGCAAAGGTTGATTCCCACGTCGCAAGCCCCTGCGCGGCGCGACAAACTCGGAGCCCCGCGGGGACGACGTCTCCGCGGTTTGACCAGAAGTTTGCTCAGGAGTCCACTCCGCCACCACCAGAGCCAGGAGGCCGGCAAGCTCCCACCGATCCGGAACCAGATGCCAGATGGGGCCTGGCTGAGTGGCTTCGGAGAGCAGATGCACGGCAGCCGCGAGGACCGGGCCGAGCGCTTACTCCGAATGAATTTCACTGCGGTGACCACCGGTCGCATCAGACATTCTCTGCCGAGTAGGCGATCTCCGGCAGAGAAGCTGCGAAAGGGTAAGCGGCGAACAGGGTTCGGTGCGGCCGCTCGGTTGACGCGTGCCCGAAGGACTCACGGCGACAGTACGGCAGCTGCACCGGTCATCTGACGCCGGCGACCTGCTTTGGGTCCACCGCTTGCCGCAGCGTTGTCGCACTCCTATCTCTCCCAAAGGACGCCTCAGAATTAACGTCAGCGCCACCCCGGACTATGCATATGACATGCATTGCGGGTGCACGCGAAACAGCAGTACCATCCCTCACGCAAGCGGTGTGCATAACGATCCAATATTGCGTTGAGAAAACAGCCGATGTAGACGCCACCGGCATGGTTTACTCGTCAAGATCAGGCGGCGGTCCCTGAGGCGCTGCTCATTTGAGGCGACCGCCGCACGGCCTAGCCGGCGGCGTCCATACTTCGAGGTGCGCTGCCTGAGGGGCGCGGTGATGTGTAAGTTGCAGGGTCGAACAACTGACAAACGCCAGGCGTGGAAGCGGGTGGAAGGTTGGATGCGATGGTCGAGCGCGGGGGTGCGAGACATTGCTGGGGCCGAGTCCGAAGTCGCCGACACGGGTCCCGTTAGACATTGGCCAAGAGCCTGACCGTCGACGCGGTCTTCTTACGACGTGCTGGCCGGCCCTCGTCTGCGCCTCTGGCGCTAAGTGGGTCGCGAGAGATTCGTCGAAATCGGAGGTTTTCGATTTTTAAGGTTCTGGGCCGGTTGTGGGTGCCGCTTGTCATACTCGCGGTGGTTGTTGCCGGGGGCTTCGCTGTGTCGCGGTTGCACGGTATCTTTGGGTCCGATAAGCAACTCTCGTATTCGGACACCAGGCCCGAGGATTCCAAGCCCTTCAATCCCAAGCACATCAGATACGAGGTTTTCGGAGCGCCGGGGACCGTGGCCGACATCAGCTATTTCGACGTCAATGGAGATCCGCAACATCTCAAGGGGGCAGCCTTGCCATGGTCGTTGGAATTCGCAGTCACCACCGCGACGTCGGTTGGAAATGTCGTGGCGCAGGGCGATAGTGACAGCATCGGCTGCCGCATCCTTGTCGATAATGTAGTCAAAGCCGAGAAGACGTCGCACGAAACAAGCGCCTTTGCCTTCTGCCTTTTGAAGGCCGCATGAGCGAGCCACGCGTGCAGACCGAGCAGGCAGGCGCCGCCGGCATTCGCGCCGCGGATGATCCGTCGATTGTCGGTGCCCATCGTTTTGGCGTGGGTCGGGCTCGTCGTCATCCTGGGAATCGCAGTCCCCCCGTTAGAGCAGGTCGAGAAACAGCATTCACTGTCGCTGGACCCGAACGATGCGCCGTCGTTCAAGGCGATGAAGCGCATGGGTGCTGGACTTCAAGGAGACGAATTCCGACAGTGTGGCAATGATTGTCCTGGAGGGTCAGCAACCCCTCGGCGACGACGCTCACACCTACTACAACAGCCTGATTCGTCAGCTCCAAGACGATCCGAATCATGTGCAGCACATCCATAATTTCTGGGGTGATCCACTTACGGCGGGCGCCGCGCAAAGCGCCGATGGCAAGGCCACGTATGTGCAACTGGACCTCGCCGGTAAGCCCGGCACCAGCGAGGCAAACGACTCGACGCTGCAGTCAAGAGGGTCGTAGCGCGGACGCCGGCGCCTCCGGGGGTCAAGGCGTACGTCACTGGCCCTGCGGCGATCGTGGCGGATATGGGTAGCAGTGGTGACCGTACGATCATCCTCATCACGGTCGTGAGCCTTGCCGTGATCTTCACGATGCTGCTCCTCGTCTACCGATCGATCATCACCGTAATTGTGTTGTTGCTGATGGTCGGGATCGAATTGCAGGTGGCCAGAGGAATCGTCGCGTTCCTCGGCGATCACGGGTTCATCGGTCTCACCACTTTCGCCGTCAACCTGCTGGTATCCATCGGCATCGCGGCGGGAACCGACTACGGGATATTCTTCTTCGGTCGATATCACGAGGCACGTCAGGCCGGCGAGGATCGGGAATCGGCCTACTACACGACATACCACGGCGTTGCCAAGATTGTCTTGGCGTCGGGGCTGACTATCGCGGGGGCCCTTTTCTGTCTCAAGTTCACTCGGTTGCCCCATTTTCAAGCGCTGGCCATTCCCTGCGCGCTGGGCGTAATCGTCGCCGTCGCGGTGGCCCTCACGCTTGTCCCGGCAGTGCATTCATATCGGGAGCCATTTCGGTTTATTCGACCCCAAACGCAGAATTACGGCACATCGATGGCGCCGAATAGGCACGTCGATCGTCCGCTGGCCGGCGCCCATTCTCCTCGCGACATTAGCGGTCGCACTTATCGGGCTCTTGACGCTGCCGGGATACAGACCCAGCTACAACGACCTGAACTACATTCCGAAAAATATTCCCGCCGCGCAGGGATTCAGCGCGGCACAGCGACATTTCCCCCATCGCGAATGTTGTCGCCCGAAGTACTGATGGTCGAGGCCGACCACGACCTGCGGAACTCGGCAGACGCGTTGGTATTGAACAAGGTCGCCAAAGGTATTCTCGCCGTTCCGGGCATTTCCAGGGTGCAGACATTAACTCGCCCTGAGGGCACCCCGCTCGCGCACACATCGATACCGTTCATGGTCGGCATGCAAAATGCCGCGCAGCTGGAAATCATGCCGTTCCAGAAAGAACGCATGGATGACATGCTGAAGCAGGCCGACGAGATGGCGACGATGATCGCCGTCATGCAGCGCATGTACGGCCTGATGCAACAGCTCGTCGCCACCACCCATCACATGGTCGGCGAGACGCACGAAATGCAGGCGGTCACTAACGAGCTGCGAGATCACGTTTCGGATTTCGAGGATATGTGGCGGCCGATTCGCAGTTACTTCTATTGGGAAAAGCACTGCTACGACATTCCCATCTGCTTTTCCCTGAGATCCATATTCGACACACTCGACGGTATCGACGAGGTTACCGACAAGCTGAAGGATCTGGTAGCAGACCTCGATCAGCTAGACGTGATCATGCCGCAAATCCTCGTGACGTTCCCGACGATGATCGAAACCATGCAGAGCATGCGGACCATGATGTTAACCATGCATAGCACCATGTCGGGGATATTGCACGGCGATGGACCAGGCGAACGACAACTCGACGGCTATGGGCAAGGCGTTCGATGACCTCCAAGAACGACGATTCTTTCTATATCGCTCCCGAGACCTTCAAAAACGAAGACTTCAAACGAGTTCTGAAGATCTTTGTGTCACCAGACGGCAAGGCCGCCCGCATGTTGATCACGCAGAAGGCCGATCCCTTGTCGCCCGAGGGCGTCAGCCAAGGTCGACGAGCAATAAGGAATGCGGCCGACGAGGCGCTCAAAGGAACTCCTCTGGAAAACGCCAAAGTATACCTCGCCGGCACCGCCGCGCGGAACAAAAGATATCATCGACGGGTCCAAATACGACCTCATGATCGCGGGAGTCGCTGCGGTCTGCCTTATTTTCATCATCATGCTGATCATGACGCGCAGCTTCGTTGCCGCTTTGATTATCGTCGGAACGGTATTGCTCTCGCTGGGCGCGTCGTTCGGGCTGGCCGTGCTGCTCTGGCAGTATCTTCTCGGCATACAGGTGCACTGGCTCGTGCTGATAATGGCCGTGCTGATTCTTCTGGCGGTGGGGTCTGACTATAACTTGTTGCTGGTCGCTCGAATGCAAGAGGAATTGCCCGGCGGCATCAAGACGGGCATCATTCGCGCGATGGGCGGCACGGGCAAGGTCGTGACAAACGCCGGCCTGGTGTTCGCGTTCACCATGGCGTCGATGATCGTCAGCGACCTGGTCATCATCGGCCAGATAGGCACGACGATCGGTCTCGGTCTGCTGTTCGACACGCTGATCGTGCGCGCATTCATGACCCCATCCATCGCCGCACTGCTGGGACGCTGGTTCTGGTGGCCGCAGCGCGTGCGCCCCCGACCCGCGAGCGCATTACTTCGTCCGTCAGGATCCCGTCCGTTGGTGCGCGCCCTGCTGAAACAGCCGTCGGTAAGTGGCGGTGTATCCCGTTGAACGCCGCATGAGCACCGATCACACCCAGGCGCCTTTCTTCGCCCGGGCGATCCGGCGGCTTTCGGTGCCCATCATCCTGGCTTGGGTGGCGCTGACGCTGATTGTGACCTTCGCGGTTCCGTCGCTCGAGCACGTCGGGCAAAAGCACTCCGTGCCACTGGCTCCCCAAGACGCTCCGGCGGTGCAGGCCATGAAGCGCATGGGCCAGGACTTCAAGGAATCCGACTCGGACAGTTTCGCGATGGTCGTGCTGGAGGGGCAGCAACCCCTCGGCGACGATGCTCACGCCTACTACGACAAACTGATTCGCGACTTGAGGGCGGATCCCAAGCACATCGAGCACGTGCAGGATCTGTGGGGCGATCGACTCACGGCGGCCGGTGCCGAAAGCCCCGATCATAAGGCCACATACGTACAGGTGAACCTGGCCGGCAATCAAGGTACGACCTTGGGGCAGGACTCGGTGGCTGCCGTCCGGAATATCGTGCAGCGGACGGCGCCGCCTCCCAGTGTCAAGGTCTATGTCACCGGCCCGTCAGCGCTCGTTGTCGGATATGCAGCGCAGCCGGTGACAGATCCATTCTGAAGATGACCGCGATAGGTGCGGTGATAATTTTCGCGGTCCTGCTTTTCGTCTATCGTTCGATAACCACCGTCGTCCTGTTGTTGGCCACGGTCGGGGTCGAAGTACTGGCGGCCCGGGGAATCGTCGCATTTCTCGGTAATACCAACATCCTGGTGCTCTCGACGTTTGCCACCAGTCTGCTGACGGCCCTCGCGATGGCGGCCGGGACTGACTACGCGATCTTCTTCCTCGGGCGATATCAAGAGGCCCGTCAGGCGGGTCAGAACCCGGAAACGGCCTACCACACCACCTACCGCGGCGTGACGCCCGTTGTCTTGGGTTCTGGTTTGACGATCGCCGGAGCAATCATGTGCCTGGGCTTCACCCGGATGCCCATTTTCCAGACCATGGGCGTGCCATGCGCAGTGGGCATGGTCGTCGCGGTCGTGGTGGCACTCACGCTGGTTCCGGCGGTTCTGGCCTTGGGCAGTCGGTTTGGGTTTTTCGACCCCAAGCGCGCGATCGGATACGGTCGCTGGCGCCGAATCGGCACGGCGATCGTCCGATGGCCCGGGCCGATTCTCGCGGCGACGATAGCGATCGCACTGATCGGACTGGTGACGCTGCCGGGCTACAAAACGAGCTATAACGACAAGCTCTACATCCCCAAAGACATTCCGGCGAATGTCGGATACGCGGCCGCGGATCGTCATTTTTCCCAGTCCCGGATGATGCCCGAAATCTGTGCTGCTCGAATCGAATCACGATTTGCGTAATCCAGCAGATTTCCTCGTGTTGCACAAGGTGGCCAAGGCGATTTTCCGAGTTCCGGGCATCTCTCGAGTCCAGGGCGTTACCCGGCCCGAGGGAACACCGATTGAGCACACGTCGATACCGTTTCTGCTCAGCATGCAAAATGCGACACAGGCAACAATTTCAGCACTATATGAAATTGCGTACCGATGACATGCTCAAGCAAGCGGACATCATGCAGACGCAAATCGCGACGATGAAACACCTGTACGAATTGCAGGCGACAGCTGACCGCGATCACCCACCGCTCAATCGCCACGACAAAAGAGCTGGCGGGTGTTATCCATGAGCATCCGAGACAACATTTCGGATTTCGAAGATTTCTGGAGGCCAATTCGGAGTTACTTCTACTGGGAAAAGCACTGTTACGATATCCCGATATGCTTCTCGCTGAGATCGATATTCGACACGCTCGACGGCGTCGACGAACTCAGCGATAAAATGGATGATCTTGTGAAAGATCTCGAAAATATGGACGCGCTGCTGCCGCAGTTGCTGGCACAAATGCCGCCGATGATCGCGATGGCAGAAGACGCGCGGACCATGATTCTGACAATGCACAGCACCATGGCCGGCACCATGGGAGGGATGGACGAGGCGAGCGAAAACGCCACCGCCATGGGTGAGGCGTTCGACGCGGCCAAGAATGACGATACTTTCTTTCTGCCTCCGGAAGTCTTCGAGAACGCGGACTTCAAGAAGGCAATGAATTCCTTCTTATCTCCCGATGGAAAAGCGGCTCGGTTCATCATTTCGCATAAGGGCGACCCCGCCACGCCCGAGGGCATAGCACGTATCGACCAGATAAGAACGGCGGCACAAGAGGCGCTCAAGACGACGCCCCTGGAGGATGCCAAGGTCTATCTCGCTGGAACGGCGTCGACATTCAAGGATTTCCACGACGGGGCAAAATACGACCTGTACATCGCGGGAATCGGTGCGCTCTGCCTCATTTTCATCATCATGCTCGTCCTGACCCGAAGTTTTGTGGCCGCGCTGGTTATCGTGGGCACGGTGGCGCTTTCGCTGGGCGCATCGTTCGGGCTGTCGGTCCTGATCTGGCAGTATATTCTCGGCTTCAAATTGCACTGGATGGTGCTGCCGATGTCTGTGATCGTCCTGTTGGCCGTTGGGTCTGACTACAATTTGCTGCTGGTATCCCGCATGAAAGAGGAAATAGCCGGCGGTATAAACACCGGCATCATCCGTGCGATGGGCGGCACCGGCAAGGTGGTCACGAATGCGGGCCTGGTCTTCGCCTTCACCATGGCCTCGATGGCCGCGAGCGACTTGCGGATCATCGGTCAGGTCGGCACCACCATCGGCCTGGGCCTGCTGTTCGACACGTTGGTCGTTCGCTCGTTCATGACGCCGTCCATCGCCGCGCTGCTCGGACGGTGGTTCTGGTGGCCGCAGTTGGTTCGTCCCCGCCCGCCCAGCCGGATGCTTCGGTCCCGGCCACCGCGGCCGGTCGTGCGCGCGCTGCTCGGGGAGAAGTTCGGCGGCGACGACACGATCACCGCCCCGATCCCGAGGCCTTCGTTACCGAGGTCCTTCTAGAGGCCACCGCGGCTCGCGTCCGCGCGTGTGGTCGAACCCGGCTCAGCCGGCGACGGCTCCCGGCTCGTAGAACGGCGCTCCGAACTCCGTGACCGGACGGAATCCGCGTTTGCGCACCTTCTCGGCGGCCCTGCGGATCAGCGCATAGATTCCCACGAACGCCGCGTGATCGGTCATCACGAACGGTGTCAGCAGTCGGTTGTGCACCAGCGCGAACGCCACTCCCGAGGCGGGGTCGGCCCACCCGACCGAACCACCCATCCCGACATGCCCGAGGCCGGGCATCACATTGCCGAGCGGCAGTGTGTGATAGCCGAGGTGAAAAGCCAACGGCACGAAGATGTTTCGGTCCGGTCGCAGGCTCCGCTCCCCCGTCAGGCCGGCGACCAGCCGCACGGGACAGGAATCGGGTGCCGTCGACCTCGCCACCGTTGGCGATGGCGCCGTACATCCGCGCCAGCGCGCGCGCCGTCACTACGCCGTTGGCCGCGGGGATCTCCGCATCCAGCAAGGGGATGTCGCCTTGGACGGCGCCGACCAGGCCCTTGAAATACATCGATCGGTATGCCCCGGACATCTCGTTGGCGACCTTGCGAGTCACATAGCTGACGACCGGGTTCCCGACCATGCTTTGCGGGCAGATGATCTCGGCGACCCGCGTCGGAGCCTCGGCCGGCGGCCGGCCCAGGTGCAGGCCGTCGGTGCCCAACGGCTCGGCGAGCTCCTCGCGGATCAGCGTGGCCATGCCTTTACCGGTCACCGCCCGGCCCAGGCCCGACATCAGCCAGCCGAAAGTCAGCGCGTGATACGCCGATTTGCCCAGCAGCCGTCCCGGCGCCGCCGCGGCCAGCTTCTCCTCCATCACGACGTGATCGAGCAGCTCTTCCTGGGTGGCGCCCCGCAGGCCCGACAGGCCGGCCTGGTGTCGCATCACCTGGCGCACGGTCATGTCGGCCTTGCCGTTGGCCGCGAACTCGGGCCAGTACTCGGCAACGGGCGCCTCGTAGTCGATCAGCCCCCGGTCGGCGAGGCGGTGGATGACGGTGGACGCCATGCCCTTGGTCGCCGAGAACACCATCGGGGCGGTGTTCTCCGTCCACGGCCGCTGGCCGGCCCGGTCGGCCCAACCCGTCCAGACGTCCACGACGGGCTGGCCGTCGACATAGACGGCCAGCGCCCCGCCGCCGAACCGGCGGGCCGGGAACATGCTGGCGAAACTGCGAACGACGCAACCGAAGTGTGAGTCCGCCGCGCCGGACACACGATGACCCGCGTCAAGGTCATCGTGGACAGGGACCGCGCGGCGATCGACTCGGGTTTCCACCGTCACGCTTTCGAATTTACTTGGATTTCACACCCGGCAGGAGCGTAATCAGATTGTTTATCTATCCGTTATTCTGACGCTGCCGATAATATTTGCTGGGCCGCCAGCGCCGGGGTCAGCTCCCCCGCCTTGACCTGCCGTTCGACGTCGGCGCGCATCTTGCGCACCTTGGGGTTGGACAGAACCCGGTCCAGCACCGTGTCGCGCACCATCTGCCAGGTCCAGTCGACCAGCTGGGCGCGCCGGCGCGCCTCGAACTCGCCCGCCTCGCTGAGGACCTGCCGATGACGTTCGACGGTGTCCCACAGTTCCGTGAGGCCGGTTCCCTCGGCCGCGCTCATCGTGAGAACGGGCGGCCGCCATAGTGTTTCGCGCGGATGGATCAACCTGATCGCCCCGGACAGCTCGCGCGCCGCCGTCCGAGCCTCGGCGAGGTGATCCCCGTCCGCCTTGTTCACCACGACGATGTCGGCCAGCTCCAGCACACCCTTTTTGATGCCCTGCAGCTGATCGCCGCCGCGCGCCAGGGTCAGCAGCACGAAGGTGTCGACCATGTTGGCCACCGTCACCTCGGACTGACCGACCCCGACGGTCTCGATCAGGATCACGTCGAAGCCGGCGGCCTCCAGCAGGACCGCCGTTTCGCGGGTGGCCTTGGCCACCCCGCCCAGGGTCCCCGACGTGGGCGACGGCCGGATGTAGGCATCCGGATGCATTGCCAGGCGCGCCATCCGGGTCTTGTCGCCCAGGATCGAGCCGCCGGTCCGTGTCGACGACGGGTCGACGGCCAACACCGCGACTCGATGGCCCAGCTCGATCAGATGCATGCCGAGCGCCTCGATGCTGGTGGACTTGCCCACCCCGGGGATCCCGGTGATGCCGACCCGATAGGCGTCACCCGCGTCCGGCGTCAGCTCCAACAGCAGCTGCTGCGCCTTCTCGCGATGGTCGGCGCGGGTGGACTCCAGCAGCGTGATGGCCCGCGGCAACGCCGCGCGGTCGCCGTTGCGGACCGCATCGGCCAGCTGCTCCACGGAGTCGTTCCGTCGGGAAGCCATCTAGTCGAGCGAGTAACCCAGCCGCTCGGCGAGCTTGTGCAGCAAGCCGATTGCGGCGTCGGCGATCACCGTCCCGGGCGGGAAGATGGCGGCGGCCCCGGCCTCGTACAGCTCGTCGAAGTCGCCGGGCGGGATGACGCCGCCGACCACGATCATGATGTCGGGCCGCCCCACTTCGGCCATCGCCTCGCGCAGAGCGGGCACCAGCGTCAGATGACCGGCCGCCAGCGAAGACACCCCGACCACGTGCACGTCGTTGTCGGCGGCCTGGCGGGCCACCTCTTCGGGCGTGGAGAACAGCGATCCGACGTCGACGTCGAATCCGATGTCGGCGAAGGCGGTCGCGATCACCTTCTGGCCGCGGTCGTGGCCGTCCTGGCCCATCTTGGCGACCAAAATCCTGGGGCGGCGACCATCGGCTTCCGCGAACTTCTCGACGAGCTCGGTGGCATCGGAGAAGGAAGTCACGTTTCCGCCTCCCTGTGCTTCGTCGCGGTAGACCCCGGCGATGGTACGGATCTCCGCCTGGTGACGGCCATACACCTTCTCCAGGGCGTCGGAGATCTCGCCGACGGTGGCCTTGGCCCGCGCCGCGTCGATGGCCAGCGCCAGCAGGTTGTTGCCCAGTCCGTCTCGATCCCCCTTGCCGGCCGGGCCGTGGGCGGCCGCCGCACGCGACAGTTCCGCCAGCGCCGCGTCCACCGCCGCCTGGTCACGGCTTTCCCGCAGATCTTTCAGCTTGGCCAGCTGCTCGGCGCGCACCCGGCTGTTCTCGACCTTGAGGACCTCGACCTCCTGGTCCTCTTCGACCTGGTATTTGTTGATCCCGATCACCGGCTGGATACCGGAGTCGATGCGGGCCTGGGTGCGCGCGGCCGCCTCCTCGATGCGCAGCTTGGGGATGCCGTCGCTGATGGCCTGCGCCATCCCGCCGTGCTCGGCCACCTCGGCGATATGGGCGCGGGCCCGCTGCGCGAGTTGATGAGTCAGCCATTCGACGTAATACGAGCCCGCCCACGGGTCGATCGGCCGGGTGGTGCCCGACTCCTGCTGCAGCACCAGCTGAGTGTTGCGGGCGATGCGAGCCGAGAAGTCGGTGGGCAACGCCAGCGCCTCGTCGAGCGCGTTGGTGTGCAGCGACTGCGTGTGCCCCTGCGTCGCCGCCATCGCCTCGATGCAGGTGCGGGCGACATTGTTGAAGGCATCCTGCGCGGTCAGCGACCAGCCGGAGGTCTGCGAATGTGTGCGCAACGACAGCGATTTGGCGTTTTTCGGGTTGAACTGGGAGACCAGCTCGCTCCACAACAGCCGGCCCGCCCGCAGCTTGGCGACTTCCATGAAGAAGTTCATCCCGATGCCCCAGAAGAAGGACAGCCGGGGCGCGAACTTGTCGATGTCCAGGTCGGCGTCCAGGCCGGCCTTGATGTAGTCGACGCCGTCGGCCAGCGTGTAGGCCAACTCCAAATCGGCTGTGGCACCGGCTTCCTGGATGTGGTAGCCGGAGATCGAGATGGAGTTGAACTTCGGCATCTTCGCGCTGGTGTAGGCGAAGATGTCGGAGATGATGCGCATCGACGGCTTGGGCGGATAGATGTAGGTGTTGCGCACCATGAACTCTTTGAGGATGTCGTTCTGGATGGTGCCGGCGAGCTTCTCCGGCGGAACGCCCTGCTCCTCGGCGGCCACCACGTACAGCGCCAGGATCGGCAGCACCGCGCCGTTCATCGTCATCGACACCGACACCGTCGACAGGTCGATGCCGTCGAACAGCTGGCGCATGTCGAGGATGGAATCGATTGCCACACCGGCCATCCCGACATCACCCTGCACGCGCGGGTGGTCGGAGTCATACCCGCGGTGGGTGGCCAGATCGAAGGCCACCGATAGACCCTTCTGGCCTGCGGCCAGGTTGCGGCGGTAGAACGCGTTGGACTCCGCGGCGGTGGAGAACCCGGCATACTGCCGGATGGTCCAGGGCTGGTTGACATACATCGTCGGGTAGGGCCCGCGCACGAAGGGCGGCTCGCCGGGGAAGGTGTGCAGCGGATAGCCGTCGGCTTCGACCGCGGCACGGTCAGCGCCGATGTAGACCGGTTTGACGTCGATGTCTTCCGGTGTCTGCCATTGCAACTCGTCGGGTGTGTACATGTGCGCAGCCGCGGCCGCGGCCACGTGTTGTTCGACGGCGGCCTCGGTCGCCGGTGTGACGGCCCGCTCGCTGTGCAGGGGAACGTCGGCGAAGCTGCCGACAGTAGGTGCGGTGGTCGTCATCGTTACTACGCCCCCAGCCTCGTGAGCAGATCCGACAGAGCTTGCACCGCATTGATTTTCGCGGTCAGGAATTGGTCCGGTTGGTGTTCGGCGTCGGCCACGGCCTTGTCGGGCCCGGCCAGATAGACCCGCGCGATGCCGGCGCTCCGGGCTGCCTGCACGACGCCCGAGGCCTCATCCTGGTAGCGCTTGTCGGTGCCGCAGATGACCGCCACGGACGGCGACCCGGCGTCGGCCACCGCCGACGCGATGCCGTCGGCGTCGACCGTTCCCGGGTTGATCGCCTCGATGCCGCCGGAAGCCAACAGGTTCGATGCGAACGTTGTGCGGATGTTGTTCTCGGCCAACGGACCCAGCGGCAGCAACAGCACCTGCGGGCGTGATCCGGTGCGGGCCAGGTAGGCGTCGGATCGGTCCCGCAACGCTTCGAACTCCGCGGCGTAACGCACCAGCTTTCCGGCCGCGAGGGGTGAATACGCCGAATCACTCTGCGGCAGAGGGACTTCCGTGAGGTTCGGGAATTCATTGACACCGGTGATCGCGGTCCGGCGGTGGGCGATGTCGTCGCTGCGGCGGGCCGCGACCTCGGCGATCTGATCGGCGATGAAGTCGTGGGCCTTCGTGAATCCGCCGTGCGCCTCGATGGCCTGGAAATGCTCCCAGGCCTGCTCGGCCAGGCGACGGGTGAGGTCCTCCACGAACCACGAACCACCGGCCGGGTCCAGCACTCGGCCAACATGTGACTCTTCGAGAAGCAGCAGTTGCGTGTTGCGCGCGATGCGGCGCGCGAAACTCGTTGCGAGATCGGGGAATCCGCCGTCAATCGCCACGTCGAAGGGAAACACCAGTAGGGAGTCGGCACCGCCGACGCCGGCGCCGAAGGCGGCCAGGGTGCAGCGCAGCATGTTCACCCAGGGGTCGCGCTGGGTCATCATCGGCAGCGAGGTCTCGGCGTGGATGACGGCCGCGCCGGCGTCCGGTTCCCCGACGACTTCGGCGACCCGGGCCCACAAGTTGCGTGCGGCTCGGAACTTGGCGATCGTCATGAACTGGTCGTCATCGGCGGCGAACCGGAAGCTGATCTGCCGCAACGCCTGTCCGATCGACAAGCCCGATTCGGTGAGGACCCGCAGGTAACTCACCGCGGCCGCGACACTGGCGGCCAGCTCCCACGTCGCGTTCGCTCCCAGGTTGTGGAAGGCGGGCCCGTCGACGGTGATCGCACGCACGCCGGGGTGATCGACGGCCCGCTTGGCGACGGCGATCACGTCCTCGATCTTGGGCGCTGGCCGCTCGCTGAGCGCCGCGCTCAGCGGGTCGCCGCTCAGGTCGATCGATACGGTGGCGCGCTGGTCGGGTTCCACGCCGTCGGCCAGCGCCAACACCACGTCGCTGGCCGCCGAGTAGTCGGCGCCGGCTTCCAGGATCAGCGGCACCATGCTCAGGTAGACACCCTCGAGGGTGTCGCCCAGCTGGTCGGGCGCCACGCCCGATTCCCCGATTCGCAGGATCAGGGCGCTGGCCCCGTTGCCGAGCGCGTCCAGCACCGCCGAGTTGACGTCCTTTGCCGCGACGCCGGGCACGGGCGTCGCCGGGAAGGCCTCGGCGACCCTCCAGCCCGACTTGACGTCGCGCAGCGCGTCGCCGCCACGCACATAGGGCCACTCGCCCGGCAGCGGGCGGTTCGGGCAATTCGTCGAGTGCGGTGTAGAGCGCGCGGATGGCGATCCCGTCGTACGTCGGGGTTTCCAGCAGCCGCTCCGGCGCGTCCCCCAACTGATCGGGTTCCTTCCGGGTGCTTTTGGCCAGCACACCGGCGACCGCACTGCGCCAACGCCCGCGAACCTGTTCTAGGTCGGCGAGCTCGGGTACATCAATGGACACCGATCGCTCCCTTTTCCCAGCATTTGGGCTACTGCTCTGGGGATACCGCTTAGCTACTGAGGCTAATTGATGACCGCTCGTCGCTAAAACCGCCAGGTGCGGCGCCCGGGGCCGAATCCGAGTGAAACACCGGCATCGAGAAACCGCTTATTCATCTGCGACCCGTACCCTGGGAAACCGTGACGGCTTCCGCCACCAGCAAAATCACCGAAACGCTGCGCGATCTCGGCTGCGCGATCGGCGTCGCCGCGCGAGGCGTGTCCCGGTCGCGGATCGCCTGGACAGTGGTGGGCATCACAGCGCTGGTGGCGTTGGCGTCGTGGCTTCCGCTGCCCTCGCCCGTGCAGATGCGCGACTGGGCGCAGTCCGTCGGACCGTGGTTTCCGCTGGCGTTCCTGGCCGCCCACATCGTCGCGACCGTGGTGCCCATTCCGCGCACGGCGTTCACCCTGGCCGCCGGACTGTTGTTCGGCCCGCTTTTGGGCGTCTCCATTGCGGTGGTCGCCAGCACCGCGAGCGCAATGATCGCGATGCTGCTGGTGCGCGCGGCCGGGTGGCGGCTGAACCGGCTGGTGCGCCACCGGTCGATCGACACCGTGGAAGAGCGCCTGCGACAACGCGGTTGGCTGGCCATCCTGTCGCTGCGGCTGATCCCGGCGGTGCCGTTCTCTGTGCTCAACTACGCCGCCGGCGCGTCGAGCGTGCGCGTGCTGCCCTACGCCGTGGCGACTCTGGCCGGGCTGTTGCCCGGCACCACCGCCGTGGTAGTTCTCGGCGACGCGCTCGCCGGTCACATCAGCGCGCTGCTATGGCTGGTGTCGGCGATCACGAGCGCGCTGGGACTGACGGGGCTGATCATCGAGATCCGCCACTTCCGTCGGCACCACCGCCGTGCGGCTCGTGCCGTCGACGGCGAGCCCTCCCCGGAGCCGGCCACCGTCGGCTGATCGACAACCTCGCTCGACCGCCGCTCGGTGAGCCCAGATCGGATGCAAACGTGTCACGAGATCGATCGTCGCTTCCCACCAAGGTCGCCGGACGGCTGCTGCGCTCGCGCCGCCTCATGCGCGCACCGATCTGGATCTACAAAGTCCGCGCCGGCGCGCTGTTTGGCTCACGCATACTGCTGCTCGAACACCTCGGCCGCAAGTCCGGCGCGCGCCGCTACGCCGCATTGGAAGTCGTCGACCACCCGGCGGCAGACATCTACGTGGTGGCCTCGGGCTTCGGCCGAAAAGCCCAGTGGTTCCGCAACATCGAAGCCAATCCCCGGGTGCGCGTCTACGCCGGCAGCCATGCGCCCAGAACCGCGGTCGCGCGAGTGTTGACCACCCCGGAGGCCGATCGCACCCTGGCCGCGTACCGAACCCGCCACCGGAAAACGTGGGAGCGGATGCGCCCGGTGCTCGAAGACACGCTCGGCGTGCCGATCACCGACACAGACACTCCGCTGCCGCTGGTCGAGTTGCGTCTCGACTAGTTGCGGTCCGGCCCCTCGATCGTCATCGCCGCGACCAGCGCCAGGAATAGGGCGGCCGGAAGGCCATTGACGACTTTGTCGCGCACCCGGACGTGCGCGCCGACCGCCAAGACGAAGTACACCGTCAGCATCGCCGTCGTCAGCCGCGCCACACCGGGAAAACGGTTGACCGACAACAATCCGACTGCGGCGGCCGCTTTCACCGCCGGCAGCACGGGCCGCACGTTGTCCGGGACGCCCACGGTATCCAAAGTCTTCTTGATCGGGGCCACCTGGACGCCGCACAATACCGCGTCGACGGCCTGGAAAGCGCCAAGCGCCACATAGGCCTTCGGTGAAGTCAACGCACTCATTCCGCAATCCTATGGAGTCAGCTCGCCCGCCGGGCCATCCGCCGGCTGGCGCGCTATCGCCTCCGCCTTGGCCACCGCCTGGGCGATCGCGGGATCGGTTTCGGTGGAGAACCAATCGGCGACCTCGGCGTCGTCATCGGCGCTGTGCTTGGGCGCGTCCTCGACGGGTGACGGCTGGAAACGGAACACCCCGTCCTGGCCCGGGGTACCCAGCGACTTGGTGAATCCCTGCAACGCCGCGCTGAAGTCGCTGGGCACCACCCAAACCTTGTTGGCGTCGCCACGTGCCATCTCCGGCAGCGTCTGCAAATACTGGTAGGCCAGCATTTCCGGCGTGGGCCGGCCGGCCTTGATCGCGGCGAACGTCTTCTCGATGGCCTTGGCCTCACCCTGGGCCCGCAGGTAGGCCGCGGCGCGCTCACCTTGGGCGCGCAACATCCGGGACTGCCGGTCGGCCTCGGCCGCCAGGATCACGGACTGCTTGGCGCCTTCGGCGGCCAGGATCTGGGCTTGCTTGGCACCCTCGGCCTGGGTGATCGCGGCCTGCCGGTTACCCTCGGCGGTCAGGATCATCGCCCGCTTCTCGCGGTCGGCCTTCATCTGCTTTTCCATCGACGCTTGGATCGACGGGGGCGGATCGATGCTGCGCAATTCGACCCGGGCGACCCGCAGACCCCAGCGGCCGGTGGCCTCATCGAGCACGCCACGCAGCTGCCCGTTGATCTGGTCGCGCGACGTGAGCGTCTGCTCTAGCGTCATTCCGCCGACGACGTTGCGCAGCGTCGTGGTGGTGAGCTGTTCGACGCCGACGATGTAATTGCTGATCTCGTAGACGGCGGCCTGCGGCACGGTGACCTGGAAGTAGACCACGGTGTCGATGTTGAGGGTCAAGTTGTCCTCGGTGATCACTGGCTGCGGGGGGAACGACACCACCCGCTCACGCAGATCCACCCGCGCGCGGATGCGGTCGATGAACGGCACCAACAACGTCAGTTGCCCGCTGACGGTGCGGCTGTATCGTCCCAGCCGTTCGATCACCGCGGCCTCCGCCTGAGGTATCAGCGCCACCGACTTGGCCACCACGACGATCGCAAAGATCACCAAGACGGCCAGCAGCACCAAACCAGCAACCATAGGAATTCCTTTCTCGCTGAAGTTCTTTTGCGGTCGTTATAAACCGCTCTTGAAGACGACGGCGGTGGCGCCGTCGATCTGCATGACGGTGACCGGCTCACCGGGCTCGTAGACGTCGGCGTCGTTGAGCGGGCGCGCGGACCACACCTGGCCGTCCAGTTTGACCTGGCCCGCGTCGCGGGCGACCCGCTGCAGCACCAGCGCGGTTTTGCCGTGCAGCGCCTCGATTCCCAGAGACGGCGCCGCGGCCGGCGTCAGCCGGCGCTTCAGCGGCGGGCGAACCAGCACCAGCAGCAGCACCGAGACGACCAGGAACACCGCCCCGTTCGCCCACACCGGAAAGTCGGTCACCCAGCTCGTCAGCGCGGCGGCCAGCGCGCCCCCACCGAGCATCACCAAAAACAAATGGCCGGTGAGCGCCTCCGCACCGGCCAGCACCAGCGCGAATATTAGCCAAAGCACCGCGGCGGGCATGCGGCAAGAATACGCGTGATCCGCCTTTGCCGGGCAAAACAACTACACTGCGTGATCGTGTGGTGTCCCAGTGTTTCGCTGTCCCTGTGGGCCAATGCCTGGCTCGCCGGAAAGGCCGCGCCCGACGACGTCTTGGACGCGTTATCCGTCTGGGCGCCAAAGCAATCGGTGACCGCGTATGATGCCGTCGCCGCGGGCCACACCGGGCTGCCCTGGCCCGATGTGCACGACGCCGGAACGGTCACTCTGCTGCAGACTCTGCGCGCCGCGATCGGCCGGCCGACGCCGGCCTCCGATGCGGCCGGCGTGATGCGCGGGACGATCAACGTGGTTTTGCCGGTACCGGGTGACGTGCGCGGCCTGGCCCCCGGGACGCAGTTCGAGCGGGACGCCCTGGCCGCCGGTGAGGCGGTCATAATCGCCAATCCCCACCATCCCGCCACCGCCGTCGGCCTCGTGCCCGAATTCTGCTACGAGGACGACGAGGACGGGCCCGAGGACTACGAGACCCGGCTCGCGGAATTGTGCGCGCTGACGTGGACGGTGTACTCGCTGCCCGGCGCTCCGGTGCTGGACCACTACGAGCTCGGCGATGCCGAGTACACGTTGCGCTCGGCCGTGCGCTCGGCGGCCGACGCGCTGGGCGCGGTCGGGATCGGAGCCGCGGCGGCCGACGTCGACGACCCACGCGGTCTGGTCGAGCAACTCCTGGAATCCGCACGGCAACACCGCATTCCCGACCACGCGCCCACGCGCGCGCTGCGGGTGCTGGAGAACGCCGCGCACGTCGACGCGATCATCGCGGTCAGCGCGGGGCTGAGTCGATCCGACTCTCCGGACCGGTTCACCGCGCCCGTCGCCGCCGGCCTGGAACCGCTTGCAACTCAATCGTCCTCGCAGGCCCGCATCGCCAGCGATGCGCTGCGGCCGCTCACCGCCGTGGTGCGTTCGGCGCGGATGGCGGCCGTGACCGCGATCCTGCATTCGGCCTGGGGAGACTGAGCCGTTTGGCGGCGACCCGCTAATCCCGTTGGCGGCCCGCCGCGCAATGCGGCGGGCGGCACGGCGCGCCGTTGACGCTGGCAAGGCAACCGGGCACCGGGTCGGGTCCGCTCACCCTCTCGGGCGCTCGCCCGTACCGCAGTTCGTCGATCAGATCGACGGCCATTTGCGCGAAGCGCGGGTGGGCGTTGGGCGTCGAGGCCCGCACCATCGCCACGCCGGCAGCCTCGGCCTGAGATGCCAACTCGTTGTCGAGGTCCCACACCACTTCGATGTGGTCGGCCACGAAGCCGATCGGGCAGACAACCACGGCCTGGGTGCCTGCCTGCGCCAGGGCGCTCAGGTGGTCGGCGACGTCGGGCTCCAGCCATGGGACCTGGGGCGGTCCCGAACGGGACTGCCACGCCAGGTCGTAATCGGAGTATCCCGCGGCGGCCGCCACAAGGCTTGCGGCGTAGGCGACTTGGCGGCTGTACAGCCGCGGGCCCAGCCGGTCGTCGGCGCCCACCGGGATGGAATGCGCGGTGAACACCAGTCGCGCCCCGGCCTGCTGCTCCGGGGTCAGGGTAGCCGACGCCGCCCCGATCGTGTCGGCGAAGATCTGCACGAACGCCGGGTGGTCGAAATAGGGCCGAAGTTTGACCAATTCGGGCGCATCCGGTCCGGCCGCGTCGCGCGCCCTTGCCATGTCCTCGACGTATTGCGTGCAGCTGGAATAGCCGCTCCACGCCGAGGTGGTGAAGACGGCGGCCCGGCGAATCCCGTTGTCCCGCATCGTCGCGACGGTGTCTTCCACGTAGGGTTCCCAGTTGCGGTTGCCGAAGTAGACCGGCAGGTCCAGGCCGCGGGATCCGAGCTCGGCACGCAACTGCTCGATCAGCGCCAGATTGATCCGGTTGATGGGCGACACCCCACCGAAATGCAGGTAGTGCTCGGCGACGTCATCGAGACGTTCGCGGCGGCACGTTGCGGCCCCGGGTGACGTTCTCCAGGAACGGCCGAACCTGCTCGGGACCTTCCGGCCCACCGAACGACAGCAGCAGGACGGCTTCGAATTCCATTGGCCTTTAGAGCAATCCGCTTTTTAAAGCAATTGGGTGCTTGCGCCACCATCGGCGTAGATGATGGTTCCCGTCGTCGCCGGCAGCCAATCCGAGAGCAGCGCGCACACCGTCTTGGCGACCGGCGTCGGATCCTTCATGTTCCATCCGATGGGGGCGCGCTGGTCCCAGCCCTCTTCGAGCAGCTGCATCTGCGCGCCGGCCTCTTCGCCGAGTGCTCCACCGACGATCGCGCTCATGGCCAGCGTCCGGATAGGGCCTGCGGCAACAAGATTCGACCGCACACCGAACTTGCCCGCCTCACGGGCCACGAACCGGTTGACCGATTCCAGCGCGCTCTTGGCCACCGTCATCCAGTTGTAGGCAGGCATCGCGCGGCTGGGGTCGAAGTCCATCCCCACGATGGAGCCGCCGGGATTCATGATCGGCAGCGTCGCCTTGGCCAGGGAGGCATACGAATACGCGGAGATGTGAATGCCTTTGGAGACGTCCTCGTACGGAGCGTCGAAGAACGGGTTGATGCCCATCCCCGTCTGCGGCATGAAACCGATCGAGTGCACCACACCGTCGAGCTTGTTTCCCTCGCCGATCTCGGCGGTCACCCGATCGGCCAGGCTGTCCAGGTGCTCCTGGTTCTGCACGTCGAGTTCGATCAGCGGTGCCTTCTCCGGCAGCCGGTCGGCGATGCGCTGAATCAGGCGCAACCGGTCGAACCCGGTGAGTACCAGCTGCGCACCCGCCTCCTGGGCCGCCTTGGCGATGTGAAACGCGATCGACGAATCGGTGATGATCCCGGAGATCAGAATCCGTTTGCCGTCGAGCAGTCCTGCCATGTCCGTCCTCGAATCTGGTTGAAACCCTTGCGTGGTGGTCGAAGTCAGTGACCCATGCCCATGCCGCCGTCCACCGGGATGACCGCGCCGGCGATGTAGCTCGCGTCCTCGGAGGCCAGGAAGCTGACGACCCCGGCGACCTCGGCGGCGGTGCCGACCCGCTTCGCCGGGATGAATTCCAGTGCGCCCGCCTGAATCCGTTCGTCCAGCGCGCGCGTCATCTCGGTGTCGATGTAGCCGGGGGCCACCACATTCGCGGTCACCCCGGCCTTGGACAGCTCGCGGGAGATCGAGCGGGCCATGCCGATCAGGCCGGCTTTGGCGGCCGCGTAGTTGGACTGGTTGCCGATGCCCCAGCTGCCGGAGACCGAGCCGATATAGATGATCCGGCCGAACCGCTTTTTCTGCATGCTGCGCGCCGCGCGCTGGGTCACCCGGAACGCCCCGGTGAGGTTGGCGTTGATGACCTGCTCGAACCGCTCCTCGGTCATCCGGATGAGGAATGCGTCCTTGGAGATGCCGGCGTTGGACACCAGCACCTCGACCGGACCCTGATGCTCCTCGACCTCTTTGAAGGCGCGGTCCACGGCGTCGTTATCGGTGACGTCACACTCGACGCCGAACAGCCCGTCGGGCGCCCCGGACCCGCGGTGGGTGACCGCCACCTTGTGGCCGTCGGCGGCCAGCCGCTGCGCGATCGCCAGCCCGATCCCCCGGTTTCCGCCGGTGACCAGGACTGAACGGGAGACGAATGCCGGTTTGCCGCCGTTGCTGGCGGGGTCGGAGGTGCTCTCGGTGGCTGCGTCAGTCACCCGGCCAACTTATCGCCTCGGCCGGCCAGGGCTGTAATCGGCTCAGCGCGAGCGCATCGCACGAACGCCGCACAACGTCCCCCTAGGATCGCAGGTACATGGCCGACCAGTTGACCCGTCCTCCGTCCGCCGCCCAAGCCGCGAAGCTCTTTGCCGCGTGTGGCGGCGGCTTGCTGATTCTGCTTTTGCTGCGCAACAGCGATTTGTTCACTCGCGCCATCTTTGAAGCCGGCGACCCCGCCTCCAACTCGATGCTCACCCTCGAGGCAAAGCACTTCGCGTTGATGACCGGCCACTACTCGCGGGTCGGCTTTCACCATCCGGGCCCGGCGTTCTTCTACATTCAGGCCGCCGGCGAATGGCTGTTGCACGACGTCACGCACCTCGTTCCGGCGCCCTACAACGGGCAGGTGATTGCAATCATGGCCCTCAACGCCGCCTTGCTCGCGCTTGCGCTGGTGATCTCCTACGGATGGATGGGCTCGTTACCCGCTGTGTTGACCGCTGCCGGCGCCATGCTGATCTTCGTCGCGTTGCACAAGCAGCTCGTCTGCTCGACGTGGATTCCCTACGCCTGTTTCGCGCCTTTTCTGCTTCTCCTGTTCGCCGTCGCCTCGGTTGCGGCCGGACGGCTGCGCCATCTTTGGGTCATGGTGCTCGCCGGCGGCCTGCTGGTACACGGGCACGCTGAGTTTCTCGTTCTGGTGCCGCTGCTCGCGCTGGTCGCGCTGATCCCACAGCGGCGCAGGCTGATTGCGCATCGCCGCGACCTGCTGGTCGCTGCCGGTGCGCTGGCGTTATTCCTGCTGCCGATTGCGCTGAATGAAATCCTTCGCTGGCCGGGAGAGATCCCGAAATACTTCGCCTACGGCCACCGTGCGCCGAATCCCGTGGTCGACGCAGCACGGTTCCTCGTCCAGTTCTGGGCGCCGACGACCTTGCTGGGCTCGCTGGTCCTACTCGTTCTGTTCAGCGGGAATTTTGCGCTGATCCGCGCCCTGCCGGACTCGGCGGGCAGCGCTGCGCGCGACTTCTCGCGTCGCCTGTTACTGGTGACCGGCGTCGCCACCGTGTTGGTGGGTCTCTACTCCTGGTATGGGGTGGACCAACTCTATGCGTCGTACATCGGCACCTTCTTTTTTGCGCTGCCGGCGGCGTTGGTCATGCTCGGTTCGTCGATGGTCGTGCTGACGGCGCGCAACGAGCAATGGGTAAACCGACTCCCGGTTGCCGCGGCCGGGTTGAGCCTGGCGGTGGCAGTGGCCCTCGCGCTCACGACACCGGGTCTGCGCAGGGACCGCGACGAGCTCAGTGGCGTGCCCGTCGCACTCGACTACCTGGCCGCGCACGCCCGCGGTAAGCCGATCGTGCTCGAGACCCGCACCGACGAATCCTGGGCCGACGCGCTCGCGCTCCTCGTCGCCGCCACCCGGGACGGACAGCGCGCCTGCTTGGCGCAAGATCGCTGGCGACTCCGGGCGACCCCGCGGTTCATGTGCTCGCCGCAGGAGGTGGCCGCCGGAGCGCGCTTCACGCTCAGCCGCGTCGACCGGGTGTCACCGGGCACTCCGGTGGTGCCGAACCTGAACCCGATCCCCGCGTCCTACCCGCCGTCGGCGGTCATCGCCGCGGGCTGACGGTCGCCTCCGGGCAATAACGGACTTAGGTCGGCAGGCGGCGGTTGATGAGCAGCGCCGCCAGCGCCGCCAGCGCCAACACGAATGCACCCAGCCGCACCCAGCCCACGCTGGCATCGCCTTTGATCGTCTCGTAGCCGATCTGCTGCTGCAGCGTCGCGTAGACGGCTTTAAGCTCCTCCAAGCTCCCGGCGTTGTACCAATTCCCACCGGACAGCTCGGCGACCTTTTTCATCGTGGAGTCGTCGACGGGCACCGGCTGGCGCTGGTCGTTGATTTCGACGAAGCCGTACGGGGTGCCGAACGAGATGGTCGAGATCGGCACGCCCTGGTCCTTGGCCGTACGCGCGGCGGTGAAGGCGCCCTTCGGGTTGTCCGGGTTGGTCGGCATCGTCTCCTTGCCGTCGGAGAACAACACGATGCGCGCCGGCGGCGGCTTGTCCCCGCCGCCGATCACCGCGCCGACGGTCGCGATCGCCTGCAGCGCGGTGAAGATGCCCTCCCCGGTGGCGGTGCGGTCGGCGAACTGCAGCTTGTCCAACCCGTTCTTGGTCGCCTCCCGGTTGGTCGTCGGCTGTACCAACACCGTTGCGGTCCCCGCATATTCGATCAGCCCGAGGTTGATGCCCGGCGTCAGCTCGTCGGCGAATTGCTTGGCGGCCTCCTGTGCGGCCGCCATCCGGTTGGGCTGAACGTCGGTGGCGCGCATGGACTGCGAGACGTCGATGACCAGCATCACCACCGCGCGGTTGCGGGGAATCCGGACGTCGTTGGTCGGGCCGGCCATCGCGATGGTGAACAGCACCAGCGAGGCCACCAGCAGGATCGCCGGGACATGGCGCCAGGGCGAAGGGCGTTTGGGGGCAACGCTTTCCAGCAGCTCCATGTTGGCGAACCGCAGCAAGCGCCGCTGGCGAGCCAGCTGCATCAGGATGTAGAGCGCGGCCAGCCCGAAGACGACGAGCAGGAACAGAAAGAACCACGAATGTTCGAAGCCCGACAACGACATCGGGCCAAGCAGCGGCAATGTCACTGCCGCCCTGCCAATGCGCCGCGCCGGCGGGATTCGACGAACCGCACGATGTCGGCGATCCAGTCGCGGTCGGTGCGCAGCGTCAGTATCGGGGCCCCGCAGCTGCGGATGGTGCGCGCCACCTCGGCGCGGTGCGCGGCGGCGGCCTTGGCGAAATCGTCGCGCAGCTGCGCGTCGATGGTGAACTCGCGGGTGACGCCGGACTCGGCGTCTTGCAGCACCACGTCGCCGATGTCGGGCAGCTCGACATCGCGGGGATCGAGTACCTCGACGGCCAGCACCTCGTGCCGGGCGGCGACGGCCCGCAGGGGACGCATCCAGTTGATCGGCCCGAGGAAGTCACTGATGATCACCGCCATGCCGCGACGGCGTTCGGGCCGGCGCAGGGCGTCGATCGCCGTCGCCAGATCCCCGCGGACGCCGACCGGCGCCCGGGGCGTGGTGGCGATGGTGCGCAACAGCGTCTGCTCGTGCTGCCGCCCGGAACGGGCCGGCACCCGAGTGATGTTGGCGCCGGTCGAGACGACCGCGCCCAGCCGGTTGCCGCCACCGCTGTTGAGGAAGGTGATCGCGGCCGCGGCCGCCACCGCGAGGTCCCGCTTCTCGCAGCCCACGGTCCCGAAGTCCAGGCTGGCCGACATGTCGACCACCAGCCAGGTTTCCAGCTCCCGGTCGGCGATCATCTGCCGCACGTGCGGATGGGTGGTGCGCGCGGTGACGGCCCAGTCCATCCGGCGGACGTCGTCGCCCGGCTGATACTCGCGCGACTCCCCGGGCTCAGAGCCTGGGCCCGGGATCAGACCGAGATGGTCGCCGTGCAGCACACCATCGAGCTTGCGTTTGACGGTGAGCTCGAGGGTGCGCAGCGCCGCCGTCAGCTTCGGGTCATCGATCTGACCCCGCTGCATCGATGGCGGATGAACCTGCGCCCGCCTATTGGGATCCGTCACCGACCGCTGGCCGCGCCGGCGGGTTGCATCACCGGGGGAACCGAATGACCTTGCTGCGGAACGGCGTTCACCTGGGGCAGGGCCACCGTCTGCAGCACCCGGTTGATGACGATCTCCGGCGAGATCTCGTCGGCCAGCGCGTCGTAGGTGAGCACCAGCCGGTGGCGCAGCACGTCGGGAATGACGTCCACGACGTCTTGCGGAATCACATAGTCACGGCCGCGGACCAGCGCCAGCGACCGGGACGCGGCGATGACGCCCAGCGAGGCGCGGGGCGACGCCCCAAAGGAGATCCACGTCTTGACGTCGTTCATGCCGAGCTGCTCGGGATGACGGGTGGCGGTTACCACGCGTACCACGTAGTCCACCAGCGCGTGGTGAACAAAGCCGTTGGCCGCGATGTCCTGCAGTCGCAGCAGGTCGCCGGTGTTCAGGATCTGCTTGGGCTCCGGCGGGCGCACGCCCATCCGGTAGATGATCTCCCGCTCCTCCTCGGGTGACGGGTAGCCGACGTTGATCTTGAACAGGAAGCGGTCGCGCTGGGCCTCGGGCAGCGGGTACACGCCCTCGTGCTCGATGGGGTTCTGCGTCGCCATCACCAGGAAGGGGTTGGGCAGCGGGAATCTCTTGCCGCCGATCGAAACCTGGCGTTCCTGCATGACCTCCAGCAGCGCCGACTGCACCTTGGCCGGCGCACGGTTGATCTCGTCGGCGAGCAGGAAATTGGCGACCACCGGGCCGAGCTCGGTGTCGAACTCTTCCTTGCCCTGGCGGTAGATGCGCGTACCGATGATGTCGGTGGGCACCAGGTCGGGCGTGAACTGGATGCGGGCGAACGTCCCGCCGACCACCTTGGCGAAGGTCTCGACGGCCAGCGTCTTGGCCACACCGGGCACACCTTCGAGCAGCACGTGTCCCTTGGACAACAGGCCGACCAGCATGCGCTCCACGAGCTGGTCCTGGCCGACGATGATGCGTTTGACCTCGAAGATGGCCCTTTCCAGGGTCTGGACCTCGGCGCCCAGCCCATTGCCGGCGCCCGTCGGCGCTTCGTGAGCCGGGCCGGATTGGCCGCCCGGGCCCGAGTAACCGCTGGCGCCTGGCGGCGGCCCACCTGCTGCTGTCATGAACTGCTACCTTCCAAGGCTCAACCGACAAAGCTCAATCGACACGACTGCTGGCACGACCGATGTCGTGGGGCCAGCGACGCGCCCGCGTCCAACTATTCCAGGCCCGCCGAATTCCGTCGACGCTGGTGCACCCGCCTCGGGCAACGGGCCGCCCGGACGACCGCGGGGTCAGTACTCGATGATCCTGGTCAAAAACGGCGTCATGCCGGGCTTTCGAACCGGGCTGACCGTAACCTTGGCGGCGCTGCCGGATGCCTCCAGCATCTGGCCGTTGCCCAGATACATGGTGACGTGCTGGCTGCCGCCCGGGCCGTAGAAGATCAGGTCGCCGCGCCTGGCCTGATCCGGTGGGATGTGGCGTCCGGCGTTGTATTGATCACCGGAGAACCGCGGGATCAGTACGCCGACCCCCGCGAAGCCGTAGCGCATCAGGCCCGAACAGTCGAAGCCGTTGATGTTGGCGCCGTCGCCGACGCCCTTGCTGGGCCCGTCCAGCGAGCCGCCGCCCCACGAGTAGGGCACGCCCATCTGCGATCCCATTCGCTTGATCACGTACTCGATGGCCTGCCGGCCGTAGACCCGCGGGATCTTGCCGCCGGGATTGGCGGGCGTGGCGGCGGCGGGTGCGTCGTTTCCGCCGAGGTTGATCCCGAGGCCGCCGAGAAATTGCTTGCCCATGTCCAGCGTGGTCTGAGTGGCCTGGGCGGTGGCCTGCAGCGAGGCGTTGGCGACGGCCAGCGGGTCCCCCGGAGCGCCGGCACTGATCTGGGCCGGCAGCGTGGGGTCCCACTCGCCGGGGTCCGCCAGGGCCACGGGAGCAGGGGCGGCCACAGAAAACATCAGCCCGGACACCACAGCGGTGATCCAGGCGAGGGTGACGAGACGAAACCGATTGCGGCGCATGGCTCCTCGTTCAGCACTCACTCGATCACCACTCGATGTACCGGACGACGTAGGGCGTCATGCCGCTGGTGCGCACCGGGGCGACGCGGACCTTCAACCCGATGTCGGGGGCCTCGAGCATCTGGCCGTCGCCGAGGTAGATCGTCACGTGCTGGCTGCCGCCCGGGCCGTAGAAGATGACGTCGCCGCGGCGCATCTGGGACGACGGGATTTTGCGACCCATGTTGTACTGCGAACCCGAATAGTGCGGCAGCTTGATGCCCACTCCGGCGAACGAGTACAGGACCAGACCCGAACAGTCGAAGCCGGTGATGTTGGCCCCGGAGTCGATGCCCTTGCTCGGCCCGGCCGCGTTGCCGCCGCCCCACGAGTAGGGCACACCGAGCTGCGACATGCCGCGCCGGATGACGTACTCGGTGGCCTGCCGCCCGTAGACCCGGGGGATGCGTCCGCCGGACCCGCCCGGCGCCGCGTTGGTGATGCCGGTGTCGTCGGGTTTGAGGATGCCCATCTGCTGCAGGAAGTTGCGGCCCAGGCCCGCGGTGACCTGGGTCGAGGTGGCCGAGATGCCCAGCACCTGGTTGATCACCGCGATCGGGTCGCCGGGAACGTTGGCGCTCGGGATCATCGGCAGCGTGGGGTCCCACGCGCCATCCCATCGGCGGCCCCCGGTCGACGGCGGCGGCGCGCCCTGCGATCCGGTCTCCCACCGGTCACCCGACGCCGACGGTCCGGACCCGCCGGCACCCGTGGACCACTGCCGTGCGGCCTCGCGCTTGGCCGCCTCGAGCCTGACCTGAGCCTGATCCCGTTCGGCGGCAAGGCGAATGATGTCTTCGCGCTGCTGGTCGAACTTCTGTTTGGAGTTGGTCAGCGCCGCCACCGCGGCGTCCTGGCTGGACTTGGCGTCGCCGGCGGCCTTGTCGGCGTTCTGCTTGGCCAGCCGCGCCGCCGACTCCTTGTTCACCTGCTCGGTGCGGGCCTGCTGCAGCCTGGCCATCACGGTCTGCGAGCTCGTGGTCAGGTTCTTGGCGGCGGCTTCGGTGGCGATGATGTCGTCCGGGTTGCTCGCCGTCAGGTAGCTGTTCGACGGACCATTCATATAGGTGGCCGCGGCGAACGTATCGAAGCGGTGCTGCGCGCCGGCGATGGCGATGTTGGCGTCTTTGACCGCCTGCTGGGTGGCCTCCAGATCGTGTTGGGCGGTGGCCGCGTTGTCGCGCGCGGTCTCCACGTCGACCAGAGCCTTGTTGACGCTTTCCTGCTCGGTCTGGATTTCGGCGCTCAGGTTCTGCAGCCGCTGGTTGGCCTTGGCGACGTCGGCGATGAGGGCGGCCAGGTTGTCAGCCGGTGGGATCGGCCTCCGCAAGTCCGGGCGTCGCCAGGAGCAGGACGAGGCTCAAAACCGATGGGACGACGGGCCGGACCAGCCGCGCGGCCGGTCGCGCAGAAGACCCCCAGCGTGTGCGTCTCATTCGACTCAGGTCTCCTACAGCTCAACACGACGGGTGGCGCCAGCCACAGATTCCCCGAAAGGCGCCAAAGACAACACCAGCATCATTTGCACCGTACGTCACACCGATGGGCCTGCAAACGCTCCGCCGGAATCGCACTCGCTACGTGCGTTTAATGTGACCGAACGGTGACCTGGCCTATTTGCGGCGCACGGCCGTGACCCCTCGCCGCGGGAGGGCGAAGGAAGGAATGCCGGAGGTTAGACCCCGGACTGGGCGTCGGCGGCGGGGGTTTCCACTGCGTCATCGGATGTTGCTGAACGCCTGCTGCGCAACTGCAACAACCGGGTCCCCACCGCCGCCGCGAAGACGGCGATCAACAGGAAAATCGTCAGGCCGGTCCAGGGAAACTCGGGCGTGTCCAACTCGTGCAGGAAATGCTGCGCGGAGACCACCGGATTGCCCGTCTTCGCGTTGTCCTCGCCGGCCTCGAGCGTGACGCGCGCGAACTTGGTGCTGTAGCTCCCGACGTAACTCGGGCTGAGCGTCAGCACCGTCGCGTCGTGATAGTCGGCGCCGACCACCGTCGAGATGTCACGCAACGGTGTGTCGTTCGGAGGGTTGTGGTCGAGCAGCACGATCTTGAGGTTGATGCCCTCGGCGTGCGCCTTGTTCACCACGTCGAGCAGTCCCGGCATGGCCGCGGGCGACGCGCTGACCCCGGTGGCGGCGACCTGAGCCTTCACCATGGCCATGTCGACATCCACCGGAATGTAGGCGGGCAGGAAAGGAATCGTTTGCGGCAGTCCGACGAAAGCATCTTGACCGGTCATTGAGTCCCTCCTGCGGTAGCGCTAGAGGCACCGTACGCGACTTCACCGTCGGGGGTTTAAACCGGCGGCCGCGGCGACAAGACTGAACTCAGGAGTGCCCTCGTATTACAGGACAAGCGTACTGTTAAAGTTGGCACGGCACCGCCGACACGGCCCGTCGCGGTGGGAGAACCAAAGACTCTGGGAGTTGAAGTGACTGATTCCGTGAATTCGTTCGAAGCCCGCGACACACTGAAAGTCGGCGACCAGAGTTATGAGATCTACCGTCTCGACGCCGTCCCCAACACCGAGAAACTCCCCTACAGCCTCAAGGTGCTGGCCGAGAACCTGCTGCGCAACGAGGACGGCAGCAACATCACCAAAGACCACATCGAGGCCATCGCGAACTGGGATCCCAAGGCGGAGCCCAGCATTGAGATTCAGTACACGCCCGCCCGCGTGGTGATGCAGGACTTCACCGGGGTGCCGTGCATCGTCGACCTGGCCACCATGCGTGAGGCCATCGGCGACCTCGGCGGCAAACCCGACAAGGTCAACCCGCTCGCGCCCGCCGACCTGGTGATCGATCACTCCGTGATCGCCGACCTGTTCGGCACCGCCGACGCGTTCGAGCGCAACGTCGAGATCGAGTACGAGCGCAACGGCGAGCGCTACCAGTTCCTGCGCTGGGGCCAGGGAGCCTTCAAGGACTTCAAGGTCGTGCCGCCGGGCACGGGCATCGTGCACCAGGTCAACATCGAGTACCTGGCCAGCGTGGTGATGGAACGCGACGGGGTGGCCTACCCCGACACGTGCGTGGGAACCGACTCGCACACCACGATGGTCAACGGACTTGGCGTGCTGGGCTGGGGCGTCGGCGGCATCGAGGCCGAGGCCGCGATGCTGGGCCAACCGGTGTCGATGCTGATCCCGCGGGTCGTCGGCTTCAAGCTGACCGGTGAGATCCAGGCGGGCGTCACGGCCACCGACGTCGTGCTGACCGTTACCGAGATGCTGCGCGAGCACGGCGTCGTCGGCAAGTTCGTGGAGTTCTACGGCAAGGGCGTGTCGGAAGTGCCGCTGGCCAACCGCGCCACCCTGGGCAACATGAGCCCCGAATTCGGTTCCACCGCAGCCATTTTCCCGATCGACGAGGAGACCATCTCCTATCTGAAGTTCACCGGCCGCAACGACCAGCAGCTTGCGCTCGTGGAGGCCTACGCCAAAGAACAGGGCATGTGGCACAACCCCGACCATGAGCCGGCGTTCTCCGAATACCTCGAGCTCGACCTCTCCACGGTGGTGCCATCGATCGCCGGGCCCAAGCGCCCGCAGGACCGAATCCAGTTGTCGGAAGCCAAGTCCACGTTCCGCGAGCAGATCCTCAGCTACGTCGACGGCAACTCGGATGGCGGCCAAGGCTATTCGAAACTGGACGAGTCGGTCGATGAGACCTTCCCAGCCAGCGATCCGGGCGCGGTGTCGAACGGACACGCCGACGACCGGCCCGCGGTGCAGTCGGCCGCCGCGCACGCCAAGGGCCGCCCGAGCGACCCGGTGACGGTGAAGTCCGACGAGCGTGGCGAGTTCGTCCTCGACCACGGCGCGGTGGTGATCGCCGCGATCACGTCGTGCACCAACACCTCCAACCCCGAGGTGATGCTGGGCGCGGCGCTGTTGGCCCGCAACGCCGTTGAGAAGGGGCTGGCCTCCAAGCCGTGGGTGAAGACCACCATGGCGCCCGGCTCGCAGGTGGTCAACGACTACTACGACAAGGCCGGTCTGTGGCCGTACCTGGAGAAGCTCGGCTTCTACCTGGTCGGGTACGGCTGCACCACCTGCATCGGCAACTCCGGTCCGCTGCCCGACGAAATCTCGAAGGCCATCAACGACAACGACCTTTCGGTGACCGCCGTGCTCTCGGGCAACCGCAACTTCGAGGGCCGCATCAACCCCGACGTCAAGATGAACTACCTGGCCTCGCCGCCGCTGGTGGTGGCCTATGCGCTGGCCGGCACCATGGACTTCGACTTCGAGTCGCAGGCGCTCGGCCAGGACAAGGAAGGCAATGACGTCTTCCTGAAGGACATTTGGCCGTCGCAGAAGGATGTCTCCGACACCATCGCTTCGGCGATCAACCAGGAGATGTTCACCAAGAACTACGCCGACGTGTTCAAGGGCGACGAACGGTGGCGCAACCTGCCGACGCCGAGCGGCAACACCTTTGAGTGGAACGCTGATTCGACCTACGTCCGCAAGCCCCCGTACTTCGAGGGCATGCCGGCCGAGCCCGAGCCGGTCGGCGACATCACCGGCGCCCGCGTGCTGGCGCTGCTGGGCGACTCGGTGACCACCGACCACATCTCCCCCGCCAGCAGCATCAAGCCGGGCACGCCGGCGGCGCAATACCTCGACGAGCACGGCGTGGAGCGCAAGGACTACAACTCCTTCGGCTCGCGGCGCGGCAACCACGAGGTGATGATCCGCGGCACGTTCGCCAACATCAGGTTGCGCAACCTGTTGCTCGACGACGTGTCCGGCGGCTACACCCGCGACTTCACCCAGGACGACGGGCCGCAGGCGTTCATCTACGATGCGGCGCAAAACTATGCGGCACAAGACATTCCGCTGGTGGTGCTGGGCGGCAAGGAATACGGGTCGGGCTCGTCGCGGGACTGGGCGGCCAAGGGAACGCGGCTCTTGGGCGTTCGCGCGGTGATCGCCGAGTCGTTCGAGCGGATTCACCGCTCCAACCTGATCGGCATGGGCGTGATCCCGTTGCAGTTCCCCGACGGGAAGTCGGCCAAGGATCTTGGTCTGGACGGCACCGAGGTGTTCGACATCACCGGGATCGAAGAGCTCAACAACGGCAAGACGCCGAAAACGGTGCACGTCAAGGCAAGCAAGGATTCCGGCGGCGACGCCGTCGAGTTCGACGCGGTGGTGCGCATCGACACCCCCGGCGAGGCCGACTACTACCGCAACGGCGGCATCCTGCAGTACGTGCTGCGCAACATGCTCAAGTCGGGCTAACCCCAACCCGATCCGATCACCTGATGCCAAAGGTCAGCGAGGACCATCTGGCGGCCCGCCGCCGCCAGATCCTCGACGGCGCCCGCCGTTGCTTCGCCGAATACGGTTACGAGAAGGCCACGGTGCGCCGGTTGGAGAAGGCGATCGGGATGTCGCGCGGCGCGATCTTCCACCATTTCCGGGACAAGGACGCGCTGTTCTTCGCCCTCGCCCACGAGGACGCCGAGCGGATGGCCGACGTGGCTTCCCGCGCGGGACTCATCCAGGTGATGCGCGACATGCTGGCCGCGCCGGACCAGTTCGACTGGCTGGCCACCAGATTGGAGATCGCCCGCAAGCTGCGCAACGACCCCGCCTTCAGCCAGGGATGGGCGGAGCGTTCCGCCGAGCTGGCGGCGGCGACCACCGATCGGCTGCGTCGGCAGAAGGCGGCACACCGGGTGCGCGACGACGTGCCCGGCGATGTGTTGCAGTGCTATCTGGAATTGGTGCTCGACGGACTGGTGGCCCGGTCGGCATCCGGCGAGGATCCGCAGCGCCTATCCGCGGTCCTCGACCTGGTGGAGAATTCGGTGCGCCGCAACGATTCTGGGAAGCGATCGTAGCGCCACTGCGAACAAGGGGACATGATTTCGCAGTGACGCTACGCCCGCGCGGTTTTGGCGGTCCGGTTGGGACCGCCGCGGCTGCGCATGGTGGTGCCAGACTCCCGGAGCAAGCTATGGATCGACCCATACGACCTGCCGGTCTTCGCGACCAGACTGCGGATGCTGGCGCCGCCCTCGTAGGCGTGGCGCAGCTCGTCCAACAACTGGTCGCGTGCCTTGGGCGACCTTTGCAGTGTTCTCTTCATGGCTCCTCCGACGCCGGGACACGATCGCAAGCACCCAGAGTAGGAAAGCCACTGTCGGCGGGGGCCGCTTTCGCCAAATCGCCTGCGGCGACGTGAGGCGAAGTCGTTGCCACCATCAAATCAGGCGAGTTCGATGAGGTCCCGGTATTCGTCGGACCAGAAGTCCTCGGTGCCGTCGGGCAACAACACGACGCGTTGCGGGTCGAGGGCCTCGGCGGCACCGGGGTCGTGCGTCACCAGAACCACCGCTCCCTGATAACTGCGCAGCGCATCGAGCACCTGCTCGCGCGAGGCGGGATCGAGGTTGTTCGTCGGCTCGTCGAGCAACAGCACGTTGGCGGTCGACGCCACCAAACCGGCCAGCGCGAGCCGGGTCTTCTCACCGCCGGACAGCGTGCCCGCCGGCTGGTCGAGCTGCGGGCCGCTGAACATGAACGCGCCCAGCAGGCCGCGCAGGTCCTGTTCGCCGGAATCCGGTGCGGCGTGGCGGATGTTCTCCCACACCGTGGCGTCGTTGTCGAGCGTGTCGTGCTCCTGGGCGAAGTAGCCGATCCGCAACCCGTGCCCGGGCTCGAGTCCTCCGGTGTCGGGGGCCTCGGTGCCGGCCAGAATCCTCAGCAGGGTGGTCTTGCCCGCACCGTTGAGGCCCAGGACCACGACCCGCGAGCCGCGGTCGATCGCCAGGTCGACACCGGTGAACACTTCCAGCGACCCGTAGGACTTGCTCAGCCCGGTGGCCACCAGCGGTGTGCGCCCGCACGCGGCCGGGTTGGGGAACTTGATGCGGGCCACTTTGTCGGCCACCCGTTCGTCGTCGAGCGCGGCCATCATCCGGTCGGCACGGCGCAACATGTTCTGCGCGGCAACGGCTTTGGTGGCCTTCGCGCCGAGCTTGGCGGCCTGTGAGCGCAGCGCGGTGGCCTTGCGTTCGGCGTTCGCGCGCTCGCGGCGGCGGCGTTGCTCGTCGGTGGCCCGCGCGTCGAGGTACTTCTGCCAGGTCATGTTGTAGACGTCGACCTCGCCGCGCACGGCGTCCAAAAACCACACCCGGTTGACGACGTCGGCGAGCAACTCGACGTTGTGGCTGATGATCACCAGGCCGCCGGTGTGCGCGCGCAGGAAATCCCGCAGCCAGCCGATGGAATCGGCGTCCAGGTGGTTGGTCGGCTCGTCGAGCAGCAGGGTGGTCGACGAACCCGACATTCCCGCGCCGCCCTCCGACGCGGCGAACAGGATGCGGGCCAGTTCGACCCGGCGGCGCTGCCCGCCGGACAGCGTGCGCAGCTTCTGCGTCAGCACCCGTTCCGGCAGGCCGAGACTCGCGCAGATGCGGCTGGCTTCGCTCTCGGCGCCGTAGCCGCCCAGCGCGACGAAGCGCTCCTCCAGCTGGCCGTACCGGCGGATCGCGCGGTCGCGGGCGTCGTCGTCGGCGACCTCGGCCATCAGCGCCTGCTGCTTTTCCAGATCGGTCAGCAACACGTCGAGCCCGCGAGCCGACAGGACCCGGTCGCGGGCCAGCACGTCGAGGTCGCCCTCTTTGGGATCCTGTGGCAGATAACCGATTTCGCCCGTGCGGTTGATCGCGCCGGCGTAGGGCTCGGTCTCCCCCGCCAAGATTCGCAGCGTGGTGGTCTTACCGGCGCCGTTTCGGCCCACCAGCCCGATGCGGTCGCCGGGCTGCACGCGCAGGTCGGGACCGTCCGGTGAGAGCAGGATGCGCGCACCAGCGCGGACCTCGAGGTCCGTGGCCGTGATCACGATCGCTCTCCTTGTGGAAAAGACGCCTATTTGTCGTCGGTGAACACCGGTGGTCGTCGCTCTGCGCGCGCGGCAACCGCTTCCTCGAAGTTGGCGGTGAGCAGGCGGACGAAAAGCTGTCCCAAGCCCTCGGCTTGCATGTGCCCTTCCAGGCTACCGGCGTCCAGTCCACTCCACAGCGTGCGCTTGGTCAACTCGATACCCGGCCGGGAGAAGGCCGCTATCCGCGCGGCGATGGCATAGCAGGTGTCCAGTAGCTGGTCGTCGGGCACCTGGCAGGACACCAGCCCGATGCGCTCGGCCTCCTCGGCGGTGATGTCGCGACCGGTCAGCATGATCTCGAACGCGCGTGACGATCCGATGGCCCTCGGCAGCAGGTAGGAAAGGCCCAGTTCGCTGGCCGTCAGCCCGTTGTTGATGCCCGCGGCGCGAAAGTACGCCCCGCTGGCGGCCACCCGGATGTCGGCGGCCAGGGCCAGGCACAACCCGCCGCCGATGGCGGGGCCGTTGACCGCGGCGATCACCGGCTGGTGCAATCGGCGCAGCGCCAGGATGACCTCGTCGAGAATCTCCATGGAGCGCAGCGCGTAGGTCGGGCGGGTCAACCCCTCCACGTGGGGCACCGAGCCCGCGGACTTGTGATCGGCTCCAGAGGAAAACCCCCGCCCGGCGCCGGTCAGCACGACGACCCGTACCGAGTTGTCGTAGGTGACCTTCTCCAGGGCCTCTTTGAGCGGAAGCATGACGTCGAACGCCATGGAATTCATCCGCTCGGGCCGATTCAGGGTTATCAGCGCGACGCCGGGCCGTGGGTGATCTACCAGTACCAAACTCACCCATGCAACCTAGCGCGTGGCTGACTGCGGTCTCGCGCGCAGCGCGGCGCCGGGCTTATTCGGCCTGCCCGGCCTCGGCCGCGTCGACGTCGAACGCGCGGACTTGCGCGACCAAATCCTCCAGGGCGGCCGGTGGCAGAGCACCGGGCTGGTTGAACAGCAGTTTGCCCTTCTTGAAGGCCATCAGCGTGGGGATGGACCGGATCTGGGCGGCCGCGGCCAGCTGTTGTTCGGCCTCGGTGTCGACTTTGGCGTGCACGATGTCGGGGTGTTTCTCCGAGGACGCCTGGAAAGTAGGACCGAACTGGCGGCACGGACCGCACCAAGACGCCCAGAAGTCGACGAGCACGATGTCGTTGCCCTCGATGGTTTCGTTGAACTTCTCAGCGGTGAGATCAAGTGTTGTCACAGCTCAAATAACGCCCGGCGCTGACGCGATGTTCCCCGGAGTTCGGAATACGGATACCGGCGCGTGGGGTCGCCCGCCGCACCGCGCCCCACCCGTCGTCGCTGGTTACGGTTGCGTACGTTTTCCCGCGTCCGACAGACTGTGGCTGACGAGCCGCCGCCTCGAGGACCAGTGAGGGAATCGCCTTGGGCCACTACATCGCTAACGTCCGCGATATCGAATTCAACCTCTTGGAGGTCCTCGATGTCGGCGCCGTCTTGGGCACCGGCGGCTACGCCGACCTCGACGAGGACACCGTCCGCACGATATTGGCCGAAGCCGCCCGTCTCGCCGAAGGTCCGGTGGCCGAAACCTTCGCGTTCGCCGACCGCAATCCGCCGGTGTTCGACCCGGCCGAGCACAAGATCACCGTGCCCGACGAGCTGGTCAAGACGGTGGCGGCGCTCAAGGAGGCCGGCTGGTGGCGGCTGGGCATGGCCGAAGAGATCGGCGGCATGCCCGCCCCGCCGCCGCTGGCGTGGGCGGTCAACGAAATGCTCATCTGCGCCAACCCTTCGGCGAATTTCTTCAACCTGGGCCCGTTCATGGCGCAGGCGTTGTACATCGAGGGCAACGAGCAGCAGCGCCAATGGGCCGCCCAGGGCGTGGAGCGCGGCTGGGCGGCCACCATGGTGCTCACCGAGCCGGACGCGGGGTCCGACGTCGGCGCCGGACGCGCCAAGGCCGTCGAGCAACCCGACGGCACATGGCACATCGAGGGCGTCAAGCGCTTCATCTCCGGCGGCGACGTGGGCGACACCGCCGAGAACGTCTTCCACCTGGTGCTGGCCCGTCCCGAGGGCGCCGGCCCGGGCACCAAGGGACTGAGTCTGTTTTATGTGCCCAACTTCCTGTTCGACCCGGACACCTTCGAACTCGGCCCCCGCAACGGGGTTTACGTCACCGGGGTGGAACACAAGATGGGCATCAAGTCCTCCCCCACGTGTGAATTGACTTTCGGCGCAACCGATGTGCCGGCTGTCGGCTACCTCGTCGGCGACGTGCACAGGGGCATAGCGCAGATGTTCACCGTGATCGAGCACGCGCGCATGACGATTGGCGTCAAAGCCGCCGGCACGCTGTCCACCGGCTACCTCAACGCGCTGGCCTTCGCCAAGGAACGGGTGCAGGGCGCGGACATGACGCAGATGTCGGACAAGACCGCGCCGCGGGTCACCATCATCCACCACCCCGACGTGCGTCGCAGCCTGATGACCCAGAAGGCCTACGCCGAGGGCCTGCGCGCGCTCTACATGTATGCCGCCGCCCATCAGGATGACGCAGTGGCGCAACGTGTTTCGGGTGCAGATCACGAAATGGCGCACCGAATCGATGATCTGCTGCTGCCGATCGTCAAAGGGGTGAGCTCTGAACGGGCCTACGAGGTGCTGACCGAGTCGCTGCAGACGCTGGGCGGTTCCGGGTTCCTCACCGACTATCCGCTCGAGCAATACATCCGCGATTCCAAGATCGATTCCCTGTACGAGGGCACCACCGCCATCCAGGCGCTCGACTTCTTCTTCCGCAAGATCGTGCGCGACCGGGGTGAGGCTCTGCAGTTCTTGACGACTCAGATCACGGCGACCATCGACAACTGTGACGAGACCCTCAAGCCGATCGCCCAACTGGTGCAGACCGCCTACGACGACGTGACGGCGATGACCGGTGCGTTGACGGGCTACCTGATGTCCGCGGCCCAGCAGGCGGACGAGATCTACAAGGTGGGGCTGGGCTCGGTGCGGTATCTGCTCGCGGTCGGCGATCTGTTGATCGGGTGGCGATTGCTGCTGCAGGCCGACATCGCGACCCGCACGCTGGCCAACGGCACTGAGCGCGACGAAGCGTTTTATCGGGGCAAGATCGCGACGGCGGGGTTCTTCGCCAAGAACATGCTGCCGCGGCTGACCTCGCTGCGCGGCGTCATCGAGGCCATCGACGACGACATCATGACCGTGGCGGAAGCGGCCTTCTGAGTACGCACAGCTTGAACACAGGTTAATCGGGTAAACCGAAGCGTTGGCTCTAACCGACGAATGGAGAAACGTTGATGTCTGCCAGCTGTCCAGTGCCCCGGCTCTCTCGCATAGCGGTATTCGCCGTCGCGGGAGCCACCGTTCTGTCCCTGTCCGCGTGCGGCTCTTCGAACAATTCCAGTTCCACGTCAACCTCCACCTCGACCTCGACCTCGACTTCCACCGTCACGTCGACCAGCGCGTCGGCCACGCCCAACGGCGAAGCGCGGGTCAGCGGTCTGATCGCCTCGGTGGCCGGCAACTCCATTCAGGTCACCAAGGAAGACAACGCAACCGCGGCGGTCAACTTCACCTCGACCACCAAGATCACCGAGGCCGTTCCGGCCGGCCTGCCGGACGTCACCCCCGGCAGCTGCGTCAGCGCGAAGCCGACGCAGGCCTCCGCGCCCGGGCAGCCGATCACCGCGGCGACGGTGATGATCAGCGAGTCCGTCAACGGCGCCTGCCCGAAACCACCGCAGAACGCGCCCGGCGGTTCCACCACCACGCCGCCATCCCTGCCGCCGTCGCAGGCGCCCGCGAAGCCGGCCTGGGTGCGGGGCTCGGTGGCGTCGGTTTCGGGCAACACCATCAACGTGACCAACACCGATCCCAGCGGTAACACCACCCAAACGCCCGTGACGGTCGACAACAACACCAAATACAGCAAGCAGACGTCCGCGAACACCGACGCGATCACGCCCGGCAAGTGCCTGTCCGCGCGCGGAACCCAGGACAACGGCGGCGCGCTGCAGGCAACGAGCATCAGGCTACGACAGGCTGTCGACGGCAAGTGCAGCAAGCCCAAGTAGCCCGGCCAGGGTGGCTGACCCGGCCAGGGTGGCTAACCGGCCCGGGCCGGCTGAGATTGCCGTCACTCCGGTGGGGCGCGGCGTGAGATCCGCGCCCCGCGGGGGTAATTGCTGAGGACGGTAAACGTTCGATCGGAGATGAGTCCTGTGCCTGCCCCATCGTTGAAGAGCCGGCGGACGCAGATCGCGCTCGGCGCAGCCGTTGCCTTCGTCGCGCTGTGCGTAGCGATGTGTGGACCATCCCACGACGCGTCGAACAGCGGCGCGCCACGCGCCGTCACCGCGGTCCCACCCAGCGCGGCGCCCAACCCGGCGCCCAACGCGGCGCCGCCACCGGGACCCCCGCCTCCACCGCCGATCGGCAAGGACTACGTCGAGGGCATGGTGCAGTCGAATTCGGGTGGCTCGCTCGCGCTTCGGACGCGAACCGGTTCGGCGACGGTGGACTACACGCCCCAGACCATTGTCATGGACGTCACCCCGGCAAAGCTGGCGGATGTCACGCCGGGCAGCTGCGTGAACGTCAAAGCCACCCCGCAGAACGCTCCGCCGCCCGGATCTCCAGCGCCCGGCCAGCCGGTCCCCGGCCCGATCATCGCGCAAGCCGTGACGGTCACCCAGTCCGCGGACGGTAAGTGCCCGCCGCCAGCCGGCTTCTATGGCACCGTGTCCTCGGTATCGGGCAACACGATCGCCGTCAGTGGCCTCGGCCCCGGCGGCCCGGGCGCCTCAACCAACGTGACCGTCGCCGACTCCACGTCATACCAGCGACAGACCCCGTCGGACACGCAGGCGATCACGAACGGCAAATGCATTGGGGCCCAGGGAACTCAGGATGGCGGCGCCCTCCATGCCGCGATGATCAGCGTGGAGACCTGCCCGCCGATGGGGCGCCCTCACCCGCATCTGCACCTACCGCATCTGCCGCACATCCACCTCTAGGCCAAGGGACGCGGGAAACCGCAGCGGCGCACGACTGGCGCGGAAGCTGACTCAGACGGTGAAACCGAGCGCGCGCAGTTGCTCGCGACCGTCCTCGGTGATCTTGTCCGGACCCCACGGCGGGTTCCACACCCAGTTGATCCGCAGGTCGTCAACCAGGCCGGCGCCCACCAGCGCGCTGCGCGACTGGTCTTCGATGACGTCGGTCAACGGGCAGGCAGCCGACGTCAACGTCATGTCGATCAGCGCGACGATTCCGTCGTCGCCCTCCTCGACGTTCAGCCCGTAGACGAGTCCCAGATCGACGACGTTGATGCCCAGTTCGGGGTCGACGACGTCACGCATCGCCTCCTCGAGGTCGGCAAGAAATTCGTCATCCTGCGCGGTGGTTTCGCTCATCTATAACCTCCTCGAAGTTGGTAGCCGCCTTGGCCAAAGCATCCTTGAACGCCATCCACCCCAACAGCGCGCATTTCACCCGCGCAGGGTACTTGGCGACCCCGGCGAACGCGATCCCGTCGCCCAGCACGTCCTCGTCACCCTCGACGGTGCCGCGGGAGGAGACCATCTCGGTGAACGCGGTGATGGTCCCGAGCGCCTCGCCGACGCTCTGGCCGATCACCTGCTGGGTGAGCACCGACGTCGCCGCCTGGCTGATCGAGCAGCCCTGCCCGTCATAGGACACGTCGGCCACGGTCTCACCGTCCTCGGAGAGCGCGACCCGCAGGGTGACCTCGTCACCGCAGACGGGGTTGACGTGAAAGACCTCGGCGCCGAACGGCTCCCGCAGGCCCCGGTGCTGCGGGTGCTTGTAGTGGTCCAGGATCACGTCCTGATACATCTGCTCGAGACGCAAGTCAGCCTCTTCCAAAGAAATCCAGAGCGCGGCGCACGCCGGCGACCAAACGCTCGACCTCCTCGGCGGTGTTGTACACCCCGAAGGATGCCCGAGCTGTGGCGGCCACGCCGAACCGGCGGTGCAGCGGCATCGCGCAGTGATGACCCACGCGCACCGCGACGCCCTCGTCGTCGAGCACCTGCCCTACGTCATGCGCGTGCACGCCGTCGACCACGAAAGATACCGGCGAGGCGCGATTCTCCATGTTCTCCGGCCCGATGATGCGCACGGCATCGATACCGGACAGGCCGTCGATGGCCGCGGCGACCAGCTGGTGCTCGTGGGCCTGCACGGCCGCGATGCCGATGGCACCGAGATAGCGGGTGGCCGCGCCCAATCCGACCACCTGCGACGTCATCGGGGTGCCGGCCTCGAACCGCTGCGGCACCGGCGCGTAGGTGGACGCCTCCATGGTCACCGACTCGATCATCGAGCCACCGGTCAAGAACGGCGGCAGGGCCGACAACACCTCGTGACGCCCGTACAAGACACCGATACCATTGGGGCCCAACATCTTATGTCCCGAGAACGCCGCGAAGTCGACGTCGAGGGAGTGGAAGTCGACGGGCTGGTGCGGCACCGACTGGCAGGCGTCCAGCACGGTCAGCGCGCCCACCGCGCGCGCCCGGCCGACCAACTCGGCCACCGGGGCCACCGCGCCGGTCACATTCGAGTGATGGGTGAAGGCGACGACCTTGACGCGTTCGTCGAGCTCGAGCGAGTCGGGGTCGATGCGCCCGTCGTCGGTGACGCCATACCAGCGCAACGTCGCCCCGGTGCGCCGGCAAAGTTCTTGCCACGGAACCAGATTGGCGTGGTGCTCGAGCTCGGTGGTGACGACGACATCACCCGGTCCGACGGCACGCTCGAAGCGCTTGTCCCCCAGCACATATGACACCAGGTTAAGCGCCTCGGTGGCGTTCTTGGTGAACACCAGCTCTTGTGCGTCGGCACCCACGAACGCGGCAATGTCGGCGCGCCCCTGTTCGTAGGCGTCGGTGGCCTCCTCCATCAGCTGGTGCGCACCGCGGTGCACGGCGCCGTTAGAGGTGAGCAGGAACTCCCGCTCGGTGTCGAGCACCTGCAGCGGCCGCTGCGACGTCGCGCCGGAATCGAGGTATGCCAGCGGCTTTCCACTGCGCATGACGCGCTTGAGGATCGGGAAATCGGCACGGATGGCCGCGATATCCAGGGATGCAACCGCCGCCGAAGGTGTCGCCATGTCAGGCTCCGGTTACCGCCGCTTGGGTGAATCGGACGTAGCCGTTCTGCTCGAGTTCGTCGGCCAGCTCGGGCCCCCCGGATTCGGCGATGCGCCCACCCACGAACACGTGGACGTATTCGGGATGGATGTAGCGCAGGATGCGGGTGTAGTGGGTAATGAGCAGAACCCCGCCGTGCTCCGACTCGGCGTAGCGGTTCACGCCCTCGCTGACCACCCGCAGCGCGTCGACGTCGAGTCCGGAGTCGGTCTCGTCGAGGATGGCGATCTTGGGCTTGAGCAGTTCCAGCTGCAGGATCTCGTGGCGCTTCTTCTCACCGCCGGAGAAGCCCTCGTTGACGCTGCGCTCGGCGAACGCCGGATCGATCTCCAGCGAACCCATCGCCGCCTTGACCTCTTTGACCCAGTGCCGCAATTTCGGGGCCTCGCCGCGCACGGCGGTCGCCGCGGAACGCAGGAAGTTCGACACCGAGACGCCGGGCACCTCGACGGGATACTGCATGGCCAGGAAGATTCCGGCCCGGGCGCGCTCGTCGATGCTCATCGCCAGCACGTCCTCGCCGTCCAGCGTGATGGAGCCCGAGGTCACCGCGTACTTCGGGTGACCGGCGATGGCGTACGACAACGTCGACTTGCCCGAACCGTTGGGGCCCATCAGGGCATGTGTTTCACCGGATTTCACCGCCAGGTCGACGCCTTTGAGAATCGGGATCTCGCGTTCGGACTCGGCGCCGTTCGGGTTTACGACGCTGACGTGTAGGTCTTTGACTTCCAGAGTGGTCATGAGGCTGTTGTTTCCGTCTTTTCCGTTAAGGCCAATTCGTGTTCGATGGCTGCGGTCAGGCGTTTCCGGATCTCGGGCACCCCGATCTTGGAGATCATTTCGGCGAAGAAGCCGCGGATCACCAGGCGGCGAGCCTGCTGCTCGGGGATGCCGCGGGAGCGTAGGTAGAACAGTTGCTCGTCGTCGAAACGGCCGGTGGCACTGGCGTGCCCGGCGCCGACGATCTCACCGGTCTCGATCTCCAGGTTGGGCACCGAGTCGGCGCGTGCCCCGTCGGTGAGCACCAGGTTGCGGTTCACCTCGAAGGTGTCGGTGCCGGTGGCTTCGGCGCGGATCAACACGTCGCCGATCCAGACGGTGTGCGCGTCGGGCAGCTTGGAGTCCGAATCGCCTTGCAGCGCACCCTTGTACAGCACATTCGACTTGCAGTCGGGCTGGGCATGATCCACCAGCAGCCGCGATTCCTGGTGCTGCCCGTCGTCGGCGAAGTACAGCCCCAGCAGCTCGGCGTCCCCGCCCGGGGCGGTGTACCGCACATTGGCCGTCATCCGCACGATCTCGCCGCCGAGCGTGACGGCGACGTGCCGCAGCACCGCGTCCTTGCCCAGCCTGGCGTGGTGCATGCTGACGTGCACGGCGTCGTCGGCCCAGTCGGCGAGCCACACCACGGTGAGCCGGGCGGCGTCGTCGACGACGAATTCGACGTTGTCGGCCAATGTTCCGCTGCCCCGGTGGTCGATGACGATGACGGCCTCGGCGAGCTCGGAGACCCGCACCTGCAGGTGCCCGTAGGCCACCGCGCCCTCGCCGGGGCCGGTAACCGTGACACCGATCGGCTCGGCGATGCGGGTGTCGCGCTCGACGGTGACCAGGGTCGCAGAGTTGAACGACGAAAACGCTTGCGCGGCAACGCGGTCGGTCGGCACGCCGCCCTGGCCGAGCCGCTCGTCGCCCCGGGAGACGGTCTCGACGCGCAGGCCGGGTTGCTCGTTGACGCTGATCACGGCCTTGCCGGTGGCGTGCGCCGAGCCGTCGTGCAGGCCACGCAGCCGGCGCAGCGGGGTGAACCGCCAGATCTCGTCGCGGCCGTGCGGAACCTCGAACGCGTCGACATCGAACGAGGCGAACAGCTCGCCCTTGTTGGCAGCGGCGAGGGCCGAACCCTCAACCGCCTCGGTCAATCCCGTCACTAGCCGACCGCACCTTCCATCTGCAGCTCGATCAGCCGGTTGAGCTCCAGCGCGTATTCCATCGGCAGCTCTTTGGCGATCGGCTCGACGAAGCCGCGCACCACCATGGCCATGGCCTCGTCCTCGGTCAGGCCGCGGCTCATCAGGTAGAACAGCTGGTTCTCGCTGACCTTGGACACGGTGGCCTCGTGGCCCATGGTGACGTCGTCCTCGCGGATGTCGACGTAGGGGTAGGTGTCGCTGCGGCTGATCGTATCGACCAGCAGCGCATCGCATTTCACGCTGGAGCGCGATCCGTGCGCGCCCTTGTTCACCTGCACCAGGCCGCGGTAGGAGGTGCGGCCGCCGCCGCGCGCGACGGACTTGGACACGATGTTGCTCGACGTGTTCGGCGCCAGGTGCAGCATCTTCGCGCCGGTGTCCTGGTGCTGGTCCTCGCCGGCGAAGGCGACCGAGAGCACCTCGCCCTTGGCGTGCTCGCCGGTCATCCAGACCGCCGGGTACTTCATGGTGACCTTCGATCCGATGTTGCCGTCGACCCACTCCATGGTGGCGCCGGCCTCGGCGCGGGCCCGCTTGGTGACCAGGTTGTAGACGTTGCCCGACCAGTTCTGGATCGTCGTGTAGCGAACGCGCGCATGGGGTTTCACGATGATCTCGACCACCGCGGAGTGCAGCGAGTCCGACTTGTAGATGGGGGCGGTACAGCCCTCGACGTAGTGCACGTAGGAGCCCTCGTCGGCGATGATCAGCGTCCGCTCGAACTGGCCCATGTTCTCGGTGTTGATCCGGAAGTAGGCCTGCAGCGGGATGTCGACGTGCACGCCCTTCGGAACGTAGATGAACGAGCCGCCGCTCCACACCGCGGTGTTCAGCGCGGAGAACTTGTTGTCCCCGGCCGGGATCACGGTGCCGAAGTATTCCTGGAAGATCTCCGGGTGCTCCCGCAATGCCGTGTCGGTGTCCTGGAAGATGACGCCTTGGGCCTCCAGATCTTCACGGATGGAGTGGTAGACGACCTCCGACTCGTACTGGGCCGCGACACCGGAGACCAGCCGCTGCTTCTCGGCCTCCGGGATGCCCAGCTTGTCGTAGGTGTTCTTGATGTCCGCGGGCAGATCGTCCCACGTCGCCGCCTGCTTCTCGCTGGAGCGCACGAAGTACTTGATGTTGTCGAAGTCGATGCCGTCGAGGTTGGAGCCCCACCCCGGCATGGGTTTGCGGTCGAAGATGCGCAGCGCCTTCAGCCGGGTCTGCAGCATCCACTCGGGCTCGTTCTTCTTCGCCGAGATGTCGCGAACGACGGCCTCGGACAGGCCGCGCTGGGCGCTGGCCCCCGCGACGTCGGAGTCCGCCCAGCCGTAGCCGTACCGCCCCAGGGAGGCGATGGCCTCTTCCTGCGTCAGCGGCGCGGTAGCCGTCTTGCTGGCCTCGGGTGTGAGTGTCATCGAGACGCTCCTTTGATGCTCGTGGGGTCGCGGCGCGGGCTGGGCGCCGTGCTCGGTGTCTGAGTCAGGGGTACGTGCGTGGTGCAGGCGCAGTTGCCGTTGACGATGGTCGCCAACCGCTGGACGTGGGTGCCCAGCACCTCGGCCATGGCCTGCTGTTCGGCGTCGCACAGCTCGGGGAATTCCTCGGCGACGTGCGACACCGGGCAGTGGTGCTGGCAGATCTGCACGCCGTGGATCGGCCCGCCGACCTGTGCGGTGGTGGTGACGTAGCCGGCCTTGGTCAGCGCGGTGGCGATCCGGTCGGCGGCCGCCTCGACGTCGGTGTCCGCCGGGCTGTCGGCCGCGCGAACGTCGGCCAGGATGGTGTCGATCCGCCGCCGCGCGAACGCCTGTACCGCCTCTTCACCACCGATTTCGCGGAGTTGCCGCATGGCCGCCGCCGCCAGGTCGTCGTAGGCGTGGTCGAGCTTGGCCCGCCCGGCCGCGGTCAACCGATACCGCTTGGCGGGACGTCCGCGCCCCACCTGCTGCCATGCCGCGGGCGCCGTGGACTCGGCATCCCCGGCCTCGATCAAGGCGTCGAGGTGGCGTCGCACGCCGGCGGCCGCCAGACCCAGCCGGTCACCGATCTCGACGGCGGTGATCGATCCGGATTCCAGCAGCAGGCGCACGATCGCGCGGCGGGTGTGACCGTCCGGGACCGGCGCGCCGACGTCCGCCACGCCGGTAGCGGCAGCGGCCCCGTCGGGGCTGGTTCGGATTTTCACAACACCAGTGTGACGCAATTCCGGGCATCGGTCCACCAAGGGTCCCCTGTCCTGGCGTTGCGCTGCTCACACGACGGCGGCGCGGCGACCCTTCCATCCGGCGGTTACGCTGCTCTGATGGCAGCCCGCCACCACACGCTCAGCTCGTCGATCGCCAGTCTGCACGGCGACGAGCAAGCGGTGGGCTCGCCGCTGAACGATACCGAGCTCACCGCGCTGCGCCGCACCCGCCTGTTCGGCGCCGCCGGCACCATGGTGATGGCGATCGGCGCGCTGGGCGCCGGCGCCCGGCCGGTCGTGCAGGATCCGACCTTCGGGGTGCGGCTGCTCAACCTGCCCTCGCGGATCCAGACGGTGTCGTTGACCATGACCACCACCGGCGCGGTCATGATGGCGCTGGCCTGGTTGATGCTGGGCCGGTTCGCGTTGGGCAACCGGCGGATGTCACGCGGCGACCTGGACCGCACCCTGCTGCTGTGGGTACTGCCGCTGTTGATCGCCCCCCCGATGTACAGCAAGGACGTCTACTCCTACCTGGCGCAAAGCCAGATCTCGCTGGAGGGTCTCGACCCCTACCGGGTCGGCCCGGCCTCCGGTCTGGGCCTGTCCCACATCTTCACGCTGTCGGTCCCGACGCTGTGGCGCGAAACGCCCGCACCGTATGGGCCGCTGTTCTTGTGGATCGGGCGCGGCATCTCGGCGGTCACCGGGGAGAACATCGTCGCCGCCGTCCTGTGTCACCGGTTGGTGGAGCTGCTGGGCGTGGGACTGATCGTGTGGGCGACGCCGCGCCTGGCCCGCCGCTGCGGCGTCGCCGAGGTCAGCGCGCTGTGGCTGGGCGCGGCCAATCCGCTGCTGATCATGCATCTGGTGGCCGGCGTGCACAACGAGGCGCTGATGCTGGGCCTGATGCTGGCCGGGGCGGAATTCGCGCTGCGCGGCATCGACGCGCCGCGGTTGCTGCCTACGTCCTGGAAGATGGCCCCGGTGACGATGCCGGCCGGAGGCCGGAAGAAGAGCCGGACATTCGGCATCGCCCCGGACTGGGAACCGCTCGGGATGCTGGCGGTCGGCGCTGTGCTGATCGTGTTGTCGTCGCAGGTGAAGCTGCCGTCGCTGCTGGCGCTGGGCTTCGTCACGATGGCGCTGGCCTACCGCTGCGGCGGCACCCTGCGCGCTCTGGCGGTGGCGGGCGGCGGCATGGCGGCGTTGTCGCTGGCGGTGATGGCGCTGGTGGGCTGGGCCAGCGGCCTCGGATTCGGCTGGATCTACACGCTGGGCACCGCGAACGTGGTGCGCAGCTGGATGTCACCGCCGACCCTGCTGGCGCTCGGCACCGGACAGGTGGGCATCCTGCTGGGCCTGGGTGATCACACCACCGCGGTGCTGGGGCTGACCCGTGGGATCGGCGTGCTGATCATCACGGTCATGGTGGCCTGGTTGCTGCTGGCCGTCTTCCGCGGCCGGCTGCACCCGATCGGCGGGCTGGGTGTCGCGCTGGGCATCACGGTGCTGCTGTTTCCCGTCGTGCAGCCCTGGTATCTGCTGTGGGCCATCATCCCGCTGGCCGCCTGGGCGACCCGCACCGGCTTCCGGGTGGCGGCCATCGTCATCAGCCTGGTCGTCGGGATCTTCGGCCCGACCGCCAACGGCGACCGGTTCGCGCTGTTCCAGATCATCGACGCCACCCTGGCCAGCACCGTCATCGTGGTCGCGCTCATCGGGGTGACCTACACCCGGCTGCCGTGGCGCCGCCCTGCCGGTCCAGGGTGCGGACTCCGACGGGCAGGGCGTCATCGACATGGCGGCACCGCAGCAGGCACCGTCGACCCCCCGGCCGGCGCCGCCGCGTGACGCCTACGCTGATTCCACGTGAGCTCGGCCTTTCCAGAATCGCGCGAATCCCCTGACACAGTGGTGCGGCTGCGCGGGGTCAGCAAGCAATACGGATCCGGCGCGACCGCCGTCGAGGCCGTCTCCGACCTCGACCTCGAGGTGCACGCCGCCGAGGTGCTGGCCCTGCTCGGCCCCAACGGCGCCGGCAAGACGACGACGGTCGAGATGTGCGAGGGCTTCGTGCGTCCGGACGCCGGCACCATCGAGGTGCTCGGCCTGGATCCGATCGCCGACAACGCGCGGCTGCGGACGCGGATCGGGGTGATGCTGCAGGGCGGCGGCGGCTACCCCGCGGCCCGGGCCGGCAGAAATGCTCAACCTGGTGGCGGCCTACGCCGCCGACCCGCTGGACCCGGCGTGGCTGCTGGACACGCTGGGCCTCACCGACGCCGCCCGCACCACCTACCGGCGGCTCTCGGGCGGCCAGCAGCAGCGGCTGGCGCTGGCCTGCGCGCTGGTCGGCCGCCCCGAACTGGTGTTCCTCGACGAGCCCACCGCGGGCATGGACGCGCACGCCCGGTTGCTGGTGTGGGAACTGATCGACGCCCTCCGCCGCGACGGCGTGACGGTGGTACTGACCACGCATCAGCTCAAGGAGGCCGAGGAGCTCGCCGACCGGCTGGTGATCATCGACCACGGGGCGACGGTGGCCTCGGGCACGCCCACCGAGCTGATGCGCAGCGGGGCCAAGGACCAGCTGCGGTTCAGCGCACCGCCCCGCCTCGATCTGTCCCTGTTGTCCGCCGCCCTGCCGGAGGACTACAAGGCCACCGAGGTGACGCCGGGCGAGTACCTGGTCGAGGGGCACGTCGACCCCCAGGTGCTGGCGACCGTCACCGCGTGGTGCGCGCGGATCGACGTCCTGGCCACCGACATGCGCGTCGAGCAACGCAGCCTCGAGGACGTGTTCCTCGACCTGACCGGCAGGAAGTTACGGCCTTGACGGACAACGAGACTCAATCCAGCGTCTTCCCCGCGGGCACCTTCGCACCCGACCCGCGGCCCAGCGCGATCCCGAAAATGCTTGGCGCACAGTTCGGTTTGGAGCTCAAGCTGCTGCTGCGCAACGGCGAACAGCTGCTGCTGACCATGTTCATCCCGATCACGCTGCTGGTCGGGCTCACGCTGCTGCCGCTCGGCTCGTTCGGGCAGCACCGCGCCGCGACGTTCACCCCGGTCATCATGGCGCTGGCGGTGATCTCGACGGCGTTCACTGGGCAGGCGATCGCGGTCGCCTTCGATCGGCGCTACGGCGCGCTCAAGCGGCTCGGGGCCACCCCGTTGCCGGTGTGGGGCATCATCGCGGGCAAGTCGCTGGCCGTGGTCACCGTGGTATTCCTGCAGGCAATCCTGTTGGGCGCCATCGGTTTTGCGCTCGGCTGGCGCCCCGCGCCGACGGCCCTGCTATTGGGCGCGGCGGTCATCGCGCTGGGCACCGTGGTGTTCGCGGCCCTGGGTCTGCTGCTCGGCGGGACCCTGCGGGCCGAGATCGTGCTCGCGGTCGCCAACCTGATGTGGTTCGTCTTCGCCGGCCTGGGCGCGCTGACGCTGGAGACCGGGATCACCCCGACGGCGGTCAAGCTGGCCGCCCGGCTCACCCCCTCGGGGGCCCTCACCGAGGCGCTCTCGCAGGCGATGACCATGTCGGTGGACTGGTTCGGGGTGGTCGTCCTGGTGGTGTGGGGCGCGGTTGGTGCCTTGAGCGCGCTGCGCTGGTTCCGCTTCACCTGACGGGTCGGCCGCGGCCGCCAGCCGTACTACAGGCCGTAGTTTTCGGTGCCTTAGGATCGGGCCGTGGTTGGACGGATGCTGTTGCGCGTGGTGGATCTGCTGCCCAACCCCAATCCGCGGGTGCAGCGCCTCGTCGCCGCGGCCGTCATTCTCACCCAGGGCGGCATCGCCATCACCGGCGCGATCGTCCGCGTCACCGCGTCGGGCCTGGGTTGCCCGACCTGGCCGCAGTGCTTTCCGGGCAGCTTCGTCCCGGTCGCCCACGCCGAGGTGCCACGCATCCATCAGGCCGTCGAGTTCGGCAATCGGATGATCACCTTCGCCGTGGTGATCACCGCGGCGCTGGCCGTGCTGGCCGTGACCCGGGCACGGCGGCGCCGCGAGGTACTGATCTACGCCTGGCTGATGCCGGTGTCCACCGTCGTGCAGGCGGTGATCGGCGGCATCACCGTGCGCACCGGGCTGCTGTGGTGGACGGTGGCCATCCACCTGCTGACGTCGATGACGATGGTGTGGCTGTCGGTGCTGCTCTACGTGAAGATCGGCGAGCCCGACGACGGGGTGGTTCGCGAGCGAGTGGTCAGGCCGCTGCGCGCGCTGACCGCACTGTCCGGCCTGAATCTGGCCGCGGTGCTCGTCACCGGCACGCTGGTGACCGCCGCCGGCCCGCACGCGGGCGATCGCAGCCCCACCCGGACGGTGCCGCGGCTGAGGGTCGAAGTCGACACCCTGGTGCACGTGCATTCGTCGCTGCTGATCGCCTACCTGGCGCTGCTGGTGGGGCTGGGCTTCGGGCTGCTGGCGGTCCGTGCCGCCCGGCCCGTCCTGTTGCGGCTCGCGGTGCTGGTGGTACTGGTGTTCGCCCAGGCCGCCGTCGGCACGGCGCAGTACTACACCGGGGTTCCCGCCGTGCTGGTCGCAGCTGCACGTGGCCGGAGCCGCGGCATGCACCGCGGCCACCGCGGCGCTATGGGCGTCGATGCGAGAGCGGGCCCAGGCCGAGCCGCTCGCAGGCTGACGCCACCGCAACGGCGAACCGGCCCTGGGCGAGGTCCCGGGTCGGGGGGTCCAATCGGCGCCAGCCCAGCACCGGCGCGACCAGGTCGAGGCCTGCCAGCCGGTCTCCCGCCACGATCCACGCGCGCGTAGAGCAGCTCCCGCGTGCCGATGCCGGCGCGCTCGGCGGCCGACGTCAGCGCGGCGTGGCCGAGGTCCCATGCCTCGAACTCCGGCTCGAGCGGCCAGGCGTGCGATCGCTCGCCGCCCAGGAAGACCAACGACAGCTGCGTGACGGGGCTGTCCCGCGCTGTCGGCAGCCCGTCTGTCCTCGAGGTCGCGCAGATACCGCTCATCGAGGTTCCAGGCGACCGCGGCGGGCGGGTTGAGCAGGTGGCGCATGCGCCGCGTCCACGCCAGGAAATCGTCGCGCCGATCGCGGGCGGCCGCGGCCTGCGCAATATCACCAGGTCTGCGCCGGCGGTCTCCGGGTCGTCCCAGGACATCCAGCTCGCGTGCAGCCCGCGCCGCCGTAACGCGCTCACCAGACCGGCGTCGTCGGCCGCCCGGCCCGCGCCATCGGACCCCGCCAACACGATGCGGGGGTGGAAGACGTCCGGGCGAGCGAGTTTCATGCCCGGGCATGATAAGCACATGCACGCAATCGAAGTCAGCGAAACCGGCGGCCCCGAGGTGCTGCGCTACGTCGATACGCCACGGCCGACGCCGGGGCCCGGCGAGGTGCTGATCAAGGCCGAGGCCATCGGCGTCAACTACATCGACACCTATTTCCGCTCCGGGCAGTACCCACGGCAGTTGCCGTTCGTCCTCGGCTCGGAGTTGGCCGGCACGGTCGAGGCCCTCGGCGACGGCGCCGACGGGTTCGGCGTCGGCGATCGCGTGGTCAGTGCCGCGGCGTCCGGCGGCTATGCCGAATACTCCACGGCCCCAGCGTCTTTGACCGCCAGGGTGCCCGACGGCGTGTCCGCCGACGTGGCGGCCTCAGCCCTGCTGAAGGGCCTGACCGCCCACTACCTGCTCAAGTCGGTGTATCCGGTGCAGGCGGGCGACACGGTGCTGGTGCACGCCGGTGCGGGCGGCGTGGGCCTGATCTTGACGCAGTGGGCGCACCTGCTCGGTGTGCGGGTGATCACCACGGTCTCGACCCCCGAAAAGGAGCGGCTGTCGCGGCAGGCGGGCGCCGACGAGGTGCTCCCCTACCCCGAGGATCCCGAGGCGTTCGCCCAGCGGATTCGGTCGCTGACCGACGGCGCCGGGGTGGCCGCGGTGTACGACGGCGTGGGCGCGAGCACCTTCGATGCGAGCCTGGCGAGCCTGGCCATCCGCGGCACGCTGGCGCTGTTCGGCGCGGCCAGCGGTCCCGTTCCGCCGTTCGACCCGCAGCGCCTCAACGCCGCCGGCTCGGTGTTTCTGACCCGGCCGTCGCTGGCTCATTTCGTCCGCACCGGCCAGGAATTCAGCTGGCGGGCAGAGGAATTGTTCGCCGCGATCGCCGGCGGCGACATCACCGTCGAGGTCGGTGGACGCTACCCGCTGGCCGACGCCGCGCGCGCCCACCGGGATCTGCAGGGCCGCAAGACGGCGGGCTCCATCGTGCTGCTGCCCTGAGGTCACAGCGGCCACAGTGGCCCCGCCGTGTGGGGCAGTAGGCCATTTGCCCGCCTTCGAGCGACAACTCGTCGCTCGCGGGGGGTTGTCGCTAAGAGGCGGGCAATTCGCACCACGCCTCCCGAAGAGGACTGGAGTGGCCCGTGTGGCTCGCCGTCCGCCTCCGGCGAAGCTCAGAACAGGTGCGGCAGCCCGATGGCCGAGTCGATGGCCAACGCGCAGAACACCACGGCCAGATAGTTGTTCGACTGCAGGAACAGCCGCAACGGCCTGACCGGCTCGCCGGCGCGGACCCCGGCGTAGAGCTGGTGGGCCATCGCGAGGAACCACACCCCCGCCACCAGGGCGACCGCCGCGTACAGCCAGCCCGTCGCCAGCGCCAGCGCCAGCGTGGCCAGCACCGTCAGCCAGGTGTAGATCAGGATCTGCTTGGTGACCTGACGCTCGGTCGCGACGGCAGGCAGCATCGGCACGCCCGCCGCTTTGTAGTCGTCCTTGTAGCGCATCGCCAGCGCCCAGGTGTGCGGCGGCGTCCAGAAGAAGATGATGGCGAACATCACCAGCGCGGGCCAGCCGATGGTGCCGGTTACGGCCGACCAGCCGATCATCACCGGCATGCAACCGGCCGCGCCGCCCCACACCACGTTCTGCGAGGTGCGGCGCTTGAGCAGCAGGGTGTAGACGAACACATAGAACGCGATCGTCGCGAGCGCCAGCAGGCCGGACAACAGGTTCGTGGTCCACCACAGCCAGAAGAACGAGGCGACCGTCAGCACCAGACCGAGCACCAGGGCGTTGCGCGTGGGCACCGCCGCGCGGGCCAGCGGCCGGCGGGCCGTCCGCTTCATCACCTTGTCGATGTCGGCGTCGGCCACGCAGTTCAACGTGTTGGCGCCACCGGCGGCCAGCATCCCGCCGATCAGGGTGTTGACGATCAGCAGCGGGTTGACGGTGCCGCGCTGGGCCAGCAGCATCGCCGGGATCGCGGTGACGAGCAGCAGTTCAATGACCCGCGGCTTGGTCAGCGCCAGATAAGCCAGCACCGTGCTTTGTATGCGGCTTGGCAATTGGCTCGGCGCGGCGCGCCCGCGAACGCTCACGCAATAACTCCTTGGGGTCGCAGCGGCGCGCAGCATCTACTACACACGATGGTAGACCGCGGTGCGGCGATGGCCCGCCCGCGGGTCCGAACACGGCCGATTTTCCAGGATTCCCGAACTGAATGCTAAGCGCTTTCGGCGGCGGCGTAATTTTCAGTCCTGCCGGGCGTGGGTACCCAAATCCTGCGCTGCAAGGGCCGGCCCTCCCGCACTAGGGTGGGATTGATCAGCTCGATGACCCAAGGACTGAGTCTGTGACGACACTCGAAGAGATCTCCACGCTGACCCAACCGCACCTTCCCGACGACTGGACCGAGCTCGACTCGGCCGCCGTCGACACCATTCGGGTGCTGGCCGCCGACGCGGTACAGAAAGTCGGCAACGGCCATCCGGGGACGGCGATGAGTCTGGCGCCCCTGGCTTACATCTTGTTCCAGCGGGCGATGCGCCACGATCCCAGCGACACCTCCTGGCTGGGCCGCGACCGGTTCGTGCTGTCCTGCGGGCATAGCAGCCTGACGCTGTACCTCCAGCTGTACCTGGGCGGTTTCGGCTTGGAGCTGCCCGACATCGAGTCGCTGCGCACGTGGGGATCCAAGACGCCCGGGCACCCGGAGTTCCGGCACACCAAGGGAGTTGAGATCACCACCGGCCCGCTCGGGCAGGGCCTGGCATCGGCGGTGGGCATGGCGATGGCGGCGCGTTATGAGCGCGGCCTGTTCGATCCCGACGCCACCCCGGGCACCAGCCCGTTCGACCACTTCATCTACGTGATCGCCTCGGACGGCGACATCGAAGAGGGCGTCAGCTCCGAAGCCTCGTCCCTGGCGGCCGTCCAGCAGCTGGGGAATCTCATCGTCTTCTACGACCACAACGAGATCTCGATCGAGGACGACACCGACATCGCGCTGTGCGAGGACACCGCCGCGCGCTACCGCGCCTACGGCTGGCACGTGCAGGAGATCGAGGGCGGCGAGAACGTCGTCGCGATCGAGGAGGCGATCGCCAACGCCAAGGCGGCCACCGACCGGCCGTCGTTCATCTCGCTGCGCACCATCATCGGCTACCCGGCGCCCAAGCTGATGAACACCGGCAAGGCGCACGGTGCGGCCCTGGGCGACGAGGAAGTGGCCGCCGTCAAGGAGATCCTCGGCTTCGACCCGGACAAGACGTTCGAGGTGCGCGACGAGGTGCTGGCCCACACCCGCAAGCTGGTGGACCGCGGCAAGGAAGCCCACGAGAAATGGCAGGCGGATTTCGACTCCTGGGCGCAGGGGCAACCCGAACGCAAGGCGCTGCTGGACCGCTTGACCGCCGAGGAGCTGCCCGACGGATGGGATGCCGAGCTGCCGCACTGGGAACCCGGCTCCGACCCGATCGCCACCCGCAAGGCCTCCAACGAGGTGCTCAACGCGCTGGGGCCCAAACTGCCGGAACTGTGGGGCGGTTCGGCCGACCTGGCGGGCAGTAACAACACCACCATCAAGGGCGCCGATTCCTTTGGGCCGCCGTCCATTTCGACCAAGGACTACACGGCGCACTGGTACGGCCGCACTTTGCACTTCGGCGTTCGCGAACACGCGATGGGCGCCATCCTGTCCGGCATCGTGCTGCACGGGCCGACCCGCGCCTACGGCGGCACGTTCCTGCAGTTCTCCGACTACATGCGCCCGGCGGTGCGGCTGGCGTCGTTGATGGACATCGACACCATCTACGTGTGGACCCACGACTCCATCGGTCTCGGCGAGGACGGCCCGACCCACCAGCCGATCGAGCACCTCGCGGCGCTGCGGGCCATCCCGAATCTGTCGGTGTTGCGCCCGGCCGATGCCAACGAGACGGCCTACGCCTGGCGCACGGTCCTGGCCCGCGGCAACGGCAGCGGCCCCGTCGGCCTGATCCTGACCCGCCAGAATGTGCCGACCCTCGAGGGCACCAGCGCCGACGGCGTCGCCAGGGGTGGTTACATCCTGGGCGACGACGGCGGCGACGAGCCCGACGTGGTGCTGATCGCCACCGGCTCGGAGGTCCAGCTCGCGGTCGATGCGCAGAAGCTGTTGGCGGACAAGGACATTGTGGCGCGGGTGGTTTCCATGCCGTGCGTCGAATGGTTCGAGTCGCAGCCCGAGGACTACCGCGACAGCGTGCTGCCGCCCACCGTGTCGGCCCGGGTGGCCGTCGAGGCGGGCGTCGCGCAGTCGTGGCACAAGCTCGTCGGTGACACCGGCAGGATCATCTCGATCGAGCACTACGGCGAATCCGCCGATTACAAGACGTTGTTCCGTGAATTCGGTTTCACCGCAGAAGCCGTCGCGGCGGCCGCGGAACAGGTAGTGGACAACTGAGAGAGGGCGTTTCACATGACTCAGAACCCCAACCTCGCGGCGCTCAGCGCTGCGGGAGTATCGGTCTGGCTGGATGACCTGTCGCGCCAGCGGCTGCAGTCCGGGAACCTGCAGGAGCTGATCGACACGAAAAGCGTGGTCGGCGTGACCACCAACCCGTCGATCTTCCAGAAGGCGCTCGCCGAGGGCGACTCCTACGAGGGCCAGATCGCCGAGCTGGCCGAGCGTGGCGCCGATGTCGACGCGACCATCCGCACCGTCACCACCGACGACGTGCGCAACGGGTGCGACGTGCTCAAGCGGGAGTGGGAGGCCTCGGACGGCGTCGACGGACGGGTGTCCATCGAGGTGGACCCGCGGCTGGCGGCCGAGACCGACAAGACGATCGCCCAAGCCGTCGAGCTGTGGAAAATCGTCGACCGGCCCAACCTCTTCATCAAGATCCCGGCGACCAAGGCCGGCGTTCCGGCGATCACGGCCGTTCTGGCTGAGGGCATTTCGGTCAACGTCACGTTGATCTTCTCCGTCGAGCGGCACCGACAGGTGATGGACGCCTACCTGGCCGGTCTGGAGAAGGCGCGCGAGGCCGGGCATGACATATCCAAGATCCATTCCGTCGCATCGTTTTTCGTGTCCCGGGTGGACACCGAGGTCGACAAGCGGCTGGAGAAGATCGGCTCGGAGGATGCGAAGGCGCTGCTGGGCCAGGCGGGAGTGGCCAACGCGCGTCTGGCCTACGCGGCCTACCAGGAGGTGTTCGAGGGCGGTGATCGCTTCGAGTCGCTCAAGGCCGACGGCGCCCGGGTGCAGCGCCCGCTGTGGGCGTCCACGGGCGTCAAGAACCCCGACTACTCCGACACCCTCTACGTGACCGAGCTGGTGGCGCCCAACACGGTGAACACCATGCCGGAGAAGACGATTGACGCCGTCGCCGATCACGGTGAGATCAAAGGCGACACGGTCACCGGCACCGCCGGGGATGCCCAGGGCGTGTTCGACAAGCTGGAACAGATCGGCATCGATTTGACCGACGTCTTCAAGGTGCTGGAGAACGAGGGCGTGGAGAAGTTCGTGGATTCCTGGACCGAGCTGCTGGAGGAGACGCAGAAGCAGCTGGATTCCTCCTCCAAATGAGCCCAGCCCGCAACGCGCAACAATGGCATAACCCCTTACGGGACAAGCGCGACAAGCGGCTCCCGCGCATAGCCGGGCCGTGCGGGATGGTGATTTTCGGCGTAACCGGCGACCTGGCCCGCAAAAAGGTCATGCCGGCGATTTACGACCTGGCCAACCGCGGGCTGCTGCCGCCCAGCTTCTCCCTGGTGGGCTTCGCCCGCCGGGACTGGAGCACCCAGGATTTCGGCAAGGTGGTGCACGAGGCCGTCAAGGAACATTGCCGTACACCGTTCCGGCAGGAGAACTGGGACCGGCTGGCCGAGGGATTTCGTTTCGTGCCAGGCGCTTTCGACGATGACAAGGCTTTCGGGCGGCTGGCCGAGACCCTGGACAAGCTGGACGCCGAGCGCGGCACCGGCGGCAACCACGCCTTCTATCTGGCCATCCCGCCGAAGTCCTTCCCGGTGGTGTGCGAGCAGTTGCATGAGTCGGGTTTGGCTCGTCCGCAGGGCGAGAGGTGGAGCCGGGTGGTGATCGAGAAGCCGTTCGGCCACGACCTGGAAAGCGCGCAGGCGCTGAACAAGTCCGTCAACGCGGTCTTTCCGGAGGAGTCGGTGTTCCGGATCGATCACTACCTGGGCAAGGAGACGGTCCGCAACATCCTGGCGCTGCGATTCGCCAATCAGTTGTTCGACCCGATCTGGAACGCGCACTACGTCGACCACGTGCAGATCACCATGGCCGAGGACATCGGCCTGGGCGGTCGGGCCGGCTACTACGACGGTATCGGCGCCGCGCGCGACGTCATCCAGAACCATCTGATGCAGCTCCTGGCCCTGACCGCGATGGAGGAGCCGGTCAGCTTCAGCCCGTCGGCGCTGCAAGCCGAGAAGATCAAGGTGCTCTCGGCCACGCATCTCGCCGAGCCGCTCGACGAGACCACCAGCCGCGGCCAGTACGCCGGGGGCTGGCAGGGTGGCGAGAAGGTCGTGGGGCTGCTCGACGAAGAAGGGTTCGCCAAGGACTCGACCACCGAGACGTTCGCCGCCATCACGCTCGAGGTGGACACCCGCCGCTGGGCGGGCGTGCCCTTCTACCTGCGAACCGGAAAACGTCTGGGCCGCAGGGTGACCGAGATCGCCCTGGTTTTCAAACGCGCGCCGCACCTGCCGTTCGACGCGACCATGACCGACGAGCTGGGCGCCAACGCCATGGTGATCCGGGTGCAGCCCGACGAAGGCGTCACGCTGCGGTTCGGCTCCAAGGTGCCGGGCACCGCGATGGAGGTCCGCGACGTCAACATGGACTTCTCCTACGGCTCGGCGTTCGCCGAGGAATCGCCGGAGGCCTATGAGCAGCTGATCCTTGACGTGCTGCTGGGTGAGCCGTCCCTGTTCCCGGTCAACGAAGAGGTCGAATTGGCTTGGGACATACTCGATCCGGTGCTCAACAACTGGGCGGCGGACGGTAAGCCGGAACCCTACGAGGCGGGCACCTGGGGTCCGGAGTCGGCCTTCGAGATGCTGCGCCGCAGCGGCCGGGAATGGCGGCGCCCGTGATCATCGATATGGAAGACACCACCACCACCGCGGTCAACAAGAAGCTCGACGAGCTGCGCGAGAAGATCGGCGCCGTCGCGATGGGCCGGGTGCTGACGCTGATCATCGCGCCGGACAGCGAGGAGTTCTTCGAAGAGTCGCTGAAGGCGGCCAACAACGCCAGCCACGAGCACCCCAGCCGGATCATCGTGGCGATGCGGGGCAATCCGTATGCGGACAAGCCACGCCTGGATGCGCAGTTGCGCGCCGGCGGTGACACCGGCGCCAGCGAAGTCGTGGTGCTGCGGCTGTCCGGGGCGTTGTCCGGCCACGCCGCCAGCGTGGTCACGCCGTTCCTGCTACCCGACATCCCGGTGGTGGCCTGGTGGCCCGATGTCGCGCCGGCGGTGCCCGCGCAAGACCCGTTGGGGCGGTTGGCGATTCGGCGCATCACCGACGCGACCAACGGGTTGGACCCGCTGGCGGCCATCAAGAGCCGCCTGCCCGGATACACCGCGGGTGACACCGACCTCGCCTGGCCGCGCATCACCTACTGGCGCGCGCTGCTCACCTCGGCCGTCGACCTGTCACCGCACGAGCCGATCGAGTCGGCGCTGGTGTCCGGTCTGGCGAACGAGCCGGCCCTGGACGTCCTGGCCGGCTGGCTGGCCAGCCGGATCGACGGGCCGGTGCGCCGGGCGGTCGGTGAGCTCAAGGTCGAACTGGAGCGCAAGAGCGAGACCATCGTCTTGAGCCGGCCGCAGGACGGCAGGACGGCCACGTTGAGCCGGACGTCCCGGCCGGACGCCCTACTCCCCTTGGCGCGCAGGGAAACCGGCGAGTGCCTGGCCGAAGACCTGCGTCGCCTGGATCCCGACGAGATTTACCAATCAGCGCTGGAAGGCATCGAGAAAGTGCAATACGTGTGAGCACCAGCATCGAAATTTTCCCGGATAGCAAGACCATGGTCGAGGCCGCCGCAGCGCGACTGACCGACACCATCGCACGCGCCGTGGCGGCCCGCGGCCGAGCGCTGGTGGTGCTGACCGGTGGCGGCAACGGCATCGGGCTGCTGCAGTCGCTGGTGGGGCGTGACATCGACTGGGCACGCGTGCATCTGTTCTGGGGGGACGAACGCTACGTCCCCGAGGACGACGACGAGCGCAACGACAAACAGGCGCGGGCCGCGCTGCTGTCCCGCGTCGACATCCCGTCCAGCCAGGTGCATCCGATGCCGGCCAGCGACGGCGAATTCGGCAACGATCTGGCCGCGGCGGCGCTGGCCTACGAGCAGTTGCTGGCCGCCAACGCGGCGCCCGGTGAGCCGGTTCCGAATTTCGATGTGCACCTGCTCGGCATGGGACCCGAGGGACACATCAACTCACTGTTCCCGGACACCCCGGCCGTCCTGGAAACCACGCGCATGGTGGTGTCGGTCGAAGACTCCCCCAAGCCGCCGCCGCAACGAATCACCTTGACGCTGCCCGCCATTGCGCGTTCCCGCGAAGTCTGGCTGCTGGTGTCCGGCGGCGGCAAGGCCGACGCGGTGGCCGCCGCCATCGGCGGGGCCGCACCGGTCTCGGTGCCGGCCGCCGGCGCGGTCGGGCTGGATACCACGCTGTGGCTCCTCGACGAGGACGCCGCGGCCAAGCTGCCGTCGCGGACCGGAGAGCAAAGCTAGCGCTTTCGAGGTCGTGCACGCCTTCGGGGCTCGCATCCGCCCCCGGCCGGGTCATAATGACGGTCATGGCAGACAGAACCGTGCGCGGGGGACAAGAGCGAAGCCGGCTCAAGACGCTCACCCAGGCCGCGTTGAACGCCGACAAAACCGTGGAGCAGGTCGAGGACGTCCTCGACGGGTTGAGCACCACCATGAAGGAACTCAGCAGCTCCCTGTCCAGCCTGAACGCCACGGTGGAACGCCTGGAGACCGGCCTGGACCACCTGGATGGCACCATGGCCAGCCTGGACGATCTGGCCAAGCGGTTGATCGCGCTGGTCGAGCCGGTGGAAGCCATCGTTTCGCGCGTCGACGACATGGTGCGGGTCGGCGAGACCATGATCTCGCCGTTGGCGATCACCGAGCACGCGGTGCGCGGCCTGGTGGACAGGCTGCGCAACCGGACCGTGCAGTAGGCGCCACTTCCGATGGCCACGTTGCTGCTGCACCATCCGGCCTTCGCGGACCATCGAACCGCTCCCGGCCATCCGGAGCGGCCGGACCGCTACCGAGCGGTGGAGGCGGCGCTGCGCCGGCCGCAGTTCGACACCCTGGTGCGAGAGGAGGCCGAGCCTGCCGACCTCGCGACGACGCGCTACGTGCACTCGAATCGCTATGTGGACGCGCTGGAAGCCGCGCGGCCGGAGGACGGTTACGTCTACCTCGACGGTGGCGACACCATGATGGAGCCCTCGACCTGGCAGACGGCGCTGCGCGGGGTGGGCGCCACGCTGCAGGCCGTCGACAGAGTGCTGGCCGGTGACGCGCAGAACGCGTTCGTCGCGTGCCGGCCGCCGGGGCATCACGCCGAGACCGAGCGCGCCATGGGCTTCTGCCTGTTCAACAACATCAGCATCGGCGCGCGCCATGCGCAGCGCAAACATGGCCTGATGCGGGTCGCCATCGTCGATTTCGACGTCCACCACGGCAACGGCACCCAGCAGATCTTCTACTCCGACCCGAGCGTGCTCTATGCGTCGACGCATCAGATGCCGTTGTTCCCGGGGACCGGTGCGGTACGAGAGACCGGCGTCGGCAACATCTTCAATGCGCCGCTGGCACCCGGTGACGGCGGAACCGAACTGCGCGCGGCCTTTCAGGATCGGATAGTGCCCGCGCTGCAAGCCTTTTCACCCGAGTTGATCATCGTGTCCGCCGGTTTCGACGCCCACGAGCGTGATCCGCTCGGCTCACTGACCATGACGGCCGCCGACTTCGGCTGGGTCACCAGGGAATTGATGACGCGCGCCGAGGAGTTGTGCGACGGCCGGTTGGTGGCGGTGCTCGAAGGCGGCTATGACCTGCAGGGCCTCACCGATTCGGTCACCGCGCACGTCGGCGAGCTGTTGAAGGGCTGACCGGACTCGCCTGGCCCCCAAGCTGACTGGTCAGCGCGGGAAGGCGGGCCGCCCGGTGACCGATTCGCGGGTTATCAGCCGCTGTTGCGCAGGGCGCTGGCGAGGCCGTTCATCGTCAACAAAATGCCGCGCTGTACCAATTCGTCGTCGTCGCCGGAACGGTAGCGGCGCAGCAACTCCACCTGCAGGTGGTTGAGCGGCTCAAGGTAGGGAAAGCGGTTGAACACCGACCGTGCCAGCGCCGGGTTGTCGGCGAGCAGGTTGTCCTGACCGGTGATGAGCTTGTGCATGGCGATGGTTCGCCGGTGTTCGTCGACGATCTTGTCGAACACCCGGTGCCGCAATTCCTCGTCGTCCACCAATTCGGCGTAGCGCGCCGCCAGGCCGAGGTCGCTTTTGGCCAGCACCTGAGCGAGGTTGGACAGCACGCTGCGGAAAAACGGCCAGCGCTGATACAGGTCGTGCAGGACGTCCACCCGCTCGGTTTCGCCTTCCCGACCCGCGGCGATCCACTGCTCGAATGCCGAGCCGGTGCCGTACCAGCCGGGCAGCATGACGCGCGACTGGCTCCACGCCAGCACCCACGGGATGGCGCGCAGGTCGGAGATGGACTGGGTGGGTTTGCGTGAGGTGGGCCGGCTGCCGATGTTCAGCGAGCCGATCTCGCTGACCGGTGTGGAGGCCATGAAGTAGTCGACGAAACCCGGTGTGTCGTGCACCAATTCGGCGTAGGCACGCTGCGCCAGCACGGCAACTTCGTCGAGCACCGCGTACGCGGGTTCCGCCGTGTCGCCCAGCCCCTCGACGTCCAGCAGTGTGGATTCCAGCGTGGCGGCCAGCAGGCTCTCCAGATTGCGTTGCGCCGATTGAGGTTCGGCGTACTTGGCGGCGATCACCTCGCCCTGCTCGGTGAGCCGCAGCGACCCGTTCACCGCGCCCGGTGGCTGCGCCAGGATGGCCTCGTAGCTCGGGCCGCCGCCGCGGCCGACCGTGCCGCCGCGACCGTGGAAGAGCCGCAACCGGATTCCGGTTTTGCGGGCCACTTCGACCAGGGCCAGCTCGGCCCGGTACACCGCCCAGCTGGAGGCCAGGTAGCCGCCGTCCTTGTTGGAGTCGGAATATCCGAGCATCACTTCCTGGCTGTCGTCGCGCGCGGCCACCAGCGAGCGGTAGATGGGGAGTTCGAGCATCGCGTGCAGGATCGTGGCGCCGTTGTGCAGATCGTCGATGGTCTCGAACAGCGGCGAGATGCCCACCGGGCAGTACGGGGCATCCCCGGACGCGTCGATCAGGCCCGCCTCTTTGAGCAGGATCGCGGCCTCGAGAACGTCGGAGAGCGAACGGCACATGGAGATCACGTAGTTCGGCACGGCCGCCGGCCCGTAGCGCTTGATGGCGTGCGCGGCGGCGCGCACCACGCCAAGCTCTTTGTGAGCCAGTTCGGATAGTTCCGCGCGGTCGCCGACCAGCGGCCGGCGGGTGGCCAGCTCGGCAGCCAAGAGCTCGACCCGCTCGTCTTCGGGCAGCGAACCGTAGTCCGGGTGCACCCCGGACCACGCCAGCAGCTCGGCGACCACTTCTTCGTGCACGTCGGAGTTTTGCCGCATATCCAGACCGCACAGGTGAAACCCGAACACCCGCACGCCTTCTCGCAACAGCGCCACGCGATCGTCGGCCAGCAGCGCGCTGCCGTGCGACCGCAGCGAGGCATCGATGGTGTCCAGGTCGGCCTGCAGTTCGGCCGGGGCCGCATATGGCGCCAACCCCAGGTCCAGCTCGTGTTGCGGTCGCCGGTCCAGGATCTCCGCGCTGGTCGCGGTGAGCCGGGCGCGGATCACCCGCACCGCGCGCCGGTACGGTTCGTCGGCGCGGGCCTTCTCCTCGCAGCCCTCGGCCAGTTCGGTCAGCTCGGGGGTGACCGCGACCAGACGTGCCGACATCGACAGCTCCTGTTCCAAAGCGGTCAATTCGGCCAGGTAGTGCGCCAGCGCGGTGAACGCGGCGTTGCCGGTGGCCTGGCGGACCACCTCGGCAGTCACGTTCGGATTGCCGTCGCGGTCCCCGCCGATCCAGGAACCGGGCTGCAGCATCGGCTGGTCCAGCAGGTCGGCGTCGGGCCAGCGCGCCCGCAGGGCTTCGCGCACCTCGGCGTTGACCTGCGGGACCACCTTGAAGAAGGCCGCGGCGTAATACCGCAACCCCACCTCGATCTCGTCGGTGATCTGCAACCGGGACAACCGGATCAGCGCGGTCTGCCACAGCGTGAGGACCTGGCGGCGCAACTCGTGTTCGATGTTGCGGCCGTCGTCGGTTACTTCATGCCCCTCGGCGTGCAGCCGCATCAGTTCGGTGATCCGGTGCTGGGTGACGAAGACGGTCCGCCGGCGGGTCTCGGTGGGATGCGCGGTGATCACCGGGGCGACCACGGCCCCCTTCAGCGCGTCGGCGACGGTGGCCGAATCCAGTTGCGCCCGGTCGAGTTTGGCGTAGGTCGCGGCCAGGCTACTGGCCTGCGGCGCTTCACCGGCGGCGACGTGAATCGCCCGGCGCCGCTCCCGGTGGATGTCTTCGGCGACGTTGGCCAGCAACGCGAAGTGGCTGAACGCCCGGATGACCGGGATCGCCTGGTGGATGTCGATTCCAGAAAACATCCGCGCCAGCTCGGCCCGGTCGATCTCGGAGCGCCGCACCCGAAACGATTCCACCCGGGCCCGTTCGACGAGCTCGAACACCTCGTGCCCGTTCTGTTCGCGGACCGTGTCGCCCAGGATGGTCCCCAGCAGCCTGATGTCGGCCCGCATCGGTTCGGTCGCCTCACGGCCCACCAGGGTGCGCTGCACGGCGCCAATCGGTTCCAGCGTGCCCTCGGATGCCTCAACCATGGGACTCAGTATCGACGCGGATGTCGGCGTCCGCCCGTCGGCAGGTCAGCCGTCAGCGGTACTTGATCATCAGCGCGATGCCGATGATGCACACCAGCCAGATGGCGGTGATGAAATACGTCAGCCGGTCCAGGTTCTTTTCCACCACCGTGGACCCGGACAGGCTGGACTGCACCCCGCCGCCGAACAGCGTGGACAGGCCGCCACCCTTGGCCCGGTGCAGCAGCACCAGCAGCACCACCAGGACGCTGGTGACGACCAGGGTGATCTGCAAAGCCAACTGCATGACGGCCAGCCTACCGGGGCGGGGTCGTTCTCAGGGCAGCACCCTAGGGAAGAGGCCCACCGGCGGCGATCGCCGCCAGCGTGGCGAACTGCTCGCCGTCCAGGGACGCACCGCCCACCAAACCGCCGTCGATGTCCTCGCGGGCGACCAGGTCGCCGATGTTCTTGGCGTTCACCGATCCGCCGTAGAGCACCCGCACGTCGTCGGCGATCTTCGGGGAGGCCAGCGACGCCAGTTCCTTGCGGATCGCCGCGCAGACCTCCTGGGCATCGGCCGCGCTGGCCACCCGTCCGGTGCCGATCGCCCACACCGGTTCGTAGGCGATGACGACATTGCCGATCTGTTCGGCGGACAGCCCGGCGAGCGAACCGCGCAGCTGTTCCTCGCAGTGGACGACGTGGTTTCCCGCCTCGCGGACCCCCAGGTGCTCGCCGATGCAGACGATCGGGGTCAATTCGTGCTTGAGCGCCGCGGCGGCCTTGGCGGCCACCACCGCGTCGTCCTCGTGGTGGTAGGTCCGCCGCTCGGAGTGCCCGACGACGACGAACGTACAGCCCAGCTTCGCCAGGAAGGCACCGCTGATGTCGCCGGTGTAGGCGCCCTCGTCGTGCTCGGACAGGTCCTGCCCGCCGTAGGTCAGCCGCAGCTTGTCACCGTCGACCAGGGTTTGCACGCTGCGCAGGTCCGTGAACGGGGGCAGGACCGTGACGTCCACCTTGTCGTAGTACTTGTCCGGCAGCGCGAAGGCGATCTTTTGCACCAGCGCGATGGCCTCGAAGTGGTTGAGGTTCATCTTCCAGTTGCCGGCGATCAGTGGCTTACGGCTCACGACTTTCGGGCCTCCCTAGTTGTGGTCGGGCTGGGGTCGACTCAACACCTCGATGCCTGGAAGCGTCTTGCCCTCGAGGTATTCCAGCGACGCCCCGCCACCGGTGGAGATGTGCGAGAAGTCGCCCTCGGGGATGCCCAGCGCACGCACCGCGGCCGCGGAGTCGCCGCCACCCACCACGCTGAACGCGCCTTTGCCCGTCGCCCCGGCGATCGCCTCGGCGACGCCCTTGGTGCCCGCCGCGAACGCCGGGAACTCGAACACGCCCATGGGACCGTTCCAGAACACCGTCCTGGCGTTGCACAGCAGCGTGGTGAACCGCTGGACCGATCCGGGCCCGATGTCGAGCCCGATCCCGTCGCCCGGTATCGCATCGGCGGCCACGACCTGTCCTGGGGAGTCGGCGGCGAACCGCTCCGCCACCACGATGTCCACCGGGAGCCGGAGCACGTCGTAGTAGGTGTCCAGTAATCCGCGGCAGGTCTCGATCATGTCCTCTTCCAGCAGCGACTTGCCCACCGAATAACCCTGTGCAGCAAGGAATGTGAAGCACATGCCGCCGCCGATGACGATGCTGTCGGCGTGGCGGGCCAACTGTTCGATGACGCCCAGCTTGTCCGATACCTTGGAGCCGCCCAACACCACCGCGTAGGGCCGCTCGGTCGAGCTGGTCAACTGCTCGAGCACCTGCAGCTCCGCCGCGACCAGCTCTCCGGCGTAGTGCGGCAACAGGGTGGCCACGTCGTACACCGAGGCCTGCTTGCGGTGCACCACGCCGAACCCGTCGGAGACGAAAGCGCCTGCCGGCCCGACCAATTCGGCCAGCTGACGGGCCAGCGCGAGGCGCTCGCCGTCGTCCTTGCTGGTTTCGCGGGCGTCGAAGCGGATGTTCTCCAGAAGCAGGACGTCGCCGTCGGTGAGGCCCTCGGAGCGCGCCAGCGCGTCGGTGCCGACGACATCGCCGGCCAGCTGGACGTGCCGGCCGAGTTGCTCACCGAGCGCCGCGGCGACGGGCGCCAGCGACAACTTCGGGTCGGCTCGCCTTGGGCCGGCCGAGGTGCGCGGTGATCACCACCTTGGCACCCGCCTCGACCAACGCCTTCAGCGTCGGCACCGAGGCGGTGATGCGGCCGGGGTCGGTGATTCTCCCCGTCGTCGAGCGGCACGTTCAGATCGGAGCGCACCAGCACGCCGCGTCCCGAAACCCCCTCGGCGAGAAGGTCTTTCAGATTGTGGACGGCCACGGTTTACAGGGACTTGCCGACCAGGGCGACCAGGTCGACGAGGCGGTTGGAATAACCCCATTCGTTGTCGTACCAGGAGACGACCTTGGCCTGGTTGTCGATCACCTTGGTCAACCCGGAGTCGAAGATCGAGCTGTGCGGGTCGGTGACGATGTCGCTGGACACGATCGGCGCGTCGTAGTACTTCAAAATGCCCTTCATCGGCCCCTCGGCGGCGGCCTTCATCGCGGCGTTGATCTCGTCGGCGGTCGCGGACTTCGTCAGCTCGGCGGTCAGGTCCGTGACCGAGCCGGTGGGGATCGGCACCCGCAGCGCGTACCCGTCCAGCTTGCCCTTCAGCTCCGGCAGCACCAGGCCGATGGCCTTGGCCGCGCCGGTGGAGGTCGGCACGATGTTCAGCGCGGCGGCGCGGGCCCGGCGCAGGTCCTTGTGCGGCCCGTCTTGCAGGTTCTGGTCCTGGGTGTAGGCGTGGATGGTGGTCATCAGGCCCTTGACGATGCCGAACTCGTCGTTGAGCACCTTGGCCAGCGGCCCCAGGCAGTTCGTGGTGCACGACGCGTTGGAGATGATGTTCTGGCTGCCGTCGTACTTGTCGTCGTTGACGCCCAGCACGATGGTGATGTCCTCGTCGGTGGCGGGCGCGGAGATGATCACCTTCTTGGCGCCGGCGTCCAGGTGGCCCTTGGCCTTGGCGGCGTTGGTGAAGATGCCGGTGGACTCGACGACCACGTCGACGCCCAGGTCGCCCCAGGGCAGCGCCGCCGGGCCTTCCTTGACCTCGAGCGCCTTGATCTTCTTGCTGCCGACGACGATGGTGTCGTCACCCTCGAGGCTGACGTCGTAGGGCAGGCGGCCCAGGATGGAGTCGAATTTCAGCAGGTGCGCCAGGCTGGCGTTGTCGGTGAGGTCGTTGACCGCGACCACCTCTATATCAGCGGTGCCTTGCTCCTGTTGAGCCAGCAGGGCCCGGTAGAAGTTCCGCCCGATTCGACCGAAGCCGTTGATGCCTACTCGGACCGTCACTTGATGTCTCCCTGTCTTTCCTGAATCGTCTTCGCTGTGCCTTTTGCATGTGCGCTACACAGTGCCTGTGGTCAGCCTAGATCAGTGCCGCACGCGGTTGCCGCGCCGGTAAGACTGTGGACGATCGCCTTTGCAGGACGGCCATCGGATCAGCGCCAAAACCGTGTGCTGTACATCACCCCGGCGAGAGCTTGCGAGCCCGGCCCAGCAGCGGCGCCTCGGCGGCTGCATGGGTCGAGGGTCAGATTTTTCGGTGGAAACCTCGGGCATAGCGTCCCTGACGCTGGTGTCAACAACGTTGACAACGGCGTTAGAATTGTCGCGCAAACCGGGGACCCTGAAGGAAGGGGCGCTCACGATGGCGAAGCAACGGACGGTTGCCGCGAATAGACCTGACACGTCCGACGCCAACCGCCCCGAACATGGTCCGGTCAGCCGGTCGGTGATTTTGCAGTGTGCGTTGCGGTTGGTCGATCGTGACGATGTGGACGGGTTGTCGATGCGACGCCTGAGTGAGGCGGTGGGTCGGGATCCGACGGTGATTTATCGGCATGTACCGAACAAGGCGGCGCTGCTCGACGGGGTCGTCGAGATCGTGCTGGGCCAATTGCGGGTGGACACCGCAGACCCGGACTGGGCCGGCCAGCTGCGCGCGGTGGCGCATGACTTCCGCCGACTGGCCCTGGCTCACCCGAATGTGGTGCCGCTGTTGGTGACCCGGCCACTAGCCACGCCGCTGGGGCAGCGGCCGCCGGGCATGCTGCGGCCATTGGAGGACGTCGTCGCGCTGCTCACTTCGGCGGGCTTCAGCGGAGTCGACGCGCTGCACATATACCGGGTGCTGTTCGGCTATCTGTACGGCCATATCCTCACCGAGTTACAGGAGGCTCGTCGAGCGGCCCGAGGAGTCCGATGATGTGCTGCGCCTCGGATTGCACCGGTTGGCGATCACCGAGTTCCCTCAGGTGCGTGCGCTGGCCTCAGCACTGGGCTGCTACAACGGCGCAGCCGAACTCGACCGCGCTCTGGATCTGTTGTTCATCGGTCTGGCCGCCACCGTGGCAGCGCCGAGACGTTCGGCCCGCAAGCGCGTGAGCAAGTAGGCGGCCATGGGCCAACTGCGTCTCGGTGTCATCGGCGCGACGCGAAAGGAGAACGAACGCCGTCTGCCGATCCACCCACATCACTTTGACCGGATAGATGCCGATGTTCGCGCAAGCATCTATCTCGAAGCGGGGTACGGGAAGCGTTTCGGCGTCTCCGATACGCAGTTGTCGGGTTGGGTGGCCGGAATGCGTTCCCGCGCAGCATTTGATCGCCGGGTGTGATGTGATCCTGCTGCTTAAGCCCCACGCCGGCGATCTGGCCGAGCTTCGCAGCGGCCAAGTGCTGTGGGGCTGGCCGCACTGCGTGCAAGACGAGAAGCTGCAGCGCACCATCGACGGTCGACAGACGCTGATCGCGTTCGAGTCGATGAACCTGTGGAGCCGCAACGGCTCGTTCAAATTGCACGTGTTCCACAAGAACAACGAGATCGCCGGGTTATTGCTCGGTGCTGCATGCCATGTCTATCGTCGGTTGGTCGGGCACCTATGGTCGCCGGCTGCGGGCGGTTGTCATCGGCTTCGGCGCCACTGCGCGAGGCGCGGTGGCTGCGTTGAACGCGCAGGGGATACACGACATCAACGTCCTCACCAACCGCGGCGTGACCGAAGTCGCCTCCCCGATTCATCCGGCCCGGATCGTGCATTTCGCTCAGGACACTTTGGATGGCTCGCCGACGAGCTTCGCGTGCACCCAAGCAGGCAGAGTGCCGCTCGCCGGATACCTTGCCCAGCACGACATCACCGTCAACTGCGTGTTGCAGGACACCAACGCACCCCTGATCTTTCTGAACGACGACAACCTGGCCGCACTACGGCCGAACAGTCTTATAGTCGACGTATCCTGTGGCGAGGCAATGGGTTTCAGCTGGGCGCGCCCCACCCGTTTGCGCGGCCGACGTTCGCGGTCGGGGCGAACGTCACCTACTATGCGGTTGATCACAGCCCGTCTTACCTCTGGGATTCGGCGACCTGGGAGATCAGCGAGGCGCTGCTTCCCTACCTGCCGACCGTGATCGCCGGACGCGACGCGTGGCAGGCCGATCAGACGGTGCGCCGGGCAATCGAGATCCTCGATGGGACTGTGCTGAATCCGAACATTTTGTCCTTCCAAAATCGGCATACGCAATATCCGCATGCTCGTCGCGGATGCGGTGGCCGCGAATCGGCGTAAGCTCATCGGTATCGAGCAGCTCGGTTTCGAGCGAACATGCTCGACTACAAAGGAAATTCGATGGCTTCGCTCACAACGTTTCGCACTCCCTACGAGATTCGCCTCCAGCTCGTCACGGACACCATCAGCGCCCACTCCAAACTGGGCAATGACGCCGCAGTCAAACTCGCCGCACATGTCCTGGCCACATTGAACTCGATCCCAGAGAAGGTGCGCTGAGCAACGGCCCGCCTAGGGCTTGAATATCCAACGGCCGCACGGCTTCCCGATTGGTGCGCGTTTCTTTCGTCGTGATGATCCGTCCGCGTTGTCTCGAGCCAACCACCCGCTCCTCAGAAGGGTCTTGACCATGACAGTTACGTGTCTCTCGCCGACGCGGGACCGACAAGTACGTGCGATTTGGTGACAGCTACATCGAGCGCAAGGACGGCACCTTGTGCGTAAGGCGTCGCGGCGCAAAGCACGCGTACCGCTACGCGCCGGGAGCGTGGACCCAGGTGGACCCTCGATTGCTCGTCGGACATCGCCGTTCACAATTGCGCGTGATACCGAGCCGCGGGAGGGTCAACGGCGTAGACGTACGGTGAAAGGCCACGGTGTAGACTGGTCGAAGTGCCGCTGGCACGAATTGCGAGACGGTGCCGCCTATCACCAATCACCTTGCGGCCATCCGCTTTGGCGCATGTCGGGCGCGGTCGTTGCTGAGCGCGGCGGGAAAAATCGCCAGCCAAGCTTTGAGCTGACAGCTCGGATACAGGGATTTTGAGCTGACAGCTCGGATATAGGGATGGAGCACCATGATGAAACGATTGACCGGCCTGGACGGTATCACGCTGCACGGCGAAACATCCGTGATGCCCACCCACGTTACGGCAGTGTTGTTTTGCGACCCTGAGGCGCGCGGCGAAACGACCGCCGGGGCGATTTACCAGCTGCTGGCTGAGCGCACTGCGGCGATGCCAGGTTTCCGGCAGCGCCTGCTGACCAGATCTTCGGGTTGGGCCAGCCGTCATGGATCGAGGACCCCGCGTTCGATGTCCACAGCCATCTGCATCGTGTCCGGCTGGCAAAACCCGGCACCATGCGGGAGTTGACCACACTGATCGGCAAGCTGCATGGGCAGCCTTTGGACCGCCGCCGTCCGCTGTGGGACGCCTGGGTCGTGCAGGGTCTGGCCGACGGCAGACTCGTCGTGTTGATCAAGTTCTCCCACGCCATAACCGATGGTGTGGGCGCAGTGACGTCGATGCTGCCCGAACTGATGACTGTTGATGCGGGCGCTAAATTTGCGGCGGCACCCGCGCGGGCCCGGCCACGATGCCAGGCACGGCCGCGAGGGTATGGGATGCGATTGACGAGGTCGCGGCCAACACCGCTGTGGGCATTCGGATCGCCGGCAGGCTGGGTCCCGTCGCGGTGAAGTCGGTGGTAGGAACCGCGCTGGGAGCGGTGCGCCAACTCCTCCCGGGCGGTGCCCCGCAACGCTCCGGTGGTCTGGGTTCCGAAGCGGACGAGAAGTCGCCGCGAACGCCGCTGAACGCCCCGCTCACCGCGCGACGCAGCGTCGCGTTCGCCGCGATGGCGATGGATGATCTGCGGGCTATCACGGCGGCGTTCGATGTCACCATCAACGATGTTCTCCTGACCGCAACAACGTCGGCGCTGCGCCGGTGGTTGGCAACCCACGACACGGTGCCCAGTCATCCGCTGCGCACCATGATGCCGATCTCGACACGTGGTATCGATGGCGACGCGTCCAATAGTTGGTCACCGGTGCTCGTCAAATTGCCGGTCGATCTGGCCGATCCGGCACAGCAACTGGCCAGCATTCACCGCGCGACATCCAGGATCAAGGACGGGCGACGCGCCGTGCGGCCCGTCAACCTCGCCGATGTCATAGATCTCGTTCCACCTGTGGTCATCGGCATGGCCATGGGTGTGTACACCGGCTTGAAACTGTCGCGATTCCACGCCCCAGTCGCCCATGTCATCACTTCCAACGTTCCGGGTCCCAGCGACGAAATCTATTGCGCCGGAGCACATGTGCTGGGCATTAATGCCCTGGCTCCGCTGTTTGAGGGCTCCAATCTCAACATCACTGCCGTGTCCTATGGCGGCAGCCTGGCTGTGGGCATCGTCGCGTGCCCCGACAACGTCGAGGACGTCGCATCCGTCGCGAGCGGCATCGAAGACGTGGTCGGTGAACTGAAAATAGCCGCCGACGAAAAGACCGGCCACAGCGCGGGCTTATCCCGCTCTAGCGAGCCGGAACCCACCACGAATAGCACTGCCACAACGCAATTCGCGGAGGTGTGAAGTACGCTGGGCGCGATAGGGGCCGCCCCGCACGAAATGCTTACTTCCTCTAAGGGACAGCATCCAACGCCGTGGGCCCACAGCGTTGACATCGCGTCGTGACAGGCGTTTACTAAGAGGTCTAGTCCGGAACTGGTCGTCGGTGTTCACGAGTTCGCCCGTTGAACACGGCACCTTGCTTCTCACGATCGGCGTTGTGACCGCCCTGGCCTGGCAGTCACGTCACCCGCGACATGACATTCGTCTCGCCACGCGTCGACCCTACTCAGATCACAACCCGCGAAACCTGACACCCGAAAATGAGGCCATATGAGGAACTCTGACCACTCGAAACGGAATACCTTCCGCGAGAATATGATCCACGTAGGCGCCGGCTTCCTCGCCAAGGAGCATCCGCACGTCATCGAGACGTTGTCCACGCTCGAGGCCCATCTAGGCAGATGGGATTCGAAGGATGTGGACGTCGAAGTCACCCTGCAGGACCGCGGCGGAAAGGAACAGCGCATTACTTTGCGCACAACCCTTCCCGGCCATCCACTACTGGTAGCGGTCGCGGAAAATCCGGACATCACCCATGCTCTGTGCGATGCAAAGCGCGAATTGACCCGCCAGCTTGAACACCAGAAGTCGACGCACGATCCGATGAACAACCGTCGGCTCAGGCGCGAGACGATCCGCCATCCGGTGTAGTTCCACACCTTTCGAGGTCGCCCCGGTACGCAATGCGAGGACCGGAAGACAGCAGCTCGCTTTCGGCGAGCAGATAGGTGCACGACAATGACGCACACTAACGAAATCCATTCGGTCATCACCTCTGCCGCGGAGCGCTTCACGCTCCCAACAGAATCCGATATCTCGTTGATCGACAATGGCCCATTGACCATCCGAGACGTAATCCGTGCGGGGATGCGCCGCAGGGCTAGACGCAAGGAAATGGCCCGGGAGTCGATCTGGGATTCCGGCGGCGGCGTAGGCGAGCGGTTGACAACCCACGGGCCCGGGGGCGCAGGAAGATAACCACGGTGGCGGCGCGGTATGAACGCCCATCGCTTCATCGCGGCCTCTGGCCTCCTCGGATTATCAGTCGCGGCGGCGCTTTCGCAACCAGCCCAGCGCCGCCTCGGCGGCGTAGTACCCACACAGGCCATGGATGCCGGCTCCCGGCGGCGTGGACTGCGAACACAGGTAGACACCCGGGACACCGGTCGCGTACGGGTTGGCCGAGATGCGCGGCCGCAGGATGACCTGCAGCCCGTCGTTGGCGCCGCCGATGATGTCGCCGCCGATGAAGTTCGGGTTATAGGCCTCTAGATCCGCGGTGCCCTTGCTGACGGTGGCCACGACGCGGTCGCGGAATCCCGGGGCGAACCGCTCGATCTGGTCGACGACGGCGGCGGTGGCGTCGCCGGTGTAGCCGAACGGCACGTGCGCATAAGCCCAGATCGGGTTGATGCCGCCCGCCGACCGCGAGGGGTCGGCCAGGTACTGCTGCCCGACGAGCACAAAGGGCCGCCGCACCATCTTGCCTTGCGCGCGTTGACGTTCGGTGTCGGCGACCTCGGCGAACGTGCCGCCCAGATGGACCGTGCCGGCGCGACCGCAGTCGGGGTTGGTCCACGGGATGTGACCCTCGATGGCGAAGTCGACCTTGAACGCCGAAGAGCCCTGGCGGTAGCGCGCATAGGAGCGTTTGATGCGGCCGGGCATGGCGTCGCCGTAGATTTTCAGCGCCGCGGCCGGAGTCAGGTCGAGCATGACGAGGTCAGCGTCGGGAATGTCATTGCGACGGGTGACGGTCACTCCGGTGGTCACGGCCCCGCCGTGCTCCTCGAGGGCGGCGGCGAGCGCCTTGGTGATCGAACCCGATCCCCCCTCGGCGACCGGCCACCCATATCGGTGGCCGCTGGCCAGGATCATCAGCCCAAGCGACGCGGTGAGCGGGCGGTCCAGGCGGGTGTAGACGTGCGCGGCCGATCCGCCGAACAGCGCGCGCACCGGTTCGGTACGAAACCACCGGGCCATCGCAGTGGCCGGCAGCACTGCGCGCGGTCCGAAGGCGGCGAGGCGAACCGGGTGACGCGGAATATTGATCACGGGACGCAGCAAGTCTTCCGCCAGCGCGTCGAATCCAGCCGCAAGGTCCCCGACCGCGCGGCGCCACCGGGAGGCGTCGGGTCCCATGCCGGCCGTCGTCTCATCGAGCGACCGGTACAGCACCCCCGCGGTCCCGTCATCGAGTGGGTGCGCGCAGTCGATATCCGGCCACTTCCACGCCAGCCCGTAGCGCGGGAGGTCCACCTGCTTCCAGAACGGCGAACCGATGCCCAGCGGATGAAACGCCGAGCAGTGGTCGTGGATGATGCCGGGCACCGTCAGCTCACCGGAGCGTGCTCCGCCGCCGACAGTCTCGCGCGCCTCCAAGACCTGGACGTCGATGCCGTCCCGGGCCAGCCGGATCGCGGCGGCCAGGCCGTTGGGCCCGGCGCCGACGACGACCGCCTTCGTCACGACTCGCCGTGAACGACGGGTTGCGTGGTGAGGTGAACCGGAAATTCGTCACCCGGCTCGGGCCACGGCTGACGCGACGCCATGTCCTCGATGGTGACGTAGCCCGCCTCGATCAATCCGGTCTTGGCGTCCAGGATGCGGTACCACTGCTTTTGGATATGGATCGGTTGACCCTCGAGGACGATCACACGAAGGTCGCCGTCCTCGAAGTTGCAGCGCCGCTGTACCGCCTCGAGCAGCTGCTCGTTGTGCAGATGGCCTTCACCGAAGTTCCACCCGACCAGGGGCCCGGCCACGACCTCGCCCTCGCGCACCTTGTAGTCGGCCTCGTTTCCGATCGCCCGCGGCAACAGGCCATTGAGCGCCCGGCCGTGAATATGCATCGCGCGGAACGCCGCCACCTTGTCCGCCATGACTTCGGCGGTCTCCGGTCCATAGAGCCGGGCCAGCTGATTGACGACGAGCGCGGAGCTTTTGACAACCTGGGCGTCGACCTTCTCCTCGGCGCCCGCCCGGAAGCACCACAGGCTGGTGGCCCAGTTGCCGGCGTAGTAGCGCATAGCCGGCAGGAACGAAATCTTCTCGGGGAACATGTTTCCCGCGATCACGATGGCGACCACGACCACCACGAGCGCCAGCAGCAGCGGCGAGGAAAGATCGGTGGCACGAATCCCGCCGTAATGCCCGAACAGGTAGAACAGCGAGAAGATGAAGAACACGTTCCACTCCAACGGCACTCCCATCGGGAGGTTGGAAATGATGTTGAGGTGGAAGACCACCATGAACCCGATCAGGAACCACCGCCACGGTTGATCGCCGGCGACGAACACCAGAACCGTGGGAACGATGAATTCGGCTGTCGTACCACCGACATGAGCCATCAGCTTCGGCAACCAGGTGGGCCGTAGGTCGTTGACGTGGTCGCGGTAGAGCAAGTGCTTGATCGGGGTGAACAGTTTGGGCCGCAGCAGCGCGTTGTTGCTCGTCATGACCGCAACCACGTAAGGGAAGTGGTGGTTGAGCTTGGAAGTCGCTGCGCCCCACCACAAGCAGAGCATGATGATCTTGAAGGCCGCGATCTGGTCGGTGAACGGGAAGAAGAACACGAACAGCTTCAGCCAATAATGTTCGCCGCGGGCGGCCAGGAAGATCGTCTTGTCGCGCAGTCCCAACAGCGCCAGCGCGACGATCGTCGGGATGACCCGAACGGGGTCGATCAGGCCGACGTCGCCCGTGGCGGTGACCGGCCCGCCGTGACCGGGTGACAGCAGCGCCCACACCCCGCCGATCAGAACGATGGCATACAGTGCGACGTCGACGACGGTCCGGTTGTCACCACGGGTAAACGGAACCTTGCCGGGCCAGGCCGGTAGGCGAATCGTGTTGGGCCGCAACCAGTAAAGGATGCCTCCGATCGGTGGCATGAACCGCCCGGTCAGCGGCCCGGATCCGCAGCCGAGGCCCATGACCTCGAACAGCAGCGTGAAGATGACGACCTTCTGGTAGACGATGGGTTGCGTCCACCAGTCGCCGATGTGGCCCACGCCGCCGAGCCCGGGGGTCAGCGAGATGACCGCGGCGGGCACCGCGATGTACAGCAGGATCTTGGCCAGGTACAGCAGATACACCGCGTACGGCGTCCCGAAGCCGTGCTCCGCCCAATGCCGCGTCACCACTTGCAGTCGGGTGGCCCGGGGCAGGGTCGGCCAGGTCGTGTGATCGACGTCCGGAAGTTCCGGAGCCATGAATCCCATGGGCGGCCTCGTTCCTGTCTAGAAACCAGCTGGCCCATAGAAATGTATCGGCACCGCCGCGCCGGTGGCCCGTTTGTTGCGCCTCAGCGATCCGCGCCGCTACCCCGTCAGCGGTCCTTCAACGAGAACAGTTGCGGAAGCGATCATTCAGCGCGCCCCGTGGCCGGACCCGCGAACCACGGCGCGCGCATGCGGCGAACCCGCGCCCGAGCGTCCGGCGAACAAATCGCCGGCGCAGCTTGTCGATCAGGGCGTCCAGGGTCCGCCGATCGTGTTCGGCGCTGCGCACCAGCTGCCGAAAGTTCGCCACGGCGTCGAGGTCGCCCTTGGCTTCCGCGGTGGCGATTTTGCGCCGGCACTCGTCGATGCGCTGATCGATGACGCCGCGCCGCCCGCCGAGCAGGCGCACGAAGTAGTCGGCCTGAAGTTCGTCGGCCGTGTCCGGGAGGTCCGTGGTGATCGCATCGGCCGGCCACTCTGCGGCGGGCGGGGCCGGTTTGCGAACCTGACCGGTCGGCTCCGCGCGGGCCGCCGCGGTGTGGGAGCGCCGCCCGCGCCGGTCGCGGGTGCCGGCCGATCTGCGGGTGGGGCTCGAGCGTGCGCCACGTTCATGGGACAAACCGGCTACGTCCATCGGGTCCCCTTGGCTCGAGGATTACTTAGGGCGTCGTAACAATAGCGCCCCGGCCCGAGCCACACCATATCGCCGGATCCGCCAAGGCGAAACACCATGACAGCAACGAACCCCCGGTCGCTACCATCGAGGGACTCGACGCGGCGAAGTGGCCTCGTGCGAGCGTCCAGGAGGGAACGTGACCGACAACGGCAGCCCCGACGGCGGGGACATCGGCAAATTCGACCCCGGCACTGACCCAGCGCTTGATGGGGGTGATGCGCCCGGTCTTGAAGACGTACTTCCGGTCCGAGGTGCACGGCCTGGAGTCCTTCCCGCCCGGCGGGGCGCTGGTGGTCGGCAACCACTCCGGCGGCATGTTCCCGATGGACGTCCCGATCTTCAGCGTCGACTTCTACGACAAGTTCGGCTACGACCGGCCCGTCTACACGCTGAGCCACGACATCCTCTTCACCGGCCCCACCGGGGACTTGTTCCGGCGCACCGGCTACATCCGGGCCAACCGCGAGAACGCGGCCAAGGCGTTGCGGTCCGGCGGCGTGGTGGTCGTCTTCCCCGGCGGCGACTACGACGCCTACCGGCCCACGCCTCTCGGAGAACGTCATCGACTTCAACGGCCGCAAGGGATACGTCAGCACGGCGATCGAGGCCGGCGTGCCGATCGTGCCCGCGGTGTCCATCGGCGGGCAGGAGACCCAGCTCTACCTGACCCGCGGCACCTGGCTGGCCGAGCGGCTGGGCATGAAGCGCTTGCTGCGCAGCGACGATTCTGCCGCTGTCGTTCGGCTTTCCGTTCGGGCTGAGCGCCGTCGATCCCGCCGAACCTGCCGCTGCCCACCAAGATCGTGACGCAGGTGCTGGAACCGATCGACATCGCCGAGCAATTCGGCGACGGACCCCGACGTCGACGAGGTCGACGAGCACGTGCGGTCGGTGATGCAGGAGGGCCTCACGAGCTCGCCGCCAAGCGTCGATTCCCGATCCTGGGCTGAGCCATGGCATCTCGTTTCGACGAGACCGCTCGGACGTCATCAGCACCCTGAGGCGCGCCGGGATGATCGCGCCGATGCGACCCGACCGCTACCTGAAGATGGCCGCCGCCATGCGTCGCGAAGGCATGGGCATGACCGTCGGTTTCGCCAGTGCGGCGCAGCGCTGCCCGGACCGTCCCGGCGCTGATCGACGAACTGGGCACACTGACCTGGCGAGCAGCTCGACGAGCGGATCAACGCGTTGGCCGCGGCGCTGCAACAGCTTGCCCGTCGGGTCAGCCGAAGGTCATCGGGATCATGTGCCGCAACCACCGCGGCTTCGTCGAGGCGGTGGTCGGCGTCCAACCGGATCGGCTCCGACGTCGTGCTGCTCAACACGTCGTTCGCCGGCCCGGCAATGGCCGAAGTGGTCAACCGCGAAGGCGTCGACGCCGTCATCTACGACGAGGAGTTCACCGCGACGGTGGACCGCGCGCTGGCCGACAAACCGGACGCCACCCGCATCCTGGCCTGGACCGACGAGCCGACACGAGCTGACGGTCGAGAAGCTGATCGCCGACCACGCCGGGCAACAGCCCCAGCGCACCGGCGGCAAGGGCAGGATGATCCTGCTCACCTCCGGTACCACCGGAACACCCAAGGGCGCCAAGCAATCTGGCGGCGGCGCCGGAATCGGCACGCTCAAGGCGATCCTGGACCGCACGCCGTGGCGGGCCGAGGAGAACCATCGTGATCGTGGCGCCGATGTTCCACGCCTGGGGCTTTTCCCAGTTGATCTTCGCCGCGTCGATGGCCTGCACGGTGATCACCCGGCGCAAGTTCGACCCCGAGGCCACGCTGGATCTCATCGACCGCCACCAGGCGACCGGCCTTGCAGTGGTGCCGGTGATGTTCGACCGCATCATGGAGCTGCCCGACGAGGTCCGAAACCGCTACAGCGGCAGGTCATTGCGGTTCGCCGCGGCTTCCGGCTCGCGGATGCGACCCGACGTCGTCATCGCGTTCATGGACCAGTTCGGCGACGTGATCTACAACAACTACAACGCCACCGAGGCCGGCATGATCGCCACCGCCACGCCGGAGGACCTGCGCGCGGCACCGGACACCGCGGGCCGGCCGGCCGGCGGAACCGAAATCCGGATCCTGGACCCGGAATTCAACGAACTGCCCACCGGTGAGGTCGGCAGCATCTACGTCCGCAACGACACCCAGTTCGACGGCTACACCTCCGGCAGTACCAAGGATTTTCACGCCGGCTTCATGTCCTCGGGCGACGTCGGATACCTCGACGAGGCGGGCCGGCTGTTCGTGGTCGGCCGCGACGACGAGATGATCGTCTCCGGCGGCGAGAACGTCTACCCGATCGAGGTGGAGAAGACCCTGGCGGCACACCCCGACGTGGCGGAGGCGGCGGTGATCGGCGTCGACGACGAGCAGTACGGCCAGCGGCTGGCGGCGTTCGTGGTGCTGGAGCCCGGCGACGCTCGGCGACGCCGCTGCCGAGGCCCTCAAGCAGCACGTCCGGGAGAACCTGGCCAACTACAAGGTGCCCCGCGAGATCACCGTGCTCGACGAACTTCCCCGCGGCAGCACCGGCAAGATCCTGCGCGCCGAACTGCAAGGCGCGGGTGAGCGGCTGATGCGCGCTCGACGCGGCGCCAGTCGCGCAGGCCCCGGCCGCTGGCGCGCGCCGCGCTGGAATTCGTCAACGCGGCCAACGGATTACGCCCGCTGGCCCGCAAGCCGCTACGCCACGCGTGCTGGTGTTCTGGTTCGGCTGGCCGGCCTCGGAGGTGCCCGGCGTGTACTTCGCCGCCTCGCTGCTCGACGCGCTGCGGCGCGGGCCGCCGCGGCGACTTCGCCGGGCCGCAAGGAAAGGCGGCGCTGGCCCTGACGGCCGCGTCCTGGGCGATCCTGGGCGTGATCCGCTACCGCGGCGTCACCACCCCGGGCCCGGTGCTGGAAGCCGGGCTGACGCGATCAACTCGGGACGACTACGCCGAGGAGCTGACCAAGCTCTCCCAGACGGAGCCCAGACCCGCAGCGGCCGGCGCAATCCTGCCGCTGCGCACCACCATGGCCCGGCGGCGCTACGTCGAGAAGACCAACGTCGTGTCCTACGGCCCGCACGGGCGGGCCAACCTGGCCGACATCTGGCGCCGCCGCGACCTGCCGCGCGACGGCAAGGCGCCGGTGCTGCTGCAGGTGCCCGGCGGCGCCTGGGTGATCGGCATGCGCCGTCCCCAGGCGTATCCGCTGATGAGCCACCTGGCCGCGCGCGGCTGGGTGTGCGTGTCGATCGAACTACCGGGTGTCCCCGCGTGCACACCTGGCCCGACCACATCGTCGACGTCAAACGCGCGCTGGCCTGGGTCAAGGAGAACATCGCAGCACTACGGCGGCGATCCCGAATTTCGTCGCGATCACCGGCGGTTCCGCCGGCGGCCATCTGTCTGCGCTGGCGGCGCTGACCCCCAACGACCCCAAGTTCCAGCCGGGCTTCGAAGACGCCGACACGTCGGTGGTCGCCGCCGTCCCGTTGTACGGGCGCTACGACTGGTTCTCCACCGAGGCGACGGGCCGTCGCGAATTCGTCGGATCTGCTCGAAAAGTTCGTGGTCAAACAGAAATTCGCCACCCACCGCGACATCTACGTCGATGCCTCGCCGATCCGGCAGCTGCGCGCCGACGCGCCACCGTTTTTCGTCCTGCACGGCAACCGACGATTCGCTCATCCCGGTCGGCGAAGCCGGAGAGTTCGTCGAGGAACTGCGTGCGGTGTCGAAGTCCCCGGTGGCCTACGCCGAATTGCCCAACGCCCAACACGCTTTCGACATCTTCGGTTCGCCGCGGGCGCATCAAGTCCGCCGAGGCGGTGGCCCGGTTTTTGTCGTGGGTGTACGCGACGAATCCGCCCGAGTCGCTAGCTGGGTCCGCGACTGCCGACTGAGGCCGGCGCTAACCGCTTCGGCGAGGCTTCTCCAGTTCGGTCAGCGCCGGCTCGATGGCGATCGGCCATGTCGTCGATGTCGTTGGCCACCTCGGGTGTCGTCACGAAACCGAAGTCCAGGTAGTCCTTGTAGGAGAAGCAGGTGATGTTCAGCGCGACATCCATCACCGGCGGCCCCAGCGGCACCAGCGAATCCAGTTTGGCGCCGGCCATGTACAGCGGGAACGGCGGGCCCGGGACATTGGAGACAACCAGGTTGATGGGAGCCAAGTTTCGCGACAGCCCGCTGGCCGTGTAGGCACGCGCGGCCAGCTGCAGCAGCCCGGGCGGCGTGGTCTCGGTGAGCCCCATGATCTGATGCGCCGACAGCGCCTTGGCCATCACCTTGGCGTTCTGGGTGCTTTCGTGAATGGCCCGCAGCCGCTCGGCCGGGTCCTCGATGTCGGTGGCCAAGCGATGCCGTCATCGAGCTGATCTTGTTGCCGACGTCGTCCTTGTCGTCGTCGGTGCGCGTCGAGACCGGGATCTGCGCAATCAGCGGTTTGGCGGGCAGCTCGCCGCGTTTCTGCAGGTACTCGCGGGCGGCGCCGGCCACCAACGCCAGCACGACGTCGTTGAGCTTGACGCCGAAGGCGTCCTTGACGGCCTTGGCCCGGGCCAGCTCGACGCGGCAGCCGGTGATCCGCCGGTGCGGCGAGACCGGTGCGTTGAAACGGGTTTTGGGCGCCTCGAAGTAGCGCGGCGGCCTGCTGCTGACACCCAGCGCGGCGATCTGCTGGCGCACGGTCTGCTCCATCAGCCGGGCGATGCGGAACGGCGTCTTGACGCCGACGTTGATGAGCGCGCCCACCGCGCGCCGTTCCAGGCCCGGGAAGCTGCGAATCCCACCAGCGATCCCACCGTTTCCTGTTGCGGCGGGCGCGGTTCGGGCGTGACGTCCAACAGGATTTCACCCAGCCCGGCGCCCGAGACCCCGTCGACGATGGCGTGGTGCATCTTGGTCAGCGTCGCGATCCGGCCGCCCTCGACGCCCTCGATCACCCACAGCTCCCACAGCGGCCGGGACGGTCCAGCTTGTAGGACATCAGCCGGCCCACCAGCTCCTCGAGCTCGCGCCGCCCGCCCGGGCGCGGGAACGCGCGATGCGCCGGACGTGGAAGTCGATGTCGAGTTCCTCGTCTTCGACGAACCAGGGCCGGTCCAGCCCGAGCGGCGCGCCGGTGACCCGCCACCGCAGCTGCGGCAGCTCCGGCAGCCGCTCGATGATCAGTTCGCGGAGTCGCTGGAAGCTGTACTCGGGCGCGTCGTTCGAGGTCGCAGATCGCCAGCGCCCCCACATGCATGTGCCAGCCCGCGGTTTCGGCCGACCAAAACGCCGCATCAACACTCGAAAGCCGCTTCATCGCCACGACCGTAGCCCTCGCCCACCGGTCGCTATGCCAGCAACACCCCGACGATCTCCAGCGCGACGCGAGCTAGGCGTCCTCCAGCAGGTCCGGCGTGACCGCCGACTCGGTGTCGGGGATGCCGTCGACCTTCGCCTTGCGGTCGGCCATCGACAGCAGCCGCCGAATACGGCCCGCCACAGCATCTTTCGTCATCGGAGGGTCGGCGAGCCGGCCGAGCTCCTCCAGCGAAGCCTGCCGGTGCTCGACGCGCAGCTTGCCGGCCGAGGCCAGATGGTCGGGGACGGTGTCGCCGAGGATCTCCAGCGCCCGCTCCACCCGGGCCGCGGCCGCGACCGCCGCCCGCGCCGAACGGCGCAGGTTGGCGTCGTCGAAATTGGCGAGCCGGTTGGCCGTCGCCCGCACCTCGCGACGCATCCGGCGCTCCTCCCAGACCAGCCGGGTGTCCTGGGCGCCCATCCGGGTCAGCAGCGCGCCGATCGCCTCGCCGTCGCGCACCACCACCCGGTCGGCGCCGCGCACCTCGCGGGCCTTCGCGCTGACCCCGAGCCGGCGCGCGGCACCCACCAACGCCAGCGCGGCCTCCGGGCCGGGGCAGCTGACCTCCAGCGCCGACGAACGTCCCGGCTCGGTCAGCGACCCGTGCGCCAAGAAGGCTCCTCGCCACGCGGCTTCGGCGTCGCCGATGCTGCCGCCGACGACCTGGGCCGGCAGGCCGCGCACCGGGCGCCCGCGCATGTCGAGCAGGCCGGTCTGGCGGGCCAGCGCCTCGCCGTCGTTGGCGACCCGCAACACGTACCGGGTGCTCTTGCGAATCCCGCTGGCCGACAACACATGCACGACGGCGTTGTATCCGTAGAGCTCGAAAATGTCCTTGCGCAGCCGACGCGCGATGTTGCCCAGGTCCACCTCGGCCTCGACGACGACGCGGCCGCCCACGATGTGCAGCCCGCCGGCGAACCTCAGCAGGGACGTGACTTCCGCGCGGCGCGCGCTGACCGATTTCACTATCAGGCGGCTCAGCTCGTCCTTGACTTCGGTCGTCATCGCCACGCGTCGTCACCCCTCGGTCCGCTGCCGGCCGGTCCATCCCGCCGGCTGGTGGGCTTGCACCGTCGACCCGAATATCTGCGGTGGCCGTCACCGAAGGCGCTCCCGGAGCCTTGCGGGCCCGCCCGGACCCCGTCCAGGGCCGCCGCGAGCTTGCCCGGGTCATGTAAAGGTGTACCAGGTCTGGCCACGTCGGCGAAGTGGACCTCGGCCTGAAGCAGTGTTGCGGTGCGGCGCAGTTGCTCGCGTTCCCGCTCACTGGGCACTCGTTCGGCGTCGATGATGATGTCGTGCACGGTGAATCCGGGTGCGTGCTGGGCCAGCACGTGCAGATGACGCTCCACCGAGAATCCGGCCGTCTCCCCCGGCTCGGCCACCAGATTGAGCACCAGGGCCCGCCGGGCGGTGGTCGCCCGCAGCGCCGCGGCCAGTCCGGGCACCAGCACATGCGGGATCACGCTGGTGAACCACGAGCCGGGGCCCAGCACCACCAGGTCGGCGGCCATGATGGCGTCGACGGCCTGCCGGGTCGCCGGCGGGTCGGCGGGCAGCAGCCGCACCCGGCGCACCTTGCCCGGTGTGGTCGCGATCGCCACCTGGCCGCGGATCAGCCGGAACATCCGCGGGTCGGACTTTCCAGGCCGGAGACGTCGGCCTCGATCTGCAGCGCGATCGGGCACATCGGCAGCACCCTGCCCTTGACGCCGAGGATGCGCCCGAGCTCGTCGAGGGCGGCGACCGGATCGGCCAGCACCTCGGACAGGCCGGCCAGCATCAGGTTGCCGATCGGATGCCCGGCCAGGGCGCCGCTGCCGCCGAACCGGTGCTGCAGGATGGTCGCCCACAGCCGTCCGTACGGACTGTCGGATGCCAACGCCGCCAACGCCATTCGCAGATCGCCCGGCGGCACCACCTCCAGTTCGCTGCGCAGCCGGCCCGACGAGCCACCGTCGTCGGCGACGGTCACCACGGCGGTGACATAGGGCGTCAGCCGGCGGGCCGCCGACAGCGTCGCGTACAGGCCGTGTCCGCCGCCCAGCGCGACGATGCCCCGGTTCGTCGGCTCGGTCATTCGCGACCCAGATCCCGGTGCAGCACCCGCACCGACAGTTGTCGCCGTCTGGGCCTCAGCAGCTGCATCAAAGCCTCGGCGATCGCGACGCTGCGATGCTTGCCGCCGGTGCAGCCGATGGCGACCGTCATGTAGCGCTTGCCCTCCCGGCGGTAGCCGTCGACGACCAGAGATAGCAATCGATGGTAGGCGTCGAGGAACTCGGCCGCGCCGGGCTGGCTCAGCACGTAGTCGCGCACCGCCGGATGCTGGCCGGTGCAGTGGGCGCAACTCGTCGACCCAGTGCGGGTTGGGCAGAAACCGCACGTCCATCACCATGTCGGCGTCCATCGGCAGGCCGTACTTGAAGCCGAACGACTCGACGGTGACGCTGGTGGTCGCGGCGGCGATCGCCGCCGAAGGCGCGCTCGATGCTTTCCCGCAGGCCGCGCACCGACAGCGTCGACGTGTCGATGATCAGGTCGGCGGTGGCGCGAACCGGAGCCAGCATCCGGCGCTCGGCGGCGATGCCCTCGGCCAGGGTCTGCTCGCCCTGCAGCGGATGACTGCGGCGATTCTGTTCGTAGCGGCGCACCAGCATGTCGTCGGATGCCTCCATGAACACCACGCGCGGGGCGATGTTGCGGGTGGCCAGTTCGGTGCGCACCGAGTCCAGGTCGCCGGTGAAGCCGCGCGACCGCACGTCCATCACCACCGCGAGCTGGGTGATCCGCGAGCCGGCGGCCAGCCCGAAATCCACCATCCGGGTGATCAGCTGCGGGGGCAGATTGTCGGCCACATACCAGCCGAGGTCCTCGAGCACCTTGGCCGCGGTACCCCGCCCGGCCCCGGATAATCCGGTCACCAGGACGACGTCGATGCCGGCCGGCGCGTCCACCGAGTGGCCGCTCGCGAATTCACCCTGGCCCGTCATTGGGCCGCCTCGGACTGCTCGGGTCGCAGCGCCTCGAGGACGGCCGTGGCGGTTGCCACGCCGATGCCGGGAACGGCGGTGATCTGGTCGACGGTGGCCTCCTTGAGGCGGGCTATCGATCCGAAATGGCGTTACCAGCGCCTTGCGGCGATGTTCTCCCAATCCTGGCACCGAATCCAGCGCCGATGCCGTCATTCGCTTGGATCGCTTGCTGCGATGGTAGGTGATGGCGAACCGATGCGCCTCGTCACGCACCCGCTGCAGCAGATAGAGCCCCTCGCTGTTGCGCGGCATGATGACGGGATCCGGCTCCGAGGGCACCCACACCTCTTCCAGCCGCTTGGCCAGGCCGATCACCGCGACGTCGGTGATGCCGAGTTCGTCGAGCACCGCGCTGGCCGCGTTGACCTGCGGGGCGCCGCCGTCGACGACGTACAGGTTCGGGCGGGTAGGCGAAGCGGCGCGATTTTCCTTCCGGGGAAAGCATATTCGGATCGTTCTGTTCGCTCAGGTGCCGCAGCGAAGCGGCGGCGGGTCACCTCGGCGATGGAGGCGACATCGTCGGAGCGTCCCTGCCCGGCGGCTTCCCGGATCCCGAAGTGCCGGTAGTCCGATTTGCGCGGCAGACCGTCCTCGAAAACCACCAGCGAGCCCACCACGTCGGTGCCCTGCACATGGCTGATGTCGACGCATTCGATGCGCAGCGGCGCATCGGCCAAGCCCAGGGCCTCCTGAATGTTCTGCAGCGCAGCGGATCTGGCGTTGAAGTCGCCGGCCCGCTTCAGCTTGTGTTGCTGCAGCGCGTCTTTCGCGTTGCGCTGCACGGTTTCGGCCAGCGCGCGTTTGTCGCCGCGCGTGGCACCCGCAGCGCGACCCGGGATCCGCGCAGGCCGGACAGCCAGCTGGTCAGCTCGTCGGCATTGGACGGCAGGCACGGCACCAGCACCTCGCGCGGAACCGGGTTGGCCGATTCGTCTGCGGCGCCGCCCAATTCGGCCTGCTCGCCGTAGAACTGCGTCAGGAACTGCTCGACCAACTGCTCCTCGCCGGAATCGCCAGGGTCGGCCGGACTTTTCGACGATCCAGCCGCGCTGGCCGCGGACCCGGCCGCCGCGGACGTGGAACACCTGCACCGCCGCCTCGAGCTCGTCGTCGGCGAACGCCACCACGTCGGCGTCGGTGCCGTCGCCGAGGACCACGGCCTGCTTCTCCATCGCCCGCTTCAGCGCGCCCAGGTCGTCGCGCAGCCGCGCGGCCCGCTCGAAATCGAGTCGCTCGGCCGCGGCGTTCATCTGCTGTTCCAGCTCCCGGGCGAACCGGTCGGTCTTGCCGGACAGGAAGTCGCAGAAGTCGTCCACGATCTGGCGATGCTGCTCGGCGCTGACCCTGCCGATGCACGGCGCCGAGCATTTGTCGATGTAGCCGAGCAGGCAGGGACGGTCGATCTGCTTGTGCCGCTTGAATACTCCCGCCGAACAGGTGCGCGCCGGAAACACCCGGGTGAGCAGGTCCAGCGTTTCGCGGATCGCCCACGCGTGCGAGTACGGCCCGAAGTAGCGCACACCTTTGCGGCGCGGGCCCGCGATAGACCATCAGCCGGGGGAACTCCTCGTTGAGGGTGACCGCCAGCACCGGATAGGACTTGTCGTCGCGGTAGCGGACGTTGAAACGCGGGTCGAACTCCTTGATCCAGTTGTATTCGAGCTGCAGCGCCTCGACTTCGGTGTTGACCACCGTCCACTCGACCTTGGCCGCGGTGGTCACCATCTGCCGGGTTCGCGGGTGCAGGCTGGCGATGTCGGCGAAGTACGACGTCAGCCGGCTGCGCAGGCTCTTGGCCTTGCCGACGTAGATGACTCGCCCGTGCGTGTCCCGGAATCGGTAGACGCCCGGCTCGACCGGGATGGACCCGGGCGCGGGGCGGTAGGTGGCGGGATCGGGCACGGTTCCAGGCTAGTAGCCGCGCCATCTGTTCCGAATGCCAAGCTTCCGAACCTAGAGTCGGAGCAGACAACGGAGGCAAGTCAGGCGAATGATGACGCGCTGGTGGGCCAACCTGGCCGTGACCGTCGGCGCTCTGGCGCTGGCATTCACCGCTGGGGCCGGGTCCGCATCGGCCAGCCCTGATTACGATCCGATCATCACCACCACCTGTAGCTACGACCAGGCGATGCGGGCCGTGCACGCCGAAAACCGAAAGCCGCCCAGTACCTCGACCAGTCGCCGGCGAACCAGCAGTTCCTGCAGCAATACCTGGCGTCGTCGCCCGATCAGCGGCTGAACTTGCTGCACGCGATCGAGCACACCCAGGGGGCCGAGCAGGCCCTGCCGGTTTTCCAGCAAATGATGACGGATTGCGCTCGGTACTGAGCGCCTCGGACTGCGGCCTCGCGCCCCGGCCGCCCGGACCGCCCGTCCCCCGCTAGCAGCGCTCAGTGCGTCTGCAGGTCCGGCCGATAGCGCGCCAGCAGCGACCGCACGGTGTCCATGGCGGCCACTGCGCGCTCCTTGTCCACGGCCTGGATCGCCATCACGGGGATGTACTCGTCGTCCGGCAGGTCGATTCGCGCCCAGCGGTGACCCACCGGAAAGGACACACCGACCACGTCGCGCCATCGATCAGCTTGTCGCCCAACAGATTTCGCACCGAGACCCCGGCCGGTCCCACTCGCAGCCGCGGCCGCGCGAACAACAGCACGACGCCGGCGATGACCAGACCCAGCACCGCCATCGCCACCTGGTCGGAGGTCTGGAAGACCACCCCGGTGGATCCGATTTTGAGCAGCAGGCCCACCGCGATGTGCGCCGCGGCGATGAGAAATGCTGCGCCGTAAGCGAATAACGGCGTCCGGTGGGGCCGCAACACCGCATCCCACGTCTCGCGGTCCGGCGGCGAAGTCACGACCGAGCGCGCAAGTCACGCAGGGTCAGCGCCGCGGACAGGGCCGCCCCGGCCGCCTGGGCCCCTTTGTCCTCGGCCGACGCCGGAAGCCCGGCCCGATCCAGGGCCTGCTCCTCGTTGTTGGTGGTCAGCACCCCGTTGGCAACCGGCGTCGAGGCGTCCAGCGAGACCCGGGTCAGCCCCTGGGTTACCGCATCGCAGACATAGTCGAAATGCGGTGTCTGACCGCGGATCACGACACCCAGCGCGACGACGGCATCGTGGTTGCGGGCCAGCTCCTGTGCCACCACCGGAATCTCGATCGCGCCGAGCACGCGGACCACCGTGGGGTCGTCGATACCCGACTCGCTGGCCGACTTTGCGCGCGCCGGCCAGCAGCGCATCGCAGATCTCGTTGTGCCAGGTGCTCGCGACGATGCCGAGGCGCACCCCAGAAGCGTCGAGCGCCGGCATCTCCGGCACGCCGCGCCGCCACCGCTCACAAAGCACCGCCGAATTCACCTGGCAAATGGACGGATTCGTGAAAGTCGTCCAGCCCGGCCAGGTCGTGACCCATCTTGTCGCGCTTGGTCATCAGGTAGCGGATGTTCTCCGCGTTGGCGCGCACCGGAAGCGGCACCCGCTCGATGATGTGCAGGCCGTACCCGTCCAGCCCGACCCGCTTGGCCGGGTTGTTGGTCAGCAGCCGCATCGAGCGCACCCCGAGGTCGACCAGGATCTGCGCGCCGATTCCGTAATCCCTTGCGTCGGCGGGCAATCCGAGCTTGAGGTTGGCGTCGACGGTGTCTTCGCCGGCGTCCTGCAGCTGGTAGGCCTGCAGCTTGTGCATCAGGCCGATGCCGCGGCCCTCGTGGCCGCGCATGTACAGCACGACGCCGCGCCCCTCGCGGGCGACCATCGCCATCGCGGCGTCCAGCTGGGGCCCGCAATCGCAGCGGCGAGAACCGAACACGTCGCCGGTCAGGCACTCGGAGTGCACGCGCACCAGCACGTCGTCACCCTCGGCGTTCGGCCCGGCGATGTCGCCGCGCACCAGCGCGACATGCTCGACCTCCTCGTAGATGCTGGCGTAGCCGATCGCGCGAAACTCGCCGTGCCGAGTCGGGATCCGGGCCTCGGCGATCCGCTCGATGTGCTTCTCGTGTTTGCGCCGCCACTCGATCAGGTCGGCGATGGTGATCATGGCGAGATCGTGTTCGTCGGCGAACACCCGCAATTCGTCGGTCTGCGCCATCGAGCCTTCGTCCTTCTGGCTGACGATCTCGCAGATGGCGCCCGCGGGCTGCAGCCCCGCCATCCGGGCCAGGTCGACGGCGGCCTCGGTGTGACCGGGACGGCGCAGCACGCCACCGTCCTTGGCGCGCAACGGAACCACGTGACCGGGTCGGGTGAAATCGTCGGCGACGCTGGTGGGATCGGCGAGCAAGCCGCATCGTGGTGGCCCGGTCGGAGGCCGAAATCCCCGTGCCCACACCCTGTCTCGCGTCGACCGTGACGGTGTAGGCGGTGCCGTGCTTGTCCTGGTTCACCGCGTACATCGGCAGCAGCCCCAGCCGGTCGCAGATCGCGCCGTCCAGCGGCACGCACAGGTATCCCGAGGTGTAGCGGACCATGAAGGCCACCATCTCCGGCGTCGCCTTTTCGGCGGCGAAGATCAGATCGCCCTCGTTCTCGCGGTCCTCGTCGTCGATGACGATGACGGCCTTGCCGGCCGCAATGTCGGCAACCGCCCTCTCGACGGAGTCCAACCTCGTCATCTTTGCTACCTCGCCGTTCCCGCTGACCGGCGGGAACACTGTCGAAACGGCTCACACGAGAAGCCCACGTGTTGCATTCAGTATGAACCACCGCGGCGGCGCTGTTATTGCCGCGGTTTATCAGCGGGACGGGTTCGGGGCGCGCGCACGCCCCGGCGGCCCGGCGGCGCCGACGGTCCGGACCTCTTCCCAGTGACGCGCACGTATTGTCCTGATGTCTCCGCAAACACCTCGGCCGCGCCGAGAACGGCTATGCTGGCCGTGTGATAGCCGTCACTCGGTGCCAAAAACAGCGCCAGTCAGAGGGCCGTATACGCCGTAATTCTTTGCCGCAGGATAAGTCGTCAGCTGTGCCGAAAATTTGAGATCAGAGCAAACAGTGAAAGGGGTTTCACTTCACCTCTTCGAGGGGAATTCCAGCCGCATGAATACCAACACGCAAAAACGAACCGTGGCTTCGCCTGTGTACCGGCGCGCTGGCGGCCGGTGGCGTGGCTATGTCCACGCTGGGGCTGACCTCGGGCACCGCCCAGGCCGCTCCTCCGCCTGCACCCGATGTATCACCACCACTGGTGCCCGGGCGAGCAGTGGGACCAGGCTGGGGCCCCTACCAGAACTGGAACAACTGCCGTGACTGGGACGACGATTACGGCGGCCCGGCCGGCTACTACGGGCGCTCCGCCGTGGGCGGGCCCGCCGCCACCGCCGCCGCCGTGGGCGCCTTGGGCCCAGGTCGTCTGGGACCCCGGTATGAACCATTGGGGTTACTGGGAAGGCCCCATTTGGCGCCCGGTCTAACCGGCCGACTAACCGCTGATCCCGAAACAGGCCGCTGCCGCGGCGCGAGACGCCGCGGCTAGTGGCCTGTTTCGATCTTTGCGAGCGGCTTCCGCGGCAGCCGGGGGTCGATCCTCGAGGCTGATGACGGCTATGGGAGTTCTCCTTCGCCGGGCGAGTCGTCGTGTCTGGCCAGGTGGCGCAAGACCGTTCGTTGAGCGCGGCGAGCATGTCGAGCTCGGCCGGGGTGAGCAGGTCGATGAAGTTGCGGCGGACGTCCTCCACATGACCGGGCGCCGCCCTCTCGATGGCGGCGCGGCCGGCCGGCAACAGGCAGACCATGGTGCTGCGCGCGTCGTCAGGGTTTGGCTCGCGGCAGATCAGCCCATCCTTCTGCATGCGCCGCACCTGGTGGGAGACGCGGCTCTTCTCCCAGCCCAAAATGTTGCAAAGGTCGCGGGCAGGCATTCGCTCCCCGTCGTGACTTGAGAGGACCGCCAGGATCTCGTAGTCGGCCCCGGACAAACCGGATTCCTGCAGCCCCCGGTTCAGGTGCACGTCGAGCTGATGATGCGCATGCTGAAAGGCCCGCCAGGCGCGGTCTTCCCGAGTGTTCAGCCAGTTCGGTTCCATCAGTCTCCATGCTACCGCTATTGGTTGACGAATCAACCAGCTGTATTTATGGTGGACATGTCAACATTTATCAGCTTAGGGCAGGAGACCTTATGAGCAACATCAGCATCATCGGCACTGGCAACATGGCCCGTGCCATCGGGGCGCTGGCGGTAGCCGGCGGCAACACCGTCGAGGTCATCGGGCGCGATCAGTCGAAGGCGGCCGACCTGGCCAAGGCCCTCGGCGGCGGCACCAAGACGGGAGAGTTCGGCGCCGTCCCCGCCGGGGACATCGTCATCGTTTCCCTGTTGTACGCCAATGTCGTTCCGGTCGTCACCCAGTACGCAGACGCCCTCGCGGGCAAGGTCATCGTCGACATCAGCAACCCCTTCAATTCCGCGGCCGACGGGCTGGCCATCCCCGATGGCACCTCGGTCGCGCAGGAAGTTGCCAAGGCGGCCCCGGCCAGCGCCAGCGTGGTGAAGGCATTCAACACCATCTTTGGCGTGGTCTTGGCCCAGGGCCGGCCGCTCGACGTCTTCATCGCCGGCGACGACGCGCGCGCCAAGGCGGCCGTGGCGGAGTTCATCGAGAGCCTCGGGCTGCGCCCGCTCGATGTCGGCGGCTTGAAAATGGCGCACTGGATGGAAGGAACGGGCCTGGTCATGATGGGTCTCGCCAGCCATGGGGTGGGGAACTACGACTTCGCCCTCGGCACCGTTCCCGGCTGAGGCACCACCGCCGGCCCACGGCGTCAACGAACGGGGACCCGTGGTCTCCGAGAAGGTTGATGCATCATCGAAAGGATTTTTGCGATGAAGCTTGGTTTCGCACTCCCGATAGTCGGGCCCGCTGTCAGCAGCGCCGCTGGTCTGAGCGCGTTCTGCCGCGGACTCGAGGACCTTGGCTACGACACGCTGTGGGTCGGCGATCGCCTGGTGACGCCGGTCGACATGCACAGCACCTATCCGGGCAAAGAGCAGCCCTACCCGCCGCAGATGACCCGTTACCTCGATCCGGTGTTGCTGTGGACGGTCGCCGCTACGGCGACCAGCCGGGTGCGGCTCAACGCCAGCACGCTCAGCACGTTCTATTACGAGCCGACGCACCTGGCCCGGCTGCTGACCACGCTCGACGTGCTCAGCGACGGACGGCTTGACGTTGGCGTGGGACTCGGGTGGATGAAGGACGAACACGACATCGCCCGCGGCGCGGACTGGAGCCGGCGTGGACGGATGCTCGACGACCTGCTGGCTTTCCTGCGCGAATGGTGGACGACCACCCCGGTGTCCTGGGACAGCGAGTTCCTCTCGCTGCCGCCGGTCCATGCCGACCTGCGCCCGGTGCAGGCCGGCGGGCCACCCATCTGGATCGGTGGTGCCAGCGAAGCCGCGATGCGCCGGGTCGGCCGCAGCGGCACCGGCTGGCTCGGGGTCGAGGGGCTGCAGGAGGAGGTCACCGACCACCTGTGGTCGGTTGCGCGACGTGCGGCGCAGGATGCCGGCCGCGATCCTGACGCGCTGAAGACGGCCATGCGGATCAACCTCGAACCCGGCACGTCCGTTGACTCAGTTGTCGAAAAGCTCGAGCGCCTCGCCGGGTCCGGTGCTGATGAGGGGATCGTGGATGCCTTCGCAATGTTTTCCAGCCTTGACCAGATGCTTGAGTTCGCCAGCCAGGTGATCGCGCGTACCGGTCGATTGTGACCTCGCCGGAAAGCTTGCTGGAAATCGTTGCGCCGAGCCCTATTTCGCCGCCATCAACCGCTCGACATATTTGGCGATGACGTCGACCTCGAGGTTCACCTGCGTCCCGACCGGAGCCCGGCCCAAGGTGGTCAATTCGCGGGTGGTGGGAATCAGCGAGACCTCGAACCAGTCCCCCGGGTCGCTCCCCAGAGCTGACACCGTCAGCGAAATCCCGTCGACGGTGATCGATCCCTTCTCCACGACGTAGCGGGCCACTTCGGCGGGCATCTCGATCCGCACCACTTCCCAGTGCTCCGACGGTGTCCGGGCCACGATGCGCCCGGTGCCGTCGACATGTCCCTGCACGATGTGCCCGCCCAGCCGGCTGTTGACGGCGGCGGCACGCTCCAGATTCACCCGGCTGCCGACCTGCAATTCGCCCAAATTGGACCGGTTGAGCGACTCGGCCATCACGTCGGCGGTGAACTGGCCGCCGGGCAGCAGCTCGGCGACCGTCAGGCACACGCCGTTGACCGCGATCGAATCGCCGTGACCCGCGTCGGCGGTCACGACGGCGCCGCGGATGGTCAGCCGCGCGGAGTCGGAAAGGACGTCGCGAGCCGTCACCTCGCCGAGTTCCTCGACAATCCCGGTAAACATCCTCCAAGGCTAATCGGGCCTATCGCGGGCTGGTGAGCAGGGCAAACACTTGGGTGAGGGCGACACTGTGACCCCGTGTACATCAGGGCAGTCACCGGCACCCTCTACGATGCTCAGTATGCAGACCCGCCGCCGTCTATCGGCCGTCATCGCATCCCTGACCCTCGCCACCGCCTTGATCGCCGGCTGTTCGTCGGGCTCAAAACAGAACAGCGCGCCGCTTCCCGACGCCGCGACGCTGGTCAAGCAGTCGGCCGACACCACCAAGAATGTGAAGAGCGCGCACATCGTGCTGAGCGTTCAGGGCAAGATTCAAGGGCTACCGCTCAAGACGCTGACCGGCGACCTCACCACGGCGCCGGCCACCGCCGCGTCGGGCAACGCCTCGATCACGCTGGGTGGGTCGGACATCGACGCCCAATTCGTGGTGGTCGACGGGACCCTGTACGCCGCGCTGACCCCGAACAAGTGGAGTGACTTCGGCAAGGCCTCCGACATCTATGACGTCTCTGTGCTGCTGAACCCCGACACCGGGCTGGGCAACGCCCTGGCGAACTTCAGCAACGCCAAGGCCGAGGGCCGCGAAAACATCAACGGGCAGAACACCGTCCGCATCAGCGGAAACATCTCGGCGGACGCGGTGAACAAGATCGTGCCGCAGTTCAATGCGACGCAGCCCGTGCCGAGCACGGTGTGGATTCAGGAGACCGGTGACCACCAGCTGGTCCAGGCCAACCTGCAGAAGAGCTCGGGCAACACCGCCCAGATCACCCTGTCCAACTGGGGCCAGCAGGTCCAGGTCACCAAGCCCCCGGTGAGCCAGTGACCGCGGAGATCGCAGCCCCGACAGGGCACCAAACCGGGCGCCGCGTAGCGATCAGCGCGGGTAGCCTCGCGGTCCTGCTGGGCGCCCTGGACGCCTATGTCGTCGTGACGATCATGCGCGACATCATGAGCGACGTCCACATCCCGATCAACCAGCTGCAGCGCATCACCTGGATCATCACGATGTACCTGCTGGGCTACATCGCCGCCATGCCGCTGCTGGGCCGCGCCTCCGACCGGTTCGGCCGCAAGCTGGTGCTGCAGGTCAGCCTGGCGCTGTTCATGGTCGGTTCGGTGGTCACCGCGCTGGCCGGTCACTGGGGCGACTTCCACCTGCTGGTCGGTGGCCGCACCATCCAGGGCGTGGCCAGCGGCGCTCTGTTGCCGGTCACCCTCGCGCTGGGCGCCGATTTGTGGGCGCAGCGCAACCGCGCCGGCGTGCTCGGCGGCATCGGCGCCGCACAGGAGCTCGGCAGCGTGCTGGGCCCGCTGTACGGGATCTTCATCGTCTTCTTGTTCCACGACTGGCGCTACGTGTTCTGGATCAACGTCCCGCTGACCCTCATCGCCATGGTGATGATCCAGTTCAGCCTGCCGTCGCACCAACGGGTCGAGGAGCCCGAAAGGGTCGACCTGGTCGGCGGGGTGCTGCTGGCCGTGGCCCTGGGCCTTGCGGTGATCGGTCTGTACAACCCGCAACCCGACGGCAAGCAGATTCTGCCGAGCTACGGGTTGCCGCTGGTCATCGGTGCGGTCGTGGTGGCGGTGCTGTTCCTGCTCTGGGAGCGCTTCGCGCGCACTCGGCTGATCGAACCGGCCGGCGTGCACTTCCGCCCGTTCCTGGCCGCGCTGGGCGCCTCGTTGTTCGCCGGTGCCGCGCTGATGGTGACGCTGGTGGACGTGGAGCTGTTCGGCCAGGGTGTGCTCGGAGAGGACCAGGCCCAGGCCGCCGGGCTGTTGCTGTGGTTCCTGATCGCGCTGCCGATCGGGGCGGTGCTGGGCGGGTGGATCGCCACCCGGGTCGGTGACCGGATCATGACCTTCGTCGGTCTGCTGATCGCCGCCTACGGGTACTGGCTGATTCATTTCTGGCGCCAGGACGTGATGAGCCAGAAGCACAACATCTTCGGGGTGTTCAGCGTGCCCGTGCTGCACGCCGACCTGCTGGTGGCCGGCATCGGCCTCGGCCTGGTGATCGGGCCGCTCACGTCCGCCGCGCTGCGCGTGGTGCCGTCCGCGCAACACGGCATCGCCTCGGCGGCGGTGGTGGTGGCCCGGATGACCGGCATGCTCATCGGTGTGGCCGCGCTCAGCGCGTGGGGCCTCTACCGGTTCAACCAGATCGTGGCGAGCCTGACCGCCGCGATTCCCGCCAACGCCACCCTGCTGGAGCGCATCGCCGCCCAGGGCAGCATGTACCTCAAGGCCTTCGCCCAGATGTACGGCGACATCTTCTCGGCCACCGTCGTGATCTGCATCGCGGGTGCGCTGCTGGGCCTGTTGATCGGCGGCCGCAAGGAGCACGCCGAAGAGCCGGAAATCCCCGAGCCGCAGGCGGTCTCGCTGGGTGAGCGCTAGCCGCCGCGCGGCACCAGGCTGAGCACCAGGTCGGGTCCGACCCGGTCGACGCCGTCGAAGTGCCAGCGCAGCGCCCGCGCGATCGTGGACACCCCCACGTCGTCGACCGCAGTGATGGGACCGCCCAGCAGGGTCGGCGCGACGTAGGCCAGGATCCGATTGACCACCCCGGCCCGCAGGAAGGCACCCGCCAGGGTCGGGCCGCCTTCCAGCAGCACGTCGGTGCGGTCGGCGACGGCCTTGAGCACCTCCAAGGGGTCGTGCGTGCGGATCAGCATGGTCCGCGAGTCGTCGTTGAGAACCTTTGCCTCCGAGGGTATTTCACGCATCCCCACGACCACTCGCAGCGGTTGCCGGTCGGCCAGTGAGCCGTCGGGCAAGCGGGCCGTCAACGCCGGGTCGTCGGCCAGCACGGTGCCGGTGCCCACCACGATCGCGTCGGCGGCAGCCCGGCGACGATGCAGATCCAGCCGCGAGGCCTCGCTGGAGATCCATTGACTGGAGCCGTCCGCGGCCGCGCTGCGGCCATCGACGCTGCTGGCGTATTTCCAGGTCAAGTGCGGCAGCCCGGTCCGTTGCTTGTGCAGCCACTCCCGCAGCGGGCCCCCGGTCACCTCCTCGGCCAGCACGCCGGAGCGAACCGCCACGCCCGCGTCCTCGAGCCGGGCCGCTCCACCGGCGGCCTCCGGGTTCGGGTCGGCGACGGCGTACACCACCGTGCCCACCTTCGCGTTCAGCAGGGCGTTCACGCACGGCGGGGTCTTGCCGTAGTGGTTGCACGGCTCCAGAGTGACCACGACGGTCCCGCCCGCCGCCAAGTCGCCGGCCCGCCGCAGCGCCAGGATTTCGGCGTGATCGCCACCGGCCGGTTCGGTAGCGCCGACGCCGACCACCTCACCTCCGGCGTCCAGGATGACCGCCCCCACCGGCGGGTTCGGGTACGTGGCCCCTTTGACGTGATTGGACTGGTCGATCGCCAAACGCATTGCGGCGTCAAGGCTCTCGCCCGTCGGAGCCGTCATCGACGCAGGTGCGGGGATGCGCCGGCGGCCTGTCGCCGCAACGCGTCTATCGCGGCCTCCGGGTCATCGGCGCCGTAGACGGCCGACCCGGCGACGAAGCAATCGACGCCGGCTTCGGCGGCCTGCTCGATGGTGTCGGCGTTGATGCCGCCGTCGATCTCGACGAGGATCGTCAACTCCCCCGCCTCGATGAGCTTGCGCGCGGTGCGCACCTTGCTCAGCACCTCGGGGATGAAACTCTGGCCACCGAATCCGGGCTCCACCGACATGATGAGCAGGGTGTCGAACTGGGGCAGGATTTCCAGGTAGGGCTCCAGCGGAGTTCCCGGCTTCACGCTGATCCCCGCCTTGGCGCCGGCGGCGCGGATGTCGCGCGCCACGCCGATCGGATTCTGGGTGGCCTCGGCGTGGAAGGTGACGTTGTACGCACCCGCCTCGGCGTAGGGAGGCGCCCAGCGGTCGGGGTCCTCGATCATCAGATGGCAGTCCATCGGGATGGCGGTGGCGGCCAGCAGGCTCTCCACCACCGGCAATCCCAGGGTGAGATTCGGGACGAAGTGGTTGTCCATCACGTCGACGTGCAACCAGTCGGCGCCGGTCACGGCGGCGGCTTCGTCGGCGAGCCTGGAGAAGTCAGCGGAAAGGATCGACGGCGCGATCAGAGGCCCCTGTAACGGTTCTGTATTGCGAGGCATGAGCGCCAGACTACTGAGCCGCGCGGCCCGCTTCACATTCGGCGCAGCGCGGCCGCGGCGGGGTTTCTTGTTGTCGCGTCCCCGCTACCCCGCCTCGCGGCGCAGCGCGGCCGCGAACGGGGTTTCTTGCTGTCGCGTCCCCGCTACCCCGCTTCGCGGCGCAGCGCGGCCGCGAACATGGCGTCGGTGCCATGCCGGTGCGGCCAGAGCTGGACGTACGGTCCGTCACCCAAATCGGCGACGGGCGCGAACAGCGGCCGGGTGTCCAGCGCGGTCACCGGGTGGCGGCGCAGCGCGTCGGCGACGACGCCGACGGTCTCGGCCAGGTGCGGCGAGCAGGTGGCGTAGAGCACCACGCCGCCGGGCCGGGTCAGCGCGATCGCCGCCCCCAGCAGCTCGCGTTGCAGCTTGGTGAGCGTGGGCACGTCGGCGGGCTGACGCCGCCACCGGGCCTCCGGCCGGCGCCGCAGCGCTCCGAGCCCGGTGCAGGGGGCATCGACGAGCACCCGGTCGAAGGTCGGCTCCAGACCGGTCTGCCGACCGTCGACGCGCAGCACGTCGACCGGCAGACCGCGAGTGTTCTCGACCACCAGGTCGGCGCGCCGCGGCGCCGGCTCCACAGCGGTGAGACGGAACCCCGACTCCGAGTGCTGTTGCGCCCCCAGGGACGCCAGCAGCGCCGTCTTGCCGCCGGGTCCGGCGCACAGGTCCAGCCACCGGCCACTGTCGCCGTCCACCGGGGCCAGCGTCAGCGCCCGGGCCACCAGCTGGCTGCCCTCGTCCTGGACCAGCGCGACGCCGTCGCGCAGCGGCGCCAGCCGCCCGGGATCGCCACCCGCCAGGTACACCGCGTACGGCGAATAGCGTCCAACGGTGCCACCCACCGCCTCGGCCAGTTCGGCGGCCGTCAGTGCGCCCGGGCGGGCGGCCAGATGCACCTGGGGCCGTTCGTCATCGGTCGCCAGCACCGCGTCGAGTTCGGTAGCGGCAGCGCCCAAGGCATCGGCGAACGCCTGGGCGATCCATCGTGGGTGTGCATGCACGAACGCGGCATGCCCGATCGGATCCTGCGTCGGGTTCGGGGCCAGCTCGGCGACCCAGGACTGCTCGTCGCGCCCGGAGATCGTGCGCAACACCGCGTTGACGAAACCCGCTCGCGCGGAGTCGAATTCGATTCCCGCTTGCTCGACGGTGGTGGACACCGCGGCGTGCGCGTCGACTCGCGTGCGCAGCAGCTGGTATGCGCCGAGGCGCAGCAGGTCGAGCAGCACTGGGTCGATGGCTTGCGCCGAACGCCCCGCGGCCGCGCCGATGACCGCGTCGAGCAGGCCCCTGCTGCGGCAGGTGCCGTAGGTCAGCTCGGTGGCGAATGCCGCGTCGCGGCCGGCGATTCCGCGTTCGCGCAGCAGCGCGGGCAGCGCCAGGTTGGCGTAAGCATCGCGCTCGCTGACGGCCCGGAGCACGTCGAAAGCGGCGGCGCGGGCCGGGTCCAGCGGCCGGCGCGGCGGCCGGCGGTCCCGTTGCTGGGGTCGCCGGTCATGCTGCCTCGGGCGCGGCGGCTTGCGCTCCGGCCGGCCGCGCTGTGGTCTGTCGCGGCCGGTGTTCATGTCGCCCGCACCGTCGGGTCGAGCCGCGCACCGCGCGCCCAGTCGACCGCGTTCATGAATTTCTTTCCCGGCGGCTGGATTTGGCCCAGCCGCACCGGATGCGAACCCGTGCCGACCCAGACGCTCTTGCGGTCGACGTGAACAGCGCCGGGCGACAACGGCTCTGACGGTTCGGACATCGCGGAGGCATCGGCCATCTGCACCGGCCCCAGTTTGATGCGCAGGTCGCCGAGCAACGTCCAGGCGCCCGGGCTGGGCGTGACGGCGCGAATGCGGCGATCGACGACCTGCGCCGGCAGGTCCCAGCGCACCCTGGCCTCCTCGACGGTGATCTTCGGCGCGATGCTGACACCCTCGGTGGGTTGCGGGACGGGTGTCAACGTCGCGTCGGCGATGCCGTCCAGCGTGGCCGACAACAGAGTCGCGCCCGAAACCGCCAGTCGCTCAAGCAGTTCCCCGGCGGTGTCGGTCGGCCGGATCGTCTCGGTCACGACGCCGTAGATCGGGCCGGAGTCCAGGCTCGGCTCGATCTGAAAAGTCGAGGCGCCGGTAATGGCGTCGCCCGCGGCGATAGCCGCCTGCACCGGCGCGGCGCCGCGCCAGGCGGGCAGTAGCGAGAAGTGCAGGTTGATCCAGCCGCGCGCAGGCACGGCCAGCAGACCGTCGCGCAGCAGCGCGCCGTAGGCCACCACCGCGCAGCAATCCGGTGCCAACTGCGCCAGTTCCGCGACGAATTCGTCCGAATTCGGCCGCGCTGGCCGCAGCACCGGAATGCCGCGCTCGAGCGCTTCGCGGGCCACCGGCGACGGCTCCAGCTTGCCGCGTCGTCCCGCGGCGGCGTCGGGCCGGGTCAGCACGGCGACGACGTCGTGACGCGGCGAGTCGATGAGGCGGCGCAGTGCGGGTAGCGCGGGTTCGGGGGTTCCGGCGAAGACAAGGCGCACCGGCTCAGTCTAGAAAGCGGCCGACCCGGGGCCACCCACCCGACCCGTGAAAATGTGCGTGTGTACATTGTTGCTTATGGCTACTATTTCTAGCAGCCAATGTCTGCCCGGTGTGAACTGCACTGCCGATTCATGTCGACAACGAGGTCGAAAGACAACCCTTCCCCTACAAGGAGGTCTGATGACCCTCAACAGCTCCATCAGCGACGCCTCGGTGACCGCGACGCATCGCACGGTATGGGCGCTGGGCGACTACGCGCTGATGGCCGAGGAAGTGATGGCTCCCCTGGGCCCCGCGCTGGTCAGGGCCACCGGCATCGGGCCGGGGGTGCGGGTGCTCGACGTCGCCGCGGGCTCGGGCAACATTTCGCTGCCGGCGGCCGCGACCGGCGCGTCCGTCGTCTCAACGGACCTGACTCCCCAGCTACTGGCACGGTCTCAGGCCAGGGCCGAGGCCCGAGGCTTGACCATCGACTACCGCGTAGCCAACGCGCAGGCGCTGCCGTTCGGCAACGGCGAGTTCGACGTCGTCATGTCCGCGATCGGCGTGCAGTTCGCCCCCGACCAGCAGCGTGCCGCCGCCGAACTGGTCCGGGTCTGCCGCCCAGGCGGCACCATCGGTGTGATCAGCTGGACCCCCGAGGGGTTCTTCGGCCGCATGCTCGCCACCATTCGGCCGTACCGGCCGAGCCTGTCGCACCCGGTGCCGCCGGCCGCACTCTGGGGGCGCCCGGGCTACGTCGCCGCGCTGCTCGGTGACCAGATCAGCGACATCACCACGACGCGAGGCATGTTGGCAGTCAACCGGTTTGACAGCGCCGAGGCCGTGCATGCGTACTTCAAACGGCACTACGGCCCGACGATCGAGGCGTACGCGAACATCGGCCACAACCGCGTGCTGGCCGCCGAGCTCGACGCCCAGCTCGTCGAACTCGCGCAACACCACCTCGCCGACGGCAGCATGGGCTGGGAGTACCTACTGGTGACCGCCGAGAAGCGGACCGGCTAGGCCCGACGGTGGCGACCCGCCTCGCCCGGCTGCGCCGCGCTCGCGATCGCCACGGGCCCGACGGTGGCGACCCGCCTCGCCCGGCTGCGCCGCGCTCGCGATCGCCACGGGCCCGACGGTGGCGACCCGCCTCGCCCGGCTGCGCCGCGCTCGCGATCGCCACGGGCCGGCTACGGGTCGATCTCGGCGTCCAGGTGGACGTCGGGCTCGCCCCCGGCCGCGGTGAAGGCCGTCAGGGCCCGCACCAACCCGTGCCGCTCCTGCGACGGCATCTTCGCCACGATCGCCGCGATCTCGGCGCGCCGGTGTGCGGTCACCTGGTAGACGACATCGCGACCGCGCGGGGTGAGCGCGGCGAGCAACTCGCGCCGCGAGGTCGGGTGCGGCAAGCGGTCGATCAGCCCGGCGGCGACCAAACGGTCCACCATCCGGCCGGTGGCCGAGGGCTGCACGCCCAGCAGGCCGGCGAGGGTGGCCAGATTGACCGGGCCGCGATTGGACAGGATCACCAGCGTCCGAAACTGCGCGATGGTGATGGTCTCGTCGACCTGCCCCACGGAGCGGGCCGAGATGGCCATCAGCAAACGGGAGGCGGTCAGCAGAGCATCGGTGATGACGTCCAACGACTCGTCGACGGCGGTGTTGTCTGCTGCCATGTCGGCCCCTTCCCGGGTGGTCCGGCCCATCGGCGGCTTGGGATGAGAAAGTGTAGCAACCTTCTAATGTCGTAAATAGAGATTATTGCACGCACATATTGTCGCCCAGGGAAACGGTTTGTGAAGCTACCCGATGTGCAGCGGGTCGATCTGCACCCGGGCCGGCTCATGGGTTTGCCGGGCGCTGAGCACACCGACGCCGCGCCGCAGCGCCGCGGCCAGCGCGAGCCCCTGCTGACGGGGCACGCGCACCAGCATTCTCGTCACCGGTGCGCCCGCCGGGGTGCCGGCCGGACGGCGCACGCCGGGCGGAAGATCCACCGGCCCAAGCAAATCGGCGTCGACAGAGTCCTGATCGGACAGCCTGGCCTCGTCGAGCAGCGCGGTGACGGCGCCGGCCGTTCCGTCGATGGCCGCCATGTGCACACTCGGCGGCAGACCGACTTCGGCCCGCGCGATCAGTTCGGCCTCCGCATGACCCACCGGATCCCAGCGGATCAGCGATTGCACTGTGGGAAGCGACGATTCGGCGACCACGATCACCACGCCGCCGTCGCCGCGGGCGCGCACCAGCGCGGCGGCGGTCATCCACCGCCACAGCGCATCCTCGGCCGCCCGCAGGTCTTGCCGGCCCAGCAGCGCCCAGGTGTCCAACAGCAGCGCCGCACCGTAACCACCGGATGCCTGCGGCTCGGCGCCGGGGGTGGCCACCACCAGGGCCGGACCGGACGCGACCTCGGGCACCAGGCCGTCGCCCGACGAGGTGATCACCGCCGTGCCCGGAAACGGCCGGCCAAGCTCTTCGGCGGTGCGGCGCGCACCGACGACGACGGCGCGCACCGCGTCCGATCCGCAGCGCGCGCACCGTCGCGTCGGGTCGACGCGGCCGCACCAGCGGCAGACCAGCGCCGCGCCCCCCTCCTGCAGCGACAGCGGACCCGTGCAGTGCCGGCACCGGGCGATGGTGCGGCAGCGCGCGCAGGCCAGCGACGGGACGTAACCCCGCCGCGGCACCTGGACCAGCACCGGCGCCCCGGCCTGCAGCGCCGAGCGGGCGGCGCGCAAAGCGATGGACGGAATGCGGGCCGTGCGCGCCGCCGGGTCGCGCTCGTCGGCGTAACCGGTGTCGTCGAGGGCGATCACCCGCGGCGTGCGGGCACGCACCACCGGCCGCGCCGCGACGATGTCGTGCGCCCAGCCGCTGCGCACCAGCGCCTGGGCTTCGGCGGTGCGGGCGTAGCCGCCGATCAGCGCCGCGCACCGGGCCTGATGCGCGCGCAGCATCGCCACCTCGCGGGCATGCGGGTACGGCGCCCGCGGCTCGGCCAGGCTGTCGTCGGCGTCGGCCCACACCATGACCAGCCCCAGGTCGCTCAGCGGCGCGAACACCGCGCTGCGGGTGCCGATCACCAACCGCGCGGTGCCGCGCAGCGCCGCCAGCCACCGCCGGTAGCGGGCCGCAGGCCCCAGGCCGGCCGACAGGGCCACGACGCTGCCCTCGTCGATCCGCGCGGTCGCGGCCTGCCACAGCGCGTCCAGGTCGCGCTGATCTGGGACGATCGCGAGCACCGAACGACCGGCGCGCACCGTTTGCGCGGCGGCCTCGGCGAACCGGTCCGTCCACGACTCGCCCGGCAGCGCCTGCCAGACGGCGCGGGCGGCCCGCGATTCGGCCAGGGCGGCCAGGAACTGGGCGCCCCTGCCGTAGACCGTCCCAGCCCGCCGGGTCGACGGGCTCGCGGGATCGCCGTCTCCCGGCTGACCAGGCGGTTCGCGCTCCACCCTGGCGTGCCGGGCCGGCACGGCCAGCCGCAACACGTCGGGCCGGGTGCCGGCGTAATGCGCCGCCACCGCGTCGGCCAGCCGGCGGATTTCCGGGGTGAGCACCGGTTCGGCCGACACGACGCGATCGAGCCAGCCCAGCTTGCCGGTGTGGTCGGTGTCGTTGCGGCGTTCCAGCACGAAGCCGTCGACCAGCCGGCCGTGGAAGCGCACCCGCACCCGCACCCCGGGCTGGGCGTCGTCGGACTGCTCGGCCGATACCAGGTAATCGAACTCGCGATCCAGGTGCGGCACCGACAACATCGGCAGCACCCGGGCGATCGGCTCCACCTCGACAGGCGTGCGCGCGCTGGGGCTCACCGCGTCCCCGGGCCGCGAATCATCTTGTCATCCAATGTCTATACCGTCCGGCCAGCAGCGTACCGGGCACCGGCGACAATCAGCTCTCGGCGGGCGCAGGGGCGTCACCGGAGCGCTGTCCGCGGCGGGGTCGAGCGGGAAGCTCGCGGCCGAAGAAGAATCCGGCGGTGATCAGGATCTGGGCCGCCGCGTAGGACCACCAGATCGGCACGGCCAGCGCCTCGTTGCCCAGGATGAAACGGCCGATCGCGATCATCGAGTCCGACGCCGCGAAACACACCGCCCCCACCGCCGTCCAGATCGTGGGCAGCTTCGCCAGCAGCGCCGTGCACACCATTCACGGTCAGCACCAGCGATGTAGACGGTCACCGGAAGGGTCAGCTTGTGCCGCCGCCCAGGTGCGGCCAGAACCAGCCAGCAACGCGATCGACGCCGTACCATCAGGACCACCGCGACGATGCGCACCATCGACGGGCGCGCATCCTCCGAAGCCCCGGAGAACGCCGGAACCAGCGGCAGCAGCGCGCCCAGAAAACACATGTGCGCCAACAGGAATGCGCGCCAGGCCCAACATGAACGACATCGTCCACCACGGGATCGCCAACAGCCAGTCCCCGATGGCCGACAGCAGCAGCGCCGGCATCAGCCACCGCCGCTCGCGGACGATGGGGTGGCCCGCCGCGGCGAAGGTCAGCAGCAACGCCATCGAAGCCTTGAACGGCGGCTGCAGCACCCAGTGACCGGTGAGTTCGATCCCCGGGTGGCGAGCGCAGCGCGAGCACGGTCAGGTAGATGCCGTAGGCCGATGGCCGCCCAGCCGGCCACCACCCAGGCCCCGGCCATCAGACGAGGTGCGTACGGTACGTCCATGCCCAGCTTGGACAACACAGCCGACGAGAAACCCGTATCGACCCCATCCTGCAGAAGGTACTGGATGCGGTTCCGTTCCGGCTATCAACCGAGGACGGGATCGGCGCGGCGCGCCAGCGGTTCCGCGACCTGCCGCGCCGGCCGCTGCATCCCGAGCTGCGCGTCGAGGACCGCACGATTCGACGGACCCGCGGGCGCGATCGAGATCCGGATCTATTGGCCGCCAAGCTATTCCGAAGACAGTCAGGACGACGCCGCCGCGCCGGTCGTGCTGTATCTTCCACGGCGGCGGCTTCGTCATGGGCGACCTCGACACTCACGACGGCACGGCGCGTCAGCATGCGGTCGGCGCCGACGCGATCGTGGTATCCGTCGACTACCGACTGGCCCCCGAGCACCCCTACCCCGCCGCCGTCGAAGACGCTTGGGCCGCAACGCTTTGGGTCGCCGAGAACGCCGCGGAACTGCACGGCGACACCGAGCCGGATCGCCGTCGCCGGGGATTCGGCCGGCGGGACCATCTCCGCCGCTGTCGCGCAGCGGGCGCGCGACAACAGCGCTGCCGCCGATCGCGTTCCAGCTGTTGTGGTATCCGTCCACGATGTGGGATGCATCGCTGCCGTCCTTCGCCGAAAACGCCGCCGCGCCGATCCTGGACGTCAAGGCCGTCGCCGGCGTTCTCCCGTTGGTACGCGGGCGAAGTCGACATGTCCGATCCGCCGCCGGGCATGGCACCCGGGCGCGCGAAGGACCTCACCGACCTGGCGCCGGCCTACATCGCCGTCGCCGGTTACGACCCACTGCGCGACGACGGCATCCGATACGGCGAATTGCTGACCGCCGCCGGCGTCGAGGTCGAGGTGCACAACGCCGAGACGATGGTGCACGGCTACCTGGGCTATGCCGGCGTGGTGCCCGCGACCACCGCGGCGCTCGAGGCGCGGGCTAACTGCATTGCGCAGTCGCCCTGCACCGATGACCCCGCAGCGTACGGTGAACGCATGAGTGAGCCGACCATCGCCCGGCCGGGAATCGATCCGACGTTCAAGGCTTTGCTCGACGCCTATCCCGATGACGTTCTGCGCAGGCCGACGGCGTCGAGGTCGCCCGCGCGCGGCTCAAGCTGCTCAAGGTGCCGCCGGAAATGCTGCCGGAGCTGCGGACCGAGAACCGCACGATCGGCTACGGCGAGCTCGCCGACATCCCCGTGCGGATCTACTGGCCCGACAGCGATCGCACGCCGCTGCCCGTGGTCGTCTTCTACCACGGCGGCGGGTTCTGCCTCGGCGACCTGGACACCCACGACCCGGTCGCCCGCGCGCACGCCGTCGGCGCCGAGGCCATCGTGGTGTCCGTCGGCTACCGGCTGGCCCCGGAGCATCCGTTTCCGGCGGGCGTGGACGACTGCTGGGCGGCCCTGCAATGGGTCGGCGAGAACGCGGCTCGAGCTCGGCGGCGACCCGAACAACATCGCCGTGGCCGGCGACTCGGCGGGCGGCAACCTCGCCGCGGTGACGGCGTTGTTGGCCCGCGACAATGCCGACAAGGGCGGGCCGGCGCTGCGTTTCCAGTTGCTGTGGTATCCCTCCGTCACCGCGGATCTGTCCCTGCCGTCGTACACCGAGAACGCCGACGCGCCGATTCTGAACCGGGACGTCATCGACGCGTTCCTGTCCTGGTACGTGCCCGACCTCGAGCTCAGCGACCCCAAAACGCTGCCCGCCAACATGGCTCCGGCAAACGCCGGGGATCTGTCCGGGCTGGCGCCGGCCTACATCGCAACCGCCGAACACGATCCGCTGCGCGATGACGGCGCCCGCTACGCCGAGTTGCTGGCCGCCGCCGGTGTGCCGGTCGAGCTGAGCAACGAGCCCACCCTGGTGCACGGGTTCGTCAGTTTCGCACTGGCGATACCGGCCGCCGCCGAGGCCACCGAGCGCGGCCTGGCGGCACTCAACAAGGCACTGCATCCTTAAGGCAGGCAACGATGGTCCCGCGCAAAGAAACCCCCGACTATCACACGCTGATCATCGGCGCCGGATTCTCCGGCATCGGTGCGGCCATCAACCTGGACCGGGCCGGGCTGCCCGATTACCTGATCATCGAGGCAGGCGACGGGGTCGGCGGCACCTGGCACTGGAACACCTATCCCGGTATCGCCGTGGACATTCCGTCGTTCTCCTACCAGTTCTCCTTCGAGCAGAGCCGGCACTGGTCGCGCACCTACGCACCGGGACGTGAGCTCAAGGCGTATGCCGAACATTGCGCCGACAAATACGGCATCCGATCCCGAATCCGGTTCAACACCAAGGTGCAAACGGCCGAGTTCGACGACGAGCACAACCTGTGGCGGGTGCAGACCGACCCGGCGGGCGAGCTCACGGCGCGGTTTGTGATCAGCGCCTGCGGCGTGCTGACGGTGCCGAACCTGCCCGACATCGACGGCGTGGACTCGTTCGGCGGCATCACCATGCACACCGCGCGGTGGGATCACAGCCAGGATCTGCGCGGCAAGCGCGTCGCGGTGATCGGCACCGGCGCCTCGGCCGTGCAGGTGATTCCCGAAATCGCGCCAATTGTGTCGTCGCTCACCGTCTTTCAGCGAACGCCGATCTGGTGTTTCCCGAAGTTCGACGTCCCGCTGCCCGCGCCCGCGCGCTGGGCGATGCGGATTCCCGGCGGCAAGTTCCTGCAGCGCCTGCTCAGCCAGGCCTACGTGGAGCTCACCTTCCCCATCTCGGCGCATTATTTCACCGTCATCCCGCTGGCCAAGCGGATGGCCTCGCTGGGCAAATCGCTATCTGCGGCAACAGGTTCGGGATCCGGCCGTGCGCGAACAGCTCACCCCGAAATACGCGGTCGGCTGCAAACGTCCCGGCTTCCACAATGGTTACCTCGCCACGTTCAATCGCGACAACGTGCGGCTGGTCACCGAACCGATCGACAAGATCACGCCCGACGCGGTGGCCACCACCGACGGCGAGAACCACGAGATCGACGTGCTGATCCTGGCGACCGGCTTCAAGGTGATGGATCCCGACAACGTGCCCACCTTCGCCGTGACCGGAAGCGGCGGAAAGTCGTTGAGCCGGTTCTGGGATGAACACCGGTTGCAGGCCTACGAGGGCGTCAGCGTGCCCGGTTTCCCCAACCTCTTCACGGTCTTCGGACCGTACGGCTACGTCGGCTCTTCGTATTTCGCGCTCATCGAGGCGCAGACGCATCACATCGTGCGCTGCCTGAAGCGGGCCAAGCGCGTCGGCGCCACCCACGTCGAGGTCAGCGAGGAAGCCAACGACCGCTACTTCGCCGAGATGATGCGCCGACGGCCCCGGCAGATCTTCTGGCAGGACAGTTGCCGGCTGGCCAACAGCTACTACTTCGACAAGAACGGCGACGTGCCACTGCGTCCCGGCACCACCCCGGAGGTGTACTGGCGCAGCCGGCGGTTCAATCTGGGCGACTACCGATTCACCGGTTAGCCGCCGAGCACCCGGTCGCCTAGATCGCGCGCTTGAGGTCGTCGACCTTGTTCAGCTGTTCCCACGGCAGTTCGACGTCGGTACGCCCGAAGTGGCCGTAGGCGGCGGTCTGCGCGTAGATCGGACGCAGCAGGTCCAGGTCGCGGATGATGGCGCCCGGGCGCAGGTCGAACACCTCGGGAACGATCTTCTCGATCTTGACCGGGTCGACGGTCGCCGTGCCGAACGTCTCGATGAACAGCCCGACCGGGGCCGCCTTGCCGATCGCGTAGGCCACCTGCACCTCGACCCGCTCCGCCAGCCCGGCCGCGACGATGTTCTTGGCCACCCAGCGCATCGCGTAGGCCGCCGACCGGTCCACCTTGGACGGATCCTTGCCGGAGAAGGCGCCGCCGCCGTGCCGGGCCCACCCGCCGTAGGTGTCGACGATGATCTTGCGGCCGGTCAGGCCGGCGTCGCCCATCGGGCCGCCGAGAACGAACTTGCCGGTCGGGTTGACCAGCACCCGCGTCGCCGACGAGTCCAGGGTGTCGTGGGCCAGCTCGTCGAGCACGGTCTTGAGCACGTGCTGGCGGATGTCGGGATCCAGCGTGTTCTCCAGGTCGATGCCGTCGGCGTGCTGGGTGGAGACCACCACGGTGTCGAGCCGGACGGGAACGTCGTCCTCGTACTCGATGGTGACCTGCGTCTTGCCGTCCGGCCGCAGGTAGGGCAGCGTGCCGTTCTTGCGGACCTCGGTCAGCTTGCGTGACAGCCGGTGGGCCAGCGCGATCGGCAGCGGCATCCGCTCGGGGGTGTCGTTGATCGCGTAGCCGAACATCAGGCCCTGGTCACCGGCGCCCTGGGCGTCCAGCGGGTCCGCGGCGCCCTCGACGCGCGCCTCGTGGGCGGTGTCGACGCCCTGGGCGATGTCGGGCGACTGCGCGCCGATGCCGATGTTGACACCGCAGGTGGCCCCGTCGAAGCCCTTGTCCGACGAGTCGTAGCCGATGTCGAGGATGCGCGCGCGAACCGTGTTGGTGATGTCGGCGAACGCCTCTTTGGCCGTCGTCGTCACCTCGCCCACCACGTGCACCTGTCCCGTGGTCACCAGCGTCTCGACCGCGACACGTGAGTTGGGGTCCTGAGCCAGCAGGGCGTCGAGGACCGAGTCGCTGATCGCGTCACAGATTTTGTCGGGATGTCCCTCAGTCACCGACTCACTGGTAAACAGGCGACCCTTTTCGCTCACAATGCCGATCCTTCCAATTAGTTAGTTAGCCGAATTATATCGGCCGGCGTCGGCCCGCCAGCACCTGGCCCGGTGCCGAGAAGAACTCGACCGTTCTACCCGCTGCTCCCCGTGCAGGAACGCGGCGATCGCATCCACGATACGACTGGCCATCAAAGTCTTGGAGCCGTGCTGCAGCGCCGACTCGGTGCCGTCGGCCGCCAGCAGCCAGCCGTCGTTGTTGTCCACCTCGAAGGCCCTGCCGTCGCCCACCGCGTTGACGACCAACAGATCACAACCCTTGTTGCGCAGCTTCGCCCGGGCATGAAAGAGCACGTCGCCGTTGGCGTCGCCGGTCTCGGCGGCGAACCCCACGATGGCGCGCAGGTTGGGCAGCTCGCCGTTGGCGCGCGCTCGCACCGCACCGGCGAGCACGTCGTCGTTGCGGATCAACTCGATCGTCGGCGGCCCCTCGACCCCCTTTTTGATCTTTGCGGCCGCAACCCGGGCCGGCCGGAAGTCGGCGACCGCGGCGGCCATCACCAGCACGTCCGCCTCGGCCGCGTGCTTGGCCACGGCGTCGCCCAGTTGCTCGGCAGAGCTGACGTGGACCACCTCCACCCCGGCGGGGTCGATCAGGCCGGCGGTGTGCCCGGCGATCAGCGTGACCTCCGCGCCGCGCTGCGCGGCCACCCGCGCAACCGCGTAGCCCTGTTTGCCCGAGCTGCGGTTGCCGATGAAGCGCACCGGGTCGACCGCCTCCCGGGTGCCGCCGGCGGTGACCAGAACCTTGCAACCGGCCAGGTCGTAGGGCAGCGCGTCTTGCCGATCGAGCAGCAGGTGAGCCAAAGTGGTGATCTCTTCGGCTTCAGGTAGCCGGCCCGACCCGCTGTCCGTCCCGGTGAGCCGCCCGGCCGCGGGTTCGAGCACCACCGCGCCCCGGCGGCGGAGCGTGGCCACGTTGTCCACGGTGGCCGGGTGCAACCACATCTCGGTGTGCATCGCCGGCGCGAACAGGACCGGACATCGCGCGGTGAGCAGCGTCGCGGTCAGCAGGTCGTCGGCCCGGCCGTGAACGGCCCTGGCCAGCAGGTCGGCCGTGGCCGGCGCCACCACGACTAGGTCGGCCTGCTTACCGAGCTGGACGTGCGGAACCTCCGGCACGTCGTCGAAGACGCCGGTGTGCACCGGCTGGCCGGAGAGCGCCTCGAACGTGGCGGCCCCGACGAAACGCAACGCGGACTCGGTCGGGATGACGCGGACCGAATGACCGGCCTCGGCAAGCTGACGAACGACGGTGCACGCCTTGTAGGCGGCGATACCGCCGGAGACGCCGACGATTACTCTTTTCGCGACCCGATCGCGGTTGTCCACGGCGCGCCCGGCCCGGCCCTGTTACTCGCCCTCGGTGTGCTCGAGCAGGTCGCCGTGGATCTCGCGCATCGCGATCGACAGCGGCTTTTCCTGCAGCCCCGGCTCGACCAGCGGACCCACGTATTCGAGGATGCCCTCGCCGAGCTGGTTGTAGTAGTCGTTGATCTGGCGGGCCCGCTTGGCGGCGTAGATCACCAGGGCGTACTTGCTCGAGACGCGATCCAGCAGCTCGTCGATGGGCGGGTTGGTGATACCCAGCGGGGTGTCGTAGGCGCCCTGTCCCCCGGCGGACGGATCGAACCGGTCGGGGACGGCGGCCAAAGCCGCGTCGGACTGCGGAATAGTCACGTAAGTCAATCTCCTGGCGGATTGGAGCGGCTCGTCACCGCTTGCAAATTCTGAAAAAAATTCGGTGCTCAATCTTGCTGGGAAGTGGTCCGGCTTCTGGTCTGGCCAGACGGGTTGTGCCGGGGCGACGCAGTTCCCACCAGCAAGGATACCAATTCGGAGCACGCTGACTCCAATTCGCTGTTCACGACCACTCGGTCGAAGTCCTTTTGGGCCGCCATTTCGATGCGGGCCGTCTCCAACCGGCGCTGCATGACCTCCGGTGTCTCGGTGCCGCGGCCGATGAGCCGTGCCTTCAGATCCTCCCAGCTGGGCGGCGCCAGGAAGACGGCGAGAGCCTCGGGCATCGCCTTCTTGACTGCCTTGGCCCCGGCCAGGTCGACCTCGATCAGCACCGGGAATCCGTGGGCCGTGGCGGTGCGGACCGGCTCGGCCAGGGTGCCCGATCGGTGCAGCCCCGAGTGGATTTCGGCCCATTCCAGCAGCGCACCCTCGTCGATGAGCTGCTGGAAGCGGGCCGGGGTGACGAAGTGGTAATCGACGCCGTCGACCTCGCCGGGCCGCGGCGCCCGCGTCGTGGCCGAGACGCTGAAATGCAGGTCCGGAACCCGCTCGCGCAGGCACCGCACCACAGTCGACTTGCCCACCGCGGAAGGACCGGACAGCACGACCACACGCCCGTTACCTGATGGTTCAGGACGTGTGCCGTGCTGGACGCCCGGTCCCCCGCCGGCGCTCACAGGCGCTCCTGGGCGGATGCGCCCACGGCTCGGGTCGGATTGCCCGCCTTCTCCTCAGGCCATTCGGCCTGCATCGTCGGCGGCCGGGTTAGGAGCCGAATTTTTCCAGCAGGGCCTTGCGCTGACGATCACCGAGACCGCGCAGGCGGCGGGTGGGGGCGATCTCCAGCTCAGTCATGATTTCCTGCGCCTTGACCTTGCCCACCTTGGGCAATGCCTCGAGAAGCGCGGAAACCTTCATCTTGCCCAGGACTTCGTCGGTCTCGGCGTCCTTGAGCACCTGGGTCAGGTTGGTGCCGCCACGCTTCAGGCGGTCCTTGAGCTCTGCTCGCGCTCGACGTGCGGCAGCCGCCTTCTCCAACGCGGCCGCGCGCTGCTCGTCGGTCAACTGGGGAAGGGCCACGATTCCTCCGTATCTGATCAATCAATTTCAATCGATCTCATTTTGTCTCGCCGGTACTTCTGCCAGCGCAGACGACCGTACTCAGGCCTCCGGACGAAATCTAACCCGACCCCCTGCTTAAGGGGGAAAACTCCCAGCATGGACCACCGCCTGGCCAGGCCGAAGCGACGCCGCGGGCCGCATCGACGACGGTCGCGATCGGCGTTGACCGGACGGGGTTAACCAGCGCGGGTTCAGATCGTCACCGAGGCGTCTACCTGCGGTTATAACCGTCGACGGCGGCGGCGGACGGCGCAGCTCCGGCCAATCGGAAAGGCGTCGGCGGGCAGCCGCCGAGCCCGGTGCGAAGGATCACGGATTTGTTGCGGCGTGTCGCGCGTGTCGCGTCGACCGCCAAAGCGCAGGCCAGTACCGCCGTTTGACGCCACGCACTCGTCCGGCGGCGTACCAGCGGCTCGTGCGGCCCCGACTCGTGCGCCGATGCCGGACTCCGAGTTCCGCGAACTCCGGCTGACAGGACGGTAAATTTCGTACCCGCGGGCCGATCGCTGACACATTTCCCTAATCGCGGCGGAACCGGCCCCGCGATCGCGGTGCAGCTAATCGGGGGCGCGAAATCCGATACGATCCAGTGGTGTCCAACCTGCGAATTCGCCAGGCGGCTGAGCTGCTTGGCGTCAGCGACGACACCGTGCGGCGCTGGATCAACCAGGGCACATTGACGGTCGGTCTCGACGCCGCCGGCCGTAAGGTGATCGCCAGCGAGGACCTCGCCCAGTTCTCCCGCACGAATGCGCCCGCCCCGCCGGCGGACCCGCTCAGCATCGGCAGCTCTGCCCGCAACCGCTTCGTCGGGCTGGTCACGTCTGTGGTCAGCGACAAGGTGATGACCCAGGTGGAGATGCAGTGCGGTCCGTTCACCGTCGTGTCGTTGATGAGCACCGAGGCCGCCGAGGAATTGCAGCTGCGTCCCGGCAGCGTCGCGGTGGCCGTGGTCAAGGCCACCACCGTCATCGTCGAAACCGCCGCGGCCCAGCGCCGCAGTCGCGTCGGACTGAACTTCAGGACCCGCTCACACCGCGAGGTGGGCGACCGCGTCCAGCATGCGATCGGCCGCCGCGCGCAGCTCCGTCACGCCCGGTCCGGCCCGCAGCACCTCGCGGGCCACCGCGGGCAGCAGCTGCCCGGGTTCCGCGCCGCCCAGGCCGGCGAGCGCCTCGGGCCGCCCGCCCTGGACGCCGAGCCCGGGCACCAGCACCGGGCCCCCCAGGGCGCTGAGATCGGGCGCCTGCAGGACCGTCGCGCCGACGACCACGCCGATATATCCCGGCCCGGACGGGGTTGCGGACCGATTCACCACCGCCGCCTGGTCGACGACCAGCTGGGCCACCGTGCGGCCGTCGAAGGCGGCACGCTGCACGGTCGCCCCCTCCGGGTTGGAGGTGGCCGCCAGCACGAACACCCCGCGGTCGTTCGCCGCGGCGGCTTCCAGCAGCGGCCGCAGCGAGCCGAACCCCAGGTATGGCGTGGCCGTCACGGCGTCGGCGGCCAGCGGCGAATCGCCCGCCCAGGCAGCGGCATAGGCCGCCATGGTCGTGCCGATGTCGCCGCGTTTGGCGTCGGCGAGCACCAGCACCCCGGCCGACCGCAACGCCGCGATGGTGCGTTCCAGCACGGCGAATCCGGCGGCGCCGTAGGCCTCGAAGAAGGCGACTTGGGGTTTGACGACGGCGAATCCGGAAAACGCCTCGATGCAGATGTCGCAGAACGCGGCCAGCCCGTCGGCGGTGGTGGGCAGGCCCCAGGCGCGCAGCAGCTCGGGATGTGGGTCGATGCCCACGCACAACGGCCCGCGCTCCGCCTTCGCGTCCGCCAGCCGGACGCCGAACCTGGTCACCGGTCCCCGTTACCGGGCCAGCCGCCCTGGTTGATCTGGCTGTGCAGTTCTTGCAGGCTGCGCACGCCGATGTCGCCGCGGATGCCCGCCTCGATGCCCTGGACGGCGGCCGAGGCGCCCTGCACCGTGGTGACACACGGGATATTGACCGAGACGGCGGCCGAACGGATTTCGTAGCCGTCGATGCGTGGCCCGGAGTTGCCGTAGGGCGTGTTGATCACCATGTCGACCTCACCGGCCTTGATGGCGTCCACCGCCGATTCCGCGGGGCGGCCCGGCTGCGGGTCCTCGAAGTGCTTGCGCACCTCGTCGCAGGGAATCCCGTTGCGGCGCAACATCTCCGCCGTCCCCTCGGTGGCCAGCACGCGGAATCCCAAGTCGGCCAGCCGCTTGACGGGGAACACCAGTGAGCGCTTGTCCCGGTTGGCCACCGACACGAAGATGGTGCCCTGGGCCGGTAGCGACCCGTACGCGGCGGTCTGGCTCTTGGCGAAGGCGCTGCCGAAGTCGCGGTCGATTCCCATCACCTCGCCGGTAGATTTCATCTCCGGGCCCAGCAGCGAGTCGATGGCGGCCCCGTCGGTGCGGCGGAAGCGATGGAAGGGCAGCACGGCCTCCTTCACGGCGATCGGGGCGTTCTGCGCCGCATGGGCGCCGTCGCCGGACGCCGCCAGCAGCCCCTCCTCGCGAAGCTGGGAGACGGTGGCGCCCAACATGACCCGGGCACACGCCTTGGCGAGCGGGATTGCGGTGGCCTTGGACACGAACGGCACCGTACGGCTGGCGCGCGGGTTGGCCTCCAGGACGTAGAGCACGTCGTCCTTGAGCGCATACTGCACGTTGAGCAGCCCCACCACTCCGATGCCGTGCGCGATGGCCTCGGTCGCGTGGCGCACCTTCTCGATGTCGCTGCGGCCCAGCGTCACCGGCGGCAAGGCGCACGCCGAGTCGCCGGAGTGGATGCCGGCTTCCTCGATGTGTTCCATGATGCCGCCGATGTACACCTCGGCTGCCGTCGCACAGCGCGTCCACGTCGATCTCCACCGCGTCCTCGAGGAAGCGGTCGACGAGCACCGGGTGCTCGGGTGAGAGCTCGGTGGCGCGGGTGATGTAGCCCCGCAGCGTCTCGTCGTCGTAAACGATCTCCATGCCCCGACCGCCCAGGACATAGGACGGCCGCACCAGCACCGGGTAGCCGATGTCCTCGGCGATCCGCCGGGCCTGGTCGAAAGTCGTTGCCATGCCGTACTTCGGCGCCGGCAGGCCGGCCGCGGTGAGCACGTCCCCGAAGGCGCCGCGGTCCTCGGCCAAGTCGATGGCTTCCGGCGGGGTGCCGACGATCGGTACGCCCGCGTCGGCGAGGCGCTGCGCCAGCCCGAGCGGGGTCTGGCCGCCGAGTTGCACGATCACCCCGACCACACCAGGGCCGTCGCCGGCCGACTGCTGCTCGGCACGGAACACCTCGAGGACGTCTTCGAAGGTCAGGGGCTCGAAGTACAGCCGGTCGGCGGTGTCGTAGTCGGTGGACACCGTTTCCGGGTTGCAGTTGACCATCACGGTCTCAAAGCCGGCCTGCGACAACGTCGTTGCCGCATGCACACAGCTGTAGTCGAATTCGATGCCCTGGCCGATGCGGTTGGGTCCCGACCCGAGGATCAACACCTTGGGCTTCTCGGTCTGCGGCGCCACCTCGGTCTCGGCCGCGGGGTCCAGCTCGTAGCTGCTGTAGTGATACGGCGTCTTGGCCTCGAACTCGGCCGCGCAGGTGTCGACGGTCTTGTAGACCGGGTGCACACCCAGCCGCCCGCGCAGCGACCGCACGCCGTTCTCACCGGCCAATTCGGGGCGCAGGGCGGCGATCTGGCGGTCCGACAGCCCGCTGTGCTTGCCGCGGCGCAACAGATCGGCGTCGAGCACCGGGGCGGCGATGAGCTCGGCGCGCAGGCCGATCAGCTCGCCGATCTGGGCGACGAACCACGGGTCCACCCCGCTGGCCTCGGCGACCTGTTCCACCGACGCACCCTGCCGCAGCGCCAGTTCGATGTCGTAGAGCCGGCCCTCGGTCGGTGTGCGCAGCCGGGTCAGCACCTCGCCGGACGTCACCTTCGGGGTCGGGTTTGGTCCAGAATCCGGAGCGGGTGGTTTCCAGCGACCGCATCACCTTGCCGAGCGCCTCAACAAAGTTGCGGCCCAACGACATCGCCTCGCCGACGGATTTCATGGTGGTGGTCAGCGTGGGGTCGGCGCCTGGGAACTTCTCGAACGCGAACCGCGGCGCCTTGACCACCACATAGTCCAGGGTGGGCTCGAAGCAGGCCGGCGTTTCCTTGGTGATGTCGTTGACGATCTCGTCGAGCGTGTACCCGATGGCGAGCTTGGCGGCGATCTTGGCGATCGGGAAGCCGGTGGCCTTGGACGCCAGGGCACTCGACCGCGAAACCCGGGGATTCATCTCGATGACGATCAGCCGGCCGTCGACCGGGTTGATCGCGAACTGGATGTTGCAGCCGCCGGTGTCCACCCCGACCTCGCGCAGGATCGCGATGCCCAAATCGCGCATCCGCTGGTATTCCCGGTCGGTCAGCGTCATCGCCGGCGCGACGGTGACGGAGTCACCCGTGTGCACGCCCATCGGGTCGAAGTTCTCGATCGAGCACACCACGACCACGTTGTCGTTGCCGTCGCGCATCAGCTCGAGCTCGAATTCCTTCCAGCCGTAGATCGATTCCTCGATCAGCACGTTGGCGCTCGGGCTTTCGGCCAGCCCGGCACCGGCCATCCGGTCGACCTCCTCGACGGATCGCGCCATCCCCGATCCCAGGCCACCCATGGTGAAGCTGGGCCGCACCACCACCGGCAGGCCGAGCTCCTCGACCGTCTCGCGGACCTCCTCCATGGTGAAACACACTCGGCTGCGGGCGGATTCACCACCGACCTTGGCGACGATGTCCTTGAACATCTGCCGGTCCTCGCCGCGCTGGATGGCGTCGATGTCCGCTCCGATGAGCTCGACGCCGTGGCGCTCCAGCGCCCCGTTCTCGTACAGCGCGACCGCGGTGTTCAGCGCGGTTTGCCCGCCCAGCGTGGCCAGCAGCGCGTCGATCTTGTTGCCGCGCTCGGCCTGCTGGGCGATCACCTTCTCGACGAACGCGGCGGTGATCGGCTCGACGTAGGTGTGGTCGGCGTACTCCGGGTCGGTCATGATGGTGGCCGGGTTGGAGTTGATCAGGCTGACCTGCAGCCCCTCCGCCCGCAGCACCCGGCAGGCCTGGGTGCCGGAATAGTCGAATTCGGCCGCCTGGCCGATGACAATCGGCCCCGAGCCGATCACCAGCACGTGGTTGAGGTCGGTGCGACGTGGCACTAGCGGCCCTCCCCTGCCATCAGATCGATGAATTGGTCGAACAGGTACTCCGCATCGTGCGGGCCGGCAGCGGCCTCCGGGTGGTACTGGACCGAGAAGGCTTGCCCGTCGGCGAGTTTGACGCCTTCGACCACTCCGTCGTTGGCGCAGGTGTGGCTGACGATCGCTTGGCCGAACGGCGTGTCGAAGGACTGGCCGGCCTCCCCTTCGAGCGCGAAGCCGTGGTTCTGTGCGGTGACCGCGACCCGGCCGGTGGCGTGGTCGATCACCGGAATGTTGATGCCGCGGTGACCGAACACCAGCTTGTAGGTGGACAGTCCGAGCGCCCGGCCCAGGATCTGATTGCCGAAACAGATGCCGAACAACGGGATTCCGGCGCCCAGCACCTCGCGGGTGACCGCGACGATGTGATCGGCGGTGGCGGGGTCGCCCGGCCCGTTGGACAAGAACACCCCGTCGGGTTTGATGTCGGCGATCTGCTCGTAGGCCACCGAGGAGCCCAGCACGTGGGTGCGCACGCCGCGACGGGCGAAGTTGCGCGGGGTGTTGGTTTTGATCCCCAAATCCAGTGCGGCCACCGTAAAACGAGGCGAGCCTTCGGGTTCCACGATGTAGGCGTTCGGCGTGCTGACCTCGCCGGCCAGATCGGCGCCCAGCATCGACTGCTGGCCCCTCACCCGCTGCAGCAATTCGTCCGCGTCGGCGAGCGCCTCGCCGGAGAACACCCCCGCCTTCATCGCGCCGCGGGTGCGCAGGTGCCGCACCACCGCGCGGGTGTCGATGCCGGCGATCCCCACGACGTGCTGGCGGACCAGTTCGTCCTCCAGGGTTCCGGTGGCCCGCCAATTGGACGGGCGTGGCGACGGGTCGCGCACCGCGTAGCCGGCGACCCAGATCTTGTCGCCGCGGCTCTCGGCGTCTTCGCCGTTCCAGCCGGTGTTGCCGATCTGCGGCGCCGTGGCCACCACGATCTGCCGATGGTAACTGGGGTCGGTCAGCGTTTCCTGATAGCCGGACATGCCAGTGGAAAACACTGCCTCGCCCAGTGTTTGGCCGACCTTGCCGAACGACGAGCCGGTGAAGACACGGCCGTCCTCGAGCACCAATTGCGCTTTACTCACGAGCGCCGCCCCTCCCCTTGTTGCGATTCGAGCCAGCCGTCGTAATCGCCTCGGTGGTTCGCCCGGAAACCGGTGTCGATCTCGACGCCCGACGGCAGGCGCCAGCGGATCGCCAGAATCCCGATCCGGCCCGTCATCCTGCGCTCCATCCGGATGTTCGTGATCGAGTCTTGCGGAATCCAGATCGGCTGGGCCCGTAGGCGTTCCACCATGATTCCGCCGGCATAGCGGGTCAGCACCGCTTTGCTGCGATAGCCCAGATCGCCGGCAGCGATCCGCTCGTTCCAGCCCGGCGCCATCATGGAACCGCAATAGTGGCCGCGGGTGGTGATGGTCGCCGCGCCCACCTGGTCCGGTATGTCGGGCAACGCCCCGATCAGTTCCGTCTGCTGCCGCGAGCGACGGTGCCAGGACCGCATCATCAGCTGGATCAGCACCGTGATCACGACCACCATCACGGCCGCGAAGATCAGCGATCCCACCAGGGTGCCCGAATTCATGCCGGGGACTTCCCGTCTCGGGCGGTGACCTTGCCACGCAGCAGCGTGGCGGTCACAGTGGCGGGCAGGGTCATTGCCTCGTAGGGCGTGTTGGCCGAGCGGCTGGCCAGGTCTGACCCCGCGACGGTCCACGAGGCCGTGGGATCCACCACCGTGAGGTTGGCGGGCTCCCCCACCTCCAACGGCCGGCCGTGGTCGGGCAGGCGCGCGATGCGTGCCGGGTTCTCACTCATCACGCGGGCGACGTCCCGCCAAGTCAACAGCCCCGGGGTGACCATCGTCTGCACCACGATCGATAGCGCCGTCTGCAACCCGAGCATGCCGGGGCGCGCCGCGGAGAACTCCACGCATTTCTCGTGCTCGGCGTGCGGGGCGTGATCGGTGGCCACACAGTCGATGACCCCGTCGGCCAGCGCCTGGCGCAACGCGACCGCGTCGGCCGCCTCGCGCAGCGGCGGGTTGACGCGGTTCTGCCCGTCATAACTGGTGAGCCTGCTGTCGTCGAGCATGAGGTGGTGCGGGGTCACCTCGGCGGTGATCGAGATCCCTTGCTCCTTGGCCCATTTCACGAGTTCGACGGTGCCCGCGGTGGAGGCGTGGCAGATGTGCACCCGGGCGCCGGCGTCGCGGGCCAGCAGCGCGTCGCGGGCCACGATGGATTCCTCGGCCGCCCTGGGCCATCCCGCCAGGCCCAACCGGGCGGCGGTGGGCCCTTCGTGCGCGACGGCGCCGACCGTCAGCCGTGGCTCCTCGGCATGCTGGGCGATGAGCACGCCCAGCCCGGTGGCGTATTCGAGGGCGCGGCGCATCACCAGCGGGTCGTGCACGCAGATGCCGTCGTCGGAGAACATCCGCACCTGCGCGGCCCCGGCCGCCATCATGCCCATCTCGGTGAGCTCTTTGCCGGCCAGTCCGACGGTGACGGCGCCCACCGGGTGCACATCGACCAGGCCGACCTGCTGGCCCCGGTGCCACACGTGGTCGGTGACCACCGGGCTGTCGGCGACCGGGTTGGTGTTGGCCATCGCGAACACCGCGGTATAACCACCCAAAGCTGCCGCCCCCGAACCGGTTTCGATGTCCTCGGCGTATTCCCGGCCCGGCTCGCGCAAGTGGGTGTGCAGGTCGACGAAGCCGGGTAGCAGCACGTGACCGGTGGCATCGATCACGTCGGCCGTATCTGGGATACCAAGCTCGGGGCCTATTTCGGCGATCTGGCCGTCGTCGATAAGGACGTCGACCCGGTCGCCCTCACCGTAGCGACGCACGCCGCGGATCAGCACGCTCATGCCGCGATTTCCTCCGCCCCGACCAGCACATGGAACAGCACCGCCATCCGCACATGCACACCATTGGAAACCTGTTGCAGCACAGCCGATTGCGATGAGTCGGCCACCGAAGAGGCGATCTCCATCCCACGCAGCATCGGCCCCGGGTGCAGCACCACGGCGTGGCCGGGCAGCATCGCCTGACGGCGATCGGAAAGTCCGTACAGACAGGAGTATTCGCGCACCGACGGGAAGAAACCGCCGTTCATCCGCTCGGCCTGCACCCGCAGCATCAGCACCGCGTCGGCGGCGGGCAGTTCGGCGTCGAAGTCGTTCGACACGGTGACCGGCCAGCCCTCGACGCCGACGGGCAACAGCGTCGGCGGTGCGACCAGAACCACTTCGGCGCCCAGGGTTGCCAGCAACATCACGTTGGAGCGGGCGACCCGGCTGTGCAGGACGTCGCCGACGATCACGACGCGCCGGCCGTCGATGCCGCCGAGACGCTGACGAATGGTGAGCGCGTCGAGCAGCGCCTGGGTGGGATGCTCGTGCGTGCCGTCGCCGGCGTTGATCACCGAAGGGGCCCCGATGTCTCGGCCGCCGTTGACGCCCGAAGTCCACTCGGCGAGCAGATGGGCGGCGCCGGAAGCCGGGTGCCGGATGATCAGAGCGTCCGCACCGGCCGCCCGTAGCGTTAGCGCGGTGTCGCGCAGCGACTCTCCCTTCCCCACCGACGATCCGGCGGCGCTGACGTTGATCACGTCGGCGCTCATCCACTTGCCGGCCACCTCGAAGGACACCCGGGTGCGGGTCGAGTTCTCGTAGAACATCGTGACGACGGTGCGGCCGCGCAGCGTCGGGAGCTTCTTGATCTCGCGGCCCACCAATGCCTGGGCGAACCGGTCGGCGTCGTCGAGGATGGCGGTGGCCTCGTCGCGGCTCAGGTCGCCGGCGGCCAGCAGATGGCGCGTCATCGTGAGATCACCACCCCGTCGTCACCGTCGGTCTCGCTCAGCAGGACATGCACGCTCTCGCCGCGCGAGGTGGGGACGTTCTTGCCTACATAGTCGGCGCGCAACGGCAGTTCGCGATGGCCGCGGTCGACCAGCACCGCCAGCTGCACCACCCGCGGCCGGCCCACGTCGCGCAGCGCGTCCAGCGCGGAGCGCACCGAGCGCCCGGAGTACAAGACGTCGTCGACCAGGATCACCAACGCGTCGTCGATGCCGCCGGCCGGAATCGAGGTGGCTTCCAACGGCCGGGGTGGTTTCTGCATCAGGTCGTCGCGGTAGAGCGTGATGTCCAGGGCGCCGTGGCCGACCTCGACACCGCTGTATTCGCCGATGTGGGTGGCGAGCCGGCTGGCGAGGATCACACCGCGGGTCGGGATGCCCAGCAGCACCACCCGCGGTGCGTCGGGACCATCCAGTGCGGTCTTTTCGATGATCTGATGTGCAATGCGGGAAATGGTGCGGCCCACATCGGCCGCCGACATCAACTCCCGGGAATCGCTGCCCACGCCGGTGTCGCCCGCAGCACCCATACGAAACTTGACCTCCTTCTCCGCCTCGCCGGACGGATCGTTAAAGGATGTCGACTGCACGGCAGCGTAGCACTTATTTCACGCGCGACGCCGCCCGGCGCGTGTGGCGCCCGGCGACCTTACCCGCGCCAGTCACACCCGTCCCATGAGTCTCTGAAAAGCAGCACGTGAATGTGTGCCCGCCTCACAGCGACAAGTCGCAAAGTTCTAATTTTATGGCGCCGAATATGAAGGGCTGCCTAGGTGCACAAATATTGCCCGTTGAGCACACAATTCGACGGTGGCGAATAGGAACCGGTCAGCAAGCCTCTCATGCCGCCGGTGGCCGAACCACCGGGTGCAATGGTGCGGTTCCAATTCGCGGGCGTGAGCACATAGTGCGTCCCGGATTGGGTAACGGTGCTATTCCACGTGTGCACGACGGATTCTCCGGCCGGCAAGTCGAATTCGAGCTTCCAATCGCTCAGCGGCGCCAGGCTCGAGTTGACGACGGCGAAGCGGGCGATGAAACCGGTCTGCCACGTATGCTCCACCGTCAACGTCGCTGTGGCCGCGGCCGCATGAGCCGCGGGAGGGATGGCGAGTCCGACGATGGCAACCATGAACGCCGGTACGGCCACGTGAAGCGCTGTGCGCCAGCGCTTCACGTAATTGCTCGGTCCGGACATAGCAGCCAAGATAAGGCGGCCCAGGCGGTAGCGGCCCGCGCATCGCGGACAAGCTGCAGTACCTTTGCCTAACCGCAACCGACATGAAATCTTGGTCTCGATATCAGCGCAGGACGAGACCCTAGCTCCCTACTCGCCGTCCGCCAACCGTTGTGCGGCCAGTCCTGCGTGCGCGATGCGGCGCAGCGCCGCGAGGATCGGTTCGTAGAAGATCGTCCCGAGGACGGCGTATTCGATTGCCGCCGTGGCAGGTTCCAACGGCATCTGCTCGATGTCGTAAGCGGCGATGGCCCTGACGTGCGGCGCGTATGCGCGCAAACGATCCTCGGTCATTGCCACCCCAGCGGCCTCCGCGTCGGCGAGGGCGCGGTCAAGTTGCGCTACCGCGGGAAGATCGTCGGGCACCACGAGGTCAAGCGCTGACATCGCGGCCCGAGCCCGTGCGCAGTCCTCACCGCGCGCGTGTTCAGCGGGACGCGAAAGCGCCGCCGTCGCCGCGCCCAGCGTGGCGAAAAGCGACCGGCCCGGGTTGTCGATGAGTCCGACAACGGACCTGATCTGGGAGATTGAGAGCCCAAGCGCGGACAGCGCCCTGATCAGCGCGATCCGCCGAACGTGTAGGTTGTCGTAGTGGGCGCGGGTGGAGCTGACGGCGCGGCCAGGCATCAGCACGCCCTCACGCAGGTAGAACTTGATCGTCGGCACCGGCACATCGGTGGTCCTGGCCAGTTCCGACATCAACACGGTCGCGCTCCTTCGACAGATTCCCAGAACATCTTGACATTGGATACTTCTACTATCCACTATTGGATAGTAGAAGTATCCAATCAACGATATGCGTCCAGGAAGCTTTTATGAATACCTCGCTGATCACCCCGTTCATGAGCATCACGCTCGGGGCCACCATCATCTCGATCGTCACCATCGCCTCCGGCGGCGTTTTCTTGCTGCGCGTGGTCACCGGTAACCACGAAGCCAACGGCTTGCAGAAGTCGTTTTTCCGAGCGGGCCATGCGCATGCCGGTGTGCTCGTGATGCTGGGCCTACTGCTGTCGGTATTGGGCAACGCCGCGGGCGCGAACCCCGCCTGGGCCAATGGCGGGGCGATCGCCGTGCTTCTGGCCGCCATATTGATGCCCGCAGGCTTTTTCCTGTCGGTGCTCGGTCCCAACCCGGCACGCCCGAACAGGATGATCGCGAGCGTGTGGGTCGGCGCGACGCTACTCATTGCGGGCGTGCTCACGTCCGGGGTGACGACCCTGCTCGCCGGAATCGACCGACTCTGAGGACCATTCGGCCGGCCCGCTAACCTGACCAGGTGAATCGCTCGGCCCTCAATGGCAATTCCGCCTCCATTCGCGAGGTGTGCGACGCCGGCTTGCTCGCCGGTGCGGTGACGGTGGTCTGGCAGCGGGGAGAACTGCTACAGGTCAACGAAATCGGCTACCGCGACGTGGATGCGGGTCTGCCGATGCAACGCGACACGCTGTTTCGCATCGCGTCGATGACGAAGCCGGTGACGGTCGCGACGGTGATGAGCCTGGTCGACGAGGGCAAGCTGACGCTGAAGGATCCGGTCACCCGGTGGGCGCCGGAGCTGGCCGGCGCGCGGGTGCTCGACGACCCGCACGGCGCGCTGGACCGCACTCACCCGGTGAACCGGGCCATCCTGATCGAGGATCTGCTCACCCATACCAGCGGGCTGGCCTACGGCTTCTCCGTGTCCGGCCCGATCTCCAAGGCGTACATGCGGCTGCCGTTCAATCAGGGCCCGGACGCCTGGCTGGCCGAGCTGGCCAAGCTGCCACTGGTGCATCAACCCGGTGACCGGGTCACCTACAGCCATTCCATCGACCTGCTGGGCGTCATCGCTTCCCGCATCGAGGACAAACCGTTTCACGAGGTGCTCGACGAACGGATCCTGGGCCCCGCGGGCATGACGGACACTGGGTTCTTCGTCTCTCCCGAGGCACGGCGCCGCGCGGCAACCATGTATTCACTCGACGAGCACAGCCGGCTGCATCACGGTGTGATGGGCCCCCCACACATCACCCCGCCCTCGTTCTGCAACGCCGGCGGCGGATTGTGGTCCAGCGCCGACGATTACCTGAGGTTCGTCCGGATGCTGCTCGGCGGCGGAACACTGGACGGCGTGCGGGTGCTCTCGGAAGATTCCGTCCGCCAGATGCGCACCGACCGGCTCACCGAGGACCAGAAGCGGCACAACTTCCTGGGCGCACCGTATTGGGTGGGCCGCGGCTTCGGGCTGAACCTGTCGCTGGTGACCGACCCGGCCAGGAGCACACCGCTTTTCGGGCCCGGCGGCCTCGGCACCTTCAGCTGGCCCGGCGCGTACGGGACCTGGTGGCAGGCCGACCCCAGCGCGGATCTGATCCTGCTCTACCTGATCCAGAACCTGCCGGACCTGACGGTCGATGCCGCCACGGCCGTCGCCGGTAACACGTCGCTGGCCAAGCTCCGAACCGCACAACCCAGATTCGTCCGCCGCACCTACCAAGCCCTCGGTCTGTAAACATGCCCGAATACCCACCCGATCGCATCAGCGGGCCGCGGCTGCTGCTGCGCCCGCCGGCGCTCGACGACGCCGGCGCGCTGTTCCAGCGCGTCGCCCGCGACCCGCAGGTCACCAAGTATCTGCTGTGGGCGCCGCACCCCGATGTGGCCGCCACGCGCCGGGTGATCACCGAAAAGCTCAACGTCAGCGCCGACGAGAAGACCTGGGTCATCGAGTCGCGCCACCGCGGCGAGGTGATCGGGCTGGCGAGCTGCCGGCGCACCGCGCCGCACTCGGTCGAGGTCGGCTACTGCCTGGGCCGACGCTGGTGGGGCAAGGGCTTGATGTCCGAGGTGCTCGGCATGCTGCTCGCCGCGCTCGACGCCGACCGCGAGGTGTATCGCGTCTGGGCCACTTGCAGTGTGGACAACGAGCGTTCGGCACGGCTGCTCGAGCACGCCGGCTTCTATTTGGAGGGACGGCTGGCCCGGCACGCGGTCTACCCCACCATGGGCTCCGAACCCCAGGACAGCCTGCTCTACGCCAAGATTCTGCGCTGACTAACCGTTGCCCGACGAGCCGTCGTATTCGAGCGCCCGGCGCGCGTAGGCGCGCACGTCGGCGTCGCCGTCCTTGAGCGCAAGGGCCAGCACGTCGCGGGCGGCGGGCTCGCCGGCCCACCTGGTCAGGCTGAGCACCGCGGCCTTGCGCACATCCAAATGGGCGTCGCCCAGCGCTTCGGCCAGCTGCGGGACCGCGAAGTCCACCGGCGCACCGGCCAGCGCGCGGGCCGCGCCTTCGCGCACCTGCCAGGCCGGCGCCCGCAGAGCCTGCTTGATCGCGGCGTAATCTTGTTGCCCGCAACCCAATTGGCCTAGCGCGGCCAGGCCGGCCGCGCGAACCAGCGGGTCGGGGTCGGCGACCAGCCGGCGCACCGCTTGGCTGGCTGGGGCCGCCGCCCCCCTTAGCGTCGCCAGCCCGGCGGCGGCCGCGATCCGGACCTCGCGGTTCTCGTCGTCGGCGGCGGCGACGACCCCGGGCACGTCGTCGACGGAAACCAGCGCGCGCACGGCCTCGATGCGCACCCGATGATCGTCATCGCCGAGGGCGCGGCGGTATTGCGCGGTGTCGCCGGCCCGGCGGGCGGCCAGCACGTACACCGACGCGGCACGCACCACCCGGTCTACCGAATCGAGGTGGCCGCGAACGCTTTCCGGCTCCGGCAGCACCTCGACGAGCTCGCGGATGCCGTCGGCGCTGGTGCGGCGGACCGTCGCGTCGTCGTCGTTCAGCGCTGCCACCAGGGCCGGTGCGTACCCGTCGGGGATGTGTTCGGTCAGCGTCGACACCGCGGTGCGGCGAACGCCGGGGTCCGGATCGGCGAGATAGGGACCCAGGTCGACCATCGTGGGCTCCTCGAGCGCCAGCACCTCGGCGATGCGCGGCGAGGGCGGCTCGAAACCCGTTGTGGCCGAGTCGATTCGGGACACCGCGGTGGCCGGCGCTTGGCCGCCGACCAGCGGCGGCTGCTCCACGGGGTACACGGTCTGGTCAGTGGGCGGCAGGCCGTCCAGCTCCGGGACCGGGACGAAATACGGCGCCACCGGACGCTTGAGGAACACCATTCCTTTTTCAGCGTCGCCTTGGGTCGCTTTGCGCAGGTTGAGGTGATAGCCCCACTGGTTGTCGTCGCGGCCCGGCAGGTCGGCGCGATCGTGATACAACCCCCAGCGCGATTCGGTACGGGTGTGCGAGGATCGGGCGGCCATCTCGGCGCAGTCCCGGATGAACGACACCTCCACCGCGCGCATCAGCTCGTGCGGATTGCGGGCACCCATCTCGGCGATCTCGGCACTCATGCGCTCGAAGGTGCGGATGGCCAGCGACAGCTTGGCCCCGGTCTTGGGGGGTGCGACGTAATCGTTGACGAAGCGGCGCAGCTTGTATTCGACCTGGGGTTGCGGCGGGCCGTCCGGATGCCGCAGCGGCCGGTAGATCAGCTCGTGCGCCTCGCGCACCTGATCGGCCGGCAGTTGTTGCGGCGCAACGACATCGGTCAGCGTTGAGGCGGCGTGCGTGCCGGCGAGATCGCCGAACACGAACGCCCCGATCATGTAGTTGTGCGGGACGCAGGCCATGTCACCCGCGGCGTAGAGCCCGGGCACGGTGGTGCGGGCGTGCTCGTCGACCCACACGCCCGATGCGGAATGCCCACTACACAAGCCGATCTCGGAGATGTGCATCTCGATGTCGTGGGTGCGGTAGTCGTGGCCGCGGTTGGCGTGGAAGGTGCCCCGGGTCGGCCGCTCGGTGGTGTGCAGGATGTTTTTCAGCGCGGTCAGCGTCTCGTCCGGCAGGTGCGACACCTTGAGGTAGATGGGTCCGCGCGCGGAGTCGATCTCGGATTTGACCTCGGCCATCATCTGGCCCGACCAGTAGTCGGAGTCGACGAAGCGCTCGCCGTGCGCGTTGACCTGATAGCCGCCGAAGGGATTGGCGACGTAGGCACACGCCGGGCCGTTGTAGTCCTTGATCAGCGGGTTGACCTGGAAGCACTCGATGCCGGACAGCTCGGCGCCCGCGTGATAGGCCATCGAGTAGCCGTCGCCGGCGTTGGTGGGGTTTTCGTAGGTGCCGTACAGGTAGCCCGACGCGGGCAGGCCGAGCCGCCCGCAGGCGCCGGTGGCCAGGATGACCGCCTTGGCGGCGACCGTGACGAAGTCACCGGTGCGCGTGTTCAACGCAGCGGCGCCCACGGCACGGCCCCCGTGGGTGAGCACCCGCACGGGCATGAGCCGGTTCTCGATCTGGATCTTCTCGCGCATCGACCGTTGCCGCAGCACGCGGTAAAGCGCCTTCTTGACGTCCTTGCCTTCGGGCATCGGCAGCACGTAGGAGCCCGAGCGGTGCACCCGGCGCACGGCGTATTCGCCGTGCTCGTTCTTCTCGAACTTCACGCCGTAGCGCTCCAGCCGCTGCACCATCGCGAAACCGCGGGTGGCGGTCTGATAAACGGTGCGCTGGTTGACGATTCCGTCGTTGGCGCGGGTGATCTCGGCGACATAGTCCTCGGGTTCGGCCTTGCCGGGGATCACCGCGTTGTTGACCCCGTCCATGCCCATCGCCAGGGCGCCGGAGTGGCGCACGTGGGCCTTTTCCAGCAGCAGCACCTGCGCGCCGTTCTCGGCCGCCGACAGCGCCGCCATGGTGCCCGCGGTGCCGCCGCCGATGACCAGGACGTCGCAGTCGAGCCGGACCGGAGCCGCCGGGTCGGGAATCTGCATCATGCCGCCACCGCGGAGTGATTCAGCGCCGCAATGACTTCGGCGCGCAGCTGCGGCGCGCTGCTGATCGACCCGCGGCTCCGGCACGTCGATCAGGGTGCGCAGCGGCTGGCCGGCCTTGCCGAGCACGGCGATCCGATCACCCAGCAGCAGCGCCTCGTCGACATCGTGCGTGACGAAGACGATCGTCGTCGGATGGGCCCGCCAGGTGTCGATCAGCAGCCGCTGCATGGCCGTACGGGTCTGGGTGTCCAGCGCGCCGAAGGGCTCGTCCATCATCACCGCGCGGGGCGCGCCGGCCAGCCCCCGGGCCAGCTGAACGCGCTGCCGCATGCCGCCGGACAGGCTCTTGGGCAGATAGTCGCCGAAGCCGGTGAGACCGAGCTCGGCGATCCAGCGGTCGGCCTCGGCGCGCCGTCCCGCCCGGGGGGCACCGCGCAGCCGCAGGGCCAACTCGATGTTGGAGCGCACGGTGCGCCAGGGCAGCAACGCGTTGTCCTGGAACACCATGCCGCGGTCGCCCGAGGTGGTCGTCACCTCGTCGCCGTCCGCCACGATCCGGCCCTCGTCGGGACGCAGCAGTCCCGCCAGGGCCCGCAGCACCGTCGACTTGCCGCAGCCCGAGGGGCCGGTGAGCACTAGGATCTCCCCGGGACGCACCGTCAGGCTCAGCCCGTCGATCACCGGTTCGCCGGTGTAGGACAAGCGAACTCGATCCAGTTCCAGAGTCACCCCGGCCTGTTTCAGGGTCATCGCTGCTCCTCCTCCGCCCGCGGCAGCCAATTGGTCACCCGGCGGCCCACGACCTCGACAGCTGCGGCTGTCGCGAAACCCAGCACGCCGATGGTGATGATGCCGACGAACACCTGCGGATAGGCCAGCACGGTGTAGTCCTGCCAGGTGCGATAGCCGATCCCGAGCCGGCCCGAGATCATCTCCGCGGAGATCACGCAGATCCACGCCACCCCCATACCGACCGATAGGCCGCCGAACACCCCCGGCAGGATGCCCGGCAACACCACCTGGTTCAGCACGTCCCACCGGCCACCGCCGAGGGTGCGCACCGAGTCCTCCCACAGCGTGGGCAGCGCCCGCACCGCGTGCCGGGTACTGACCAGGATCGGGAAGTATGCCGCGAGGAAGGTGATGAACACGATGCCGGCCTCGTCGGTCGGAAACAGCAGGATCGCCACCGGCACCATCGCGATGGCCGGAACGGGTCTGACCAACTCCGTCAGCGGGCCGAAGGTGTTGGCGAACAAGCGCGAACGGCCGAGCAGCACGCCCGTCGCGACACCGACCACCGCGGCCAGTCCGAAGCCGGTGAGGATGCGGAGCAGCGACTGCGCCAAATCAAGCCAGTACTCGGAGGTTTCGAGCCGGCGTCCCAGCGCATGCACGATCTCGGTGACGGTGGGCAGCGTGTCGAAACGCAGCAGCAGCCGGACCTTCCCGGCGGTGAGCACCTGCCACAACCCGATCGCGGCGGCAACCGATGCGAGCCGCAGCAGCCGCCACCGCCAGGGCGAGCCGGCACGACGCGGGTGGACCGCCGCCGGGACCGTGTCGACGACCTGAGTGGCCACCGGGGCCGCCGGGTCGCCGGTGAGATAAGCGGTCATACCGAACCTCCAAGGGCCTGTTCGTAATTCACGATGGCGCCGCGCGGGTGCGCCGGCGAGATAGCGACGCGCACCCGCCGGTCGTCCCGAATGGCAGGTAGTCCTGGCCGTCCTTGACCCAGACCGCCTTCTCGGCGAACCACCGGGTGCCCAGCTCAGCGTCCGGAACGTAGGCGGCACGGACCTTGGCGCCGCGGGCGGTCGCGTTTCCCATCGCCCGAAGCAGACTGGTCGGGTTGGCGACCGTCTGGGTGGAATCCGAACCGTCGAGCCACAGTTCGCTTGCCAGGGCGGGATCCCCGCGGAGCGCGGACGGGTTCGCGGTGGCTGCGCGTGCGGCATCGTAGTTGAGGCCGCGTGCGCCGAAAACGGTGCGCAGCGGCCCGTCCTGGACGAAGCCGGATACGTCGAGGTCGGCGAAGTCGCCGATCGACTTCAGGTATGGCACATCGTTTTTCAGCGCCTCGACCAGTGACGGCTTGAGTGTGGGGTCGAACGACGTACCACCGGGACCGTTGTAGAGGTACACCACTTCCTGCGGCAGACCGCTGCCCTGGGCGACGATGCGGGCGGCCTCCAGCGGCTTGTCGTTCAGGAAGTCGGTGGCGTCCAGTTGCGCCTGCAGGAAGGCGCCCAGCACCTCCGGGTGCGCCGACGCATACGAGCGCCGCACCACCACCCCGTGCAGGGTGGGCAGGTTCAGCTCGGCGCCGTCGTAGAGCAGCTTGGCCTTGTCTTGGAACACCAGCAGCCCCGGCCAGGCGACGAACTGCGAAAGGCCCTGCACCTGACCGGATTCCAGAGCAGAGGCACCCACCTGCGGTTGCTGGTTGAGCACCTCCACGCCCTTGACTCCGGCCCTGTCCAGCGCCCGCATCAAGGTGCCGTGACCAGCCGACCCCACACTGGCCGAGACCTTGGCGCCGGCCAGGTCGCCCAGCGTGGTCGCCGGTGACCCGGGCGCCACCACCACCATGTTCAGCGCGCCCTTGGGGTTGTAGCCGGTGATCGAGACGATCTCGGTCTTCGCCAGCGGGTTGGCCTGCGTCTTGGAGCCGTTGATCAGCATCGGGTAGTCGCCCATCGAGCCGATGTCGATCTTCTCGGCGAGCATCTGCGCGGTGATCGGGGCGCCGGTGTCGTAATCCTGCCACCGCACCGCGTATTTGGTGCCGGTGCGGGTGGTGATGTCGGCAAGGCGGCGCTCCAGGTAGCCCTGCGCGCGCAGCAGCGTGCCCGCGGTGACGGTGTTGATGGTCTTGGACTGATAGCCGACCACCACGTTGACGACACCGGAGGACTGCGACAGGGATTCCAGTGAGCAACCGGAGGTGAGCGCGGCGATCACGATCACCACCGACGCCAGCCGGATGGCGCGTCGTTTCATGAAAGATCCTGGGGTCGAATGCTTTTCAGCGAAGGAGATAGGGCATGTTGACGGTGACGGCACCGGTGGGACAGCGGGCCGCGCAGGGGCCGCAGTACCAGCATTCGTCGACGTGCATGAAGGCCTTGCCCGTGTCGGGGTTGATGGCCAGCGCATCGAGCGGGCAGACCTCCACGCACAGCGTGCAGCCGTCGATACACAGCGACTCGTCGATCGTGACCGGCACGTCGGCGCGGTTGTTGTTGATCAGCGTCATGGGTTGCTCCTCAACGGCTCGGCTCTGAAAAGACTGCCCCGCATGGTGATTCGATCGCCCCGCATCCGGATGTACTCCAGGTCGACGGGTGTGCCGTCGGCGAGGCTGGTGAGCCGCTCCAGCATCAGCAGCGCCGCGCCGTCGGGCACCTGCAGCGTGGCCGCCGAGTGCGCGTCGGCGGGAATTGCCTCGAGCGCCAGCGCCGCCGAGCCCAGCCGTTGCCCGCTGACCTCCTCGATGAGCGCGAACAGATCGTTGGTCTCCAGCGGATGGTTCAGCACCTCGCGGCCGATGTCGGGGGCGAGGTAGGTGAGGTCGAGGCTGAGCGGCAGGTCACCCAGGTACCGCAACCGCTCGACGAACACCGCCTGCTCGCCCGGTTGCAGGCGCAACCGGCGGGCCACCGACGGTGGCGCGGTGACCGGCATCGCGGCGCGCACCTCGTTGCGGACCTCACCGAGATCCTTGAACGTCTCCTTCAGGCCCAGCAGCGCGTCGAGCCCGTGGTCGTACTTGCGCTGCGCGACGTGCGTGCCGACCTTGGGTCCACGGTCGATCAGACCCTCATGCTTGAGGACCGCCAGCGCCTCGCGAATGGTGTTGCGCGATACCGAGAATTCGGCGGCCAGCTCCGACTCGGCGGGCAGGCCCTCCGGGTAGGCGTCGGCGTGGATCTGCTGGCGCAGCACGTCGGCGACCCGTCGGGCACGGTCGGCCCTGGGGCCGGCGATGGGTACTGGATGCGCCACGGGAGTCACGCTAATGCGGCTCAGCGGGCCATTCGGGGCCGTGAAACGGCGCCCGAGCGGGCGGCCCAGGGCATTGCGCCGGGCACGATTCGGCGCCGACCAGCCAAAACCCGCGGCCGCCGCCCTATTGCGCCACCCGGGAATGCGAAATGTCTTTGCGATCCCGCTGAGTAAAAAACGCCGCTACGTGCGCGAAGCGCCCACCATCTCCCGATCGCTCTGGGGCGGCGGCGGCGGTGTTTCACTTTGCACGTCGGGCACCAACGGCACCGCCGCCAGCGGGAACAACCCGCACAGCGCCCAGGCCGCCGGGTATTCGGCCGCCATGATCAGTGCCCCGAAGAGCGGCGGCCCGGCGGCGGCCATCAGCCGCTGCGTGGTGTTCTGCACGCCCAGCGCGCGTCCGCTCCAGAACGGCCCGGCGAACTCGGTGATTGCGGTGGCCTCCAACCCGTTGTCGAGCACCGCGAGCACCGAGACGGCAACCATGAGTAACACGTCCCAGCTCGAACCGGTGCCATCGGTCAGGGCGAGCACGAACAGGGCCAGGGCGGCGGCGATGGCGATCGTGCGGACCGGTCGCATTCGCGAGCCGATGCGATCGGACCAGCGCCCGACCGCGATTCGGCCCACCGCTCCCAGAACCTGCGAGAGGGTGACCAGGGCACCGCCGGCCGCCACCGACCAACCATGGTGATCCATCAGCAACACGAGCATGAACGTCACGGTCACCGTCTGTGGGATCATCAGCAGTCCGGCCACCGCGTGAATCCGCCACAGCACGGACGAGCCGCGATAGGGGCTGACCAGTTCCGCCTCGTCCGCCATCTTGCGGGATTTCCTTGGCGGATCGCTGATTCCGATTGTGCTGGCCACCGCCGCCAGCGTGCACATCACCGCGAGGAACATCAGTCCCCGGTGCGGGCCGCTTTCGGACAGTTCGGGTATCACCAACGCGCCCAGCGCAATTCCCAATGGTTGCGCGGTTTGGCGGATGCCCATTGCCAGGCCGCGTTGCTGCGGCGGGAACCAGGCGGACACCAGGCGCCCGCCGGCGGTGTTGCAGCTGGCGGCGGCCATCCCGCCGATGAACAGGAAGGCCCCGATCATCGGCACCGAATGGGCCGTCGCGGCGGCATAGCCGGCGGCCGCGGTGAGTGCCGAGCCGGCCGTGAGCACCGCCCGCTCGCCGACCCGGTCCAGCACGTAACCCCAGAAAACCAGTGTGACCACCATGCCCCAACTGGGCATCGACGACAGCAGGCCGGCCGCCGCCAGCGACATGCCGCGGCGCGCCTCCAGCGAGGGGATCAGGAACGCCACACCATTGATGAAAAGGAACGAAGTCGCCGTTACGCCCAGCGAGACGATCATGATTGACCACCGCGCACCCGCCCCGGCCGAGGACACGCCGGCCGTTTCCTTCAGCATCCATCCATGTTGGCACAGCGTTCGGCGGCCATCGGGTGCTATGGCGGCCCAAACTTATTGCACGCTAAGGCTATTCCTAACTGTTATCAAGCTTTGATGTATGCGCTCGTTTTCCTGGCGCTGTGAATTATGCTGACAGAATGGCGATTTAGAGTCATGGCGGAAGATCGCTTGCGCTTCTGCCCGGGCCGATGGTCACGGCAAAATTCATAGGGATTGCACAGCCCACCTGCCGATCTCAGCGATTTCTCAGGGAGGGTCCCGTAGACATGCACGACAACCACACCGGAAGATCACTATGTGATGGATGACGCTGCGAAACACGCTTTGACCAAGGTGCCTGCGGTCACCCTGGGCTTTTGGGTGATCAAGGTCCTGGCGACCACGCTGGGCGAGACGGGCGGCGACACCGTCACGATGACCATCTTCCACGCTGATACGCATAAGAACTGGGGGTATCTGATTGGCGTTGCGCTGTTCGGCGCCGCGCTGGTCGCGCTCGTCGCGGCTCAGATCCTGGCCAAGCGATTCCACGCGGCGCTCTACTGGGCGACGATCGTGGCCTCGACGACGTTCGGCACCGTGCTGGCCGATTTCGCGGACCGGTCACTGGGGATCGGTTACACGGGTGGATCGCTGCTGCTGCTGGCCTGCCTGCTGGCCACGCTGGCACTGTGGCGATGGACGCAGGGCACCGTATCGGTCAGCACCGTCTCGACGCCTAAGGTGGAGGCCTTCTATTGGGCGACCATCACGTTCTCGCAGACGCTGGGCACCGCGCTCGGCGACTGGCTGGCCGACACCCGCGATTTCGGCTACGAACGCGGCGCGCTGGTGTTCGCCGCCGGCCTGGCAGTGGTGGCCGCCCTGTACTTCTGGACCTCGATTTCCCGCGTCACCCTGTTCTGGGTCGCGTTCATCCTCACCCGGCCGCTGGGCGCGACCATTGGTGACTTCATCGACAAGCCCGTCGCCGACGGCGGCCTGGCGTGGAGCCGCCCGCTGGCCTCGGCGGTGATCGCCGCGCTGATCGCGGTGTTGCTCGTCGTCATCCCGCAGCGTCCCGGCCGCCACCCCAGCCAGCCCCAAGATGACGCGACAGACCCTGCGGGCGGCACTCGTCGTAGCGTCTGACCCATGAGAGTCCTGCTCGTCGAGGATGAACCACGGCTGTCCGCGACCGTGGCCAGGGGACTCAAGGCGGAGGGGTTCGTCGTCGTGGCGGCCGATAACGGCGTCGACGGCCTGCGGGAGGCCACCGAAAGCGCCTTCGACGCAGTCGTTCTCGATATCATGCTGCCCGGCCTCAGCGGGTATGAGGTGCTGCGCCGGATGCGGTCGCATAACGTGTGGACGCCGGTGCTCATGCTGACCGCCAAGGACGGTGAGTATGACGAGACCGATGCGTTCGATCTCGGTGCGGACGACTATCTGACCAAGCCGTTTTCGTTCCGGGTGCTGGTGGCGCGGCTGCGGGCCCTGGTTCGTCGCGGCGCACCGGCGCGGCCGGTGGTGTTGAAAGCGGGATCGCTGGCGCTGGATCCGGCCCGCCACACCGTCAAACGGGGCTCGACACCGATCGCGCTGACCCCCCGTGAGTATGGGGTGCTCGAGTACCTGATGCGCAACATGGACGTGGTGGTGACCAAGGCGGAGATTCTGCAGAACGTGTGGGATGCGCATCATCACGGCCCCGACAACGTGGTCGAGGTCTATGTGGGCTATCTGCGCCGCAAGATCGATGTTCCCTTCGGCACCAACACCATCGAGACGATCCGGGGCGTCGGTTACCGATTGGTGTGCTGAGACACGGGCAACGTCACGATCATCTTGGTGCCGCCGCAGGGCGGGTCGTCGATCGCAACCGTGCCCCCGTGCGCGGCGACGATTTCGGCGACGATCGCCAGGCCCAGTCCGGTCCCTCCCCCACTGCGGGCCCGATCGGTGTCCAGGCGCACAAAGCGTTCGAATACCCGGTTGCGGTCTTGCGGGGCGATTCCGGGGCCGTCATCGCTGACCGTCAGGATCGCGGTTCCGTCTTCGCCGCGGACTTCGACGGTGACGCGCGAAACAGCATGGCGAACAGCATTTTCCACGATGTTGCGGATCATCCGCGACATGGCCGCCGGGTCGGCGTCCAGGCGCACCGGACGAAGATCGGTATCGATCGTGCACCGCGCGTCACGCCGCGCGCGGTCGGCTTCGGCGTGGGCGAGGTCATCGAGCGCCACCCGTTCCTTGCGCCGGAGCAGCGTGTGCTCGTCGGCGCGGGCCAGCAGCAGCAGATCTTCGACCAGCGTGTGCATGCGCTGCGCCTCGGGCAGCAAGGTGTTGACCGCCAGTTCGGCGTCGAGCAGATCGGGATGGGCCTCGGCCACTTCCAGTCCCGAGATGATGGTGGTCAACGGGCTGCGCAGTTCGTGGGACGCGTCGCCGACAAACCGTTGCTGCGCAACGTGACCCGCTTGCAGGCGCGCGAGCATCTCGTTCATGGTGACGGCCAGGGCCGCGATCTCGTCGTGGGTGTCCGGCACCGGCACCCGCTCGGCCAGATCCGATGTCGAGATTTCGGCAACCCGGGTCCGGATCGCGTCCACCGACCGCAGCGAGCGGCGGACCAGCCAGTAGGTCGCCGCCGCCACCGCCGCGACGATCACCGGCGCGCTGCAGGCCAACAGGATGGCCAGAGTGCGCGCGGTCCCCTCGACCGCCTCGCTGCCGCCTCCCACGATCACCGTGTACACACCGGATCGCGTTGCGACTTTCTGGCCGCTGACACGCATGTCGTCGCCGGCCACCGCGTCGTCGGGCAGGCCGCGACGCAGGTTGAAGTCGAACTCGTCCGCAGCGACCAGCGGTGTTTTCGGCGCGGAGCCGGATCGCTTGACCACGTTGCCATCTGGGCCGAGCAATTGGGTGGCGACCACCCGCTGGTCGGTGTGCAGCAACGCGTTGTCCAGGTCGTCGAACGAATCGGACTGCAGCGCCTTGGCGATGTCGCGGACCCGTTCGGCGGTGGCGTAGTCGACGCCTCCCAATAGCGAGCGGTACAGGATCGCGTCCAATCCCGCGCCCGCGAGCCCGAGTGCACACAGCACGACGATCGCCGACACCGCCGCCGAGCGGGCCGAGATGCCCAGGTGCCCAAGACGCCACGGGCGCACCCGCCCGCTTCGCCGAAACGGCCGGCCACCGAACATCCGCACGCCCTAGATTCTGCAGGCCCGCGGGCCCGCTGAAAACACTGAGCTCAGAGCGCTCTCAGCGGCTTGTCAGCGCCTGCGTCCTAGGCTGACGCCGAAATGTCGGGTACCGCACGTTCTTCGCATCGCCACGGTCGCGTGATCACCGCAATGCTCCTCAGCGCGACGGTCGTGCTCGGTGCGGGTCTCCTGGCAGCGCCACCGGCCGGCGCGGACCCCAGTCCGTTCGACACGCTGAGTTCGAGCTGCAACGACACGGCTTCGGCGGGCCGGGACGCGCTGATGCAGGGAATCCGACGAGGCATCTCCGACTGGTCGTCGGGCGCACCGCACACCTCCGCGCGCACGACATGCGGCGCCCAGCCGACTCCGATAACCCGCTGATCGCTCAGCCGCTCTCGGCGACTGACGGCACCGCTGGGGCGTCGTTGACTCCGTTGGTGCGCGCCCCGTTGGTTGCCGACGCGTCGGCGGGCAGCTCGAAGGCCGCGGTTACCGAACCCACCGCCGCCATCGCCGCATTGCGTTGCGCCTCCATGCGTGCCAGCGCCGTCTCGGTGAAGACCGACAACCCGAGATCGGGGTTGTAGCCGTGGATTTCCTTGATGTCGAGCTGGGCCAGGAAGTAGACGATCTCCTTGGAGACCACCTGCCCGGGGACCAGCACGGGGAAGCCCGGCGGGTAGGGCACTACAAAGGTGGTGGACACCAGAGTCTTGCCCTCGGCGAGCCGTCTACCCGCGCTGCCGATCTGCACGTACTCGCGGTCCGACTCTTCGTATCCGGCGTAGAACGCCGACCGCATGTCGCCGAATTTGCACTCATCGACGGGCCGGAACGCGACGTCGAACTCGCTGAAGTCGGGCAGATGCGGCAGGTCCTCGGTGATCTCCTCGACATGGCGCTTCTGCAACGCCCGGTCGGCGACACTGGCCGCCTTCTCGATACGGTCCAAATCGATTGCCACCCTGCGTAATACATCGAGCAGGTAGTGCACGCTCGACCAGGTGACACCGATCGTGAAGATCAACAACACGCTGTTGATCGAGGTCTTGTTGATCTGGATGCCGAATCGTTCCATCAGCACCTTTTCGCGGAAGTCGAATCCGGTCATTCCGGTGTTGCCGATGAACAACGTGACCCGCGTCGGGTCCAGCACGAACTGATCGGAGCGCCAGGCCTCGTTCCATTCGGCCAGGGCGCCCTGCCGGATCGACGCGGTCGAGCTGACCGTGGAGGCCCGGAACTCCTCGGGCACCAGGTCGGACTCGTCGAGGATGCTGAACCACTTGCTGATCAACCGGTCTTTGCGTACCCGATGGCGGAAGACCAGCGCCATGTCGTAGACCTGGCGGACCAGTTGGAAGCCCTCCATGTCGACCTGCCGGCGCGCCAGGTCCAGCGAGGCGAGCAGTTGTTGGTTCGGCGAGGTCGAGGTGTGGGTCAAGAAGGCCTCGCCGAAGGCGTCGCGGGCGCGGGAGTTGAAGTCCTGGTCGCGGACATGAATCATCGAAGCCTGCCGAAACGCAGACAGGGACTTGTGGGTGGAGTGCGTCGCATACACGCGGACCCGCGCGCGACCGGGGTCGGGAAGCAGCGCCCGCTCGACCCACTCCGATCGGTTCACCCCTTCCATCGACGCAAGCCAATTCTGGTGTTCGACAGCGTATTCCGGCGCTGCCAGCAGCTGCTCGAGGCGCTCGGCGGACACCATCGCGGTTCGCTGCCGGGCCCACGGCACGGCGGTCGCGAACGCGTACCACGCCTCGTCCCACAGAAAGCAGATGTCCGGCTTGATCGCCAGCACCTCCTGCATGACCTGCAGCGGGTTGTAGACGACACCGTCAAAGGTGCAGTTGGTCAATAGCAGCATCCGCACCCGGTCCAGCTGGCCGGCCGCCTCCAGGTCCAGCAGCGTCTGTTTGATGGTGCGTAGCGACACCGCGCCGTAGATGGCGAACTGCGGCAACGGATATGCGTCCAAATACAGCGGGTAGGCGCCGGCCAGCACCAGACCGTAGTGGTGGGATTTGTGGCAGTTACGGTCGATCAGCACGATGTCGCCCGGCCGGGTCAGCGACTGCACGACGATCTTGTTGGCGGTCGAGGTCCCGTTGGTGACGAAGTAGGTGTGCTCGGCGTTCCAGGTGTGCGCCGCCTTGTCCATCGCCTTCTTGATGTTGCCGTGCGGATCCAGCAGGGAGTCCAGGCCGCCGGAGGTGGTGGAGGTTTCGGCCATGAAGATGTTGCGGCCGTAGAACTCCCCCATGTCCTGCAGCGATTTGGAGTTGAAGATGCTAGCGCCGCGCGCGACGGGCAGGGCGTGGAACTGGCCGACGGGTGCGGCGGCGTACACCCGCAGTGCATCGAAAAACGGTGTGGCATATCGGTTCCGCAGTCCGGCGAGCACAGTGCTGTGCAGGTCGGTGACATCGTTGAGCCGGTAGAACGTCCGGTCGTAGACGTCGGGCTCGACGTCATCGCCGGCCGCGATCGACTCGTCGGTGAGCAGGTAGAGGTCGATGTGGGGCCGCAGCTCCCTGATCCACTCGCCGCACTCCACCCAGTCGTTGGCGCGATCGGGAATGACACCGTCCACGTCCTCATTGGGCCCGAGCAACGTGTTCATCAGCGGCAGCCGGTCGCGCGACCGCAGCGGCAGGTCGTCGCGAATGATCGCGGCCTGAATCTCGCCGTTCAGTGCGACTGCGGTGATGGCGTCTTCGACGCTGGGGACCACCAGGACTTCGAACTGCACATCGTCGGACGGGCTGCGCAGGGCCCGCAGACATTCGGCCAGGCTGTCCGGCGCGGTGCTGGGGGCGTCGTCAGCCAGCAGCACCGTGTAGAAATGCTGCTGTCTGGCCTGCGCGACCAGCTCCTGGTCGTCCAGCGGCGCCGAGGTATCGAAAAGCCCTGCGCGATCGCCGTATTCACTGAGCAGCCGGACGGCTAGGGAGACCTCCTCGGTGAGCCGCACCGTGGACAGGCTGTCCAGGTGGGCGCGGAAGGTCGCCAGGTTGGCCGCTCCGGGATACAGCCAGTAGCGTTCGTAGGCGCCGATGCGGTCCATCAGGCGTTTCACCCGGGCCACGTCGTGGGTTTTGTCCAGTCCGGCGAGATCGACCTCGGCGAGGTGACGGCAGGCGTCGTCGAGCAGGTTCCAGGTGTCGACGCGGGCGTAGGACGGGTTGGCCACGGCTGCCAGTGCCGACACTCGAAGTCGTCGCGGCTGGGTGCTGTATCGAATCATGACCTCACCTGTCTTCTCGGATCGCCGCCGCCGACGTGCCGCTCGTATTGTGAACCCGCTGCGCCATGCCCGTGGTCATTTCACCTCAGCTCGATCAGCGATCGGCCTCGTCGTCACTTTCCACTACGCGCCGATTACCCCGGGTGCCGTCCACCCACCGCAGCATCGGCAGATCCCAGCGACGGGCCGGCAATTCGGTGACGTCGCTGAGCGAGCGCACCACCCCCTGCGTCAGCGCCATGAGCGCCGCCATAACCGGCAGCAGCGGCTGCAGCGGCTTGGCCGCCGAGCGCACCGTGCTGATGCGGCGCGCAACGGCCACCCGCTCGACGCAGTGATACAGCCAGGCGCCCACACCCAGCGCGTAGATGGAGAGCACCGAGGCGACGATGGTCAGGCGAAAGGCGGCGCAGATCACCGCGCCCACCACCACCGTGGCGGCCAGCACGGCCGCAACGAGCAGGCGCAGCTCCAACCGGGTCATGGCTGTGGTCCGTGGTCCTCCGGGGTATCCGCGGTGTCGGAACCCACCGCACCACGTACCGCCTGGGCGGCGGCCCTGATCTGCGGCGTCACCAGCATGACGTGGCCGAGCACCCCGTTGACGAAGCCCGGCGATTCGTCGGTGGACAGCTCCTTGGCCAGCTGGACGGCCTCGTCGACGGCGACCGGCTCCGGCACGTCGTCGCCATACAGCAGCTCCCAGACCGCGACGCGCAGGATCGCGCGGTCCACCGCGGGCAGCCGGTCCAGCGTCCAGCCCTGCAGATGCGAGCTGATCAGGTCGTCGATGTGCGCGGCATGGTCACCGACGCCCCGGGCCACCGCGGCCGTATACGGCTGCAGGGGCGCGATTTCGGGATTCGTTTCGGCGAGGCCGGTGCGGACGTCGACCACTTCCGCCGGGCTCAGCCCGCGGGCCTCGGCTTCGAACAGCAGGTCGACGGCCCGTTTGCGGGCCTGATGTCGCCCGCGAACGGGCCGGCCGGGCCTACTCACGCGTTGATGCGCCCCAAGTAGCTGCCGTCGCGCGTGTCCACCTTCAGCTTGTCGCCGGTGTTGATGAACAGCGGAACCTGGATCTCGGCGCCGGTCTCCACCGTGGCGGGCTTGGTGCCGGCGCTGGACCGATCGCCCTGCAGGCCCGGTTCGGTGTGGGTGACCTCCATCTCGACCGACACCGGCAGCTCGAGGTACAGCGGCGACCCGTTGTGGAACGCCACCTGCACCGGCAGGCCCTCCAGCAGGAACCGGGCGGCATCACCGACCAGCGATTCGGGCAGCGGGTGCTGCTCGTAGTCCTGGCTGTCCATGAAGACGAAATCCGAGCCGTCGCGGTACAGGTAGGTGGCGTCGCGCCGGTCGACGGTGGCGGTCTCCACTTTCACCCCGGCGTTGTACGTCTTGTCGACGACCTTGCCGGAGAGCACGTTCTTCAGCTTGGTCCGCACGAAGGCCGGGCCCTTGCCCGGTTTGACGTGCTGGAATTCGACGATCTGCCACAGCTGGCCGTCGATCACCAGTACCAGTCCGTTCTTGAAATCGGCAGTGCTTGCCACGGTTCGGTCTATCTCCTCGAGGATGGACAGTCGCCTACGGAACTGTCTGTGACTTGTCGGCCAGTTTAGAGCGCCGCGGGGCCGAGGCCCGCGGGTCGGGTCGTGCGCCCGCGGCCGCTAGGTCAGGACGGCCAGGTCCTTGGGGAACTTGGTCAGCAGTTCGGGTTCCTCGCCGCCGGCCTGCTGCGGCACCACCAACGTGTCTTCGATGCGCACCCCGCCCCGGCCGGGCAGGTAGACGCCGGGTTCCACGGTCACCACGGATTCGGCCAGCAACGTACCGGTGGACGTGGCGCCGATGCCCGGCGCTTCGTGGATTTCCAGGCCGACGCCATGACCCAGACTGTGGCTGAACTGCTCGCCGTAGCCGGCGTCGGCGATCACCTGGCGGGCGGCGGCGTCCACCTCGCGCAGGTCGGCGCCGGCGTGCAGCGCCTCGCGGCCGGCCCGCTGGGAGTCGGCGACCAGCTGGTAGATCTCCAGCTGCCAGTCGGCGGCCTTGCCGAGCACGAAAGTGCGGGTCATGTCGGAGTGATAACCGCCGACCAGCGCACCGAAGTCGATCTTGACGAAGTCGCCGCCGGCCAGCACCGCATCGGTGGGGCGATGATGCGGGATCGCCGAGTTCGGCCCCGCGGCCACGATGGTCTCGAATGAGATGGCGTCAGCACCGTGGTCGAGCATCAGGGCCTCCAGCTCGCGGCTGACCTCGCGTTCGGTCCGGCCGGGCCGCAGGCCGCCACGCGCCACCAGGTCGGCGAGGGCCGCGTCGGCGGCCTCGCAGGCCAGCCGCAGTAGTGCGACCTCGCCGGCGTCTTTGACCTCGCGCAGCGCTTCGACGGTGCCGGCGGCCTTGATCAGTTCGGTGGCCGACTTACGCTCGTCGAGCTCGCGGGTCAGGGCGTCGAACCCGTCGACGGTCACCACGTTGCTTTCGAAGCCCAGCTTCTGCACGCCCGCCTCGGCGGCCCGACCCGCCAGGTAGCGTCCCAGCGCCCGTTCGATAGCGACGTCGAGATCCGGAGCCTGCTCGGCGGCCTGGGTCCGGTACCGCCCATCGGTGGCCAGCAGGGGCCCGCGATCGTCTGCGAACACCAGCAACGCGCCGTTGGAGCCGGTGAAACCTGAGAGATAACGGACGTTGACCAAGTCCGTGACCAGCAGCGCATCCAATCCGCTGGTCTCAAGTCGGGCTCTGAGCCTGTCTCGACGTTGTGAATGTGTCACGGGTCTTGACGGTACTCGCTACGCTTTTGGGCCATGAGAAGCTGGATCCTGCGCGGATTGGTCTACGCCGCGGCTATGGTCGTCGTCCGATTGTTCCAAGGTGCACTGATCAACGCGTGGCAGACGAACGCCGGATTGATCAGTGCCGTATTGCTGGTCCTGTTCATCATCGGCGTGGTCGTCTGGGGGGTTATGGACGGCCGGGCCGACGCCCGCGCCAACCCGGATCCCGACCGCCGCGGTGACCTGGCGATGACCTGGCTGCTGGCGGGGCTGCTGGCCGGTGTGCTCAGCGGGGCGGTGTCCTGGGTGATCGCGCTCTTCTACAACGGCCTGTACACCGGCGGGCTGCTCAACGAGCTGACGACATTTGCGGCCTTCACCGCGCTGTGCGTCTTCCTGCCCGGAATCATCGGCGTGACGATCGGGCGCTGGCGGGTGGATCGGCAGTTCGAGAAGACTCCGGAGAAACACCACGGCCTGGACGAAAAACGTGGGCGCGACGGTGACACCGACGTGTTCTCCGCGGCGCGCGGCGACGACGCGCCCACCGGCGAGATCCCCACGCAGACGTCCGGCGGACATGCCGAGGCGCGGACCGGGTCGGTCGCCACGGCCGAGCGCGAGGCGCACACCGACACGACGGAGAGCACCGAATCACCGACCGAAACGATCGCCAAGCCCGAGGACGACCCGAAGACCGAGGTGATCCGCACCCGCGGCGGCGACGATCCAGAGCGAAGCGATGAGGAGGAGCGGCGCAAATAGCCGCGACTTGCACACCAAGCCGGACCACTACTACAAGGACTAGCTGTCGGCGCCGGGCTCCCCGGCCAGATAGCGCAGGGCGAGCAGATAGCCCTGCACCCCCAGCCCGACGATCACTCCGGTCGCGACTGGGCTGAGGTAGGAGTACCGCCGAAATTCTTCGCGCGCATGGACATTAGAGATGTGCACCTCGATCAGGGGTGCGCTCAACTCTGTGCAGGCGTCGCGCAGTGCCACTGAGGTATGGGTGAGGCCGCCGGCGTTGAGGATCACCGGTTCGCCCGCATCGGCCGCCGCATGGATCCAGTCCAGCAGCTCGGCTTCGTTGTCGCTTTGCCGCACAACGGCTTTGAGTCCCAGCGCGTCGGCTTCGCGCTCGATCAGCGCGGCCAGCTGATCGTGCGTCGTGTCGCCGTAGACGTCGGGCTCACGCCGGCCCAGCCGGCCCAGGTTCGGGCCGTTGATCACGTTGACCGTTGCTGTCATGACACCTCCGCGAGTCCGGCATAGGCGGCCGCCAGCAGCGACGGATCGGGGCCGGCCAGGCGGCCCGGCTTGCCCAGTCCGTCGAGGACCACGAACCGCAGCACCCCGGCCCGCGATTTCTTGTCTCCCGCCATGTATTCCAGCAGCTGCGGCAGTGCGTCGGCGTCGTAGCTGACCGGCAGGCCGAGGGACGATAAGATGGTGCGATGGCGCTGCGCGGTGGCGTCGTCGAGCCGGCCGGCCAGCCGGGCCAGCTCCGCGGCGAAGACCAGGCCCACCGACACCGCGGCGCCGTGTCGCCACTGATAGCGCTCGCGGCGCTCGATAGCGTGGCCCAAAGTGTGCCCGTAGTTGAGGATTTCGCGCAGCTCCGACTCTTTCTCGTCGGCGGCGACGACCTCTGCCTTGACCGCGATCGCGCGGCGGATCAGCTCCGCCAGGACGTCACCCGAGGGATCGACCGCGGCCTGCGGATCGGCCTCGATGAGATCGAGAATCACCGGATCGGCGATGAAGCCCGCCTTCACGATTTCGGCCATCCCCGCGACGAGTTCGTTGGGCGGCAACGTCTGCAGCGTCGCGAGGTCAACGAGCACCGCGCGCGGCTGATGAAACGACCCGACCAGATTCTTCCCGGCGTCGGTGTTGATCCCGGTCTTGCCGCCGACGGCCGCGTCGACCATGCCGAGCAACGTGGTGGGCACATGCACGATGTCGACGCCGCGCAGCCACGTCGCCGCCGCGAATCCCGCGACGTCGGTGGCGGCACCGCCGCCGAGGCTGACCAATGCGTCTTTGCGCCCGATCCCGATGCGGCCCAGCACTTCCCACAAGAAACCGACGACCGGCAGATCTTTGCCGTCTTCGGCGTCCGGAATCTCGATGCGGTGCGCGTCAACACCCTTGTCCGCCAACCGGCTTCGGATCAACTCGGCGGTCTCGGCCAGCACCGGTTGATGCACGACGGCCACCTTGTGCCTGCCGCGGAGAAGTTCGTCCAGCTCGCCCAGCAAGCCGGTACCGATGATGACCGGGTACGGGGGGTCCACGGCCACCTCGATGGTGACCGGCTCGCCGGCGCGCGTCATGTTGCCGCCCCCGCGGGAGCCTGCAACCGCGAGACGATGTAGCGGACCACCGCGCCGGGATTGCGCCGGTTGGTGTCGACGCGGATGGTCGCGGCCCGCCGGTACAGCGGGCTGCGTTCGGCCAGCAGCGCGCGGTACTTGTCGGCGCGATCGGGCCCGGCCAGCAGCGGGCGCACGGTGTTGCCGCCGGTGCGTCGCACGCCTTCGGTGGCGCTGATCTCCAAGTAGACGACGGTGTGACCGGCGAGTGCCGCCCGCACCCCCGGGCTGGTGACGGCGCCGCCCCCGAGTGAGACCACGCCGTCGTGATCGGCGAGCGCGGCGCGCACCACGTCTTCCTCGATGCGGCGGAACTCCGGCTCGCCGTCGGTGGCGAAGATGTCGGCGATGCGGCGCCCGGTCTGCTGCTCGATCACCACATCGGTGTCCAGGAAGTCGACCCCGAGCGCTTTGGCCAACCGCCGCCCGATGGTGGACTTGCCCGATCCCGGCAAACCCACCAGGACCGCTCTGGGCGCCATTACGCGGTCCCCCGGGCGGCAGGCGACTCCCGCTCGGCGACCGTCCGGCGGTAGGACTCGACGTTGCGGCGGGTTTCGGCGAGCGAATCGCCACCGAACTTCTGCAGCGCCGCGCGGGCCAGCACCAGCGCCACCATGGCCTCGACGACCACGCCGGCGGCCGGCACGGCGCACACGTCCGAGCGCTGGTGAATGGCGACGGCCTCGTCGCCTGTCGCCATGTCGACGGTGGCCAGCGCCCGCGGCACCGTGGAGATGGGCTTCATCGCGGCGCGCACCCGCAGCGGCTGGCCGTTGGTCATGCCGCCCTCCAGGCCGCCCGCGCGATTGGTCGAGCGGATCACACCGTCCGGGCCTGGGTACATCTCGTCGTGCGCGCGGCTGCCGCGGCGGCGTGCCGTCTCGAAGCCGTCGCCGATCTCGACGCCCTTGATCGCCTGGATGCCCATCACGGCGGCGGCGAGCTGGCTGTCGAGCCGGTTGTCGCCGCTGGTGAACGAGCCCAGCCCGACCGGCAGGCCCAGCACCACCACCTCGACCACGCCGCCGAGCGTGTCGCCGTCCTTCTTCGCGGCTTCGATCTCGGCGATCATCGCCTCCTCGGCCGCCTTGTCGTACGCCCGCACCGGGCTCGCGTCGATCGCGGGCAGATCGCCCGGGCCCGGCGGCGGGCCGTCGTAGGGGGCCGACGGGCCGATCGCGATCACGTGCGAGAGCACCTCGGCGCCGAGCGCCTGACGCAGAAACGAGCGGGCGAAGGTGGCCGCCGCGACACGGGCCGCGGTCTCGCGGGCGCTGGCCCGCTCCAGCACGGGCCGGGCGTCGTCGAAGCCGTACTTGAGCATGCCCGCGTAGTCGGCGTGGCCGGGCCGCGGCCGGGTGAGCGGCGCGTTGCGCGCGCTGTCGGCCAGCGCGCCCGGGTCGACCGGGTCGGCGGCCATCACTGTCTCCCACTTCGGCCATTCGGTATTGCCGATCTCGACGGCGATGGGCCCGCCCAAGGTGACACCGTGACGCACGCCGGACAGCACGCTCACCGCGTCCCGCTCGAACGCCATCCGGGCGCCGCGACCGTAACCGAGGCGGCGACGGGCCAGCTGTTCGGAAATGTCGAGGGAGGTGACCTCCACACCGGCGACCATGCCTTCGAGCACGGCCACCAGCGCGCGGCCGTGCGACTCCCCAGCAGTGATCCAACGCAACACGGGTCCCATCTTCCCATGTGGAGTTCCGAAAGCCGATTCGCGCAGCCCGCAGGGCCGGAGCCGCGCGCGGGGCACCGATCAGGCGAACCAACGCCGCGACAATGCGCGACGACCAGCCCGAAAGGCCGTCAGGAGCCGGCGCTGCCGGCAACGGTTTGCTGCGTGCTGAGTTTTCGGCGGCAGTGGACTTTCATCCGTGCTGATTCCTGGCGTGATCACGGCGTACTTCCCAAGCCGAGCCAGTGCGCCGCGGTGGTGTGCCACCATGTTGCCTGGTGGGTCAATTTCTCTGGTACATACCGAATACCGTCGAGCCCGGCCACCGAGGCGACGACACCGTCGACGGCTGGGGAAGCCTCGACTACTCGGTCGACCTGGCGCTGCGCGCCGAGCAACACGGCTGGGAGGGCGCGCTGATCGGCACCGGCTGGGGGCGGCCGGACACGTTCACGGTCGCGACCGCGATCGCCGCGCGCACCACCAACTTCGCGCCGCTGGTGGCGGTGCGCCCCGGTTACTGGCATCCGGCGCATTTCGCCAGCGCGGCGGCAACCCTCGATCGGCTCAACAACGGCCGGCTGTTGGTCAACGTCGTCAGCGGTGCCGACGACTTGGCCGCCTACGGCGACGCCGAAGTCGACAAGTCACGCCGCTACCGGCGCACCCGCGAATTCATCCGACTGGTCCGCCGGCTGTGGAGCGAGGACGACGTCACCTTCCGCGGCGAGTTCTTCGGCGTCGAACATTCGACGCTGCGGCCCCGCCCGTCCGGTGCGCCCGACGGCCGGTATCCGAAGCTCTATTTCGGCGGAGCATCGGCGGCCGCCGAGCAGGTCGCCGCAACCGACGCCGACGTCCAACTGTTCTGGGGCGAGCCGCTGGACGGCATCGCCGAACGCATCAACCGGCTCAAGTCGTTGTCCGACAAGCTCGGTCGCGAGCACGCGCCGCTGGAGTTCGGCCTTCGGGTGACCACGCTGGTGCGCGACACGTCGGAGGAAGCCTGGCGCGACGCCGAGGCGAAGGTCGCCAAGCTGGCCGGCACGCCCACCATGCTGTTGCTGCACGACCCGGCGGGGTCCGCGGGCCAGCGGCGGCTGGCCGAGCTTGCCGGGCGCGGGGAGGTGATCGATTCCTGCTTGTATACGACGCCGAGCAAGTTCGGCGGGGAAGGCGCCGGGCACGACGTGGCTGGTCGGCTCGGCGGTCGAAGTCGCCGCCGCGCTGCGCAGATATGCCGACCTCGGTGTCACCCACTTCGTGCTGTCGGACACCCCGTACAAGTCGGAGGCGGTCCGGCTCGGCGACCAGCTGTTGCCGCTGCTGCGCGCCACCGCCGCCCCGAACTGAGGGACTCAGAGCAGCGCCAGCCCCACGGCCGCCGCGCTTGCCAGACACATCGACGGCCCGTGCGGCACCGTGCCACCGGCACGCCGCATCAGCGAGACCACCCCGAGCATCGCGGTCAGCAGCGGCGCGCCCACCGCCGCCAGAAACCACGCGCCGACACCGAAACAACCGGTCAACGCGCCCAGACCCAGGGCCAGCTTGACGTCGCCGGCGCCCATTCCGCCCGGCGCCGCGCAGTGCACCGCCGAATAGATCGCGGTCAGCGCCACGGTTCCGGCCAGCGCCGGCGACCCGCGCCCGGCCAGCGTCGCGACCGCCAGGATCGCCGCGGCGCCGGTCAGCGTCAGGGGGTTGGGCAACCGGCGTTCCCGGATGTCATAGCGACTCAAGGCCGCCAACCAGGCCAGCACCAGACAGGCCGCCGGCAATCCGCATGCGGGGCAGGCTAATCCGGTGCGGTCACCGCGCAAGTCATGGCCTCGCGCGGTGCGGGCCGCGCCGTGAACTGTTCCACCTGCGCGAAAGCCTGATGCAGCAGCATCTGCAGACCGCTGATCACCCGGCCACCGGCGGCACTCACCGCGGCGGCCAGCGGGGTGGGCCACGGGTCATACACGGCGTCCAAAAGCACACCGATGCGTTCGAAGGTGCCGGCATAGCGCGCGGCCACGTCGGCCGGGATGGTGCTGACCAGCACCTCAGCGGCCGCCACCTCGTCGGCCAGCCCGTCGCCGTCCAGGTGGCAGAACCGCGTCGGCACGCCCAGCTCGTTGCCCAGGTCGACCAACCGGGCCGCCTTGTCGGGGTTGCGGGCCACCACGGTGATGCCGGCGACGCCCAGTTGGGCCAGGCCCGCGACGGCCGCCGGCGCGGTGCCGCCCGATCCACAGACCAGCGCCCATCCAGAAGCGCTACCCAGCGCGCCGGCGACGCCGTCGATGTCGGTGTTGTCGGCCCGCCAGCCCGTCGGCGTGCGAACCAGGGTGTTGGCCGACCCCACCCGTTGGGCACGGTCGGTGCGCTCGTCGGCGAACCGCAGGGCGGCGAACTTGCCGGGCATGGTCACCGACACCCCGACCCATTCGGGCCCGAAACCGCCGACCACGCCGGGCAGCTGCTCGGCGTCGCATTCGATGCGCTCGTAGGTCCAGCCGGCCAGGCCCAGCGCCCGGTAGGCGGCCAGGTGCAGCTGCGGGGACTTCGAGTGGGCGATCGGCTTGCCGAGCACGGCCGCCTTGCGGGGCGCCGCGCTAGCGGGGCGTGCTGTCGAGGACACCGTTGTGCTTGGCCAGCTCGATGTTGGCCAGGTGTTGTTGATAGTCGCGGGTGAACAGCGTGGTGCCCTGCGCGTCGATGGTGACGAAGTACAGCCAGTCACCGGGTTGCGGGTGCTCGGCAGCGTGCAGCGCGTCGGTGCCGGGCGAACAGATCGCGGTGGCCGGCAGGCCCTGCGACACGTAGGTGTTCCACGGCGTCTTCTGCGTCCGGTCGGCGTCGCTGGTGGCCACCTCGCGGCGGTCCAGCGGGTAGTTGACCGTCGAGTCGAATTCGAGCGTGTGGTGGGCGTGCAGGCGGTTGTAGATGACCTGCGCCACCTTGGCGAAATCCTGGGAGTTCGACTCCTGCTGCACCAGCGAGGCCACCACCAGGATGTCGTACGGCGACAGGCCCATCGCCTGGGCGGTGTCCACCAGCCCGGACTTCAGGTACTCCTCGGCTCCCGCCCCGATCAGGGTGGCCAGGATGCTCTCCGGCGAAGCGGATGGATCCAGATTGAAGGTGCCGGGCGCGATCAGGCCCTCGATCCGGCGGTGGTCCCTGCCGAGCTCGTTGACCGGCTCGAGCGCCCAGGGCGGCACCGACAGCGCCGCGGTGCTGCTGTTGGTCGCGGCGGCGCGCAGGTCCTGCACCGGCAGGCAGTGCGTGTCACCGTCGAGATTCACGCAGGTGGCGCGCGAGATCAGCGTCAGGATCCCCGGCGTCACCACGTTGGTCTTCATGTCGGTGGTGTCGTCGAGCTGACGGCCTTCGGGGATGACCAGCCTGCCCACGCGGCTCTTCGGGTCGGTCAGCCGCGCGACGGCATTGGCCGCCGGGATTTCGGTGCGCATCCGGTAGAAGCCGGGCTGAATCGAGTTGATGGCGCTGTTGCCGTGCGCCGCGTTGACGAACGCCCGCACCGTCTTGATGACCTGCTCTTTTTGCAGCGTCTCGCCGATATTGGTGGTCGAGTCACCGGCCTGCACCTGTATCACCAGGTCGCGCTTGCCGCTACCGCTGTAATCGTCGCCGGGCCCGAACAGCGTGTGCCAGAACCTGCCGCCCACGAACACACCGGCGAGCACCACCACGACGAACACCGCGAGCACGACCGTGACGGCGAAGCGCCGCCGGCGGCGGCCCCGCTTGGCCTTGTTGCGGGCGACGCGGCTGGCCCTGCGCCGCGGCGGCGCGCCCACCGCCTCGGGCTCGGCTCGTTCCCGCCGTGCGCTGTCAACCATCGCTGAGCTCCCCCGCCACTGCCGCGCGGCGCTGATCCAGCCAACTCTGCAGGATCGCCACCGCCGCGGCCTGATCGATCACCGCCCGCTGCTCTTTGGCCCGCACTCCCGCCGCGCGCAGCGATCGCTGCGCCGCCACCGTGGTCAGCCGCTCGTCGGCCAGCCGCACCGGGGTGGGCGGGACACGGCGGGCCAGCACTTCCGCCAGCGCGTCCGCCACCTCGATCGCGTCGAGGGCCGACGGGCCGGTGCGATCGGCCAGCGTGCGCGGCAGGCCGACCACCACCTCGACGGCCTCGTATTCGGCCACCAGCGCGGCCAGTCGGCGCATGTGTTTGCCGGTGCGGTCGCGGCGGACGGTTTCGACCGGGGTGGCCAGGATGGCATCGGGATCGCTGCAGGCCACGCCGATGCGCACGCTGCCCACGTCGATGCCGAGCCGTCGTCCCCGGCCCGGGTCCTGGTGAGGATCGCCGGGCCGGTCTGGTAAGCGGTGCTGTGCTGAGACCACTCAATCGACCCGCGCTATCACGGCGATTTCGGAACGTACCGCGTCGAGCGCCGCGTCGATGCCGCCCGGATCCTTGCCGGAGCCCTGCGCCAGGTCCGCCTTGCCACCACCCCGGCCGTCGACGGCCGCGGCGAGCTGCTTGACCAGGTCGTCGGCGCGCAGCCCCAGCTCTTGGGCGGCCGGATTGGCGGCGACGGCGTACGGCACCGCCCCGCCTTCGCCCTCGGCGATCAGCGCGACCACCGCGGGATCGCTGCCCAGCTTGCCGCGAATGTCGCCGACCAGGGAGCGCAGATCCGCCGCCGTCATTCCGCCGGACATCCGTTGCGCCACCACCCGGACGTTACCGATACGCTCCGCGCCGGCCGCGGCGTTGGTCGCGGCGGCCCGCGCACCGGCCAGCCGGGCGCGTTCGAGTTCCTTCTCCGCCGCCTTGAGTCGCTCCACCAGGTTGGCCACCCGGGCGGGCACCTCGTCGGAGGGCACCTTCAGCGACGACGCCAGCCCCGCCATCAGCGCGCGTTCCTTGGCCAGGTGCCGGAACGACTCCAGCCCGACGTAGGCCTCCACCCGGCGCACCCCGGAACCGACCGAGGATTCGCCCAGGATCGTCACCGGCCCGATCTGAGCCGAGTTGTGCACGTGGGTGCCGCCGCAGAGCTCCAGCGAGAACGGGCCGCCGATCTCCACGACCCGGACCTCGTCGGGGTAGGACTCGCCGAACATGGCCATCGCGCCCATCGCCTTTGCCTTCTCCAGCTGCTCGGTGAACGTGTGCACCTCGAAGTCGGCCTGCACGGCCTGGTTGGTCACCTCTTCGACCTGGGTGCGCTGGTCCTCCGAAAGCGGCCCTTGCCAGTTGAAGTCGAACCGCAGATAGCCCGGGCGGTTGAGCGACCCAGCCTGAACGGCGTTGGGCCCCAGGACCTGTCGCAGCGCCGCGTGCACCATGTGGGTGCCCGAGTGGCCCTGGGTGGCGCCGCGGCGCCACTGTGGGTCGACCGCCGCGATGACGGTGTCGCCCTCCACGAATTCGCCCGATTCGACGTTGACCCGATGCACCCACAGGGTTTTGGCGATCTTCTGCACGTCGGTGACGGCCGCGCGGGCGGTCTCGCCGGCGCCCGTTCCGCTGATGGTGCCCTCGTCGGCGATCTGGCCGCCGGCCTCGGCGTACAGCGGGGTGCGGTCCAGCACGAGTTCGACCCGGTCGGCTCCCTCGGTGCCGTGGGTGACCACCGGAACCCGTTTGCCGTCGACGAAGATCCCCAGAATCCTTGCCTCGGAGGCCAGTTCATCGAAACCGGTGAACTCGGTGGGGCCTGCGTCGACGAGTTCGCGATAGGCGGTCAGGTCGGCGTGAGCGTGTTTGCGCGCGGCGGCGTCGGCCTTGGCGCGCCGGCGCTGTTCGGCCATCAGTTCCCGGAAGCCGACCTCGTCCACGCGCAGACCGGCCTCGGACGCCATTTCCAGCGTGAGCTCGATCGGGAACCCGTAGGTGTCGTGCAGGGTGAAGGCGTCTGAACCCGAAATCGCTTGCACACCTTTGGCTTTGGTGGTGCCGGCCACCTCGTCGAACAACTTCGAGCCCGCCGCCAGTGTGCGGTTGAACGCGGTCTCCTCGGCGACGGCGATGCGCCGGATCCGGTCGAAGTCGGTGACGAGCTCGGGATACGACGGACCCATCGCGTCGCGCACGGTGGCCATCAGGTCACCGACGATGGGTCCCTCGATGTCGAGCAGCCTGGCCGAGCGGATCACCCGGCGCAGCAACCGGCGCAGCACGTAACCGCGTCCGTCGTTGCCGGGCGTCACACCGTCGCCGATCAGGATGGCCGCGGTCCTGCTGTGGTCGGCGATGACCCGGTAGCGCACGTCGTCGTCGTGGTTGCCCACGTCATACCCGCGGGGGGCCCGCGCGGCCGCGGTGTCGATGACCGGGCGCAGCAGGTCGGTCTCGTACACGTTGTGCACGCCCTGCAGGATGAAGGCGACCCGCTCCACACCCATGCCGGTGTCAATGTTCTTGCGGGGCAATGGCCCAAGGATCTCGAAGTCGGCTTTGCCGGTGCCCTCGCCGCGTTCGTTCTGCATGAAGACGAGATTCCAGATCTCGATGTAGCGGTCCTCGTTGACGATCGGGCCGCCCTCGACGCCGAACTCCGGCCCACGGTCGTAGTAGATCTCCGAGGACGGGCCGCACGGGCCGGGGATGCCCATCGACCAATAGTTGTCTTCCATGCCGCGGCGCTGGATGCGATCCTCCGGCAGGCCGGCGATCTCCTGCCACAGCTGCACGGCCTCGTCGTCGTCGAAAAAGACCGTCGTCCAGATGCGTTCGGGATCCAGGCCGTAACCGCCCTGCTCGACGCCGTTGGTCAGCAGGGTCCAGGCCAGCTCGATGGCGCGACGCTTGAAATAGTCGCCGAACGAGAAGTTGCCGGCCATCTGAAAGAAGGTGTTGTGCCGGGTGGTGATACCGACCTCGTCGATATCCGGGGTGCGGATGCACTTCTGGATGCTGGTGGCGGTCGGGTATTCGGGGGTGCGGGCGCCCAGGAAGTAGGGCACGAACTGCACCATGCCCGCGTTGACGAACAGCAGGTTGGGGTCGTCGAGGATCACCGATGCGCTCGGCACCTCGGTGTGGCCCGCCTTCACGAAATGATCAAGAAATCGTTTCCTGATCTCGTGTGTCTGCACTTTCGGAGTCCGCTTCTTCCTTCAACATCGACGTCTCATTTCCAGCCTATTCGCCGGATTATGGGAGCCCGCCCGACGACGCATATCGACCGCTCACAGTACCTGCCCCGGCGCGCCGGGCACCCGGGGAGCTAACCCTCCAGAAAGCTCAGCCGGACCGATCGTTGGGGGTTGTCCCGGTTGAGGTCTACCAGGACGATGCTTTGCCACGTGCCTAGCATCGGCTCCCCCGCCGAGACCGGAACCGTCACTGACGGCGCGACGAGCGCCGGCAGCACATGGTCGGCGCCGTGGCCCGCAGAGCCGTGCGAGTGCCGGTACCGGTCGTCGCGCGGCAGCAGCCGCTCCAGCGTGTCCAGCAGGTCGTCGTCGGAACCGGCGCCCGTCTCGATGACGGCCACCCCCGCCGTGGCGTGCGGGACGAACACATTGCACAGGCCGTCCCCGCGCGACCAACAGAACCCGCGCACCGCCTCGGTGAGATCGACGATGCGACGGCGCGACGTGTCCAGGTCCAACACATCGGTATGCACCCTGCCAAGCCTACGGTGCCGGTGTCGCGACCAGCCAATCGTTTGTGAGGCGGGGCACAATTGGGCATTGCGGCACACGACGGGCAGGAGGAAGGTAGCGGGTGGGACCGGTGGCGCCACCGGGGCGCCGCCCCGACACAGGAGGGGCCAACCGTGTACGCACGCTCCACCACCATCCAGGCGCAACCACTATCGGTCGACATCGGAATTGCGCACATTCGCGACGTCGTCATGCCCGCCCTCATGGAGATCGACGGGTGTGTGGGGCTGTCGCTGTTGGTCGACCGGCAATCCGGCACCTGCATCGCCACCAGCTCGTGGGAGACCATCGACGCGATGCGCGCCAGCGCCGAGCGGGTGGCGCCCATCCGTGACCGGGCGGCGCTGATGTTCGACGGCAGCGCGCGCGTCGAGGAATGGGACATCGCCATGCTGCACCGCGACCACCCGTCCCGCCAGGGCGCGTGTGTACGCGCCACCTGGCTCAAGGTGGTGCCGGATCAGCTCAACCGGTCCCTGGACTTCTACCGGTCCTCGGTGCTGCCCGAGATGGAGGAACTGGACGGGTTCTGCAGCGCCAGCCTGCTCGTCGACCACCCCGCGTGCCGCCGGGCCGTCACCTGCTCCACGTTCGACTCGATGGAGGCGCTGGCCCGCAACCGCGACCGGGCCAGCGAACTGCGCAGCAGGCGGGTGCGCGAGCTGGGCGCCGAGGTGATCGACGTGGCGGAGTTCGAGCTGGCGATCGCCCACCTGCGGGTGCCCGAACTGGTCTGACGGCCGGCAGGGCCGGCTCAAGGCAAGGCGTCGCCGGGGAATCCGCGGCAGGCGTGCACCTCGTAGGTGAAGACGCCCGCCGCCACCCCGGGGTCGTCGCTCATGATCCCGGTGGTCTCGTCGACCGTGGCCGCGAACACCCCGATGCCGCAGACATCGGATTCGTCGGTGACCGGCAGGACCACGGCGAGCACGCCGTCGTCGCGCAGCCCGAAATTGCGCCGGCCGTGCTCCCAGATGACGCTTACCGACGACTCGTCGCCGAATCTCGGGCCGCGCCTGAGGATGACGACGCTGTAGGGCTTGGCGGCGGGCAGCAGCCGGCCCATCTCTTCGTCGGTGAAGGTTTTCAAGACCGTCCCCTTTTGTTGCGGATGATCGCCCGCAACCGATCCAGCCGGCCCGCCATTTCGCGCTCACCGCCGCGGCCGGTGGGCCGGTAGTAGTCGACACCCACCAGTTCATCGGGTGGATATTGTTGCCCGACAACACCATCCGGGTGGTCGTGCGAGTACTTGTAGCCTTGCGCGTTGCCCAGGCCCGCCGCGCCCGAATAGTGCCCGTCGCGCAGGTGGGGCGGAACCAATCCGGCTTTGCCGGCCCTGATGTCGCTCATCGCCGCGCCCAGTGCCGTGGTGACCGCGTTCGACTTCGGCGCCGTGGCCAGATAGATCGTGCAGTGCGCCAGGGTCAGCTGCGCCTCGGGCATTCCGATCAGCGCCACGGTCTGCGCAGCAGCGACCGCGACCTGCAGCGCGGCCGAGTCGGCCATGCCGATGTCCTCACTGGCCAGGATCATCAGCCTGCGCGCGACGAACCGCGGGTCCTCCCCGGCGACCAGCATGCGGGCCAGATAGTGCAGCGCGGCGTCGACGTCGGAGCCGCGGATCGACTTGATGAAGGCGCTGATGACGTCGTAGTGCTGGTCGCCGTCGCGGTCGTAACGCACCGCGGCTTCGTCCAGAGACTGCTCGACGGCGGCGACGGTCAACTCGCCACCGGGTTCCACCGCCTCGGCCGCAACCTCCAGCGCGGTCAACGCGCGCCGGGCGTCACCCGCGGCCAACCGCACCAGCAGGTCGACGGCCTCGGGCACGACGGTGACCTGCCCGCCCAGCCCGCGGGGGTCGTCGATCGCGCGCTGCACCACGGCGCGGACGTCGTCGGGACTCAGCGGCCGCAAGTGCAGGATCAGCGAGCGCGACAGCAGCGGCGCCACCACCGAGAAGCTGGGGTTCTCCGTGGTTGCCGCCACCAGCAGCACCACCCGGTTCTCCACCGCAGAAAGCAGCGCGTCCTGCTGGGTCTTGGAGAACCGGTGCACCTCGTCGATGAACAGCACCGTCTGCTCACCGGACAACAGCGCCCGGCGCGCGGTGTCGATCACCGCCCGAACGTCTTTGACGCCGGCCGACAAGGCCGACAGCGCCTCGAACCGGCGGCCGGTCGCCTGCGAGATCAGTGCGGCAAGCGTCGTCTTGCCGCTCCCGGGCGGCCCGTACAGGATGGCCGACGCCACACCCGAACCCTCGACGAGGCGGCGCAGCGGCGACCCCGGCGCGAGCAGATGGTCTTGGCCCACCACCTCGTCCAGCGATGCCGGGCGCATCCGGACGGCCAGCGGTGCGCCGCCCGACACGCCCAGCCCGTGATCGGATGGCTGCGGCGCGCCGGGTAGGTCAAACAGACCATCGGACACGGCTTCAGGCATACCACGAAGCCGCGACACGGCCACGCCTCAGATGGCGGGGCTCCAAAAGCCGTCGGATACTTGTTACGTTCTGCGACGCATGCCCTTCGACGACGTAGGAGTGGCAATGAGCCAACCCCCGGAGTACCCCGGCAATCCGAGCGAGCCGCAGGGTGACCCTCACCTCGCCGGCCACCCGCCTTCCGGCTACGGGCCGCAAGGGCCGCCGCCAGGGTATGGGCCACCGCCGGGCTACGGTCCGCCCCCCGGCTACGGTCCGCCCTCCGGATACGGGCCGCCTCCCGGATACGGGCCGCCCCAGCAACCGGGCTACGGTGCTCCCCCGCCTCCCGGGTACGGACCTCCCGGATACGGTCCGCCCGGCTACGGGCCACCCGGGTATGGGCCGCCGCAGCCGGGCTACCCGCCGCACGGGTATCCCGCCGGGGGACACCAGCGGTTCAGCATCGGCGAAGCCTTCTCCTGGGCATGGAACAAGTTCGGCAAGAATGCGATGCCGCTGATCCTGGCGTTGCTGGTGTACTTGCTGATCGGCGTTGTCGTGTGGATCTTGGTGTATGTCCTGGCGGGCGGCGCCAACGCCGACGACAGTGCCTCCAACACAGCCACGCTCGCCGGCATCGCGGTGGAGTTGGCGACGTTCGTCTACGCCATCTTCGTGCAGGCGGCGTACTTGTCGGGCACCCTGGACATCGCCGATGGCAAGCCGGTCACCGTCACGTCGTTCTTCAAACCGCGCAACTTCGGCACCGTGATCGTCGCAGCCGCCCTGCTCGCGGTGATCAGCGCGGCCCTAGGAGCGCTGTCGATGATCCCGCCGACGGTCATCTTCGGCATTGTGGCCCACCTGGCGGTCGCTGTGTTCAGCTTTTTCACGCTGTTCACCATTGCGTTCGCGACGGATCGCGGTCTGCCGCCGATCGCGGCGTTGAAGGCGAGCTTCACCACGGTCCGCTCCAATATCGGCAGCACCCTGCTGTCCTGGCTGGTGCAGGCCGCCGTCGTGCTGGTCGGTTTCCTGCTGTGTTTCGTCGGCCTCATCGCCGCCGCACCGATAGCGCTGCTGATCCAGGTCTATACGTACCGCCGCTTGTCCGGCGGATCGGTCGCGCCGTTGAGCCAGTGACGTTTCCGTCGACCGAGGCGGCTTGTTTGCGGACATGACATTCGGCACCGCTGGACCGGCTGGGCCCGGCTCGACGGCCGGCACCGCGCGCCACGACGCCGATCGCCTGCTGACCGGGTATTGCGCCGCGCGGGCGCAGGAAGCCCTGTTCGATCTGCGGCACGGGCCGGCCAGCGGCTACGACGAATTCGTCGACCGGGATGGCCAGGTGCGCCCGGCGTGGGCCGAGCTGGCCGACGTGATCGCGGAACGCGGCCGCGCGGGGCTGGATCGGCTGCGCTCGGTGGTGCGCGGCCTGATCGACAACGACGGCATCACCTACACCGACGTCGAACCCGGCGGCCGCGGCCAGGAGCCCAGGCCCTGGCAGCTGGACACCCTGCCGATAGTGCTGTCCGCGCCCGACTGGGAGGCGCTCGAGGCCGGGCTGCTGCAGCGGTCGCGGGTGCTCGACGCCGTGCTGGCCGACCTGTACGGCCCGCGCAGGCTGCTCACCGAAGGGGTACTGCCCCCTGAGCTGCTGTTCGGCCACCCCGGATACGTGCGCGCGGCCAATGGAATCGAAATCCCCGGGCGCCATCAACTTTTCATGCATGCCTGCGACGTCAGCAGGCGACCGGACGGCGCGTTCGTCGTCAACGCCGATCGCACCCAGGCGCCCTCGGGAGCCGGGTATGCCCTGGCCGACCGACGCGTCGTCGCGCACTCCATTCCCGACCTCTACGAGCGGATCGCTCCGCGGCCGACCACTCCGTTCGCCCAGGCGCTGCGGCTGGCGCTGATCGACGCGGCGCCCGACGACGCCCACGACCCGGTCGTGGTGGTGCTCTCCCCGGGCATCTACTCAGAGACCGCGTTCGACCAGGCGTATCTGGCCACCCTGCTGGGGTTCCCGATGGTGGAAAGCGCCGACCTGGTGGTGCGCGACGGCATGTTGTGGATGCGCTCGCTGGGCACCCTGAAACGCGTCGATGTCGTGCTTCGCCGGGTCGACGCCGAGTACACGGACCCGCTGGACCTGCGCGCCGACTCCCGGCTCGGCGTGGCCGGTTTGGTCGAGGCGCAGCACCGCGGGACGGTGACCGTCGTCAACACGCTGGGCAGCGGGATCCTGGAAAACCCTGGGCTGCTTCGTTTCCTTCCCGCGATGGCCGAGCACCTGCTGTCGGAACCGTTGCAGCTGCCCACCGCACCGGTCTACTGGGGTGGCATCGACGCCGAACGCTCACACCTGCTGGCGAATCTGCCGTCGTTGTTGGTGAAGTCCACCATTGCCGACAAAACCCTTGTCGGGCCCACACTTTCGTCGCAACAGCTGACGCGCTTGGCGGACCGGATCGAGAAGATGCCGTGGCAGTGGATCGGTCAGGAGCTGCCGCAATTCTCGTCCGCGCCGACCGACCACGCCGGCGTGCTGTCGTCGGCGGGCGTCGGCATCCGGCTGTTCACCGTGGCCCAGCGCGGCGGTTATGCGCCGATGATCGGCGGCATCGGCTACGTGCTGGCGACTGGATCCGCCGCGTATGCATTGAAAACCATTGCGGCCAAGGATGTCTGGGTGCGGCCCACCGAGCGCGCGAGGGCCGAGACGATCAGCCTTCCGACGCCGGAGAAGACGGCGGCGGGCACCTGGGGCGTCAGTTCCCCACGCGTGCTGTCCGACCTGTTCTGGATCGGCCGCTACGGTGAGCGCGCGGAAAGCATGGCGCGGCTGCTCATCGTCACCCGCGACCGGTTCCACGTCTACCGGCGTCACCAGCACAGCGAGGAAAGCGAATGCGTGCCGGTGTTGATGACCGCGCTGGGCCGAATCACCGGAACCGACACCACGGCCGACGGCGACAACGCCGAGATGATCGCCGTGACCCCCTCCACGCTGTGGTCACTGACCGTTGATCCGAACCGCTCCGGCTCGCTGGTGCAGTCGGTGGAGGGCCTGGCGTTGGCCGCCCGGGCGGTGCGCGACCAGATGTCCAACGACACCTGGATGGTGCTGGCCGGGGTGGAGCGCGCGCTCGCACTGAAAAGCGAGCCGCCGGAATCACTTTCGGAGGCCGATGCCTTGCTCACCCGGGCTCAGACCCAGACGCTGGCCGGCATGCTGACCCTGTCGGGGGTTGCCGGTGAGTCGATGGTGCGTGACGTGGGCTGGACGATGATGGACATCGGCAAGCGCATCGAGCGCGGCCTGTGGCTCACGGCGTTGCTACAGGCGACGCTGACCGTGGTCCGCGGTGCCGCGGCCGAGCAAACGGTCATCGAGTCGACCCTGGTGGCCTGCGAGTCCTCGGTCATCTACCGGCGCCGCACGGTGGGCGCGATCAGCGTGGCCGCCCTGGCTGAACTGATGCTGTTCGATGGGCAGAACCCGCGGTCGTTGCTGTATCAGTTGGAGCGGCTGCGAATCAACCTCAAGGACGTGCCCGGTTCGTCGGGGTCGTCGCGCCCGGAACGGCTGGTGGACGAGATGGGCACCCTGCTGCGGCGGTCCCATCCCGCCGAGCTCGCACGGGTCAGCGGCGACGGGCGGCGCACCGAACTGGCGGAGCTGCTCGGCGCGGTGCACAACGAGCTGCGCAGCCTGGCCGACGCCATCACCACCACCCAGCTGGCGTTGCCCGGCGGCATGCAGCCACTGTGGGGCCCCGACGAACGCCGGGTGATGCCGGCCTAGTTTTATCGGCCCCGGGCGCGGCCTAGCCGGCGATCGCCGCGGGTCCCCTGGCCTCCGACGTGATCTCGTCGATCACGGTGTGAATGAACTTCATCTTCTCCAGCACGGCGGCCGGCAGCACGAACGGATAGAGGTCGTCGTGGCCCATCGAACGGTTCACCATGTTCAGCGACCACGACAGTGGCAGCCACATGTCGATGATCGTCTGAAAAGCGCTGGGCCCCAGGACAGGCCGGTCGAAGGTCGCCGTCGCCGGCGCGAATCCGCACCACGCCGAGGTGTCGAGCGCGTCGCGGATGTGCAGGTAGTGGGCGAACGTCTCGGCCCAGTCCTCGGCGGGATGCATGGTGGCATAAGACGATACGAAGTTGTCCTGCCATCCCTTCGGCGGACCGCCGCTGTAGTGGCGGTCCAGCGCCGCCTGGTAGTCGGCGTCTGGATCGCCGAACAACTCGTTGAACTGCGCGAGGTATTCGGTGGACGGAGCGATCAACCGGTAGAAGTAGTAGTGCCCGATCTCGTGCCGAAAGTGCCCCAGCAGGGTGCGGTAGGGCTCGTCCATCTCGACCCGCAGCTGCTCGCGGTGCACGTCGTCACCTTCGGCCAAATCCAGTGTGATGACGCCGTTGTCGTGCCCGGTCATCACCTTCTCCTCGGCGCTGGACAGCAGGTGGAATGCCAGCCCTTGGTTTGGATCCGCGTCGCGGCCGATAATCGGCAGCTTCAGCTCGTGCAGCTCGACGATCAGCCGGCGTTTGGCGGCCTCGGCCCGGGCGAACTCGACCAGCCCTGCCTTATCGGCATCGTTGGGCCGCACCGTGGTCAGCGAGCACGACTCGCAGAGCCTGCCGTAGTCGTTCTTCGGCACCAGCCAATTGCATTCGGCCAGATGGAGATTGCCGCACAGCTGATACTCGTCGGCGTCCACGGCGCCGGCGTGCTCGCCCTCGTTTCCCTTGGCGATCACCAGCAGCGCCATCTGGTTGAGGGAGAAGCCCAGCGCGCTGCCGCACGACAGGCACGCCGAGTTCTCGAACGCCAGGCGCTGGCCGCAATTGGGGCAGTGGAAATCACGCATGAAGCACATCGCCTTCGAAGGGCACCACGTCGACGGCGACGTCGATCACGCTGTGTTCTGAGTCGGTGTAGATGATGCCGCGCAGCGGCGGGACGTCCGCGTAGTCACGTCCCCGGCCCACGACGATGTAGCGCTCGTCGACCAGCTGGTCGTTGGTGGGATCAAGCCCCAGCCAGTCGAATTGGCCGGCCTCCTGGGGAGTCCACACCGCCGCCCAGGCGTGGGTGGCGTCGATGCCGATCATCCGATCCTTTCCGGGTGGCGGGTCGGTGGCCAGATACCCGGATACGTAACTGGCCGCCAAACCGTTGGCTCGCAGGCAGGCGATCGCCAGCCTGGCAAAGTCCTGACATACCCCTTCCCGGGCGGCCAGAACCTCATTGACTCCGGTGGAAATCGTCGTCGATCCCGACCGGTAGGTGAAGTCGCTGAAGATGCGCGACGCCAGATCCCGCAGCACCTCGATCAGGGGACGTCCGGGCGTAAAGCTGGGCGCCGCGTAGTCGCGGACGTCGTCGGTGATTTCGGGTGGATTCAGGTCCAGGGTGAACTCGGTCGCCAACGCTCCGCCGGACCCGACCGGCCGGGCATCCTCCCACGGTTGCGCCGCAGGGCCGCCCGTGTAGAGATTCGGGGCGGGGGGATAGACGTCGACGACGGAGTCGCTGGTCACCCTCAGGGCGCGGTGCGGCTGGGTCACGTGGAAATAGGAGCTGATGTTGCCGTAGCTGTCTTCGCTGGTCGAGCTGTCGGCGGGGGCGGGATCGATGATCAGCCGGTGCGCGACACAGCGCTGGCGCAGCGAGTCGCGCGGAGTCAGAAATCCGCGACCGTAAGAGCTGGTCACGACGTCGGAGTAGCGGTACTCGGTGCGGTGGGTGACCCGGTGGCGGCGGGCCACCGCGGCGCCGTGTTCGCCTGGTTCTGCTGGCAAGCGCTTCCTCCTCGTCACCGCTGATCATCACACGCCGGCCGGTCGGGTGGGGCCCGCGCGAACACCCCCGTCACCAACCGTTTGCCGATCCGACGGCACTCACGCCAAAACGAGAGCACAATCGTGTGGTGGCCACGTGGGGCGAGGTCGCCCGCATCGTTGGTGAGCTGGCGCTCACTTCCGAGCCGTCACCGCACGACTGGCGGGTCGGCAAGAAGTTGCTGGCCTGGGAGCGGCCGCTGCGGCCCTCCGAACGAGAGGCGCTGGAACGCGACGGGCCCCGGCCACCGCAAGGCGACATCCTGGGTGTTCGGGTGTCGGACGAGGGCGTCAAGTTCGCGCTGATCGACGACGAGCCGAGCATCTACTTCACCACTCCACACTTCGACGGCTACCCCGCGGTGCTGGTGAACCTGGCCGAGATCTCGGTGCGCGACCTCGAGGATCTGATCACCGAGGCGTGGCTCACCCAGGCGCCGCGCAAACTGGTCCAGGAGTTCCTCGCCGACTCGCGCTGAGCCGCTCAGACGCGTCGCAGGTCGATGACCCGTTGCAGGTCGTCGACGCAGGCGCTGACGGCGTCGGCCAAAATCACCTGCGTCTTCTCGCGCGCATCGGACTGCAATTCCGCGGCGTGGTGGCGCGCCGAGGCGGCGTACGCGCAGGCGCCTGCGGGATCGGGATCGGCGAGCGCGGTCGCGGCCGACAGCACCACCAGGACCGTGTGAATGGAACGCGGGAGGCGTTCGCGGCCGCCGTCCGAGATGGGATCGGGGCCGGGCGAGACGGCGCGGGCCAGTTGCAGCACCGAGCCGGCCAACAACGCCACGTGCACGGCCTGATGGTCGGCGGCCTCGATCGCCTCCCGCAGCCCCCATCGTCGCGGTGCGATGGTGACGATGTGGCGGGCGGTGGTGCGTGCCTCGAGCAGACCGCTGAGCTCTTCGTGCACCCGATCGACCGCCGTCAGCGGCCAATCCGGCGGCGGAACCTTGCGTCCGGCGGCGACGTCCGCGGCCCGCGACAGCACGTCGTGCAGCACGCCGAACACCCCTAGGCGCGCATTGCCCAGCACCTTGCGCGGATCGGCGGGGAACAGCAAGACGGCGAAGACGATGGCCACCGCGCCGCCGATCAGCGCGTCGAAGATGCGTTCCAGCCCGACGCCGCCGCGGTAGAGGGCCAGCACCAGGATCGCCGACACCGCCGTCTGGTTCGCGAACATCATCCCGTGCCCGATGAAGCCGCCGCCGATGAACACCGCGGCGCCCAGCGCCAGCACGGCGGCCACCGCGATGGGCACGTCGCCGGGCCCGAGCAGGCCCTGCACCAGCGAGCCCACCCCGATGCCCAGGGTCACCCCGATCATCATCTGGACGGCGCGTTGCGCGCGGAGCACGTTACTGGTCGACAACGACACCGCGGCGGCGATCGGCGCGAAGAACGGCTGCGGGTGATCCAGCACGTCGTGGGCCAGGTACCAGGACAGGCCCGCGGCCACGGCGGTCTGCACCAGGTTGAACCACACCATCCGCAGCCGGTGGCTGCCGGCACGCGCGACGGCGAGGGCCAACGAGGGCACCGCCGGCCGCGAAGTGCCCACCGGCTAGGTCCGGTTTAACTCGAACAGCGGAATCACCCGGCTGGTCTTGGCCTGGTACTCGGCGAAGCCGGGCGCGACGGCGGTGACCTTATCGAAGAGCGCGGCGCGCTCGTCGGCGGGCAGCTCGTGGGCGACGACGTCGAACGTGTCGGTGCCGATCTCCACCCGCGCCTGCGGGTTGGCCCGCAGGTTGTGCACCCAGGCCGGGCTGACCGGTGCGCCGGCGAACGAGCCGATGATGATGAGCCTGCCGTCGATGTCGGAAATAGGCCAGCGGCGATACCCGGGGCTCACCCGACTTGGCGCCGGTCGTGTGGAGCAACAGCAGGTTGGCGCCCTCGAACTGGCCGCCGACCTTGCCGTCGTTGGCCCGGAATTCGTCGATGATGCTCTTGTTGAATGCGTTGAGGGTCTCAGCGTCAGGCGTTTCGGTCATGCCCTGTGAACCTTGCCGGGCTTGGCGCCTATTCCGGATTCCGCTCTGCCGTTCGCAGCGCAGCGCTGTGACGGCTCCTCGACAAACACCTGGTCACAGTATTGGGTTTTGACCGTAACTGAAAGCCGCACTGAGGCCTCATCTTTACCCGGGTGTCTGCCCGCCCTGCGAAAGGGCGACGCTACGGCCACGCCGAGGCGAAGGTGACCACCAGAACGTCGCGCTGCGCCGGCCGCGAGTCGTCGATCGGACGGATCGGGGAAACGCCGTGCAGGGTGCGGCGGTCATCGCCCAGCATCAACGTGCCAGGATCGGCCAGCGTCGTCACCAGCAGCTCTCGGCCATCGGCGTCGCATACGGTGCTTTCGCCGCCTCTGCGTTACGCCGCGCTACGAGCAGGGAGCTGACCAGCGTGACGCCGTCGCGGTGCATGCCCTCGGGCGTCGGGTGGCCGCCCTCGGGGGTCGACGACAAAGTGCGGAACGGATGCACCCTGACTTTCCAGTGCTCCACGTCGTCCAGGGCCGCCGCGACCCGGGCCAGCAGCCCGATCACCTTGTGCAGCAAAGCATCCCTGGCGAACGCGTGGATCAGCGGCTGAAACTCGCGCTTCCTGCCGATGTAGAGGGGGTTGGAATCCTGCGGCTGCACGAACTTGTCATGCACGATTGGGCGCAGCACCCCGTTGCGAAACGAATACTGGCCATAACGGCGCAGCCGCCGGACCCCCAACTCCGCCGCGTACGGGTCGGGCGCCAAACGCTGCCAGTGCCGGGAGAACCGCGTCCACTCGTCATGCCCCACGCCGAGGCTTCGCATCACGTCGGAGGAGGGCATCACTGCGGCTCCCGACATGGCGACCTGCTGGGCCGCGCCGGCCACCGCGTCGACGGCGCCCCGCTTCGGGGAAAGAAACCGGGTCACCGTGCGCGGATACCGCAATCAGGCAGCCTGAAACTCGCTGACCCCAAGCGCAAACGCGCGGGCTTCGCTCTATGTCAGCGTTTCGGCTCGGGCTTGGCGTCTATTCCGGATTCCTTGCGCTGCTGGGCGGTGATGGGCGCAGGCGCTTCGGTGAGCGGGTCGACGCCGCCGCCTGTCTTCGGGAAGGCGATCACCTCGCGGATCGAGTCGACCCCGGACAGCAGCGCGTTGATCCGGTCCCAGCCGAACGCGATCCCGCCGTGCGGGGGTGCGCCAAAGGTGAACGCCTCCAACAGGAATCCGAATTTCTCCTGGGCCTCGGCATGGTCCAGGCCCATCACCGCGAACACCCGTTCCTGGATGTCGCGGCGGTGGATACGAATCGAGCCGCCGCCGATCTCGTTGCCGTTGCAGACGATGTCGTAGGCGTCGGCGAGCACGTCGCCCGTGTCGGTTTCGATGGCGTCCTCATGCCCGGGCTTGGGTGAGGTGAACGCGTGGTGCACGGCGGTCCACGCCCCAGAGCCGACGGCCACGTCACCGGCGGCGGTCGCATCGTCGGCGGGCTCGAACAGCGGCGGGTCCACCACCCAGACGAAGGCCCAGGCGTCCGGATCGATCAGTCCCAGCCGGCCGGCGATCTCGCCGCGGGCCGCCCCCAGCAGGGCCCGCGACGGCTTCGCCGGGCCCGCCGAGAAGAAGACGCAGTCGCCCGGCTCGGCCCCGACATGGGCGGCCAGCCCGTCACGTTCGGCGTCGGACAGGTTCTTGGCGACCGGACCACCCAGCGTGCCGTCGTCGGCGATCAGCACGTAGGCCAGTCCGCGGTGGCCGCGCTGTTTGGCCCACTCCTGCCAGCCGTCCAGCGTGCGCCGCGGCTGTGACGCCCCGCCGGGCATCACGACCGCACCGACGTAGGGTGCCTGGAAGACGCGAAAAGTGGTGTCTTTGAAGAACTCTGTGCAGTCGACGAGCTCGAGGCCGAAGCGCATGTCGGGCTTGTCGGAGCCGAATCGTCGCATCGCGTCGGCGTAGCTGATCCGCGGGATGGGCGTCGGAATCCGGTAACCGATCAGCGCCCATAAGGCGGACAGGATCTCCTCGGAGATGGCGATGATGTCCTCGGCGTCGACGAAGCTCATCTCCATGTCGAGCTGGGTGAACTCCGGCTGGCGGTCGGCGCGGAAATCCTCGTCCCGATAGCAGCGGGCGATTTGGTAGTAGCGCTCCATGCCGGCCACCATCAGCAGCTGCTTGAACAGCTGGGGGCTTTGCGGCAGGGCGTAGAACGAGCCGGGGTGCAGCCGGGCCGGGACCAGGAAGTCGCGGGCACCTTCCGGGGTCGAGCGGGTGATGGTCGGGGTTTCGATCTCGACGAAGTCGTGCGCCGCCAGCACCGAACGCGCGGCGGCGTTCACCTTGGAGCGCAACCGAATTGCCTCGGCCGGGCCGTCGCGGCGCAGGTCCAGGTAGCGATACTTCAGCCGCAGCTCCTCGCCGGCGGGCTCGTCGAGCTGGAACGGCAGCGGGGCGCTCTCCCCCAGCACCGTCAGCGAGGTGGCGTTGACCTCGATGTCGCCGGTGGCGATCTCGGGGTTGGCGTTGCCCTCGGGGCGGATCTCGACGACACCTGTGACGGCGACACAGAATTCGGCGCGCAGCCGGTGCGCCTGGGCCAGCACGTCATTCTCGCGGAACACCACCTGGGCGATCCCGGAGGCGTCGCGCAGGTCGATGAAGATGACGCCGCCGTGGTCGCGACGGCGGGCCACCCAGCCCGCGAGCGTCACCTGCTGCCCGGCGTCGCTACTCCTCAGCGAACCCGCGGCATGACTGCGCAGCACAAAACACTCCTCTTCACCTGGCCAGAACGAGTGCCCAGTCTAAAGGAGGTAATTTCGGTGGCATCGCCACAGACGCTGCTACCAACATCGCCCTGGTCGGTCCCGGCGCCGTCGGCACGACGGCCGCCGCGCTCCTGTACCGGGCCGGCCATTCGGTCATGGTGTGCGGTCGCACCCCGCGCGACACCATCGAACTGCGGCTCGACGGCGCCCACCCGATCGTCGTTCCCGGGCCGGTGCACACCGATCCCGCGGAGGCGACCGGGCCGGTGGACGTGGTGCTGCTGGCCGTCAAGGCCACCCAGAACGACGCCGCAGCCGGCTGGCTGGCCCGGCTGTGCGACGTCCACACCGTCGTCGTGGTGCTGCAAAACGGCGTCGAGCAGGTCGAGCAGGTGCAGCCGCACTGCCCGCTGTCCCCCGTCATCCCCGGCATCGTGTGGTACTCGGCCCAGATGCAGCCCGAGGGCTGGGTGCGATTGCGCAGCGAGGCGGCCCTGGTCCTGCCAAGCGGGCCGTCCGCAGAGACCGTCGCCGGACTCCTGCGCGGGGCCGGCTGCCGGGTCGACTGCGATCCCGACATCATCACCGCGCTCTGGCACAAGCTGCTCACCAACGCGCTGGCCGGGTTCATGGCGCTGGCGCGGCGGCGGTCCGGGATGTTTCGCCGCGACGACGTCGCCGCGCTGTCGCGGCGCTATGTCGCAGAGTGCCTGGCCGTCGCGCGGGCCGAGGGCGCCCGGCTGGGGGACGCGGTGGTCGACGAGTTGGTGGACATGTTCGGCAACGTCGCCGAAGACATGAGCACGTCGATCCTGACCGACGCGGAGCACAGGCGGCCGATGGAATGGGATATCCGCAACGGCGTGATCATTCGCAAAGGCCAGGCCCACGGCTTGGCGACGCCGATCAGCGACGTCATAGTGCCCTTACTGGCCGCGGCCAGCGACGGCCCCGGCTAAGTTGTTGTCATGTTCCCCTGCGAGCGCGTGGATGTGAGCTTCACCTCCACCGCACCGTTCCGGTTCCGCAACAGCGTCGACCTGGCGATCACCCCGGAGCGGTTGTTCGAGGTGCTTTCCGATGCCCAGTCCTGGCCGCGGTGGGCGAAGGTGATCACGAAGGTGACCTGGACCAGTCCCGAACCGCGCGGGGTCGGGACTACCCGGGTGGTCGAGATGCGCGGCGGCATCGTCGGCAACGAGGAGTTCCTCGCCTGGGAGCCGTTCACGCACATGGCATTTCGGTTCAACGAATGCTCGACCCGATCCGTGGCGGCCTTCGCCGAGGATTACCGGGTCGAGGTCATCCCGGGTGGCTGCCGCCTGACGTGGACCATGGCCCAGAAACCGGCCGGTCCGGCGAAGCTCGCGATGGTCGTGGTGGGGCCGCTGCTGAACCTGGCCCTGCGCCGCTACCTGCGCAACCTGCGCAGCTACACCGATTCCCTTGCGACCCGGCAACATTAGGAGAGCGTCGTGACCTTCAACGAGGGCATGCAGATCGACACCAGCACCGCCTCGTCGTCCGGTGGGGGCGGCATGGGCATGGCCATGGGGGGTGGCGGCCTCGGGCTGCTCATTCTCATCGGGGCGCTGTTTTTCGGCGTCGACCCCGGCCGCGTGATGAACCAGCAACAGACCAACGCCGGCGGCTACTCGGCGCCCGGTTTCGATTTGAGCCAGTGCAAGACCGGCGCCGACGCCAATAAATACGTCCAATGCCGCGTCGTCGCCACCGGCAACTCGGTGGACGCGGTGTGGCATCAACTGATGCCGAGCTATACCCGACCCCACGTCCGGCTGTTCACCGGATCGGTGGAGACCGGCTGCGGGCACGCGACCACCGCGGTCGGGCCCTTCTACTGCCCGGTGGACAAGACCGCCTATTTCGACACCGACTTCTTCCAGGAGCTGGTCGATCGATTCGGTTCCAGCGGTGGGCCGTTCGCCCAGGAATATGTGGTCGCCCACGAATACGGCCACCACGTGCAGCAGCTGCAGGGTCTGCTCGGACGCTCGCAGCAGGGTGCGCAGGGCGCCGGCGGCAACGGCGTGCGCACCGAGCTGCAGGCCGACTGTTACGCCGGCATCTGGGCGCACTACGCCTCCACGGTCAAGCAGGAGAGCACGGGTGTGCCCTACCTGGATCCGTTGAGCGACAAGGACATTTCCGATGCCCTTTCGGCCGCGGCGTCGGTGGGCGATGACCGCATCCAGAAGGAATCCACCGGGCGGGTCAATCCCGAGTCCTGGACGCACGGTTCGTCGGAACAGCGCCAGCATTGGTTCACCGTCGGCTACCAGACCGGCGACCCGAAGCAGTGCGACACCTTCTCGGCGCCCGACTTGGGTTAGGCCCTAAGTTCTGGCCGCGCAGGTGACGGTGGTGGTGGCGTCCTGGTGCGCGACTACCTGGCCGTCCACGGCGATCTCGCAGTGGAACGAGGCCGGCCCGTTGCCCGAATCCGGCCAGTGCAGCATGCCGCTGGCGGTGACGCTCGCCCACTGGTTCGGGTTCGTCAAGGTGACGGTGTAGACGGCCGGCGCTCCGCCGCTGAGCGGGGCCTGTACGTTCGTCGTGAACTTCGACGGGTCCGCGTTGTAAGCGGCCTGGCTGGGCGGGTCGGCGTTCACGTACGAGACGTTGGCGGTCAGATTGTTGGGGCTCGTCACGGTGTAGGTCACCTGGTGGCCATCGGCATGCGCCGTCGCCGGTCCGAGTATTGCTCCCGCCGCCGCGACCACCGCAAACGTTGCCGACGCGACCGGGGTGGCCCCTCTTCGCAGATTCGTCATCACGCTCGTCATATCGAAAACGCTACCGGATTCGTTAGCAGCGGTTCGGTGTTTACCGGCAGCTGTGCCCGGCGTTGCCCGGCTCCGGTATGAAGCAAGCATGAGCGATGAGACGCGTCCGGCCCCGAAACAGGCCGATAGCGCCGACGCAGCGGTGACCCGCCGCCGGCTGCTGGCCACCGGCGCCGTGTCGGCCGCTCTCGGTGTGGGCCTCGGGGGTGGCGCCACGCTGCTGTGGTCGCGCCCGCGGGGACCGATGGCCTGGCTGCAGCCCGATCGCCATGGCGCACCGCCGGTCGGCGGGCTGCACCTGCAATTCGGGAAGAACGCCGGCACCGAGGTGGTGGTGTCCTGGCACACCACCGATGCGGTCCGCAATCCGCGCGTGCTGCTGGGAACACCGACATCGGGCTTCGGGCGCACCGTGGCCGCGGATACCCGCACCTACCGGGACGCGATGTCGGGCACCGAAGTTCGCGTCAACCACGCTCGGCTGACCAACCTCACTCCGGACACCGACTACGTGTACGCGGCGCTGCACGACGGCGCGGAGCCGGAGCAGGGCACCGTGCGCACCGCACCGGCGGGCCGAAAACGATTGCTGTTCACCAGCTTCGGTGACCAGTCCACTCCGGCGCTGGCCAAGATGCCCGACGGCAGCTACGCCACCGACAACATCGGCTCGCCGGCCGCCGCCGACACCACCATGGCGATCGAACGGATGGGACCGCTGTTCAACCTGATCAACGGCGACCTGTGCTACGCCAACCTGGCCCGAGACCGGGTGCGCACCTGGTCGAACTGGTTCGAGAACAACAGTCGCTCCGCGCGCTACCGGCCCTGGATGCCGGCGGCGGGTAACCACGAGAACGAGTTGGGCAACGGGCCAATCGGTTTCGGCGCCTATCAGGCCTACTTCGCGCTGCCCGATTCCGGAGCGGGCCCGGAGACCCGCGGCATGTGGTATTCGTTCACCGCCGGGTCGGTGCGGGTGATCAGCCTGAGCAACGACGACGTCGCCTTCCAGGACGGCGGCAACTTCTATGTGCACGGCTACTCCGGCGGCGAACAGAAGCGTTGGCTTGCAAACGAACTCGCCGCGGCCCGGCGTGACCGTGACATCGACTGGGTCGTGGTGTGCATGCATCAGACGGCGATCTCGACCGCCGACAAGACCAACGGCGCCGACCTGGGCATCCGCGAGGAATGGCTACCGCTGTTCGACCAGCACCAGGTCGATCTGGTGGTGTGCGGTCACGAACACCATTACGAGCGCTCGCATCCGTTGCGCGGCACGCTGGGGACCGACACCCGCACGCCGATACCCGTCGACACCCGAAACGATGTCATCGACGCCACGCGCGGAACCGTGCACCTGGTCATCGGTGGCGGCGGCACCTCGGCGCCGAGCAACGCGATGTTCTTCCCCGATCTCCGCTGCCGCGTGGTGACCGGCGTGGGCGCATTCGATCCCGGGTTGGGCCGCAAGGCCCCGATCTACGCCATCGAAGACGCGCCGTGGTCGGCGTTTCGCGACCGCGAGAACCCTTATGGCTTCGTGGCTTTCGATGTCGACCCCGGCCAACCCGGCGGTAACACCTCGATCAAGGCGACGCACTACGCGCTGCGCGGCCCCTTCGGCGAGGTCGCCGTCATCGATGAATTCACGCTCACCAAGCCGCGCGGCGACAAGGCCGGCTAGTCCGGTCCAGCAACATGCCCACAGCGGATTTTATCCCTGTGAAATACTTCAGAAATGGTTGAATCGCCCGGTCCCGTCGTCGGGGGACGCTTGGCGGACTTCGCGGTCGACCGGCGCATGCTGCTGACGGTGGCGCTCGCCGTGCCGATCGGAGCGCTTGCCGCGGCCGCGGCGTGGTGCCTGCTCCGGTTGATCGGGCTGGTAACCAACCTCGTCTTCTACCAGCGATGGGCCGTGGGCCTGGTGGCACCGGGATCCCACCCTCATCCGTGGTGGTTGTTGCTTGGTGCTCCCGTCGCCGGCGGTCTGGTGGTGGGGGTGATGGCCCGGCTGGGCTCGGAGAAAATCCGCGGCCACGGCATGCCCGAAGCGATCGAGGCGATTCTCACCCAGGGCAGCCGCGTCGAACCGAAAGTCGCCATCCTCAAACCTGTTTCGGCGGCGATCAGCATCGGCACCGGAGGCCCCTTCGGCGCGGAGGGGCCGATCATCATGACCGGCGGGGCGCTCGGGTCCATCCTCGCCCAACACCTGCACCTGACCGCCGACGAGCGCAAGATCCTGCTGGTGTCGGGCGCCGCCGGCGGAATGGCGGCCACCTTCAATTCGCCGCTGGCGTCCATCCTGCTCGCGGTCGAGTTGTTGCTGTTCGAATGGCGGCCGCGCAGCCTGATTCCGGTTACGGCGTCAGTCGTGGTCGCGACCGTCGTGCGGCAATTCATTCTCGGCGGCGACCCGGTCTTCCCGGTCGTTGCGCACCTGGCTCGCGTCGACTGGAAGATCGACCTGCTGGCCCTCGTCATCGGGGCCTGTGGCGCGGTGGTGGCCATCGCGGCCACGCGGCTGGTGTATCTGGCCGAAGACGCCTTCGCGCGCCTGCCGATCCACTGGATGTGGTGGCCCGCGATCGGGGGGCTGGTGATCGGAACGGGCGGGCTGATCGAGCCACGGGCCCTCGGCGTCGGCTACGACGTGATCGACGAGCTGCTGACCGGCCGCGCCGCCCTGTCCCTGATCGTCGGCATTCTCGTCGTGAAGACCGCCATCTGGTCGCTGTCATTGGGGTCGGGCACCTCGGGCGGTGTCCTCGCGCCGGTGTTCATGATCGGCGGTGCGCTTGGAGCCCTTGTGGGGCAATGCCTGCCGAACGTGTTCCCGGGTTTCTGGGCGATCCTCGGGCTGGCGGCCGTGGTGGGCGGCGTCATGCGCTCGCCGCTGACCGGGATCGTCTTCACCCTCGAACTCACCCATGCCTGGCCCGCGCTGCTTCCCTTGATCGTGGCCTCGACCACGGCCTACGCCGCGTCGGTGCTCATCCTCGACCGATCGGTGCTGACGGAGAAGATCGCCCGACGCGGACTGCACCTGACCCGCGACTACACGACCGACCCGCTCGAGGCTTTCTTCGTGGCCGACGTCATGCATCCCGAGCCGTCTCCCGTACCCACGGGCGGCAGCGTCAGCAGCCGAGATACGCTCCGGCATGCCGCGAACGTCCTCGCCGAGGCGGGCGGCCAGGCGCTGCGCGTCCTGTCGCCCGAGGGCGCGGAGCAGGGACACCTGCTGCTGCAGGATCTGCTTGCCGCCCGCCTGCACGACATCACCGAAGACACCCGGCGCACCCGGCACTTCGTCGCGTTCGCCCGAAGGCGGGCCCGACGGGTCACCGAGCCCGGCTAGCTCAAAACAGCGTCGGCTGAACGGGTTCCGGCGCCGGCGCTGTCGAGGCCGCTTGAACGAACGGGCGGTGATCGCCGGCCAGTCGATGCTTGGCGATCAGCGGGGCGGACCGCTCCCGCAACATGGCGCGATAATCCTGCGGCAAGTAGGCGCCGCGCCGGTACAGCTCCCGATAGCGGCCGACCAGGTCGGGATGCGAGCGCGCCAGCCACGCCATGAACCATCCTCGCGTCGAGCCGCGCAGATGCAGGCCGAACACCGTCACGCTGCTGGCACCGGCCGCCGCGATCTGGCCGAGCAGCCCGTCGAGGTGCTCGACGGAATCGGTGAGGTGCGGCAGCACCGGCGCGACCATCACATGACAGTCCAGCCCGGCGGCCCGGATCGCGCTGATCAGGCCCAACCGCGCCTGCGGCGTGGGGGTGCCGGGCTCGACGTCCCTGTGCAGCTCTGGATCGCCGATTGCCAGCGACACCGCCACGGAGACCGGAACCTGGGCCGCGGCATCCGTGATCAGCGGCAGGTCGCGGCGCAGCAGCGTGCCCTTGGTCAGGATCGACAGCGGCGTGCCCGATTCGGCCAGGGCCCCGATGATGCCGGGCATCAGCGCGTAGCGCCCCTCGGCCCGCTGGTACGGATCGGTGTTGGTGCCCAGGGCGACGGTCTCGCGCCGCCAGGACGGCCGCCGCAGCTCGCGGCGCAGCACCTCGACGACGTTGGTCTTGACGACAACCTGAGTGTCAAAGTCGTTGCCGCAGTTCAACTCCAGGTATTCGTGGGTGGGCCGGGCGAAGCAGTACCGGCAGGCGTGGGAGCAGCCGCGGTAGCCGTTGACGGTGTAGCGGAACGGCAGCGCCGACGCGTTCGGCACCTTGTTCAGCGCGGACTTGCACACCACCTCGTGGAAGGTGATCCCGTCGAACTGAGGCGAGCGCACGCTGCGCAGGAAGCCGATGCGCTGCAGCCCCGGTAGCGCCCCGTCCTCGACCGGTGTCCCGTTGACCGCGACGGCCTGATTTGCCCACCGCATACGGACCATTCGAACATGCGTTCGATGAAGAGTCAAGCGCCGTGCAGATTTCAGGGCCAATGGCGACGGCTGACACTTGGTAGGTTGCCGATGCGCGGGCTTCGGCTAGGCAAGAAGCTCGCACCCAAACCGCTCAGAAATTATTGCAGGTGCCAAAAGCCCTTTGAAGAATTGGTATTAGCTGCTGATTCGCGGGATTGTTCGCCACGTTATGGGCAAACCGCTGGCGTCGCTCCGACCCCGGCGGCTCAGTGAAGAAGATCTGCATATCTCCCTGCCACTGCGGCGATGAGTTCAGCGTCGAGCCGTACGTTGGATTCTGAGAGTTCAGCGCCGCGACGAACTGCGGATACGTGCAAGTCGAGTTGATGGCCGGACCCAGGTCGGGCTCTGCGGACGCAAGCCCGACACCAGCGGTCAACGAGAAGGCCACGCCGCCGACCCCTACACTCAATCTGGTCAATCCCAGTTTGATCATCTGGACTCCCTCCCATAACTGATCGCCTTGACTCTAGGCGGCCGGCTCGCACATTGCGGCCAAATTGCCGTCGCCGCGTGCAGGCACGACATCTCTGCGGCGTCGCGGCCTCACGAGGATCGAGACCAGGGATAAGCTCCGGGTCGTATCGCCCCTACGCCGGCTGCGAGGACAAATGACCGACCGCATCGAGACTTCCCGCACAATCGCCGCACCGGCGTCGGACATCTTCGCGGTGCTGTGCGACCCGCAGGGCCACGTCGCCATTGACTCGTCAGGGATGCTGCAGGCCGCCGACGGCGAGCCGGTGCGCGGTGTGGGTGACCAATTCGTCGTCCACATGGACCGCGAATCGTTGAACGATTTCCCCGAATTGGGCAGATACGACGTCACCGTCGACATCACGGAGTTCGAGCAGGATCGGTTAATCGCGTGGACGGTTCTCGGCCAGATCCAGCCGCCGATCGGCCATGTCTACGGCTATGCGCTTGCACCGGCCGAAGACGATTCGGCCACGGTGGTGACCTCGTTCTACGACTGGTCGAACATCGATCCGAAGTGGCGGGAAGCCGGAATTTTTCCGATTCTGTCCGAGGGAGCCCTGCGGGCAACTCTCGGAATTCTGGACCGTACCGTACGCCGCGGTTTTCCGGCCGGTTGAGCAACCCCACCGCCGCCGCATGCGGTGTTGCCGATCGGGATTCGTGCGAGCGGCTTCATTGGAGCTGCGGTTTCACGTCACATTTGTTCGGGTATTACCGCGAAGCCCCTCACGAAAGGACCTGTCATGTTGCATTCGGTGATTCTGGCGAGTTCGGACCCCGTCGCGGCCGGGTTTATTCTCCGCGGCATCAAGGGGATTTTCGTCGCCATCGGCAGCATTATCGCGGCAATAGTCTGCGGAGTGATCGCAATGATGAAGGGCCGTAACCCACTTGGATGGGGAATTCTGGGACTGTTTTTCTCGATCCTCACATTGATCGTCGTCATCATTATTCCAAGCAAGAAAAGCTAACGGGTCAAGCCGACCGCACCGCTACCGACCGAGTCGCGAAAGCACTTCGGCGACAACGGAATCGAGCGCGAGCGGGGCCTGCTCCCCCGTCCCGAGATCCTTCACCCCGACGGTGCCGGACTCGAGCTCCCGGTCGCCGAGCACCAGTGCGATCCGGGCACCGGAGCGGTCGGCCGCGCGCATCGCGCCCTTGAGCCCGCGATCACCGTAGGCCATGTCGACGCGCACACCGCCGGCGCGCAACTGTGCCGCCACCACCGCCAGGCGCAACTTGGCCTGCTCGCTCAGGGTCACGCCGAACACCTCGCAGCGCGCGGTCTCCGCCGCGCTCTTGCCCTCCGCGCGCAGCGCCAGCAGGGTGCGGTCCACTCCGAGCCCAAATCCGATGCCGGACAGGTCTTGTCCGCCGAGCCGGCGCATCAGGCCGTCGTAGCGGCCGCCACCACCGATGCCGGACTGCGCGCCCAAACCGTCGTGCACGAACTCGAATGTGGTCTTGGTGTAGTAGTCAAGCCCGCGCACCATGCGCGGGTTGATGACGTAGGGAACTCCCATCGCGTCCAGATGTGCCAGCACCGTGTCGAAGTGCTGCTTGGCCGCGTTGGACAGGTGATCGAGCAGCACCGGCGCATCGGCCGTCATGGCGCGCACGTCGGGCCGCTTGTCGTCGAGCACCCGGAGCGGATTGAGCTGCGCACGCCGTCGCGTTTCCTCGTCTAGGTCGAGCGCAAACAGGAAGTCCTGCAACAGTTCCCGGTACTGCGGGCGGCAGCTGTCATCGCCCAGCGAGGTGATCTCCAAGCGGAATCCGTCGAGTCCGAGCGAACGGAAACCGGCGTCGGCGATGGCGATCACCTCGGCATCCAGAGCGGGGTCGTCGACGCCGATCGCCTCCACACCGACCTGCTGCAGCTGGCGATAGCGGCCGGCCTGCGGGCGTTCATAGCGGAAAAACGGGCCGGCGTAACAGAGTTTGACCGGCAACGCGCCGCGGTCCAGCCCGTGTTCGATGACGGCGCGCACCACACCGGCGGTTCCCTCGGGCCGCAGCGTCACCGACCGACCGCCGCGATCGGCGAACGTGTACATCTCTTTGGACACCACATCGGTGGATTCACCGACACCTCGGGCGAACAGCGCGGTGTCTTCGAAGATGGGCAGCTCGATATCGCCGTATCCTGCCCGGCGCGCGGCGGAGAGCAAGCCGTCGCGGACCGCGACGAACTGCGCCGAGTCCGGCGGGACGTAGTCCGGTACCCCTTTGGGTGCGGAGAAGGCTGAGAAATCAGGCACGGGCTACAGGCCCTCGAGGAAGGGATTGAAGCGCCGCTCGGCGCCGATGGTGGTGGAATTGCCGTGCCCAGGCAGCACCACCGTCTCGTCGTCGAGCACCAGGAGTTTGTCCACGATCGAGGTCAGCAGGTCGCGGCCGCTGCCACCGAACAGGTCCGTGCGGCCCACGGACCGCTCGAACAGCGTGTCGCCGGTCAAAACGACGTCCTTGTCACCGGACACCCGGAAAATCACCGATCCCCGGGTATGTCCCGGCGTGTGGTCGACGTTGACGGTCACGCTGCCCAGGTCCAGCTTGTCGCCGTCGCGGTCCAGCTCGACGACCTGCTTGGGCTCCCGCCAGAAAGCACCCGCGACCAGCTGCGCCAGGCGCGGGCCCAGGCCGTAGATCGGGTCGGTGAGCATGAACCTGTCCTCGGGATGGATGTACGTCGGGCAACCGTAAGCGTCGGACACCTTCTGCGCCGACCACATGTGGTCGATGTGGCCGTGGGTCAGCAGCACCGCCGCCGGCGTCAGCCGGTTCTTGTCCAGGATGTTTCGCAACGCGCCCATCGCCCGTTGCCCCGGATCCACGATGACGGCGTCCGTCCCTGGCCGCTGCGCCAGCACATAGCAGTTGCACTGCAACATGCCGGCGGGAAATCCGGTGATCAACACGTTTCCCAGTTTCCCACGGGCCCCACTTGACACGAGTCGCGGCGCCCACATTAGCCTGAGCGGGCACCTCACACGTAAGGGTTCCGATCCAATCATGGAGGCATAGCGGCCGTGCCGACCAACGAACAGCGACGTGCCAACGCCAAACGCAAGCTCGAACGGCAGCTGGAGCGGCGCGCGAAGCAAGCCAGGACGCGCCGGATCGTGCTGATCGCGGCGGCGTCGATCGTCGCCGTGGCGGTGATCGCGGCGGTGGTGATCACAATCGTCAACACCAAGCACGACCAGAAGAGCAATACGGCGTCGACGACCAGCAGCGCCAGCAGCTCACCGGAGACGACGACTCCCGCCGGACCAACGCCGTCCGCGGCTGCACTGCCGCCCTTCAAATCATCGGCCGACGTGGGCGCCAACTGTCAGTACCCGGCCTCATCCGAGCCGGCGGCCAAGCAGGTCAAGCCGCCACGGACCGGCAAAGTGCCGACCGATCCGGCGCAGGTGAGCGCCAGCATGGTGACCAACCAGGGCCATATCGGCCTGATGCTGGCGAACAACGAATCGCCGTGCACGGTCAACAGTTTCGCGAGTCTGATCGGCCAAAAGTATTTCGACAACAGCAAGTGCCACCGGCTGACCACATCGCAGGGACTGGGTGTTCTGCAGTGCGGCGACCCCAAGGGTGACGGCACCGGCGGGCCGGGCTATCAATTCGCCAACGAGTACCCGACCGACCAGTACCCGCCGAACGATCCGAAGGCCCAGCAGCCCGTGCTGTATCCGCGCGGCACGCTGGCCATGGCCAACGCGGGGCCCGGCACCAACGGCAGCCAATTCTTCCTTGTTTACAGGGACTCCCAATTACCGCCGCAGTACACGGTATTCGGCACCATTCAGCCCGACGGGCTGGCCACCCTGGACAAGATCGCCAAGGCCGGCATCGCCGGGGGCGGAGAAGACGGGGCGCCCGCCACCGATGTGACCATCACCTCGCTGTTGCTCGACTAAGCCGGGCCGGGCGCGAAACTCCCTCTGATCGGCGGGATTCGCCCGACGCGCACCGTCGACAGCCTATGGTCGTTGGGTGAATCTGGATCCGGATACATTCGGTCATTACCGAATACTGGAGTTGCTCGGACGCGGCGGCATGGGACGCGTCTACCGCGCCTACGACGCAACCACGGACCGGGTGGTGGCGCTGAAAGTGCTTCCGCCGCATCTGGCGGAGGATCAGGACTTCCAGCACCGGTTCCGCCGAGAGGCCCGCATAGCGGCCGGTCTCAGCGACCCGCACGTGGTGCCGATTCATGGTTATGGCGAGATCGACGGCCGCCTGTACGTCGACATGCGGCTGATCGAGGGGCGCCACCTGTCGCAGTACATCGCCGAAAACGGCGGCCGCCTCAGCCCGGAGCAAACGGTCGGGGTGATCGAACAGGTTGCGGCGGCGCTCGATAGCGCGGGACAGGCGGGGTTGATCCATCGCGACATCAAGCCGATGAACATCTTGGTCACCACCGCACGCAATTTCGTCTATCTGATCGACTTCGGTCTCGCCCGCACGGAGGCCGACACTGCGCTCACGCAGACGGGTGCCACGATGGGGACCGTCGCCTACATGGCGCCCGAGCGCTTCAGAGGCCGCACGGATCATCGCGCCGACGTCTACTCGTTGGCCTGCGTCTTGCACGAGTGCCTGACCGGCAAGCGCCCATTCGCCGGGGACACCCTCGAAGAACAGCTCAACGCGCACTTGAACGCTCCGCCGCCGCGACCGTCCGAAATCGCGCCTGGGGTACCTCCCGCCTTCGACGCGGTCGTCGCCGGGGCATGGTCAAGGACCCCGAACAGCGGTATCAGACGGCCACGGAACTCGCCGAAGCCGCAAGGGCGGCCCTGCCGGTGGCGACGACTCCGCCGGCGCCGCCTCCCCCGCCGCACGGCCGCCCAACGCACTCAAGGCGTTTGCTGGTGGGGATCGTCGGCGCCTCGGCCCTGGCGCTGATCGCGGTGGCGGCGTTGGTCTTCGCCTTGGTGACCCAGAGTCACGGCTCCACCGACAGCGCGGCATCTTCCCCCCAGACCCGGGCTCGGGTTCCGGGCAGGACCGGATCAAACCCCGGTTCCACCGGCCCGGCAGCGGCGACGGTGCCGCCGTTGCCGGCGTTCGCACCGCCGCCCGAGCTTGGCGCCAACTGCCAATATCGGTCGGTGCCGGATCAGGTCGGCCGGCCCGTGAACCCGCCACCGTCGGGCCGGGTCTCCACCGATCCCCCTCAGATCGGTGCCGTCATCTCCACCAACGTCGGTGACATCGCCATTCAACTGGCGAATCCGAGTCCCCCTGCGCGGTGAACAGCTTCATCAGCCTGGTTAAGCAGCAATTCTTCGACAACACCCAGTGCGCCCGGCTGATCAGCTCCCAAGATGGCGGGTCGCTGTTGTGCGGCGGCCCCGATATGGACGGATCCGGCGGCCCCGGTTACGAATTCGCCGACGAATACCCCGCGGACCAATACAAGCCCGACGACCCCGCGCTGCGCGCCACGGTGATGTACCCGCGCGGCACCATCGTCATGGCCACCGAGGGACCCGACACCAACGGCAGCCAGTTCGCTTTGATCTTCAAGGATTCCGAGATGGAACCGCAGAGCACGGTGTTGGGCACCATCGACCAAGCGGGGCTGGCGACCCTGGACACGATCGCCCGGGCCGGGATCGCCGGCAATCGTCAAAGGGGTGCGCCCACCAACCCGGTGAAGATCACCTCGGTGCGACTGAGCTAGACCTCAGGCCCACTCAGGCCGCCGACGTCACGCGGTAGACGTCGTAGACGCCTTCGACGTTGCGCACGACGTTGAGCAGGTGGCCGAGATGCTTGGGGTCGCCCATCTCAAAGGTGAAGCGGCTGATCGCGACTCGGTCACCGGAGGTGGTCACCGACGCGGACAGAATGTTGACCTTCTCGTCGGCCAGGACCCGCGTGACGTCCGACAGCAACCGGTGTCGGTCGAGCGCCTCGACCTGGATGGCCACCAGAAACACCGACGACGGCGACGGCGCCCAATGCACTTCGAGGATGCGCTCGGCCTGCTGCTGCAGCGAGGCGGCGTTGGTGCAGTCGGTGCGGTGCACACTCACTCCGCCGCCCCGGGTGACGAACCCCATGATCTGGTCGCCGGGCACCGGTGTGCAGCATTTCGCCAGCTTGGTCAGCACGCCCGGGGCGCCGGGGACCGAGACACCGACGTCGTCGCTGCTGCGCGGGCGACGCAACATGGTTGTCGGCGTGGAGCGTTCGGCCAGGTCCTCTTCGGCCTGGTCGATGCCGCCGAGTTCGGCCAGCAACCGCTGCACGACGTGCCGGGCCGACACATGCCCCTCGCCGATCGCGGTGTAGAGCGCGGAGACGTCGGTGTAGTGCAGCTCGCGGGCCACCGCCGCCAGCGTTTCGCCATTGACCAAGCGCTGCAACGGAAGTCCGCCGCGACGCACCTCGCGGGCCATGGCGTCCTTGCCGGATTCGAGGGCCTCCTCGCGGCGTTCCTTGGCGAACCACTGCCGGATCTTGGCCTTGGCGCGGGGCGAGACCACGAATTGCTGCCAGTCACGCGACGGCCCGGCGTTGGCCGCCTTGGAGGTGAAAACCTCGACGACCTCCCCGTTTTCCAGCTTGCGCTCCAGCGCCACCAGCCGCCCGTTGACCCGGGCGCCGATGCAGCGGTGACCGACCTCGGTGTGCACCGCGTAGGCGAAGTCCACCGGCGTGGAACCGTTGGGCAGTGTGATCACGTCACCCTTGGGGGTGAACACGAAAAGCTCTTGTACCGCAAGGTCATAACGCAGGGACTCGAGGAATTCACCCGGGTCCGCGGCTTCCCGTTGCCAGTCGAGCAGCTGGCGCATCCAGGCCATGTCGTCGATCTCCGCGGCGGCATGCGGATGCGGAACGCCGTTGCGCCCCTTGGCTTCCTTGTAGCGCCAATGCGCCGCGATGCCGTATTCCGCGGTCCGGTGCATGTCGTGCGTCCGGATCTGCACTTCCAGCGGCTTGCCCTCCGGCCCCACCACGGTGGTGTGCAACGACTGGTAGACGCCGTACCGTGGCTGGGCGATGTAATCCTTGAACCGTCCCGCCATCGGCTGCCACAGCGAATGCACGACGCCGACAGCGGCGTAGCAGTCCCGGATCTCGTCGCACAGGATGCGGATACCGACCAGGTCGTGGATGTCGTCGAAGTCGCGGCCCTTGACGATCATCTTCTGGTAGATCGACCAGTAGTGCTTGGGACGGCCCTCCACCGTCGCCTTGATCTTCGAGGCGTTCAGGGTGTTGACGATTTCGGCGCGGACCTTGGCCAGGTAGGTGTCGCGCGACGGCGCCCGCCCGGCGACCAGGCGAACGATCTCCTCGTACTTCTTGGGATGCAGGATCGCGAAGGACAGGTCTTCCAGTTCCCATTTGACGCTGGCCATCCCCAGCCGATGCGCAAGGGGTGCAATGACTTCCAGCGTCTCGCGGGCTTTGCGCGCCTGCTTTTCCGGCGGCAGGAACCGCATGGTGCGCATGTTGTGCAGCCGGTCGGCGACCTTGATCACCAGCACGCGGGGATCGCGCGCCATCGCGGTGATCATTTTGCGGATGGTCTCGCCCTCGGCGGCGCTGCCCAGCACCACCCGGTCCAGCTTCGTCACACCATCGACGAGATGGCCCACTTCCTCACCGAATTCCTCGGACAGTGCGTCCAGGGTGTACCCGGTGTCCTCCACGGTGTCGTGCAACAGCGCGGCCACCAAAGTCGTGGTGTCCATGCCCAATTCGGCCAGAATGGACGCGACCGCCAGCGGGTGGGTGATGTACGGGTCGCCGGAATGACGTAGCTGGGTGGCGTGGCGCTGGTCGGCGACCTCGAAGGCGCGCTGCAGCAGCGAGACGTTGGCCTTCGGGTAGACCTCCCGGTGCACCGCCACCAGCGGTTCGAGCACGGGGTTCAGCGTGCTGCGCTGGGCCGTCATCCGGCGGGCCAGCCTGGCCCGCACCCGGCGCGACGCGCTGCTCGACGTCTTCAGGGATTCGGCCGGTGGCTCCGGAGCCTCCATCGGCTGCGTGATGGCCGGCGGCTCTGTGGCTTCAATGGGCACGTCGAGCGCTTGCGCCGCGCTGTTTTCCTCCGCCACGTTGGTCACCTCCGAATTCGAGGATATCTCCAATGCCCGGGGGCTACTCGCAAGTCAGGCTGTGCACGGCCAACGGCGCGACCGCTTCCCGGCCGCGCAACCCGCCGAGTTCGAACACCACCGCCGCCGCGATCACATTGGCGCCGGCGCGCTCCAGCAGCCGCGCCGCCGCGGCCAGGGTGCCGCCGGTGGCCAGCACGTCATCGATGATCATGATGTCGCGTCCACGCAGGTCGAGGCCTTCGCCGGGAATCTCCAGCGTCGCGCTGCCGTATTCCAGGTCGTACCGCTCGGCATGCACCGGCGGCGGTAGTTTTCCCGCCTTGCGAATGGCCAGCACGCCGGTCTGCAGCCGGTCGGCGACCGCCGCCGCCACCAGGAACCCTCGGGCCTCGATGCCGGCCACCAGGTCGGCTCCGGACGCGAGCTCGGCCAGCGCGCCGGTGATCGCCGTCATCGCCGCGGCGTCGGCGAACAGCGGGGTGAGGTCCTTGAACTGGATTCCCGGCTTGGGGAAATCGGCCACCTTGCGCGTCAGCGACGCGATCAGCTCCGCCACCGGCGTCCGCTCACCGGCGCCCGTCATGGCAGCCTCACTGGATCAGGGCCCATCGGTCCATGTTCCAGCCCGCGCCCCAGCGGGTCGGGTTCTTGCTCACCGCGTACATCTTCTTGGAGGTCAACAGCGTGCGCTGCTGCCGGTAAAGCGGCAGGGTGGGCATGTCGCCCCACAGTACCGGCGCGGTCTCGGTCAGCAGCCTGGCACGTTCGGCGGTGTCGGCCGAGACTGCCAGCGCGCCGATTGCGTTGTCGACCTGGGGATTGCTGTATCCGGACAGGTTGTTGCCGTTCCCGGTGTGCAGCGCGTAGGCATCCAGCGCCGACGACCCCGTCGACCCGCTGCCGGTGGCCCCTCCGGTGCTGGCCAGCAACGCATCGATCTTTCCGTCCCGCAGCGCCTGCGGCCCCGAACTGTCCAGGATGACGCCGGTGACGGTGATGCCTGCCGCGGCGCACGCTTTGGTGATGACGCCGACGTTGACCGCGAGCCGCGCGTTGGGTCCCTGGTAGCCGATCCGCACCGTCATCGGTGCGCCGCCCAGGGCGTTGCGCGCGGCGACCGGATCGGCCTTCTTGAACGGGTCGGCATCGGCCGCGCCCTCGCCGGCCGACGCGGCGTCGTCGATGGCCGGGTCCAGGCGGGAGTTCGTGATCGGTGTCCCCGCGTCCTTGGCCAGCGTGTCGCGTGGCGTGCACAGCGCGACCGCGCGCCGCGCCTTGGCCGCCGCCAGCGGCCCCTGCGGGGCGAAGATGAGTTGCTCGACGCCACTCGACGGCCCGTCGGAGCGCTCGTAGTTGTCCGGCGTGGTCAGCGTCCCCGAAGAACCCGCGGCGACGTCGACCACGTCGACGCTGCGGCTGTTCACCCGATCCTGAATGTCGGGCCCCTGCGACCAGACGGTGACCCGCTTGGTGATGGGCTTGGGCCCCCACCACCGGTCGTTGGCGGCGAGCACCACCGCGCCGCCGTCCAGGATGGATTCGATTTTGTACGGCCCCGACGACGGGAAACGCTTGAGGTCGACCCCCGGTTTGAGATCCCAGATGGTGTTCCACAGCTTCGCGACCTGAGCCACCAGTGGCCCGTTGTTGCTGAGCAGGGCCGCGGTCACATCGACGTTGAGTTGGTCGGCGATCACGTGCGACGGCATCAGCGAGGTCGCCGTGAACAGCTGGTTGTAGTCGACGACGCCGCGGTCCGGGACGAACGACACGCGGGCCTTCTTCTGTCCGGGCATGCATTCGACGTTGGCGATGTCGAGGTACCCGGCCTGGTTGGCGGCATGGAAGTCGGGAAACTTCCCGGACTGCGCCGCCCAGGCCAGCACGATGTCGTCGCAGGTCACTGGCTTGCCGTCGGAGTAGACGGCGTTGTCGGCGATCTGGTAGTCCAGCACCAGCGGTGTGCCGCCGACCACCGAAACGGTGCCGAAGTCACGGTCGGCGACGATCTGCCCGTCGGGGCCGTGATAGGTGAAGCCGGTGAGCGTGCGGGCGAAGGCCTGGGCTCCGGCCGATGCGGCGCCGGCGACGGTGTTGGTGTTGTAGCTGGACAGTGGGCCGTCGACCACGTAGTCGATCTGGGAGGCGGCGCTTCCGGCGCAGGCGGTCAGGGTGAAAGCTGCCGCCAGCATCACGGCCAATCCGGCACCGATCCACACCGCCGAAGCCCGGCGGCCGGTCAGCATGCCACTGCCGGGCCCAGTTTCCCGGTACCTGGTGGCCATGGTTACTACCGCCGGCCGACGTTCCGCTTACCGGTGGGACGCCGGGTCCCGGTAGGCCGCACCGGGCGGGCGCCCGGTGCCGGCTTGCTCGGCGCGGGCTTGGACGGCTCGACCGCGGCCGCCGTTTCCGCCGCTTCCTCGGCATTGCCGGCGTCGTCGTCGCCGGCGGTCTCGGCCGTCGAGCGCGAGCCGGGGCTGCGCCGCCGCATCACGCGACGGGTGTGGGTGCTCACCAGCTCAGTGCGTTCGCGCAGCGTGACCAGCAGCGGCGTGGCGAAGAAGATTGACGAGTAGGTGCCGACCAGGATGCCGACGAGCTGCACCAGCGCCAGGTCCTTCAGCGTGCCGACGCCCAGCAGCCACACCGCGACGACCATCAGCGCCAGCACCGGCAGCACGCTGATGAGGCTGGTGTTGATGGAACGCATGAACGTCTGGTTGATCGCCAGGTTGGCCTGCTCGGCGAAGGTGCGCCGCGTGGTGTGCTGGAAGCCGTGGGTGTTCTCTTCGACCTTGTCGAACACGATGACGGTGTCGTAGAGGGAGAACCCGAGAATCGTCAGCAGGCCGATGACGGTGGCCGGCGTGACCTCGAAACCCACCAGCGAGTACACGCCCGCGGTGACGCTTAGGTCGAAAACCATGGTCGTGAGCGCGGAGATGGCCATGTACCGCTCGTAGCGCACCATGATGTAGACGCCGACGAGCACCAGGAAGACGGCGAGCGCGATCAGCGCCTTATCGGTGATCTGGTCACCCCAGGTCTCCGAGACCGCCGCGTCGCTGATGGCCTGCTTGCTGGGCTTGCCGTCGGCGCCCTTGGGTCCGAAGGCGTCGAACAGGGCGTTGCGCAGCTTCGTCGTCTGGTCGTTGGTGAGCGTTTCCGAGCGGATCTGCACGGTGGCCCCCGCGCCGTTGCCGACGATCACCACCGTTTCGGGATCCTTGCCAAGTGTCTTGCGGAACACGTCCGAGACCTGCGAGGTCTGCACGGTGCCCGTCTTCCCGGCGGCGGGCATCGACACGGTCGTGCCGCCGTTGAAGTCGATGCCGAAGGTGAAGCCCCGCAGCAGGATGGACAGGATGGCGATGGCGACGATCGCGCCGCTGATGCCGAACCACAACCGGCGCCGTCCGACCACTTCGAAGGCACCGGTGCCGGTGTACAGGCGCGACAGGAAGCTGTGGTGCGGCTGGCCGGTCGAACTGTCGGTCAACTCGGTGGCGCCCTCGGAGGCTTCGGTGATCTCGGTTGCGTCCTTGGAGGCTTTGGAGGAAGTCATGCGCTAACCCCGTCCCGTCTTGACCTGCGCCGTAGCCCGGCGTTCGCGGGCGACCTGCTGGATGGCACCCAGGCCGTTGTACGCCGGCTTCGCCAGCGTCGGGGACTTGGACGCCAGGTACACCAGCGGCCAGGTCACCAGGAACACCACCACGATGTCGAGCACCGTCGTGAGGCCCAACGTGAAGGCGAATCCCCGCACCTGGCCGATGGCCAGGGCGTAGAGCACCGCGGCGGCCAGGAAGGTGACGGCGTTACCCGAGACGATCGTCTTGCGGGCCCGCACCCATCCCCGTGGCACCGCCGACCGGAACGAACGGCCTTCGCGGATCTCGTCTTTGATGCGCTCGAAGAAGACGACGAACGAGTCGGCGGTGGTACCGATGCCGATGATCAGACCCGCGATGCCCGCCAGATCCAGTGTGTAGTTGATCTGACGGCCGAGGATCACCAGGATCGCGAAAATCATGGCCCCGGAGGCACCTAGCGACAGGGCCGTGAGCAGTCCCAGCACCCGGTAGTAGATCAGCGAATACACCAGCACCAGGATCAAGCCGATGGCGCCCGCGATCAGGCCCGCTCGCAACGAGGTCAATCCCAGTGTCGCCGAGACGGTTTGGGCCTCCGAAGCTTCGAAGGACAGCGGCAGCGAGCCGTATTTGAGGACGTTGGCCAGCTGCTTGGCCGTCGCCGCGGTGAACGGCGGATCGCCACCGCTGATCTGGGTGCGGCCGCCGGGAATGGCCTCCTGGATCATGGGCGCGCTCACCACCTGGGAGTCCAGAGTGAAAGCGGTCTGGGTGCCGATGTGGGCGGCGGTGAAGTCCGCCCAGGTGTTCGCCGCCGCGGACTTGAACTGCAAATCAACGACGTAGCCGATGCCGCGCTGATTCTGGCTGGCGTTGGCGTCCTGAATTTGGTCACCGCTGATGATCGACGGCCCCAGTAGGTAGGCGACCTTGTGGTCGATGGAGCAGGTGACCAACGGCTGGGCCGGATCGTCGTTGCCGGCCAGGATGTCTTCTTTGTCGCAGCGCGTCGCTTGGAATTGCAGGGCAAGGTATTGAATGCCCTGCCGCGCGCTCTGGCGCCACTTCTTCTCATCGGCGATGCGGTCGGCAAGTTCCTTGCGCGGATCGGGCGGCGCGGGCTGTTCGCCGGGCGGCGGCGCAGGCTGCTCGCCGGCCGGCGCCTCTGCTGCGGGCCCTCCCGGCGCGGGACCCGGCGGTGGTGCGGGAGCCGGGCTGGGTGTGGGCGGGGGATCCTGCGGATACGGGCGGGGCTGGGCACCCGGCTTGGCGCCCGGCGCAGGCTGACCAGGAGCGGGCTGAGCCGGCGCCGGCTGTCCGGGAGCGGGCTGACCCGGCGCCGGTTGACCGGGAGCGGGCTGGCCGGGCGCCGGCTGGCGTGCCGGCGGCTTCGGCTCGGCGCTCTGGGCCGGCATGGAGTTGAGCACCGGCCGGATGTAGAGCCGGGCGGTCTGGCCCAGGTTGCGGGCCTGGTTGCCGTCGTTACCGGGGACCGTGATGATCAGGTTGTCGCCGTCGACCACCACCTCCGAACCGGAGACGCCGAGTCCGTTGACCCGGGCACCGATGATCTGCTGGGCCTGCGCCAGCGCCTCACGGCTGGGCTTCGATCCGTCCGAGGTGCGCGCCGTCAGCGTGACGCGGGTGCCGCCCTGAAGGTCGATACCGAGCTTGGGAGCGGCTCGCTTGTCCCCGGTGAGGAACACCAGTAGATAGACACCGACGAGCAATAACAAGAAGACCGACAGGTAGCGGGCAGGGTGCACCGGCGCAGAAGACGATGCCACGTTCCTTCTATCTCCTCGAATATCGGTTACTTACCCGGGACAGAGCCTACGTGGCCCTCAGTTGCCGGTTGCGCAAGCGGTCCGTCGGTTGAGCGATCGGCGGGAAATCCCGTCAGGAATCCTCGGTGATCGAGCCCTCATCGGCGGAGTCGCCGTCGGCCAGGTCTTCGTCGTCGGGCAGGACCCGGTCGCGGATCGCCAGCTTCATCCACGTGGTCACCACACCGGGTGCGATCTCCAGATCGACGGTGTCGTCCGTGATCGCGACGACCGTGGCCTGCAGACCCGACGTGGTGTGCACCCGGTCGCCCGGACGCAATGACTCATGCAGGTCGATGGTGGCCTGCATCGCGCGTTTCTGACGGCGCGATGCCAAGTACATGAACCCGCCCATGATGAGCAGGAACGGCAGGAACAGGATCAGACTCTGCATGGATGCGCCTGTCTTTCGTCGTAAATATTCTGGGTATTACGGGGCATTACCCGCGGTAGGTGCCGGCGGGACTCGAGCGTCGCGCACCTCGTAACCGTCCAGTGTGCCCGTTCAGTCTGGCAGGCCACGGGTCGCGACCGACCGCCACGGTGCACGGAGTGCCCGCCGGGGTCAAGCTCGATAGGCTTTTGATGCGACGTGATACACGCGGCGCGGGAGGAGTTATGTGGTGGCCAGCCTCGAGCAGACCCGCCAGCTGGTCACCGAGATCCCCGGTCCCGCATCGCTGGAACTGAGCAAGCGCCGGGCGGCGGCGGTGTCACACGCGGTGAACGTGTCGGTGCCGGTTTTCGTGGCCCGCGCCGGCGGCGGAATCGTCGAGGACGTCGACGGCAACCGGCTGATCGATCTGGGATCCGGTATCGCGGTGACGACGATCGGCAACTCGTCGCCGCGGGTGGTCGAAGCGGTGCGCGCGCAGGTCGCGGAGTTCACCCACACCTGCTTTATGGTGACGCCGTACGAGTCCTACGTCGCCGTCGCCGAAACGCTCAACCGGATCACGCCGGGCAGCGGCGAAAAGCGGTCGGTGCTGTTCAACTCGGGCGCCGAGGCGGTCGAGAACGCCGTCAAGGTCGCGCGGGCGTACACGCGCAAGCCCGCCGTGGTCGCCTTCAACCACGCCTACCACGGCCGCACCAACCTGACGATGGCGCTGACCGCCAAGTCGATGCCGTACAAGGGCGGCTTCGGCCCGTTCGCGCCGGAGGTCTACCGGGCGCCGCTGTCCTACCCCTATCGGGACGGGCTGGTCGACAAGGAATTGGCCACGGACGGTGAAAAGGCCGCAGCGCGCACCATCAACGTCATCGACAGTCAGATCGGCGCCGACAACCTGGCCGCGCTCATCATCGAGCCGATCCAGGGTGAGGGCGGGTTCATCGTTCCCGCCGAGGGATTCCTGCCCACCCTGCTCGACTGGTGCCACAAGAACGATGTGGTATTCATCGCCGACGAGGTGCAGACCGGGTTCGCGCGCTCCGGCGCGATGTTCGCGTGTGAGCACGAGGGCATCGAACCCGACCTGATCTGCACGGCCAAAGCCATCGCCGACGGTCTGCCGCTGTCGGCGGTCACCGGACCGGCGCGGATCATGGATGCGCCGCACGTTGGCGGCTTGGGCGGCACCTTCGGCGGAAACCCGCTGGCTTGCGCGGCGGCGTTGGCCACCATCGAGACAATCGAGAGCGACGGTTTGATCGAGCGCGCGCGGCAATTGGAACGCCTGATCACCGAACCACTGCTGCGTCTGCAGGCCGGCGACGACCGGATCGGCGACGTGCGCGGCCGGGGCGCCATGATAGCCATCGAATTGGTGAAGTCCGGGACCGCCGAGCCCGACAAAGAGCTGGCCCAGAAGTTGTCCGTCGCGGCCGCCGCGGCCGGGGTGATCGTCCTGACGTGCGGCATATACGGCAACATCATCCGGCTGCTGCCGCCGCTGACGATCAGCGACGAGCTTTTGGCCGAGGGCATCGACGTCCTCGCCGGACTGCTGCGCGAGCTGTGATGCCCGGGGCAGCTGCGAGGCCGCGTGCGCAATCTCACAAATACCGTGCGCGCCGGATCATGGTGGAATACCGTTACTTTAGCTAACGTTCTATCTGTCAGCGCGGACAGCGCAAATTGACTCGCTATCTTTCATTTGCAAGGGATCTGTTTATGTCGATTGCCATTCACGACGAACAACTCGACCGTCGCGTCGAAGAGCTCGTTGCCACCGACCCCGAATTCGCCGCCGCCCGACCGGACCCGAACATCACCGCCGCCCTCGAGCGGCCCGGGCTGCGGCTGCCGCAGATCATCCGGACCGTGCTCGACGGTTACGCGGACCGGCCGGCATTGGCGCAGCGCGCGGTGGAGTTTGTCAAGGACGCCAAGACCGGACGGACGTCGGCCGAGCTCCTCCCCCGCTTCGAGACCATCACGTACGGCGAAGTGGGCGAGCGGGTTTCGGCCCTCGGGCGCGCCTGGGCCAGTGACTCGGTAAGCCCCGGCGACCGGGTCTGCGTACTGGGGTTCAACAGCGTTGACTACGCCACCATCGACATGGCGCTGGGCACCATCGGGGCCGTATCGGTGCCGCTGCAGACGAGCGCCGCGATCGCTTCGCTGCAGCCCATCCTGGCCGAGACCCAGCCCAGCCTGATCGCCTCCAGCGTCAACCAGCTGCCCGACGCCGTGGAGCTGATCCTGGCCGGCGACCACGCGCCCGGCAAGCTCGTCGTGTTCGACTACCACCCGGAAGTCGACGACCAGCGTGAGGCCGTGGAAAGCGCCGCTGCGCGGCTGGCCGGCACCGGCGTCGTGGTCGAGGCGCTGGCCGACGTGCTGCGACGCGGCAAGGACCTGCCTGCCGTCGCCGAGGAGGAGGCCGACGAGGACTCGCTGGCCCTGCTGATCTACACCTCCGGAAGCACCGGCGCGCCCAAGGGCGCGATGTACCCGCAAAGCAACGTCGGCAAGATGTGGCGCCGCGGCAGCAGGAACTGGTTCGGCGAGAGCGCCGCGTCGATCACCCTCAACTTCATGCCGATGAGCCACGTCATGGGACGCGGAATCCTCTACGGCACCTTGGGCAATGGCGGCACCGCCTACTTCGCGGCCCGCAGCGACCTGTCCACACTGCTCGAGGACCTCGAGTTGGCGCGGCCGACCGAGCTGAACTTCGTCCCGCGCATCTGGGAGACGCTGTTCGGTGAATTCCAGCGCCAGGTCGAGCGTCGTCTGGCCGACGGCGGTGACCGGGAAGCGGTCGAGGCCGCGGTCTTGGACGAACAACGCCAATACCTGCTGGGCGGGCGGTTCATCTTCGCGATGACCGGTTCCGCGCCCACCTCACCGGAGCTGAAGAAGTGGGCTGAGTCGCTGCTGCAGATGCACCTGATGGACGGCTACGGCTCGACCGAGGCCGGGATGGTGTTGTTCGACGGGGAGATTCAGCGCCCGCCGGTGATCGACTACAAGCTGGTCGACGTTCCGGACCTGGGCTACTTCGGCACCGACCGGCCGCATCCGCGAGGTGAGCTGTTGCTGCGGACCGAGAACATGTTCCCCGGCTACTACAAGCGGGCCGAGACCACCGCCAACGTGTTCGACGACGACGGCTACTACCGAACCGGTGACGTGTTCGCCGAGATCGCTCCGGACCGGCTGGTGTACGTCGACCGCCGCAACAACGTGTTGAAGCTCGCGCAGGGCGAGTTCGTCACGCTGGCCAAGCTGGAGGCGGTGTTCGGCAACAGTCCGCTGATCCGCCAGATCTACGTCTACGGCAACAGCTCCCAGCCCTATCTGCTGGCTGTGGTGGTGCCAACCGAAGAGGCCTTGGCGGACAACGACATCGAATCGCTCAAGCCGAAGATCGCCGACTCAATGCAGAAGGTCGCCAAGGAGACCAACCTGCAGTCCTACGAGGTGCCGCGCGACTTCATCATCGAGACCACCCCGTTTACGCTGGAAAACGGTCTGCTGACCGGGATCCGCAAGCTGGCGTGGCCGAAGTTGAAGCAGCACTACGGCGAACGGCTTGAGCAGATTTATGCCGACCTGGCCGCGGGGCAGGCCAACGAGTTGGCCGAACTGCGCCGCAGCGGCGCCGACGCGCCGGTGCTGCAGACGGTGAGCCGGGCCGCGGTCGCCATGCTGGGCGCCGCGACCAGCGACCTGTCGCCGGATGCTCACTTCACCGATCTGGGTGGAGATTCCTTGTCCGCGTTGACATTCGGCAACCTATTGCGAGAGATCTTCGACGTCGACGTCCCGGTGGGCGTCATCGTCAGCCCGGCCAACGACCTGGCGGCCATCGCCAACTACATCGAGGTCGAGCGGCAGGGCTCCAAGCGACCGACCTTCGCGGCCGTGCACGGACGCGGCGCCACGACGGTGCGCGCCAGTGATCTGACGCTGGACAAGTTCCTCGACGAGGCCATCCTGGCCGGCGCACCGAGCCTGCCGAAGCCGGCGACCGAAGTGCGCACGGTGCTGTTGACCGGTGCGACCGGGTTCCTGGGCCGCTACCTGGCGCTGGACTGGCTCGAGCGGATGGACATGGTCGACGGCAAGGTCATCGCCTTGGTGCGGGCCAAGTCCGACGAGGAGGCACGCGCCCGGCTGGACAAGACCTTCGACAGCGGCGACCCGAAACTGCTGGCGCACTACCAGAAGCTGGCCGCCGACCACCTCGAGGTGATCGCGGGTGACAAGGGCGAGGCCAACCTCGGCCTGGACCAGCAGACCTGGCAGCGGCTGGCCGACACGGTCGACGTCATCGTCGACCCGGCGGCGCTGGTGAACCACGTCCTGCCGTACAGCGAGCTGTTCGGGCCGAACGCCCTGGGCACCGCGGAGCTGATCCGAATTGCGTTGACGTCCAAGCAAAAGCCGTACACATACGTGTCGACGATCGGCGTGGGCGACCAGATTCAGCCGGGCACGTTCGTCGAGAATGCCGACATCCGGCAGATCAGCGCCACCCGCGAGATCAACGACAACTACGCCAACGGCTACGGCAACAGCAAGTGGGCCGGCGAGGTATTACTGCGTGAGGCACACGACCTGTGCGGTCTGCCCGTCACGGTGTTCCGCTGCGACATGATCCTGGCCGACACCACCTACGCCGGACAGCTCAACCTGCCGGACATGTTCACCCGGCTGATGCTGAGCCTGGTCGCCACCGGTATCGCGCCCGGTTCGTTCTACGAGCTCGACGCCGACGGCAACAGGCAGCGGGCGCACTACGACGGCCTGCCGGTCGAGTTCATCGCCGCGGCGATCTCGACGCTGGGTACGCAGATCACCGACAGCGACACCGGATTCCAGACGTACCACGTGATGAACCCGTACGACGACGGCATCGGGCTCGACGAGTACATCGATTGGCTGGTCGAGGCGGGTTACTCGATCGAGCGCATCGCCGACTACTCCGAATGGCTGCGGCGGTTCGAGACCTCGCTGCGGGCCCTGCCGGATCGGCAGCGTCAGTACTCGCTGCTGCCGCTATTGCACAACTACCAGAAGCCGCGAAAAGCCGATCAACGGCTCGATGGCGCCCACCGATGTGTTCCGCGCGGCGGTGCAGGAAGCGAAAATCGGCCCCGACAAAGACATCCCGCATGTGTCGGCGCCGGTCATCGTCAAGTACATCACCAACCTGCAGTTGCTCGGACTGCTCTGAGATAGCTCAAACAGTAAGTGGCCCAGCCCTTTCGGGCTGGGCCACTGCATTTGTGTTGACCTATTGCTGCGGGTGCGGCCAACGCAGGTACGCGGCGTTGGCCCCGGCACCCGCACCGGCGCGGTTACGACGCCATCCCCGCTTGGGCTGCGGGGTCCGCGGAGGCTCGCGGCTTGGTCAATGCCCCCGAGGAGACCTCGGCCGGCTCGTCGTAACTCGAATCCCGGTACGGCTCGACGGCCGGCGCCGCGGCAGATCCGGCCGCCACCGGATGCACGTCGCGGGCCAGTCGCACGGCGGTGCGCGCCAGCGCGACGCCGCCCACGAAGATGATCAGCGCGCCCAGGCCAGAGAAGTAGGTGACCTCGAGCACCGCGCGCTTGCGCTCGGTCGCCGCGATCGGGTCACCGGCGGACCCGATTCCCAACAGTGGGGCGACCTGACCGCCGACGACGAACCAGGCACCGGCCAGCACGGCCAGCCAACCGCCCAGCATCGCGGTGACCCGATTTCCGGCCACGATCAGCAACAGACCGCCCAGCACGGTCGCGGCTCCCGGCGCCACTTCCAGCCAGCCCCGGGCCGTGCTCCATGCCCAGTCCCGGTCTGGCGTGTAGGCGAAATTGAAGTGCGGACCAACAAACGGTATTAACGCTCCCCAAGCCCCCAAAATGACCAGGAGCAATCCGCTGACCGCGCCGCGCGAGCGCGGCATGCTAAGCCCGCGGGCTCGGCCGTCTTCTGCGTATTTCATGAATTCCCCTCGTTGAATCCCGGGTCTGTTTCCGGCCTGGGACGGTTACCCAGCACTTTCCACTACTAACCCACGCGGCAGGCGAAAGCCACCGCCAGCCGAGGCTTTTGAGGCTGGTGAGACTACTGTTACTAGTGAAGCCCGATCAGCAGCAGCACGATCGCGATCGCAGGGAACGTGCCCTGCGTGGCGGCGGCGCGGGCTTTGTCGCGTGCCGACGCGACCAGCACCACCGCGGCCGCGGCCATCGAGCCGACGCCGGCGAAGATCAATGCCGCTCCAATTCCTCTGTGTCCCAGAGCAACTGCGGTGATGCCCACGCCGGTGACAATGGCCAGGAACAAGTTGTAGAAGCCTTGGTTGAAGGCCAGCGCCTTGGTGGTCTCGGCTTCCTCGGCCGTGGTGCCGAAGGTGGCACGGGTGCGCGGCGAGGTCCAAGTCAACGATTCGATCACAAAGATGTAGACATGCAGCAACGCCGCCAGCGCGGCGAACACCAATCCGGCGGTGATCATCGCTCCTCCTCGCTGGCCGCGGCGTGTGCGAAGCGCCAGATTCGCGCATGTCCGGGCGCCGGTGAACTCTACCGATCTGGAGTTGCCCGGGCCAGCCTGAAGCGAGAAGGCACCGACAGCCAAGGGCTGTCGGTGCCTTCTCGCCTTTGCTTGGTTAGCGCGCTAGGCGCCGGCGTGATGGTGCCGTCGGAACAGGCCACCACCGTCACCGTCGTCGCTGCGCCGACGGAACAAACCACCGCCGGTGCGCTCGCGGCGCTCCGGTCCAGCTGCCACGGCGTCGGTACGCGCAGCGGGCGCGCCGCGGGTCTCGTCGTACATCGCCGGTTCAGCAGCCGGCACGGCCTCGCCCGCAACCGGCGCCGGGTGGGTCACCACGACGTCACGTGCATGGCGCACGGCCAGGCGTGCCACCGCGGCACCGCCCAGGAACACGATCAACGCACCCAGGCCGGTGAAGTAGGTGACCTCGAGCAGGGCGCGCTTCAGGTCCGTCGACGCCATCGGTTGACCGATGTCCCCGATCCCGAGTGTCGAGGCGAACGCGCGCCCGACCACGAACCATGCGCCGCCGGCGACCGCCAGCCAGCCGCCGAACACGGCGCTGGCGCGATTGCCGGAGACGAGCACCAGCAGGCCGCCCACCGCCGCGGCGACCCCGGGGAGCACCTCCAGCCAGCCTTTGGCCGTGGTCCACGTCCATGCCGGGTCGGCCATGTACGCCCAATTGATGTTGGGCCCGAAGAACGGCACCAATGCACCCCACGCACCCAGCAGAATCAGCAGTAGCCCGGTCAGCGCGCCACGGGTACGTGGCATGTACAGCGCGCGGGGGCGGTCGTAGTCGTGGCTCGTGTTCCTCATCGGAACCTCCTTCAACAGGTATCGCTGCTGTGAGCCTGGTTACCCGGCCGTGCCGCGCTGTAACCGGTCGACGGCTGCCCAGGTGTTTGCTGAAGCCCCCGGAACCGGGGTGCGGCCGGTGCGGCCGGCGCCCGGCTATTCAGGCTGGAGCCGGTCTGAGCAGGCAGAACGCCGCCCGGGCGAACATTCGGCGCCGGCCCAGCGCGAAGGTCACAATTTGGCCGCGAAACCGGCGATGCCGCTCTCGCGACCGCCACTGCTCATGGTGGCGGCCCGCATCGCCCGGCTACGCCGCCCTCGCGACCGCCACTAATCGAACAGGCCGGGCTGGCCCAGGCCGGTGACGCCGGCCGGTGGGGCCATGCCGAGGTGCGTCCAGGCCTGGGCGGTGGCCACCCGGCCCCGCGGAGTCCGCGCGACCATGCCGGCGCGGACCAGGAACGGCTCGCACACCTCCTCGACGGTGGCGGCCTCCTCGCCCACCGCCACGGCCAGCGTCGACACGCCGACCGGACCCCCGCCGAAGCTGCGGGTCAGCGCCGAGAGCACCGCCCGGTCCAGCCGGTCCAGACCCAGCTCGTCAACGTCGTAGACCGCCAGCGCGGCCTTGGCGACATCGCGGGTGATCACGCCGTCGGCGCGCACCTCGGCGAAGTCGCGAACCCGGCGCAGCAACCGGTTGGCGATCCGCGGCGTCCCACGCGAGCGCCGGGCGATCTCCTCGGCCGCATCGCCGCCCAATTCGATGCCCAGAATCCCGGCGGAGCGGGCCAGCACCCGCTCCAGCTCCGAAGGCTCGTAGAAGTCCATGTGCGCGGTGAAACCGAACCGATCCCGCAGCGGGCCGGTCAGCGCGCCGGACCGGGTTGTCGCACCGACCAGGGTGAACGGCGCCACTTCCAGCGGGATCGACGTCGCCCCGGGGCCCTTGCCGACCACGACGTCGACCCGGAAGTCCTCCATCGCCAGATACAGCATCTCCTCGGCGGGCCGGGCGATGCGGTGGATCTCGTCGATGAACAGCACGTCGTGCTCGACCAAGTTGGACAGCATCGCCGCCAAGTCACCGGCGCGTTCCAGCGCGGGACCCGACGTCAGCCGCAGCGATGACCCGAGTTCGGCGGCGATGATCATCGCCAGCGACGTCTTGCCCAGCCCCGGCGGACCGGATAACAGAATGTGATCCGGTGTGCCGCCGCGGTTTTTCGCGCCTTCGATGACCAGCTGCAGCTGTTCGCGCACCCGCGGCTGGCCGATGAACTCGCGCAGCGAGCGCGGCCGCAGGCTGACGTCGATGTCGCCCTCGCCAGACGCCAGCGCGCCGGAGACCTCCCGGTCGGCGTAGTCGTCGCCGAAGTCGTCCGTCATCGGGACTTACCCAACATCGAAAGTGCGGCGCGCAGGGCGGCCGGCGTGGTGGCGTCGTGGTCGCCGGCCAGCACCTTGTCGGTGGCTTCCTCGGCCTGCTTGACGGCGAATCCGAGGCCGACCAGGGCCTCCACCACCGGCCCGCGTATCGCGTGGCCGTTGTGGGCAGCACCCGGCGATGCTCCCGCGGCCCCGACGCCGACGCCGACCTTGTCGCGCAATTCCAAGACCATCCGCTCGGCGCTGCGCTTGCCGATTCCGGGCACCCGGGTCAGCGCGGTCACGTCGCTGTCGTGCAGCGCCTGACGCAGCGCCCCGGCGTCGTGCACGGCGAGTGTCGCCATCGCCAGCCGGGGCCCTACTCCGGACACCGACAGCAGCGTCAGGAACAGATCGCGGGTATCGGTGTCGGTGAAGCCGTACAACGTCATCGAGTCCTCACGGACGATCATCGCGGTGATCAGCCGCGCCTCGGTCCCCGCCCGCAAGGTGGACAGCGTCGACGGGGTCGCATTCACCCGGTAACCGACGCCGGCGGCCTCGATCACCGCATGATCGAGCGCCACCTCGAGGACCTCGCCGCGCACCGAGGCGATCATCGCGCGGCCTTCAGCTTGGCGCCCAACCTGGCCTTGTATTTCTCTCGCTGTTCGGCGGCCATCGCCTCGGCCGCGGCCATCCGGGCGATCGTCGGGGCCCGCCAGCAATGACAAATCGCCAGAGCCAGCGCGTCGGCGGCATCGGCCGGTGTCGGTTTCGTTTGCAGCGCAAGGATTCTGGTGACCATCGCGGTGACTTGCGCCTTGTCGGCCGCGCCGTTGCCGGTGACCGCGGCCTTGACCTCGCTGGGGGTGTGGAAGTGCACGTCGATACCGCGTTTGGCCGCCGCCAGCGCGACCACGCCGCCGGCCTGGGCGGTGCCCATCACCGTCGACACGTTGAGTTGGGAAAACACCCGCTCGATCGCCACGACGTCCGGTTGGTGGGTGGCCAGCCAATGCTCGACGGCATCGCTGATCTTCAGCAGCCGCTCGGCGAGCGGCGCATCCGACGGCGTGCGCACCACGTCGACGTCCAGCGCAACGACCGTGCGGCCGCGCCCGCTTTCGACGACCGACAGACCGCATCGGGTCAGCCCGGGATCGACGCCCATCACCCGCATTGCCCGCTCCCACCTAGTAGAACAGCTGTTCGATACCTTAGCGGCCACCGGTGACGGGTCCGGGTAGGACACGCGGCGCATTCCCGGGGCAACGTTGGGACGCCGAACCCGCGAAAAAGCTGTTAGCTTTAGCCCACGTTCGCTCGAGCAAAGTGGCAACGGAGGGGTTGGCGTGGGATCTCTGCTGGTCATCATCGCCGTGGTGCTTTTCATCGCGTCCATCGTGGTGCTGGTGGTCGCTTTGCGGCGACCCAAGCAGCCGGCCCAGCGGGGCGGGCGCCAGGATCCGCTCGCGTCGGACGCGATGCCGCAGTTCGGGCCGCGCCAACTCGGGCCCGGCGCCATCGTCAGCTACGGCGGCGTCGACTACATCGTGCGCGGTTCGGTCACCTTCCGTGAGGGCCCGTTCGTGTGGTGGGAGCACCTGCTGGAAGGCGGCGACCAGCCGATCTGGTTCAGCGTCGAGGAGGACGACGGACGCCTGGAACTGGCGATGTGGGTGACCCGCAAAGACGTGTCGCTGCAAGCCCGGCGATCAATATGTCGTCGACGGCGTCACGTTCCACGAGTCGGAACGCGGCCGCGCCTCCTACACGACGGAAGGCACCACCGGCCTGCCGCCCGGCGGCGAGATGGAATTCGTCGACTGCGCCAACGCCGACGAGTCGGCGCTGCTCTCCTTCGAGCGCTGGGCCGCGGACATGCCCTGGGAGGTATCGACGGGCAAGTCCGTCTCGCCCGGTGAGATCACCGTGTATTCGGCGCCCCCACCCAGCCCGGCGTAGAGCAGAAGGTCAGGTCGGTGCCCCTTCATCAGCTCGCCGTGACTCCGGCCGACGTATCCGGCGAAAGGCTGGGACTCGCGCTCAACGCGCCCGTACCCGCGCCGCTGGCCAGCTGCCGGCTGGACCATCCGCGCGGGGGCGCGGCGCTGCTGCTCGGGGTGCTCGGCGCGTCACATGTCGTCTCGGTCGAGCACGCGTTCTCGGAGGAGATCTCCTGTACCGCACGCAATCTCGGGGCCGACCTGCCCGCGCGCACCGAGGCGCCCGGCTATCGCCTGCAGTCCCGCACCGACACCCACGACGAGGCCAGCTTTCGTCGCCTCGCACACGACCTGCGCGGCCGTTGCGCCCGCCGGGCGGGCTGGCTCGGCGGTACGTTCCCCGGCGATGACGCCGCGCTGACCGTGCTGGCCGCCGAACCCGACGGCGCCGGCTGGCGCTGGCAGACCTGGCACCTCTATCCGGGGCGTCTCGCGGGCAACGGCGGAACGGTGGTTCACACCGCCAGCCGGTGGCGCCCGTGAGCCGCAACCGCCTGTTCGTGATCGCCGGGGTGCTGGGCGCCGCCGGCGTGACGTGCCTGATCTTCGGAATCGTCTTGCTGCAGAAGAACATTGGGTCGTATGTCGCCGGCCACTATCACGAGTACGCCCGCGACGTGAACGGAACTCGCTACCAGTGCACCGGGTCGCCCGACCAGGTGGCCGACGCGCTCGCCGACTATGCCGAACCCGACGCGCGGGCCGACAACGGCAAGACCGAGTACCTGCGCTACAGCAACAACATCGTGATCGTCGGCCCCGACGGCAACTACCCGTGCAGCATTCGCGTCGAGCCGCTCAGCGCCGGATACAGCCACGGCGCCTTCATCTTCCTCGGGCCCCGGATTTTCCCCTGGATCCCCGTCGGGCGGCGCCGGAGGCACGCCCGGCGGCCCCGGCGGAACCAAGTGACGGCACCACCGCAAAGGAGAGCACCATGTACCTCGCCGTCGAGATCGGCACCGTCGACCTCAATCCCGTGCTGAAAGGCGCGGTCGCCACGATCCTGTACTTCGCAGTCGGCATGGCCGTGCTTCTCGTCGGGTTCTACGCGGTCGACGTGCTGACCCCCGGAAAGCTACGCCAGTTGGTGTTCATCGACCGCCGGCCCAACGCGGTGGTGGTCGCCGGCGCGATGTACATCGCCCTCACGATCGTCATCATCACCGCCATCGTCAACAGTTACAGCCAGCTGGGCCAGGGACTCGTCGGCGTGGCGGTGTACGGGCTGATGGGCGTGATCCTTTTGGGCATCGCGCTGCTGACGATGCACCTGCTGATACCCGGCAGTTTCCACGAGCACATCGACGAGGCGGAGCTGCATCCGGGTTCGTTCGCGGTGGCGCTGATACTGCTCGCCGTGGGAGGGGTGACCGCCGCGGCGGTGTCATGAGCGCGATCGATGTGCGGACGCCCGAGGCGACGCCGGCCCGCGCTGTCGTCGGGGCGGTGGCGGGCACTGTTGCTGGCCGCCGTGGCGGCCTGCGCGGCGTGCGGCATCATCTACGAACTCGCGCTGCTGACGCTGTCGGCCAGCCTCGACGGCGGCGGGATCGTCGCCACCTCCCTGATCGTCGCGGGCTACATCGCCGCGTTGGGCGTGGGCGCCCTGGCGGTCAAACCGCTGCTGGCGCACGCCGCGGTCACCTTCATCGCCGTCGAGGCGCTGCTGGGCATCATCGGCGGCCTGTCGGCGGCGGCGCTGTACGTGGTGTTCGCTTTCGTGGACGGGTCGACGTGGGTGCTGGCGGTGAGCACCGCGCTGATCGGAGGGCTGGTCGGGGCCGAGGTGCCGTTGCTGATGACGCTGCTGCAGCAGGGCCGGATGGCCCTGAAACAGACCCAGCCGCCGACGCCGGCCGGACGCTGGCCAACCTCAACGCCGCCGATTATCTGGGCGCCCTGCTGGGCGGGCTGGTCTGGCCGTTCCTGCTGCTGCCGCAGCTGGGGATGATTCGCGGCGCGGCGGCCGCCGGCATGATCAACCTGGCGGCGGCCGCCGTCGTGGCGATTTTCCTGTTGCGCCAGGCGGTTTCGATGCGCCGGCTGGCGCTGGCGCTATGCGCGCTGGCCGCCGCCGTGGGACTGCTCGCCACCCTGCTGCTGCGCTCGTCCGACATCGAAACCACAAGCAGGCAAAGGCTTTACGCCGACCCGATCATCGCCTACCGGCACACGGCGTATCAGGAGATCGTGGTGACCCGCCGCGGCAACGACACCCGGCTGTATCTCGACGGGGGTCTGCAGTTCTCCACCCGCGACGAGTACCGCTACACCGAAAGCCTCGTCTACCCCGCCCTCGGCAACGGCGCTCATTCGGTGCTGGTGCTCGGCGGCGGAGACGGGCTGGCGGCTCGCGAATTGCTGCGCCAGCCAGGCATTTCCAAGATCGTGCAGGTCGAGCTCGACCCCGCGGTGATCGAGGTCGCGCGCACCACGCTGCGCAACGCCAATGGCGGTTCGTTGGACAACCCGCGGGTGGCCGTGGTGACCGAGGACGCGATGAACTGGCTGCGGCGACCGGACGTGGACCGCTTCGACGCGGTGATCGTCGACCTGCCCGATCCCGACACACCGGTGCTGGGTCGGCTGTACTCGACGGAGTTCTACGCGCTGGTCGCCCGCGCGCTGGCCCCCGGTGGGCTGATGGTGGTGCAGGCGGGCAGCCCTTTCTCCACCCCGACGGCGTACTGGCGCACGGTCTCGACGATCCGGTGCCGCCGGTTACGCCGTCACGCCGTATCACGTGCACGTGCCCACGTTCGGTGACTGGGGATTCGCCCTGGCGCAGCGCGCCGACGCCGCCGCCCGCACCCGAAGGTGCCGACCAATGCGCCCCCGCTGCGTTACCTCAACCAGCAGGTGCTCGAGGCCGCCGGCGTGTTCTCCGGCGACATCGGCCCCCGCCCGGTGGAGCCGTCGACCCTGGACAATCCGCGCATCGTCGAGGACATGCGGCACGGGTACGACTAGTTCTGATGGCGCCGACCCGCTTCGCCCGGCGCTGTGCGCCGCGCTTGCGAACGACGACTAACCCCCGACGGGGCCGGTTACTCCTCGTCGAGGGCGGCGAGCACCTCGTCGGACAGGTCGACGTTGGTCCAGACGTTCTGCACGTCGTCGCTGTCCTCCAGCGCGTCGACCAGCTTGAACACCTTGCGCGCGCCATCGACGTCGACGGGCACGCTGACCGACGGCTGGAAGCTGGCCTCGGCCGATTCGTAGTCGATGCCCGCGTCCTGCAGCGCGGTGCGCACGGCCACCAGGTCGGTCGGCTCGGAGATGACCTCGAAGCTGTCCCCCAGGTCGTTGACGTCCTCGGCGCCGGCGTCCAGCACGGCGGTCAGCACGTCGTCTTCGGTCAGGCCGTTCTTCTCCAGCGTGACGACGCCCTTGCGGGTGAACAGGTAGGACACCGATCCGGGATCGGCCATGTTGCCGCCGTTGCGGGTCACCGCCACCCGGACCTCGCCGGCCGCGCGGTTGCGGTTGTCGGTGAGGCACTCGATCAGCACCGCCACACCGTTGGGGCCGTAGCCCTCGTACATGATCGTCTGGTACTCGGCGCCGCCGGCTTCCTCGCCCGCGCCACGCTTGCGGGCGCGCTCGATGTTGTCGTTGGGCACCGAGGTCTTCTTCGCCTTCTGGATGGCGTCATACAGCGTCGGGTTGCCCGCCGGGTCACCACCGCCGGTGCGGGCGGCGACCTCGATGTTCTTGATCAGCCGGGCAAACTCCTTGCCACGCCGCGCGTCTTTGACGGCCTTCTGGTGCTTGGTGGTGGCCCACTTGGAATGGCCGCTCATCGGTGTCCTATCTGAAAAGTCCTCTTGTTTTTGTGGCCAGACGAGTCTACGTGGACGGTTGGGGTGGGTCGCCCGGCGACTACCCGGCCGTCTCAGCGGCCTCGGGAGTCACAGCACGGCGGGATGCCGTGCGGACGTGCAAGCATCGTCAGCCGGTGACGAGGTCGACGAACAGGTGGTGGATGCGCCGGTCGCCGGTCATCTCGGGGTGAAACGCCGTGGCCAGCTTCTGGCCTTGCCGCACCGCGACGACGTGCCCGGCGGCGCTGGCCAGCACCTCGACGTCGTCGCCGGCAGCGCTCGACCCAGGGCGCCCGGATGAACACCGCGCGCACCGGATCGCTCAGCCCCACGAACGGAATGTCACCTTCGAACGAGTCGACCTGTCGACCAAAAGCGTTGCGGCGCACGGTGATATCGATCGCACGCAACGGCAGCGCCTCGCGGCCGCCCGCGCCGGCGTCGAGGATCTCGCTGGCCAGCAGGATCATGCCGGCGCATGCGCCGTAGGCGGGCAGTCCGTCGGCCAGCAGGCCCCGCAACGGCTCGAGCAGCCCGAGGTCGAGCAGCAGGTGGCTCATCGTGGTCGACTCCCCACCGGGAATGACCAGCCCGTCGACCGACTCGAGCTCGCTGCGCCGGCGCACCGGCATCGACTCGGCGCCCGCCTCGCGCAGGGCCGCCAGGTGCTCGCGGGTGTCGCCCTGCAGCGCCAGGACCCCGATCCTCGGGCGCGCTCACTGGCTGGTCGGCTGGTATCCGCGTTTGAAGCGGGTCAGCCCCTCCTGCATGACCGCCGCGACCATCTCGCCGGACTGGGTGAAGATCTTGCCCTGGCACAGCGCGCGGCCGCCGCTGGCCGACGGCGAGCTCTGGTCGTACAGCAGCCATTCGTCGGCCCGGAACGGCCGCATGAACCACATCGCGTGGTCCAGCGAGGCCACCTGCAGATGCTCGCGCACGTCGAGGTGGGTGACCTGGGCCGATCCCAGCAGCGTCAGGTCGCTCATGTAGGCCAGCGCGCAGATGTGCAGCACCGGATCGTCCGGCAGCGGGTCGCGGTGGCGGAACCACACCTGCTGCTGGGAAGCCTTGCCGGGCAACAGGTGCAGGCGATCGCGCGGCACGATGCAGACGTCCCACTCCTCGAACTGCTTGAACCCGGCGTCATCGAAGACCTTGATCGAGTCCAAGCCGGGCAGGCCGTCCGGTGGCGGCGCGGCCGGCATGGGGTCCTGGTGATGAATGCCCTCCTGATCCGTATGGAAGGAGGCGCCCATGCTGAAGATGATCTCCCCGTGCTGGATGGCGTTCACCCGCCGCGTGGCGAACGAGCCGCCGTCGCGGGAGCGCTCGACGATGAAGACCGTGCGCTCTTGGCGTCCCCGGGCCGCAGAAAGTACCCGTGCAGCGAGTGCACCTGGTACTGCGGGTCGACGGTGCGCACCGCCGACACCAGCGACTGGCCGGCCACATGGCCGCCGAACGTGCGCTGCAGGAATCCCGACTCTGGGCTGAAGATGCTGCCCCGGTAGATGTTGACCTCGAGTTGCTCGAGATCGAGGATCTCTTCGATCGCCACGGACTGTTTTTACCAGCCGCGTTCGGCCAGCCGGTGGGGCTCCGCGATCTGCTCGACGTTGATGCCGACCATCGCCTCGCCCAGCCCGCGCGACACCTTCGCCAGGACATCGGGATCGTCGTAGAAGGTGGTCGCCTTGACGATGGCGGCGGCGCGCTGCGCGGGATCGCCGGACTTGAAGATGCCCGAGCCGACGAACACGCCCTCGGCGCCGAGCTGCATCATCATCGCCGCATCGGCCGGGGTGGCGATGCCGCCCGCGGTGAACAGCGTGACCGGCAGCTTGCCCGCCCGGGCCACCTCGACGACGAGGTCATACGGCGCCTGCAATTCCTTTGCCGCGACGTACAACTCGTCTTCGGACAGCGACGTCAGGCGGCGGATCTCGCCGCCGATCGCCCGCATGTGGGTGGTCGCGTTGGAGACGTCGCCGGTGCCGGCCTCGCCCTTGGAGCGGATCATGGCCGCGCCCTCGCTGATCCGCCGCAGCGCCTCACCGAGGTTGGTCGCCCCGCACACGAACGGCACGGTGAACTTCCACTTGTCGATGTGGTGGGTGTAGTCGGCGGGGGTGAGCACCTCGGACTCGTCGACGTAGTCCACGCCCAGGCTCTGCAGGATCTGCGCCTCGACGAAGTGGCCGATGCGGGCCTTGGCCATCACCGGGATGGTCACCGCGGCGATGATGCCCTCGATCATGTCCGGGTCGCTCATCCGCGACACCCCGCCCTGGGCGCGGATGTCGGCGGGCACCCGCTCCAGCGCCATGACGGCGACGGCGCCGGCGGCCTCGGCGATCTTGGCCTGCTCCGGGGTGACGACGTCCATGATGACGCCGCCCTTGAGCATCTCGGCCATGCCGCGCTTGACGCGCGCCGTCCCGGTTCGCCCGTTGCCGTTCGGTGGGTGGGCGGTATTCACTGCTTGATCTCCTTCAACCGTTGTCGACCCAGTCTAATGAGGCGCTTTGGCCCGTGTTGACCGGCGGACTCAGCGGATGGACAGCAGCGGCCCGGGGGCGCGGCCGCCGGCGAGCGCGGCCGCGTCGGTGAGCAGTCCGGATAGTTGCGTGGGGTACACCGTCTCCCCCGCCGCGACGAGCGCCGCGATGTCAGCAGCGTCACACCAGCGATGGCCGTGGATGTAGCTGCGTTCCAGTTCGGTTCGGCCGGTTCGCGACGGCTCGAACCGCTGCGTGCGGTAGACGAAGTAGAACTCCTCGCTGTCGATCAGCGAGCCGTTGAACTCGAAGACCTCGTCGCGCCGCCACACCGGCCCGATCATCTCGGCCGGCGCGACCCGCAGACCGGTTTCTTCGGCCAGCTCCCGCGCGGCGGCCTCGGCCAGCCGCTCGCCCTGCTGCACTTCGCCGCCGACCGTGAACCACCATTTCGGCGCGTGCCGCTCGGCGAGCGCGGGGTCCGACCCGCACAGCAGCAGCACCGCGCCGGTTTCGTCGAGCAGCACGACGCGCGCCGAGGTGCGGTGGTTGAGGACGCCTTTGAAGCCCAGGTCGCCGTGCGCCAGCGCGTGCGGCCGCTCGACGATCTCGAAATAGCTGGGCAGCGCGGCGGTACCGCCCAGGTGAAACAGCCGCACCAGGGGCCGTTCGGCCAGCGCGAGGGTGTCGCGGACCGCATCGTTGTGGAAGCGACGGGCCAGCACCACCCGAGCCTCGGCATCGGCCAGCTCGGCGATCAGCCCGGCCGGCAGCGACGCCGGATCGACGATCGCCAGCGCGGCCGACAGCTCGTTCTCGGCGTTTTCGCGCGCGGGCCGGGGCGCCCCCTCGGCGGCGTCGGCCAGCGCCGCCAGCCGTCGCCCTTCGGGCGCGCCGCCGTAGGCGTCGATGGCGACGGCGCGCGACACCACCGCGCGCCGCGCCAGGGCACCGTCGAGGGCCTGCCAGGACAGGTCGTAGCGGACGTGCAGCCGGTCCAGCCGGTTGGCCGTCTGGTACGCCCAGGCGCCGAGGACCGCCAGCACCGCGACGAACACCGCGATGGCGACGATCAGCCATGTCATCAACTGGCCACCTCAACCTTGGCGCCTGACGAGGCGACCGTCTCGTAAACCCGCATGATCTGGCTGGCCACCACTGACCAGTCGTAGCGCTGGACAGCGGCCGCACCGGCCGCCACATAACGTTCCCGCAGCGCATCATCCTGCAGCACCGCGATCAGCGCAGCGGCGAGCGCGTCGCCGTCGCCGACGGGCACCAGGCAGCCCAAGTCACCGCCGCGCCAGCACGCGCCGGAAGGCGTCCAGGTCGCTCGCCACCACCGGGGTGCCGGCGGCCAGCGCCTCGACCAGGACGATGCCGAAACTCTCCCCGCCGAGGTTCGGCGCGCAATACGCGTCGGCGCTGCGCATGGCCGACGCCTTCCCGGCGTCGTCGACCTGGCCGAGAAAGCGGAAGTGTTCGACCAATTCGCCTGCCTGGTCGCGCAATTGGTCTTCGTCGCCGCGACCCACGACCAGCAGCTGCACGTCGGGGAATCGCTCGATCAGCGCCGGCAGCGCATCGAGCAGCACCGACATGCCCTTGCGCGGCTCGTCGTAGCGCCCCAGAAACAGCACCGTCTTGCCGGCACGCGGGTAGCCGTCCATCCGCGGCGCGGAGGCGAACGAGGCGACGTCGACGCCGTTGGGAATCTCCACCGCGTCGGTGCCCAGCGCCTCCATCTGCCAGCGCCGGGCCAGATCGGACACCGCGATCCGCCCGACGATCTTCTCGTGCATCGGGCGCAGGATGCCCTGAAACACCGTCAGCGTCAGCGATTTGGTGGTCGATGTGTGGAAGGTGGCGACGATCGGGCCCTCGGCGATGTTGAGGGCCAGCATGGATAGGCTCGGCGCGTTGGGCTCGTGCAGGTGCAGCACGTCGAATTCGCCTTCGGCGAGCCACTTTTTCACCTTGCGGTGGGTGGCGGGCCCGAACCGCAGCCGGGCCACCGATCCGTTGTAGGGAATCGCGACGGCCTTGCCCGCCGAAACGACGTAGTCGGGTAGCGCGGCATGCGGCGAGGCCGGCGCCAGCACGCTGACGTCATGGTCGCGGGCGCGAATCACCTCGGCCAGCTGCAGGACGTGCGACTGCACCCCGCCCGGGACGTCGAACGAGTAGGGACAGACCATCCCGATCCGCATCAGGTTTCCCTCAGCCGGGCCTGCTTGGCTTCGGGAAGGTCCGCCAGCCACTGCGGTTGCATCATGTGCCAGTCCTCGGGGTGACCGGCGATGTTCTCGGCGAACCGGTCGGCCAGCGCCTGGGTGATGACGCCGACGTCGCCACTGGTGCAGTCCAGAGGCGGCTGTATCCACACCCGCGACCCGTCGTCGGCGAACCAGCAATGCGAAGGCAGCAGGGCCGCCCCGGTCTCGATCGCCAGCTTCGCCGGGCCCGCCGGCATCCGGGTGCGCTCGCCGAAGAAGTCGACCTCGACCCCGGTGCGGGTGAGGTCGCGCTCGGCCATCAGGCAGACCACCCGGTTGTCGCGCAGACGCTCGCATAGCACCTCGAAGGGCGGTCGTTCGCCGCCGGTCGCCGGCAGCACCTCGAATCCAAGGCTTTCGCGATAGGCGATGAAGCGCCGGTAGAGCGACTCCGGCTTGAGGCGCTCCGCGACGGTGGTGAAGGTGCCGCGCGTCTGCGCCAGCCACACCCCGGCCATGTCCCAGTTGCCGCTGTGCGGCAGGGCGCACACCGCCCCGCGGCCCTCCGCCAGCGCGGCGTCCAGATTGTCGGCGCCCCGGAACGTCGTGTCGAGCTCGCGGGCCACCGCTCGCGAGTCCATCGTCGGCAGACGGAACGCCTCGCGCCAGTACCGGGCGTAGGAGGCCAGCGAGGCCCGCATCAGCGAGTCCGGCACATCCTCGGGCGACGACCCGATGACGCGCGCCAGGTTCTTACGCAACTGCTCGGGGCCACCGCCGCGGGCGGCGTAACGCGCCCCGGCGTCAAAAGCGTTGCGCGCGGCGAACTCCGGCATCGCCCGCACCGCCATCCAGCCCGACGCGTACGCCCAGTCGACGACCATTTCGCCCGTCAGGCGGCCCGCCATCCGGCTCGCCAGCTGGCGAACCCGATGGGGTTGTGCCCCAATCGTTTTCATGCCGGGCGGAGTGGGGATCACGGCTCGTTCACCAGCCGGTCGGTCGCGCCCGGCGAGGTGCGCACCGCGTGCAACCGCTGCGCGCAGGTGATGAGGCTGGCGACCGCCAGCACCCACATCGCGACCGGCAGCGCCGGCGGCCACGCGACGTACGGAAAGTCCGACACCCCCGCACCGGCGAGCACGATGATCAGCCGTTCCGGCCGTTCGATCAGACCCCCGTCGCCGCGCAACCCGCTGGCTTCGGCGCGGGCCTTGATGTAGGAGATCACCTGCGAGGTGACCAGACAGATCAACGTCGCCACCGCCAGCAGCTTGTCGTGCATGCCGAAGACGATCCACCACAGCAGCCCACAGAACACCGCGCCGTCGCTGACCCGGTCGCAGGTGGCGTCCAGCACCGCGCCGAACCGGGTGCCGCCGCCGCGTTCCCGGGCCATCGCCCCGTCGAGCATGTCGAAGAGGACGAAGAACCAGACCACCAGCGCGCCGGCGAACAGCTTGCCCATCGGGAACAGCGTCAGCGCCCCGGCCACCGCGACGACGGTGCCCAACACCGTCACGACGTCCGGCGTCAACCCCAGCCGCAGGCATGCCCGTGCGGTCGGTGTGGTCAGCCGCGCGAACGCCGCCCGCGACAGGAACGGCATTTTGCTCATGGTTGCTCATCGCGTCTCTCTGCACTCGCGCACGCTCATGGTTGTTTCGTCCACTCCGTGGCCAGCAGCTGACGCGTCTCGCGCAGCAACTGCGGGATCACCTTCGACCCGCCGACGATGGTGATGAAGTTCGCGTCGCCGCCCCAGCGCGGCACCACGTGCACGTGCAGGTGCTCGGCCAGCGACCCGCCTGCCGATGTCCCCAGGTTCAGGCCGACGTTGAAACCGTGCGGCCGCGAGACGTTCTTGATTACCCGAATTGCCTTCTGAATGAAGGACATCAGCTCTGCGCTTTCCGGGTCGGTCAGGTCCTCGAGCTCGGAGACCCGCCGGTAGGGCACCACCATCAGGTGTCCGGGGTTGTAGGGGTAGAGGTTGAGGACGGCGTAGACGAGCTCACCGCGGGCGACCACCAAACCGTCTTCGTCGGCGAGGTGGGGAATGTCGGTGAACGGCTGCTCGGTTTTGCCGTTGTCGCGCTTCATCGGCGCTTCGGCCAGGTAGGTCATCCGGTACGGCGTCCACAGCCGCTGCAGGTGGTCCTGCTCGCCGACACCCGTGTCCAGGATGGTGTCGTCGGTGGCACCCTGCTCGGCAGGTTCGCGATCACTCACGGTCACTCACCACTTGACACTTTCACTAGTTCGGCTGTGGGCGCGGAGTTCTCGCGCTCGGCGATCCACTCCACGATCGCGTCGACCGCGCTGTCGCGGGGCACACCGTTGATCTGCGAGCGGTCACCGAAACGGAAGCTGACCGCCCCGGCCTGCCACGTCGCGGTCACCGGCCAGCAACATGAACGGCACCCGCTGGTTGGTGTGGTGGACGATCTTCTTGGCCATCCGGTCGTCGCTGGCGTCGACCTCGACCCGCACGCCGTGCGACTTCAACTGTGCGGCAACGCTTTCCAGATATTCGACGTGCTCGTCGGCGACGGGGATACCCACCGCCTGCACCGGCGCCAGCCACGCCGGGAAGGCTCCCGCGTAGTGCTCGGTGAGGATGCCGAAGAACCGCTCGATCGAGCCGAACAGCGCTCGGTGTATCAGCACCGGCCGCTGCCGCGACCCGTCGGACGCGGTGAATTCCAGCTCGAATCGCTCCGGCATGTTGAAGTCGAGCTGAATGGTCGACATCTGCCAGCTGCGGCCCAACGCGTCCTTGACCTGCACCGAGATCTTCGGCCCATAGAACGCCGCGCCGCCAGGGTCGGGAACGAAATGCAATCCGGAAGCCTCGGCGACCTCCCGCAGCACTTCGGTGGCCTCGTCCCACATCTCGTCGGAGCCCGAGTACTTCTCCGGGTCCTTGGTGGACAGCTCCAGGTAGAAGTCGTTGAGTCCGTAATCGGCCAGCAGGTCCAGCACGAAGCGCAGTAATGAAGTCAACTCGTCGCGCATCTGCTCTCGCGTGCAGTAGATGTGGGCGTCGTCCTGCGTCATGCCGCGCACCCGGGTTAGCCCATGCACTACGCCCGACTTCTCGTAGCGGTACACGCTGCCGAACTCGAAGAGCCGCAACGGCAATTCGCGATAAGAGCGGCCGCGTGACCGATAGATCAGGTGGTGCATCGGGCAGTTCATCGGCTTGAGGTAGTAGTCCTGGCCCGGGCTTGCGCACCGTCCCGTCCGCGTTGAACTCCGCGTCGAGGTGCATCGGGGGGTACATGCCGTCGGCGTACCACTCGAGGTGGCCCGACGTGATGTAGAGCTGCTCCTTGGTGATGTGCGGGGTGTTGACGAACTCGTACCCGGCCTCGATGTGCTTGCGCCGCGAGTACTCCTCCAGCTCGCGACGGATGATGCCGCCCTTGGGGTGGAAAACCGCCAAGCCCGAACCGATTTCGTCGGGGAAGCTGAACAGGTCCAGCTCGCTGCCCAGCTTGCGATGGTCGCGGCGCTGCGCCTCCTCGATCAGCTCGAGGTAAGCATCCAGCGCCTCCTGCGACTCCCAGGCGGTGCCGTAGATGCGTTGCAGGCTGGCGTTGCTCTGGTCGCCGCGCCAGTAAGCCGCCGAGCTCCTGGTCAGCTTGAACGCCGGGATGTGCTTCGTCGTCGGGATGTGCGGCCCCCGGCACAGGTCGCCCCAAACCCGTTCTCGGGTGCGAGGATTGAGGTTGTCGTAGGCCGTGAGCTCGTCGCCGCCGACCTCCATGACGTCGGGATCCCCGGACTTGTCGTCGACGAGTTCGAGCTTGTACGGCTCGTTGGCCAGCTCGGTGCGCGCCTGGTCTTTGGACTCATACACCCGCCGCTCGAACAGCTGACCCTCTTTGACGATCTGACGCATCCGCTTTTCCAGCGCCGCCAGGTCTTCCGGGGTGAACGGCTCCGGCACGTCGAAGTCGTAGTAGAAGCCGTCGGTGATGGGCGGCCCGATCCCGAGCTTGGCTTGCGGGAACAGATCCTGAACGGCCTGGGCCAGCACGTGCGCGGCCGAATGCCGGATGACGCTGCGGCCCTCGTCGGTGTTGGCGGCGACGGGCACCACCTCGGCGTCGGCGTCGGGCATCCAACTGAGGTCGCGCAGCTTTCCGGAGTCGTCGCGCACCACCACGACGGCGTCGGGGGTGCCCCGCCTCGGCAGGCCGGCTTCGCCGACCGCGGCGGCCGCGGTCGTCCCAGCGGGCACCCGGATCGGGGCTTCCGGCGATCGCGAGCGCGGCGGGGCCGGGGGCTGCGGGTCGCCGCCATTGGCTCCTGAAGCGGGCTGTGCGGCGGCGGTCATAGTGGCGGTCTCCAAGGCTCGATGAGTCGATGACCATGCTATCGGGCGGATCCGGAACCGAGCAGGGCCGCGAGCAGTGACTTCGTAGGGGTATCGGTTGACTTCGATCGCGTTCATCGGGCTGGTGGCCTTCGCTCTGCGCCTCGCGGTTCGCACTGGCCGTGCAGCTATCGGCAGAATGGGTTTATGGGGGCGCAGACGGCTTTGGCATTGCTGCTCGCCGCTGTCGGCGTCATCGTGGTGACGAACTGGGTGAGCGAGCGCACGGGTCTGCCAGTGCGGCTCTGCTCACTCTCGTTGGTATCGGTTACGGGTTGCTACCGGGGCCGAACGTCAGCCTTCGCCAGACGTGATGATGACCTGCATCCTGCCGCCGCTGCTGTACAACGCGGCGCTGGGCTCGTCGTTGGTCGGGATACGCCGCAACCTGCGCAGGTGATCAGCCTGTCGGTCATCCTCGTCTTGCTCACCGCCGCTGCAGTCGGCAGCGCCTTCGCGCTGCTCGTCAGCGGTGCGACGCTGGCGGCGGGCATGGCGCTGGGCGCGGCGGGGGCACGGACCGATCCGGTCGCCGCGCTGGCCGTCGCCCGCAAGGTCGGTCTGCCGCTCAACATCGTCACACTGATCGAAGGCGAGGGGTTACTCAACGACGCGACCGCGCTGACGATGCTGTCGGTGGCCATCGCAGTAGGCCGCGGCGCGGGCTTCTCGTTCCCGTCGTCGCTGCGGCAGTTCGCGCTGGCGGCTGTTGGCGGCCTGGTCATAGGCCTTGCGTTCGCTTGGTGCCGGCGGTTTTTGCGGCGATTGCCGCACGACGTGATGACGGCCAACGCGATCTCTCTGGCCACACGGTTTTTGGCCTATCTAGCGGCGGAGAAGGTGCACGCGTCGGGTGTGTTGGCCGTCGTGGTGTGCGGACTGGTCGTCGGACACGACTCGCCGCGGTCGGAGTCGGGGGCGAGCCGGTTACAGACACGAGCCGTCTGGCGGTTCGTCAACTTCTTGCTGGAGGGCCTTGTCTTTCTGCTCATCGGTCAACAGTTGCCGGCCATGATCGAGGGCCTCCACGGGCGCCCACTGTCGACGATCGTCGTGGCGGTCGCCGTCACCACCGCAGTGGTGCTGTTGATGCGCCCGCTGTGGCTGCTGTTCACGCAGTCGCTCCCACGACCCCTGCACACCCGGCTCGGGAACGTCCTCAGCGCGAACCCCGACGACGACGCCGACCAGGGCCAGAACGGTCGCCGGCGCGACCACAACACCGAGCGACTCAGTGGCCGTGAGCTTCTCGTGCTGAGTTGGGCCGGCACCCGCGGCGTGGTGAGCCTTGCCGCCATCTTCGCGGTGCCCTTGGTGACGGACAGCGGCGCGCCGTTTCCCGCCCGAGACCTTCTGCTGTTCTGCACGCTGGTGGTCGTGCTCGTGACGCTGATCGGGCAGGGCAGCACCTTCGGCCCGGTCGTGCGTGCGCTCGGGGTGCACGCCAACGCCGTCGACGAATCCGATTGCGCAATCGAGCGCGGACGGCCGCGGTTGAGGCTGCCCTCGACACTCTCGACGAACTCGACGAGCAGGCTCGCGACGAGGTCGACAAGCGGGCGATCGATTTCGTCCGACGGCAGTTGTCCGCTCGGCTCGCGCGGTATGAGCGTCGGCTCGATGTGCTGTCGAATTCCGACGAGCTACCCAGCTACCCCGCCTACGAGGCCGCGGCCGCGGTACGGCGGGCGGCAATCGATGCCGAACGCGACGAGCTTGTGCGCTGGCGGGACGTGGGCATGCTGCCCGATCGAAGCCTTCGCGTGCTGGAACGCGAACTCGACCACGAAGAGGTGACGCTGCCGATGCCAACGCCGCGCAGCCCGCACAACCGCTGAACCGGATGACAATGGGTACGACGGTCGCCGCACGATCGGGTCTTTGTTACTCATCCGTTGTGAAACGAATTGCAGCCCAGTGCTTTTAAGATGGGGCCAGCCAAACGAGCGCGGCGAGCGACCAGGGCCTGGGTGCCGGTGTCGAGAGTGGGCTGGATGACGGGGGCGAACATGGGCGGAGTGGTTGACGGGGATGTCCTGGCTGACGCCGCCCGGCCGCGTCGGCTTGCTGATAGGTGTCGGGGTCGATTCCGCCGATGCCCCAGTAGGTGTAGGGGACGTTGAGCGCGTTGGGGATGTCGCTGAAATCCTCGCTCGCGGTCTGCAGCGGCAGGTCGACTGGCTCGCTCGCCGAAGTAGCCGTCGAACGCGCGTGCGCGACCCGCTCGGTGACCGTCGGGATCGTTGACGGTCAGCGGGATAGCGGTCGAATAGCTCGAAGTCGGGGTCCTTCGGTGAGCCGGACGCCTGGCATTCGGCGGTGACGATGCGTTGGATGGCGTCAAGGATCGCTGTCGCGGGTCCGGTCGTCGTAGGTGCGGATGATTCAGCTGCAACACAGCGTGGTCGCCGATGACGTTGCTCTTGGTGCCGGCCTGCGATGCTGCCGACGGTCAGCACAGCGGGGTCGGTCGGTAGCGATCTCACGCGAGACGACGGTCTGCAGCCGGATCACGATCATCGCGGCCAGCACCACGGGGTCGACCGTGGCTTGGGGCATCGAGCCGTGCGCGCCGCGCCCGTAGACGGTGATCCGCATGCTGTCGGCGGCGGACAGGATCGGGCCCGGCCGCGGTGCCACCATGCCGGCCGGGAACGGCAGCACATGCTGAGCGAACGCGACATCGACGTGCCGGACGAGGTCGGCCAGCCCGTCGTCGACCATGCTTCCGGGCGCCGTCACCGACCTCCTCGGCGGGCTGGAACAGCGCGACCACCGTGCCGCTGCCAGTGCGTCCGGTGCCGTCGGCCGAGCAGCGGCGGCCGCGCCGAGCAGGCAGGTGACGTGGACATCGTGGCCGCAGGCGTGCATCACCGGCACCTCGTTGCCGTCCGCATCTGGGGCGGTGACGGTGCTGGCGTACGGGAAGCCCGGTGTCTTCCTTGACCGGCAGGGCGTCCATGTCAGCGCGCAGCAGCACGGTCGGTCCGTCCCCGTTGCGGCAGCATCCCGACGACGCCGGTGCCACCGATGCCCTCGTGACGTGGTAGCCGAAGCCGCGAGCCGTTCGGCCACCTGCGCGGCAGTGTTGTGCTCCTGGTGGGACAGCTCGGGATGCTGATGCAGATGGCGGTAGAAGTCTTCCTGCCAGAGAAGTGGCTAGGCCATGATTGAGCGACTCAAAATATCTTTAGAGTTTTCTGGTGCGGACGATTGAGGAAAAGCTTGCGGGCGACGATGTGTGCGGCGGGCAGGATAACGGGTGCTGGGCCAGCCAACACAATGCGTTCGGTAGCGCTCCTCAACAGCCTGGCGTGGGTGGTTTTGGTAATTGAACATCAGCAGCACACCACTCGCGGCCAGCGCGCAAGTGGCATAAAGGGTGTTACCGCCAAAGAGTACCCGGGACCCGCCGCATCACGATGTCGCGCGCCGCGCCGCCCGCCTACCGCCGAAATCGTCCCCAACAGCAATGCAGCCAACCAGCCGAGCCCCAGGGCGAGTGTCTTGTGGGCGCCCGTAGCGGCCCAGCATCCCAATGCCAGCGCGTCCACGACAGGCCATACCCAATTCCACAACCGGCCTTCAACGCGGAACACGAACGCTAGCGCCGCGCCCACCAGTGCCGTTACTAGGTAGGCATAGTCGGTGTGAGAGCGACGGGGGTCGTACCCCGCTGTAGCAAGGTGTCGCGAATGATCCCGCCTCCCAGGCCCGACAGCACAGCTAGCGCGGCGAAGCCAACGGGATCCGAGCTGTCTTTGCGGGCCAGCGCGCCGCCAACAGCGCGTTGCCGAGCACGCCGGTCAGGTCCACCACACGGAACAAGTGCGTCATCGTCAGATCGGCGATCGTACACCGGCGGGTACATGATGCTCCTGGGGCGGGCGGTGCGGCGGCGCTCATCGAGGTGTTCTCCGTGGGGTGGGTTCAGCAGGCATGGCTGCGCGATGGTGATTGGTCTAGAAGGGTCGATGCCATGCTATCGGTGCCGACCCCGCTCAGGGCTGGCCAGGTTTGAGCCGCACGAACAGCGCGTCGGCTTCGGTCAGCAACTGATCGCCGTCGGTCAGCCGGCCCGACACGAAGATCTTGCGCCCGTCCACTCGGTCGATGCCCGCGTCGAACTGCAGTTCCTTTTCGACCGGGACGATGTGGCGGTAGTCGATCTTGAGGTATGCGGTGCGCTGCCGCGGATTGCCGGTGAGCACCGAGGCCGACAGGCCCAGGATGGAATCGAACAGCATCCCCAGCGCGCCGCCGTGCACGGCGCCGTTGCGGCCCAGATGGAACCGGGCGAAGCGGGCCTGGCCATGAATCCGGCCGTTTTCGCCCTTGTGCGCCGACATCGGAATGCTCAGGATGTTGCCGCGCATCGGCAGGTCCATCCGCCGGCCCGACGGGGACGTCCATTCGTCGGCGTCGAACGGCGCCAGCAACGCCGACGCCTTCTCCAGCAGGTCAGCAGCCTCGGTGATCACCTCGTCAGGCGCGTCGGCCGCTCGGGCGTGATCCTGCAACGCGCGCACGGCATCGATGAACCTGCCGTAGTCGGGCCCGCCCTTGGTCGTCGGTTCCGGCGGATTGAACCCGCCGCCGGGGTGTCGCTGATGTTCGGCCACCACCACACCGTATTGCCCGGCGGGCGCGCTTCCGCGCGGTGGTTAGACCGGCTGCTGAGCCCCGGCCTCCGACAGCGTTTCGAACTCGTCGTCGGACAGCTCGATCTCGGCGGCGGCGACGTTTTCCTCCAGGTGCGCGACCTTGGACGTCCCCGGGATCGGCACCATCACCGGCGAGCGCTTGAGCAACCATGCCAACGCCAACTGCGACGGCGACGCGTCGTGGTCGGCGGCGATGCGCTGCAGCGGGCCGTCGGCGGCCGCCAGCGGTCCCGCGGCCAGCGGGAACCACGGGATGAACCCGATGCCTTGCTTGGTCGCGGCGTCCAGCAGCGGCTCGGCGCCGCGGGCCGTCAGGTTGTACATGTTCTGCACCGACACGATCTCGGTGACCCGCAGGGCCGCGTTCAGCTGGTCGACATCGATCTCGGACAGGCCGATGTGGCGGATCTTGCCTTCGTTCTTCAACGTGAGCAGCTCGCCCACCTGATCTTCGAGCGGGAAGTTCGAGTCGATGCGGTGCAGCTGGAACAGATCGATGGTGTCTACGCCCAGCCGGCGCAAGCTCAGCTCGCATTCCTGACGCAGGTAACTCGGATTGCCCAGCGGAATCCAGACGTCCGGGCCGGTGCGCAGCAGCCCCGCCTTGGTCGCGATCACCAAACCGTCGTAGGGATGCAGCGCCTCCCGGATGATCTCCTCGGACACGTACGGGCCATAGGAGTCGGCGGTGTCGATGAAGTTCACGCCGAGTTCGACGGCCCGCCGAAGCACCCGCACGCATTCGTCGCGGTCGTCGGGCGGGCCCCACACGCCCTTGGCCGTCAGGCGCATGGCGCCGAAGCCGAGTCGGTTGACGGTCAGATCGCCGCCGAAGGTGAATGTTCCGGATGCCCCTGCAACGGTTTTCGAGTTCTCTGCGGTCACACCTTTAGACCGTACGCGCCGCCTGCGATACCGCCATCTTGGCGTGGCAAGCTGAGCACGTGGACCTACGAGCGCTCGAGGAACTTCCCCTGACCTACTCCGAAGTGGGGGCGACGGCGGGCGGCGAGCTGCCCGCCGGGTACGACCATCAGCACGCCGAGCGCCAAATCGGCACGGGCCGGCAGCGTTTCGAGCAAGCCGCTGCCGCCGTCATGCGCTGGGGCATGCAGCGCGGGTCCGGGCTGCGCGTGCAGGCCAGCTCCGAGATCGCGGTCGTCGACGCGGTCGTGGTGGTGAAGATGGGCTTCCTTCCGGCGCCCTGTCGCGTCGTCTACGTCGTCGACGAGCCCGACATCCGCGGCTTCGGCTACGGCACCCTGCCGGGCCATCCGGAGTCTGGCGAGGAGCGATTCGTTGTGCGCCATGACCCGAGCACCTATGCGGTGTACGCGGAGGTGTCGGCCTTCTCCCGGCCCGCGACCTGGTGGAGCAAGGCCGGCGGGCCGGTGGTGAAGGTGGGCCAGCGCCTCATCGCCAGGCGATACCTGCGCGCGGTGTGACCGCTATCGGGTGGCGATTCCGCCCCGGATGCCGGCCCCGATGCCGCCACTGTGCACACCCTGCGCCAGCCGGGCCAGCGCGACGGCACCGACGAGCAAACCAAAGTCGCGCAGCGCGACATCGTAGAAACCGGGCCCGGTGACGAGGTCGATGATGATGCCGGCCAGCCACGCCGCGACCACCCAGGCGCCGAGTCGCGGGGCCACCGCCACCAGCACCCCGGCCACGATCTCGATGATGCCCACCAGGTACATGCACTGATCGGCCGTCCCGGGCACCAGGTCATCGATCCATCCGGCCAGATACATGCTCCAGCGATGCGGGTGCGTCAGCAGGTTGAAGAACTTGTCCAGCCCGAAGACGATCGGCGCGACCGTGAACACGGTGCGCAGCGCGAGGTATGCGGAGTAGACCGGATCCCTCAGCTGATCGGCCAGGGCGGGGGTGGCGCTGACTTGCTTGGTGCTCATGATTGCCTCCATTTCTAACGAATAATAGTTTGAACGTTAGAACGGGTAGACTGTAGCGTCAAGCATTTTGTCTGTTAGAAATGGTGGTGGGATGAACGACCCGGACTCCTTGGAGCGCGACGCCGCCGGCATCGGCGCGCTCGCCGATCCCGTGCGCCGACGGCTCTATGAGTTCGTGTGCGCCCAACCGGGACTCGTGAGCCGCGACCAGGCGGCCGACGCGGTCGGAATCCCCCACCACCAGGCGAAATTCCACCTGGACCGGCTCACGGCCGAGGGCCTGCTGGAAAGCGATTACGCACGGCTGACCGGCCGCTCCGGCCCGGGCGCCGGGCGGACCTCCAAGCTCTATCGCAGGGCTGGCCGCGACATCGCGGTCAGCCTTCCGCAGCGCGAGTACGAACTGGCCGGGCGCTTGATGGCGACGGCCATAGCCCGCTCGGCCGGCACCGGCGAACCCGTCGCCGAGATCCTGAACCGTGTCGCCCGCGAGTACGGCCACTCGATCGGCGCCACTGAGTTTTCGGGGCCCACGCCGCCTGCGCCCCCGACAGACGCGGCCGCCGCGCTGGAGCGCGCGGTCCGGGTGCTGCGCCGATACGGCTACGAGCCGCGGTTCTCCGATAGCGAGGTCGAGCTCGCCAATTGCCCGTTCCATGCGCTGGCACAGGAGCAGACGGAGCTGGCCTGCAACATGAACCACGCGCTGATCACCGGCGTGGCCGATGCGCTCGCACCGCACGGGCCCGACGCCCGGCTCTGCCCCGGCCGGAACCGGTGTTGCGTCGTGCTCACGCCCGGCCGCAGATAAGGTCGCCGGGCGTCTCGCCCGGGCGGCCTACGTACCCCAGCGGGACAGCAATTGCTCGGCGCCCGTGCACATCTCGTCGATGACGTCGGCCACCGACGCGTCGCTGTGGATCATCCCGACGCCCTGACCGGCGTCCACGGGCGCGATCCGGCAGTCCCCGGCGGCGATCGCGGCGGCCAGCTCGTCGCAGGCTCCCGCGTCCAGCGCTTCCTCGTGACCCGTCCAGTGCTCGACGAAGTCGTTGGCCAATACCCGCGACGGGAAGCGCGCCGGCCAGGGCAGCCCCTTGGCGACGTCGAAAACGCGGGTGACGGCGGTGTCGGTTTCGGTGGCCGCGACCAGGGCGCGGCGGCCCGGATCGCCCGTCAGCGCCTCCGGGCAGGCCGACAAACGGGTGCCCACCCACGCTCCGCTGGCGCCGGCGGCCAGCACGGCGGCCAGGCTGCGCGCCGACGCGACACCGCCACCGGCCAGCACCGGCACCGAAACGGCGTCCAGCACGGCGTCCAGCAGCGGCAGCAGGCCCAATTTGTCCTCGCCATGCCCGCCGCCCTCGGACCCGCGCGCGACCAGGATGTCGACGCCGGCGTCGACGGCCCGCCGCGCGCCGGCGCTGTCGTAAACCTGTGTGACGGTGGGGATTCCGGCATCATGGGCCTTGGCGACCCACGACCATTCGGTGCCGAAGCTGACCGACAAGAGGGCGGGCCGTGCGGCCAGCGCGTCCTCGAGCAGGCCGGCCTCGTTGCGCATCACCCAGTCGACCATGCCGATGCCGAACCGCCCGTGCGACGTGCTGTAGCTGCTCGGCCAGCAGCTCCCTGGTCGCGACGCTGCCCATGCCGACCATGCCGAGTCCACCGGCCGCCGTGACGGCCGCGGCCAGGCGACCCCCGGCGACCCCGCCCATCGGGGCGTTGACGATGGGGACCCGCAGACCGAAATTCGTGGACCAGGTCGTCGACAACATCGGCGGACTAGTGCGCCGAGGGAATGGTCTTCAGCACGGTCAGCAGAACCACCGAATCCTCGACCGCGTGCAGGGCGTGCCGTTCGGCGGGAATCGCGACGTATTCGCCCGCCTTGCCGTCCCAGGCGTCGCCGCCGGTCGTCAGGCGCACGTGGCCCTGCAGCACCTGCAGCGTCGCCTCACCGGGGCTGTCGTGTTCGGACAGGTCGTGACCGGCCAGCAGGGCCAGCACGGTCTGGCGAAGCTCATGGGTGTGACCGCCGTGAATGGTGTGGGCGGCCCGTCCGCTGTGCGATTGCTTGGCCTCGGCGATCTTTTCGGACGAGAGGTCGGTCAGCGAGATGGAATCCATAGTGGGTCCTTCGAAGTTGCAAGGCTCTCAGGGGTCTCGAGGGTTGCGGTTAACCGCTCAGTAGCAGTATCCCCGCGACGACGAGGGCGATGACTTTGACCGCCTCCAGGGCGACGTAGGCGTAGTGGGCGCGGGAGCGCGGTCCGTCCGATCCGGCGAGCACCTTGTCGGAGCGACGGGTCAGCGCGGGCCGCACCGCGACCAGCTGGACGGCCAGTGCGGCCACGGCGACGGCGATACGCCACCGTGATGCCGGCCCGGGTCGGACCGGAGACCACGATGGCCCCGATGACGAGGGCGAAGGCCACCTCGACGGTGTTGAGCGCGCGAAAGACGAGCCGCCCGATGCCGAGTCCGATCTGCAACGTCACATTGGGCGCCCGGAACTTCAGTGGGGCTTCCAGGAAGGAGATGGCCGCCACCATGCCGAGCCAGATGAAAGTCAGGGCGACGGCGGATGCCGTGCCGATGCTCATGTGGCCGCGTCTTGCAGCGTCAGGTGAGCCAGACACAGATCGGGCTCGACGAACGGGTCGAGCCGGTCCACCGACACGGGCGCCCCCCAGGTCTCCATGGCTCCCTGCATCAGGCCCAGGTGCACCGGGCAGACGACGCTCGAGGAGTTTTCCGCCAGTTCCAGAAACGGGCAGTGCCGCAACCCGACCTGCTGCTCTCCGTTGCTTACCCGGCGCTCGGGCGCGAAGCCGAGCTCGTCGAGCACGTCGATCAGGTGGCCGATGGCATCTTCGGCGCTATCGACGCCGTCGGGCAGCGGGTGAAGTTCGGCATCCACCTTCTTCCCCCAGGCGCGGCCCGCGGCCAGGGCCTTGGGCGCGGGATCGGGCTCGGTGGCGAAGGCCACCGCCAAGATCTCGGCCAGCAGCCGGTAGTGCCGCGTTCCGCCGCGATCCATCTGCCGGACCGCGCGGAACATCAGCGGCGGCCGCCCCGGCCCCTTGCGGTCCAGCTCGACATGCTCCACCTGACCGTCAGCGACCAGGCTGTCGAGGTGAAAGCGAACGGTGTTGGGGTGCACACCCAGCACTTCGGCGATTCCCGCGATGCTCATCGGATCCGACGAGGCCCGCAACAGCCGCATCACGGCGCGGCGCCGCCCGGCCGATTCCCGCCTGACGAGTCCTGGGACTTCTGGAACTGCTGGGATTTCACTGGGCCTTTGCCCTCCTCGTCCTTCATGTCCCGCGCGAATGCCTGGCGCTGGGCCGGGCCGCCACCAGACGTTGAATGTAGAGCGCCCGGCCGCGCTCGTAAATGCAATCCACCGGGCGTTCGTCGACACACGCGCGGTCCTTCACTCGATACATGGCTTCCCGATCGCGCAGGTCACGCACTGAAGTTTACACAAAAGTACTTGTATAAACTAGGTCGACGGCCGGAAAGCTCTGCGCCGCTTCCACCTTCGCGTTTGCACCCCGGCCGACTTTGGGCCCGTTCCGCAATCTGTGCGTGACGGATTAGTTACGCCTCCTGACGAAACTTGGCTGCGGCAGTTGCGGGGAGAACAAAGGAGATTGCCGGTTATGGGTGTTATCCCACCGTTGTTGACGGAGTCCGACCTCGATGCGCTGGCATCGGATTTCCTGCAGTCGCACTACCTCGGGTCCACCTACGCCGATTGGTCACCGGACCGACGGCTCGACGTGTTCCTGCGGCGGCGCGGTCTGGCCCGCGTGGCCAACGACGGCGACCTATCCCACAACGTGCTGGAACGCATCATGGCCCGCGGCCGCGCCACGCTCGCGCGGCATTGACAGGCCCGTTATTCCCGTAGGACCAAGTAGGCGATCAGATGACCAAAAACCTCAGACACACGGCGTTTCGCGCGGCGGAAATACCGGTCGACGCATTGGTACAGAAGTACTATTGTCCCTTAGAGCTTGGCGCGGTGGCCGGATCGGATGAGTCATTGAGGCTGGCGGGGAGGACACGATGAATTCACCGAAATGGATGGTTCATAGGCCTCAGCGCAGGTCGACGGCCACGATCTACCAGTTGACCGACCGCCTCCACACCGGGCAGATCGCGCGGGTACCCGCTCATCAGATCACGGCGACGGTGTCGGCGTGGCTGGCCGACCTGGGTGCCGACAGCCCGCTGGTCGACGAACTCGAGCGCGCAGTGTGTGGCGGCGACTGGCCGGCCGCGCACGCGCTCAGCGAGTGCTTGTCCATCGAGATCGCGGTGGCCGACTGACGAAGTCGGCGCCCAGCAAAGCGTCGTCTTAATCCACATTATTGCTGGTTTTCATCGACAGTTTTGTTGACGTATATCGACGTGCCCAACAGTAACGGGCGTGTCCGACTTCCCGACACAAACCAAGTATTCGCAGGCCTCGCGCGGCCGCCGCGCGTCGCACTACTCCGGTGACGACCGCGAGCAGGCGATACTCGCCACCGCCGAGCGGCTTTTGCAGGAAAGGCCGCTGGCCGACTTTTCCGTCGACGATCTAGCAAAAGGCGCCGGGATATCCCGACCCACCTTCTACTTCTATTTCCGGTCGAAGAACGCGGTGCTGCTCTCGTTGCTCGACCAGATGAACGGCAAGGCAAAGGCTGCGCTGGGGGCGCTCGAGGTCGTGTCGTCCGGTGACCCCGAGGCGATCTGGCGGGCGCGCATCGAATCGTTCTTCGAGGTGTCCGGATCGCACCGGGCGGTCGCCGTCGCGGGCGCGGCGGCCAAAGCGACCAATCCCGAGGTACGGCAGCTGTGGTCGGCGCTCATGAGCAAGTGGATCGCGCACACCACCATCGCGATCAAGGCAGAGCGGGGTCGCGGCGCCGCGCCCGACACCATTCCGGCCGCGGAGCTGTCCGTGGCGCTCAACATGTTGAGCGAGCGAATGATGGCCGCGGCGTTCACCGCCGAGGATCAGGCCATTCCCGAAGACCGGGTCATCGACACGCTGTTGCACATCTGGCTGGCCAGCATCTATCAGCGCTGAGCGAGCACCTTTGCCGCTCGGGTGAGGCGTTCGTCGATCAGCCGGTCGGTGGCCCCGAAGTAGGTGGCCGACGGCTCCTTGCCCACCAGCTCTGCGATCGCCCGTTGTTCTCCCGAAACATCTGCCGCGAATAGGTTTTCGGCCATGCGTTGCGGGTGTACGGTCAGCCCGGCGAGCAGCTCGCCACTGTGGGATCCCGCGACCAGGGTGCGCCGGCCAAGCGTGCGCAGGGTGTCCCATTCGGCGTGCCATGCCCCGTCGGGCCGCTCGTCGTTCGTCAGCGCCGCCGCGGTGTGCAGCGTCGCGGCCAACGGCGGCGCCGCGATGGCGGTGCGACGAATCAAGATGGACAGCACCGGGTTTCGCTTGTGCGGCATCGATGACGAGCCGCCACGGCCGGCGGGTGCCGGCTCGCCGAGTTCGGCGATCTCCGGGCGCACCAGGGTGACGACGTCGGAGGCGATGCGGCCCCAGCTGTCGGTGCAGCCGACGAAGGCGTCGGCGGCCGCGGTGATGGGCGCGCGGGCGCTGTGCCAAGCGGGCCGGTCGTGCAGGCCCAAGGTGGTTGCGGTGCTGTGCACCAGTTGAAGTGAGACACCGGCCGGGTCGGCCGTGCCGGTGAGCAATGTCGCCAGCTCCGTCGTTGCGGCCAAGGTGCCTGCGGCGCCGCCGATTTGGATCGGTGTGGTCAGTGCCGCCACGCGCTCGAATGCGTCGACGATACCGTTCAGCCAGGCGGCGGCTTTGGCGCCGAAAGTGGTGGGTGCGGCGTGCTGGGTGAGGGTGCGGGCCACCATGGGCGTGGCCCGGTGCCGGGCGGCGAGTTCGGACAGGGTGGAAATCTGCTGTCGCAGCTGGGTGGTCAGATCATCCGCGGCCGCGCGCACGGCCAGCATCAGGCCGGTGTCGAGGACGTCCTGGCTGGTGAGTCCGCGGTGAATCCACGGCGCGACGGCCGGTTCGGCCCGCTGACGCAGCAGCTTCACCAGGGCGATGACCGGGTTGCCGCCGTCCTCGGCGGTGACCGCGATCGCCTCACAGTCGTTGTGCGTGACCAGATTCCACAGTTGCGCTTCGGCGCAGCCGGCGGGTGCCAGACCGGCGGCCACCAGCGCGTCCAGCCACGCGCACTCCACGGCGATCATCGATCCCAGCAGCGCCTCGTCGGTCATGATGCTCGCCGGCGCGATGGTCTCCGGGCCACAACAGGTTTGTCATCGGGCGTCCTCGCGGTACGCCAGAAACACGGTCTCGGCCGGGCCCTGCAGGTGGATGTCGAAACGGTAAGCGGCCCCGTCGCTTTCGGCGGTGCAGAGCAGTGTGCGCCGGCGCTCGGGGGCGACCGCCGCCAACAGCGGATCGGAATGTGCCTCGGCGCCGGGCAGGTAGGCGCGGGTGAACAGCCGGTTCAGCAGTCCCCGGGCGAACACGGTGAGCGCGAAGAACGGGGGCCGCCCCGCAATCGCCGATCCGGGCGTCAGCGTGGTGAAGGAGTAATCTCCGGCGGCATCGGTCGCGCAGCGCCCCCAGCCGGTGAACACCGCCTGATGGTGCCGACCCGCTGCGCCCGGCCCAAGCGCCGCGCTTGCGATCGACACGGCGTGGTCACGGCGCAGCGAACCGGCTTGCCGCGGAACGTCTCCCGCGCTGTCGGGTTGCCACAGTTCGACCAGCGCGTCCGGGACCGCGGCGCCGGCACCGTCGTACACCGTGCCGTGCAACCGGATCGCCCGCGGATCGGCGCCGTCGACCAGGAGGTTGTCACCGGGATACGGCAGTCCCAGATCGAGGAAGGGCCCCACCGTTTGCCCTGGCGTGCAAGCCGATTCAGTCATTGTCGCCCTCCGTCGGGGTGCGTGCCCGACCGGCCAGGACGATGTCCCATCGGTACCCGGTGGCGTACTCCGGCTCAGTGAGGTCGTGGTCGTAGCGCGCGATCAGCCGTTGGCGCGCGGCGGGATCGAGGATCGACTGAAATATCGGGTCCAGCTCGAACATCGGGTCACCCGGGAAGTACATCTGGGTGATCAGGCGCTGGGTGAAAGCTGTTCCGAAGACGGAGAAATGGATGTGCGCCGGGCGCCAGGCATTGTGGTGGTTGCGCCACGGGTAGGGGCCGGGCTTGATGGTCAGGAAGCGGTAGGTGCCGTCCGGCCCGGTCAGACAGCGGCCCGCACCGGTGAAGTTCGGGTCGAGTGGCGCCGGGTGCTGGTCGCGCTGGTGGCGGTAGCGCCCGCCGGCGTTGGCTTGCCAGATCTCGACCAGCTGGCCCGCGACCGGCCGGCCGGATGCGTCGAGGACGCGTCCGGTGACGACGACGCGCTCCCCGATCGGCTCGCCCGCATGACCGGCCGTCAGGTCGGCGTCGAGTGGGTCGACGTCCTGGTGGCCGAAGCATGGTGCCCAGCGTTCGACACCCTCGGGATCGACGACGACCAGCGGTTGCTTCGGATGACGCAGGATCGTGCTGCGGTACGGCGGATAGTCGAGCCGCGGCTGCTCACCATGCCCGACTCCCCCGGCCTGGTATTGCGCTGCGATGCGGGTGATCTCCGCGGTGATGTCACCCTGCGAAGCGACACACTCGGAGTTCATGTGCCGTGAGGCTACTCTCGGTGGCCCACCGATTCTCGCAAGCGGCCGGTGTCGTCGGGCTCACAGAGAGCGCACCAGCGCCGCCCGCCCCTTGGTCCGCATTTTGTACATCGCAGAGCCGCGGTATTGCTCCATCCTCGCGGCCATTTTGTTGCCGAGCTCCTCGAGCTCGGCATCGGTGATCTTCACTTCCGGCGGAGCGGGAATCATGTCGCGTTCCTCTTCGTCGGCGTGGGCCTCCAGGACGGTCTTGAACGAGTTCCATTCGTCCTCGTAGCCTGGCGCGCTCTGCGGGGTTCGCAGCAGCACGGAAAGCTGGTCGACCACCTGGCGGTGCTCGGCATGGGCGACCGCGATCAGCTTGCTGGCGTCTTTGAGCGCCGGGTAGTACAGGTCGTCCTCGATGCGGAAGTGGATGTCGAGCTCGATCAGCATTTCATCGAAAAGGGCATGCCGCTCTTCGGAATTCACCGGCGCCTCGCTGATCTTGCGGCCCAGGCCCTTGATCACGACGTGGTGATCCTTGAGCACGTCATAGGCGTTCAATTGGCTCCTCCTTTTGCGATTCCTACCGCGCCGCCGGGAGCGGGCTGCTGCTCACCGCGGACTTCGACCATTCCGTCGACCAACCGGGCCTCGTAGCACGGCAGCGGCGCCGCTGCCGGACCGCGCACAACTTCTCCGGACTCGGCCGCGAACCATGAACCGTGCCAGGGGCAAACCAACCGGCCCCGGTCCATCCAGCCGTCGGCCATCGGCGCGGCAAGGTGCGGACAGAATTCGCCGTATGCCGCGACCTCACCGGGCTTGGTCTGGCAGACCACCAGGCCCACTCCGTCGACCTCGACGCGTACCGGCTTGCCGTTCAACGAACTTGCGGGCAGCACCGGCGTCCAGGTCGAGGTGCGCAACCGCGGACCGGACTGGTCGATGCCGATTCCGGACTCGAAGACCAGCGCGCCACCGAGGTAGCTGCCGGCCGACCGTGATGCCGTAGCCGAGGGCGGTGAGCACGATGCCGCGCCCGTGCCGGCCCTTGCGCCGGTCCCACCAGGACTGCACGTACAGCGCGGTGGCGGCCACGTTCACCAGGCCGTGCACCGCACCGACCCGGCGGTCCTCCTCGTGGGTGTGCTGCCAGTCGGTGACGCCGGTGACGGCCGAGCCGAGGCTCGCCAGGATGCCCACACCCAGCGCGCGTGACGCGAATCGCGAGGCGTCGACGACCTCGGATGCCGGCTGTCCGGGCAGGATGCTGAGCGCGTCGAGCGCCACCGTCGTACCGAGGGCGCCACTGGTCAACGAGGCCAGCGGCGGGTGCACCGGGTGCCCGAGCCAGACCCCATTGAGCGCGTTGGTGACGGTGTTGCGGGCGCCGCCCAACCCGTTGTAGGCGAAGCTGAGCAGGTGTTCGAACCGATAGCTCGGCCGATCAATCCACTCCTGGCGCCCGATAGCGGCCAGAACCTTCGATCCGAGCTGCTGCAATCGACCCCCTCGTGGCCGATCCACCATGGCACCAGTTCCTTCCTCAGATCAGCGGAAACAGACGGTTAACTACCGCAAAACCGAACGATTACCCATTGTTTACGCCGCGCTCACGGACGCGGCACGGCTGCCGTGACCCACCGTAGCCGCGCGCTCTGCGCCGCGAAGTTGTGTGCAACCTGTGAATTGGCACCAAGCATTCTTGGAGAGACCTGGTGATGCGACTGCCAGGTGATTGACCGGCGCCGTGCAGTGCGCGATTCTACTAAGCGGAAGGTATTTCTGTAGAACAGAGAGATTGCAGAGGGCCATGTCAGACGGTGGCGACGAATTGGTCGACGTCTTCGAGAACGTGCGCCGGGGGATGATCCCCGCGCACATCTACAACGACCAGGAACTGTTCGCGCTGGAGAAGCAACGGCTGTTCAGCCGGGCGTGGACCTTCGTGGGGCACGAGTCCGAGATCCCGCAGGACGGCGACTATGTGGTGCGCCGCGTGCTCGACGACTCGTTCATCATCACCCGCGACTCCGAAGGCACCGTGCGGGCCCTGTTCAATATGTGCCTGCATCGCGGAATGCAGGTCTGTCGCGCGGAGATGGGCAATGCCTCCAATTTCCGCTGCCCCTACCACGGCTGGACCTACCGCAACGACGGCCGGCTCACCGGGTTGCCGTTCCACCGGGAGGCCTACGGTGGCGACGAGGGCTTCGCCAAGGGCCAAACCCTGTTGCCTGCACCGAATTTCGCGAGCTACAACGGCTTGCTGTTCATCAGCATGGATCCGAAGGCCGAACCGCTGGAAGATTTCCTCGGCGACTTCAGGTTTTATCTGGACTACTACACCAAGCAGAGCGCCGGCGGCGTGGAGGTGCGGGGGCCGCAACGCTGGCGGATCAAGGCGAACTGGAAGATCGGCGCGGAGAACTTCGCCGGCGACATGTACCACACCCCGCACACCCACGCGTCGATCGTCGACATCGGGCTGTTTCGCGAGCCGAAAGCCCAGAAGCGCAAGGACGGCGCCACCTATTGGGCGCACCGCGGCGGTGGAACCACCTACAAACTGCCGCCGGGCGGCTTCGAGGAGCGGATGCGCTACGTCGGCTACCCCGACGACATGATCGGCCGGATCAAAGACGTGTGGACCCCGCAACAGCAACGGGTGGTCGGCGAGGACGGATTCATGATCTCGGCCGCGACGTGCTTTCCGAACCTGAGTCTCGTGCACAACTGGCCCAAGGTGCACGACCGGGAAGACCAGGTGCTGCCGTTCATCTCGATCCGGTTGTGGCAGCCGATCAGCGAGAACGAGACCGAAGTCTGCTCGTGGTTCGCGGTGGACTCCGCCGCTCCCCCGCAGTACAAACAAGACTCGTACAAGGCGTATTTGATGTGTTTCGGGTCCACCGGCATGTTCGAACAAGACGACGTGGAGAACTGGGTGTCGCTGACCACCACCGCGGGCGGTTCCATGGCGCGACGGCTGCTGCTGAACAGCCGGATGGGCCTGCTCGCCGACGACCGCCCGGTCATCGATGCGTTGCCGCCCAGCGCATTCCACGGGCCCGGACGCGCGCAGGTCGGCTACAACGAGCACAACCAGCGAGCGTTGCTGAACATGTGGGCCGACTATCTGCAGCGGGTGCCCGCATGACAAAGCCCTTGCCATGCCTGCCATTTCAACGACACTCGGCACCTGGAGGCGCATCAGTTCCTGGTGGACGAGGCGTACCTGCTCGATGCCCAGCAGTATGAGGCGTGGCTGGACACGCTGACCGACGACGTCCGCTACGTCATGCCGGTGCGTGTCACGACCGCGCGCGGCGCCGGGTTCGACACGTCGCCGGAAGGGGGCCCGGCATGGACCATTTCGACGAGGACAAATACTCACTGAGCCAGCGGGTCGCGCGGATGGGCCACCGAGCACGTCTGGGCCGAGGACCCGCCGTCGCGGCTGCGCCATTTCATCACCAACGTGCGCACCTTCGCCGGACGACGACGAGAGCGCACTTGGTCGTCGAATCGGCCGAGCTGCTGTTCCGCAGCCGGGGAGACGTCAACGACAGCGCGCTGGTGTCGTGCGGCCGCGAGGACGTGTTGCGCCGATGCGATGATCGCTGGAAGCTGGCCCGCCGCAAGATCATCGCCGACGAGTCGGTGTTACGGATGCAGAACCTGGCGGTGTTCCTATGAACGATGAACTGAGCGGTTAGCTCGACGGCGCGGTCGGCGAGCCGATCACGCGTCGCAAACGAATTCACCGAGGTCGTGGTGCGCCGGGTGGAGACCCGCAATGGGTCACGGCTGTTGATCAGCGCGCCCCGATCCGGGCAGTGGATCACCCTGGACGCGCTCGAGGTCGAGGCGTTGACGTGGCAGAACCCCCGTACGCTGGCCGCCATGGTCGGCAATTCCCATGCGCCACTGCTGCCCGACGACGGCGATCCCCAGCCATGACCGGCTGGCTGGAGGGCAAGCGCGCCCTGGTCGTGGGCGCCGGTTCCGGGATCGGCCGGGCCGTGGTGGCGGCCTTCGGCGCCGAGGGCGCCAATGTTGCCGTGCTGGAACGTGATCACGGCAAGTGCGACGCGTTGCGGCAACAGCTGCCCGCAGGTGCCGGTGGTCGAGGGCGACGCCGTCACCCGCGAGGCCAACGACCGCGCCGTCGCCGCCGCCGTGGATGCCTTCGGCGGGCTGGACACACTGGTCAACTGCGTCGGGGTCTTCGACTTCTACCGGGGCATGGGCGACATCGACGCCGACGACGCTTCCCGCCGCGTTCGACGAGATGTTCCGCACCAACGTGCTCAGCCATCTGCAGTCGGTCAAAGCGGCGGTCCCCGCGTTGCGGGCCGCGACCGGGATCCTCGATCGTGTTGACCGAGTCCGCGTCGTCGTTCTATCCCGGACGCGGCGGCGTGCTGTACGTGTCGTCGAAATTCGCCGTGCGCGGCCTGGTGTCGGCGTTGGCGCACGAACTGGCGCCGGACATCCGGGTCAACGGGGTGGCACCCGGCGGCACGCTCAACACCGACCTGCGCGGCCTGTCCAGCCTGGGGCTGGACGGCGACTCGCCTGGACGACACGCCCGACCGGGCGCGCGACGTCGCCGCGCGCACTCCCGCTGCAACGTCGCGCTCACCGGCGAGGACCACGCGTGGAGTTTCGTGTTCCTGGCATCCGAGCGATCCCGCGGGATCACCGGCGAAACCGTCCGTCCCGACGGCGGATTCGGGCTGGGCACACCGCGATGACGGACCTGGATCAGCAACGCGCCCTGGTGGCGCAGGGCTGCCGCGTTGCGGCGGCCCGCGGCCTGGTCGACGGCATCCTCGGTCACGTGAGCCTGCGGGTCGACGACGAGCGCCTGCTGGTGCGCTGCCGAAGCGATACGCGACACCGGGGTGGCGTTCACCCGGCCCAGGCGACATCCGGCTCATCACGATTCGACGGCAGCGCCGGCGCCCCGGGCGAACTCGACGGATACCGCGTCCCCAACGAATTGCCCATTCACGTCGAAACGATGCTGGCCGATCCGGGACACTCGGCCGTCGCGCATCTGCACCCACCGGACGTGGTCGCCGCCGATCTGGCCGGCATCACCATCCGGCCGATCTACGGCGCCTACGACATACCCGGCGCCTGGCTGGCGCGCGGCGGCGTGCCCGTCTACGAACGCGCCGTGCTGATCCGGAATTCGCGCCTGGGCAAGGAAATGGTGGCGGCGATGCGCGGCCGGCCGGTGGTGATCTGCCGCGGACACGGAATCACCAGCGCCGCCGCCACGGTGCAGCAGGCGGTGCTGCAGGCGATCAGCCTCGACGCGCTGGCCCGGATGTCGTTGCGGGTGCGTCGCGGCCGGCGGCACGCTGCGCGACATCGACGACGCGGACTGGGACGATCTGCCGGACCTGGGGTCCGCGTTCACCGCCGAGGCGGCCTGGCGCCACGAGGTGGCACGGCTTGCCGATCAGCCGAGCTGATCGCCAATCTCCTTGGCGGCGGCCACAAGTGCGGCGGCCACCGCGGGATACCGGGCGGCCTCCAGCCGGTTCTGCGGCGCGGCGGCGTTGAGCGCGAGCCGCAGCCCGGGCGCGCGGGTCGGGATCGGCACGGCGACCGAGGCGACGCCTTCCTCGCTCTCCTCGGAGTTGGTGGCGTAGCCGCGCTCGCGGATGCCGGCGAGCTCGGCTTCCAACTCGGTGCGGCTGCCGATCGAGTGCGAGGTGATGCGCTTGAGCTGCTCGCGCGGCAGCAGCGCACGCAGTTCCGGTTGCGGCAGCTGGGCCAGCATCACCTTGCCCGTCGAGGTGCAATGCGCCGGCATAGCGCGACCCAGCCGCGACGCCACCCGCACGGCGGCCGGCCCCTCGACGGCGGCGACGAAACGGACGCTGGCCCCGTCCAGCATTCCGACGTGCACCGTTTCGCGCAGCTGTTCGCTGAGGCTGCGCATGACGGGTGCGGCGGATCGCTGCGATGTCGATGCGGCCGAAGATCGCGAAAGCCACCCCGGTCAACGACGGACCGGGCAGGTACGCCTTGGACACCGGGTCTTGCCGGACGAACCCGCGGTAGGCCAGCATCGCCAGCAACCGATGCGCGGTCGACGACGCCACGCCCAGATAGCGGGTCGCCTCGCTCAGCCGGATCTGGGGCTGTTCGCCCAACAGCAGCAACAGCTTGAGGGCGTTGTCCACCGACTCGATCGGGTACTGCGGCGCAAGCGAATCGGCGCCAGGCGCCGCCGCGGCATCCTCGGCGACCGGCGCACGCTTGTGTGGCATGGATCCACGGTAACCAGTTATGGCCACGGCTTCGGGTTATTCTCGGCATCGTGAGCGGGGCTGTTCATGCCGGATACCACCGTTACGTCGCCATCGGCGACAGTCAGACCGAGGGTTTGTGGGACGGTGACGACACCGTCGGCCTGCTCGGATTCGCCGACCGTCTCGCGGTGATGGTCGATTCGCTCTATCCGGGACTGCAATACGCCAACCTCGCGATCCGCGGTAAGCGGATCGGCCACGTGCTCACCGAGCAGATTCCGCAGGCACTGGCGATGCGGCCCGATCTGATCACCGTCTGCGCCGGGATGAACGACGTCATCCAGCCCGGACGATCCTTCGCGCCCGCCCTGGCCGACCTCGAGCACATCTACGCCGCGCTGGCCGAATCGGGGGCGACGGTGGTGACGACGACCTTCCCGAACGTCGCCCAATTCCTGCCGCTCGGGCGGCTGGTGGCGGGGCGGCTTGCCCGCATCAACGCGGCGATCAGCGCGGCCGCCCATCGCTACGGGTTCCGGCTCGTGGACCTGTACAACGCGCCCTCGATGCGCGAGTTGGACACCTGGGCCGTCGACCGGGTGCACGCCTCCACCAAAGGGCACATGCTGTTCGCCGCCGCGGCCGCCGAAGCCCTCAATTTGCCTGACAGCAACCATGATTGGGCGCGCGGCGAGCTCAAGCCCACTCAGCGTTCGTTTGCGGCCGGCACGTACGAACAGTTGCGCTGGACACAGGAGAGTTTCTTTCCGTGGATCTGGCGGCGGCTGCGTGGCCTCTCGTCGTACGACGGTCGCGAACCCAAACGTCCGCGCCTGGCGGGGCTGGGAACCCCGAGCGAATTCAACCGCACACCGTGAGCGCCGAACCGCCCTCGGTCAGGCATCCTTGACGCATGAATTTGGAGCCCTTGCTGCACTCGATTCCGCCGATCACCGTCTACCTGGTGGTCGGCGGGGTGGTCGGGATCGAGAGCCTGGGCATTCCCCTGCCTGGTGAGATCGTGCTGGTCACCGCGGCGCTGATGTCGTCGCACCATGACCTGGCCGTCAATCCGATCGGGGTCGGCGTCGCCGCGGTGATCGGCGCGGTGATCGGCGATTCGATCGGCTATGCGATCGGACGCCGGTTCGGCATGCCGCTTTTCGACCGGCTCGGCCGGCGGTTCCCGAAACATTTCGGTCCCGGACACGTCGCGCTTGCCGAAAAGCTGTTCAACCGGTGGGGTGTTCGGGCCGTCTTCCTCGGCCGCTTCATCGCGCTGCTGCGGATTTTGGCCGGCCCGCTGGCGGGGGCGCTGAAAATGCACTATCCGCGGTTCCTGGCGGCCAACGTCTCGGGCGCCATCTGCTGGGCGGGCGGCACGACCGCGCTGGTGTACTTCGCCGGAATCGCGGCCGAACGCTGGCTGGAACGGTTCTCCTGGATCGGGCTGGTGGTCGCCGTGGTGGCCGGGCTGACGGCCGCGATCCTGTTGCGCGAACGCACATCCCGGATGATCGCCGAATTGGAGGCCGAGCATTACCGCAAGACCGGCGCAGGCGCGTCCGACACCGTCTGACCACACGGGCCCGCGGCGCGGGTCCGGCCGTCCTCGCGGCGCTCGGGCACGGCGGCCCACAGCTTATTTTCGTTCGCGAAATGGATGTCCAGCGGCGCCCGGCACACTGTCGCGTGCGCCTCACCTCATCGTGCCCGCCACGCCCATTGAACAGCTCATATGCCGCGGTGTCGTGCAGGATTTAATGCACTCTTAGGCGCCCGCAGGTAGACAGATCGCCCTGTGGCGTTATACAAAAGAGATTCATAAGGCGAACGGTCTGTCTTCAGACATTAGGACGGGCATCCATCGAGGCGTCTCGGCGCCTGTCGATCAGGGGGTCCATCATGAATACCGTCGTTGAAGCGATGCCCACCAGTCATTTGACGCTGAGCACGAAACTCGTCTACGAACTGGGCGACCCCAACAGCACTCTGCGGGCTACCGCGGATCGCAGCGGCCCGTCCGTGGTGATCTACGCCGGGGGCGAGGTCGATGCCTGCAACGAGGACACCTGGCGGCACCTGGTGCGCGAGTCGGCGAGCGGGGTCGCCGCGCCGGGTCCGTTCGTGGTCGACGTCACCGGGCTTGACTTCATGGGGTGCTGCGCGTTTTCTGCGCTCGCCGACGAGGCGAAAAGTTGCCGGGAACGTGGCATCGACCTACGCCTGGTGAGCTCGGCACCGATCGTCACGCGCATCGTCGACGCATGCGGTCTCGGCGGCATGCTGCCGATCTACCCGACCGTCGACTCCGCCCTGTCCGCGGCAGCCCGCTGGTAGGTCCTCGGGCCGTAGTCGCTCATGGGCGACCATCCCACCGTTGGTGCCGAGGAGGAATTTCTCCTCGTCGACCCGCGAACCGGCGAGCCCGCCCCGAAGAACGCCGCAGTGGCCGCAGAGGCCAAGAGGCGCGGCGTCGAATTGCAGCTCGAGCTCAGCAGTTGCCAGGTGGAAACCACGTCGAACGTGGCGGCGACCAGCGCCGAGCTCGGCGAGGAACTGAGCCGGCTGCGGCGCACCGCGGCGCAGGCCGCTGAGGCCGTCGGGGTTCAGTTGCTGGCCTGCGGCCTGCCGCCTTCCACGCCGCATGAGTTTCCGGTCACCGACACCCCGCGCTACCGGCGGATCGGCGAAGAGTTCGGGATGGTCGCACACGAGCAGGGAATCTGCGGATGCCATGTGCACGTGCAGGTGCCCGACCGCGCGGCGGCCATCCACGTGAGCAACTGGCTCAGGCCGTGGTTACCGAATTTGCTTGCGCTTTCGGCTAATTCGCGAATCTACCGCAACGCGGACAGCGGTTATGCGAGCTGGCGCAGCGTGCTCTGGCGGCGCTGGCCCGCCGCGGGAGCGCCGCCGTATTTCGCCTCACCCGACGAGTACGACGACGCGGTGCGCATGCTGGTCGACACCGGGGTGATCTTGGATAAGAACATGATCTATTGGGACGTACGCCCTTCGGCCGATTTCCCGACGGTGGAGGTACGGGTGGCCGACGTGCCGGCCACCGTCGCCGAGACCGTGCTGCTTGCCACCCTGGTCAGGGCGGCGGTGATGACGGCGCTCGACTCGCCCGAGGACGCCCGGCGGCTACCCCCCGGTGCGCTGCGCGCGGCGTACTGGAAGGCCGCACACGACGGGTTGTCCGGGCACACATTGGATTTGATCCACGGCCGCGGTGCGGTGCCGGCGGGTGAGCAATTGGCAGCGCTGGTGCGGCGAGTGCGCCCTGCGCTGGAGTCGCTGGGCGAATACGACCGCGTCATCGGAGAACTCGATCGCGTCATATCCGACGGTAACGGGGCGATGCGTCAGCTGCGGGCGTGGCGCAAACGCGGTGAGGCGCGCGACGTCATCACCGAAGCCGCCACGCTCACGCTGATTTGACGTAAGCCCGATCCTTCTGCGGCACCCGGTCTCTCGTCAGGTCACCGCGAGCAGGCGATACAGCCCGATCAGTCCCACGACCACGATGATCGTGCGCAGCGCGTTGCCCGACAACCGGCGCCCGTAGCGCGCGCCGAGCACCCCGCCGACCAGCGAGCCCGCCGCGATCAGCCCTGCGGCCGGCCAACTGATCCGGTCGAACGCCACCAACGTATAAGCAACGGCGGCAACCACATTCACCACCAAAGCCAGCAGATTCTTGGCCGCATTCGTGCGCTGCACCGACTCCGGTAACAGCGCACCCATCAGACCGACCAGCAAGATCCCTTGTGCGGCCGTGAAATAGCCGCCGTAGACGCCGACGGCGAACGTGCCGAACACCAGCGTCGCCATTCGGCGCGGGCTGACGTGTTCGGGCGAGCGACCCGCCTCCTCGGCGCGCCGCGCGCGTCCACGCCTGGATGCGCGGCCCGACAACCACCAGCACCAGCGCCAGCACCAGCAGCACCGGCACGATGTCGGCGAACACCTTCTCGGGCAGATGCAGGAGCAGATACGCGCCCAGGGCCGCCCCGGCCAGCGACGCCGGGAGTTGCCACCGCAGCCGATCCCACTGACCGCGCAGCTCGGCGCGATACCCCCAGGTGCCCGAGACGCTGCCGGCGACCAGGCCCGTCGCGTTCGACATGGTGGCCGTCACCGGCGGATAGCCGAGCGCGACCAGCGTCGGGAAGGTGATCAGGGTGCCGGACCCGACCAGCGCGTTGATCGCACCGGCGCCCAGCCCGGCCAGGCATATGAGGAGCATGTGAAATGGCGACACCGAAGAAAAACCTTAGCGTGCCGCCGATTTCGGCGCGACGCGACTGCCCCGGACGCTCCCCGGTCAGGCGGGCGGAGCTTCGGCGCCGCGGTCCACGCCGGTGCGCAGCTTGACCGAGGCCGAATACGCCAGCGTCCGAAAGTGCAGGACCGGATCATCGGAGGGTTCGATGCCCGTCGGTCACGCGCATCGGGTCGAATACCACGATGTCGCCGCCGCGCTCACGCTCGGTGTCCAGAGCGGTGATCGTCAGCGTGCCGACGGTGGCGATCTGGGTGCTCTGCCAGGCCGCCGACGGGTCCACCGTCGAGTCGGTGGGCCCGGCGATCTGTACCCGGAAGTCGAACCGCACGGGGCCGTCCGTCCAGGCGAGCGTTCAGCTCGTCGGTGAGGAAGTCCGGGTCCTTGCCTTGGGCGGCCGATCCCGACAGGTATTCCTCGGATACGGTCGGAACCAGGTGGTAGCGAACGAATCTGGCGCTGCCGTCGGCGGCGATCCAGCGGAAGGCATGCAGGCCGTGGTATTCGGTGGTGGCGTAGCTGGCCGGGATTCGGCTCGCCTCACGCAGGATGGGCAACGCGCCGAGCAGCTTCGGATGGGTGAGCAGGTGTTTGGCCATGCGCAGCGGCGTCGTCAGGCCGGGCCGCATCGCCTTGAGCAGATCGATGAAGCCGTCCGGCGTGCTGGAGACGAACAGCCGGGCGGTCTGCGTCGAGACGTCGGTGGTGGAGCCGTCGGGCAGGGTGAACTTCACCGCCATCCCGCGCACACCGGACGCGCCGTCGCGCTGCTCGGGGTTGCCCGATCCGTTGGAGAAGCGAATCAGCGCCGGGACGGTCGAACCATCGAGATGCTGTGCGCGCGAGAGCATGCGCGCGTCGGGGGTCGCGGTGAACGTACCGCGATACAGGGTGCCTTTGGCGTGCAACGCGCGACAACCGGGCTGGGCTCCCCCGGCGCCCCGAATCGCCTCGATCGCCTCGTCAGGAGTAAGTCCACCGCTCATGGACGAATCTTAGTCGGCTCAGTCGGGAAAGCCGAAGAGTTCGACGACACCGTGATCGCGACCGGCGGTATAGCCGCCGTCGACGGCGAGGGCCTGACCGCTGACGAAGGAGGCGTCGGGCGACAGCAGGAAGGCGGCCATGGCGGCGACCTCCTCGGGCTGCCCCAGCCGCTGCAGGGCGTGTTCCTTGGTGATGGAGGCCAGCGGGCCCTTCCATTCCGGGAATGCTGAAGACGCTGTGCGCCATGGGCGTTTCGATGAAGCCGGGGCAGATGACGTTCGCCCGGATGCCGCTCGGCCCGTAGTCGAGTGCGATGTTCTTGGTGAGCAGCACGACGCCGCCCTTGGCCGCGTTGTAGGAGCTGCCGCCGGCGGTGCCCTCCAGGCCCTCGACGCTGGCGACCGTCACGATCGAGCCGCGTTCACCGTCGGCGCGGGGTTGGTCGATCATCCTGGCCAGGGCCGCCTTGGCCACCAGGAAGGTGCCGGTGAGGTTGATCCCGATCACCCGGTCCCATTCGGCGCGGTCGAGCAGGTGGACCGGGCCGCCCCCGGCGACGCCGGCGGCATGGAAGAGGCCGTCGAGGCGGCCCGGCACGGCGGCCAGCACCGCGGCGATCGCGGCTTCGTCGGTCACGTCGGCGGACACGAAGGTGAACCGCGCGCCCAGGTCAGTCGGGCGGGGCGGCCAGGTCGGCGCCGACGACGGTGCCGCCTTCGGCCAGCAGCCGCCGCGCGGTGGCCAGCCCGATCCCCGAGGCGGCGCCGGTCACGACGAAGGTGCGGGAACGGGCTCGGTCGGGGTTCACCATGTCGCATCCTTCACGGGTGATCGCTCGGGCGGGTCGGCCCAGTCATGGTGACACACCGCCGCGCAATCAGTTCGCGGATACCGGAACTCAGTGAAATACGTTGAATCACTTCGATATTCGGAATAGCGATGTCAACACCTGCGCGGGTGGCGGCCGCCGTCTCGCGCCAAGACCGACCCCGTATTACCGTGCGCAGCACATCCCTGTATTACCAATTGGGAATAAACCGAACGCGGAGGGGTTCATGCCACCAGCCGACACGACGACCGGCACGGCCGAGACGCTCGCCGGCATCGTCGAACGCCACGCACAGCGGCGGCCCGACGCGATCGCCATCCGCTTCGGCGAACGCCAGTGGTCCTGGGCCGAGTGGAGCTCGCGGATTCGTCGCACGGCCGGGGCGCTGCGCGCCGCCGGTCTCGAGCGGGGCGCAGTGCGTGGCCTTCCTGGACAAGAATCACCCCGCCTGTCTCGAAGTCCTGATCGCCGGCGCCTCCATCGGCGTCGTCACCACCGTCGTCAACTGGCGGGTGATGGGTGACGAACTCGTCCACGTCCTGGCCGACAGCGGCGCGCGCGTGCTGCTCGTCGGCGCCGAGCTGCGAGCGGCCGCCGAAGCGGCCGCCGAGCGGGTGCCGGGCGTTGAACGCATCATCGAGGTCGGCGACGAGTACGAATCGCTGCTGGCCGCGGCGGCACCCACGCGGGCCGACGCGAGCGTCGAACAGGACGAGACCGCGTTGGTGATCTACAGCTCGGGCACCACCGGGCGTCCCAAGGGCGTGCTGCTCAGTCAACGCGCGCTGGTCAACCACGCGTCGAACCTGGCCCCGGCGTTTCCCTTCGACGAGGGCGACGCCAACCTGGTGGCCATGCCGTTGTTCCACGTGGGCGGCATCGGCTACGCGCTGTTTGGAATCCGTTCCGGTGCACCGACATTCATGACCCGTGAGCCCGACGCCGCCACGCTGATCGGCGCGGTGCGCGCCGGTGCCACGCACGCGTTCTTCGTCCCGCCGGTGATCGCCCGGTTCCTGGACGCGCGGCGAGGCGGCGACCGCGGCCATCGCCGGCCTGCGCTACATCGTGTACGGCGCCGCCCCGATGCCGCTGCCGCTGCTGCATCGAGCGCTGTCCACCTGGCCCGACACGAAATTCGTGCAGGTGTACGGACAGACGGAATTGTGCGGCGCGGTCACCGCGCTGTCCGACGACGATCACCGCGATGCGGCGCGGCCCGAGCTGCAGCTGGCGGCCGGGAAGGCGGTGCAGGGCTGCGAGATTCGCATTGTCGATCCCGAGACCGCAAAGCAGTTGCCGCCCGGGCAATCCGGCGAGGTGTGGGTGCGCAGCAACCAGAACATGACCGGCTACCTCAACCGCCCGGACGCGACGGCCGAGACCATCACCGCCGACGATTGGGTGCGCACCGGGGACATCGGACGCCTGGACGCCGACGGTTACGTCTACATCGAGGACCGCATCAAGGACATGATCATCACCGGCGGCGAGAACGTGTACGGCCCCGAGGTGGAAAGCGTGCTCATCGAGCACCCCGCCGTCGAGGACGCCGCGGTGATCGGGGTGCCCGACGACTTCTGGGGCGAATCCGTCAAGGCAATCGTGGTATCCGAAGGCGACGTCGACGCCGCAGACATCATCGAGTTCTGCCGACAGCATCTGGCCGGCTTCAAATGCCCGCGCACCGTGGACTTCGTGCCGGAGCTCCCCCGCAACGCGAGCGGAAAGATCCTGAAAACCGCAGCTGCGGGAACCGTTTTGGCGCGACCGGGCACGTGGCATATGAGTACTCGGGCGGATGCGACCGACGCGACTGCGCGATCAGCGTGCTGGGTGGTCCCACGACCGTCATCGACATCGCGGGTCGCAGGCTGGTCATGGACCCGACCTTCGATCGCCTGGGGTGCACTCCTACCTGACCAAGCTACCGGCCCGGCGCTGAACGCCGCTGCGTTGGGGCCGGTGGACGCGGTGTTGGTCAGCCACGACCAGCATCCCGACAATTTCGACGACGACGGCCGGCGCATGGCGCTGGCCGCGCCGCTGCTGCTCACCCACCCAGGCGCCGCGGCCCGGTTGGGCTTGCCCGCGGTCGGGTTGGCGCCCTGGCAGTCCACGAACTCCGCGACCGTCGCTCCGGATCGCTTGTCGTGCAAGCTGTCCCGGCCGTGCACGGTCCGGCCGACGGGCAGCGCGACGCCGGCGGTCACGTCAACTGCGAGGTGACGGGTTTCGTGCTGTCCGGACCAGGTGTGCCCACGGTGTACCTCAGCGGCGACAACGCCTCGATGGCCGCCGTCAAAGACGTCGCCGATCGCGTCGGTCAAGTCGACATCGCCGTACTGTTCGCCGGGGCCGCCAGTGTCCCAGCCAAGGAACGTGGGCGGCCCTTGACGCTGACCGCGGCGCGTGCGGCGGCCGCCGCGGAGTTGTTGGGCGCCAAGGCGGTAATTCCCGCTCACGTCGACGGCTGGGCTCATTTCAGCGAGGGTGTCGACGAGTTCGTCGCGGCCTTCGACCAGGCCGGCATCAGCAACGTGCTGAGGGTGGCTCCCCACGGCGAGTGGATCGATTTCGCCTAGCGGGTCGCCGCAACAGGCCTAGCGGCGATCGAAAGTCGGCGTTTGGTGTCCACTGCACGGTGCCTCGACCTACGATCACATACGCGGAGCAAACAATGCTGTGGCGCGGGAACGAGGATTGGGGCTCGATGGCCCATGACGCCGGGGCTGCACCGCCGTCTGGCGCGATCACGTTCCTGTATGCACTGATATCGAAGGATCGACCCCGACGCTGGGAAGCGGACTCGCGGGCGATGCGCGCGGCTCTGGAGATTCACGACCGAGCGCTCCGCGATGCGGTCGAATCACACCGAGGCCGGTTGTTCAAGCACACGGGTGACGGCGTGTGCGCTGCGTTTGAGTCACCGCGCGACGCGGTCAACGCCGCGGTGGCCGCGCAACGCGTCCTGGAGCTGCCGGTAAGAATGGGGCTGGCCACCGGCGAGGCCGAGCACCGCGACGGTGACTACTTCGGCTCCGTCCTCAACCGGGCGGCCCGAGTGATGGCGTGCGGCCACGGTGGCAAGATCCTGCAGCCGACATCATCGAAACGATCCTGGCCCGTTCGGCCACTGTGCGTGTCCTCGCGACGAGCCGGCAGGGCCTGCGGCTTTCCGATGAACAGCTATGGCCCGTTCCGTCCTTGGACATCCAGCGAGGTCTCGAGTCCAGCGCCGTGGAGCTGTTCATCGAGCGCGCAACAGCACTCGCACCCGAAACGAACGTCACCGAACCGGAGCAGGCGGAGGCCGTCATCGAAATTTGCCGGCGTCTCGACGGCATCCCGCTGGCGATCGAGCTGGCCGCATCACGCGTGCTGTCGATGACTGTGACCGAACTGCGCGACCGCCTCGGCGATAGGTTCCGGCTGCTCGTCGGATCGGGTCGTGGCTCCGAGCGCCACCACACGCTGCGTCACGCGGTGCAGTGGTCTTTCGACTTGCTTACCGGCGACGAAAAGGAGCTTTTGGCAAGATGTTCGGTGTTTTCCGGCGGGTTCGACCTGGATGCCGCCCGGGTCATCGCCGGGTCCTCCGACGAGCTAGCGACCTTAGACCTGCTCGACGGTTTGATGCGCAAGTCGCTGGTGGTCGCCGATAGGACATTGCCGCGAACCGGCTTCTCGATGCTGGAGACCATCCGCCAGTTCGGCGAAGAGCAGCTTACGTCCCGAAACGAGGCGGAGGCGGTTCGGACCGCACACGCCCGGTATTTCGCGAGCCGGGAAACCGAAGTGCTGACACTGTGGGACAGTCCGCGGCAGGTAGAGGCGTACGCCTGGTTCAACCGCGAGTTGGCGAATCTGCGTGCGGCGTTTCGGTGGGTCGCCGACCTGGGCGACCTCGACTCCGCTTGCGCTATAGCCATTTACGCGACGATCCTCGGCTTCTGGGTCGAGCAGCACGAGCCCACCGCGTGGGCCGAAGAACTCATCGAAGTTGCCGCGGCCGCCACTCACCGCGGCTCGCGCAGCTCTATGTCATGGCCAGCCAGTGTTACGCGGCGGGACGGGTCGAACAGGCTTACGGCTACGCGGAGGCCAGCCGTGCGGCGGTCGCCAGCGGGCGATTCGATCCGGTGCCCTACGACGCCCATTGTTGGGTCGGCGGCGGTTACATCATGGCCGGACGCCACGATCAATGGGTCGACCTATGCCGAGATGTGTTGCGGCGAGGTCCGGAACAGCATCGGCATGCTCAGGCCAATCTCGTGATGGCGCTGGTGTTCGCCGGCCGGTACGACGAAGGTAATCGCGGCATCCGAGGGTCTCTTGGCTGCCGCCGGGGCATTCGGAAATCCTCGCATGGCCAGTTACAGCTTCGCGACGTTCGGCTTTGCCTTCGGCGATGCCGACCCCGCCGCGGCTTATGACGCCCTGCGCCGTGGGTTGGAAATCGCGAGCGCGAGCGGCAACCGGCGCGACGAGTCAATCGTGGCGGTGAGTCTCGCGAGGCTGGCGGCGACCCATGGCCAGACCTGGAGGCACTTGATTCGCTGAACCGGGCGATCCGCGATCTCTATGACTCTGGCAGCTTTTCGATCATGGCCAGCCCGCTGGCTCTACTCGTCGATGCCCTCGATCGGCTGGGGCACGATGAGCAAGCTGCCACCATCAGTGGCTTCGCTCAAACCCCCTTCACGCGTACGGCTTTCCCGGAGGTGAATAGCGCGGTCGCCCACCTGCGCGAGGTGCTCGGCGAGGAACGCTACCGAGCCTTGGCCGGCATCGGCGCCGACATGACCAGCTCGGCCGCAGCGGCCTACGCCTTTGCGCAGATCGACTACGCCACCGCCGAACTCGCGCGTGAATGAGTGCCCTAAAGGCGTCCCTCGACGCGCAGGTCCGGATGCACCCAGTCCGGGTGAGCGGCGTTCCTTGAACGAGCGGAAACCCTCGATGGCCTCGGCGTCGGACAGGCTGGCCGTCATACCGATGCGGTCATACAGGCCCAAGTAGCTGTCGATGCTGGACTTGATGACGCCGCGGGCACGCGGTGCGGTTCGGCAGCATTGCGCCAGTAGGTCTTTCGCCGCGTCCAGCAGGCTCTCGTGCGGCACCACCCTGGTGACCAGGCCCCAGTCCAGGGCTTCCACCGCCGTGAGCACGCGCCCGGTGAACATCAGGTCGCGAGTGCGCACCGGCCCGATGACGCGGGTGAGCATCTGGCTGTAATAGGTGTCGGCGTAGCCGCGGAACAGCTCGGGCACCCGGAAGGTCGCCCGATCGCTCACCACCGACAGATCGCTGCACAACGCGATCTGGAATCCGCCGCCCTGGCATAGCCCGTTGACCGCGGAGACGATGGGCTTGGCCGAGGTGCGCACCGCGTCGAACGGCGTCACATCCATGCCCAGCGCCGAACCGAAGGTGATCCAGTTGTCCTCGCCGCCTCCGCCGCCCATGTCGCCCCCCGGCGCGAAGACGTCGCCGGTTCCGGTGAGCACCAGCCCGGCCAGATCCGGATCCTCGTTGAGACGTCCCACCGCATAACGGATTCCGAAGTACATCGCGGGACTCAGCGCGTTGCGGGCTTCGGGCCGGTCGATGGTGCACACGGCGATCGGCCCCTGGCGCTCGAAGCGCAGGTACGGTGTGCCCAGCCAATCGCCATCGGGTGGACGGGGGGTGCTCTGCGGTGTCTGCGCCACGGGACTCCTCTCGGGTCGGCGTCGCCGCGGGTGCGTCGCGCCGCAACGCCGCTACTGTAGCTCTTACGGTATCGGCGGGGGCGCCTATACGTAAGGCAGCGTGGACGTCTCGGCGGTCACAGACGCGTCGTCGAGCACCGCGGCGAATTTGCTTTGCAGGGTCGACGTGGCTTCCCCCACCGGCTTGTCGCAGAACCTGCAGAGTGTGGTGAAGTTCGGCTGTTCGCCTTCGTCGGGCCAGAAACGGCGTGGCCCTACCTGAGCCCCGGGGTCGAACTGCACGGATTGATGCGGGGCGTCTTTGAGAATCCTGCCGACGGGATGACGTTGCGGGCATTCGAGTTTCAGCATGCCGACGCCCTCTTGATTGCCGACCACGATCCACCGTCCTCTCTGGTGTGCTGTCAGTGCAGGATCTGCGCGAGCTTGCGCCATCGCCGGTGCCGGTGGCGAAACATGACCCGGACGAAGGCGCGGGTCAGCAGGCCAGTGCAGGCCGTCGTCGGTTTCGATCTCATCGGTGTAGCGGCAACTTCTCTCGCCGATGGGTTCGAACGTCAGGCGGTGATTCCAGGTGCGCACGGGTCCCCCGTGCTCGTTGGTGTAGATCTCGGTCGGCTCGAGTCGCTTGATGGTGAGGTGATGAGTCCAAGCCGGGATCACGCCGAACCACCAGAAGCGCGCCGATCCCTGAGTGCCGACCTCGATGCGGTCGGGTACATCGAGCCGGTAAACCCGCAGCACCGGGCTCAGAACGTGTCGCATCAGCTCGGGCTTGCGCGCCAGGGCCGACGCGGTCTCGACCGGGATCGGCAGCTCGGTAGTTAGGGTTACCTTACTCATGCAGTTCATGTTGGCTCGGCGGGCACGATCTGGCAATAGCGCCGAGGCTCATTTGGGCGGTTCCGCGGCCGTGGGGTTCGTCGCCTGAGCCGGCGGCGATGGTCTGGGCGGCGGGGCGGCAGTCGATGGGCAGTCCGGCATGAAGATCCAGACCGACGACCACTTGGCGGTGATCTTGTCGCATGCCACCGGCGTCATGGGTGAGGCGCTGCCCGTTGCAATGAGCGCCGCGATCAATCCGGTCACCAGTGCCGGAACGACGATGCGAGAGACGAGAGTCAACATGGTTCCCCTCCGCACCAGGCGTCCGCACACATCCAGTCGCGCCGTGCAGGTAACGCTACGGCAGGAGTCACTGTGCCGCAGTGTGTGAGTGGGCGAGGTCGGGATGCCGACAGTGAGCCAGTTGATTACGGAGGCAGAACCAGGCCCCAAGGGGAGGGCAATGGTATGTCTGTCAACTCAAGACAGCGCAACGCCTGCGGTGATCCACGCCCACCGTTTCTTGTTCACCGGGGCCGGCCGCATCCGCGACGCTTATCGACGGCAGCGCCTTACGCTCGACGAGGCTCAGTCTGCGCGGTCCAAACCCGACCATCGAAATAGCGCATCAAACTCGGATCCTGCTGGTCGGGATACCAGCCAGGCGCCAAACCGCTGGTTGCAACGGGCTGTTGCTGGACCACCGGCTGCTCGACAACCGGCCGTTCCACGGGGCGTTCGGCCCTTGGCCCTGACAACCCCCGCACGACTGTGATGACCACCGCAACAATCGCGATGAGCACCAAGATCCAGACAAGCGAATTAACAGCGCCAGAAATCATGAGCCCTGCACCTTCTTTTTGGCGTCGGCGGTTCTGATGCACCTCCCGTACCCTCGCGACTTGTCACCGAAACTTGCCGCGCGCATACCCCAATCGAGTCTCGAAATCCAAGCTGCGTCAGGTTCGCGTCAACATCCGGCATTTCAATCAGCAGCGCATCCGACACGTCGATCGATGGCGGCGGACCACCCCTTCCCGACCCGCATGACGAAGGGCCGCCACCTATCCCCATCACTGAATTGGCTTCCCGGGCCACGGCTGTACCTGAAAGCGCGGGCGGTTTTCGCGGGCATCGGTAGGGGTAAACCGTATGAACAGATCGTGACGCACAAATGAACGCGGCGATTCGACGGATAGGCACCGACATGGCGAATAAAACTTCCACCAAGACCCGCCGCGCGGCGTCAGGGAACCCCCGACGCGCCGCTTCGAAGGGATCTTCTGCGAGCAAAAAGACGTCGACCAGGGCTCGGCCCGCTAGTCGCACTCAGAGTTCGAAGAGACCCGCCGCCAAACGCAACTCATCCGCACAGACCTCCTCGGCAGGGAGCGTCGCCGCAGCGCAAAAGGTGCTACGCGCGATCGCGCGTCGCGAAGATAACCTGCGCGCTGCCTTAAGGCGACAAAAGAAAAGCCTCAAGCAATTGAAGAAGGCCTCTAAGACACACCGCGGCACAGTCAAGTCTCTGAAAGCTGACCTCGATAAGGTCACGAAGGCTCGGAAGTCTGTCGTCTTGCAGCCTTAGCCGGGCTTCTCGCACCTGATCGAAAATTCCAGGCCCCCTTGGGGTAGGAGCGGCCCGATCAACTATTCAGACGCGAGCTTGCGCGATCCGGTTCCGCTTGATTACGGCAGCGTAAAGCGTAACTACTAGGTGTTGTCGACCACCGCAGCACCGGAAGCGTTCGTCTTACCGACTCAGTGCCTGTTCGGCGCCGGCCTTGTGGTGTCGTAAGCCTGTATCTGGACGTGTAAACGGCGCACGTTGGTGGCACCCTCACTCTGGCAGGCTCAGAGCAAAGGTGGATCGAAATGAGCGCCTATCAGACCCTGGTGGTCGGCACCGATGGCTCGGACACATCGTTTTGTGCGGTGGACCATGCCGCCGCGTTCGCCGCGAAAAATAACGCGAAGCTAATTATCGCGATGGCGTACTTGTCTTACCTGGAAAAGGGAGACAAGGGAGGCTGGGGAAGGCCAGCCCGGCCGGATCGTGTGATTGACGGCCGTGCTGAGGTCGTCCTCGGAAACGAGGGGGACTACAAGGTGCATGGGATGGCCGCCATCTATGCAATTCTGCGGGAGGCCCAGGAGCGGGCAAGGCTGGCTGGGGCGAAGGATATCGAGGCGCGTCCGGTTAGAGGTGATCCGGTGCATGCGCTGTTCCACCTCGCCAAGGACGTTAAGGCCGATCTGTTGGTGGTTGGCAACGTGGGACTGGGCACGCGCAGCGACAAGTGGCTTGGCTCGGTGCCCGGAAACGTTTTGCGCAGGGCGAAGACCGACGTGCTGCTCGTCCATACCACCGACTGAGGCATCATTCACAATCGTATGAAGCCAGCCATTGCGCATCGCGCGTGATAGAGGGTGTGGAGGCCTTCGTACTTGGCAATGGCGCCGCACTCAGACATTCACGGAAGTACATATCCAGACGCGGGCTAGGGCGATTTGCTTCTCGAAATGATGTTCTCTCGCCGTAACGACGGGTTAGTCCTCTTACGCTTAAATTTCAGGTGAGGCGGCATACGCAGACCGGGGCTTAAGCGAATGACACCGGCTAACATCAGTCTTGAAGACTGACTCTAAAAAGAGCTCGTGCAGGTTTGCTTCCCCTTAGCGTGAGACTCATGACAACAGCTGACCAAGCCGACGAAGTCGGCCAAGCCCCATCCATGCCCACTTCCCGCAAAATCCTCTGCTGCGTCTATGGCGTTATCGCCGTCGCGGCGCTAATTGCGACGTGGAGCCAAATCGGCCCCTACCTGCACTCACCCGCCGACTTCTTGGGTACGTTCTGGCGCGACGTGAGGGTCAACTCGGCCTCTAGATTCATCTCCGCCGACGCCCTGATGTTGGCTTTAAGCGTCACCATCCTGATGGTCATCGAAGCCAGGAAACACAATGTGCGATTCGTATGGCTTTACGTTGTCGGCTCGTTCTTCATCGCCATAAGCGTCATGTTTCCGCTTTTTCTGATTGCGCGCGAATTACGCTTAGGCGCCTCGGAGGCGCCACGCCCCAGGACGGTTGACACCATCCTGCTCGCCATAGTTGCCGTTGTCGGGGCTGGCTTAACGACATGGATAGACGTCGGGTGATGCTTGAGTAACGATCTGCACCAGAGGGGATGGGCAAGTCCCTTGTCACACCCAAGAGCGGCACCTGGGCGGGCGGCGCAAATTCGCTGTGCGACATCTCAAAAGCCAAGGTGTTCATCTCACGGACGAGCGCCAGGTGCGAGCGTCGACACCCATGCGCCGTCCCTAGGACTCCCGCCACTGAAGATCGCGCTGGGCCGTGGTAGCGGCGCAGACTCTTGGACCCAGGAGTCCCGACAAAGTTGGCCCTCTGGTCCGTAAAGGGGGTTGGCATCGCAATTTCCTCGGTATCTGCGCAAGCGGTCATCGCGCGGAAATTTGCCGGTGCAAGCCGGGTGCGCAACGGGATCGGTGATGCTGGCGCAGGGATCGTCGGCGTGTGCTTGTGCTGGCGGAGTGCAGAGCGGTGCCAGTGCTATGACTGCCGCCGCCGACGCGCCGATTATTGCCCTTGTCATCGGCTCTTCCTTTTTCCTGCCCCCCTAATGGCCGCGAGTTGTCGCCACTCCAATATCAGTGTCAGCTCTTTGTGCTGAATGATCGTTGAGGCTCGCTGGCAGAACCCTGAGCGAGCGGGGCGGCCCGATCAACTATTCAGACGCGCCTGGGTACTCGATCGTTCCGCAGTGCTCGTTCGTTTTCGTAATTCCAGCGTCCACGCGCCCCAGCCAGTCGGGACACTCGTCTGGATGACACCAGACCCTGATCATCCTGCTTCCCGGTAATAGGTGTGTCCGGGTGCAAATCGTTGATGCAGATTTCCCGCGTAGGGATGGATGGACCCGTCTGCGCTTTGCTCGCCGCCCCAGATGTAGACCTCATGTCTTCGCTGTAGGGGCGGGCGGCCCATCTCGTAGTCGGCCCCCGACGAACTACAACCGCTTCTAGTCACCAACGACCCTGTTCCCTACGTTTACGTCAACCAAAGATTTGGCGCGCCCTGCGCCCGTGTCCTCACGCCGCATGTATATATAGTCGGGCCGCCGCTCGTAGTAACGGCGACCCGATCAACAGTTGCCGTGAACTTTTTGCGGGCGTTGCTCGTGGGTGGTGTTGTCGGCCGGGGCCGTGTAACTGCCAACCCGCGCGGCCCCGGCTGACTCCCCCGCACTATCGCCGATCGGAGCTGACTGACGTGGGCAGGCATCTGCGTTTCGATTCAATTACTAGGACGTGCGGCGGGCCGGTCCGGTTCCGTCATGGTGTTGTCCTCGTACACTTGACATTTGGGTAGGCGTAGAACCACACAGCGACTGGACTCGGGATAACACCGGGATAACACCGGACTTGTTTCGCAGGGCTAGGTACCGTACTTTACCTGCGTGAACCTGAGTGGTCCCGGCTGGGATCGAACCAGCGACCTTCCGCGTGTGAAGCGGACGCTCTCCCACTGAGCCACGGGACCGGCGCCAAGATGGCGAACGACGTCGAAGACTAGCACGCGTCAGGCCCAACGGTACCGGCCGCATCATGTGGTGGCCCTGCGCGATAGCCTGGACACGGCTATTCCCGAGAAATTTGTATGTGCCCGCTCACGTGGACTATCGTCGTGCTTCGCACCGGGCGACGAGCTCGTCCGAGGCGCGCGGATGTAGCGCAGTTGGTAGCGCATCACCTTGCCAAGGTGAGGGTCGCGGGTTCGAATCCCGTCATCCGCTCGAAGGTGCAAGTGGCGTGGACCCCAACGGTGGAGTGGCCGAGTGGTGAGGCAACGGCCTGCAAAGCCGTGCACACGGGTTCGATTCCCGTCTCCACCTCCAAGTTTGGTTTCCCGGCGCGATTAGCTCAGCGGGAGAGCGCTTCCCTGACACGGAAGAGGTCACTGGTTCAATCCCAGTATCGCGCACCAGCTCCAATGCAGGTGGCAGTACGTTTCTGGGCGAAATACACCATCGTGAAGTGCATGTGAACTGTTCTGCGAGGCGCTAGCAAACCTATAGAGACGTAGCTAGCCATGCCCAACGTCAGGTCAATCCCTCTAGCCAAGGGTCGCGTTCCCCTAGCGTATGTCCATCACAGTCGAGTACACGCTATCGCGATGAAGCCTAGTCAGTCCCCAGAACTAGCTCCGGGCCCTTCACCTAGGTGGAGGGCCCGGAGTCTGCTTGTCGCAACATCACTCGGACGATAATCGTTTGACCGAGCGCTTCTGCTGCTATTTCTTGAAGGCGTCTTTAACCTTTTCGCCGGCATCCTTGACGTTGGACTTCGCCTGATCGCCCCGACCCTCATCCCGAGTGCCCTTGTCGCCAGTGACCTTGCCAACTGCCTCCTTGGCCTTGCCGCCGAGGTCTTGCGCCTTATTCTTCGCCTTATCTGTACCGCTCATAACCGGTCAACTCCTGTTCCTCGCATCGGCCAATGTCGGCCGATAAGGCTTCTGGATACCTCGCTCACGAATCGTCCAAACGTGGCAGCCATTGCGACCGATCGCGTGGTTCCCGTCCGTCGAAGTGCCGCGCTCGCGATTGGCGGCCAGGTTGCCCTCATGCGCGACATCGACACCATCGACTCCGACCTGCGCTTAATTGCGACTCTTCGCAACGCCGCTCGCGAGCGGGCTGGGCCGCCGCCGTCGATAACGGTGGCGGATGCGCTGCTGGATGAACGCCACGAGCTGATCGGGTGGTTCCAGCGAATGGTCGGCCACTGGGGGCGTACAGATTTTGATGCGCCGTACCGCACGGTGGGAAGGATTTACTAGACGTTAGCGTTCTTTACCTTATATGCATCCGGCCAGCGACCGACGGGAGGTCTCCGTGATGCGCACAAACACGGTGGTGCCGGTCGTCGTCACCACCAGCGACGACGACGGCGGCCAGCGGACCGAGCTTCGGCGATATCAGACCAACGCAAACCTGAGCCAGCGGCCGACAACGAACGTTGACCGGCCAGTGCGCGAGTATGTGACCAACGTCCGGGGGCCGCATAGTGGAACATGATTTCCCCTTGGTCGACTTGGGTTCCGTGGTGCGTTCCGCCTCGTCTAGAGTTCCACCGGGGTGACCGAGTTGGTGGAACCAGTGGGCCCACGTCCGCGTCTGACTACTTGATCCGGCCGCCCCTGCTCTTCTATAGGGCCACCCGGTTTTTATGATTGGTCAAAGCAAGGAACTCGGCGCGCACAGCCGCAACTGCAGAAGATGACGAAATCGGCATAGTGTCAATCACATTCAGCTTCGGGAGGCCCGACGGGTTGACCGGCAGCCCGCGCTGGCGTCGGTAGCGACCCACGCTGATAATCGCGCTCGGCAGCCTTGCACACACCACAACGGCCTGGTCAGCCGCCGCACTATTTCGCCAACGAGTTTTGGACTTCACATGTGAGACCCGATTTCCGTGGCGAAAAATGATCCAGGCCTTTGGCCCGTCCCGATGGTCGCTGACAGCGATTCACATACCCCCTTCGTTCAACTGCGAACGGTTGCTGCGCCGCGGGGGCTGCCCTGGTTGTTCGTAAGTACGACGCCTCATCGCCTCTTCGAATTCAGACACGCAGCGCAGGATACTCAAGGCGCAGACCGATTTAACCTGGGGCGCGTGCGACAGCGGCCTGGCTAGGAACGCTAATGCTGCCTACTGGCTAAGGACGATAGCTAGAGGTGAAGAAATGCGGAAACGACCAATCATCGCTGCGGGGCTGGCGCTTGTCGCCATGGCGTCTATGGCATTCAGCGCCGGGGTCGCGCAAGCTGATCCGGACCCGAATGATCCCGGTAACCAGGCCAACTGGCCCTGCGGCGTGACTTTCGGCCCGGTAACCACAACGACGGGAACGATTATGGGAATACGCGGCGGCAAGCCATGCCCACCGCCGCCCGCGCCGGCTGATCAACACTAACGGTCCGCGAGTTCCAGATTGACGGCAACGTCGAGATCGTCCTCGTCCGCGTCTGAATAATTGATCGGGCCGCCCCCTTGCTCTCCCCCGGGGCGGACGGCAGCTTATAACACCGCGTCGATGACGTCGGCAGGGATTGGCGACGAAGCCGGACGCTGGCGAATCCAATGGCCTTTGCATCTACCCCAAGCCATCCAACCCGCAGCTCGCCAGCATGGTGAACACTGACTGGCATGGCATTCAAGGTGAATCGCATCAAAGACGAAGCCATCGAGTTCGGCGACAACGACAAGTTCGAGATTATTGCCGGCGGCGTGCTGAAGATCCGCCGAGCGAACAGAACAAATCTGTACATCAACCCGACGACCTGGACGAGCATTGAGGAAACCCCGTCACCTAGTTCTGGCCCCAGCCCGCGACCCAACTAAGTGACCGCGCCGCCCCTGCTCTCCTAGCGGACGGCTTAGTTGATTTGATCCGCAACATGATTCACCTCCGCCCAAGGCGGCACGATAACGGCGGGCGCTTACGTCGTCCCGGACAATTCACTGTTTGTTTTACCTGGATAGGCGTAGGGTCAACCGTACGGATCCACGGCAGACCAAGGTCGGACCGGAAGAGAAGATTCCTCCTCTCGGCTGTGGCGCCCAGCACGACCACCAGGTACCCACGCGAAGCGAGGCCCATCAACTGGGCACAGCGCGGTGGGCTTGCGTCAGGCAGGAGAGATCTTCTTCCTCTTCTGACGCCGAGGCCACCTTCACCGCGCCCATCGATGCAGCTTGGTAACCAGGTGGTTGGCGCTTCGGACGGCGTTCCTACGAAAAGGAGCGCCGTCCGACTCGCGTAGGCGGAACTCCCCGGGCCCCGGTAGCCCGTGAACCCGTTCGGATACGCCGCCGCTGCGTGCGCGTGAGCCAACGCCTACCAACTCACGGACACGCGAAGAAGGCCGCACGCCGGGCACCCTGCGACGGTCGCATGAGCGTCTGAATAGTTGATCGGGCCGCCCTACCATCTCTTGCGGCCCGGCACGGCTAACGGGGGTTTTAACAGAGAAATCATGACCGCCTCACATGAGTGGATGCACATCGGCGACGACGCCTGGGAGCGGTACGGCACCCGGGTCCACTACACCGTCCACGAAGAGAGCGACCGTTGGGTGGCGCGGGGCTACTCGCTCCGCGACGGTCGTGAACGCAAAGAGGTTGAGGGATCAGCACATACGTTGGAGAACGCCAAGCGGCTCGTGCAGGATTGGGAGTCTGAGCAAAAGGTGCGCCGAATCTGACACCACCGCTCGTCGCGCGCGTCGTCCCTCGCGCAAGCCCCCAGCGCGATGTGCGTGCGGCGATGACGTGCGTGCGAGCAGCAGGTCTATGTCCGGTTCGCGGTCGCGAGTTTAGAGCGGACGCGGACCAGCGGCGGGTCGGGGTTCTGCTGCTGGGGAATCGCGGCCAGGCTGAAGTCGGCGATCACGCCCGGCCGGAATATGAGGCACTCGGTGGAGCCGCCGAACTGGAAGTAGCCCAGTTCGTCACCCTTAGCGATGTGGTTGCCGGGCAGTATGTTTGGGCTGATGATGCACGAGGACACCTCCGACATGCCCACTCCCAGAAAGGCGACCAGGCCAATATTCGGTTCGTCGGCCTCGATCAGGATGATTGCCCGCGCGGCCATATGGGCTAGATAGGACTGTGAGGTGGTCGGGTCGACCGCTTCGGCGCCCTCGGAGTCGTCCTCGGAGTAGTACGTACCTTCCTGTACGAAGGCCCGCACGATCGTGCCGGCGACCGGGCTATGCCAACGGTGGTAATTGGTGGCGCTCAAAAAGGCTTGATAAACGGTGCCTCCGACGAACTGATCGACCGCACCGTCGTTGGCCAGAAGGTCGTTCAGTGAATACGGTTGGCGTTTGATCCAGAAGCGGTCCTGGCGTTGGACGCCGGTGCTGATCCGGTAGGGAGTCGATTCGCAGGCACTGACGATCACTTCATCGTTCTCCGGGGAAGCGACCGGACGTGCGCTATCGATGAAGCGTCGGGTGAAGAAGTCATTCCATGACTTGAAGCCCCAATGTTCGTCTGTCGGGTCATGCACGAACTCCTCAATGCCCACCGCTCGTTTTGCCGCCTCACACTTCCAGCCCGAGGGCGAATCGTTCAGCACATACAGCGAATCGGCACTGCTCAGGAACTCGCACCACGCATTGAGAATTTTTTTCAACATCGCGTTGATGCGAGGATCGCGGTAGGCGGCGAACCCCGCGGGGGTGCCCATTGTCCAGTCCAGGATGGCGTTGAGTGGCAGGGTCACCGCATTTTCGCCGAATTCCGGGGCCATGGTCAGCACCTCGTTGATCATGCGAAGAAGCTGCGGCACGTCGTATAGGTGACGTTTGCGATATGGCTTGCGCTGGGGCACTTGAGCAATCATCTCGTTGACATACAGCCGCACCACCGGATCGGTGTCGATCAACTGCTGAAACTCCATGAGTACGGGGTGCAACTCAACATCCTCGCCGCGGTCCTCCGTCCGGTCGCGGTGGCCCTGCAGCCAGGACTCGAGATCTTCTTGGTCGGACGGTAGCCAGCCAGCACGCTGCGGGGCACTTTTACTTTCACTGCGTGACGTCATAATCCGCATGCATATCCGCCGTGCCGAAAAAGAAACAAGATCCTCCCCAATTGCGCGGCTAGCTCATCGACTAGCTGCGCGGCTCAGGGGCCGGGGCCGCTGCCGTCGATAGATCTGGCGGACGGCCGCTGGACGAGCATCTTCGAGCTAGTGAACGGCTGCAACCCCGGTAAACCCTGACCGGTACCTGCTTCAACACCAGCCGCGCTAAAGTCCGTTTTGTGACTGGAGCCGTTCGTGAGTCCCCCGACGAGGGTGAGCCTGCGGGAGAGCTTCTGCCGGTTGCGTCGGAGCGGACCGGATGGTTCCGGTTCTACTTCAATGACGAACGCTGGGAGTGGTCAGAAGAGGTGCAGCGGCTGCACGGCTATCAACCAGGAACGGTCACCCCAACCATGGAGCTCGTGCTATCCCACAAGCACCCCGAGGACCGCGACAAAGTGGCTGCTTCTATTGACCACATCATTCACACCCGCGGGGTGTTCAGCGGCCGGCATCGCATCATCGATACCCGTGGGACGGTGCACTCGGTAATCGTCATCGGGGACCAGTTCTTTGACGACCACGGTGCAGTCATCGGTACACATGGTTTTTATCTCGACGTGAGTCCGTCCGTGCGGGAGAGCGAGGACGCGATCACCGCGAGAGTTGGTGAGATTACCGAGCACCGCGCGGCCATTGAGCGGGCCAAGGGCATGCTGATGCTCATCTACGACATTGACGCCGAGGCTGCCTTCGACTTACTCAGGTGGTTGTCGCAGGCCAGCAATGTCAAAGTCCGGTCGCTATGCGAACGGCTCTGTATTGACTTGCGCGGCGTCACAGCAAGCGGGATCGTTGATAAGACTGTGTTTGACCATGCGCTATTAGCAACGCCCAAGCACTTCCTCGATAGCGCGAATTAACCGTCACCGCGTCATATCGACGAAGTGCGCCCCCGGCAGCCGCTTCATGACTTACCGGGGGCTAAGCACCTCGGCGATCCCGGGTCCGCCGCGCACCTTCCTTCCTCCTACCCTTGCGCGTGCGACCAAAACATCAATCGCGTTGCCTTCGAAGATATTTCATTCACTTTTTTAACGGTTTGCGCCAATCCCCCTGCGTACCAATGCAAGTCGCACTTGCCGATCCAGGCCTGAAGCCACGGACCTCCCGCGGTCCTGCCGCGTCTGAATAATTGATCGCGCGCCCTACTCGCGTGTTGGCGCCGACTGGTTCACACGGCAAGTCCGAAGAGTTGTACGGCGGCTGACTTGCCCTTAAGAGCGTGAGATCCGCGGTCGATGAGTTCCGGAGACCGCCCATTTAACGCGTCGAGGCAATCGCGGGTGAGAAGGATCGCGTCTCCGGTGGTTTTTGTGTACTGCTCGACGCGGGCAGCCACGTTGACCGTGTCGCCTATCAAAGTGAACTCCAGCTTGCCCGCACCGCCGATAGTGCCGGCGATCACCACACCGGTGTTGATCCCAATGCCAATGCGCAGCTCTCCGCCGAACCGCTCTTCAACAAGGCGCTGAATTTTCACCGCGGCCAGCACAGCAGCGTCGGCATGGTCGGCGAGATCGGTGGGGGCGCCGAAAACGGCCAGCGCGCCGTCGCGGAGGAACTTGTTGACGTGCCCGCCGGCCTCAACGACGGTCGGCACAACGATTTCGAAAAGGGCGTTGAGGCGGGCGACGGTGTCCTCGGCGGTGTTGGCCTCGGCGAAGGGGGTGAAATCGCGGATGTCGACGAATATCACCGTGACGTGGCGGCGCTCACCGGTGAATACGTCGTCGCCCTGGTTGAGGAGTCGCGCCGCCAAGCTTGGGTCGACGTAGGTTCCGAAAGCAGCCTGAAGTCGTTGCCGCTCAGCCAAACCGGCCTGCATCCGGTTAAACGACCCCGCGAGCGCACCCAAGTCATCATCTTGAACCACCGGCAATCGCTGGCTGTAATCACCGGCAGCCACTCGTTCCGTGCCTTCGGCAAGATCGCGAATCGGTCGAAGGGAAGCCGATAACGCAGTACCCACGGTTAGCGGCAACCCGAGGCCGACCGTCAAGCCGCACCCGATCGCGACGAACAGCCAAGGCTTTTCCCGGACCCGATCGAACACCGCGGTAAGCATCGAGCCATAAACCGCGAACACGAACACCACCGCGAGCATGGACATGCTCGACCACACGGCAAAAGTAGGACGGGAGCGGGGCAGCGAGTCACCAATGCCGGTGGCTCTGGCGATCGCGACTCTCGGTGGCCGCGCCGCCGCTTCCGCAATGCTGTGCACACCGGGCAGCAGGATGGCGGCACCCATGACGGTGCCCAGAAGGCCGTACTGAACGAGGCGCCATCCAGTCGCCCCGGCGATCGAAGCGACAGTGACCGACAACAGGCCGGCCCCAACAGCATTCAATATCACTCCCTGAACAACCGCCCCCCGGGCCCACGCGTAGGTAGCGGCCAATGCCCTCGCCCGATCGACCTCGCGGCCGGCCGCCCACCGCTCTACGAGGCGACCCGCCCCTGAGCCGGGCCGGATGAACACGTAGGCCAGTACCGGCAGCCCGACAACCGGGACGACGGCCGCGCCCCTATAGTCGCCGGACTGCTCGACAGCAGTTATGAGGAATGACCACAAGCCATAGATTGGTAGCCCGCCAGGACTCCGGCGGCGAACACAGCCCAGGAATATCTCGGTCCGTACCGATCCCACATCCACTGCCAAATGCGATCCATGCGGGAAGACTAGAACGAAACCGGCCGGTCACGGCGCTTCGCCGTACCGGTTACAAGCGAGTGGGCGGCTTCCGTCGATAGACGCAGGTTGGCTGAAGCTCAAGAATCCGCCGCTTAGGCAAGCCCACGTCGACAATCAAAGCGGTTGAGACACAGCAGGTTTAACTCAACACCGTCTCTAGCCACACCGAAGATTGCCCGTCGCCTACGGGCGGTCAGGTCTTGTCTCGTGCTCGTTGACAAGCCATCGAGCGACGTCGACCAGTTTCATGTTGGTTTGTTGCGAGGCCTGAGTCAGAAGTTCGAATGCTTGCAGGCCTGTTAGCTAAGCGCTGACGCTTTGGCTGCTCGGCCACCATTCGCTCCAGATTAGTGACAGCTCCGGAGGTGGTCCGCCGCATGGGTTGAGCACCGAAGGGCGCCCTCGGTAGCCGCTTCATGACTACCGAGGGCTAAGCAGCACGGCGTACCCGGGTTTGCCGTCCGCCTAGCGGGATTACTACCCGGCCATTTCGGGTCGAATCATGATGGTCCTACCGCGGCCCCCGCACAATTCAGGAGTCAAGGGGCTTAAGGGGGAGGAGCTGATGGGGGGAAAGCCTCGCGGTACAACCCTCTGCTTGAGCGGTACGGTCTGGCGATCGGATTGTTCCTATGGGACTCGATTCAGCCCCTCCCGCAAGCGAGTCTGCTCCCCCGACTGGCTGTTGGTCCAATAATCGGCTCTTTAACCTTCAGCTTGCGATAGGAGCCTTTTCGCTTATCGGCTTGGCTCCTGACTCGTCAAGGACGCACTTGGCCAGCATCAGCCGGGTGACCGAGCCATCTGAGCTGAAGGTGACACTCCTCCAACGCTCCGTTGCTTACCCAACGCGGGTCAGCGCTCGCCTTGCATCGCGCTGCCGGCGAAAGTGTCGCCGCCTCCGAAGTAACCAGTGCTCATCGATGCGGTCGACGCGGCGAAACTCCACCGCGAACCAGAGCCCTCCTGCGACCGCTCCGACTACGGCAACGACCACCGTCGTGGCGAGCCATTCGTAATGTCCGTAGGCGGCGACTGCCGCAGTGCTTATCGCCCCGCCGAACGCGGCAGCCAGCAGGATCAACCCTGGCCACAGGAAGTTGTCCTTCATTGTGATACCAGCGCGCGGTTGCGTGGTCCGGAAATGATCCGTCGGGTCGTGATGCTTGTCTCCCATCACCTCTCCCCTCGTCGGCGAACGAGATAGCAGCATATTGTTGTTTAACACGTTCGCCGTGGGCGCAAAGTTCACGATGATCGATACGCATTTCGCATTGACGTGTCCGGCGCGAAGCGATGGACGCTCTACGGACGACCGCTAGTGGTCAGCAGCCCCAGCGGCGTCGTCGCTATCCCGTTGAACCGCCCGGCATTGTTGCCCGGTGTGGGAGCGCGTCGGCATTCGGGCCCAATTATTAGACAATTGTGTAACGGGATCGATTTTTCTGTGGCGCCAGGTGAAATGTTCGCTCACCCCAGCGAACCATATTAGTCACCTGTCAATTAAAAGTGGGCCGATCGGATCAAGTCGCCTGGCGCGAGTAATTGCTCGAATTTCCTACGGGCGCTCTTCAATCACACACTGGACGATCCCATTAGCAAGGCGTGGGTCGAATCCCATTTGCCCTACCTTGTGAGCTTCAGCCGCGGGGGAAACACCTGAATTGAGGTCCTGCTCAATGACGCCGACGAGCTGCAAGTTCTGCGGATCAGGTTCGCTCACCGGTTCCGTGATCTTTCCTACGCAACTCTCGTAGCCGTTGTAGTCAGCGCGAGCGAGCGCGCCCGTCAACACCGCCGGGCTGATGAGCAAGACGGCAACGGCTATGCCGATCGCAGCAGCAACGTAAAGCACGCGCACGTTGACGCGCATACCCAGCCTCGAGCCGGATTAATCAGCAAACGGTCGGCTGCACGTGATCACCGGCCGGTCGTCCGGCTCCGAGTAGCCGAACGCCGCAGGCGCTTCGAGTTGGGTTCGGGACCTATGGCTGTCGACGCCGACGAGGCATCTGCTGGCGCCGTCGCGGCCGGAATGCGTCCTTGACCTTTTCGCCCGCATCTCTTAAGTGAGCCGCCCGCTGATCAGCTCTGCCCTCAGCCTCCAGCACCGGATCGTTGGTCACGCGGCCGAAAGCAGCCTTGATCTTTCCCGTGACCTGGTTGACCTTGTTCCGGGCTTTATCCTCACCGCTCACCAGCGTGTCCTTCTCTTCGCCGTTGGAAAATAATGCGCTACACACGGCTACCCGCTTTGGACCTGACTCACTCAGCAACACTCCCGGGACCGGGTGCTTTGAGTGGCGGGTGCGCCGCCGGATGAGACACCAGGATCACCGAGCTGGCTGCGACACGGCGCCCTGTCCTGGTCGCCTCATTTGTCCATGACGGAAAAATCCAGCCACAAGCGATTTTTGATCGCGCGTAGATGAGCTAACGCGACAACGATCGAACTACTGAATGCACCGCCTGAGACACCCACCAGCAGTGCGATCAACAGTCGGTGTTGATGTGCTAGTTCCCAGCGCTGAAGAATCGGCGCGGCCAGTCCTTCGTACACCCCAACCAGTAGTGCAAACCAAACAACCGGGATCCTGGCCAACAGTAGACGTTGCCGCACAGTGGCCAATTGAATACCCACATTTGGCAGGGCTTTGACCAGGACGCAGTAAAGGGAACCGGTCACCACAATGCTACCCGCGGCAGAAACAAATCCAAAGATTATCAGATTCAATGCCAACGGAAACACCAAAAGCCGGCCAATACATTGTTGTATCCAGAAAATAACGGCCAGTAGCACGCCTCCCCACACGCCTGCGATAGGTGAACGGAGCACCCGCAGGATAATCGCATCATCCAGCCTGATCTTTATCCGGGGGAAAACGACCTGATTCAGCAATAAACACACGATCGACGTTCCAACAAACCCTATGATGAACCCATAGGAACCGACGACGAGCATTCTGTTTGCGAATGCTGCGAGCTGTTCAGCACCGGTTGCACTCCGAGGAGCCGGATTCACCCTCGGTCCAGTTTGCGCAAACAAGGGCACTAAGGGAACAGTAACCCCTTCCAAGAGCGCGAATAACCACACCAAATGCCAAGAGAAGTTAACGTCGGCCCTCAGGCATTGGACCTCCATGGGCCTCCTGTCGCCCTATCGACCGGCGCTCTGCGGGCAGCTCAGCCACGGTTCCTGGTCGTCTCCGCCCAGCGTCAGATATAGCGGCAATGCTGAGCCATAGACACACGAATTCGCACAATCAATGGCTGCGGATGCCCTGCCCAGACTGGCGAACAGCGCGACCTCAATGCGTGACCCACCGCACCTGAACCGCTTTCGGCCGGGCGACAAGGCCGGCATGAACGCCGAACCTGGCTTGCGGCGTCGCGGTTACACCTTCATGCCACCGGCCGCCGGGGTATTCAAGGGCCCCTATGCGACAGACAGGAGCATGGCCAATTCGCGGTGGTGACCTGACCGTTTCCCGGTTGGCAATGCGAACGCGCGGTACATTGCAGGCATGCGTGGCATCAACGTCGCTGCGGTGGCCGGCATGGCGGTTGCCTTCCTGCTCACCGCGCCGGTCGTGCTGGTGGGGGCCGCGTCAGCTCACGCCGATACCGGCGTCGATGGTTACGTCGGCTGTGTCGGCGGGGATGCCAAGCCACCGCCTGAAGGCGTAAGCGCGGTGAACTGGTTTCCCAGCCTTTATGTGATCGATACTGATATCGCTTCGGGCGTGCCCGCAGAGCAGGTAGTTCAGCGATTAATCGTCATGGGAGTCCCGCCGAACGACGCCGCGACGCGAGTGCGGTGCTACTTGGCGAATCTGCCGCACTAGCGCACCCCCGGCGCGGAACAGCCGAGAAGCGTATGTTGAGTTTCTCAATCGCGTTGTGCCGCAACGCTTTTGCCGAACGATTCGCCGGACGTCTCAGTCGGATGTGTGGACGATCAACACGTCCGTCTTGGCCCTGCGAGAGACCGCGGATGGGACTGATCCCAGCAGGCGCCCGGCGACGCTGCTGAGACCGACGTTGCCCACGACAAGCAGGTCGGCATGGACTTCCTCGGCCAGTTCCACCAGGGCATTGATAGGGGCACCGACGACCGGCTTTTCCTCCACGTTCTTGGCCCCCACCTTGTGCGCCCGCTCCCGGGCGTCCTGCAGGATGGCGTAGTAGGGGGCCTCGCCGACCAACCGGTAGTCCTGGCCGTGGTCACTCCCCGGTGGGATGGCGTAACGGCCTTTTTCCTCGCGCACGGGCGTATGCGCTGTCGCGACAACCAACTTCGCGCCGTGTTCCGCAGCGATCGCGGCTGCGCGCTCTACCGCGCGCAGCGACGAGTCCGAGCCATCGGTGCCGACCACGATCGTCTGATAGGCGCTCATTTGCCGAAGTGTAAGGCCGACGGCGGCACATTGGAGTTAAAACCGATGTGATCCCGACCGACCTCTTGCACCGAAACGGTGCTCGCCCAATTCGACATGCTGCCCCGCTGCGCTATCGTCGCGCAGTGACCAGACCCACTTGCTTGACGGTTCTCGCAGCGGCGCTGGCGCTGACGGCGAGTGTTGCCGCGCCCAGCGCCGCCGCGGACCCGACAGCCCAGCAGTCGCCTTTCCCCACCGGAAAGGCCGGCAGCAGCATCCATGTCACGGAGTACAGCACCGCGACCGCCGACGTCACACTCAACAGCGCGACCTGGGTCTCGTCCGGCTGTTACGGCGGCGGGGGTTGCAACGTCATCGAACTCACCATCGCCGGCAAGTCCACCACACCATTCAGCTACAGCCAGAGCTCGGTGACCGCCGCCTCTTCCCCGTGGAGGCAGGACCCGAACAGGGATATCCAGGGTGGCTCATCCATGGTCGACTACCAGAAGATCAACAAGGTGCCGCCCCTGCGCTCGGGCAGCGTCACTAACGGCCAAACCGCGCATGGATATGTCGCATACGACGACACCATCAGCCAAGGTGACGTTTACATCGAATTCGGTGATCCCGCGGCTCCGGCGGCCCCCACCCCATTAGCGGGGTGGAAAGTTCACACCTGAGTCGAGCTGTAAACAGCACTTCCCCGCGTGCTCTGTCAACCACACCAGTCACGCACGTCTTTCGGGTACGCCGCAAGAGATCCAAGACCCTGACAGCGCTGACCCGGCGGGTAGTTGACGCGAGCGTTGAGCAGATCACACGGAATGTAAACCTGCTTGCCCTTGGGAGTGTTGGTCAAACACTGCGTCGGAGGCTGGCCGTGAGCTTCGGCGGGGGCGATAAGCGCCAGCAGTAAGACGGCAAGTGCTCCTATCACTCGGCGATTGACCATGGGAACTCCTCGAGTGCGCGGTGTCTGCTTCGTACCGTCGGCCCCGCTGATGGACCTCGAGCGGTAGTGACGTCAAGGGAATGGCCTACTTTTGACCTGGCTAAACGCCTCGATCTCGGCCGCCAGTTGCCTCTGGAGGGGCTATCTCACACGCGTTGGGCCGTCATATTCGTCTCGATGGTGCCTTGGCACGCACCACTCAGGATGTCGGTGTGCATGACGCCCGCAAGCGTTCCGTCGGGTTGAGGCGTGTAGTGGACCTCGGCCCGGGCTGGATTCCATTGGATCGTGGTATCGGGCATCATGCAGTCCCACTGGAAGTCGTTGGCTTGCGACCAGGATTTGCCATCCCAGGTGAATTGAACCGGCTGCGGAACCGTCGGGTTGCTTGGCGGTGGGCCACTGATGATGGTGGCGACGCACTTCCCGTCCGTACAGCTCGAGCGGAACCCGTAGGTCTCGGTGTGCTGCGTCTCGGGGTCGCCGACGGCCATGCTGGTCCCGGCCTTGGGACCCACCATGAATGTGATCGCGTACTGGCCATTCCAGGACGGATTGTCGGCCATGGCAGTCGGGGGATGCGACATTGCAACTGCGAGCGACGCGGCGGATAAACCGGCGAAGCGTGTCAGACGGTGTGGCGTCATCGTTCCCCCTCCGGGTCCGTACCTTTCCAATAGTCATATGCCAATCGGTCGCCGACAAGCCCGCAGAGGAACCGGGTTCCGCCAAAGCAGGACCGCGGGACCACGTCTGACTCGCCCTACCAACCCCACTCGTCATCGTCGAGGACGTCCACGGTCAAAGCGTTGTCCGCGGGGCCCTTCGTCCCGTAGGTGAAGGTCAGCAGAGTGCGGTCGTCGTCCAGGGGTTCGGTCGCAACGACAGTGGCGTGCCCGACCTTCATGCGGATCCTGTCTCCGGGCTTCAGTTCGTCAACGCGTTTGAGGACCACGCTCAATCCATCGGTGAACTGCTGACGCTGCAGACACGCTGGCGAATCATCGCCCTCCTTCACGACCGGTACTCGGTCTCCCGGCTTTGAAAGCACATTCGCGGACCAACACACGCGGTCGGTTGTTCGTTCCAGACAACAATCGTCTGACCTGAATTTCGCGCGGCGCAGGGCGGGTAGCAATATACCCCGGCGTCGAATCGTCACGTGGCGCCGTGGCCGGAGCACAATGTGGGGCGTGAGTTGGACGAGGCACAAGGGCAGGGCGCTCGCGGATGTAGCCCTGGACGGCGATGCGCTGCATGCCGAGCTCGAAGACCTTATCCGCGTGGACAATCCGCACTTGACTGACGTACGGCTAGAACGGGCGACCGCCACCGAGGCCTATGACGCCGGGCCATCCAAGCGGTGGTATGAGGTCACCTACCTGGCTGAAGACCCGGAAGACAGTTCGGGGCCGTGAGACCCCACGACCCCAATCTCGCGCGCGAACGTCCACCTCGGCGCTAAATTCCTCTCCTGAGCATTGCAAAGGAGCCAAGCGGTGCGGTCGATCATTGCCATCGGCGTTGCGGTCGGTTGCGCGATGGCGGCGGTGCCGGCGGCGACAGCCCGGGCCGACGATGACTTCGTTGCCCTGGCAGTGTCCGTAGTCAGCGGGCGGGCCGCCGGCTGGGGCACGGGGAGCAGCCAGGATCAGGCGGACCACGTCGCGCTCGCCGGCTGCGCCGCCGAAGCCGGCGACGTGTGCCAAGTGGTGGCCGGCGCGCGCAACGGGTGCGCGTCGGTGGCGTTCGACCGCGTTTCCGGCCGGTTCGAAGGCGGCTCGGGCCCCGACGCGACAACAGCCGCGAACGACGCGCTGACCAAATTGGGGTCACCCGACGGGCGGGTCAAGGCAACCCACTGCTCGTCATGAGAATCCAGGGCCAAACGCCCGTCGGCTCCACGCATAAAGGGGAGACCATCACTTCGACGAAGGCTGCGAAGTTGACGGCCTGCGCGATTCTCCTGTTGAGCGCCGCGCTGGCCTTCGCGGCACCGGCCGCAGCGGATGACACCGACGATGCGTTCATCGCGGGGCTATCCAAGGGTGGAATCACCATGCCCGACAACGACGATGCGATCGCCAAGGCCCGCACGGTGTGCACAAGCATCGCCGCTAACCCGAACGCATCGGTCCTGGCGATCCAGCTGGCCAGGCAAACGGACCTCTCCCTCAGGCAGTCCGCCTACTTCGTCGGCCTGTCGATAGCCACCTATTGCCCGCAATACAAGGACGATATCGACCCCCCGGTGGCCTGGCTGCTGCCGGGACCCCCGCTCATGTGAGTGAAACTCTTGCAGTGCAAGGGATTTCGTGATCAGCAGTATGAACCCCAGCACGTCTGCAGCGGGCAATAGGTCGAATGAGCAAGGCGCACCATGGATCCGATGTCTCCGAACGTCACGTTCCTCGGATCCAAAGTTTGGTGGATGCTCTGGGTGATCTGGTCATACGTCCAACCCCACCCGATATCGTCACAAATCAGGCGTCCCAGCCCGGTAAGGGCGGCGTCATGGTCGGGCGGCCAACTGAATCCGGCGCCACGAAGTTGAGCCAGGTACGCGTCATCGAGGGGGTCGGCGGCCGCGACGGCGGCGCCGGCAACCAGCGCCGCGGTTACCAGGACGGGGATGGCCGATGCGGCGAGGCGGCGCGGTGCGGACATCATGCGCTTCCTTTTGTCGGGGCGTTCACGATGCCGTCGACCCATAACGGCATAACGAAGAATAGGGAAAGCCGGGAAAGAGCGCGTTAACAACGGTTGAACAAACGGATTTGGGGGCTGTGAACGGGTGATCGTTCGACTCATCCTGGTGCCGGGGCGGCGCGGCCATGCTCATACGCGGTGGTCAACCAGAACACCGTGCGCTCGATACCCGGCACGATTTCGGTGACGTCGATCTCCCCCTGGGCGAACCGGGTGAGAAACCCGTAGACGACGCCGGTGAGGATGAGTTCGAGGTCTTTGGCGAATCCCGGTTCGGCTTGCGCCAGAACGGCTTTGGCGACCGGAACGACGGCGTCGACACCGCGCTGGATGAGGCGCTTTCCGCCGGGGCCCGATCGCGCCCGGAAGTAGGAGCGCAGCATCAACGGATGCCGTTCCCACGGCTCGAAGATGGTCCTCATCACGTGCATCAGGTCCACATAGATCGACTCGCCGGGCAAATCATCGATCAGCGAGGGCAACCGCGCGTAGCGGTTGGCGTCCATCCATCCTTCCAGCGCCGCGACAATGAGCTCGTCGCGCGTGCGATACCGCTTATAGATGGTTGCCAGGGACACGCGGGCCCGCCGGGCCACCTCGCGCAGCTGGACGGCCTCGTAACCCTCGCTGTCGAGCATCTCGATCACGATGTCCAGGATCGGATCGGCCGCGCCCGGCAAGCGTCTGTCGGCGACCGCATCCACGCGGCCCCTTTTGCCTTCACAGTAACCATGTTACTGTGCGGAGGAGTAACGGCGTTACTCGGTCCTGATCTGGGCCGATGAACAGAGAGGACGAGCTCCATGGGTGCACTGGATGGCAAAGTCGCCTTCATCACCGGGGTGGCGCGCGGCCAGGGTCGCAGCCACGCGGTGCGGCTCGCGCGCGAGGGCGCCAACATCATCGGCATCGACATCTGCGCCGACATCCCCGCCAACGGTTACCCGATGGCCTCCCCTGAGGAGCTTGACGAAACCGTGAGGCTGGTCGAAGAGGCCGGCGGCAAGATGCTGGGCACGGTCGCCGATGTGCGTGACTTCGAGCAAGTGAAGGCCGCGATGGATGCCGGTGTCGAGCACTTCGGACGCCTCGACATCGTGTTGGCCAACGCCGGGATCGCGCCGTTGGCGTTTCGCCAGTTGAGCATCGAGGAGGAGCTGGCGCAATGGCGGGCGGTCACCGGCGTCAACCTCGACGGGGCCTACCACACGGCATGGGCGGCCGTCCCACATCTGCTGGCCGGTAACCGCGGCGGGGTCATCATCTTCACCAGCTCGACCGCCGGCATCAAGGGATTCGGCGGCCTGCAGGGCGGCGGCCTGGGCTACGCGGCGTCCAAACACGGGATCGTCGGGCTGATGCGCACCCTGGCCAATGCCCTTGCACCGCTGAGCATTCGGGTGAACACGGTGCACCCGACCGCCGTCAACACGATGATGGCGACCAACCCTGACATGACCGAATTCCTGGAGAAGAATCCCGACGCGGGGCCCCATCTGCAAAATCCGATGCCCGTCGGCAATGATGGAACCCGAAGACGTCAGCGCCGCCATCGCCTACCTGGTCTCCGACGAGGCGAAGTACGTCACCGGCGTGACCTTCCCCGTCGACGCGGGCTTCTGCAACAAGGTTTGATACACGGATGACAACGAACAATGCAACGGGCCGGGTCGCCGGCAAACGGGTCTTGATCACCGGGGCCGCGCGCGGCATGGGACGCTCGCACGCGGTGCGGCTGGCCGAAGAAGGCGCCGACTGCATCCTGGTCGACATCTGCTCCACGCCAGAGGGTTTGGAGTATCCGCTGGCCACCGAAGACGACCTGAACGAGACCGCGCAACTGGTCGAGAAACACGGCCGCCGGGCGATCACCAAGATCGTCGACGTGCGTGACGAGGCCGCCATGAAGGCGGCGGTCGACGAAGCCGTCGACGAACTCGGCGGACTCGACGGCGCGGTCGCCAACGCCGGCGTGCTCACCGTCGGCACCTGGGACACCACCACCGCCGAACAGTGGCGGCTGGTCCTCGACGTCAACCTGATCGGCGCCTGGAACACCTGCGCGGCCGCGCTCCCCCACCTGGTCGCCCAGGGCGGCGGGAGCCTGGTCAACATCAGCTCGTCGGCCGGCATCAAGGGCACGCCGCTGCATGTGCCCTACACCGCCTCCAAGCACGGCATCGTCGGGATGACCCTGGCGCTGGCCAATGAGCTTGCCGCACAGAACATTCGCGTCAACACCGTGCACCCCACCGGGGTCGCCACCGGAATGGCACCGCCGAGCATGCATACCCTGATCGCCGAGCAGCGTCCCGACCTGGTGCCCATCTTTCTCAACGCGCTGCCCGCACCGCTCATCGAAGCCTCCGATGTGAGCAACGCGGTGCTGTACCTCATTTCCGACGAATCGCGTTATGTCACAGGGCTAGAACTGAAGGTCGACGCCGGTGTCACCATCCGATGAGGCTCCGATGAGCGACGGCGCGCGACATGAACGCGGGCTGCGCACCTTCGCCGAGGTGATGACGATCGACCCGCCGGATGACGAGAGCCCGTTCGCGGGCGGATTGATCGACTTCGTCTTCGGCGAGGTCTGGTCACGACCGGGGCTCAGCCGACGCGATCGTCGGTTCGTCACGCTGGCCTGTGTCGCCGCCGCCGACGCGCAGGCCCCCCTGGAGCAGCACGTCTTACGCCGCGCTCAACAGCGGTGACCTCACCATCACCGAAATGCGGGAAACCGTCTTACATTTCGCCGTCTACGCCGGCTGGCCGAAGGCCTCCCGGTTCAACATCGCGGTGGACCTGGCAATGGGCCAAGATCGCCGAGGCGCGCGGCGAGCCGCCCCCTCCCCCGGAACCGTTGCTGCCGTTGGCCACCGCCAGCGACCCCGAGCGGCGGCTGCAGGGCGGCGAGGAATCATTCAAGGAGATCAACTGCCTGCCATTCGCGCCGATGCGCGACAACCCGTACTCGGGTGCGGGCATCCTGAACTTCGTCTTCGGCGAGATGTGGCTGCGGCCCGGCTTGGGCATGAAGGAACGCCGCCTGATCACCGTCGCCTGCGTCGCCTTCCAGGATGCCGAAATCCCGATCATGTCCCACGTTTATGCGGCGCTGAAGAGTGGCGACGTGTCTTTCGAGGAGATGGACGAACTGGCGCTGCAGTTCGCGGCGTACTACGGCTGCGCCAAGGCCGACTACCTCAACCAGGTGATCGCGGAACAGAAACAGCGGGTGGCGGCGGAGAGCCAGGCCGATGTGACGCACTGAAACGCGCATAAGCGCGGGCTTGGGAGCCGCCGGTGCGTCGGGCATGCTGGCGGTATGCATGTGATCAATGGAGTCCGTGACCCGGCGGCAAGCTTTCCCCTGGACACCGCGGCGGACGACGCCGGCGAGCGTCGGCAGGCCAATCGCGCCGTCGCCGTCAGCGCGGTCGGACTGGCGCTGACCGGGCTGGTCGAGTTGGTGATCGCGCTGCTGTCCGGCTCGGTGGCGTTGCTGGGCGATGCGCTGCACAACCTGTCGGACGTCTCCACCAGCGCCCTGGTGTTCATCGGCTTCCGCGCGTCGCGCAAGCTTCCCACCGAGCGGTATCCCTACGGCTACGAACGCGCCGAGGACCTCGCCGGTGTCGGTGTGGCCCTGGTGATTTGGGGCAGCGCCGTCGTCGCAGGTCTCGAGAGCGTCACCAAGTTGCTTCGCCACGGCGGCACCGGTTACGTCGGGTGGGGAATCGGCGCGGCGGTCGTCGGCGTGGTGGGCAACCAGCTGGTCGCCCGCTACAAACTGGTGGTGGGCAGGCGAATTCGGTCGGCGACCATGGTGGCCGACGCCAAGCATTCCTGGCTGGACGCGTTGTCGTCGGGCGGCGCGGTGCTCGGGCTGATCGGCGTCGCGCTGGGCTGGGGCTGGGCCGACGCGGTCGCCGGGATCGTCGTCACCGGGTTCATCTGCCACGTCGGCTGGGAGGTGACCGCCGATATCGCGCATCGCCTGCTCGACGGCGTCGATCCCGAGATCATCACCACCGCGGAGGCCGTCGCCGCCTCGGTCCCCGGTGTGACGCATGCGCACGCCCGGGCCAGGTGGACCGGGCGGACCCTGCGCGTCGAGGTGGAAGGGTTTTTGGATGCCGACACCGCGCTGGCGGCCGCCGACCAGATCGGCCGCAGCGTCGCGGCGGCGCTGACGCCACAGATTCCGGAGATGCAGAGCTTCACGTGGACGGCGCGAGCCGCCTGAGATGACCAGACCTCAGCGGCGGAATCGCTCCCGCAATTGCGGGTCGTCCTCCCACCAGAGTCCCGACGGCGCCGGGGTTTCGCCCTCGGCGCCTTCGCCGCTGTGCGCCTTCGCCTCGGCCTCGTCCAACTCGGCGTCGACGGCGACCGCGTGCGCCTTCTCGTCGCGGGACAGCGCGCGCATCAGCAGCAGCACGAACGGCCACCCCACCAGATCGCCGAGGATCCACAGGACGCCGGCGCCGATCGTCTGGTCGAGCCGCGGGTCCGGACCCCAAGACCGTTGCAGCCCCGCGTAATACGCCGCGCCGATCAATGAGCCCTGCCAGACGACCAATCCGAGGACACCGTCGCCGAGCGCCTCGGCGACGGTGATCAGCAGCGAGATCGACTGCGGGTACCTGCGGGGTACCGGGTCTTCTTGCAGCCGGGCATAAAAGTAGCCGAATCCCAGCACCACCAACAGGATTCGCGTCGGCGCTCCGACCCACTCGTTCTGCAAGGCTGCGGCGTACCAGGGCGTCAGGTACAGCAACCACGGCGTGGCGAGCATCGCGATCGACGTGGTCGCCGGATGGACGAGCAGGCGGGCGAACCGGGTGGCCAACAGCCGGTCGATGCGGTCGCGTCCGGCGGATCCGAGGGCGTCGCGAACGACGGTGACCGGCTTGGCCTGCGCCACGAAGAACGGCACGACGTAGAGCAGGAGCAGCACCTGCAGCGCACGCACCCAGAACAGGACGTAGGCGTAGACGCCGAGGGCGCTGATCGTCGCCAGCAGCCACACCAGCATGCCCACGCCGAAGCACGCGGCGTTCGCGGGTCCGACCGCATCGTGGGCGGCACGGGCGCGCCGGTAGCACCACGCGTATCCGATGGCGAGCACTGCGACGGCGGCCGCCGAGACGAGGTCGAAATGCCAGGTCTGGATGGCCGCGTCCCAAGTCAGCGGTCCGGGATCGACGCGCACGGCACCAGCCTATTGCGACCCTGATGGGCTCAGTGGCCGGCGGGACCGTCCGGCTTCGGACCGCGGTCATCGCCGGTGATGTACTTCGGGCAGTAATGGGCCGCCGCGAGGTAGGTGAACTTGGCCGCGGCGGCGCCCTGGAACGCCGGATTCTGGTTGCGCAGGTCGGTCACGATCTTCGCGTCGGACTGGCCGTCGTCGAGCAGTTCGCACACCGACTTGCCGATGGTGATCGCGTTGCCGCCGTCCTGGTAGGTGAGGCCGGCATCGCGGAGGTCTTGGAGGAAGTCCTGATCGTTGTCGATGTCCGCGTGCGCCGGGGCGGCCAGGGCGAGCGCGGTGGCGAGGCTGGTCAGGCCCAGGAGGAATCGCATAACGCAGTGATTGTCGCAAAACTGCCGGTGATTGGCATCTCGAGTGCTACGACGCGTTGGGGGCGCTTGTCGTGATGGCGCTTGGGCAGTACGTGGTGGCGGCGATGGCCGCGAACTGGTTGGCCTTGTCCTCGCGCAACGCGGCGTTCTTGGACAGCAGCGTCTTGACGACATCGGGCATCGGCGTGCCCTGGCCGACCGTGTCGCACACCCATCTACCCGCGCCGACGGCCTTGCCCGGGTCGGAAAAGGTGATGCCGGCGGCCCGTAGCGACGCGATGAACGCGTCGTCGGTGCCGTCGGCGTGCGCCGGCACGGCCAGGCCTACCGCGACGGCCAGACCGCACAGCGTGAGCAGTGGCTTCATGACTGACTGATTCTCCCAGAGCGGTCAATGGCCCGCACGATCGCACGCCCGCTCGTCAACCCTGGGTTGACAACCTCGTTACGTCAACCTACCGTTGACGACGTGTCCGAGCCCGTTCGCATCTCCTATCCGATCCGCCTCGACGAGTTGATCAACGCCATCAAGACGAGCCGCCAGGACGTGCTGGATCAACTGGCCGACGCGGTCCTGGCCGCCGAGCACCTCGGCGAGATCGCCGACCATTTGATCGGCCACTTCGTGGACCAGGCCCGCCGTTCCGGAGCGTCCTGGACCGACATCGGCAAGAGCATGGGCGTCACCAAGCAAGCCGCGCAGAAGCGCTTCGTCCCGCGTGCCGAACCCACCAACCTCGATCCCGGCCAGGGGTTCGCGCGCTTCACCCCGCGGGCGCGGGGTGCGGTGGTGGCGGCCCAGAACGCCGCGCACGAAGCCGGCAACAGCGAGATCACCCCGGACCACCTGTTGCTCGGCGTGCTCAGCGATGCGGCCGCCCTGGCGACGGTGTTGCTGCAGCTGCAGAACGTCGACACCGAGGCGCTGCGCGCCGCCGCGGCCACCTCGATCGCGGCGCTGCGCGTCGATGCCGAACCGCCGCAGCTCATTCCGTTCAGCGGGCCCGCGCGCAAAGCGCTCGAACTGAGCGTCCGTGAGGCACTTCGGCTCGGCCACAACTACGTCGGCACCGAACACCAGCTGCTGGCGCTGCTCGAGCTGGAAGGCGGGGACGGGCCGCTGCATCGATGCGGTGTCGATAAGGACCGGGTCGAGGTGGATCTGATCAAGGCGCTGCAATCCCTGGCCGACGGCAACCGCGCCGAAACGGACGGCTGACCAGTGTGGCCGACCCCGCCCTGAGCGCTGCCGCGTGTGCAATCATGCGATGGTCCCCTGCAACGGCGCCAAGGAGGCACGACATGGCGAGGATGCGCCGCCGGCTGCTAGTCGCTTTCGCTTTCCTGATCGCCGTTTCCGGCGTCTCCGCTGTCGGTGCCGCCGCAATTCCGATGCCCCGCGCGTGGGCCGGCGACGCGCCGATCGGCCACATCGGTGACACGCTGCGGGTGGACAACGGCACCTTCATCGCCGACGTCACCGTCAGCGGCGTGGCGCCCTGCGACCCGCCGCCGGGATTCGGTTACACGCGCGAAGGCACTTTCAGAGGCTTCCCGGGCAGCTCCGTCGAACGCGCCGACGTCACGATTCGGGCGATCCGGGTGCCCAATCCCTACGTGATGGCGACCGTGCTGGATTTCAACGGCGTGACCCCGAACGCCGACGCCTACAAGCCGCGCGCCTCCGACGCGCCCGACGCGCTGGACAACGTGCTCGTCAACGCGCCGAACGGGGCGATCGTGCGCGGCGGCGTGTATTGGGACGCCTACCGCGACCCGGTCTCCGCCGTCGTCCTGCTGGACAAGAAGACGGGCTATCACCTCGCGCAGTGGAACCTCTGAGCGGAACGTTCCAGATCGGGCCGGCGAGTTCCGGCGACGCTCAAGAGCTGGCTGCCGTTGCGGCCCTTACCTTTCCCTTGGCGTGCCCGCCCTCGGTCACCGCCGACAACATCGCCGCGTTCATCGACGCCAACCTGTCGGCCAACCGCTTCGCCGACTACCTCGACGATCCGGATCGCGCCGTCGTCGTCGCGCGCCAGGATGACCGAATCGTGGGTTACGCCATGCTGGTTCGCGGCGCCCGACGACACCGCCGAACTGTCGAAGATGTATGTCCTGCCGCACCGTCACGCCAGCGGGGCCGCGGCGGCGCTGATGGAACGCGCGCTTGCCGTCGCGGCCGACTGGGGCGTGCCCCGGGTGTGGCTGGGCGTCAATCGGAAAAATCAACGCGCACAACGCTTTTACCTCAAGAGCGGCTTCGCGATCAGCGGCACCAGGACGTTTCAGCTGGGTGCCGACGTCGAGAGCGACTATGTCATGACCCGCGAGCTGGGTTAGCCGCCGCGGTCAACGCCAACAGCCGGGAAGTGGCCCGCAGGTACTTCTTTCGATATCCCCCGGCCAGCATCTCCTCGCTGAAGATCGTGTCCAGCTTGGCACCGGAGGCCACCACCGGAATGCCCGCGTCATAGAGCCGATCGGTCAGCGACACCAAACGCAGCGCGACGTTCTGGTCGTCGATGCGGTGCACGCCGGTCACAAACACCGCGCTGACGCCCTCGATCAACGCCAGATACCGCGACGGGTGCATGGTGGCCAGGTGCGCACACAGCGCGTCGAAATCGTCGAGCGTCGCGCCGTCGACGCGCGCGGCGCGCGCGGCCACCTCGTCGTCGGACAGCGGCTGCGGCGCCGGCGGCAGGCCGCGGTGCCGGTAGTCGGGCCCCTCGATCCGCACGGTCGTGAAAATGCTTGCCAGCGTGTTGATTTCGCGCAGGAAATCCTGTGCCGCGAAGCGGCCCTCACCGAGCTGCTCGGGCAGCGTGTTGGAGGTGGCGGCCACCGACACCCCGCGCTCGACCAGCGACGAGAGCAGCCGCGAGATCAGCGTGGTGTTGCCCGGGTCGTCGAGCTCGAACTCGTCGATGCAGACCGCCGTGTAGTTGGCCAGCAGGTCGATGCATTCGACGAAGCCGAACACCCCGGCCAGCTGGGTCAGCTCACCGAAGGTCGCGAAGGCCTTGGGAGCCGGGCCATCCGGTGGCCCGCCCGGTCCGTCACCGGGCAGCTCATAGTAGGCCGACGCCAGCAGGTGCGTCTTGCCCACGCCGAAGCCGCCGTCCAGGTATAGCCCCACCCCCGGCAGAATCTCGCGTCGCCCCAACAGCTTTCGCCGGCCGGCGCGACGCTCGACGGCCTGCCGGCAGAAGTCCCGGCATGCCGCCACCGCCGCGGCCTGCGTCGGCTCCGCCGGATCGGGCTGATACGTCGCGAAGCTCACGTCGGCGAAGGTCGGTGGCGGTCTCAATTGGGCGATCAGCCGCTCCGGCGACACCGTCGGGTGCCGATCCACCAGGCGAGCCACGCCGCCCGCGGCGCCCGCGGAGGTGGACCCGTGCATGCAGGAACTGTAGCGGCGTGCTGCAATCAGACCCATGCCCGACTCTGGCGCCTCGAAGAGTTCCGCGACTTCGGAGACGCCGCTGTCGCTGCTCGGTTCGGTGCGCGGACTCGACGACGGCGACCTCCCCCGGCTCTACGGCTATCCCGAACATGAAGGGACCTGGGTGCGGGCGAACTTCATCACCAGCGTCGACGGCGGGGCCACCTCGGGTGGCAGCAGCGGCGGCATGGGCGGCCCGGGCGACCGATTCGTCTTCAACCTGCTGCGCGAACTCGCCGACGTCATCGTCGTCGGTGCGGGCACCGTCCGGATCGAGGGTTACTCCGGCGCGCAGCTCAGCGTCGCGCAGCGTCAGCACCGGCAGGCCCGCGGACAAAGCGAAGTCCCGCAACTGGCGATCGTGACCGGATCGGGCCACCTCAACCGGGACATGGCGGTGTTCACCCGCACCGAGGTGCAGCCGCTGGTGCTCACCTGCACCGCGGCGGTCGAGCAGACCCGCCGGGCGCTCAGCGGTCTGTGCGAGGTGCTCGACTGCTCGGGCAGCGATCCCGAGCGGATCGACGAGGCCGCCCTGCTGGCGGCCCTCGGCGCGCGCGGCATGCGCCGCATCCTCACCGAAGGCGGGCCGACACTGCTGGACTCGCTGATGCAGCGCGACCTGCTCGACGAGCTGTGCCTGACGATCGCGCCCTACCTCGTCGGCGGCCAGGCACGACGCATCGCCACCGGCTCGGGGCAGCTGCTCACCGGGATGCGGTGTGCCCACGTCCTGACCGACGACGCCGGCTACCTTTACACCCGCTACGTCAAGGCCTAGCTACTGTGGTCGGCATGAGTCGGCCGCTACACGTGCGCCACGATCCTGGTTGCGGTGAGCGCGTTGCTGGCCGGCTGCGTCCCCGGGCTGGCCGCCGATCCGCGGTTCGCCACCAATTCCGGTGCGCGCCCGCAGGGAGCGGCGACCTCGAAGCCGGCGCCCAGTGGCCCACCGCAAGTCGCCGCACCCAAGAACGACCTGTCATGGCACGACTGCACCTCACGGGTGTTCGCCGACGCGGCGGTCCCCGCGGCCGCGGGTGTCCAGTTGGATTGCGCGAACTACGACGCCGACCTGGACCCCGTCAACGGCGGGGGCGGCAGCCTGAGCATCGGCGTGGTGCGCGCCCGCTCGAGCCAGACACCCCAGGATGCCGGCCCGCTGGTCTTCACCACCGGCTCCGATCTGCCGTCCTCGGCGCAGTTGCCGATCTGGCTGTCCCGGGCGGGCGCCGACGTGCTCGCCACCCATCCCATCGTCTCCGTCGACCGCCGCGGCATCGGCATGTCGAGCCCCATCGACTGCCGGGACAAACTCGACCGGCAACAGATGCGCGACCAGTCGCAATTCCAGACCGGCGACGACCCGGTGGCCAACCTGTCCGAGGTCTCCAACACCGCCACCACCAACTGTGGCGACGCCGTCGGCATCGGTCCGAACGCATCCTCCTACGACGACGCGCACGCCGCCTCCGACATCGAGCGGTTACGCACCCTCTGGGACGTGCCCGCCCTGGCGCTGATCGGCATCGGCAACGGCGCGCAGGTGGCGCTGGCCTACGCCGGATCACGGCCGGACAAGGTGGCCCGATTGATCCTCGACTCACCAGTTGCGTTGGGTGTCAACGCCGAAGCCGCCGCTGAGCAACAGGTCAAGGGACAGCAGGCCGCCCTCGACGCCTTCGCCGCGCAGTGCATCGCCGTGAACTGCGCGCTGGGTGCGGACCCGAAGGGCGCCGTCAGCGCCCTGCTGGCCGACGCCCGCGCGGGTAAGGGCCCCGGTGGCGCGTCGGTGGCGCAGGTGGCCAACGCCATCACCGTCGCGCTCGGTTATCCCGCCGGCGGCCGCGTCAACGCCACCACCAACCTGGCCAACGCGCTGTCGGGCGCGCGCTCCGGCGACACCAACGCGCTGAACAACCTGATCAACCACGCCAACGCCCTCCAGGACTCCGACGGCCAGTTCGTCAACGTGTGCAGCGACGCGGTCAACCGCCCCACCCCGGACCGGGTCCGCGAACTCGTCGTCGCCTGGGGCAAGCTCTATCCCGACTTCGGTACCGTCGCCGCCCTCAACATGGTCAAGTGCGTGCACTGGCCCACCGGTTCGCCGCCGCCCACACCGAAGACCCTCAAGGTCGACGTGCTGCTGCTCGGTGTGCAGAACGACCCGATCGTCGGCACCGACGGCGTAGCGGCGACCGCGGCCAGCATCATCAACGCCAACGCCGCCAGCAAGCGGGTGATGTGGCAGGGCATCGGCCACGGCGCCAGCATCTTCTCCGGCTGCGCCGTGCCGCCGCTGATCGGCTACCTCAACAGCGGCAAATTGCCCAACACCGACACCTACTGCCCGGCCTGACGCTGCTTTCCGGCTCGCGCGGGCGCCGGTGTACGGTGCGCTGGTGACGGCAGCTGAATCGACCCGAACCGGCCTGCGCGATCGGACCGTGGCCGCCTTTGGTCCCCGCACCGGACCGCTGAGCACCTCGACGGTGCTGCGGTCGGCGCTGTGGCCGGTGGCCATCATGTCGGTGTTGCACCGCAGCATCATCCTCAGCCTCAACGGCAACATCACCGACGACTTCAAACCGGTGTACCGCGCGGTCCTCAACTTCCGGCACGGCTGGGACATCTACAACGAGCACTTCGACTACGTCGACCCGCACTACCTGTATCCGCCGGGCGGCACGCTGTTGATGGCGCCGTTCGGATACCTGCCCTTCACGCCGTCGCGCTACCTGTTCATCCTGATCAACGCCGTCGCCATCTTGGTCGCCTGGTATCTGCTGCTGCGGATGTTCAAATTCACGCTGGCTTCGGTGGCCGCGCCCGCCCTGCTGCTGGCCATGTTCTGCACGGAGAGCGTGACCAGCACGCTGGTGTTCACGAACATCAACGGCTGTGTGCTGCTGGCGGAGGTGCTGTTCTTGCGGTGGCTGATGGACGGGAGGGTCGGGCGCCAGTGGTGGGCCGGGTTGGTGATCGGCCTGACGCTCACGCTCAAACCCGTGCTGGGCCCGCTGCTGTTGCTGCCGCTGCTGAATCGCCAGTGGCGGACGCTGGTGCCGGCCATCGCGGTCCCCGTCGTCGTCAACGTGGCCGCGTGGCCGTTGGTCAGCGATCCCATGGACTTCGTCACGAAAACGGTGCCCTACTTCCTGGGCACTCGGGACTACTTCAACAGCTCCATCGAGGGCAACGGCGTGTACTTCGGCCTGCCCACCTGGCTGATCGTGTTCATGCGAATCCTGTTCACCCTGCTGATGATCGGTGCGATGTGGCTGTTGTACCGCTACTACCGCACCCGAGACCCGTTGTTCTGGTTCACCAGCTCGTCGGGTGTGCTGCTGCTGTGGTCGTTCCTGGTGTCGTCGCTGGCCCAGGGCTACTACTCGATGATGCTGTTCCCGTTCTTGATGACGGTGGTGCTGCGGAACTCGCTGATCCGCAACTGGCCGGCCTGGCTCGGGATCTATGGCTTCATGGCGCTGGACGACTGGCTGATCTACAAGTACATGAGGTACGGCCGCGCGCTGCATTACCTCAAGATCACCTACGGCTGGTCGCTGCTGCTGATCGTCGCCTTCACCGTGCTGCTCTTCCGCTTCTTGGATGCCAAGGCCGAGAACCGGCTGGAGGACGGCATCGATCCCGCGTGGCTGACCGACGGGCCCGAGCGCGACGCGATCCCGGCCGTGGCGACCGCGCGCGCGCGGAGCCGCGCGAAGTCGGGTCGCCACCATCAGCATGAGCCGGAAGCGGCGGGTCACCGCCATTCGAGCTAGCGTGGACGCATGACCTCCCCCGACGTGTCGCAGCCCAAGGTGCAACTGAGCGACGACGAGTGGCGCAAGAAACTTTCCCCGGAAGAGTTCCACGTGCTGCGCCAGGCCGGCACCGAGCGGCCCTTCACCGGTGAATACACCGACACCAAAACCGAAGGCGTTTACCAGTGCCGGGCCTGCGGCGCCGAATTGTTCCGCAGCACAGAGAAATTCGAGTCGCACTGCGGCTGGCCGTCGTTCTTCGACCCGGCGAAGTCGGACGCGGTGATCCTGCGGCCCGACCATTCCATGGGCACGACGCGCACGGAGGTGCTGTGCGCTAACTGCCACAGCCACCTGGGTCACGTATTCGCCGGTGAGGGCTATCGGACGCCGACGGATCAGCGCTACTGCATCAACTCGGTCTCGCTGCGGCTGGTGCCGGCGGGCGGATAGCCCGCGGGCTGTCTCGTTCGCCTCAGGAGTCCCGCGCCGAGGGGCATGTGCTGATTGCCCGCCTTCGAGCGACAATTCAGCGACAACCGCGCTGCTCTTCACTGCACCGCTCGAGTTGTCGCTCAAAGGCGGGCAAAAACCCACTTCCTCCGCTGGTGACAACTGGGACGGTGGGACGTCGGCGGCAGTTCAGTCCAGGCGGGTGGCGTGCACTTCCCAGAACGGGGCGTGCGCCCGATCGCCCTCGAGCCAAGGCTCGATCACCCGGAAGCGCTCCAGCAGCTTCTCCGCCTGATCGGCCATGTCGGGGTTGCGCTTGGCCATCGCCTCGATCGACTCGACGCTGATGTTGACCCGATAGGTGGTCGTGCCCAAATAGGTGATCTCCCAGCCACCGTCGGGAAGCACGTCACGAAAGTCGTTCTCGGACAACGACCGCAGCATCTTGAAGCCATTGACGTTGTGTTCGCCGAACTCGAACATGTACAGCCGCGCGCCAGGCTTGGTGGCGCGGTGCAGCGCCCGCACGTACGAGCTGCGCAGCTCGGGCTCGGTGCTGAAGGTGTGGTAGAAGGCGCAGTCGACCACCGTGTCGAACCGCCCGTCGAACCCGTCCAGCTTGGTCGCGTCGGCCAGCTCGAAATCGACTGAGACACCGGCCTTTTGCGCGTTCTCCCGGGCCCGCTCGATGGCGCCGGCCGAGCCGTCGATGCCGGTCGCCGAAAAGCCCTTGGACGCGTAATAGATGGCGTGGTGGCCCGGGCCGGTGCCCGGGTCGAGCACCTCTCCCTTGATGGCGCCCAGCGCGACGAGCTGCTGGACCACCGGCTGCGGGCCGCCGATGTCCCACGGTGTGGCGGCCGGCAGGCCGTGCGACGTCCGCTGGTCGCGGTACATCTCCTCGAAGCGGGTGGGATCGGTGGGATCGAAGGGCTGGGTCATGTGGCGCCGCTTCTCCTCATCGCTTCGCTCTGCATCGTCGCCGGCGCGGTCATGGCAGGGCATTCACCAGCTGCTCGACGGGCACCCGCGGGCCGGTGAAGAACGGCGTCTCCTCGCGCGTGTGCCGGCGGGCGTCGGTGGCCCGCAGTTCGCGCATCAGGTCCACGATGCGGTGCAGTTCGGGAGCCTCGAAGGCCAGGATCCACTCGTAGTCACCGAGCGCGAAAGCCGGGACCGTGTTGGCACGCACGTCCTTGTACTCGCGCGCGGCCATGCCGTGCTCGGCGAGCATGCGGCGGCGCTCCTCGTCGGGCAGCAGGTACCACTCATAGGACCGCACGAAGGGATACACGCAGATGTAGGCGCCGGGTTCCTCGCCGGCCAGAAACGCCGGGATGTGGCTCTTGTTGAACTCGGCCGGCCGATGCAACGCCACGCTGCTCCACACCGGCGCACTGGCCCGCCCCAGCGCCGTGGTGCGCCGGAAATCGGCGTAGGTGGCCTGCAGCGCCTCGACACGCTCGGCGTGGGTCCAGATCATGAAGTCGGCGTCGGCCCGCAGACCCGCGACGTCATAGAGACCGCGCACCACGACGCCGCGCTCCTCCTGCTGCTTGAAGAACGTCGACGCTTCATCGATGACGTCGTCGCGCTGATCGCCCAGCTCACCCGGCTCCACGGAGAACACCGAGAACATCAGGTAGCGGATCTGGGAGTTGAGCGAGTCGTAGTCGAGCTTGGCCATGAAACCTATCGTGCCACCTGTGCGTCCGAGCCTCCGATGGCCCTGATCACACGCTCGACCGCGCGCCCGGCCGCCCCGACGCAGGCCGGCACGCCGATGCCGTCGAGATAACTGCCGGCCACCGCGAGCGTCGGCGGCAGGCCCGCCCGCACCTCGGCCACCAGATCGGCATGGCCGGGACCGTACTGCGGCATCGCGTCGATCCAGCGCTGGATGCGGACGTCGACGGGGTCGACGGTCAGCCCGAACACGGTGGCCAGGTCACCCAACGCCCAGCTCAGCAGCTCGTCGTCGGAGGTGTCCGCCGCCACGCGATCGCCGAACCGCCCGAACGACAGCCGCAGCAGCTGCGCGTCACCCCGGGTGCCCCACTTGCGCGACGACAGCGTGATGGCCTTGGCCCGCAGCGGCTCACCGGTGGCCACCAAGACGCCCGAACACTCGGGGAACGCGGTATCACCCGGCACGGCCAGCGCCATCACCACCGACGATGCGCTGGTGATGCGCCCGGCGGCGGCGACGCTGCGCGGGGCGATGCGCGGCGAGCAGGCGGGAAGCCTCCCGCGCCGGGACGGCCAGGATCACCGCGTCGGCGGGCCAGCGGGCGCCGGTGCCGTCGACCACCATCCAGCCGGCGCCGACGGGCTCGAGCCGCGACACCGCCGAGCGCACCCAGCGCGGGCGACCGCGCGCGAGGAGCTCATCGATCAGCACCTGGTAGCCGCCCTCGAGCGCGCCGAACACCGGCGCACCGCTGGCCGGGGGCAGCGCCCGACCGACGGCGTCGGTCAGGCTGGTGGCGCCGCGGTCCAGCGCCGCCGCGACCGTCGGGGCCGCCGCGCGCAGGCCGATGGTGGCCGCCGAACCCGCATAGACCCCACTCAGCAGCGGATCCACCGACCGGGCCACCACCTGCTCGCCGAACCGCTCGCCCACCAGGTCGGCCACCGCGGGGTCGCCGGCCGGTTCCCACGCCAGCGGGCGGCTGGGTTCGGCCTCGATGCGTGTCACCGTGGCCTCATCGACCAGCCCCGCCACCGACGCCGCCGACGACGGGATCCCGACCACGGTGCCCGCGGGCAGCGGGCGCAACTCCTGCCGGCTGTAGATCAGCGGGCGTGCGCCGGTCGAAACCCGCTGGCGCTGCAGACAAATTCAGTTCGGTCAGCAGTGCGGGCATCTCGGGGCGACGCAGCACGAAAGCCTCGGCACCCAAATCCATCGGCACCCCGCCGACCAGCTCGGTGCGCAGGACGCCGCCGAGCCTGTCTCCCGGATCGAACAGCGTGATCGCCGCGCCGTCGCCCGCGGCCGTACGGAGCCGATAGACCGCCGTCAGACCCGAAATACCGCCCCCGACAACACAATACGAGGGTGAAGTCATAGGGAGTGGACCAGCGACACCAGGTCGGTCAGCACGCCGGGATCCGTTTCGGGCAGCACGCCGTGGCCGAGGTTGAAGACGTGGCCGGCGGCGCCGGCGTCGATCGCCCGCCGGCCGTCGTCCACGACCGCGCGCGCCGCGCGCTCCACCACCGGCCAACCCGCCAGCACCACCACCGGATCGAGGTTGCCCTGCAACGCCGTACCGGGTTGCACGCGGGTGGCCGCATCGGGCAGGGAGGTTCGCCAATCCACGCCCACCACGTTCGCTCCGACCGACGACATGGCGCCCAGCAGTTCGGCGGTGCCGACCCCGAAGTGGGTCATCGGCACGCCGTAGTCGGCCAGCGCGGCGAACACCCTGGCGCTGTGCGGCTGCACATAGGTGCGGTAATTCGCCAGCGACAGCGCCCCGGCCCACGAGTCGAAGACCTGAATGGCGTCCACCCCGGCCTCGAGTTGCACCCGCAGAAAGCCCACCGTGATGTCGGTCAGCTTCTCCATCAGCGCGTGCCAGGTGTCCGGCTCGGCCAGCATCATCGCCTTGGTGCGCGCGTGGTGGCGACTGGGGCCGCCCTCGATCAGATAGGACGCCAGCGTGAACGGGGCGCCCGCGAAGCCGATCAGCGGCACGTTGCCGAGCGCGGCCACCAGCAGCGACACCGCGTCGGACACCGGCTGAACCCGTTGCCGCTCAAGGGGTTTGATCGCCGCGACGTCGGCGGCGGTGCGCACCGGCGACTCGATGACCGGCCCGACACCGGCGACGATGTCCAGGTCGATGCCCGCACCGAGCAGCGGCACCACGATGTCGGAGAACAGGATCGCCGCGTCGACGTCGTGGCGGCGCACCGGCTGCAGGGTGATCTCGCAGACCAACTCGGCGTCGAAGCAGGCCGACAGCATGTCGGTCTGGGCCCGCAGCGCCCGGTATTCCGGCAGCGAACGACCGGCCTGCCGCATGAACCACACCGGCACCCGGTTGGGTTTGCGGCCGCTGACGGCCGCCAGATACGGCGACTCGGGAAGGTCGCGGCGAGTACTCATCAGCCTCAATGCTGCCATGACCACTGAACACCGAACTTCGCTGCGTACTATCAACGACCGCAACAGTTTGACGGTCAGGAGCTTCGAAGATGCCAGTGAGTCAGCCCCCAGCGAGTTACGACGAGTTCCCCAGCCTCCGCTGCGAGCTCGCCGAGAACGGCGTGCTGACGCTGGTGCTCGACTCCCCCGGGCTGAATTCGGTCGGGCCGCAGATGCACCGCGACCTCGCCGACATCTGGCCGGTGATCGGCCGCGATCCGGCCGTGCGCGCCGTCCTGGTCCGCGGTGAGGGCAAGGCCTTTTCCTCCGGCGGCAGCTTCGACCTGATCGACGAGACCATCAACGACTACGAGGGACGAATCCGCATCATGCGCGAGGCCCGCGCCCTGGTGCACAACATGATCGACTGCGACACGCCCGTCGTGTCGGCGATCCGGGGGCCGGCGGTAGGCGCCGGTCTGGTGGTGGCCCTGCTGGCCGACATCTCCGTAGCGGGCCGGACCGCGAAGCTCATCGACGGGCACACCAAGCTCGGCGTGGCCGCGGGTGACCACGCCGCGATCTGCTGGCCGCTGCTGGTCGGCATGGCCAAGGCCAAGTACTACCTGCTGACCTGCGAGACGCTGCTCGGTGAGGAAGCCGAGCGGATCGGGCTGGTGTCGGTCTGCGTCGAGGACGACGACGTGCTGCCCACCGCCACCCGCATCGCGGAGAACCTGGCGCAGGGCGCCCAGAACGCGATCCAGTGGACCAAGCGCAGCCTCAACCACTGGTATCGCATGATGGGCCCCACCTTCGAGACCTCGGTTGGCCTGGAATTCCTCAGTTTCAGCGGCCCCGACGTGCAGGAAGGCCTGGCCGCGCACCGCGAGAAACGCCAGGCGCGTTTCGCCCGCTGACCGCCGTCTGAGCTGCACATATAGCTTTGGTGGAGGGCTGGTAACGGCTTGGTCGCGGCAGGTTTGAAACGCGGCGCGCCTGTCGCGGCCTGTCGGGCTCTAGGTCTACCGTCGATCCCTGTGACCCGGTCCGTGACGACGCAGAACGGTCGGGATGAACAGGAGCGGCGCCAAGTGACCTCATCCGAACCGGCCCCATTCCGCGAAGCGGTGGCGGCGATGAACGCCGTCGTCGTGCGGCCGGAGATCGAGTTGGGTCCCATCCGGCCGCCGCAACGCTTGGCTCCCCACAGCTACGCCCTGGGCGCCGAGGTCAAACATCCCGACCGCGACATCATTCCAGAACGCTCCGACGGCGATGCCTTCGGACGGTTGATCCTGCTGTACGACCCCGAAGGGGCCGACGCGTGGGACGGCACCATCCGCATGGTCGCCTACATCCAGGCCGACCTCGACCCCAGTGAGGCGGTTGACCCGCTGCTGCCCGAAGTAGCGTGGAGCTGGCTAGTCGAGGCACTGGAGTCACGTATGGAACAAGTCGTCGCCCTGGGCGGAACCGTCACCGCCACCACATCGGTGCGCTACGGAGACATCTCCGGGCCGCCGCGCGCTCACCAGCTCGAGCTGCGCGCGTCATGGACCGCGATGTCACCCGCGGTCGGCGGCCATGTCGAGGGGTTCTGCGAAGTACTGGAACACGCAGCGGGCCTACCACCCGCCGGAGTCACCGACCTGAGCTCACGGTCACGCGCCTAGCATGGGCGAACCGTCGGCCGACGGGCCGGGCAGCAGCGCGCCCGGCGAAGCAGGCACCGACCCCGCGCCCACCCCGCTGCCGCAACCGGCCGAAGGCGTCCCGCCGATTTCGGTGAGCGTTCACGACATCCAGGCCGCCGCGCTGCGACTGGACCGCGGCCACGGGCCCTTCGCGGTGGACGCCGAGCGGGCGTCGGGTTTTCGCTACTCCAACCGGGCCTACCTGATCCAGATCCGCCGGGCCGGCTGCCGGCACGGTGCTCATCGATCCGGTGAGCCACGGCGCCGACCCGCTGGAGGCGCTGCGGCCGGTGGCCGAGGTGCTGAGCGAACGACGAATGGATACTGCACTCCGCCGATCAGGACCTGCCCTGTCTTGCGGAGGTGGGCATGCGACCGCCGGCCCTGTACGACACCGAACTCGCCGGACGCCTGGCCGGGTTCGACCGGGTGAACCTGGCGACCATGGTCGAGCGGCTGCTGGGCTTCGGGCTGGCCAAGGGCCACGGCGCGGCCGACTGGTCCAAGCGCCCGCTGCCCGCCGATTGGCTGAACTACGCCGCCCTGGATGTGGAGCTGCTCATCGAGCTGCGCGCGGCGATCTCCGACATCCTGGCCGGGCAGGGCAAAACCGATTGGGCCGCACAGGAATTCGACTATCTGCGCGACTCGGACTCGAAAGATCCGTCGGCGCGCCGCGAGCGGTGGCGGCGGACGTCGGGCATCCACCGGGTGCGCGATCGGCGCGGGCTGGCCGCGGTGCGCGAATTGTGGTTGACGCGCGACCGGATCGCCCAGCGCCGCGACATCGCCCCGCGCCGCATCCTGCCCGACTCGGCCATCATCGATGCCGCCCTGGCCAATCCGACGACCGTCGAGGAGCTCGTCGCGTTGCCCGTGTTCGGTGGGCGCAATCAGCGGCGCAGCGCCGCGACGTGGCTGGCTGCGCTGGACGACGCACGGCAAAACAAGAACCCGCCCGCCGACAGCGAAGCGCCGAACGGTCCACCGCCGCCGGCGCGGTGGAGCAGGCGCAAACCGGAGGCCGCCGCCCGGCTGGAGGCCGCTCGCTCGGCGCTGTCCGAGGTCTCCGAGCGGGTCCACGTTCCCACCGAGAACCTGGTGTCACCGGACCTGGTGCGACGGCTGTGCTGGGACTGGACGCCCGCGCCCGACCCGTTGGATGCCGTCGAGAATTTCCTGCGCGCCGGCCAAGCCCGCCCATGGCAACGGGAACTGGTGGATCCGGTTCTGGCCAGGGCCCTGCAGGAGCCGTCCGCCGACCCTGACGATTAGTCCAGGTGCTCGCGGATCTCGGCTTCGGCGACGCCGCTGCCCAGCGCGGCGACCCAACCGGTGATGCGGCGGGCCACGTCCTGGTCGGTGAGCGCCAGATCCGTCAGCAGCTCACCGCGCGAGGCCTGCTCGTAGAACTGCTGCGGCAACCCGACGTCGCGGCACGGAACGTCGATATCGGCGCGGCGCAGGGCGGCGGACACCGCCGAGCCCACCCCGCCGTTGACCCCGTTGTCCTCACACGTGACGACGAGTTTGTGCTGCTCGGCCAGCTCCAGCAGCGCTCTCCGACACCGGCAGCACCCAGCGTGGGTCGATGACGGTGACGCCGATACCCTGGTCCTGTAGCCGCTTGGCCACCGCCAGCGCCATCGGCGCGAACGCGCCGATGCCGATCAGCAGCACGTCGTGGTTGCACCCGCCGGCCGGGACCGCGAGGACGTCGACACCGGAGGTGCCCGATCCGCGCCGCTCGATCGCCGGGATGTCTTCGCCCACATCACCTTTGGGGAAACGGATCGCGGTGGGGCCATCGTCGACGTCGAGCGCCTCGCCGAGCTCTTCGCGCAACCGGGTGGCGTCCCGCGGCGCGGCCACCCGCATGCCGGGCACGATGCCCAGCACCGACAGGTCCCACATGCCGTTGTGGCTGGCGCCGTCCGCGCCGGTGATGCCGGCCCGGTCGAGCACCATGGTGACGGGCAGCTTGTGCAGCGCCACATCCATCATGATCTGGTCGAAGGCCCGGTTGAGGAACGTCGAATAGATGGCCACCACCGGGTGCATGCCGCCCATGGCCAGGCCGGCCGCCGACGTCATCGCGTGCTGCTCGGCGATGCCGACGTCGAACAGGCGGTCCGGGAACTGCTGGCCGAACGGGGTCAGCCCGGTCGGGCCAGGCATGGCCGCGGTGATCGCCACGATGTCGCGGCGCTTCCGGGCGTAGCCGATGAGCGCGTCGGAGAACGTCGCCGTCCACCCGGGGCCGGCGATCTTGGTCGCCTGGCCGGTGACCGGGTCGATGACGCCGCAGGAATGCATCTGCTCGGCTTCGTCATCCTCGGCCGGGGCGTAACCCATGCCCTTGCGCGTCACCACGTGCACGATCACCGGGCGGCCGAAGCCGCGGGCGTGCCGCAGCGCCGCCTCCACCGCGCGTTCGTCGTGACCGTCGACCGGACCGACGTACTTCAGCCCCAGATCGGTGAACAGCAACTGCGGTGACAACGAGTCCTTGATGCCGGCCTTGACGCTGTGCATGACGCGGTAGGCGATCTTGCCGACCAGCGGCAGCGCGCGCAGCGCGTCGCGGCCCTTCTCCATGGCCTGCTCGTAGGCCGGCTGCAGCCGCAGCGAGGCGAGATGGTCGGCGACACCGCCGATGGTCGGGGCGTAGCTGCGGCCGTTGTCGTTGACCACGATGATGACCGGGCGGCCGGAGGCGGCGATGTTGTTCAACGCCTCCCAGCACATGCCGCCGGTGAGCGCGCCGTCGCCGACCACCGCCACCACGTGCCGGTTGCGGTGCCCGCTCAGTTCGAAGGCCTTGGCCAGGCCGTCGGCGTAGGACAACGACGCGCTGGCATGGCTGGACTCCACCCAGTCGTGCTCGCTCTCGGCGCGCGACGGATACCCCGACAGCCCGCCCTTCTTGCGCAGGCTCTCGAATTCGTGGGCGCGCCCCGTCAGCATCTTGTGGACGTAGGCCTGATGCCCGGTGTCGAAGATGATCGGATCGTGGGGCGAATCGAACACCCGGTGCAGGGCGAGCGTCAGCTCGACCACGCCCAGATTGGGTCCCAGGTGTCCCCCGGTGGCAGCGACCTTGTGAATCAGGAACTCGCGAATCTCGGCGGCCAAATCGCGAAGCTGATGCGCAGAAAGGTGCTGCAGATCAGCGGGCCCGCGGATCTGTTCCAGCATCCAGTCAGTCTACGCAGCGGCCGCGAGAACAGCAGGGACGCAGCGGCCGTTCACCGCGTCTGCGCGGGGCCGAACAGTTCGGCCAGAGTGTCATGAAGTTCGGGGTCTGCCAGGATGACGACCTCGTCCCCGGCCTCGAGTTCGGTCTCGCCTCGCACCGGCACGAGGCCGGTGGCGCGGACGACGATGCTCACCCAGATGTCACCGACACGGTCACCGAGGCCCTCGACGGTGGACCGCTCGGCAACAGACCCGGTCGCGACGCTGAAGCGATGCACTCCTTGCGGTTCGTCAGCCAGTCGCACACCTATCTGCCATGGCAAGGTCTCCACCGTGCGCATTGGCAGGTGCAACAGTCTGGCGACGCCAGGCACCGAGCTGCCCTGCACCAGCACCGAGAAGACGACGACGATGACCACGATGCCGTACAGGCGTTCGGCGTCGGCGAGGTGAGCAGCCCGCAGGAACTCGCCCAGCAGGATCGGCACTGCACCCTTGAGCCCGGCGAAGAGAATGAAAATGCGTTCGTTTCGCTGCAATCGCACGGGAATCAGGCAGCAGCCCACCGCCAACGGCCGAATCAGCACTGTCAGGGCCACGGCGAGGACGAGCCCGGTAACCCATACGTCGGGATAGCCGAGGACATTGAGGTCGACCGTCAAACCGAGAACGGCGAACGCGACGATTTCCGCCAGACCGGCCAGGGCGGTGTGGAATCGCTTGATCTCCGGCTTGTAGGGCGCCCGAGCGTCGCCGATCACGATGCCGGCGACGAACACGGCCAGAAATCCTGAACCGTGCGCGAGCGTAGCAATTCCGTACAACATCAGGCAGGATGCCAGCGTTCGTAGCGAGTAGAGACCTTCGCTCGGCAACGCGACGCGGCGCATGAAGACGAGCAGGCCGCGGCCGCCTAGCACCCCGACCGCCAGGCCGACCGCCATCTGAAGAACGAATTGCGTTCCCACGCCGGCGAATCCGGCTGCGCTGAGACCACCGGCGGCGATCAGGCTGGACATCAACGAGATGCCGACCGGATCATTGGTGCCTGACTCGCCCTCCAGGATGGTGCCGCTGCGGCCGCTGATCTCGCGTTTGCCCAGAACAGAGAAAACCACGGCCGGATCGGTCGGAGCCACGGCTGTGGCCACGAGCACCGCGGGAAACCAGCCGATTCCGCATAGGTAGTGCAGCACTAGTGCGGCCCCTGCCGCGGTGAGGGCGGTGCCCGCGACGCCCACTGACAGGATCGGCGACGGTTGCCGCGCGGAAGCGCGAAGGCCCGATGTGCATGCCGCCGTCGAACAACACCAACACCAACGCGATGGTGATAACCCGTTCCACGATCCGCTCGGGCGGTGGCTGCACCGCGGGCACGGCATGCACCGCGATGGCAGCTCCGACCAGCACGAGTAGTGCCACGGGGATCTTGACCCGTTCGGTCAGTCGATTCGCCAACACCGCAACCAAACCGACTGCGCTGGAGAGCAAGACCAACAGCGCGTAACGAAGAGTCTCGTTCACGCACGCGCGCCTTTCGATCGGACGACAATGACATCGCCGACCAGACTTCCCGGCACACCGCGACGCAGTCTAGCCGGTCGCGACATTCACCGGAGTGGCATCAGGTGATGCGCCGGAGGCACGTCGCGGCCAGAAACCCCTAACGGGTCAGCAGCGCGACGCATTCGATGTGATGGGTCAGCGGGAACGCGTCGAACACCTTGATCTTCTCGACGGCGTAACCGTGCGCGAGGTAGATCCCGATGTCACGCGCGAAAGATGCCGCCTCACAACCGATATGCACGACACGCGGTACATCGGCGGCGGCCAGCAGATCGATCACCTCGCGCCCGGCGCCCGCCCGCGGCGGATCCAGCACCGCCACGTCGGCGCGCCCGCGTTCCGCGGTCAAGGCGCGCCGCACCGAGTCGGTGACGATCTTGACCTGGGTCAGGTCGGTCAGGGCCGCCCGCGCGGCCCGGGTCGACCCGCGCGAGGTGTCGACGCTGAGCACTCGCCCGGAACGGCCCACGGCGTCGCCGAGCACGGCGGCGAAAACGCCTGCGCCACCGTACAAATCCCACGCGCTCATCCCGGCACCGAGCTGTGCCCAGTCGGCCACCAGATCGCTGTACACGCCCGCGGCGTCGCGGTGCGCCTGCCAGAAGGCGGTGACCGGTACCTGCCAGCTGCGCCCCGCCACGCGCTGCACCGCTTCGTAGCGGCCCTCGATCACCTTGGTCGCGGTGTGTCTGCCCTGCCGCTGCGTGCGCACCACGTGGCGGGCGCCGTCGTCATCGAGAGCCACGTGCAGCTGGGCGGCCGGGGGCCACTCGAGGTCGGCGAGCCCGTCAAGCATGCCGGCCGGCAGCTGAGCGCAGCGCAGGTCGGTCACCAAGTCGTCGCTGTGGTACCGGTGAAATCCCGGACGACGGTCGGGCCCCACGTCGAGCCGAACGCGGGTGCGCCACCCCGTCGGCGCGGAATCCGCCAGCGGCTCGGCCTCGCCGCTCCAGCGATGCCCGCCGAGGCGCTCGAGCTGGTTGGCCACCACCTCGGCCTTGAGCGTGCGGGCCGTCTCCGGCGCGGCGAACGCCAGGTCGCAACAGCCGGCGCCGCCCACCCCGGCGATCGGGCACAGCGAGGCGATGCGGCCGGCCGCCGGTTCGAAAACCTCGATAGCCTCTGCGTGCCAATAGGATCCGCGATCGGCGGTGAGCCGGGCACGCACCCGCTCACCGGGCAACGCGTACCGGACGAACACCACGCGGCCTTCGTGGTGCGCGACGCAGCTGCCGCCGTTGGCGGGGGCATCGGTGGTCAGGGTCAGCTCGCCCACCGGGGGCGCCGCGCGCGGTGCGCGTGTCGATTCGCGGGTCAATCGAAGATTCCCCGGCGAGCGTTACCCGGCGCCACGTGCGGCTCCAACGTTTTCCGCCGCTCCGACGAACTCAACTGCCATGGAACCGAAGTCACCATGACGCCCGGCATGAACAGGAGGCGGCCCTTGAGCCGAAGGGCGCTCTGGTTGTGCAGCACCTGCTCCCACCAGTGGCCCACCACGTACTCCGGAATGAACACCGTCACCACGGTCCGTGGCGACTCTTCCCTGGCCCGTTTGACGTAATCCAATACGGGACCGGTGACTTCGCGGTACGGCGAGGCGATGACCTTGAGCGGGACGCTGATGTCGCTATCTTCCCACTTGTGCACCAGATCGCGCGTTTCCGCGTCGTCGACGCTGACCGTCACGGCCTCCAGCACGTCGGGGCGGGTGGCTCTGGCGTAGGCCAGCGCACGCAGCGTCGGCAGATGCAGCTTCGACACCAGCACCACGGCGTGATTGCGGCTGGGCAGCACCACATCGTCCTGGGCGGCGGCCTGCTCCGCCAATTCCCGGTTCACCGTGTTGTAGTGCCGGTGAATCATTTTCATGATTCCGAACAGCAAGCTCATCGCGAACAGGGCGATCCACGCCCCGGCTGCGAACTTGGTCACCAGAACCACCAACAACACCGTGCCGGTGGAGAGCAATCCGACCGTGTTGACCACCCGCGAACGCATCATCTTGCGCCGCGCCCGCGGATCGGTTTCAGTGCGCAGCAACCGGGTCCAGTGCCGCACCATGCCGATCTGACTCAACGTGAACGAAATGAACACACCGACGATGTAGAGCTGAATCAGCGCGGTGACCTCACCGCGGAACGCGATGATCGCCAGCAGCGCCGCCCCAGACAGGAACAGGATTCCGTTGGAGAACGCCAATCTGTCTCCCCGGGTGTGCAATTGGCGCGGCAGGTAGCTGTGCTGCGCCAGGATCGACCCGAGCACCGGAAAGCCGTTGAACGCGGTGTTGGCCGCCAGCACCAGGATGAGGGCGGTCACCGTGGCGATCAGCAGGAACCCGATATGGAAGCTGCCGAACACCGTTTGTGCCAGCTGGGTGACCAGGGTCTTCTGGTAGTAACCCTTCGGCGCGCCACCCAATTGCGTCGCGGGATCCTCGACCAGCTGCACCCCGATCTGCTGGGCCAGCACGATGATGCCCATCAGCAGGGTCACCGCGATACCGCCCAGCATCAGCAGAGTGGTCGCCGCGTTGCGGGACTTGGGTTTCTGGAAAGCCGGCACCCCGTTACTGATCGCCTCGACACCGGTCAGCGCCGCACAGCCCGAGGAAAACGATCGCGCCACCAGGAACGCCAGGGCGAAACCGACGACCTGGCCGTGCTCGGCGTGCATCTGGAAACCGGCGGACTCGGCCCGCAGAGGATTGCCCAGCACGAAGATCCGAAACAGGCCCCAGCCGATCATCACCAGGACACCGACGATGAACGCATACGTCGGTATGGCGAACGCCAACCCGGACTCGCGCACGCCACGCAGGTTCAGCGCCATCACCAGCAGGATGGACACCACGCAGAAGAACACTTTGTGCTGGGCCACGATCGGAATCGCCGAGCCGATGTTCGCCATCGCGGACGCCGTCGAGACCGCAACGGTCAGAACGTAATCCACCATCAGGGCACTGGCGACCACGAGACCGGCGGTGTCGCCGAGATTGGTGGAGACCACCTCGTAGTCGCCGCCGCCGGACGGGTAGGCATGGACGTTCTGCCGGTAGCTGGCCACCACCACCAGCATCACCGCGGCGACCGCAAGCCCGATCCACGGCGTCAGCGCATACGCCGTCACCCCGGCCACCGAGAGCATCAAGAAGACCTCCTCGGGCGCATACGCAACCGAGGACAGCGCGTCGGAGGCGAACACCGGCAAGGCGATCCGCTTGGGCAGCAGCGTGTGACTTAGCCGGTCGCTGCGAAACGGCCGGCCGATAAGCAACCGACGGGTGGCGGTTGAAAGTTTGGACACGAGAGCCAAGAGTAAGCCCAGAAGGGTTTGGCGGTAGCGTTCGTAGGAGAATGTTCGCCGACCGAAACGGCTGGCCGACGTGGGTTGCCGGTTGACGCGGCCGAGAGGACTTCAAGTTGCGAGTAGTGGTGATGGGCTGCGGCCGGGTCGGTTCATCGGTCGCCGACGGGCTCTCCCGCATCGGCCACGACGTCGCGGTCATCGACCGCGACAGCACCGCCTTCAACCGGCTCAGTCCCGAATACGCCGGCGAGCGGGTGCTGGGGCAGGGCTTCGACCGAGATGTGCTGCTGAGGGCCCGTATCGAGGAAGCGGACGCGTTCGCCGCGGTGTCGTCCGGCGACAACTCCAACATCATCTCGGCGCGACTGGCTCGCGAGACTTTCGGCGTCAAGCGAGTCGTGGCCCGCATCTACGACGCCAAACGCGCCGAGGTCTACGAGCGTCTGGGCATTCCCACCATCGCAACCGTGCCCTGGACCACCGACCGCCTACTCAACGCGCTGCTGCGCGAATCGGAGACGGCGAAGTGGCGCGATCCCACCGGCACCGTCGCCGTGGCCGAAGTCGTCTTGCACGAAGACTGGATCGGGCATCGGGTGACCGACCTCGAGCAGGCCACCGGCGCCCGGGTCGCGTTTCTGATCCGGTTCGGGGCTGGCGTGTTGCCGGAGCCCAAATCGGTGATCCAGGCCGGCGACCAGGTCTACGTCGCCGCGATCTCCGGTCGCGCCGCCGAGGCGGTGGCCATCGCCGCCCTGCCACCGAGCGAAGACCTGTGATGAACTCGAGCAGTTGGCTTGTTGAGGAGCGGCGGAGATGAAGGTAGCTGTTGCCGGCGCCGGCGCGGTCGGCCGCTCGGTCACCAGGGAACTAATCGGCAACGCCCACGATGTGACGCTGATCGAACGCAACCCCGATCACGTCGACGTCGACGCCATCCCGGCCGCGCACTGGCGGTTGGGCGATGCCTGCGAGCTGAGCCTGCTGGAGTCGGTACACCTCCAGGAGTTCGACGTGGTGGTGGCGGCGACCGGTGATGACAAGGCCAACGTGGTGTTAAGCCTCTTGGCCAAAACAGAATTCGCGGTGCCGCGGGTGGTGGCCCGGGTCAACGATCCCCGCAACGAATGGCTGTTCACCGACGCATGGGGGGTTGACGTGGCGGTGTCGACCCCGCGCATGTTGGCCTCACTCATCGAAGAGGCCGTCGCCGTCGGCGATCTGGTGCGGCTGATGGAATTCCGCAAGGGTCAGGCCAACCTCGTCGAGATCACCCTGCCCGACGACACGCCGTGGGGCGGCAAGCCGGTGCGCAAACTGCAGCTGCCACGGGACACCTCGCTGGTGACGATCCTGCGCGGCCCGCGGGTGATCGTGCCCGAAGACGACGAGCCGCTGGAGGGTGGCGACGAGTTGCTGTTCGTCGCCGTCGCCGAGGCGGAAGAGAACTTGCAGAAGCTGCTCTTGGGCAGCCAGAGCCCAGGCTCCGATTGATCAGTCGGTGAGGGCGCCCGGCTCCATCTCGGCGCTGGCAGCGACGGCAGCGGCGATGGAGCGTTGCGCCGACTTGATCGCCGCGTACGTCGCCAGCGCGGCCAGCGCGGTCAACGGCCAGCCCATCCCGAGCCGCGCCGCCGCCAGCCAACCGGTCCGATCGGCGTCGTACAGCAGCCCCTGAACCACGAACCGCGCGGCGAACACCAGCACCCAACCCACCGAGGCGACGTCGAACGCGTAGACGGCTCGGGGCACCCCGCTCCAGGCATCACCGCGGCCGGTGGCCCAGCTCCAGGCGTAGCCGACCAGGGGCCGGCGGATCAGCACCGACACGGCGAAAACCACCGCCCACACCAACGACATCCAGATGCCCAGCAGGAAGTAGCCCTTGGACTCGCCCAACACGTAGGCGATCAGCGCGCACAGCGCGACGCCGAAAAAGCCGGAGAACGCCGGCTGTGGTGAGTCACGCCGAATGAGCCGCCACGCCAGGATCAGCGCCGCCACCCCCACCGCGGACGCGATGGCGGGGACCAACCCCGACACGCTCGAGGCGATGACGAAGACCACCACCGGCAGCGACGAATAGATGACACCACTGATTCCGCCTGCCTGTGCCAGCAGACGTTCGGGGTTAATGCGGTTGGTGCTCATGCGTTCCGGCGTGCCCGACTCCCGCGGGGTCGCCCCCTGATCTTCGGGGTCGGTCACCGCTGAATTTCGTAGTGCGGGTTGTATATCGCCTTGGTTCCGTTCTCCAGCTTGCCGAGGCGGCCATGCACCCGCAGGGTGCGACCCGAGTCGATGCCGGGGATGCGGCGTTGTCCAAGCCATACCAGCGTGACGGTGTCGCTGCCGTCGAACAATTCGGCGCGTACCCCGCCGGCGCAGGCCCTCCCGTTGCACTCGACGCTGCGCAGGGTCCCCACCATCGTGACCTCCTGGCCCCGCTGGCAATCAATCGCGCGCTGCGCCCCGGTGCTTGCGACCTCGTCGGAAAGTTCCTCCGAGTCGAGTTGCTCCGGATCCTCCGTCAGCCGACGGGTGAGGCGGCGCAGATACCCTTGGGCCCCCATGGCCACTCCTGACAATGCTGATAAGCCTCGATGCTTCCATTTATGCCAACGGACACCGTAGACCTCTTGGTTCCCCAGCGCCAACAGACTCAAACCTGGTGTTTGAGGGCACGTGAACGGCGGGGCACTATCAACAGGTGGTTGTCGATCTGCGCGGTGTCACGACGGTGCTGTTGCCCGGAACCGGCTCCGATGACGACTACGTTCGACGCGCATTTTCCAGCCCATTGTCTGAGGTCGGCGCGTTGCTAGTGGCCCCGCCGCCGCAGCCCCACCGGTTGATCCAGGGCTACCTGGCGGCGTTCGACGCCGCGGCCGGCGGGGGGCCGATCGCCGTGGGCGGGGTGTCGATCGGTGCCGCGGTGGCGGCCGCCTGGGCGTTGGCCCACCCCGACCGGACGGTCGCGGTGCTGGCCGCGCTGCCGGCCTGGGCGGGCGCGCCGGGGGCTGCGCCCGCGGCCCTTGCTGCGCGGTATTCGGCGTCACAATTGCGCGCCGACGGGTTGGCGGCTACCACCACCCAGATGCGGGCGTCCAGCCCGCCGTGGCTGGCCGAAGAGCTGACCCGGTCGTGGGGTGCCCAGTGGCCGCATCTGCCCGACGCCATGGAAGAAGCGGCCGCCTATGTCGCGCCGAGTTGCGACGACTTGGCCGGGCTGGCCGCGCCGCTGGGCGTCGCGTCCGCGGTCGACGATCCGATCCACCCTTTGCGGGCCGGCCTCGACTGGGTCGCCGCAGCCCCGCGCGCCGCGCTGCGAACGGTGACGCTCGATGAGATCGGGGCCGAACCCACCGCCCTCGGTGCGGCCTGTGTGAGCGCGCTGGCCGAGCTGTAGCGCTATGTCCGGTTGCTAGCCGCCGGTGGTGGTGCGCAGCTGCTGCATGGCCGACCCGTCGACGCTGCGGCGCGCGTCCGGCTCGTTGGACGGCGCCTGTTGCCCCTCGGCCTGCTGAGCGTCGGCCTGCTGCGCCGCCTGTTGCGCGGCGGCGGCTTCGCGCAGCTGCTGTGCCATCGGCTCGGGCAGCTGCACGGTCAGCGGCGTCCGCACCGGAAGCGGCGTATCACCGCGCCGAACGACGGTGTCCGCCAAGGCCGCTCGTGCCTCCTGCTCGAGGGCTTCCATTGTCTCGTGTGGACCGTTGATGACGCAGCGGATCATCCACCGATAGCCGTCGACGCCGATGAAGCGCACCGCGCCGGCGGCGATGCCCACCACTTCGCGACCCCATGGGCCGTCCTTGATACTCACCTGGGCCGAGTCGTTGCGCAGCGATTCGGCGAGCTCGGCGGCCACTTCACGCCACAGGCCGCTAGTCTTCGGCGCCGCATACGCGGCGATGGTGAAGCGACCGTTGGGCGTGACGACCCATACCGCGCTCGGCACCCCGGTTTCGGTCAGCTCGACCTGCAGCTGACCGGCCTCCGGCATGGGAATCAGCACCGAGCCCAGGTCCAGACGGGCCAGCTCAGCGACCGTGGGGTCGTCGAAGTCCTCGATGTCGAACGGGCCCTCGAGCTCGTCGGGGGTCGGCTCGTCGTCGCGGGCCGCGACCTCGTCCGCCGGTGTGGGGGCGCTGAAGGCGTCGTCGTCTTCGGGTGTGCGTTTACCGGCCATAAGTGCCGCTCCTTCTCATCGCCGTGCCCTGCATCGTCGCCGTCGCATCACAAACTCGCATGACCGCCGGAGGAACCGTGTCCACCATCGCCACGGGATGTTTCGGCCAGCCCGGCCTCGTCGAACGACGACACCTCGACCAACTCCACTAATTCGACTCGCTGCACCAACAACTGGGCGATGCGATCGCCGCGGTGCACCACGATCGGCTCGGTCGGGTCCAGGTTGATCAGCGCCACCTTGATCTCGCCGCGATAGCCCGCGTCGATGGTACCCGGACTGTTGACGATCGAAAGTCCCACTCGCGCAGCCAGTCCCGACCGCGGATGCACCAAGCCGACCATGCCGAACGGGATGGCGACCGCGACCCCCGTTCGCACCAGGGCGCGTCGCCCGGGTTCGAGTTTGACGTCTTCCGCGCTGTACAGATCGATCCCGGCGTCACCCGCGTGGGCGCGGCTGGGCAGCGGAAGCTCGCGGTCAAGGCGGACGATGGCCAGACTGGTCGACACGGGGCCACAGACTACCCTTGACTGCGTGTCCGATACGCGCGTCGCGCCGCACAACGTGCGGTATCGCGAACGATTGTGGGTCCCGTGGTGGTGGTGGCTACCGGCCTTCGCGCTGGCGGGCATCATCGCGTTCGAATTCAACATGGGCGTCACGCGCCAGTCGACCTGGTGGCCGTACGCGGCGCTGTTCGCGGTTGCGGCCGCGGCGCTGTTGTGGCTGGGCCGCATCGAGATCCGGGTCACCGCCGACCCGGCGGCGCCGGGCGAAGTGCAGCTGTGGGCCGGCCAGGCGCATCTGCCGGTCACCGTGATCGCCCGGTCAGCAACGATTGCGGCCTCGGCCAAATCCGCCGCGTTGGGCCGGCAGCTCGACCCGGCGGCGTACGTCCTACACAGGGCATGGGTGGGGCCGATGGTCCTGGCCGTACTCGACGACCCGGACGATCCGACGCCGTACTGGCTGGTGAGCTGCCGTCACCCCGAGCGGGTGCTGTCGGCCCTGACACGGTGAGTGCAGCTGTCAGGCCGCGCAGTCGGTACAGATCATCACGCCGTTCTTCTCGCTGGCCAGCCGACTGCGGTGTTGCACCAGGAAGCAGCTCGAGCAGGTGAACTCGTCGGCTTGCTTCGGAATCACGCGCACCGACAGTTCTTCACCGGACAGGTCGGCGCCCGGCAGTTCAAAGTTCTCAGCGGTTTCAGATTCGTCGACATCGACGACGGCAGAAGCCGCCTCGTTTCGTCGCGCTTTGAGCTCCTCCAGCGAGTCCTCCGAAACGTCGTCAGTCTCGGTGCGCCGTGGAGCGTCGTAGTCGGTAGGCATCTCTGTTCCCCTGCCCTATTTGCCTCTGTATGCCCGTAATCTCAAGCATCGCTTTGTACCAGCGTCGAACGCATCCACCAAATGATTCGTGCCCGTATCGCGGCCCGTTAAGGTGTGATTTACGTCACACTGCCATTTTTACCCTTGCGCTCGTCTCTGAACAGTGGGTTTACCGTGCGGCTAGAGTGCAGCTGTGGTCACGCAAATCACCGAGGGTACAGCTTTTGACAAGCACGGTCGCCCCTTTCGGAGGCGCAACCCCCGGCCCGCGATCGTCGTGGCGATTGTTCTTGCGGTAGCCACGGGCGTGATTTGGACGATCGCGCTGACGCGGCCCGCCAAGGTGCACGAGGCCTCAGTGTGCAATCCCCCGCCGCAATCGGACAATTCGGCACCGGCCCAGCTCGGCGAGCAGGTATCGCGCAGCGTCATGATGGACGTCACTCCCGCCAAACTCGCGGACACCAAGGTCCGGGTGCTCAACGCCAGCGGCCGGGGCGGCCAGGCCGGCGACGTCGCGGGCGCCATGAAAGACCTCGGCTTCGCGCAACCGACCGCCGCCAACGACCCCCTTTATCCGGGCACCAGACTCACCTGTCAGGGCCAGATCCGTTTCGGCACCGCCGGACAGGCCACGGCGGCCGCCGTGTGGCTGGTGGCGCCGTGCACCGAATTGTTCAACGACAACCGTGCCGACGACTCCGTCGACCTGTCCCTGGGCACGGACTTCAGCTCGTTGGCGCACAACGACGACATCGATGCCGTCCTCGCCACCCTGCGTCCCGGCGCCACCGAACCCTCAGATCCCACGCTGCTGGCCAAGATTCACGCCAGCAGCTGCTGACGCGGGCGGTCAATCCAGAATCGGGTCCAGGCCGTTGAACCGCTCCAGAACGGCCAGCAGCTCGTCGGCGATTCCCGGCGCGGCGGCCAGCGACAGGCCGGCCCCGGCCACGCCGGGCGTGGGCAGAACCACCCGGGCCCCCGCCTCCGCTGCGATCAACCCACCGGCCGCGCGATCCCACACCTGCAGACCGTGCTCGTAAAAGGCGTCGAGCCGGCCCGAGGCAACCATGCACAGATCCAATGCCGCCGAGCCGATGCGGCGAACATCGCGAACCACCGGCAGCATGCGCGCCAGCAGCGCCGCCTGCGCCGCGCGGCGCTGCCGCGCATAGCCGAACCCGGTGCCCAGCAATGCCATCGACAAATCGTCGACGGCGGCGCTCCGCAGCGAATGCGTCCCCGCATCGTCGGTGACGTGCGCACCCAGGCCCACCGCCGCCGAATACACCCGCTTTGCCACGACGTCGGCGACCGCCCCGGCCACCGACTCACCGTCGACCTGTGCACCCACCGACACGGCGTAGGCGGGGATGCCGTAGACGAAATTCACTGTGCCGTCGATCGGGTCGAGCACCCAGGTGACCCTCCCGGGGGGCGTGGCCCCTGAATCTCCAGCAGGCCCGCCGCCTTCCTCGCCGAGAATCGGCTCCCCAGGCCGTAATTCGGCCAGGCGGTCACGCAACAACCGTTCCGTTTCGGTGTCGACCACCGTCACCGGATCTGTCGGGGAGCTCTTCGATCGCACCGCGCCACTGTCATCGCTGCCCGCGTCGACGCCGAAAACCTCTGCCCGCCGACGCCTCACGAACGCGGCGGCCTCCGCGGCCAAGGTTTCGGCGACCGAGCGCAGCCGTACCAGCTCGTCATCGGTAGGGGTCACCGGTCTATCGGATCACAGTCGACAGGGTCGCGCAGACGCCACGTGCGGCACCGTCGCGGCGCTAAGGTGAGCGGACAGCCCAGTCACGCCGAGGAGATTCGATGACCAGCACCGACTCGACCACGGACATGCCCGGCATCGCCGCCGGGGACGGCAGGCCCCAGCGCCGCGGATTCGGCATCGACGTCGGCGGCAGTGGCATCAAGGGCGGCATCGTCGACATGGACACCGGGCTGTTGATCGGCGAGCGGGTCAAGCTGCTGACCCCGCAGCCCGCCACGCCCTCGGCGGTCGCCAAGACCATCGCTGAAGTGGTCAACGCCTTCGGGTGGACCGGCCCGCTAGGAGTGACGTATCCGGGAGTCGTCACCCACGGCGTCGTGCAGACGGCGGCCAACGTGGACAAGGCGTGGATCGGCACCAATGCGCGCGACATCATCAGCGCCGAGCTGGACGGTCAGGACGTCATCGTGCTCAACGACGCCGACGCGGCCGGGCTGGCCGAGGAGCACTACGGGGCGGGCAAAGGACAGTCGGGACTGGTGGTTTTGCTGACGTTCGGCACGGGGATCGGCTCCGCGGTGATTCACAACGGGACACTGATCCCCAACACCGAGTTCGGTCATCTCGAGGTCGGGGGCAAGGAGGCCGAGAAGCGAGCGGCGTCCTCGGTGAAGGAGAAGAACGGCTGGTCCTACGAGAAGTGGACCAAACAGGTGACCAAGGTGCTGGTGAGCATCGAGAACGCCGTGTGGCCGGATCTGTTCATCGCGGGCGGCGGCATCAGCCGCAAAGCCGACAAGTGGGTGCCGCTGCTGACCAACCGGACGCCGGTAGTGGCCGCGGCGCTGCTCAACACCGCCGGGATCGTCGGCGCGGCCATGGCCGCCACCTCGGACGTGACCCACTGATTTCGCCCGGCAGAGCCGTACGACCCCGCACTGTCGTTACAATGGTCTTCGGCGAACGCCCAACCGATAGCGTGCGACTACTCACGCTCATACCAACGCCGACATCGACATAGCAGACACTTTCGGTTAACCATGCCCAATACCCACCGAGAGTGAGCCCAAACGAAGGGGTGTAAGTGGCAGCGACGAAAGCAAGCCCGGCAACGGATGGGCCGGTGAAACGCACCGCCACGAAGTCTGTGTCGTCCCCCGCAAAGCGACCGGCGGCCAAAGCCGCCAACGGCGCGGCCCCCGCGAAGCGGGCCGCCAAGTCAGCGTCATCGTCCACCAAGTCCCAGGCCGATGGGGCCGCCGATCCCAAGAAGACCCGCGCCGCTGCCAAGGGTGCCGGCGCCAAAGCGCCCTCGACGCGCGGAACCAAAGCGGCCAAGGACGCGCCGGCGGATCTCGAGGTTCTCGATTCCGACGGTGCCGTCGAGGATCTCGACAGCGAACCCGACCTCGAGGTTGAGCCTGAAGAAGACCTCGAAATCGACACCGACCTCAGTCTCGACGACCTCGAGGAAGATGTGGCGCCGGACGGCTGACGACTCCGAAGAGGCTGCGACGGCGACTCCGACGTTGCCGAGGGCGACGAGGTAGCCGCCGCAAAGCCCGCCGCCAAGCCCGCCGAGGCCGCCGCCGAGGAGGACGAGGAGATCGCCGAGCCGTCCGAAAAGGACAAGGCCTCCGGCGATTTCGTGTGGGACGAAGACGAGTCCGAGGCGTTGCGGCAGGCACGCAAGGATGCCGAGCTGACGGCCTCCGCCGATTCGGTTCGCGCCTACCTCAAGCAGATCGGTAAGGTCGCGCTGCTCAACGCCGAGGAAGAGGTTGAGCTGGCCAAGCGGATCGAGGCCGGACTGTACGCCACCCAGTTGATGACCGAGATGACCGAGCGCGGCGACAAATTGCCCGCCGCCCAGCGCCGCGACATGGTGTGGATCTGCCGCGACGGCGACCGCGCGAAGAACCATCTACTGGAAGCCAACCTTCGACTGGTGGTGTCGCTGGCCAAGCGCTATACCGGCCGCGGCATGGCGTTTTTGGACCTCATCCAGGAGGGCAACCTGGGTCTGATCCGCGCGGTCGAGAAGTTCGACTACACCAAGGGTTACAAGTTCTCCACCTACGCGACGTGGTGGATCCGTCAGGCCATCACCCGCGCCATGGCCGACCAGGCCCGCACCATCCGTATCCCGGTGCACATGGTCGAGGTCATCAACAAGCTGGGCCGTATCCAGCGCGAGCTGCTGCAGGACCTGGGCCGCGAGCCCACGCCCGAGGAGCTGGCCAAGGAGATGGACATCACCCCCGAAAAGGTGCTGGAGATCCAGCAATACGCCCGCGAACCGATCTCGCTGGACCAGACCATCGGCGACGAGGGCGACAGCCAGCTAGGCGATTTCATCGAGGACAGCGAGGCCGTGGTGGCCGTGGACGCGGTGTCGTTCACGCTGCTGCAAGACCAGCTGCAGTCGGTGCTGGAGACGCTGTCGGAGCGCGAGGCGGGCGTAGTACGGCTGCGCTTCGGGCTCACCGATGGCCAGCCACGCACCCTGGACGAGATCGGGCAGGTTTACGGCGTGACCCGGGAGCGCATCCGCCAGATCGAGTCCAAGACGATGTCGAAGCTGCGTCACCCCAGCCGTTCTCAGGTGCTGCGCGACTACCTCGACTAGTCCAGTCGGCCGTCGATCGAAAACGGCTGCCACACAAGCCATCTCGCGGTGCGCTGAAATTCGGCTGCGCTCGCCGCGCGGGCGTCGTACGGTGGCGTCCATGCCAGCGGACCGCACCCTCGTCTCGTCAGCGTCCGACTTCGAATCGGCGGTCGGTTACTCTCGCGCGGTGCGGGTAGGCCCGCATGTGGCGATCGCCGGAACAACCGGGGTCGGTCCCTCCGGGGACATCGCCGCCCAGACGCGAGATGCGTTGCACCGCATCGAGATCGCGTTGCACCAAGCAGGCGCCGCGCTCACCGACGTGGTGCGCACCCGCATCTACGTCACCGACATCTCGCGCTGGCGCGAGGTGGGAGCGGTGCACGAGCAGGTCTTCGGTGCGATTCGTCCCGCGGCCACCATGGTCGAAGTCTCGGCGCTGATCGCACCCGAGTTGCTGGTGGAGATCGAGGCCGAAGCCTACGTCGACTCCCCGCGACCCGCCGCCGGCGATCGGCGGGAAGGCGCCGTCGTCGTCCGGCGGGTAAGCGGTGACCCGGACCACAGCGGCCACCGGAAGCACGCCGTACAGATGCGGGAACAGCATGGACTCCGGGTCGGTTGACACCCCCGGCTCCCACCGCACGGGCGCGTCGAGCCGGGCCGGGTCGACGTGCAACAGCACCAGATCGCCGCGACCGCGGTAGAGCCGGTTGGCCGGCAAGTGCACCTGCGCGGGCGTCGACAGGTGGACGAAGTCGCCACCGCCGGCGTCCTCCGGGCGGATGCCGCCGCGCTGGCGGGCCTGCGCCCACTGTTCGGTTCCGCACAGGTGCACCAAGACGTCAGGAGCAAGCGTCACGTTTCGACACCCTAGATATCGCTCAAACCAAACGTGACCAGGTCGTGAGAAACGACACACCCGATAACGATCGGGGAACAAGGCAAAAACGCCATACGTCTGAGAAAGTGAATATACGAGAACGGAGAAGCCATGAATGCAACTCTGACGAGTCCAGAACTAACCCGGGCCGACCGCTGCGACCGCTGCGGTGCCGCGGCCCGCGTACGCGCCAAGTTGCCTTCCGGACTGGAGCTTCTCTTCTGCCAGCACCACGCCAACGAGCACGAGGCGAAGCTGACCGAGCTGGACGCCGTGCTGGAGTTCAGCGAAAGCTAGCCCCCGGACGAACTCACCCATCGCCAATGTGGGCGGTGCGGGCGATCTTCGGTAATGCTGGACGGGTATGAGCGAGCAGGTCGCAAAACCGTCGCGCCACCACATTTGGCGAATCAGCCTGAGGACTCTCTCCAAGAGTTGGGACGACTCGATTTTCTCGGAGTCGGCTCAGGCTGGTTTCTGGTCGGCGTTGTCATTGCCGCCGTTGCTGCTCGGGCTGCTGGGCACATTGGCCTACGTCGCGCCGCTGTTCGGCCCGGACATGCTGCCCAGCATCCTGCGTCAGCTGATCTCGACGGCACACAACGTGTTCTCCCCCAGCGTCGTCAACGAGATCATCGAGCCGAGCATGCGCGACATCGCCAACAACGCCCGCGGCGAGGTGGTGTCGCTCGGCTTCATCATCTCGCTGTGGGCGGGGTCCTCGGCAATATCGTGCATTCGTCGATTCCGTCGTCGAGGCGCACGACCAGACGCCGTTACGCCACCCGGTGCGCCAGCGCTTGTTCGCGTTGTTCCTCTACGTGGTGGGGTTGGTCGTCATTGTCGCGACCGCGCCATTGGTAGTCCTGGGTCCGCGCAAGATCGCTGAACATATTCCGGTCAGCCTGGCAAACGTGCTGCGCTACGGCTATTACCCGGCGTTGATCCTGGTCTTGATGATCGGGGTGGTGATCTTGTATCGGGTGTCGCTGCCTGAACCGCTCCCGACGCATCGGCTGATCCTCGGCGCGGTGCTGGCGACCGCGGTGTTCGTCATCGCCACGTTGGGCCTGCGGATCTACCTGCAGTGGATCACCAGCACCGGCTACACCTACGGCGCGCTCTCCACACCCATCGCGTTCCTGCTCTTCTCGTTCTTCGGCGGCTTCGCAATCATGATCGGCGCCGAACTCAATGCCGCCGTCCAGGAGGAATTCCCCGCGCCCCGCACGCACGCGCACCGGCTGCGCAGATGGCTTCTGTCGCGCTCGCCCGCCCTGGCGAAGGCGGCCGACACGCTGTCGAATCCCGTGACGACCAATCCCATCACCGCGCAACGCGACGTCGCACCGGCGGAGCCGCCGGGCTGATCAGCCCTTCTTCATCCGGTCGTAGATCTGCTTGCAATCCGGGCAGACCGGTGACCCCGGCTTAGCCGCCTTGGTGACGGGAAACACCTCGCCGCACAACGCCACGACGTGGTTGCCCATCACCGCGCTCTCGGCGATCTTGTCCTTCTTGACGTAATGGAAGTACTTGGGGGTGTCGCTGCCGGTCCCGTCGTCGACGCGTTCGTCGGCCTCGGTGCGTTCGATCGTTTGGGTCTGCATACCTCACATTGTGCACTGCGCGGCAGGCCTGAAACCGCCTAAGCCGGAATCGGCCAATTGTGGGACAGTGGAGAAATGAAGCACGGCTCCGGCCCGGGGTTCGACGATCGGTTCGATGACTTTGACGGCAACAAAGGCCGCCCAGTGCTCATCACCGCCGCCGCGACCTCGTACGAGGAGCAGCATCGGGCGAGGGTCCGGAAATACTTGACCCTGATGGCATTCCGGATTCCGGCCCTCATCCTCGCCGCCCTCGCATACGGCGCGTGGCACAACGGGTTGATCTCGCTGGCGATCGTGGCGGCCTCGATCCCGTTGCCGTGGATGGCCGTGCTGATCGCCAACGATCGGCCACCGCGCAGCGCCGAGGAGCCGCGCCGGTTCGACAATGCGGGGCAGCGCATTCCCCTGTTCCCGCGGGCCGAACGTCCTGCGCTCGAGGCTCCGCTGCACCCGCAGCCGGAGCGGCCTCCTGGCGCGCAGGGTGGAATGGATCACGAGTAGAAGTCGTTTCCCCTTGCGATGCCGCCGGCGTGGACTTCTCAGGACATTCTCAGGTCTTGGGCACATTTCTGCACGTCAAGACGTGTGAGATAGGGAATCGCTGGGAACTCTCAGAGCTGATCTGTCGTTGAACTCGATGACAGAACACAGCCGAACGGGAGGTCGCTATGGCGAACGCCAGCACGAGCAGATTTGACGGCGATCTGGATGCTCAAAGCCCCGCAGCGGATTTGGTGCGCGTTTACCTGAATGGAATCGGTAAGACTGCGCTCCTGAATGCGGCCGGCGAGGTCGAGCTCGCCAAGCGCGTCGAGGCCGGGCTTTACGCCGAACACCTGCTCGGAACGCGTAAGCGCCTCGGGGAGAACCGCAAACGCGATCTGGAGGCAGTGGTGCGCGACGGTCAGGCGGCGCGCCGTCACCTGCTGGAAGCCAACCTGCGTCTGGTGGTGTCGCTGGCCAAGCGGTACACCGGTCGCGGCATGCCGCTGCTGGACCTGATCCAGGAGGGCAACCTCGGGCTGATCCGCGCGATGGAGAAGTTCGACTACACAAAGGGATTCAAGTTCTCGACCTACGCGACCTGGTGGATCCGCCAGGCCATCACCCGCGGCATGGCCGACCAGAGCCGCACCATCCGGCTGCCGGTTCATCTGGTGGAGCAGGTCAACAAGCTGGCGCGGATCAAGCGCGAGATGCATCAGAACCTGGGACGCGAGGCCACCGACGAGGAACTGGCCGCCGAGTCCGGCATCCCGGTGGAAAAGATCAACGACCTGCTCGAGCACAGCCGCGACCCGGTGAGCCTGGACATGCCGGTCGGGTCCGAAGAAGAAGCCCCGCTGGGCGACTTCATCGAGGACGCAGAGGCGATGTCGGCCGAGAACGCGGTGATCGCCGAGCTGCTGCACACCGACATCCGCAGCGTGCTGGCCACCCTGGATGAGCGTGAGCACCAGGTGATCCGGTTGCGTTTCGGCCTGGACGACGGCCAGCCGCGCACCCTGGACCAGATCGGAAAGCTGTTCGGCCTGTCCCGCGAGCGGGTCCGCCAGATCGAGCGGGACGTGATGTCCAAACTGCGCAACGGGGAGCGCGCCGACAGGCTACGGTCGTACGCGAGCTAACACCTCACTCAAGCTAGGTAGCAGACGGTATGCCCGCCGCGTCAGCGGCGGGCATACTGCTTGCCTGGGAGGCGTTACAACCATTCGCGCAGCTGGCCAAGTAGACTCAGCGTCGACGGAGGGTGCTGAATGAACGACCTGGTTGACACCACCGAGATGTACCTGCGGACCATCTACGACCTCGAGGAAGAGGGCGTGACGCCGCTGCGTGCCCGAATCGCCGAACGCCTCGATCAGAGCGGACCGACTGTCAGCCAAACCGTGTCGCGCATGGAGCGGGACGGTCTACTGCACGTGGCCGGCGACCGCCACCTCGAGCTCACCGACAAGGGCCGGGCGCTGGCCGTTTCCGTGATGCGCAAGCACCGCCTCGCCGAGCGATTGCTGGTCGACGTCATCGGGCTGCCCTGGGAAGAGGTCCACGCCGAGGCGTGCCGCTGGGAGCACGTGATGAGCGAGGACGTGGAGCGGCGGCTGGTCAAGGTGCTCAACAACCCGACCACCTCGCCGTTCGGTAATCCGATTCCCGGGCTTCTGGACCTGGGCGTGGGCCCCGAGTCCTGGTCCGAGGACGGCCCCCTGGTCCGGCTGACCGAGTTGCCCCCCGGCGCGCCGGCGGCCGTCGTGGTGCGGCAGTTGACCGAGCACGTCCAGGGCGACATCGACCTGATCTCGCGTCTGAAGGACGCCGGCGTCGTCCCCAACGCGCGCGTCACCGTCGAGACCGGTTCCGCGGGGGTGACCATCGTCATTCCGGGCCACGAGAACGTCACCCTCCCGCATGAGATGGCGCACGCGGTCAAGGTCGAAAAGGTCTGACCCGGATACTTCTCGCCCGGCGCCGCCACTACCCCGCCCTGCGGCCGAATGGCCGGCGCGGCGGTAGCCGCACACCGAATTGTTTGGCCAGCCGGTAGCCGGTCAGCGCCAGGTCCCGGATGTCCTCGGGGCGCAGGCCCGACTGCAACGCGGTGTCCATCATCCCCGCCATGCGATGGTCGGGCTCACAACGCAGCGCCTCCTGCAGCGACACCCCGGCCAGCGGGCCGTCGCCGCGGGCGTACGCACTGAACGCGATCAAGACCAGTGCCTCGACCCGCCAGGGCGGGGGCAACTTTCGCGCCAGCAGCGCCCACAACGACTCGGCCTCGCCGGCGCTCTCACCGACCGCGAGGGCGTACAGGATGTCGCGCACCTGCGCGTCGCTCAGGGCGCAGCCCAGCTTCGCGATGTCCGCGTCGGACAGCGATTCCCCCGCCGCGACCTGCGAGGCGGCGGCCATCGCCGCCTCCACGTCGCCGCGCGTACAGCGGACCGGATGCGCACGATGCGCCGCGCGGCGCCGGGCGGCCTGCTGCCTGACCGCATCCGCCAGCGCGGCGCTGCGCGCCGGGTCGTCCGGTGCGATGACAGCCTGCAGGTCGGCCCGACGCGGATAGAGCCGTCTGCCTTCCAGCACCGCCGCGGCGGCCAACGGGGAGGCTCCGGGATCCTCGACGACACCGCTCGACCCGCAGCCCTCCGCACAATGCCAGCGGCCGCCGAGCGCCACCTGGTCCACCACGTGGGTAGCCCAGAGCTCAATGTCGTGCTGCGACAAGGCGTCTGCGAGCGCTATCGACAGCTGCCGGTGATCCTCGTTGCAACTTGGACAGTAGGCCCCGTCGGCGTCGACGATCACCGCGATCACGGCCTCGGGCGCGGCCGCGGCGGCGACCTCGGCCAGGTGTCCCACCCGTTCGACAACCTCCTCGGAGAGGTCGACGCGCATCACCGACCCGAGTTGCCCGTCGCCGAAAGACACTAATATCAATGAATTTTCGGGAACGAAGCCGAGAACGGCCGGCAGCGCGGCGATGAGGGCGCCGGGGCGGGAAAGTTCGAAGTCTTCTCGATGCGTCGTCATGGGCACAACGCTGACGGCGGTCACCGTCAACCGGTGCGCAGGTGCGCGGGTGCGACAGCGGAGCTGTGGATGAACCCAGCACTGTGCGTTGTGCTGCCTTACTGTTTAAGCCATGAGTTCGGCGCAGGAGTACGACATGGTGGTCATCGGGTCCGGGCCCGGCGGCCAGAAGGCCGCCATCGCCTCGGCCAAGCTCGGCAAGTCGGTCGCCATCGTCGAACGCGGCCAAATGCTCGGCGGGGTGTGCGTCCAGACCGGCACCATCCCGTCAAAGACGTTGCGCGAGGCGGTCCTCTACCTCACCGGGATGAGCCAGCGCGAACTCTACGGCGCGAGCTACCGCGTGAAGGAGAAGATCACCCCGGCCGACCTCCTGGCCCGCACCCAGCACGTGATCGGCAAGGAAGTCGACGTGGTGCGCAACCAGCTGATGCGCAACCGCATCGACCTGCTGATCGGCCACGGCCGTTTCGTCGACCCACACACCATTGAGGTCGAGGACCCGTCGCGGCGCGAAAAGATAACCATCAGCGGCAAATACGTCGTCATCGCCTCCGGCACCCGGCCGGCGCGGCCCTCCGGGGTCGAGTTCGACGAACACCGGGTCCTCGACTCCGATGGCATCCTCGACCTCAAGTCGCTGCCCACCTCGATGGTGGTGGTCGGCGCCGGTGTCATCGGCATCGAGTACGCCTCGATGTTCGCCGCGCTGGGCACCAAGGTCACCGTGGTGGAGAAGCGCGACGACATGCTCGACTTCTGCGACCCCGAAGTCGTCGAGGCGCTGAAGTTCCACCTGCGCGACCTGGCGGTGACGTTCCGGTTCGGTGAGGAGGTGACCGCGGTCGACGTCGGGTCGGCGGGCACCGTCACCACCCTGGCCAGCGGCAAGCAGATTCCCGCCGAGACGGTGATGTATTCGGCGGGGCGGCAAGGCCAGACCGATCACCTCGATCTGCACAACGCCGAGCTCGACGCCGACCACCGCGGACGGATTTTCGTCGACGACAACTTCCAGACCAAGGTGCCCCACATCTACGCTGTCGGCGACGTGATCGGCTTCCCCGCGCTGGCCGCCACGTCGATGGAGCAGGGCCGCCTGGCCGCCTACCACGCGTTCGGGGAAGCGAGCGACGGCATCACCGAGCTGCAACCGATCGGCATCTACTCCATCCCGGAGGTTTCCTACGTCGGCGCCACGGAGGTGGAGCTGACGAAGAACTCGGTCCCCTACGAGGTCGGGGTGGCCCGGTATCGCGAGCTGGCCCGCGGCCAGATCGCCGGCGACTCCTACGGCATGCTCAAACTGCTGGTGTCCACCGAGGACCTCAAGTTGCTCGGCGTGCACATCTTCGGCACCAGCGCCACCGAGATGGTGCACATCGGCCAGGCGGTGATGGGCTGCGGCGGCACCGTCGAATATCTGGTGGACGCGGTATTCAACTACCCCACGTTCTCCGAGGCCTACAAGGTGGCGGCGCTCGACGTGATGAACAAGGTCCGGGCGCTCAACCAGTTCCGCCACTAACTCGATGGTGGCGACCCGCTGCGCCCGGCTGCGCCGCGCTGGCGATCGCCCCTAGCAGGCGTCTTGGAGGTCGCCCGGGACCGGATCGCCTGGACCGCCGGCCTCGGCCCGGGCCAGCAACTCCTGGGTGTGCGCGTCGAACGGCGCCGAATAGGACATGTTCGCGGCGCATCCGCCCCGCTCGAGACCACCGATCACCCCGATGAGCGTGGTGCCGCTGACCCAGGGCGCACCGCTGGTGCCGTCCACCAACCCTTCGCAGGCCAACGCGGGGAACCCGGTGTCGGTGACCGACGTGCTGGCCTGACATCCGATGGGCGAGCCCCCGACGCCGGCCGGATACCCCAGCACGGTGACCCGGCTGCCCGGGCGGAGGCGTCACGCCCAGCGTCAACGCCAGGCCGACCCGCGACTCGACGGGACCGCCGGCGTCGTTGCTGACGCGCGCGATCGCATAGTCCGCGTGCGGGTCCTTGCTGGCCGTCCAGCGTGGATCGAGGTAGACCGCGTCGGCCTTCCACACATCGGTGGGACCCGGCGCGGCATCTCCGGCGAAACCGGGAACGAAGGTGATCACCGAGGCTCCGGCCAGGCAGTGCGCGGCGGTGATGATCAGGTTGCCGCCCGTCGAATGGACCACCGAACCCGTGCACACATGCAGCGGGCCGCCGTCGATGAAGATCGCCCCGATGCGCCGATCGGGCTCGACCGGGCCCGCGACCGCATGCTGCTCGGGCTGGCTGAGCCGCTGCACCGGACCGCCGACGCGCGGCGCCGACACCGGGGCACCCGAAGAATGCTCGAGTGGCCGGTGACACGACGTCAGCGACGTCGCCACCCCCACCATCGAGCAGAGCACCAGGATCCGAATGCGCATCGCATTCATCATGCCTGACCGGTGGGCACCGGGCCGACTCCCGCACTTCGCGGTGCGCCACCGGGTTTGCTGGCGCGTTGCCCGATGACCCCGGCGCGGCCCCCATCGGATTACGCCTGGGAATTATCGCGTTTCAGCTTCAAGCGTGATGCGAAGTTCGCTGATCGATAGGGGTGCCGCCTGATTCGGGGGACACTGGGTAGGGCACCCTGGAGAAACCCCGAGAGGAGGCGATCGGAGATGGCTCACCACCAAGACCCAGGTGATCGGTACCAGCCAGGACAGGCTGGCATGTACGAGCTCGAGCTGCCGGCGCCACAGTTGTCGACGTCCGACGGCCGCGGCCCCGTGCTGGTGCATGCCCTGGAGGGTTTTTCCGACGCCGGTCATGCCATCAAGCTGGCGGCCTCGCATCTGAAGGCGGTGCTGGACACCGAGCTGGTCGCGTCGTTCGCGATCGACGAATTGCTGGACTACCGCTCGCGGCGGCCACTGATGACGTTCAAAACCGATCACTTCACCCACTACGAAGATCCCGAACTGAACCTCTACGCGATGCGCGACACGATCGGCACCCCGTTCCTGTTGCTGGCCGGCATGGAACCAGATCTCAAGTGGGAGCGCTTCATCACCGCGGTGCGGTTGCTGGCCGAGCGTCTCGGCGTGCGCCAGACCATCGGCTTGGGAACCGTCCCGATGGCGGTGCCGCACACCCGGCCGACCACCATGACGGCCCACTCGAACAATCCGGAGTTGATCGCCAACTTCCAGCCGTGGATCTCGGAGATCCAGGTTCCCGGCAGCGCGTCCAACCTGCTGGAATACCGGATGGGCCAGCACGGCCACGACGTCGTCGGGTTACACCGTGCACGTCCCGCACTACCTCACCCAGACCGACTACCCGGCCGCCGCGCTGGCGCTGCTCGAGCAGGTCGCCAAGACCGCGTCACTGGAGCTGCCCCTGACGGCGTTGGCCGAAGCGGCCGAGGTGATTCGGGCCAAGGTCGACGAGCAGGTCGAGGCGAGCGCAGAGGTCGCTCAAGTGGTGGCTGCGCTGGAGCGCCAGTACGATGCCTTCATCGACGCTCAGGAGAACAGATCGTTACTGGCTCGCGACGAGGATCTGCCTAGCGGCGACGAGCTGGGCGCGGAGTTCGAGCGATTCCTGGCCCAGCAGGCGGAGAAGAAGTTCGACGACGACGATCACGGCTCACCCACGTAGCACGAACCCCTAGCCCGACCGCCCTTAGTCCGGCCCGACACCAAGGTTGGCGATATGACCGAGCGGAAGCGCAATGCCACGCTCCGCCCGGTGCGTGAAGTGACGGCACCCAAACTCGAGTTCCGCACCATCCACGGTTACAGGCGGGCCTACCGCATCGCCGGTTCAGGGCCGGCGATCCTGCTGATCCACGGCATCGGCGACAACTCCACCACGTGGAATACCGTGCAGGCCAAGCTCGCCCAGCGTTTTACGGTGATCGCCCCGGATCTGCTGGGCCACGGGAAATCCGACAAGCCGCGCGCCGACTACTCGATCGCGGCCTACGCGAACGGGATGCGTGACCTGCTCAGCGTGCTCGACATCGAGCGGGTGACCATCATCGGTCATTCGCTGGGCGGCGGAGTGGCCATGCAATTCGCCTACCAATTCCCGCATCTGGTCGAACGGCTGATCCTGGTCGGCGCCGGCGGCGTCACCAAGGACGTCAACTTCGTCCTCCGGTTGGCGTCGCTGCCGATGGGCAGCGAGGCGATCGCGGTGCTGCGGCTGCCGCTGGTGCTGCCGGCGGTTCAGCTGCATGGGACGCGTCCTGGGCGTGGCGCTGGGCAGCAGCGGCCTGGGCCGCGATCTGCCCAACGTGCTGCGGATCCTGGACGACCTGCCGGAACCGACGGCGTCCGCGGCGTTCAGCCGAACCCTGCGGGCGGTGGTGGATTGGCGCGGGCAGATCGTCACGATGCTGGACCGATGTTATTTGACCGAGGCCATCCCGGTGCAGATCATCTGGGGCACAAAGGATGTGGTGGTCCCGGTCCGGCATGCGTGGATGGCACACGCCGCGATGCCCGGCTCCCGCCTCGAGATCTTCGAGGGGTCCGGCCACTTCCCCTTCCACGACGACCCGGCCCGCTTCATCGACGTCGTCCAGCGCTTCATCGACACCACCGAGCCCGCCGAATACGATCAGGCCGCGCTGCGCGAACTTGCTCCGCACCGGCGGCGGCGAGCAGGCCGTCATCGGGCTCGGCTCGACACCCGCGTCGCGGTGCTGAACGCCATGGGTTCCGACGAGCGCAGCGCAACCTGAATCGCGCTCAAGCGGCCGCGCTGCGGTGGCGCCAGGCCGCACGCGAGCGCTTCAGCGCTGCCGGCGCAGCACCGCGGCGAGGTGATCCTGCAGGGGTTGCCCGACCGCGCCCATCCGCACCGTGTAGGAAAGCTCGTCGCCGTCGATGCGGAAGGAACGGCCAAGGGCCGTCACCTCTTTGGCGGTCGGCGTCAACCCGACAGCCGTGGTGGACAGCTCGATCTCGATGAGGTCGCCGGTCACCGAGTAGGTGCCGACCTCGATTTCGGTGATGCCGCTGGGATGCGCGAGAACCAGCTCGACGTGACCGGGTTGCGGCACGCGAAGATATCCGGTTTCGGCGTGCAACGGCTTGCCGTCGGCCACCGCCTTGGTCTTCTGCCCGTAGGCCAGAAACGGCTTGCCCACATGGGCGAACACGACTTCTTCGAGATAGTCGAACGGCTGGATCGTCGGGTACTTGCCCGCGCCCTGGCCGGACCAGGTCCCAAGCAGCGGGGCCAGCGCCGCAAGGTCGGGATGCAAGTCAGGGGCCATGGAACCAGCCTAGGCGGACACCGCCCGCTGAGTGCCGTCAGCCCGGCGTTGCCACTCCGCGGTGCTCGCGCAGCGTCTCGGATCTCGCGCTCGAAATCGTCCGCGGACTAGAACGAGCGATACACCGAGGCGAACCGCAAGTAGGCCACCTCGTCGAGGTCGCGCAATGGCCCCAGGATGGCCAGGCCGACCTCGTGACTCGGGATTTCCGGCGACCCCGCTGCGCGCACGGTGTCTTCGACTTGCTGGGCCAAGCAGATTCAGCGCATCGTCGTCGACCTGGCGTCCCTGGCAGGCCCGGCGGACGCCGCTGATGACCTTCTCCCTGCTGAACGGCTCGGTGACGCCGCTGCGCTTGACCACCGCCAAGACCGCGGTTTCCACGGTGGTGAAACGGCGCCCGCACTCGGGGCAGGACCGGCGGCGCCGGATGGCCTGGCCTTCATCGGTTTCCCGCGAGTCGATCACCCGGGAGTCGGGATGACGGCAGAACGGACAGTGCATGACCGCTCCTTCGCCGTGCTGACGACTACCGCAGGACTTCGAGCGTACCCGCGGCCTGACCTGCCGGGCCAATGGAGCCGCGGGAGCATCGGCTCGCCCGCACGGCCGCGCATCGAGGACCATCAGTCCAGGGGCGTTGTCGTACACAGGATTCTCAGCCGACCGGGGCGATCAGCGTCTGGCCCGCCATCAGCGTGGGCGAGTGCAGATCGTTGAGTTCGCGGATGCGGTCGACAACCTGGGTGGTCGGCGAGCCGGGCGCCACCCGGTGCGCGAAGTCCTGCAGCGACTCCCCCGCTTCGACCCGGACGACGGCGAGCCGGTCGGGAACGGGAGCCGCGGAGTTGCGCGGAGTCGCCGTTGAGCCACCTGGCCGAAGTTCGCGACGAGACCCAGCCACAGCGTGATCGCCCCGGCGGCCAGCAGCCAGCCCGATGGTCGTCGCCCAGGTGGTGGAGCGCCTCCGGTGCGGGGCGACGGACATCGCCACCCCGGTGCCGTAGTAGCGCGTCGCCGCGCCCGCCGGCCGCACCGGCGCGGGCCTGCGGGAGCGGGTCCGGCCTTCGCGTCCGTAGCGAGCGCCCTGGACCGGGCCGTTGATCGGGCGCCGAAGGCTGCTGGTACCGCGGCGCGGGTGTGTGGATGACTGTCATCTTCGTTCCTCCGGTCAACTAGCTCTCGCTCGTGTGTTCGACACTAATCGCTTGTGTGTTCGAAACCCGAACATTTGAGCGAAGCGTGTCGCACGAGCAAACGCTAGATCACACCACCGACAAGTTCGTCGGCCTCTACCACTGTCACGACGCTGTAAATACCCGAATGTTGCGAAGAGTTACACATTTGTGATTCAGCGACTTTCGGCCTTTTCCGCCGGCGCCAACCGGCGCGACACGCCAGTCGAACACATGTTTGATTCTTGTCGGCGCTGCGGCTACATTCAGTGCCATGAGCGACAGCAACGACATCTCCTCGGCCGGCCCCGGACGGTCGGTTGCACTCCGTGGATCCCTCGCTGACCGAGCGGCAGCGCACCATTCTGAATGTCATCCGCGCCTCGGTCACCAGCCGCGGCTACCCGCCGAGCATCAGGGAGATCGGCGACGCCGTCGGTCTGACGTCGACGTCCTCGGTGGCGCACCAGCTGCGCACCCTGGAGCGCAAGGGATACCTGCGGCGCGACCCGAACCGTCCGCGAGCGGTCGATGTCCGCGGGGCCGACGACGACGTGGCGGCGCCCGCCACCGAGGTCGCCGGCTCGGACGCCCTGCCGGAACCCACGTTCGTCCCGGTCCTCGGGCGCATCGCGGCCGGCGGGCCGATCCTGGCCGAGGAGGCCGTCGAAGACGTCTTCCCGCTGCCGCGCGAATTGGTCGGCGAGGGCACGCTTTTCCTGCTCAAGGTGGTCGGTGACTCGATGGTCGAGGCCGCGATCTGCGACGGAGACTGGGTGGTGGTGCGTCAGCAGAACGTCGCCGACAACGGCGACATCGTCGCGGCCATGCTCGACGGCGAAGCCACCGTCAAGACGTTCAAGCGCGCCGGCGGTCAGGTGTGGCTGATGCCGCACAACCCGGCGTTCGACCCCATCCCCGGTAACGACGCGAGCGTGCTGGGCAAGGTTGTCACGGTCATCCGCAAGGTCTGACCCGACGGCACGCCGAGTCAGTCGGCCCTGGTGAAGCCGTTGGCTTGAGCGACTTCTTCGCTCGACAACCAGATTTCGGCGAGCGTGTCCTGGTATAGCTCGCTGCCAGGCGTGTAGTACAGGCCGTACCGCGCGCTGGCCTTGATCGGGTATCCGTCGGGCGCCTGGTACGGGTCGTCCAGCGGCAAATGGATCGTGGGCCGCCCATCCGGGCCCGCCAGACCGTTCTCCGAGCCGTCGTCGGCGGCGGCGTGCCGACCGCTTCGCGCCGGCGTTCCGGCCGCGGCCGCGCCGGCACGCGTGCCACCCCGGCGACATCCGCTCCCGTCGCGGTATCGGAAGCTGGCTTGGCGTCCGGCTCCGGCGTGGCGAGGTCAAGATGTTCGTCCTCGACCTCAGCGGTTTCCGGGCCGCCGGTCACGGCTTCGGTGTCCGGCGGGGTGCGGGGAACGGCGACGTCGGGATACTCGTCGTCGGCATACCCCTGCTCCGCGTAGTCGGCCTCGGGGTCCTCGGCGTTGACGTAGGCATCGGGCTCCTCGGCGTCGACGTAGGCGGCGTCGTCCGCGGCCTCGGGCTCGGCGACCTCGGGAACCTCGTCGGCGTAGTCGGCGTCGTCGGCTTCGGCAGCCGGATAGTCCGCCTCCGACAGCATGTCCTCGGAGACGACCGGGATGGAGTCGGTGTCGACGGCGTCGGGATCTTCCTGCTCGAACCCGTATCCGCTATCGGCTGCAGCCTGGCGTTGCCAGCTGACTCGCCCGGCGTCCGGTGCCGGTTCGGGCGGCGCGCTGAGCCTGTACGACTCGGCGTCGAGGTCCGAATCGTCCTGGCCCCCACCGGCTCGTCGGCGTCGTAGCCGAAGTCCCCGTCGCGGTCGGGCCCGTAGCCCGCGGCGCCCCGTCGGCCGGGCCGGCGCCGGCCGAACAGCATCCACACCAGCAGCACGAGCGACGCGATCACCGGAATGGCGACCATCAGCCACCACCAGTGCCAGGTGAACTTCTTCGCGTGCGCCGGCATCGCCGAATTGCTCGGCTGGTTCTGACCCGATACCTGCAGGCCGGACAGCAGCGGCGCCAGGTTGGCCGGTTCCGTGGTGAACGTGTTCTTGGCCCGGTTCCACGAGATCTTGCCGCCGGTGAACTGCTGCGAAACCACGTCGCCGTCCACGGCCTGGTCGGCGACCGGCGCGCCGAGCTTGCCGGCGGGAGCGCGCAGCTTGTCCCACGCGGCCTTCATCGCCCCGCGCACGACGAAGGCGCCGTGGTCCGGCGTCCAGAAGATCACCGGCTTGTCGGCGGCGGAGAACGTGCAGATCCGGCTGGAAGGCCCGATACCGCCGTCGGACTCGTTGGCGGTGGGAAATCCCAGGTCGCTGCCGACCGGGCCGCCCAACGACTCGTACTTGGCCAGGATGTCGCTCTCGACGGCGTTCGCGCCGGTGGCCGGCGTGAAGAACACCTTGCCGCCGGCGAAGTTCTGGGCGATCCCGTCGCCGCCGACGGGATATTGGCCGCCCTGCTTGGCGCCCAGCGGTCCGGTCGGTCCGCCGGCCGCGCGCCAGGCCGTGTTGATCGCCGCGGTGGGATCGATCGCTACCTGCAGGCCCTTCAACTGGTCGGCCAGCGCCGGGGGCTCGGTGGTGAACTGCTTGGTCTGCCGGTTCCAGGAGACCTGGCCGCCGCTGAACTTCTGGGAGGAGACCTCGCCGCCGTAGGTCTCGTCGCCCACCGGCGCACCGAGAACCCCGCCCGAGCTGCCGAGCTTGTCCCAGGCGGCGTTGAGGGCGCCGCGCACCACGAACGGGCCGTGCTCGGGCGTCCAGAAAATCACCGGCTTGTCGCTGGCCGAGAAGGTGGTCACCCGGCTGTCGGGACCGGCTAGGCCGGGAACTTCGTTGATGGTCGGGAAGCCCAGATCGCTGCCGGCCGGCCCGCCGAGCTGCTCGTACTTGTCCAGGACGGGCCCGTAGGCGAACTTGGCTCCGGTGGCCGGGGTGAAGAACATCTTGCCGCCGTCGAAGTCCAGGGCGAAACCGTCCCCGACGGGGTACACGTCGCCCTTGCGGGCGCCCAGCGGTGAAGTGTCGCCGCCGGCCTTGTCCCATGCGGCCATGATCGCGGCTTCGGCGTCGCCTATCGGAGCTCGCTACCGCGGCGGGAGCCAGCAATGCGGCGGCCAGTGCTGTGGTCGCCAAGCTGACCAGCGCGCTTCCGATCAGCTTGCGCATTTGACCTCTCTGCACCTTCACCAAGCCTCCCAGCCGGCGGATATGGGTCTATCTGCGGCTATGCCCTTACCTGCATAACCGGCGAGCGGGCCGTACTCTGCGCGGGAAATGGACCCGCGCACGATCAGCGTTATCGCCGGGCTCGCATAACTTTGCTCCAGCCAACAAGAAATGCGAAGTCAAATCACGAATTCTACGAAAACGGATACCACGCCGATGTCGAATTGATGCCGGTCCATGGCCCAATCGAGACTCATCGCGCCACCGTTGGTGCCGCGTTGCGCATATCGCACGGAAAGACGGCCAGGGACCGGGGTCGACCAACGGACTGCCGACTCGCACAGCAGAATTGCGACGGACGCGGTGGCGCAGGGCGCACGAGCCGGCGGCGCGGTCGCGAGGCCGACAATGCGTGATCAGCCGGTCGGCGCACCCGAAAAGCATGCGCCGACGGTACTTCAGCTGACAGCGCATTCACGCTCTACCCCGGCGCGGCGGACCAATCACGCGAACTGTTTGGCACTCACCGGCAATAGAGCCATGCGCGTCGACCGCCGAACGTTCGTCGGGCCCGGGGTTTGCCGAATTGCCAATGCCGTTCTGGCCCGCGCGTGCTCGCGGTTGCGGGTCGCTATCCACTAAACGAAACGCTAGACGCCCAGGCTGCGGCCGATGATCTCCTTCATGATCTCGGTCGTGCCGCCGTAGATGGTTTGCACCCGCGCATCCAGATAGGCACGGGCGACCGGGTATTCGCGCATGTAGCCGTAGCCACCGTGCAGTTGCAGGCAGCGGTCGATCAGGTGCACCTGCTTTTCGGTGGAGTACCACTTGGCCATCGCGGCCTGTTCGGCCGTCAGCTTGTCGTCCAGGTGCAGGCGGACGAACTCGTCGACCATGATGCGCACCACGGTCGCCTCGGTCGCCAGCTCGGCCAGCACGAAGCGGCTGTTCTGGAAGCTGCCGATCGGCTTGCCAAACGCCTTGCGCTCCTTGGTGTATTGCAGCGGTCTGCTCGAGCACCTGCTTCCATGGCCGCGGCCGCCATGATGGCGATGGAGATCCGTTCCTGCGGCAGGTTCTGCATCAGGTAGATGAATCCCATGCCCTCTTCGCCGAGCAGGTTTTCGGCCGGCACCTTGCACGTCGGTGAACGACAGCTCGGCGGTGTCCTGGGCGTCCAGCCCGATCTTGTCCAGGTGCCGGCCGCGCTCGAAGCCCTCCATGCCGCGTTCGACGGCGAGCAGCGAGAAGCCCTGCGCGCCCTTCTCCGGGTCGGTCTGCGCGACCACGATCACCAGGTCGGAGTTGATTCCGTTGGTGATGAACGTCTTTGATCCGTTGAGCACGTAGTGGTCGCCCTGCTTGACCGCGCGGGTCTTGATGCCCTGCAGGTCGCTGCCGGTTCCCGGCTCGGTCATCGCGATCGCCGTAATCAGCTCTCCGGTACAGAATTTCGGCAGCCAGCGCTGCTTCTGCTCCTCGGTGGCCAGCGCCAGCAGGTACGGCGCCACGATGTCGTTGTGCAGGCCGAAACCGATGCCGCTGTAGCGCCCGGCGGTGGTCTCCTCGGTGATGATCGTGTTGTACCGGAAATCGGGGTTTCCGCCGCCGCCGTATTCCTCGGGCACCGCCATGCCGAGGAAGCCTTGCTTGCCGGCCTCGAGCCACACGCCGCGGTCGACGATCTTCGCCTTCTCCCACTCGTCGTGATAGGGCGCGACGTGGCGCTCGAGGAAGGCCCGGTAGGACTCACGGAACAGGTCGTGCTCTGGCTCGAAAAGAGTGCGCTGGTATTTGATGGCGCTGCTCATGGAAGACCTCCGGCGACTGGGATTTCTGCAGCCCAACATATACCAACCGGACGGTTGGTAGACAGCTGCCGGGTCGCCAGTGTCGCCCGCCGGGGAGCGGTCGTGCGCTGTGCGCCGGCACAGAATCGCCCGGCGAACCCCGGTTCAGCGAGCCGAGAACTCGCGCAGCCGGCCGGCCAGGGCCACCGGAACCCGGGCCCTGATCCGGGTGCCCTCGGCGTTGTGCTCCTCCTGCTGGACGCGCCCGTCGGCGTGCAGGCGGGCCACCAGGTCGCCGCGGTGGTACGGGATGACCACGTCCACGGCGGTGTCGGCGGGGACGGCGAGCTCGGCGATGCGGCGGCGCAGGGCGTCGATACCGTCGCCGGTGCGCGCGGAGACGAACATGGCGCCCGGCAGGGCATGGCGAAGCTTGGCCAGCGTCAAATCGCTTGCGGCGTCGACCTTGTTCACCACCACCAGCTCCTGCGGTGCGTCGCCGTCCTGCTCGGTCCCGTAGTCGGCGAAGACTTCGGAGACCACCTGGCGGACCGCGTTGATCTGCGCCAGCGGGTTGACGTCGGAGCCGTCGACGACGTGCACCAGCAGATCGGCGTCGACCACCTCTTCCAGCGTGGAGCGGAAGGCCTCGACCAGTTGGGTGGGCAGGTGCCGGACGAACCCGACGGTGTCGGTGAGCACGAACGGCCGGCCGTCATCGAACTCGGCGCGCCGGGTGGTGGGTTCCAGGGTGGCGAACAGCGCGTCCTGGACCAGCACCCCGGCCCCGGTCAGCGCGTTGAGCAGGCTTGACTTGCCGGCGTTGGTGTAGCCGACGATGGCGATCGACGGCAGGTCGCTGCGCACCCGCCGGCTGCGCTGGGTGTCGCGGACCTGCTTCATGTCCTTGATCTCGCGGCGCAGCTTGGCCATGCGCTCGCGGATGCGCCGCCGGTCGGTCTCGATCTTGGTTTCACCGGGACCGCGCAGGCCCACGCCTCCCCCGCTGCCGCCGGCACGGCCACCGGCCTGCCGCGACATCGACTCACCCCAGCCGCGCAGCCGCGGAAGCATGTATTCCATCTGGGCCAGCGCCACCTGCGCCTTGCCCTCCCGGCTGGTGGCGTGCTGGGCGAAGATGTCGAGGATCAGCGCGGTGCGGTCGATGACCTTGACCTTCACGGCCTTTTCCAGCGCCGTCAGCTGCGCCGGGGACAGTTCACCGTCGCAGATCACGGTGTCGGCGCCGGTCGCCAGCACCACTTCGCGCAATTCTGCGCTTTGCCCGAGCCGATGTAGGTCGACGGGTCGGGCTTGTCGCGGCGCTGGATCAGCCCTTCGAGCACCTCGGAGCCGGCGGTTTCGGCCAGGGCGGCGAGCTCGGCCATGCTGGCCTCGCTGTCGGCCGCGGTGCCGTCGGTCCACACGCCCACCAGGACGACCCGCTCGAGCCGGAGCTGGCGGTACTCGACCTCGGAGACGTCGGTGAGTTCGGTCGACAGACCGGCGACGCGGCGCAGCGCCGATCGGTCTTCGAGGGCGAGTTCGCCCGTGCTGGGCTCCGGGATTTCCGGAGCATGGTCACGAAATTCAGGTTCTGTCATAGGCAATAAGAGATGATGCACGCAAAAACGGTGTCGTGCACCTGATTTAACGCTGCTGTGCGCGCCACCATTCCTCGCTGAGTTCTCCTTGGGCTACCAGTACGGACGGTCCTCGCAGGAAGCTGGTGGCGTCGGTGACGGTGACGACGACCTGGCCGCCGGGCACCCGAACGGTCAGGGTGCCGGTGGCCGCGCCGGAAGCGGCCAGCGCGGCGACCGCGGCCGCGACCGTTCCGGTGCCGCAGGAGCGGGTCTCGCCGACTCCGCGCTCGTGGACGCGCATATGCACCGCCCCGTCGGCGGGTGCGGTGACGATCTCGATATTCACCCCGTCCGGGAACTGGCCGGCATCGAAGCTCACCGGCGCGGCCACGTCCAGCGCCGCCAACGCCTCGGGCGTCAGCTGTGGGTCCACGCAGGCCAGGTGCGGGTTGCCGACGTCGACCGCCAGGCCGGAGAACCGCCGGCCCCCCACGGTCGCTTCGAAGGCGGCTCCGCCGCTGCCCAGCGTGTTGGCCTTGCCCATGTCGACGCTGATGTCGGCGGTGGTCGCATCGACGCGGTGCACCGCGACCGGCCGGGGACCGGCCAGCGACCCGACCACGAATTCGTCGCGGGCCTCCATGCCGCTGGCCCGCAGGTAGTGCGCGAACACCCGCACGCCGTTGCCGCACATCTGGGCGACGGACCCGTCGGCGTTGCGGTAGTCCATGTACCAGTCGTCGAGCGCAACACCGTCGGGCACCCGGTCGAGCACGCCGGCCGACAGGGCCGCACCGGCGGTGGTGACCCGCAATACGCCGTCGGCGCCCAGCCCGCGTCGCCGGTCGCAGAGCGCGGCCACCCGCTCCTCGGTCAGGCTCAGCTGGGCCTGCGGGTCCGGCAGCACGACGAAGTCGTTCTGCGGTGCCGTGACCCTTCGCGAATTTCACCTGCTCAGGATACGTGGCGCCACGCCGCGACGGCGGCGTCGACGACGGCGGCGCGCTGCGCCGGGCTCGCGTCCCCGACATCGAGCCATTGCACCCGGTGGTCCCGGCGAAACCAGGACCGCTGGCGCCGCACATAGCGCCGGGTGCCGACAAACGTCTGGTCGCGCGCCTCGCGCAGGCGATCCGGGCTGGGGCCCGACGGACCGCCCGCATCGAGCGCCGCGAGCACCTGCGCGTAGCCCAGCGCGCGTGACGCGGTGACGCCGTCGCGCAAGCCCTTCTCCAGCAGTGCCGATCACCTCGCCGAGCAGACCCCGGTCGAACATCGCGTCGGTGCGCCGGGCCAGCCGTTCGTCGAGAATCGTTGTGTCGCAGTCCAATCCGACGATAACGGTGTCCCATCTCGGCGCGCCGATGCGCGGCGCCGAGGCGGCGAACGGCTGACCGGTCAGTTCGACCACCTCCAGCGCCCGCACGGTGCGCCGGGCATCGGTGGGCAGGATGGACGCGGCCGCTGCGGGATCGCGACGGGCCAGCTCGGCGTGCAGCTCGCCCACTCCGATCTCGGCCAGCCGCTGCTCCCAGCGTGCTCGCACCGCGGGATCGGTGGCGGGAAAGGACCAGTCGTCGAGCAACGACTGGATGTAGAGCATCGAACCGCCCACGATGATCGGCACCGCGCCCCGGGCCGCGATCGCCTCGATGTCCGCCGCGGCGGCACCCTGATAGCGGGCGACGGTCGCGGTCTCGGTGACGTCGAAGACGTCGAGCTGGTGATGCGGGATGCCGCGGCGGGCCTCGACGGGCAGCTTGGCGGTGCCGATGTCCATGCCGCGATAGAGCTGCATCGCGTCGGCGTTGACGATTTCACCGCGGACGCCGAGCCGCTCGACCCGTTCGGCGAAGTCGAGGGCCAACTGCGACTTGCCGGTGCCCGTGGGGCCGATGATCGCCAGGGGGCGCACGGCGACCGTCACGGCTGCCAGGCGCCGGCGAAGTAGCCGACCCCGAAGGGCGCTCCGCGGTACAGCTCCTTGGCCGATCGGGGGCCCGGCCCGGCCAGACCGGCCAGCACCTGGAATGCGACGCGCCCCAGAATCTGCCCCGGCAGCCGGCCCAGTGCCGCGACATCGCCGGTGGCCAGCGCGTCGTCCAGGGCCTCTTGCGCGGCGGCGTTGTCCGGGTCGTATCCGCCGGGGGCGGCCGGTGTCAGCGTGTTCGCGCCGTCGGCCACCACCAACACGCCGACCGGCTCCGGCAGCCCGGTCGATCTCGGCCCGCAGGCGTTTGCCGAGGTCCAGCGCGGTAGCAGCGTCGTGGTCGGGCCGGTAGACCCGGACCTGCGCGCTGGCTTGCGGCCGCGCCTGACCGCGCGCCCAGGCGGCCAGCAACGCGCAGACGGGGAGGGCGACCGGCGCGGCGTCCGCGCCGGTACGCGGGCGAGAGCCGGACGCGCACGTCGGCGCCGAAACCGGCAAAGGTGCCCGCCGCGTCGGGACCGAAGGCGTCGTCGTCCGGGCCCGTGCCGATCGCCACCCAGCGATCGGGCAACAGTGCCGCCGCCGCAAGCGTCGCGGCGGCCAGGTCGGCCACCTCGGCGGCGGCCGCTCCAGCAAGTTCGGGAACAAGGACCGGCGCCGACGGGACGATCGCAATCGCGCTCAGCACGCCACCAAACTAACGTGACCGCGCCAGCGACCCGGCACTAGTTCGGTCGCGGTCGCACGTCCACGCGCCGACCGGTCACCACGCCGACGTGTCGGCCACCAGGAGACGATCACTGAAAGGGCCGCAGTCGCCTCCGCGGGATGCCTCCCGCAGCGGCGCTTTGGGTGCCGCATCGTCCTCGCCTGGGCCGGACTGATCGATGCTGGCGGCCTCGCCGCGGGCCAGGGCGATCGTGGCGCCGATGACCACTGCGACCGCGCCCACCAGCACGAAGGCCTTGGGGCCGTCGGCGTTCAGCGTCTCGCCCAGCACCAGGACCCCGAGCACGCCTGCGACCACCGGCTTGGCCACCGTCATCGTCGGCAGGGACGCGGTCAGCGTGCCGGCACGGAACGCCGATTGCTGGAAGACCATCCCGCACAGGGCCACCAGGAGCCAGGGCACGAATTCCGGTGAAGTGAGCACGCTCATAAGGCCGTGCTCGGACATCTCGACGACGCCCTTGGTCAGAACCGCGAACAGCGCCAGCGAGGAGCCCGCGACCACGGCCAGCAGGACGGCCGCGAACGGGCTGCCGGCCCGCAGTCGCGCAGCCACCACACAGGCCACCAGCAGCGGCACCATGACGAGCGCGACGATGACCCACGTTTGCAGCGGCGCACGCTGGTGGCCGGCCGCTGGGTCGCCGACGATGATGACCACCGCCAGTGCGGCGGCCAGGATGAGCGCCCACATCCACTCCCTGGGCTGCACCCGGTGCCGGGCAAGGCGTGCGTAGATGGGCAGCGCGAACAGCAGCGCCGTCACCTGCAGCGCCGTCACCAGCACCACCGAGCCCCAGGCCAGGGCGGCGGCCTGCAGGCTGTAATTGGTTATCGCGGCCAGGCCGCCCAGCCACCACCGGGCGTCCCGAAGCGACATGCGGAACAGTTCCAGGTGGCCGACCTGCTTGTCGGTGATCTCGTGCGCGGAGCGCTGGCGGATCACGTCGCCGACCGCCGACGCCAGCGCTGCGCACAAAGCAAGCAAGGCCGCGACATCAACTTTCGACATGATCGACCCCTCTACTCAACGACCGTCCGACCCAGCTTTCCCCGTGGCGCAAGCAAATACACGCACAATTCGCGTTCAGTTCAACTACGAATTTATGACGTTCCACACGTTCGTAACCGCGCCGCAGGTAACCGTTCAACTATTACTTCAGCAACCTATGTAACGCATGGGATAACTCTAAGAGAACTACACAGGTAGCTGTGCGCGCCGGCTAACCCGGTTGGCTGCCAGGCGTTTCCATGCGTCGCGCACCGCGGGCGATGGGATCAGCGTCACAACATCGCCCTGATCGCCGGGCGCGCCGCCTGCCGCGTCTCAATGCGGCGTCTCCCGCGCGCCACGGCCGAACACCTCGGCGGACGCGGTGCGGTGCCTGCGGGGCCAACCGGCTGCGGAATGGCTAGGTGGCGGCGTGTGGCTGAGCAAGCTGCTTGAATACTGTTAAGCAGCTGCTGGCAGGACCCGGCTCGGGCGTCCGGCAGATGTGGGAGACGGTGCCGCTACGCGCGGCAGGCGCGCGGGACACGGACCGCGCGAAGGGTTGCGAAAGGGTAGTGACGAGCGCATGACGTCTGACGAGCCTCACGACGATTCAGCTCGGCCAGTGCCGCGCCCGGGACCGCGTCCCGGCCCTCGGCCGACACCGCGACCCAGCACCGCTCACCCGCTGGTGATGCCGCCGCCCAGCGATCCGCACCAGTTCGGGCGCGTGGACGACGACGGCACGGTATGGCTGATCAGCGCGCGCCGGCGAACGCGTCATCGGCTCCTGGCAGGCCGGCGACCGCGAGGCGGCGTTCGCCCACTTCGGCCGGCGCTTCGACGACCTGGCCACCGAGGTCACCCTCATGGAGGAGCGGCTGGCCTCGGGGAGCGGTGACGCGCGAAAGATCAAGGCGCACGCGGCCGAGCTGGCCGAAACGTTGCCGACGGCGGCCGTGCTGGGCGATATCGATGCGCTGGCGGCCCGGTTGACCAGCATCGCCGAACACGCCGAGGCGACGGTCGCCGCGGAGCGCTCCCGGCGCGAGGAACATCGGGCCGCCCAGACCGCCCGCAAGGAGGCGCTGGCCGCCGAGGCCGAGGAGCTGGCCGCCAACTCGACGCAATGGAAGGTCGCCGGCGACCGGTTCCGCGCGATCCTCGACGAGTGGAAGACGATCAGCGGTGTGGACCGCAAGGTCGACGACGCGTTGTGGAAGCGCTACTCCGCGGCGCGGGAGGCCTTCAACCGGCGGCGGGGATCCCATTTCGCCGATCTGGACCGGGAGCGCATCGGGGATCCGCCAGGCCAAGGAACGGCTGTGCGAGCGGGCCGAGGAGCTGTCCGACTCGACCGACTGGACCGCGACCAGCGCGGAATTCCGCAAGCTGCTCACCGAGTGGAAGGCGGCCGGGCGGGCGACGCAGCGAGGTCGACGACGCCCTGTGGCGGCGTTTCAAGGCCGCCCAGGACGTCTTCTTCACCGCGCGCAACGCCGTGACGGCGGAAAAGGACGCGGAGTTCCGCGCCAACGCCACCGCCAAAGAGGCGCTGCTGGCCGAGGCGGAGAAGCTGGACACCAGCAACCACGACGCCGCCCGCGCGGCGCTGCGCGCGATCACCGAGAAGTGGGACGCGATCGGCAAAGTCCCGCGCGAGCGGTCCGCCGAACTGGAGCGGCGGCTGCGCGCGGTCGAGAAGAAGGTGCGCGACGCCGGCGACGTGGGCTGGTCGGACCCGCAGGCGCAGGCTCGGGCCGAGCAGTTCCAGGCCCGCGCCGAGCAATACGAACAGCAGGCGCGCAAGGCCGCGGCGGCGGGCCGGACCAAGGAAGCCGAAGAGGCTCGAGCCAACGCCGAGCAGTGGCGGCAGTGGGCCGCAGGCGGCCGTCGAGGCCCTGAGCCGCAAGCCCTAGCGGCGGTCTAGGCGCCCCTGGTCGGACCGGGATCGTCGCGGGTCTCGGAGGCGGGCGCGGCGGGGTCGGCCAGACCGTCGAGCAGTGAGATCGACTGCTGCGCCGCCGCGACGCGGCGCCGCTGCTCCTCGGCGGCGAGTTGCACGATGGTGCGCGACCAGACCACGCGGGCCCAGTGGTACGTCGAGCAGCGAGCACGGTGATCCAGGCGACGATCAGGCCCCAGCCCGGTCCCGGGTGGCCCGGCGGAGACGGTCTGGCGCGACCAGATCGCCAGCATGCCCGCGGCGCCCGCAATGGCCGTACCCGCCAACGCAACCCAGGCCAGCGCCCAGCGCCGCGTCACCAACGCCAGCATCGAGAAGCCCACGCCGAACACCAGCGCCAGCCAGGCGAACACCCGCGACGGCAGGCGCGACGGCGGCCGCACCGGCGCCGTGGCTGCCGAAGAGCACGTCCCAGCCGCGCACGTCGCCGGTGTGCGGCAGGATGAACGACCCCAGCAGCACGAACACCAGGATCGACACGAAGAAGGCCCGCGGTCCCGGGTCGATTTCGCGTGCCACCCGGCGTTCGGCGGCCTCGATCTCGGTCCGCAGGGCGCCGAGCTGTACGTCGTCGTTGTTCGTCTCTTTTTTCATCGTGCACATCCAAGGGGTTCGGCCGGGCCGACGGGCGGCCCGACGGCGGGCATGCCAAGTCCGATGCCGCGCGGGCGCTGCCCGGCGGCTTGCGCATCACCCGCTCGGGTGCGGCGATGGGTGGGGATGCCCGCGTCGGCGATGAGGTGGTGAGGCGCGGCCTCGGTGACCACCGTGGTGATGATGTCGCCGGGCCGCACCGGGCTGTCGGCGGGCGTGTCGACGGCGAAATGCACCAGCCGGCCGTCGCGGGCCCGCCCGGTCATCCGCGCGGTGCGGCTGTCCTTGCGCCCTTCGCCCGCGGCGACCAGCAATTCGACGGTCTGTCCGATCAGGGCGCTGATTGCCCTGCAGCGAGATCGGCTCCTGCAGCTCGACCAGCCGCTCGTACCGTTCCTGCACAACGGCTTTCGGTAGCTGCCCGTCGAGTTCGGCGGCCGGGGTGCCGGGCCGCTTGGAGTACTGGAAGGTGAACGCCGCCGAGAACCGGGCCGCTCGCACCACGTCCAGCGTGGCGGCGAAATCCTCTTCGGTCTCCCCGGGGAATCCGACGATCAGATCGGTGGTGATGGCGGCGTGCGGCATGGCCGCCCGGACGCGGTCGATGATGCCCAGATAGCGCTCTGCGCGGTAGGACCGTCGCATCGCGCGCAGCACCCGGTCGGACCCGGATTGCAGCGGCATGTGCAGGGCCGGGCAGACATTCGGCGTCTGCGCCATGGCCTCGATGACGTCGTCGGTGAATTCGGCCGGATGCGGCGAGGTGAACCGCACCCGTTCCAGCCCGTCGATGTCGCCGCAGGCGCGCAGCAGACTCGGCGAAGGCGCCGCGATCGCGCGGCAGCGCGGGATCGGCGAACGACACGCCGTAGGCGTTGACGTTCTGGCCCAGCAGCGTGACTTCGAGCACGCCGTCGTCCACCAGCGACCTGCACCTCGGCCAGGATGTCGTTCGGACTGCGGTCGACCTCTTTGCCCCGCAGCGACGGAACGATGCAGAACGTGCAGCTGTTGTTGCACCCGACCGAGATGGAAACCCAAGCGGCATAAGCGGATTCGCGTGCACTGGGCAGCGAGGACGGGAACTCCTGCAGCGCCTCGGCGATTTCCACCTGGGCGACCTTGTTGTGCCGGGCCCGCTCCAGCAGCGTGGGCAGCGACCCGATGTTGTGGGTGCCGAAGACGACGTCGACCCAGGGCGCCTTGCGCAGCAACGCGTCCCGGTCCTTCTGGGCCAGGCAGCCACCGACCGCGATCTGCATCTCGGGGTTGCCGCGCTTGCGCGGCGCCAGGTGGCTGAGGTTGCCGTACAGCTTGTTGTCGGCGTTCTCCCGGACGGCGCAGGTGTTGAACACCACCACGTCGGCGTCGCCGAACGACCCTCGGCCGCCCGCTGGTAGCCGGCCGCTTCCAGCAGGCCCGCCAACCGCTCGGAGTCGTGGACGTTCATCTGGCAGCCATAGGTGCGGACTTGGTAGGTGCGCGCGGACGCGGCGTCGGCGGCCGCATCTGCGGCCCGGGCGTCTCGCGCCACCATCGAAGTCACGGGGCCATGGTACGGCGGCCGGTCGGATGCGCGAGAAACCGCACGTCACCGGGCTAGACCCGACGGCGCTCCCGTTCGGCGGCCAGCTCGGCGAAAACAACCTCGCACGCCATGTTCTGGCCGTAACCGCGGCGCGCCAGCATTCCCACCAGCCTGCGGGTCACCCGCGCGTCGTCGTCGCTCAGCGTCTCCCGACGCAGCTTGGCCCGGACCAACTGTTCCGCCCGGTCCCGCTCGGCACCGGCGTCGATCCCGGCGAGCACCGAGGTGATCACGTCGTTGTCGACGCCCTTGGTGTGCAGCTCGGCGGCCAAGGCGCGCTTGCTTTTCCCGGCGTGCGCCCGGCGGGACTGCACCCACTGCTGGGCGAAATCGGCGTCGTCGACCAAGCCGACGCGCGGCCAGCCGGTCGAGCACCCGCTCACTGACGTCGTCGGGATAGCCGCGTTTGGCCAGCTGGCCGCGCAGCTCGGCCCGGGTGCGCGCTCTCGCGGTGAGCAGGCGCAGGCACAGTGCCCGCGCCTGCTCCTCGCGGGAGGGCTCAGAAGTCGACGGGGGCGGGCAGGACGTCGTCATCGGTCACGACCGCGCCAATGCCGAGCTTTTCCTTGATCTTCTTCTCGATCTCGTTGGCGACTTCGTCGTTTTCCATCAGGAAGGTGCGGGCGTTCTCCTTGCCCTGGCCGAGCTGCTCGCCCTCATAGGTGAACCAGGAACCGGACTTGCGGATGAAGCCCTGATCCACACCCATGTCGATCAGCGAGCCTTCCCGGCTGATCCCCTGGCCGTAGAGGATGTCGAACTCGGCCTGCTTGAAGGGCGGCGCCACCTTGTTCTTGACGATCTTGACCCGGGTGCGGTTACCGACCGCGTTGGTGCCGTCCTTGAGCGTCTCGATCCGTGCGTACGTCCATGCGCACCGACGCGTAGAACTTCAAAGCCTTTCCACCCGTTGTGGTTTCGGGGCTGCCGAACATCACCCCGATCTTCTCGCGCAGCTGGTTGATGAAGATCGCGGTGGTGCCCGAATTGTTCAGCGCGCCAGTCATTTTCCGCAGCGCCTGGCTCATCAGCCGGGCCTGCAGTCCGACGTGGCTGTCGCCCATCTCGCCTTCGAGCTCGGCGCGCGGCACCAGCGCGGCCACCGAGTCGATGACCAGGATGTCCAGGGCGCCGGAGCGGATCAGCATGTCGGCGATCTCGAGGGCCTGCTCCCCCGTGTCGGGCTGGCTGACCAGCAGCGAATCGGTGTCCACGCCGAGCTTCTTGGCGTACTCCGGGTCCAGGGCGTGCTCGGCGTCGATGAAGGCGGCGACGCCGCCGGCGGCCTGGGCGTTGGCCACCGCGTGCAGGGCGACGGTGGTCTTACCCGAGGACTCCGGGCCGTAGATCTCCACGACCCGGCCGCGGGGCAGGCCGCCGATGCCCAGGGCCACATCCAGTGCGATGGATCCGGTCGGGATGATCGAGATCGGCTGACGCGTCTCGTCGCCGAGACGCATCACCGAGCCTTTGCCGTAGCTCTTTTCGATCTGGGCCATCGCCAGTTCGAGAGCCTTCTCGCGGTCGGGGGCTTGCGCCATGGTGCCTCTCCTATAGTCGGTGTTCGTCTGACCGGTATCGGTCGGTTGTCGGTGACACTAGAGAAGGCCACCGACAAGTTGACTGGCCGAACGCTCACCACAGTAGCCGAACAGGTGTTCGATTCAAGTTCGACACGCCGTTTTTATCCCCGGTACGTGCGGCAACATCGGCTACCGAAAGGCGCCGTCGACGCATCATCACGACAACCGGGGCGGATCTCCCCGAGAGGCGGTCGCCAGCATGGACATCTCCGCCGAGCTGGCCGAAACAGCTTCCTACGGAGGCTTTTTCGCCCTGACCGTGGGCGGGGACGCGGCGGGATGGCATCCGGTCGCGCAGTCCTACGCCGACGGCTGCGCCGACCTGATCGACGCCACCGTCCGGCGCTACCACACGACCGACCTGCGGATCGGCGCGTCACTGGTTCACCTCGGCCATGCCGCCCGGCTGTGGTCTCCGGTGCTCGCGTGCGCGATCGGCCACGGCGTCATCCCCGACCTCGACGACCTGCAACGTGCCGACGACGGTGCACAGCTGCGACTGCCCGAACCCGTCGGGCAACCCGTCGCCGCTTCGGCGCCGGACGCGCTGTACCGCATCGTGGTGGACGAGCACCTGCGGCCGCTCGCCGCGGGCCTGCCGGTCAAGCTGGCGCCCGCCCTGCTCGCGGGCAACATCGCCTCCGCGCTGGTGGGGGCCGCACGGGCCCTGTTGTCAGCGCGGCCCGACCTGCATGCCGCGATCGTCGAGACGACCCGGTCGCTACTGGACACCGGCGTGCTGGCCGGGTCCGGTGTCCTCACCACTGAACAGCTGGGGTTCCGGCGCCGCAGCTGCTGCCTGTTCTATCGGCTCCCCAGCGGTTCTCTGTGCGGTGACTGCGCGTTGCACCGGCGGTAAGGGCGGTCGCGCGCGTCGTTTGTTGTCAGTGCGCCCGGGTACCTGACCACCATGTCCTCAGCCGCAACACCGCCGCTGCGCGCCATCGCATTGGTGTGCTCGTTGAAGAAGAGCCCGACGCCGTCCAGCAGCGAGCGAATCGCCGACCAGTTGCTCGACCAGTTGAGCCGTGCGGGCGTCGAGGGTGAGAAGGTGCGCTGTGTGGACCTGGCGCTGCTGCCCGGGGTCGAGGCCGACATGGGGCCCGGCGATGAGTGGCCGGCGCTGTTGGACAAGATCAAGCCGGCCGACATCGTCATCGTGTCGACGCCCACCTGGGTCGGCCACATGTCGAGCGTCGCGCAGCGCGTCCTGGAGCGCCTCGACGCCGAACTGTCCGACACGGACGACGCGGGACGGCCGGCGATGGTGGGCAAGGTGGCGCTGGCGGCGGTCGTGGGCAACGAGGACGGGGCGCACAAGATCGTGGCCGACCTCTTCCAGGCGCTCAACGACATCGGTTTCTCCATCGCCGCGCAGGGCTGCACCTACTGGAACGGCGAGGCTATGCAGGGCACCGACTACACCGACCTCGACGACGTCCCGGAGGCTGTCGCGTCGGCCACCGGTAACGCAGCGCGCAACGCCGCGCACCTTGCTTCAGTGCTGCGGCAGAACGCCTACCCGGCATACGAATAGCTCACCACTGTTCGCGAGGCACGTCGAAGTCCACGCACAGCGCCCGCCAGACGTCTCGGGGTTCGATGCCCGCCTCGATGGCTTGCGCGGCCGTGCGTCCACCGAAACCGGTCAGCACGTGATCCACCAGAACCGAGGATCCGTAGGTGGTGCCGAAGCGCAACACCACCCGCTCGTGAAACTCCGTTAGCCGCACGCCAGCCAACATACCCAGCTCGGATGGATCGGACACCTGAGCCGCCGCCCGTCTACCGCCAGCTGGCCGGCAGGTCGACGATGTGATTCGGGCAATCCTCCTGCACCGCAATGCTCATGACGTCACGGGCGCGTTGCGCCGACATGTTGGCGCGCAACTGCATGTACGCGTATTCAGCCGGTGCGAGTCCCTGTTGGGCGGCTGCCGGATCGTCCATCAACTGGCATGCGTGCTGTTCCTCGGGACTGTCGGCGCGCGCGACGGCCGCGCCGACCAGTGAGCCCGCCAACACGGCGCCCGCGACGGTTGCGGTGATGATCCTCATCGGGTGCCTCCAGCCGAAGCATAAGGCGACCGGGGCGTGGCGCTGCGGATCATCCGGCCACCGCGAGCGCGTCGCGGCACACCCGGACCGGGTCGGCGACGCCGGCGACGCCGGCGGCGGCGGCCTGCGCCGCGGCCCGGTAGCGCGGCGACGACAACACCTCGTTGACCGCGGCCACCAGCGCGTCGGCGGTCAGCGGCCGGATCAGCCGCGCGCTGCCCTGGCGCTGCACCCGGTTGGCGATCTCCCACTGGTCGCCGCCGCCGGGAACCACCACCAGCGGCACACCGGCCAGCAGCGTCTTGGCCACCATGCCGTGGCCGCCCCCGCAGATCACCAGATCGGCGTGGGCGAGCAGCTCGTCTTGACGTCCCAGCCCGACCGCCGCCCACGGCGGCACCGTCAGTTCGGGTCCGTCCAACCGCGACACCAGCAGGCGCGAGCCCAGCGGCATGGTCTCCCCCGGCGTCAAGCAACCCAGCGCCACCTCGGCGAGGCCTTCGGTCCCGATCAGTGCGGTCGACGGCGCGATGACCACCACCGGCCCGGCGCCGGCCGGAACGTCGAGGACTCGATCGGTCGGTTCGAAGTGCAGCGGCCCGACCACGACAGCCTCGGCCGGCCAGTCGGGGCGGGGAACTTCCAGCGCGGGCAGCGTCGCGATCAGCCGCCGCAGCGGCCCGGGATCGCGCGCCGGCAACCCGATCTCGCTGCGCGCCATCTCCCGTTGCCGCAGCCCGGCCCGCCAGGATCGGGCCGTCAGCGCGCGCATCGCGGCGTCGCGCAGCCGGCCCCGGACGCCGATGCCCGGCGCCAGCCCGCTGCCGATCGGCGGCAGTCCTTTCGACGGCAGGTAAAGCGGATGCGGGTTGAGTTCGATCCACGGCAGGCCCAGCAGTTCGGCGGCCATGCCGCCGCCGGCGGTGATGACGTCGGACACCACCAGGTCGGGAGCAAGTTCGCGCAGCGCGGGCACATTGAGCACGGCCATCCGCGCGGCGCGCCGGTGGATCCTGGCGCCGGCGTCGACGTCGTCGTCGGTGGCCGCCAACCCGTCCAGCTCGGCGGCGCCGATGCCGGCGCCGCGGGCGGTGTCGAGCCATTCGGCGCCGGTGAAAAGCGTGGGCTCGTCGCCGGCTTCGGCGAAGCGTTGACACAGCGCGATCGCGGGGAAGGAATGTCCGGGATCAGGCCCGGCGACCACGGCGACACGCATCGTGCTCACCCTGCCACAGCGCCCGGCGACCACGCGCCTACGCTGACAAGATGACCGAGCTGACTGGGACAACCGTTGCGAACACCCGTACGGTCGAGGGATTCCTGAACGCGCTGCAGGAAGCGGATTACGACGCCGCGGACGCCGCGCTGGCCGACGATCTCGTCTACGAGAACGTCGGACTGCCCACCATCCATGGCCGGGCCAGGGCCATGAAGCTGTTTCGCCAGATGGAGGGCCGCGCCGCCTTCGAGGTGAAGATCCATCGCATCGCCGCCGACGGCGGTGCGGTGCTCACCGAGCGCACCGACGCGCTGATCTTCGGCCCGCTGCGGCTGCAGTTCTGGGTGTGCGGCGTCTTCGAGGTCCACAACGGGCGAATCACGTTGTGGCGGGACTACTTCGACTTCTTCGACATGCTCAAGGCCACCGCGCGCGGTCTGGCGGCGCTGGTGCTGCCGTCGCTGAAAGCGACGTTCTGACACCGCGATCCGGCGGCTAGCCGGCCCCGCGCAATCCGCCGAGTTCGTCGAACGCCTGCGCCCAGCCGACCAGACGATCCGTCGCCCCGGCCAGCTCGGTGCGGTAGTGCTGCGACGCCACCGATCCGTCGCCGTTCACCGAGGACACCAACTGCGCCGCAGCGGTGACCATTTCGTTGTATTGACGAACGCCGGCGCCGAGCTGCGCGGTGAACGCGTTGATGGTGGGCACCAGATACGACCGCGATTCCGCGCTGGCCTGCGCCGCACGCTCCATCGACACCACCTGCGCGGCGGTGGACGCCATCGCCGCCGAGCTCCTGGTGGCGGCCGCGGTCAAGTCGCGGATCTCGTCGGTCGGCAGCATCGCGCCCCGCTCGATCACCGTCACCAGCGAGGAGAATCCACGCTCGGACGCGCCCAGCGCGTACATCGCCGGGCGCGCCGCCGAACCCGGCGGCGGCAGCCGGCGCGCGCTGGTCGTCCGGGATACCGGCAGCGGCTCGGACCGCAGCCAGCGATAGCGAAGCAGCAACAACGTCGCCGGGATGGCCATCAAAACCGCGACGCCGCCGGTTATTTCCAACAGCAGCGCGAACCATCCCCAGGCGGCGAGCAGCAGCGTCACCGCCGTCCAGAACACACATCCGGCGCTGAAGATCAGGCCCCAGCGCAGTGCGCGCCTGCGACGGCGCAGCTGGCGTGCCCGCGGGTCCGCGGCCGCGCTGAGCTTGCGGGCCACCAGGTCGGACAGGTCGGCCGCGGTGGCCAGTCCGCGGTGCAACAACGCGCGCCACAGACCGGGCTGCGTCGCTTTCACCGTCATGACACCCGACTACTGGCCAAGTGGCTTCTCGGTTACCGGGCCGCCGGCGCTCTCGGCGGGTGCGGGAGTGGTGGGCGTGGGCCCCGCGGCCGGCGTCCCACCGGTGGGCAGCGCCTCGCCACGCATCGAGGCGCGGATCTGCTCCAGCCGAGAATGGCCGGCCATCTGCACGCCGGCCTGCTGGACCTCGAGCATTCGGCCCTGCACCGAGCCCTGGGCGAGTTCGGCGGCGCCGATCGCGTTGGCGTACCGCCGCTCGATCTTGTCGCGCACCTCGTCGAGGCTGGGGACGTTGCCGGGGGCGGCGAGATCGCTCATCGATTGCAGCGAGGCGCTGACCTGCTCCTGCATCTTGGCCTGCTCGAGCTGGCTGAGCAGCTTGGTGCGTTCGGCGATCTTCTGCTGCAGCATCATGGCGTTCTGCTCGACGGCCTTCTTGGCCTGCGCGGCGGCGCCCAGCGCCTGGTCGTGCAGCGTCTTGAGGTCCTCGACGCTCTGCTCGGCGGTCACCAGTTGGGCGGCGAACGCCTCGGCGGCGTTGTTGTACTCGGTCGCCTTTGCGGCGTCACCGGCCGCGGTGGCCTGATCGGCCAGCGTCAGGGCCTGGCGCACGTTGACCTGAAGCTTCTCCACGTCAGCCAGCTGACGGTTGAGCCGCATCTCGAGCTGCCGCTGGTTGCCGATGACCTGCGCGGCCTGCTGGGTCAGCGCCTGGTGGGTGCGCTGCGCTTCCTCGATGGCCTGCTGGATCTGCACTTTGGGGTCTGCGTGCTCGTCGATCTTGGCGTTGAACAGCGCCGTGAGGTACTTCCACGCCTTGACGAACGGATTGGCCATGGGTTAGCTCCACCTTCGCTACTTGAGGATCCGGATGGTCCCGAACGGGCTCTGCGCCTGTCGCTCAATTTAGTGGCTCGGCGCCGATCGCCCCACCCCTTACGCGGGATCGGCCCCCGGCGTTCAGGCCAGTGCCAGCGATGCCACCGGCGGAATGACGACCTTGATGCTGGTGCCGCTCGCCCCGTCCGTGGTCGCGCCGACGGCCGCCCGCTCCACGCTGGCCATCCGCTCGCCGGCGTTGGTGAGAACCGAGGACAGCGGCACGTCCAGCGCATCGCAGATCGCGTTCAGCAGCTCGCTGGACGGCTCCTTGCGGCCGCGCTCCACCTCGGACAGGTATCCAAGGCTCACCCGCGCCGAATCGGAGACCTCGCGCAGCGTCCGGCCCTGGGTCGTGCGGGCCTCGCGCAACACGTCGCCGATGACCTCGCGCACCAATGGCGCCATCCCGCCCTCCTTAGTCCAGTCGGCCCTGCGCGGCACGTACTCAGCTTGCTCCGGCAGGTGCTCACTAGGTGAACGCCAAGAGCGGTGGTCTGGTTCCCGTCTGGTGCCGAGAGAATCAGCCGGAAGTGCGGCGGACTTCCCGAACGGTCGAAACGATGTAGTCGATGCCGGTGATCACCGTCAGCACGATCGCCGCGCCCATCACCACGGCAGCGATCACCCGGAACGGCCCCGGCGTTGCCGCCCACGGCAGTACGAACAATCCGATGGCCAGCACCTGCACCACGGTCTTGAGTTTGCCGCCCCAGCTGGCGGGAATGACGCCGCGGCGAATGACCGCCAACCGCAACACGGTCACCCCGAATTCGCGCACCAGGATCAGCACAGTGACCCACCACGGCAGTTCCCCGAGCATCGAGAGCCCGATCAGCGCCGACCCCACCAGCGTCTTGTCCGCGATCGGGTCGACGAACGCGCCGAACTCGGTCGCCATGCCGTAGTTGCGGGCCAGCAGGCCGTCCAGCCGATCGGTAATGCAGGCGGCCGCGAAGATGAGGAAAGCCACCACCCGGAAGCCGTTTTGGTGGCCGTCCCCGGCGAACAGGGCGAGCAGGAAGATCGGCACCAGGACCAGCCGCAGCAGGGTCAGCGTGTTGGCGAGGTTGGCGATGTTTGCGCGGCCTGGAGGTCCAGTTAGCGGACCCGTCTGCGGCTGCCCCGACACCGCAACAGAATAACGGTTGACCAGCGTCGCCGTCCGCGATGTCGATACTGTTAGCCGTGACCCAAGATCCGCAGCTCCATCGGCCGCTGGTTCGGCGCGCGCGAACGTCCGACGTTCCGGCCATCAAGCACCTGGTCGACACCTATGCGGGAAAGATCCTGCTGGAGAAGAACCTCGTGACGCTCTACGAGGCCGTGCAGGAGTTCTGGGTGGCCGAGCACGACGGCAAGGTGGTCGGTTGCGGTGCGCTGCACGTGCTGTGGTCCGACCTGGGCGAGGTTCGTACGGTCGCGGTCGACCCGGCGATGACCGGCCACGGTATCGGCCACGCGATCGTCGACCGGCTGCTCGAGGTCGCCCGCGAGCTGGCGCTGAGGCGGCTGTTCGTGTTGACGTTCGAAACCGAGTTCTTCGCGCGGCACGGGTTCACCGAGATCGAGGGCACACCGGTCACCGCCGAGGTATTCGAGGAGATGTGCCGCTCCTACGACATCGGTGTGGCCGAGTTTCTGGACCTCAGCTACGTCAAGCCGAACATCCTGGGCAACTCCCGGATGCTGCTGGTGCTGTAGCGGCGATCGCAAGCGCGGCGCAGCCGGGCGCCGCGGGTCGCCGCCATCGCTGTAGCGGTTGCGCTATTCGGCCTCGTCGGACCCGTTGGCGTCGCTGCCGCCCCGGATCAGCGCCAGCGTGCCGGCTAGTTCGTCGGGCTTGATCAGCACCTCACGGGCTTTGGAGCCCTCCGACGGCCCGACGATGCCGCGGGTCTCCATCAAATCCATCAGCCGGCCGGCCTTGGCGAAGCCGACGCGCAGCTTGCGCTGCAGCATCGAGGTGGAGCCGAACTGGCTGGACACCACGAGCTCGACGGCCTGCAGGAACACGTCCATGTCGTCGCCGATGTCGGGATCGACGTCGGTGCGTTCGCCGGTGGGCTTGGCGGTGGTGACGCCCTCGGTGTATTCGGGTTCGGCCTGGTCCTTGCAGGCGGTGACGACGGCGTGGATCTCCTCGTCGGTGATGAAGGCGCCCTGCAGCCGGATCGGCTTGTTGGAACCCATCGGCAGGAACAGGCCGTCGCCCATGCCGATCAGCTTTTCCGCCCCGGCTTGGTCCAGGATGACGCGGCTGTCGGTCAGCGACGACGTGGCGAACGCCAGGCGTGAGGGCACGTTGGTCTTGATCAGACCTGTGACCACGTCCACCGACGGGCGCTGGGTGGCCAACACCAGGTGAATGCCTGCGGCGCGGGCCTTTTGGGTGATCCGCACGATGGCGTCCTCGACGTCGCGCGGCGCCGTCATCATCAGGTCGGCCAGCTCGTCGACGATCGCCACGACATACGGGTAGGGCCGGTATTCGCGCTGGCTGCCCAGCGGCGCGGTGATGGCACCGGAGCGCACCTTGTCGTTGAAGTCGTCGATGTGCCGCACCCGGGACGCCTGCATGTCCTGGTAGCGCTGCTCCATCTCCTCGACCAGCCACGCCAGCGCGGCGGCCGCCTTCTTGGGCTGGGTGATGATCGGGGTGATCAGGTGCGGAATGCCTTCGTACGGCGTGAGCTCCACCATCTTGGGGTCGATCAGGATCATCCTGACCTCTTCCGGGGTGGCGCGCGCCAGCAGCGATACCAGCATCGAGTTGACGAAGCTGGACTTACCGGATCCGGTGGAGCCGGCCACCAGCAGGTGCGGCATCTTGGCCAGGTTGGCCGAGATGAAGTCGCCCTCGATGTCCTTGCCGAGCCCGATCACCAGCGGGTGGTGGTCGCGCCGGGTCGACGGCGCAGTGAGCACGTCGGCCAGCCGCACCATCTCCCGGTCGGTGTTGGGCACCTCGATGCCCACGGCCGACTTGCCGGGGATCGGGGCCAGCATGCGCACGCTTTCGGTGGCCACCGCGTAGGCGATGTTCTTCTGCAGGGCGGTGATCTTCTCGACCTTCACGCCCGGCCCCAGCTCGACCTCGTACCGGGTGACGGTCGGCCCACGGGTGCAGCCGGTGACGGCCGCGTCCACCTTGAACTGGGTCAGAACCTCGGTGATGGCGTCGGCCATGACGTTGTTGGCGGCGCTGCGCTTTTTGGGCGGATCGCCCGCCACCAGCAGATTCAGTGACGGCAGCGTGTAGGGGCCCTCGACGATCCGGTCCAGCTCCACGGTGTCGTGCTTGCCCGCCGACCTGCCGCGCTTGCGGCCCAGCGGCGCCTGCGCGGCGGGTCTGACGGCGGGCTCGGGCACGGTGGGGATGTCGTCCTGTAGCGCGGCCTGGGCGTCGTCGTCGGGTGACCATGCCGGCGGCTCGTCGTTCGGCACGGCAGGCGCGTCGCCGTAGTAGTTGTCGCGCTCCGCCCCGTCGTCGAAGTCGTCGGCGTAGTCGTAGGGCTCGTCGTCGTAATCCTCGTCGACGAACCGGGTGTGGAACAGGTTGCGCATCACCACGGGCACCTCGCGGATGGTGGTGCCGGTCAACAGCAGCAGGCCGAACATGAAGCCGATGAACAGCAGGGGCGCGGCGATCCAGGGTGTGAGCCCGTCCGACAGGGGTCCGCCGATCGCGAAGCCGACGAAACCGGCCGCGCGGCGGCGCGCTTCGGGATCCCCCGGCGAACCGGACCACAGGTGGCGCAGACCGAGAACCGACAGCGTGATCAGGCCGGCGCCCAGGATCAGCCTGGGTCGCACATCCGGGTTGGGCTCGGTCCGCATCAGGGCCACCGCCACGGCGGCGGTGACGACCGGCAGCGCCAGGACGCCCGCGCCGATGAAGGTACGCAGCAGGGTGTCAACCCACGTCCCGACCGGGCCGGCGGCGCGAAACCACGAACTCGCGGCGACCACCACGGAAAAGCCCAACAACAGCAGGGCGATTCCGTCGCGGCGGTGTCCGGGATCGATGTCACGGGCCCGCCCGATCGACCGGGCCGCGCTGCCGGTCCCCCGGGCGGCCATCAGCCAGACGGCGCGCGCAGCACGACCGCAGGTCAGGCCGGCCGAAACCAGCGGCGCATGGTTGCGCCGCCTGGCCGGCTTGCCAGCCTTCCTGCGGGGCGCCGCAGGGCGCGCGCCCCGGGACCCGCCGGCGCGCGATGTGGCCTTTGACCTGCTCGTTCGGCTTCCGGAGCGGGCGGCGGTCTTACTGGGCATGACGGCAAGGGTAGTCGCAAGGGCATCATCTACACCACCCGCCACACGGGTAACGGTTCCGCACGTCGGGCACGGTGCGAAACGACGTCTACATCGCGTGAGTAGGGTGACACCCGGTTGCGAGAAGTAGTGCTCGTCACCCACCCCGGAGCGCCCAGGAGGCCAGCTATGCCCGTTGTCGTCGTCGCCACCTTGACTGTCAAACCTGAGTCGGTCGACACGGTTCGCGACATCCTCACGCAGGCGGTCGAGGAAGTGCACGACGAGCCGGGCTGCCAGATCTATTCGCTGCACCAATCGGGTGAGACATTCGTCTTCGTCGAGCAGTGGGCCGACGCCGAGGCGCTCAAGGCGCACAGCACCGCGCCGGCTGTCACCAACATGTTCACCGCGGCCGGCGAACACTTGGCCGGGGCCCCCGACATCAAGATGCTGCAGCCGGTCCCGGCGGGAGACCCGGCCAAAGGACAGTTGCGGCCCTGATGGCCAGCGCGTCCGAAGGGCCCCTGAAGGGCAAAGTCGCCTTCATCACCGGCGCGGCGCGCGGGCAGGGCCGCGCGCACGCGGTGCGGCTGGCGACCGACGGGGCGGACATCATCGCCGTCGACCTGTGCGACCAGATCGCCAGCGTGCCCTACGCCCTGGCCACACCCGAAGACCTGGCCGCGACCGTGAAGCTGGTGGAAGACACCGGCTCTCACATCGTGGCCAAACAGGCCGACGTCCGCGACCGTGAATCGTTGTCCGCCGCACTGCAAGCGGGCCTGGACGAATTCGGCCGGCTGGACATCGTCGTGGCCAACGCCGGGATCGCTCCCATGCAGTCCGGTGACGACGGTTGGCACGACGTCATCGACGTCAACCTCACCGGGGTCTACCACACCATTAAGGTGGCGATACCCACCCTGGTCAAGCAGGGCACCGGCGGATCGATCGTGTTGATCAGTTCGAGCGCGGGGCTGGCCGGGGTCGGTAGCCCAGACGCCGGTTCCGTCGGCTACGCCGCCGCCAAGCACGGGGTGGTCGGGTTGATGCGTATCTACGCGAATCTGCTTGCCGGGCAGATGATTCGGGTCAACTCGATCCATCCGTCCGGCGTCGAGACGCCGATGATCAACAACGAGTTCACCCGGGAGTGGCTGGCCACGATGGCCGCCGCGACCGACACGCCGGGAGCCATGGGCAACGCCATGCCGGTGGAGGTGCTGGACGTCGAAGACATCGCCAACGCGGTGGCGTGGCTGGTGTCCGACCAGGCGCGCTACATCACCGGCGTGACCCTGCCCGTCGACGCGGGATTCCTGAACAAGTAGCCGCCATGGCCCGAAACCCGGTTGCGCAGACGGCATTTGGCCCGATGGTGTTGGCCGCCGTCGAGCAGAACGAGCCGCCCGGCCGCCGCCTGGTCGACGACGACTTCGCCGAGCTCTTCTTGCCCGCCCCGCTGCGCTGGCTCGTCGGCGCGACCCGGTTCGCGCCGGTTCGCCGGCTGATGATCCGCGGCTCGGAGTTCACCGGTCCGGGACTGTGGGCGAATCTGGCCTGCCGCAAGCGATTCATCGCCGACAAGCTCAGCGAGTCGCTGGACGACATCAACGCCGTCGTCATCCTCGGGGCGGGACTGGACACCCGCGCCTATCAGCTGACGCGGCGGGTCCGCATCCCGGTGTTCGAGGTCGATCTGCCGGTGAACGTCGCGCGGAAGTTCAAGACCGTGCGGCGCGTGCTTGGTGAGCCGCCGCTGTCGGTTCGGTTGGTGGCGTTGAACCTCGAGCATGACGACCTGCTGACCTCGCTGGCCGAGCACGGCTACCGCACCGACTACCGGGTGTTCTTCATCTGTGAGGGCGTGACCCAATACCTGACCGAAGCGACCGTCCGGCGCACGCTGGACGGACTGCGGGCGACCGCGCCCGGCAGCCGTCTGGTGTTCACCTACGTGCGCAGGGATTTCATCGACGGCACCAATCGGTATGGCACCCGCACGCTGTACCGCACCGTGCGTCAGCGCCGGCAACTATGGCATTTCGGTTTGCAGCCTGACGAAGTCGCCGCGTTCCTCGGCGAATACGGCTGGCGGCTGGTGGAGCAGGCCGGTCCCGACGAGCTGGCGCAGCGTTATGTCGAGCCCACCGGCCGCAAACTCAAGGCGTCGCAATTGGAGTGGTCGGCCTACGCCGAGAAAATGTAATCCGATGGCGGCGAACCGTTTCGCCCGGCTCCGCCGCGCTCGCGATCACCGCTAGACCTCGATGACGGTCGGCACGATCATCGGCTGCCGGCGATACGTCTCTGCCCACCCACTTGCCGATGGTGCGCCGCACGCCCTGGGCGATGCGGCCCGGATCGGTGATGTGCTCGGCCGCAAGCGCTTCCAGCTCGGCCTCGACTCTGCGCACAGCCGGCTCGAGCGCCTTCGGATCTTCGGAGAATCCGCGCGAATGCAGGTGCGGTGGTGCGACCGGGCGCCCGGTGCCGCGCGTCACCACCACGGTCACCGCCACGAAGCCCGACGACAGGATGAGCCGCTCGCCCAGGGTGATGTCGCCGACGTCACCGTTGATCAGTCCGTCGACGAACATCTTGCCGACCGGCACCGCGCCGGCGATGGAGGCCTTGCCCGCTACCAGGTCGACGCTCACCCCGTTCTCGGCCAGCAGGATCGACTCCTCCGGCACTCCGGTGCTGGCCGCCAGTTTGGAGTTGGCGCGCAGCATGCGCCACGTCCCGTGCACGGGCATGACGTGGCGCGGCCGAATCCCGTTGTACAGGAACAGCAGTTCTCCAGCGTATGCGTGACCCGAAACATGCACGCGCGCTTGGGCATTGGTTATTACGCGGGCCCCGATCTTGGCCAGCTCGTCGATGACGCCGTAGACCGCTTCCTCGTTGCCCGGGATCAGCGACGACGCCAACACCACCAGGTCGCCCGCGGTCAGCGTGATGCTGCGGTGCTCGCCGCGCGACATCCGCGACAACGCCGACATCGGTTCGCCCTGGGTGCCGGTGGTGATCAGCACGACCTTCTCGGGCGGCATCATCTCGGCGGCGCCGATGTCGATCACATCCGAATCCGCCACCCGCAAGAACCCGAGTTCGCGGGCGATGCCCATGTTGCGCACCATGGATCGGCCGACGAACGATACCCGCCGGTCCAATGCGACTGCGGCGTCGATGATTTGCTGCACCCGGTCCACGTTGGAGGCAAAACACGCCACGATGACGCGGCCCTCGGCGCCGCGAATCAACCGGTGCAGCGTCGGGCCGACTTCGCTTTCCGACGGTCCCACACCGGGGTGCTCGGAATTCGTTGAGTCGCAAAGGAACAGGTCTACCCCAGCGTCGCCGAGCCGGGACATGCCGGGCAGGTCGGTCGGGCGGCCGTCTAAGGGAAGCTGGTCGAGCTTGATGTCACCGGTGTGCAGGATCGTTCCGGCGCCGGTGTGCACGGCGATCGCCAGCGCGTCGGGAATGGAGTGATTGACGGCGAAGTACTGACATTCGAACACGCCATGGCTGCTCTTCTGACGCTCGGCCACCTCCACGAACACCGGCTTGAGGCGGTGCTCGCGACACTTCGCGGCGACCAGCGCCAGCGTGAACTTGGAACCGACGACCGGGATGTCGGGGCGCAATTTGAGCAGAAAAGGTATGCCGCCGATGTGGTCCTCGTGGGCATGGGTGAGCACCAGCGCCTCGATGTCGTCGAGGCGATCCTCGATGTGACGCAGATCCGGCAGGATCAGGTCGACCCCGGGCTCGTCGTGGGTGGGGAACATCACCCCGCAGTCGATGATCAGCAGCCGACCCAGGTGCTCGAAAACCGTCATGTTGCGGCCGATTTCGCTGATGCCGCCAAGAGCGGTGACCCGCAACCCTCCGGTGGCCAAAGGGCCTGGCGGGGCGAGGTCTACATCCACTTCTCGAAAACTCCCTGGCTCACCGCAGCACCGAGGCCGCACGCATATCGGCGGCCAACGCGTCGAGTTGCTCTGGCGTCGCGGGCATTTGCGGCAGGCGCGGATCGCCGACGTCGATGCCCTGCAGCCGCAGGGCCGCCTTGGACATGGTCACCCCGCCCAACCGCGCCATCGCGTCGCAGAGCGGGGCGACGGTGGCGTTGATCTTGCGGGCGGTGGCGGTGTCCCCGGAGCCGAACGCGGACAACATTTCCCGGAGCTGCCCGGCCGCCACGTGAGAAATCACGCTGATGAAGCCGGTGGCACCCATGGCCAGCCACGGCAGGTTCAGCGCATCGTCGCCGGAGTAATAGGCCAGACCGGTCTCGGCGATGATCTGCCCTCCGCTGTGCAGGTCGCCCTTCGCGTCCTTGATTCCGGCGATGTTCGGGTGGGCGGCCAACTCACGGATGGTTTCGGGCTGGATCGGTACCACCGAACGAGGCGGGATGTCGTACAGCAGCACCGGCAGCTCGGTCGCGTCGGCGACGGTGGTGAAGTGGGCGATCAGCCCGCTCTGGGGCGGCTTCGAGTAGTACGGCGTGACCACCAGCAGCCCGTGGGCGCCCTCGGCCGCGCAGGCCTTGGCCAGCCGGACGCTGTGGGCGGTGTCATAGGTGGCCGCGCCGGCGATGACGCGGGCCCGGTCGCCTACGGCCTCCAGCACGACGCGCAGCAGCTCTAGCTTCTCGTCGTCGGTGGTGGTCGGCGACTCCCCGGTGGTTCCCGAGACCACCAGGCCGTCGCAGCCCGCGTCGACCAGGTGATTAGCGAGCATCGCGGCCGCGGCGGTGTCGACCGAGCCATCGGGGCCAAACGGCGTGACCATCGCGGTCAGCACGGTTCCCAACCGGGCTGGGGCGTCAAATCCGACCGTGCTCACGGTGTTCAGGTTACCTGCCGCCGGCAAGGTGTTTAGCATCCGCACAGACGCGTCGCCGCGCGGCGGCACGTCAGGCTTCGGTCGCCAGAGGGCTGGTCGCGACCTCCGTGCCGTCGGCCAGGGTGGAGATCTCGAAGTCGGCGAACACCGCCGGGGCCACGCCCGCCAGCTGGCGCAGGCATTCGATGGCCAGCCGCCGGATTTCGACGTCGGCGTGCTCGCTGGCGCGCATGGCGATGAAGTGGCGCCACGCCCGGTAGTTGCCGGTCACGACGATGCGGGTTTCGGTCGCGTTGGGCAACACGGCGCGGGCGGCCTGGCGGGCCTGTTTGCGGCGCAGCACCCCTAGCTTTTCTCCGGGCTCACCCGCCGTGAACTTGGCCTCCAACTTGGCCAGCAACTCGGTGTAGGTGGCGTGGCTGGCGTCGGCGGCCGCGGCCAGGATTTGCTGCAGTTCCGGATCGTCTTCCAGGCCCGGCGGGACGACGACGTGCGGGTCCTTCTCGGGGACGTAACGCTGTGAGAGCTGCGAATAGGAGAAGTGCCGATGCCGGATCAGTTCATGGGTGCACGACCGCGAGATGCCGGTGACATAGAACGACACGTTCGCGTGTTCGAGCACCGAAAAGTGCCCGACGTCGATGATGTGCTTGATGTAGCCGGTGTTGGTCGCGGTCCTGGGGTTGGGTTTCGACCAGCTTTGATAGCAGGCCCGCCCGGCGAACTCGACCAGCGCCGGGCCGCCGTCGGCGTCGGTGCTCCACGGCACGTCCGGGGGCGCCAAGAAGTCGGTCTTGGCGATCAGTTGCACGCGCAGCGGCGCGATCTCGGCCACGGCGCTCACCTTAGCCCGGCGACGATGCGCGCCGCGGAGTGGCGCGAGGCGTGCCGAGCGGGTCGGCGTCTCTGACCCGCACGTTGCCGGAGATCAGCCACGGCGGCAGCGCAATGGACGTCGACAC